>NZ_OX352319.1:2865000-3542500 GCF_947090715.1 Pseudomonas sp. MM227
CAGCACCCTGGTGCAATCCGCCCGCTGTTGTGCCGTGGGCGCACCGACCGGAATCATCCGGGTTATGTCGGTAGTGCCACCTAGATACTGGCCACCGGAGTCGATCAACAGCAGACCGTCACCCTCGATCACGGAATGAGCCTGTTCGGTGGCGCGGTAATGCGGCATTGCACCGTTGGCGTTGAACGCCGCGATGGTCGAGAAGCTGAGCGAGACGAAGTTGGGTCGACGCGCGCGCGCAGCCGTCAGCCGCTCGTCGATGGTCAATTCGGTTATACGTTCGCGGCCCCAGGCACCTTCCAGCCATGCGAAGAACTCGCACAGTGCCGCCCCGTCCTGCTCCATGGCATGGCGGATATGTTCCGCTTCGGGTTCGGTCTTGCGCGATTTGCTCAGGGTGGTTGGATTGAGTGCTTCTACCAGGGCCACACCCGTCCCGAGGTTTTCGATGATGCCAACGGTGACGCGGGCCGGGTCGAGCAACAGCTTTTCGTCTACCGGCACAGCGGCCAGCGCCGATGCGATGTCGGTGTAGTCGCGAACCTCGATGCCGTCCTGCTCCAGGCTGTCGCGCACGCTGCTATCGACCCTGGACAGCGCAGTGAACAGCGTGGCCGAGCGCTCGCCGATCAAGGCGAATGCGACGAATACCGGGTTATAGGGTACGTCCGACCCGCGCAGGTCAAACAGCCAGGCGATGTCGTCAAGGGTTGCCAACAAGTGCCAATGGGCGCCATGCGCCTGGATCTGCTCGCGCAGCGTCTTCAGTTTTTCGCCGCGCTCGCGCACAGCGTAGGGTGCGGCATGTGCGTAGATCGATTGCGCAGGCAATGCCGGGCGATCGAGCCAGACCTGAGCGAAAAGGTCGGTATCGGTACGCAGTGACGCACCTGTCTGCTGGAGCTTTTCTCGCAACTGCCGTGCGGCGGCGATTGCCATGACCGCGCCGTCGACTGCAACCGTGCCGCCTGCGCGCACCTGAGTACCCAGCCAATCCAGTGGGCCCGGTTGCCCGGCGATCAGCTTGACCAATTCGATGCCGCTGTCGACGAGTTCGACCCGTGCCTGCTCCCAGTAGCGGCTGTCGGCCCAGAGACCGGCGAACTCGGCGGTCACGATCAGGGTTCCGACCGAGCCCTGGAACCCGGACAACCATTGGCGGGCCTGCCAGTGCTCCGGCAGATATTCGGATAGATGCGGGTCCGCCGAAGGTATCAGCAAGGCATCTATGCCCTCGCGGAGCATGAGCGCGCGCATGTCGCGCAAGCGCTCGGCAACGGGAAAGCGGGCGGAAGGTGTCAGGCTCATTCGGGCTCCGGTTCGGGTGCTGGATCTTTTAGGCAGATGTTGGAGGCAGATCGTGTGGACGGATAATGGCGAAGGCAGCAGCGCGGGGCAACCTCGAGAAAGGACGCTTCGCACCTGCTCGACGGCGTTGCGGCCACCTTGCAGCCTGGAGGAGTTCAGATGACGACGTTACGTACGAAGCGGACAGCCGTTTCGCTGTCGTTGCGGTACGCGTAGGGCTGATTGCTCGGGTAGACGAAAAACTCGCCGGCCGCGAGTTCGCGGGTGCGGCCCGCCAATATGATGGTGAGGCGTCCCTCGCAGACGTAGATCTGCTCGCTCCAACCTTCGGCGTCCGCCTCCGATGCATAGGATTCGCCGGGCTGCAGCAGCCATTCCCAGAGTTCTACCTCCTTGCTGGCCACCGTACTGGCCAGGAGTACAGCCCTGCTGCCCGGCAAGGTGCCGACCCACGCCAGTTCGTTGATACGGCTGGGGTCGCGATTCTCGCCAGGCTGGATGAGGTCGCTGAAGGCAACCTCCAGCGCTTGCGCGACGCGATCCAGAGTGGTCAGGCTGACGTTGTTGTCGCCGGCTTCGATGGCCACCAGCATGCGGCGACTGACACCGGACTGTTCCGCGAGAGCCGCTTGGGAAAGTCCAGCGGCCTGACGCAAGCGCCGCACGTTATGGCTGACATGCTGAAGCACCGAAGCTTTGGAACTGGGGTCTTTGACCAAAGGGTTTCGCGCTCGCTGTGAGTAGTCCCGCTGATCGACGCAATTGTGGCGGAGCTAACGGTGGTAAAAATTTGTCATAAAAAAACAAGTCGTTACAGCATGCCTGTACGATTCTGCCACAGCTTGCGGGTTGGTGATCACCCTGTGAGCCCGTATGATCGTTTTCAATATTCCTGCAGATTAGAAGCCTATGTCCTTGATAGTACTATTGCTTCTGCCCTTCGTAGGCAGTTGCGTGGCAGCCATTCTGCCGCACAACGCGCGCAACGCCGAATCGCTTCTGGCTGGACTGGTAGCCTTGGTCGGCACGGTACAGGTAGCCATGCTGTATCCGCAAATCGCCAACGGCGGTGTGATACGCGAGGAATTCCTCTGGCTGCCCAGTCTCGGGCTCAACCTGGTGCTGCGCCTGGACGGCTTCGCCTGGCTCTTTTCCCTGCTGGTGCTGGGCATCGGCACGCTGGTCGCGCTCTATGCGCGCTACTACATGTCGCCGCAAGATCCAGTACCACGCTTCTTCGCCTTTTTCCTGGCCTTCATGGGCGCCATGCTCGGCCTGGTGATCTCCGGCAACCTGATCCAGATGGTGTTCTTCTGGGAATTGACCAGCCTGTTCTCCTTTCTTCTGATCGGTTACTGGCATCATCGCGCCGATGCACGCCGCGGCGCCTACATGGCGCTCATGGTGACCGGCGCAGGTGGCCTGTGCCTGCTGGCCGGCGTACTGCTGCTGGGTCATATCGTCGGCAGCTACGACCTGGACAAGGTGCTCGTGGCGGGCGACGTCATCCGCGCGCACGGTCTGTATCCGGTCATGCTGACCCTGGTCCTGCTGGGTGCGCTTACCAAGAGCGCACAGTTTCCATTCCATTTCTGGCTACCCCATGCGATGGCCGCGCCTACACCGGTTTCCGCTTATCTGCACTCGGCAACCATGGTCAAGGCCGGGGTGTTTCTGCTGGCGCGGTTGTGGCCATCGCTTTCGGGCAGCGAGCAATGGTTCTGGATAGTGAGTGGAGCGGGAGCATGTACCCTCGTGCTGGGTGCCTATGCGGCGATGTTCCAGAACGACCTGAAGGGCCTGCTTGCCTACTCGACGATCAGCCACCTGGGCCTGATCACCCTGCTGCTGGGGCTCAACAGCCCGCTGGCAGCCGTGGCGGCGGTGTTCCACATTCTCAATCATGCGACGTTCAAGGCTTCGCTGTTCATGGCAGCGGGCATCATCGACCATGAGAGCGGCACCCGGGACATACGTCGCCTGAGCGGGCTATTCCGTCTGATTCCGTTCACGGCCACGCTGGCCATGGTCGCAAGCGCATCCATGGCCGGTGTGCCGTTGATGAACGGCTTCCTGTCCAAGGAAATGTTCTTCGCCGAAACGGTGTTCATAAGCTCCACCGCCTGGGTCGAGATCGCTCTGCCCGTGGTGGCGACGCTCGCCGGTATCTTCAGCGTCGCCTATTCATTGCGCTTCACGGTGGACGTATTCTTCGGTCCGAAAGCGACCGATCTACCCCATGTGCCCCACGAACCACCGCGCTGGATGCGTGCGCCGGTTGAGTTGCTCGTGCTGACCTGCCTGGTGGTCGGCATCTTTCCCGCGCAATCGGTGGCGCCGTTCCTTGCTGCCGCAGCATTGCCGGTAGTGGGCGGCGAGCTGCCCGAATACAGCCTGGCTATCTGGCATGGCTGGAACGCGCCGATGGTCATGAGCCTGATCGCAATGGGCGCGGGGGTGCTGCTCTACGTACTGTTGCGCAATCAGTTCCGTCACGGTCGCCTGCGTTATCCGCCAGTGATCGAACGCTTCAATGGCAAGCGCCTGTTCGAGCGTTCGCAGGTGGTGATGATGCGGCTGGCGCGAAGGGCGGAGCTGCTGTTGACTACCCGACGCCTGCAGGCGCAGTTGTTCATGCTGGTGCTGGTCGCCGTACTGGCGGGGATGGCGCCGATGCTCTACAGCGGCCTGAGCTGGGGTGATCGACCGAAAATTCCAGGTTCGGGCGTGTTCGTGATTCTCTGGATGATTGCCATTGCCTGTGCGCTGGGCGCCGCCTGGCAGGCGAAATACCACCGGTTGGCTGCGCTGACCATGGTCAGCGTGTGCGGGCTGATGACCTGCGTCACCTTCGTCTGGTTCTCGGCGCCTGATCTGGCGCTCACTCAGTTGGTGGTGGAAGTGGTCACCACGGTATTGATATTGCTGGGCCTGCGCTGGCTGCCTCGGCGGATCGAGGAAGTCGCACCGTCACGAGCCACTCTCGACCGCGCCAAGCTGCGGCGCCTGCGCGATCTGGTGCTGGCCCTGGTCGTGGGCGGCGGCATGGCGCTGTTGTCCTATTCGATGCTCACCCGTGCAACACCCAACTTCATTTCCGAGTTCTACCTGAGCCGTGCCCTGCCCCAGGGCGGCGGGACCAACGTGGTCAACGTCATGCTGGTGGATTTCCGCGGTTTCGACACCCTGGGCGAGATCACGGTCCTTGCCGCCGTGGCACTGACCGTGTTCGCCCTGCTGCGACGCTTCCGCCCACCCAAGGAGAGCATGCAGTTGCCTGCGCAGCAGCGCTCGTTGGCACCCGACGTGGTTACCGACCTCATCAACCCACGTGGCGCGGACGATACGGCGCTGGGTTTCATGATGGTTCCAGCGGTTCTGGTCCGCCTGTTGCTGCCGGTGGCCGTGATCGTGTCGATGTACCTGTTCATGCGCGGACACAATCAACCGGGTGGGGGCTTCGTCGCCGGCCTGGTGCTGTCGGTGGCGTTCATCCTGCAGTACATGGTGGCAGGCACGCAGTGGGTCGAGGCCCAGATGCGACTGCGTCCCTTGCGCTGGATGGGTACCGGGCTGCTGTTCGCGACCGTCACCGGATTGGGTGCTATTGCACTGGGCTATCCATTCCTGACGACGCACACCGCGCACCTGCACTTGCCGCTGCTGGGTGACTTGCACGTGGCCAGCGCGCTGTTTTTCGACATTGGTGTATTCACCGTGGTAGTGGGTTCGACCCTGCTGATCCTGACCGCCCTGGGCCACCAGTCGGTGCGCGGTCATCGCCCGTCGAGCCTGCCCAAGGGCATCGCCCCCAAAGGAGCCGTCTGATGGAAGAAGTGATTGCAATCGCGATCGGCGTCCTGGCTGCGTCAGGTGTCTGGTTGATCCTGCGTCCGCGGACGTTCCAGGTGGTCATGGGCCTTTGCCTGTTGTCCTACGGGGTGAACCTATTCATCTTCAGCATGGGCAGCCTGTTCATCGGCAAGGAGCCGATCATCAAGGAAGGTGTGCCGCAGGACCTACTCAACTACACCGACCCCCTGCCCCAGGCACTGGTGCTGACGGCCATCGTCATCAGTTTTGCGATGACTGCGTTGTTCCTGGTGGTGTTGCTGGCATCGCGGGGCCTCACCGGCACTGACCACGTAGACGGCCGGGAGCCCAAGGAATGAGCTGGATGCCCCATCTGATCGTCGCGCCCATCGTGCTGCCGTTGTTCACGGCAGCAGTGATGATGCTGCTCGGAGAAAAACACCGTCCGCTGAAAGCGCGGATCAACGTCATTTCCAGCATGCTGGGACTGGCAATCGCCTGTTACCTGATGTGGTGGGTGCAGGATCAAGGCCAGGCCAGTTCGATTGGCGTGTACCTGCCCGGCAACTGGCAGGTGCCATTCGGTATCGTGCTGGTGGTGGACAGGCTCTCGGCATTGATGCTGGTGCTGACGGGCATCGTCGGGGTCTGCGCCCTGCTGTTCGCCATGGCGCGCTGGGATCGGGCCGGCGCCAGCTTCCATGCGTTGTTCCAGATTCAGCTGATGGGGCTCTACGGAGCGTTCCTGACGGCTGACCTGTTCAATCTGTTCGTGTTCTTCGAAGTGCTCCTGGCCGCGTCCTACGGCCTGATGCTGCACGGCTCCGGCAGAGCCCGAGTATCGGCAGGGCTGCACTACATCGCCATCAACCTGCTTGCCTCGTCGCTGTTCCTGATCGGCGCGGCGATGATCTACGGCGTCACCGGCACCCTGAACATGGCTGACCTGGCGTTGAAGATTCCGCTGGTGCCCGAGGCGGATCGCGGCTTGCTGCATGCCGGTGCGGCCATTCTGGCGACGGCCTTCCTGGCCAAGGCCGGCATGTGGCCGTTGAATTTCTGGCTGGTGCCGGCCTATTCCGCCGCCAGTGCCCCGGTTGCGGCCCTCTTTGCGATCATGACCAAAGTGGGTTTCTACACCCTGCTGCGGCTGTGGACACTGTTGTTCTCCGGACAGGCCGGGGCCTCGGCGCACTTCGGTGGCCAGTGGTTGATCTACGGTGGGCTGGCGACCATCGCCGTGGCCGCAGTGTGCATCGTTGCCGCGCAGCGCCTGGAGCGCATGGCCAGCCTGAGCATCATGGTGTCGGCCGGTATCCTGCTGGCGGCCATCGGTTTCGGGCAGAGTGGACTGATCGGCGCTGCGCTGTTCTATCTGGTCAGCTCGACATTGGCGCTCAGCGCCCTGTTCCTGCTGGCCGAGTTGATCGAGCGCTCGCGTTCGGCCAACGAAATCCCGCTGGAGTACGATGCCGACCCGCTGCCAGCAGCAGTCGAGGCCTTGCATCCACCCAAGGGCATCAACCTGGACGACGAGCAGAAAGCCGTGGTGGGTCAGGTGATCCCATGGACCATGGCCTTCCTGGGTTTGAGCTTCATTGCCTGCGCACTGCTGATCATCGGCATGCCACCCCTTTCCGGGTTCATCGGCAAGCTGAACCTGATTTCCGCACTGTTCAACCCGCAGGGTCTGGGTGTGGCCAGCGAGCAGACCTTGAGCGCGACAGCATGGGCCTATCTGGCGTTGCTGATCCTTTCCGGACTCGCCTCGTTGATCGCGCTGGCGCGGGTCGGCATGCAGCGCTTCTGGACGCCCCACGAGCGGCCTTCGCCGTTGCTGCGGCTCAACGAATGCGTGCCGATCATGGTCTTGCTGGGGCTTTGCGTCGTGTTGGCGATGCGCGCCGAGCCACTGTTGCGGTACACGGCGGACACGGCGGCGATGCTCGACGATCCCAAGCAATACGTGATGACCGTGCTGGGCGCTCAGCCAATACCCAGCCCGACTGCTGCCAGCCTGGAGGGTGAACCATGAGCCGCCTGTTCCCCGCCCCCCTTTTGTCTATGGCCCTTGCCGTACTATGGCTGCTGCTCAATGTGTCCCTGAGCGCCGGGAACCTGTTGCTGGCCGCGCTGCTTGGGTGGCTGGCGCCGTTGCTGATGTCGCCCTTGCGGCCTCAGGCGGTACGGATCCGTCGGCCCATGGTGATGCTGCGACTGCTGCTGCGCGTAGGTGGCGGCGTGCTGGTTTCCAACGTGCAGGTATTCTGGCGGGTATGGACAATGGACGTTCGCGCGCCCCGCTCGGCCTTCATCGAGATTCCGCTGCAGTTGCACAATGCCAACGGCCTTGCCGCCCTGGCGGCCGTCGCCACCGTCATTCCCGGCACCGTGTGGTCCGAGCTGGCGCTGGATCGCAGCGTGCTGCTGATGCATGTGCTGGATCTGGATGACGAGGCGCAGTTCATCAAGGAATTCAAAGACACCTACGAACGCCCGCTGATGGAGATTTTCCAATGAGCGCATTGCTGTCCAATGCCATTGTCGCGAGCCTGTTCATCTTTGCCCTGGCCATGTTGCTGACCCTGGTGAGACTGTTCCGGGGGCCGTCGGCTCAGGATCGGGTACTGGCCCTGGATTACCTGTATATCCTGGCGATGCTGGTCATGCTGGTGCTGGGTATACGCTACGCCAGTGACACCTATTTCGAGGCAGCGCTGCTGATCGCCCTGTTCGGTTTCGTGGGCTCGTTTGCGCTGGCCAAATTCCTGCTGCGCGGAGAAGTCATCGAATGAATTCGGTACAGACACTGCCGTTCTGGGTGGAGGTGGCCACAGCGGTATTGCTGCTGGCCAGCAGCGTGTTCGCCTTCACCGGCGCCTTGGGGCTGCTGCGCTTCAAGGACTACTTCCAACGCATGCACCCGCCCGCGCTGGCGTCGACATTGGGCGCCTGGTGCGTGGCGCTGGCTTCGATCCTGTACTTTTCCTGGCTCAAGCACGGGCCAGTGGTGCATGCCTGGCTCATCCCGATTCTACTGTCGATCACCGTGCCAGTGACCACGCTGCTGCTGGCTCGGGCCGCGCTGTTCCGCAAGCGTACCGCGGGGGAAGCGGTGCCTGCCGAAGTCAGCAGCCACCGCAGCGACAGTGGTCACTGACTACTTGAGGCTGGAGCTGACCTTGCTGGCGACCTCTTCAGGTAGCCATGCCTTCCACACGTCTGGATGATCTTTCATGAACGCCTCGCTGGCCTGGCGAGGCGATGTGCGGGCTTCGCTCATGTCGGCCAGGGCCTTGTTCAGGGGATCGATGGGAAGATCGACCTTGGCGAAGAAATCGACCAGCTGCGGATACTCTTGCTGGAACGCCTTCGACACCCCTATGGACAGCTTGGAAGGTAGAGAGCGGCTCGGCAGCGGCGCAGGGTTGTCGGCATCGGTAAGAGTGCCCCAGGCCTTGGCATCGAAAGGCGGTTCTTCGAGCTGGATAAGCTTGTAACGCCCCAGCAGCGGCGTCGGCGACCAGTAGTAGAAGAGCACCGGTTTGCCGCGGCGGATCGACGACGCGATTTCGGCATCCAACGCAGCGCCGGAGCCAGAACGGAAATTGACATAATCGTCAGTCAGCTTGTAAGCCTTGAGTTTCTGCGCGTTGACGACTTCGGACGTCCAGCCGATCGGGCTATTGAGAAAGCGGCCCTTGTCGGGACTTTCCGGGTCCTTGAAGACGTCCTTGTAGCGCGCCAGGTCGGCGACGCTGCGCAGCTCTGGCGCGAGCGGTTTGATGCCCTTGGCGGCGTCACCCTTGACCACGTATTCGGGAACGAACCAGCCCTCGGTGGCACCCTTGACGGTATCGCCCACACCGATGACCTTGCCCTCGGCTTCGGCCTTGACCCATACCGGGCTGCGCCCCGCCCACTCTTCGGCAATGACCTGGATGTCGTTCTTGGCCAGGGCCGTTTCCAGAGTGATGGTCGTGCCGGGCTGGGTGTCGGTGGGCAGCTCGTAGCCCTTCTCGACGATGTAGCGCAGCAGTTCGGTGATGAAGCTGCCGCTTTCCCAGTTCAGATCGGCGAAGTGTATGGGCGCCGGCTGCGCGTGAGCCGGGATGGCTGCAGTCGATAGCCAGAAGCCGGCGCCACAAGCGGCCAGCCAGGCACGTAGTCCTTTCATGCGGGGTTCCTCGGTAAACAGTCGATGACTTGGGTAAGTCAACTTACTGTAGCGCAGGTTCCCCGAGGCGTTACTCGCTGGCCTTGAAGGCCAACTCACCCTTGCGCCACTTCGCCGCCTTGGCGGTTGCCGCCTTCAAGGTCTTGCCTAGGTTTTCCTCGATGCGCTCGTGGGCGGCGAATACCAGCATCACCGTCTGGCCTTCCTTGAACACGATGCCCTCGCCCTGCGCCATGCTGACGAAGGCATACTCGCCGAGCCCGTAAACGGTAAGCTTGATGTCGCGAAACTTGAGTTCGAACTTGCCACCTTCGCGACTGGGCAAGACCGCGGCGCGAAAATGGTCGCCTACTTTGAGTTCGAGCCTGGGTTTGTCATCGACCACCAGTGCGGACTCGGTATCGAGTTCGGCCATATAGATGCCTTCAGCGCTTTGTTCGGTGACATAGACGAAACGCGACTGAAAGAGTTTGACCAACTTCGCACGCAAGTCGCCGAGCACAAACAGTGCGTGCATATCCAGATTACTTACTGCCAATGAAGAATCCTCAAATCGAAACACAGACTACCGAACGCTGTTCGCGTGGTAATAACCTGAAGACGCGGGGAGCGCCGAACGGTCGGCGGCACGTGCAATGACTGCCACCGACCTGCTAACGAAAGACTAAAGGATCGAACCTTGATCCGGGATGCGCAGCGTCGACCCTGCAGCAGGGAAAATTGCCGATGACCGCGAAGGAAAAAGGCAGGCCTGGCCATGTGTGGCTGAGCGGCGCCGGAGCTGCATCGAGCAGCCGGCGACCAACATGATCCGAGCGATGATGCGCATGACGGTGATCTGCCGCGAATAGTACCGAATCGAACCCCGCCGCGGTCAAGAAGTTTGTTGCATGGCTGCGGCCTGGACGGAAAACGGGGCACCGGCCAGTGCTTCTGTCCGTCAGTACTGCAGACAAATCCGGCATCGCAAGCGAACTCTGGCGAGGGCCTCGCCTCAGATACTGGGTAACCTTTCAATCATGGCTGGAAACGGCCGCAGAGGAGTCATCATGGATCTGCCGAACCCAAGCCTTACTGGCCTTTTCGATCAACTGGGCCTGGCCAGCGACGAGGCCGATATTCAGAAATTCATTGCCGAGCATCAGCTGGATCAAGACACCAAGCTGATAGATGCGCCCTTCTGGAGTGAACAGCAACGCAACTTCTTGAAAGAAGAGCTGCACAGCGACGCAGAATGGGCGCCCATCGTCGATGAGCTCAACGTGGCATTGCATCCGCAGGCGTAAGAGGTGCCTGCGCGGGCGTGATCATGCCTGACGCTGATGCTTGTCGATCTGCTCGTGTCGCTCTTGCGCCTCGATGCAGTATTTAGTGGTGGGGCTGATCAGCAGACGCTTGAGACCGATCGGCTCGCCACTGTCGTCGCACCAGCCGAAGCTGTCGTCGTTGATCCGGCCCAGGGCCATTTCCAATTGCGGCAGCAGGCGCTGGTCGCGATCGATGACATTGACCAGCCAGTGGCGCTCCTCTTCCACGGAAGCGGCATCGGCGGGATCGGCCGGCGTATCCAGGCTTTCAATGGCTACACGGCTTTGCTCGATACGCTCTTGGGTCTCGATCTTCATGGCCTGCAACAGCTCGGTGAAGTAGGCCAGTTGCTCGGCGTTCATGTAGTCATCAGCCGGCATGGCCAGCAACTTTTCCTTTGTCATTGATTTCTCTGCAAACGAATAATGCGCTAGGGCAAAACAGGAAGCTCGCGACGCCGGAAGCGACGCAGGCAGAATTCTTCAAGCACCACAGGGCACATGGTCAAGAGGGGCGGCAGTCTAAGGCCGGTTTTGACGCGCAGCAACCCCAAATTTGGCGCCCGCCCGGGTGATGACGTGCCGTCGCGCGCATAGCCGCGCCACGGGCGGCGGCGGGCAGCCGGGCAGACGTCTTTTCGCGCGGCTTTTATAGCATACTGGCCGTCTATGATTGCCTGCGATGATTGCTTGGGGTTTCGCCATGACCGACGTTGAAACAAACGCTTCCGAACCACTGCAGCTCGATGCCGTCGAGATCCGCGTGCTGGGCGCACTGATCGAGAAGCAGGCCAGCAATCCGGAAACCTATCCGCTGACGCTCAATGCGCTGGTACTGGCCTGCAACCAGAAGACCAGTCGCGAGCCAGTGAGCCAGTACACCCAGGGGCAGATCGGGCAGAGCCTGCGCGCTCTGGAAGGCCGGCAGATGACCCGACTGGTGATGGGCAGCCGTGCCGATCGCTGGGAACACCGGCTGGACAAGGCACTCGAGCTGGTGCCCGCCCAGGTCATCCTGATGGGCCTGATGTTCCTGCGGGGACCGCAGACCGTTGGCGAGCTGCTGTCGCGCAGTGCCCGCCTGCACGACTTCGAGGACAGCGAGCAGATCTTGCATCAACTCGAGCGATTGATCAGCCGCAGTTTCGCGGTGCATGTGCCGCGCCAGGCAGGCCAGCGCGAAGATCGTTACTCCCACGCCCTGGGCGATCCGGCTGCCATTGACGCAATCATGAACGCCCGTGCTGTGACACCCGAGCGCGGCGGTTCGCGGCCTGACGATACCCGCCTCGACGAGCTGGAGGCACGCATCGCCGTACTCGAAGAGCGCTTGTCGCGGCTGGAATGACGCGCTGATCAGTTGCGGGCGTACTCGGTGGCCAGACGCAGTTGCTCGGCCGATGGACGCACACCGGTGTAGAGCACGAACTGTTCCAGGGCTTGGATGGCAATGACTTCCAAGCCTGTGATCACCGGTTTGCCCAGTTCGCCCGCGGCCTTGATCAATGGTGTCTGCCAAGGCATCGCGACCACATCGAATACCCGCTGCGCCGCTTCTATGGCGGCGGTTTCAAACGACAGCTCGTCGGCCTGCTCGCCGCCGGCCATGCCGATCGGTGTGACATTGACCAGCAGTTGCGGGCGCGAATCGCCCAGCTCGGCCTGCCAGGGATAACCGCAGGCGTCGGCCAACGCGCGGCCGGTTTCGTAGTTGCGAGCGATGATCAAGCCATTGCGCAGACCAGCGTCGCGAAATGCGGAAGCCACGGCCTTGGCCATCCCGCCGCTGCCACGCAGGGCAAAGGTGGTTTCGGGATCGACGCCGTGCGTGTCGAGCAGTTGGCGGATGGCCAGATAGTCGGTGTTGTAGGCCTTCAGGTGACCGTTGTCATTGACGATGGTATTGATCGACTCGATGGCCGCTGCCGACGCATCCAGCTCGTCCACCAGGGGTATGCAGGCTTCCTTGAATGGCATCGACACGCCGCAGCCACGGATGCCCAGGGCGCGCATGCCGCCGATGGCGGCTGGCAGGTCGCGTGTGGTCATGGCCTTGTAGTAGTAGTCGAGACCCAACTGGTCGTACAGGTGATTGTGGAAGCGCACCCCGAACGTTCCGGGACGCGCGGCGAGGGACATGCACAGGATGGTATCGCGGTTGGGAGAAATGGACATCGGTGGCCTCCGGGCAGCGTGTGACGTATGAAAGCGGGCTGACGACGCCATGCCCTTACACAAAATTTACCCATGGACAGGGACGCTTTCGACTGATTTTTTGTCATAGTCGTGTCCCCGGCGAAATGCTCTGAACCTATCGCAGGTTCGGACGCCAGGGGTGCGAAACACGAGGAATCTATCATGATGCGTCAACTTCCCAAGATCGCGCTGTTGGTCGGCACGTTGGCGATGGCCAGTCAGGCCTCGGCACATGGCGGCGGCTGGCATGGCGCCGGGCCGGGTATATTGGGCGCGGTACTGGGTGCGGCCGTGGTCGGTGCGGTGGTCACATCCAATGCACCGCAGCGGGTCTATGTGGAGCAGCAACCGGTTTACGTGCAAAGCCCGCCACCGGTGTATGTGCAACAGCCTGTCTATGTACAGCAGCCGGTGTATGTCCAGTCGCAGCCGGTGTATGCACAGCCCTACCCGGTGTACGCGGCACCACCGCCGCCGCGTGGTTACTACGGGCCGCCGCGCGGCTACTATGGGCCACCGCCGGTCTACTACGGCCCGCCGCGCTGGTGAGTCGCGCGGTGTGAGCGCGATAGGGATTGTCGATGGTGACTATCGAGCAAGGTGATTTCTAAGGTGCGGGTCGATTTCGTAAGGTGGTCGGCAGGAACCACGGAGGTCTCTCATGCCTGTATTAAGAATCATGTCGGTAGTCGGCAGTGCAGTCCCGGAAAAGTTGCGCGATCTGGGCCTGCTGGCGTGCTGGTACGTAGTGCGCGACGGCGAGGCAATCAGCGGCCCCCTGCCCTCCCTGCCCCATGCCAAGCAAGCGTACGCCACACTCACTGCGGCGCAGCACCCTCAGTTGGCCTGAGTCATTGCGCTTCCGACAAAGCCTCGCCTTGCGGGGCTTTTCATTGGACATCGAGCTGGATGAGCTTTTCTTCACGCGGTGCATCCCGACAAGCGCGACAATCGGCAGGCGCTTTGCCATACTTCCGATGTGTGACATTCGACACTCTCGACCCCGCCTCGATCATCAGCCCGATCTACCTCTTTTTCAGTGAGCGCTCCGCGTGAAGACCCCGCTATCTCTTTTCAGCCTGTGGCTGGCCTTGACCACCTTCGTCGTCGCCCCGAACCTGCAAGCGGCGGAAAAAGCCGCCATCCCGCGTGACCCATCGCAGTTGCACCTGGCCTCGGGCAGTGCCCTACTGATCGATCTGCAGACCAACAAAGTGGTCTACGAGAACAACGCCGACCATGTGGTGCCCATCGCGTCGGTGACCAAATTGATGACGGGCATGGTGGTGCTGGATGCCAAACAGTCCATGAGCGAAGTGATTTCGGTGGACATCAGCCAGAACAAGGAAATGAAGGGTGTGTTTTCGCGGGTCAAGCTCGGCAGCGAGCTGAATCGTCGGGACATGCTGCTCATTACTTTGATGTCTTCCGAGAACCGTGCGGCGTCGAGCCTCGCGCATCACTATCCGGGTGGCTACGGTGCGTTCATTGCGGCGATGAATGCCAAGGCTCGCTCGTTGGGCATGACCCACACCCGCTATGTCGAGCCCACCGGGCTGTCGACCAGCAACGTCTCGACCGCACGCGACCTGACCAAGCTGCTGGTGGCGGCGCAGCAGTATCCGCTGCTGAGCGAGCTGAGCACCACGCGGGAAAAGACCGTGGCGTTCAAGAAACCCAGCTATACATTGGGCTTTCACAACACCGACCACTTGATCAACAAGGACGACTGGGACATCAAGATCACCAAGACCGGCTTCACCAACATGGCCGGCCACTGCCTGGTGCTGGTGACGCGAATGGGAGGTCGACCGGTGGCCATGGTGATCCTCGATGCCTTCGGCAAGTACACCCACTTTGCCGACGCCAGCCGCCTGCGCAAATGGGTGGAAACCGGCAAGAGCAGTGCACCGCCGGCGGTGGCGATGGACTACAAGGCGCAGAAGAAGCAAATGCGTCAGGCCGCGGACTGACCGCGCCGATCACGAACGCCGAGCGGCCTGCTTGCGGGCATACATGGCGCCGTCGGCATCGGCCAGCAGACGCTTTACGCTGTCGTGACGCCCGGGGTCGTACTCGATGCGACCCACGCTGTAGGTGATCGAATAGCGCCCTTGCAGCTCGGCGTTGGCGTCAGCCAGGGCTCGGCCCAGGCGCTCGATGACCGCATCGCCTGCGGCGGCATTGGAGCCCAGCAGCAGCGCGACGAATTCGTCCCCGCCCATTCTTCCGACGATGTCCATTTCCCTGAGCACTCTGCGCAATACCTGGGCGAACGTGACCAGGGCGCGGTCGCCTTCGGCGTGGCCAAAGGTGTCGTTGATGACCTTGAAGCGATCGAGGTCGAAGAACAGCAGCGACGCCGGCGTGCCCATGCGCCTGCACATGCTCAGGGCATGCTCGGCGAGGGCTTCGAACCCGCGCCGGTTGGACAGCTGGGTGAGGTCGTCGATGCTGGCCAACTGCAAGGCGGCGATCTCGCGCTCGGCCATGCTCGCCAGGTCCAGCAGCAGGCCGCGTTCCTCGGCGTCGAGGACTCGCGGCCGGGTATCGAGCAGACACAACGTCCCGACGTTGCTGCCATTGCCCACTTTCAGCGGGCAGCCGGCATAGAAGCGGATCCTGGGTTCACCGGTCACCAACGGGTTGTCGTGAAAACGCTCGTCGCTGCCGGCATCGGGGATCATGAGGATCTGGTCGCTGAGGATGGCATGGGCGCAGAACGAGACATCTCGCGGCGTTTCAGTGGCGGCCATGCCCTGGCACGACTTGAACCACTGGCGGTCGCTGTCCACCAGGCTGACCAAGGCAATGGGCACGTCGAACAGCCGCCTGGCCAGGCGGGTAAGACGGTCGAAACGCTCCTCGGGCCGAGTGTCGAGAATGTTCAGCGCATGCAGGGCGTGTACGCGCTCTTCTTCATGCACAGGCTTGGCAGGCGCCAGCATTGGGGAGCTCCTCGGTGATGTCTGCCCCTAGCCTAGCTCATGGGCCAGGGGTTTATAAGTAGCCTGGGGTGGACTTCACGCCGTGGTGCTGACCATGGACCCGGCGGTGCTGCTGCCGGATTCCTGCATGGCCTGGAGCAGCCCAGCGGTGGCGGTCTGCAGCGCCGCAGAGGTGGCGACCACCTGCGCCTGGATGGCGGCCACGGAGGCCGCTTTGCTTTCTTCGCTTTGCTGGCTGGCCTGGATGCGGGCCATCTCCTGCTGCTGTTCCTGAAGCTGCTTCTGCAACTCGGCAATCTGCTTTTGCAGCGCCTTGATCGTGTCCGATGTACCACTGCTGCCCTGGGCTGCGCCCGCGCCGCCAGCGCCACCGGCCGGCGCGCCTTTCTCGGTCGCGGCGGGCGCGGCAGCGGTCTGCGTCGCCTCGCTGTCGGCGACCGCCGTGGGCGCCGGCGCGGCAGTGTTGATGGGGGCAGACGGGCGAATGCTCAAGGTGCTGGCGATGTTGTTCAAGGCGTTCATGACGAGTGCGTCCCCATAGGCTGTGACCGTTGCATCGGCCGGAAACAACCAGGCTTTAGCAACCTGCATAGCGAACGTGCTATCCGTCGGCCTGCGGCCTCGGAACTGCCTTGGGGTTACCCAGAAAGGAGGAGGTGGCGCAAGATGAAAAAAACTTCAACGAGCCGTGCGCGGATTGTTGTCACAATGCCGCCATCCTCAGCAGACATCATCGGGTAGAGACCAACATGACGCGCGTACTGACCATCGAAGACGATGCCGTGACCGCCAGGGAGATCGTGGCGGAACTGAGCAGCCATGGCCTGCAGGTCGACTGGGTGGACAACGGCCGCGAAGGGCTGGTCAAGGCGGTGAGCGGCAACTACGACGTGATCACCCTGGATCGCATGCTGCCCGAGCTGGACGGCCTGGCCATCGTGACGACCCTGCGCACTATCGGCGTGAGCACGCCCATTCTGATGATCAGCGCGTTGTCGGATGTCGACGAGCGCGTACGCGGACTGCGTGCCGGTGGCGATGACTACCTGACCAAGCCGTTCGCCTCGGACGAGATGGCGGCTCGGGTCGAGGTGCTGCTGCGCCGCAACAACCCCGTGGCCGCTGCCGACAACACGCTGCGCGTCGCCGACCTGACCCTGGATTTGATGACCCGCGAAGCACGCCGTGGCGAACAGGCGCTGAACCTGCTGCCCACCGAATACAAGTTGCTGGAATTTCTGATGCGCAATGCCGGGCAGATCCTGACGCGCATGATGATCTTCGAAGAAGTCTGGGGTTATCACTTCGATCCGGGCACCAACCTGATCGACGTGCACATTGGCCGCTTGCGCAAGAAGATCGACCCACCGGGCACCGCACCGTTGATCAAGACCGTGCGAGGCTCCGGCTATGTCATTGCCGAACCTGTCTAAAGGCTGGCGTTCTTCCAGTAGTCGGCTGCTGGCGCTCTACAGCTTTCTGTTCGTGGCCTGGAGCAGCATCCTCATGGGGGTGTTGTACTACGAGGTCTCGACCTACCTCGCCGACTTGGCGCGGCACTCCCTGATGCAGCGTCAACATCTGTTCTCGCGGTTCCACGGTGAAGCGCTGAACGAGGCGCTGGCTGCCAGCGAAGCATTCGATGATCGCACCTTCGATGCCTATGGCCTGTTCGACCTGCAACTGCGGCCGTTGTCCGGCCAGCTGCTGCAAGTGCCGCGGGGCCTGCCGCTGGACGGTCGCATCCACGACCTGGACAGCTGCGTGGACAGCGCCAACCCGCAGATGCCGCAGAACAGCTGCGACGCGGTGGCCATGCGTACGCTCGATGGTCGCTGGCTAGTGCTGGTACGCGACAACGGTTCGTTGTTCGCGGTGACCCACATCATTCTGCGCGCACTGCTGTGGGGGATTTCGCTGACTATCATTCCCGGGATCGCCGGCTGGCACCTGCTGCGACGCAGGCCATTGCGGCGCATCCGCGCCATCGAGGCCCGTGCCGATGCGATTGTTGCCGGTGATCTGACCACTCGCCTGCCGCTCTCGGACCGCCGGGACGAATTGGACATGCTGGCGGCGATCGTCAATGCGATGCTCGAACGCATCGAGCAACTGATGATCGAGGTCAAGGGCGTCTGCGACAACATTGCCCATGACTTGCGTACCCCCCTGACCCGCCTGCGCGCCCAGTTGTATCGCATCCAGCAGGAGGCGCCGGCGGATTCGCGCCAAGCGTTGCAACTGGACGATGTGATCGCTGAAGCCGACACGCTGATGGCGCGTTTTCGTGGGCTGTTGCGCATCTCGGAAATCGAAGACCACCGCCGACGTTCCGGCTTCATTTCCTTCGACCCGCAACCGCTGCTGCACGAACTGCACGACTTCTATCTGCCTTTGGCCGAGGACGAGGGCATCAATCTGCGTCTGGACGTGCCCGACACGCTGCCGATGCTGCATGGCGATCGCGCGCTGCTGTTCGAAGCCGTGGGCAACCTGCTCAGCAATGCCATCAAGTTCACTCCGGCGCACGGTCTGGTGGTGCTTGGCGCCACGGCGGAAAACGGCGCCACACGTTTGGAAATCAGCGACAGCGGACCGGGTATCGCACCAGAGGAGCGCGAAGCGATCTTTCAACGCTTTTATCGTTGCGAAGCCGACGGCCAGCACAGCGGCTTCGGCCTCGGGCTGTCGATCGTTGCTGCGGTGGTCAAGCTGCATGGGTTCACCCTCGAAGTGGGCAGCAGCGAACAAGGTGGCACGCGGATGACCCTGTGGTGCCGACAAAGCAAGGCATTGGTGTGAACATGAACCTGCTCTATATCAGCGACACGCCCGACAACGCCCTGCAACGCGCATTGGCGGAACACGCCACAACGCTGCACACGGTCGATACGGCCACAGCGGCGCAGGCGCTTGTGCCAGGCCAATATGGGTTCATCGTGCTGGCACTGGAACGCTCTGGCCAGGACGCGTTGGAGCACTGCCTGGCGCACCGGGGCAGCGCTGCGCTGATGGTGCTGCTGGCCGGCGACGACCGTCAGGCCCGTATCGCCGCCCTGCGCGCCGGGGCCGATGCGTGCCTGGCGCAGCCGGTTGCCTCGGCCGAGGTGCTGGCGCGTCTGCAGGCACTGTCCCGTGCGCGGCCGCGCGCCCCTGCCCTGCCGCCTTCACGCCTGTGGTTGTCGCCATCGCGGCTGATGGTCGGACGCGGCAAGCGCCAGCAGAGCCTGACCGTCAGCGAGCATCGCTTGCTGGCGATGCTGGCAAGCAACCCTGGCGCGGTCAGCCGGCAGTCCATCGAGCAGCAATTGTGGGGCGCAGGCCAGGCGCCGAAGACGGCGCTGATCGAGCGACACGTGTGCAACCTTCGTCGCAAGCTGGCCCAGCTCGATTGCCCCGAAGCCCTGCAGACCCTGCGCGGCTTTGGCTACAGCCTGGCCGAGCCGCTGCTGCTGCGCGCCGACTAAGCGAACCCGGGGCCCTCAGCGGGCGCGCAGCATGCAGCGGGCGTAGCGCTCGTCCACCCGTTGGGCAAACCAGGCCGTGGTCAGGTTGCGGGTGATCTTCGGGCTCTGCAGTTTGATGCCCGGAAGGATTGCCCGCGGAACCGGCTTGCCGGCAGCCTTGTCGGCCAGGGCGAAGGTACGCTCGAAGAGCGTGGTCTTTTCGAAATCCAGGGTTTCACCTTCCTCGAGGGCACGGCGAATGTCGCGGTCGTTCATGTTCAAGCGGTTGCCAAGATTGCGTACCGCCAGCTCGGTGTTGCTGGCGGCGCTGGAGTCGTAGCGAATCAGGTCGCCGTCGAGCGCCAGACGGCCGCCGGACAACTGGTTCACGGCATTCTGGAACGCCGCGTTGCGGCTTGCGTACCAGCCGGCGTTGAAATCGGCGAAGCGGTACAACGGACGTTCGTAGCTGGCCGGATAGCCAAGCAGATGGGCAATGCCGAAATACATGCCGCCGCGCCGGGTGAACACTTCGCGGCGAATCGAACCGTCTACGGTGTAGGGGTAGCGCGCGCGGTGCTTCTCGGCGAAGTCGATGCTGACCTGCATCGGTCCGCCGGTGCGGACTGGGTTGAACGTGCCGAACAGCTGCCTGCCCAAGGGCACCATGCCGGTGAAGTCGTCGAAGATTTCGCTGAGCTGTTTCTCCGAGCGCGCAGCCTCCAGTCGTTGCGCATAGGACTTGCCGTCGACCGAGCGAATGCCCAGCGCAGCGTCGACGAGAAAGCCCGGTACATGCACCCGGCCGGCGCGGCGGTCGATTTCCTGGCGGGCGATCTTGCCCAGCCCCGGCACGCTGGGGTCGACCTGGAAGGTGGATTCCTGCTCGGCCACGGCCAGCACCGCGCACAGGTTTTCATCGCTGCCCGGGACGCCCTGCACGTTCAGGGCCGTTTCGATATCGGCAGCCCAGCCCTCGCGGTCGGTGACCTTGGCGGGCAGCAGCTGCACGAGCTTGGCACGCACCTGTTCGGGCGAGGGTGCCGGGGGTTGGTTGCTGCGTTGGCTGGAGCAGGCGGCGAGCAATACAAAGAGGATGCTCAGTGCGCCATGGCGCACGGCGAGCCGGCTTCTGGACATGTAAGGCCTTGGGAACGGATGGATTTGCGCCAGTATGGACGAGGCCCCGGCATGTCGACAGCCCCAGTGCAAATACCCCGCAGTCTGGCTATGCTTGCGCTCATGACCATGGCCCCTGCCACTCGCCAACCCTGCCCACCCGGCGCTTGCATCTGCGAGCGCGAACGCCTGCACGCGGTCCCCGATGCCGACCTGCGCATCCTGCGCCTGACCCGCGATGAAGAAAAGCGCCTGCTCGAACGACTCGAGAACCTGGAAAGCCTGGACGACCTGCGGCGCTTGCAGCAGCGCATCTTCGACCAGCTTGGCCTGCGTGTCGAAGTCACGCCCGGCTCAGGCACCGTGCGCAGCATGCGTGGCATCGCTATCCACCTCGACGCGCTGCCGGGACTGTGCCGCAAGACGCGGCAAGCGATCCCGGCCGCTATCCGTCGCGGCCTGGAAAAGAACCCCCAGGTGGCCTACCGGCTGCTCGACGCCCACGACCTGCTGGGCGGCTGAAGGGAGCTGGCACGGAATCTGCTCCGGTCCAGTTCATCAGTGTCGAAACGCCATGTTTTCGTCACTCTTTCCGAACAGACGGGGTTGGCATGGACACACGTTTTTCTTGCACCGGTTGTGGCAAATGCTGCAGCGACCATCACGTACCGCTGACGCTGTCCGAGGCGCGCCATTGGGCGGAAGACGGCGGCCAGTTGATCGTGTTGCTCGAAGCCTTCCTGGAAAACGGCCCCGGGCTGCACAGCCTGAACCTCAGCCACGCGCAACAGGAACATGCCAGACGGCGTTCGCTGCCCGTGCTGTGCGGCAGCGCGCCCGCCTACGTCTCGATCACCTTCGCCGCCTACAACGTCGGACCTTGCCGCAACCTGGATGCCGACAATCGCTGCGGCATCTATGCCGAGCGGCCGCTGGTGTGCCGGATCTATCCGATGGAGATCAACCCGCACATTCCACTGCGTCCGGACATGAAGGATTGCCCGACCGAAGCCTGGGCCACTGGACCGGCGTTGATTGCCGGTGGGCATTTGGTCGACGCGCCGCTGGCGGCGTTGATCGAGCAGTCGCGCCAGGCCGACCGTGACGACATCGCTGCCAAGGCGCAGGTGTGCGCGCAGCTGGGTATCCACACCGCTGCGCTCAAGGGTGATGGCTTCACCACGTACCTGCCGCCGCCTGCCGCTTTCCTCGCGGCGCTGCGCGAGGTCGACACCATGCCGATGCTGACGAACAACCCGACGCGCTGGGACCTGCACGTCCCGGATGAAGACCTGGCACGGCGCCTGGCCGAAACCGGCGCGATGATCGCCGCCATCCTGGCCGACGACGCCATGTTCATTTCGCTGCGCCGGGTGGCCTGAGCAGCGCAAACGCGCAGATGGGAGATGCACGTCGCGAATCATTACGTTATATTATAACTATAACATTATGGATCGTTGCACATGCGCTCAACTCGTTTTGCCCCCATGGCCGGCCTCGCCTTCAGCGTACTAGGCATGCCCGCCTACGCTGAAACCGCGCCCGAAACCCTCGAACTGGAAGCCATCAGCGTTACGGCGGGTGGCGATATGGAAACCGCGACCGGTCCTGTCACCGGCTACCGCGCGACCCGTTCGGGCAGCGCGACCAAGACCGATACCGCGATCAAGGACATTCCCCAAGCGGTCAGCGTGATCCCGGTCCAGGTGCTTCAGGACCTGGGCAGTAGCAATGTCGAACGTGCCCTGCAATACGCCGGGGGTGTGTCCCAGCAGAACAACTTCGGCGGACTGACGCTGTACGAATACAGCGTGCGCGGCTTCAGCACCTCGGAATTCTACCGCGACGGCTTCAGCGCCAACCGCGGCTACCCTGCGACCCCGGACGTTTCCAGCATCGAACGCATCGAGGTGCTCAAGGGCCCGGCTGCCAGCCTGTACGGACGTGGCGATCCCGGCGGCACGGTCAACATCGTCAGCAAGAAACCCCAGGCCGAATCCTTCGCGCGCCTGTACGGCAGCGCCGGCTCCTGGGACCGCTATCGCACCAGCCTTGACCTGAACACACCTCTGGATGCCGAAGGCCAGGTGCTCAGCCGGGTCAACCTGGCGGTGGAAGACAACCACAGCTTCCGCGACCATGTGCAGAGCAAGCGGGTGTACGTGGCACCTTCGCTGAGCTGGCAGCTGGACCCGGACACCTCGTTACTGGTGGAGACCGAGCTGGTGCGCCACCAATCGGTGTTCGACCGCGGTGTGGTAGCGCCGGGCAATGGCTGGGGTGGAGGCTCGCGCCGGACCTTTCTCGGCGAGCCGAACGACGGCTTCATCGACAACGACAACAACCGCGTCCAGGCCGCGCTGGAACACCGGCTCAACGACGACTGGCAACTGCGCGTGGCCAGCCACTACAAACAGGGCGAGCTGAGCGGCGATGCCAGTGAGGCACGCGCGCTCAACGCTGACGGCCATACGGTCAATCGGCGCTTTCGCGAGCGCGACATGGATTGGCACGACAGCATCAGCCAGGTCGAGCTGCGCGGTTTCCTCGACACGGCCAGCGTGCAGCATGAACTGTTGATTGGCAGCGAATATGAGGATTACCGCAAGAACGAACGGGTGACCGCTACCGCAGGTGCCTACCGAATCGACATCTTCGACCCGGTGTACGGCCAGCCCAAACCCACAGGCGCGCGGTCGGGCTCGGATTTTCGCGAGCATGTGCGCAGCCACGCGCTGAACCTGCAGGATCAACTGGTGTTCAGCGACAAACTGCGCGGCATGCTGGGCATGCGCTATGAACATTTCGAACAGCGCATCGCCGACTACACCACCGGCAATCGCAACCTGCAGCGCCAGGATGCTTTCACCCAGCGCGCCGGGCTGCTCTACCAACTCACGCCGCAATGGGGGCTGTTCGCCAATGCCTCGACGTCGTTCAAGCCCAACAGCGGGCTGGATGCTGGCGGCAAGTCGTTCGATCCTGAAGAAGGCATGGGCTACGAGGCGGGGCTCAAGGCCGAGTTGTTCGACGAGCGCCTGAGCGCGACCCTGGCGGCGTTTCACATCGACAAAGAGAACGTGCTGGCGCTGGACCCGGCGAGCAACCTCAATCGCGCCATCGGCAAGGCACGCAGCCAGGGCGTCGACTTGCAGTTCAGTGGCCAGCTGACCGATGCACTGCGCGTGATCGGCGCCTACGCCTGGATCGATGCCGAGGTCACTGAGGGCGACGCCAGCGTGCCCAAGGGCAGCCGCCTGCTTGGCGTGGCACGCAACAGCGCCAGCCTGCTGGGCGTCCATGAGTTTCAGGACGGGCCGTTGCGCGGTTCCGATATCGGCGCCGCGTTCACCTATGTAGGGGATCGGTCCGGCGAGTCGGGGGGTCGTTTCGAGTTGCCCGCCTATCACACGGTCGATTTGCTCGCGCATTACAAGGCCAGCGACAAGGTCACCCTGGGGGTCAACCTGAACAACCTGTTCGACGAAAAGTACTTCGAGCGATCCTACAGCAACTACTGGGCGATGCCCGGCGAGCCGCGCAACCTGACCTTGAGCGTTGCCGTGGATATGTAGAGGGCGGTTGCCCGTACGACGGCCTCATCCCTGAAGGCCGCCCTACCGGCGCACACCCAGGCGTCAGATGCGGAAACTACCGACCAGTTGCTTGAGCCGCAGAGCCTGCTGTTCGAGGTCGGCGCACGCCCGCAGGGTGGACTGCAGGTTTTCCACACCTTCCTGGTTGAGGGTGTTGATCTCGGTGATATCGACGTTGATCGATTCCACCACCGCAGTCTGCTCCTCGGTAGCGGTGGCCACCGACTGGTTCATGCCATCGATTTCGCCGATGCGCTGGGTCACGCTGACCAGACGCTCACCGGCCTGATTGGCGATGGTGACGCTGGACTCGCTCTGGCCCTGGCTTTCGTTCATCAGGATGACCGCCTGGCGAGCGCCCACCTGCAACTGCTCGATCATGCCCTGAACCTGCTGGGCCGACTCCTGGGTGCGGTGCGCGAGGTTACGGACTTCGTCGGCGACCACGGCAAAGCCCCGCCCGGCTTCGCCGGCGCGCGCCGCTTCGATCGCCGCATTGAGCGCAAGCAGGTTGGTCTGCTGTGAAATGCTGGTGATCACTTCCAGGATCTGACCGATGTTGACGGTGCTGGCGTTCAGGCTTTCGATATTGCTGCACGAGCCGCTGATCTTTTGCGACAGTACGTTCATGGCGCTGATGGTCTGGCCGACCACCGCCTGGCCATCGGCGGCCAGGTTGCGCGCGGCACTGGAGTGCTGCGAAGCCAGGGCGGCGTTCTGGGCAATTTCCTGCGCGGCGGCGCCCAGTTCGTTGATGGCGGCGGCCACGCTGCTGGTGCGGTTGACCTGCTGATCGGAGTTGAGCATCGAGGAGTTCGAGGCACTGACCACGCGCAACGCCACTTCGTTGACCTGGCCAGTGGCCGAGGCTACCTCGCGGATCGAGTCATGGATGCGTTCGACGAAACGGTTGAACGAAAGCGCCAGGGCGCCGAACTCATCGGCGCTGTGCAGGGTGAGCCGACGGGTCAGGTCGCCCTCGCCTTCGGCGATGTCGTGCATGGCCCGGCCCATTGCGTGCAAAGGCTGCATCAGCAGGCGAATGAGCATGCCAAGCAAGGCGATGGTAAGGACCACGGCAATGACCGTAGCGATCACCGCCGAGCTGCGAAACTGGCTGAGCATCGAGTAGGCCTTGGCCTTGTCCATGCTCAGACCGATGTACCAGTCGACCGAAGGCAGCCCCTCGACCTTGGCGAAGGTCACGATGGACGGACGGCCATCGCGTTCGACCTCGGTGACGTCGCTGCCGATGCGCGGTGTGTGCTGAGGGTACACGTCCTTGAGTGACTTCATCACCAACTGGTTGTCGGGGTGGACCAGGATCTTGCCGTCTGCGCTGACCAGAAAGGCGTAGCCACTGCCGTCGAAGTCCAGCGAGTTGATGGTCTTGACCAGCGTCTCAAGGCTCAGATCCCCGCCCACTACACCGACCGGCTGACCATTGGCGCTCAGCGATGGGGTGGCGATAGTGAGGATGGTCTTGCCGTTCGCGGCATCGACGTAAGGTTCGGTGAGGATGGTCCGGCGCGCGTTCATGGCGTCGGTGTACCAGGGACGGGTGCGCGCATCGTAGCCTTCGGGCATGGTATCGGGCGGCTCGAGGAAATAACCTCCCGAGACATTGCCCAGATAGGCAAACTCGAAGTTGGCCAGCAAGGTCTTCTGCTTGAGCAAGGCGCCTATGGCCTCGGGACTGGGGTTGAGGGCAACGCTCTCGGCCAGGGTTTCGGCCAGCAGGATGCGTCCCGAGAGCCAGTGCTGGATGTTCGTGGCAGTGCCACTGCCCATTTCGTGCAGGTAGCTTTCAAGGTCGGCACGAATGGCATTGCGCTGCAGGTAATCGTTATAGAACGTGAACAACGCGAAGGCTGCGGTCACGATGAGCGAAGCGGCCAGGAGAATCTTGTGGCTGAATTTCAGGGTTTTTTGCATGGCCGGTAGGTCCGCTGTGATGTTGCACGGGCTATCGGCAAATATGTGACAGTATTTAGCGTGGATCCAATAATAGCCTGATGCCACTAGTCATTTCCGACTGTCGGTAGTTATTTCCATAACAGGATGTGTCGGATTTGACTGACGGTTGGGCTTTGACCAACAGTGAGCAGCGCTCGGGTCGATCGGTCCAACCGGGCACTGCAGGTGAGTGTCACGTATTGAGGAGTGAGTGCATGGCAATCGAACGCTACAACGGCTTTGCCCAGGCCCTGCATTGGCTGACGGTCGCCGCGCTGTGCCTGGTGCTGCCGTGCGTGTGGGTAGCGGAGAATTTTCCGCCCGGTCCGGTACGGGTGCTCTGGTACCTGGCACATGAGTCCATGGGCATCAGTGTCGCCCTTCTGGTGCTGATCCGGCTGACCTGGCGCTGGCGCCACAGGGCGCCAGCCTATCGAGCGGAGATCGGTGCCGGTACGCGGGTATTGGCCCATCTGAATCATGGCTTGCTGTACGCCGTGTTACTGACCATGCCAGTGACCGGCTACCTGATGGCCGGCAATGGCCAGGACGTGCCGTTTTTCGGGCTGGTGTCGCTGCCTGGGTTCGTCCAGAACGAGGCGCTGGGTAAATTCGCCAACACCGTACATGTCTGGGGGCAATTCGCGCTGTACGGATTGATCATCATGCATGTCGCCGCCACGGTATGGCACGTGGCGGTGCGCCGGGACGGCATGCTCGAGCGGATGCTGCCGCCGCAACGCGACTGACGCGTACGGCGGCCGCCTGCCGTCAGCGCTGACCGATGCTGCTGAACTGTCCGAGCATCTGCGCGAACTGCGACAGGGGCATCTTCTGGCCGTTGAAATCCACCACGGCATCGCTGTAGCGCAGGCTGGCACGTAAATGCTCGCCTTCGTCCTTGACCAGCCCGAGCATCTGCCCCAGCCCGGCGACGGTAGCGCTCAGATCCCGTCCGGCCTGTTCCACACGGGCCGGATCCGTCTGCCCCTGGAGCCTGGCCTGCAGGCTGCCGACGTCTGCCAGCATCGGCTTGGACAGTTGCAGATCCGCCTGCACATTGGCGATGAGTGCGGGCCAATAGGCTGGCGAGCCAGGTTTGGCCGGCGCGGGATTGGCCAGGCGAGCCGTCATGCTCAAATGACTTTCGCCGTGGTCGGTGGCCAGGCTCAAGCGTTCCAGTTGCAACTGGGGCTTGGCATCCAGCAGCCTGCCGATGAGCGCTTCCAATTGCTGCCGCTGGGCAATGCTCAAGCGCAAGGGTGGCAATGTTCCGTCTGGCAAAGGTGTCTGCCACTGCGGCGCGATGACCGTTCGATAGAAATCACCGAATTCCCGACTGGCAACGATATCGAGGTTGGCCAGCTTGATGCTCATCTGCAGCGCGCCGACCGGTCGGCTGGCATAGTTCACGGCGCCGATACTGTAGCTGGCCTGGACGTCAAGCTTGCCCTCCACTTCCTGCATCAGGCCGGAAGCGGCAAGGTTTTCCACCTGGACGGGGGCGATCTCGGCGCCCTGCAGACTGGCCTGGGCAAGTTTGAGTTCCGAGTGCCCCAGGTACAGGCCAGAGGTACCCAAGGTGCCGCCGGTATCGAAGCTCAAGCCTTTGAATTGCGCCTGCAGGCGACCTGCCTGGCCTTCGATGTCGGCCAGCAGTTCTTCGCTGCGGCCGGTCAGGCTGTAATGGCTGGCGTCGGCGCTCAACACCAGGCGGGCGTTCAAGCCGGAAAATTTCACGGTGTCGTTGCCCTCGCGGGCGTCGAGCGGCAACAGTTGCAGGCGCGTGTCACTGGCACCGTCGTAACCGATGCTGGCCTGACCGCGCAACGGCGGCTGCTCCTGACTCATGGCAAACCAGGCTTGGGTGTCGGCGTTGCGCTCGAGGGCGAAGTTGCTCGCGGCCATCACTGGCATCAACCTGAATGTTTTCAGGTGTGACCAGGGCAGCGGCCCGTGCTCGATATGATCGATCAGCAACAACTCGCGGTTTTCGGGCCTGCCCTCGGCCTGCATGCCGTGAAGTCTGATTCGGTAGTGCGCGGTGCTGGTGAAGAAATGCCGCTCCAGGGACAGCAATTCGATCTGCATGCCCGGCTGGCCGTCGACGCTGAAGGAGGCAGCCAATTCGCGATTGGCCTGCTCGATGGCATTGCCGAGGACCGGCTCCAACTGGGTGCCAGTATACCAAGCGCCACCCAGGGTGGCGGCCGCAGCCATGACGACGATGCCGGCAATGATGCCTGTTGCTTTGTTCATGATCGGACTCATTCGAAAGAATACCGCTGCACCCGGAGCACTGCCGCCCAGGGCGCGAGCAAAACGGCCACGGCGCAGCGCCGGGCCGCAGGTTAGCACCTGCGCTTAGTTACCGGCCAGCCAGGCAGTGGCTCGTCCGACGGCAAATTGCTACCGATGATGACTTTGGTCGCGGCCGCGGAAACGCGCCGTTTTCTTTGCATATCCGTAACTTGTGCGCAACAGTTTATGCCCTTTCGTCAGTCTTTTTTTTAAGGCACAGAACCCTTGGGCGTTGCGTCAGTCGACTGTTCAGACGCTTACGCATCATTGAAGGGACGCCCCCATGACTACCGCCTCCATTCTAGTCCTTGAAGATGAGGACCTTATCCGCCTCCTGCTGACGACGGTGCTCGAAGATGCAGGTTTCGAGGTGACGGCATTCGCAACCGCCGACCAAGGCTACGACTTTCTCGAGACGCATCCGGGAGAAGTCAACATGGTCGTCAGCGATATCCGTATGCCGGGGCATATGGACGGCTACGACTTGAGCAAGATGGCCGCCGAGCGCTGGCCTACCCTGCCGATTCTGTTGACCTCCGGTTACTCGGGTCGCGACCTGGATCTGGGGCCGAATGTTCAGTTTCTGCCAAAGCCGTGGACCAACGAACGGCTGTTGAGCAAGGTGACGACCTCACTGCACATGCATTGATGGGTAAAGCACCTCAACATGGCTTGCCTTGCAGGGCATCCCTGGCGAACGTCGCTGCCTGGCGCGTCATCTGGTCGAGCTGGCGGTCGCGTTTTCTTTCGGCCTCAAGCATGGCTTTGCGCCCATGCTGATTGAGCAGATAGGCATGAATCTGTCGGACCTCCAGCGAAGCGTAGACAGGTGCGACATCCAGCACGGCAATGGGCTGGTCGGTTGCCCCGCCATCGCTGCTCAGCTTGACCTGCGGGCCCTGCGCGCCGATCACCTGAAAGCCCAGATTCTCGAACCAGGGCACCTTGCCCACCACGCACGCCAGCTCGACGTGGGCATGACGCACCCGGATGGCCTCGAGTAACGCCCGCGCCACTCCTTGCCTGCGCCGCGCCATGCGCACTGCCATGTAGGCCACCGTGCACACTGCGGGGTCATGGGCGGCTCGCAGGAACAGGGCGAAGCCGTCGAGCGTTTTCGGTCGGGCAGGGTCGAACGCCAGCACCAGCTCCGGTTTTACCTCACGCCCTCCGGCCATCGCTTCCAGGTACAGATGCACTTCATAGCCGACGCCGTATTGGTACAGCTGGTACAAAGGGTTGCTCGGGGTAATGCCCAGGCTGCTGATGTCGGTAAGGTAGTCGACCACCATCTGCAGCAATTGGCTCTTGACGTCTTCGGACGGCGCGCAGGTGGAGTGATGGATCAGTGACATCGGTAGCAAGGCTCCGGCAGGACGCACACAGGTGAAAGAGCACGAATGATAAACCGTACCTTGCCTGGATCGACAGTGGAACGTGCCCGCCAGCCAGGCGACGGGCTGGCAGAGCGCACTTCAGCCGCGGCCAACGAACGGCATGTTGGTCGCCATGACGGTCATGTTGAGTACGTTGGCCGATAGAGGCAGCTTGGCGATATAGCGAACCGCGTCGACAACGTGAACCATATCGACCATGGGTTCGACGGCGATGTCGCCATTGGCCTGGCGAACACCTTTGGTCATGCGCGCCGACAAATCGGTGAGGGCATTGCCAATATCGATCTGGCTGCAGGCGATGTTGAACTCGCGACCATCGAGCGCAAGGCTTTTGGTAATGCCCAGCACGGCGTGCTTGCTGGCGGTATAGGGCATGCTGAAACTGCGTGGCGTGTGCGCCGAGATCGACCCGTTGTTGATGATCCGGCCACCTTGCGGCTGCTGTCGGCGCATCAACCCGAACGCCGCGCGACAACACAGAAAAACCCCGGTGACGTTGGTCTGCAGTACGTCGGCCCATTTGGCCACGTCCAGCTCGTCGATGGGCACTGCGGGCGCGCCGATACCGGCATTGTTGAAGATGACGTCGAGGCGCCCGTAAGTCTCTTCGACCCTGGCGAACAACGCATCCACGCTGGCACTGTCACGCACATCGGCCGCCACGGCCAGGGCTTCACCGCCTTGCTCGGCGATCTTCTGAGCCACGGCCTGCACGGTCTCCAGGCGTCTGCCTGCCAGCACCACGCAGAAGCCGTCGGCTGCCAAACCGAGGGCCGTTGCCTGGCCAATGCCGCTGCCGGCACCTGTCACCAACGCTATCTTCTTCGACATACTTGTCTCTCCGGTTTCGGGATCAATTACTGTCCGCTGCGCGCCCCTTGCGTTCCTGGATCATCTGCTCACCGCTTTGCTGGCGCTGCTGCTGGAGCATATCGCCGCCTTCAGGCGATGCCGAGGGCGCAGGCCTTGGGATCGTACTCGAACTTCGAGTGGCCGGCGCGCGATTCATGCCGCTGGAGGGGTTGCGCGTGGTGTTGGCCTGGGGCTGCGCAGTGCCGGGTGTCGAGGCGGTGCCAGGTGCCGGGGCCGTGGTACTTGCGGGGCTGGCAGCGGAACCCGGCGCCGGGCTCGAGGCACTGACGCCCGGCGCAGCCCCCACACCGCACGAGGCAGCGAAGAGCATTCCAACCAGGCCGGTGTACTTCAGGGCATGCAAGAGCGCTTTCATGGATGTCTACCTCGGGCAATGACGTGATGGGTTTCCTGTTGTAGCTGAGCCCGTTGGCCACCTGTAGTTCCCTGGGTGCGCCGAGCGTGGGGGCGGTTGTTGGCTTGCAGGCGCGCGGCTGGGTTACCCTTGCAGGGATGAACTTGCACTTATCAATACGTTTCAACAAGGATCGAAGCAATGTCCGAGCCGGCGAAAAACCGCGCCCCTCATCAGGCCCACTGCAAGGACTGCAGCCTGGCGCCGCTGTGCCTGCCGCTGTCACTGGAACTGGCCGACATGGATGCGCTGGACGACATCATCAAGCGCGGCCGCCCGCTGAAGAAGGGTGAGTTCCTGTTTCGCCAGGGGGAAGCCTTCGCAGCCGTATATGCCGTGCGTTCCGGTGCCTTGAAGACTTTCAGCCTGAGCGACAGGGGTGAAGAGCAGATCACCGGATTTCATTTACCCAGCGAACTGCTGGGGTTGTCCGGGATGGACCGCCTGGTGTATCCGGTGACCGCGCAGGCACAGGAAACCACGTCGGTGTGCGAGATTCCTTTCGAACGCCTCGACGAGCTGTCGGTGCAACTGCCGCAGCTGCGTCGCCAGCTGATGCGGGTGATGAGTCGCGAGATCCGCGACGATCAACAAATGATGCTGCTGCTGTCGAAAAAGACCGCCGAGGAGCGTATCGCGACCTTTCTGGCCAATCTGTCGGCCCGGCACACTGCACGCGGCTACTCGGCGGTGCAGTTTCGTCTGAGCATGTCGCGCAACGAGATCGGCAACTTCCTGGGCATGGCGATGGAAACAGTGTCGCGGGTGTTCACTCGGTTCCAGCACGGTGGGCTGCTCGAAGCGCACGGCAAGGAAGTACGCATCCTCGATGCGCAACGCCTGTGCGCCGTGGCCGGTGGCACGGTGCTCGAATGAGCACGGCAGGTGGGGCAGTACTGGCCACCACTGAGGGTTATACTGCACGACCCCTGCCCTGCCAGAGCTACGACCGATGGTTTTCGACGAACACAGCTTCAAATCCCTGATCCGCCCTGTGCCGGATTTCCCCAAGCCCGGCGTGGTGTTTCGTGACATCACCCCGCTGTTCCAGTCGCCCAAGGCTCTGCGCCTGGTGATCGACAGTTTCGTGCATCGCTACATCGACGCCCCGTTCAGCCATATCGGTGCCATGGATGCGCGCGGTTTTCTGATCGGTTCCATCGTTGCCCACCAGCTGAACAAGCCGCTGATCCTGTTCCGCAAGCAAGGCAAGCTGCCCGCCCATGTGCTGAGCGAGGGTTACCAGACCGAATACGGCGAAGCGTTTCTGGAAGTGCATGCCGACAGCCTGTGCGAAGGCGACTCGCTGGTGCTGTTCGACGACTTGATCGCCACCGGCGGCACCCTGATCGCCGCGGCCAATCTGGTTCGGCGCATGGGGGCCGAGGTGTTCGAGGCCGCCGCGATCATCGACCTGCCCGAGTTGCAAGGCTCGCAGCGTCTGCAGGACGCCGGCGTAGGTACCTTCTGCCTGACCCGCTTCGCGCTCGACGAGCGCTAGCGCTCGTTGCAGCACCACTGCGACGTCGCACCACAGGCCATCCGATGCAGTCCCCGACGGAATGTTGCGGTCCACATCCACAGCATCCACTCACACCTGGAGACGACATGACTCATTCTGCATTGGTAGTAGGCGCAAGCGGTATCGTCGGCAGCGCGACTTCGCGACTGCTGCTGGATCAGGGTTGGCAGGTTGCCGGACTGGCGCGCAAGCCCAACGTGGCCGAAGGGGTTACCCCTGTGCAGGCCGACCTGATGGACCCAGCCTCCCTGGCCACGGCACTGGCCGAGCTGAAGCCCAGCCACGTGTTCTTGACCACTTGGGCTCGCCAGGATACCGAAGCGGAGAATATCCGTGTCAACGCCGCCATGGTGCGCAACGTGCTCGATGCGCTGCGCGCGGCGGGCAGCGTCAAGCATGTAGCCTTGGTGACCGGCCTCAAGCACTACCTGGGCCCGTTCGAAAACTACGGCAAGGGCAGCCTGCCACAGACACCCTTCCGTGAAGAACAAGGCCGCCTGGACGTCGAGAACTTCTATTACGCCCAGGAAGACGAAGTGTTCGCCGCCGCCGAGCGCGATGGCTTCACCTGGAGCGTGCATCGCCCCCACACCATCACCGGTGTCGCGGTGGGCAACGCCATGAACATGGCAACCACCCTGGCGGTGTACGCGTCGATCTGCAAGGCCACCGGGCGGCCGTTCGTGTTCCCCGGATCGCGCGTGCAGTGGGACAGCCTGACCGACATGACCGATGCTCGGCTGCTGGCCAAGCAACTGCTGTGGGCCAGCACCACGCCTGCCGCGGCCAATCAGGCGTTCAACGTGACCAACGGCGACGTGTTTCGCTGGAGCTGGATGTGGCAGCAGATCGCCGACTGGTTCGGTGTGCAGGCTTCGCCTTTTCCGCAGCAGGTTACGCCCCTGTCCGAGCAGATGGCCGATGATGCGGCGGTGTGGCAGCAACTGGCACAGGAGCATGGCCTGCTGGAAGCCGATATCGACCGCCTGGTTTCACCGTGGCACACCGACGCCGACCTGGGCCGGCCCATCGAAGTGGTGACCGATGTTTCCAAGAGCCGTCGATTGGGCTTCAAGGAGTTCCAGGCGAGTGACCAGGCGTTCTTCGACGTGTTCGAGAAGCTGCGCAGCGAGCGCCTGATTCCCTGAGGCGGTGTATGCGATATGCTGGCGGTCTGCCTGACTGATCCGGACCCCCGCAATGAACGTTCTCAAACGCGCCCTGCTCGACCGCAAGCTGAAGAAGGCCCTGACGGCACGCAAGTGCCGCCTCGACTGCGGCAGCCGGGGCCTGCGCAATGGTATCGAGCTGACCCTGGAAGAAGGCGTCAAGCTGCACGACGTCAAGCTGTTCGGGCAGCGCCTGAGCATTGGCGCGCATACTGCTGTCATGAGCGGTGCCGAATTGCATGAAGTGTCCGAGATCGGTCGCTACTGCTCAATTGCGGCCGGCACGGTCATCGGTCACAGCCGCCAGTCCCACCCGCTGGGCTGGCTGTCTACCCATAGCAAGCTCTTTGCCCTGCGGGCGGCCCGTACTCCCGAAGTGGCCGGCTACTACGTCAGTACCCCGACCACCTTGGGCCATGACGTGTGGATCGGGCGCGACGCCATGCTCATGGACGGCATCAGCATCGGCACGGGTGCCGTGGTTGGGGCTCAGTCGCTTGTGAACAAGGACGTACCGCCTTACGCCATCGTCGCCGGCACGCCGGCACGGGTTATTCGCTACCGCTTCGACCCCGAAACCATCGAGCGGCTGCTGGCCAGCCAGTGGTGGGAACTGCCGCCCGAGGCACTGGCGGAACTGCCAATGGAACAGCCCCAGGCGCTGCTCGAGACGCTGGCCGACACGCCTCCAGCCAGCCTGAAGCCGCGCAGGATCAAGCTGCACAGCGCAACATGGCGCATCGAAACGCTCTGACCTGCGGCAGCTGCCGGCTCTCATCCATGAAGAATGATTGAATCCCGGCTATGACGTGCCTGTCTCAACTGCACATTCATTGCGCGAACGAGAGGCCGGTATGGACCTGGGAATCAAGGGGCGTGTGGCGCTCATCACTGGCGGCAGCGGCGGCCTGGGCCTGGCAACTGCGAGGCTGCTGGGCGAGGAAGGCGTTTTTGTCGTGTTGAGCGACAACGATGCAGACAAGCTCGAGCAAGTAGCCGCCCTGTTGCCCGAGACAGTGCTGAGCGTGGTAGCCGATGTGACCGACCAGCAGCAGGTCGACCATCTCGTGGCTCAAGCCGAAGCACGCTTTGGCCAGATCGACATTGTCGTCCACACCGCTGGCGTCACCGGGGCCAAGGGCGACCCACTGGCTTTGTCCGACGCCGATTACCAGGAAGCCTGGAGCACTGACTTCTTTTCCGCCGTCCGCGTGGCGCGGGCCACCATTCCGAAAATGCGTGAGCGAGAGTGGGGACGTTTTGTCTGCATTACCTCGGAGAATGCGGTGCAACCGTACTGGGAGGAAGCGGTGTACAACGTGGCCAAGGCTGCGCTGGCGGCGTTCGTCAAGAACCTGTCCTACAAGGAAGCCGGATTCGGCGTGCTGTGCAACACCGTCGCGCCTGCTTTCATCGAGACGCCCATGACCGATGGCATGATGGAACAGCGCGCGCAGCAGATGGGCACCTCATTCGAGGAGGCGATCGACAGTTTTCTCGAAGAGGAACGCCCTGGCATCGTGCAAAAACGTCGGGGCAAGGCCGAGGAAGTCGCTGCCGTGATCGCGCTGCTGGTGTCGGAGCGAGCGTCATTCGTCAATGGCAGCAATGTGCGCGTCGACGGTGGCTCGGTGACAGCCGTGCAGAACTGAAACCTGTGATGAAAAAACCTCCCGGCAGGCGTACTGCAGGGAGGTTTTTTCTTGCAGCGCGATAGCCGAGTGGCAATCAGGCCAAATCGTTCTGCGCCTTGCCAGAACCCAGGTCTGCGCCGGTAACCGGGTTGGCGTCCGGATCGGACTCGGTACGCAACTTCAACGCTTCCAGCACCTTGGCATCCTTGGCGCTCAATACCACCGAAGCACTGCCGTCACCGCCGTCCACGGCCGGTTCCGGCTCGGCCACGAACTCCCACTCTTCACCCTGGTTCCACGGGCCGCGTACATTGGGTTCGCCGGACATATTGAAGTACTTGTTGGTGAACTCCGGCATGCCTGGCAACTTGCCTTGGGGAAAGTTGGGTTGAATGGCATGCAATGCGTTTTCGAATGACAGTTGGTGGGCGATTTCCCGAGTCATCAAGAATCCCAATGCTTCTTTCACGCCTGGATCGTCGGTGACATTCATCAAGCGCTCGTAAACAATCTTTGCCCGTGATTCAGCGGCAATATTGGAGCGCATATCGGCAGTCGGTTCGCCGATGGTATCTATATAAGCAGCGGTCCAAGGAACGCCTGCGGAGTTCGTCAGGGGAGCACCGGCACCATACAGCAGGCTGGTGATATGGGAATCGTTGCCCGCGCCATTGATTGCACGATACAACTCGCCTTCTTCCTGAACACCTTCTGCCAACTGGCCTTTTGCGCCCTTGTTGAGCATGACGATGATCGAACCGACGATCTCCAGATGGCTGAGTTCCTCAGTGGCGATGGACATCAGCAGATCCTTGCGGCCCGGATCATCCTCGGCCAGGGCCTGGGTAAAGTAACGTGCCGCCGCGGCCAGTTCGCCCTGGGCACCGCCGAATTGCTCCAGCAACAGGTTGGCCAAACCTGGATTGGGTGCAGCGACACGCACGGTGTATTGCAAACGCTTGTTGTGCAAAAACATTGTGGTTTCCTCAGGCTGATCTAATTATGAATCGGCACACGCTCGCTTCCGTTGGAGAGGAGACTTCGGAACAGCACCGTCATAGGTAGGAAACAACAACACCCCGTTAATCCCATTTAATTATCGCAACCGGATCAATGGTTGTACTTGCAGAGAATAACTACTGGCCTATTGATTTGACCCACAGCACTCATAGTTTGCGTACGATATACTGGATAGTTTAAAACTTTACGCAAAAACCTCTATTACCAGGCAGCAATCGCAACCCTGTAGCAGCGGCGCAAGCCGCGTCGGCGGCCCACACGGTGAGCCGGGAGCACACTGTCGCGCCCAGACTCAGCATGCCCCGCCGCCACGATGACATTCGACCCGTCAGTGGGATTTCCCGAAGAGTTTCTTGCCCAGACTGACCACTGCCAATACGGCGGCGCCGGTAAGAATGCCGGTCAGCGCGTCGACCAGAGTGCTGGCCACCGTGCCCATCAGACCACCGCCAGCCACCGCCACCGCCGCCTCACTGAGGTGATGCACGAACGGCAGGCCATGCGCGATGATTCCGCCGCCCACCAGAAACATGGCAATGGTGCCCAGTATGGACAGTACCTTCATCAGCACGGGCGCCAACCACAGCAGCCCGTTGCCCAGCGCCTGACTGGCCGCGCCGGTCTTCTGCTTGAGGTAGAGGCCAACGTCGTCGAGTTTGACGATGCCGGCCACCAGCCCATATACACCTACGGTGATCAGCACAGCAGTGATCACCAGCACGCCGACCTGGTCCAGGAAGGGCCTCGTGGACACCACGCCCAATGCCAGCACGATGATCTCCGCCGAAAGAATGAAGTCGGTGCGCACCGCACCTTTGATCTTGTCCTTCTCGAACGCCACCATGTCGACCTTGGCATCGGCCATGGCGGCCTTGCGCTGCTCGAGGTCGGCGGCCGAATCCTTGTGCAGGAACTTGTGCACGACCTTCTCGAAGCCTTCGAAGCACAGGTACGCGCCGCCGATCATCAACAGCGGCGTGATCAGCCAGGGCGCGAATGCGCTGATCAACAGCGCTGCCGGTACCAGGATCGCCTTGTTCAGCAGGGAACCCTTGGCCACCGCCCAGACCACCGGCAGTTCACGATCCGCCTTGACCCCGGTGACCTGTTGGGCATTGAGCGCCAGATCGTCGCCCAGCACCCCGGCGGTTTTCTTCGCGGCCAGGGAAACGTCGTCGAGCAGAGTCGCGATATCGTCGAGAAGCGTCAGCAAATTGCCTGCGGCCACGGGGAGCATCCTCATGAGTAAGTTAGGTGGCTGACGCACGGGGGTCGGCTAAGTTCCCTGCCGGGCCATTGTTGAGGGCCCGGCAACGCCGGTGCTACCATCGCGGACCCTGCAGCACAGCCGGGGTCCACTGCGCAGAAACAAGGACTTTTGCCCACCATGAGCAGTATTCGCGAGCGCAACAAGGCACTGATTCTGCGCGCGGCCAGTGAGGAATTCGCCGACAAGGGTTTTGCCGCCGCCAAGACCCACGACATCGCCAGCAAGGCCGGCGTGCCCAAGCCCAACGTCTACTACTACTTCAAGTCCAAGGAAAACCTCTACCGCGAGGTGCTGGAAAGCATCATCGAGCCGATCCTGCAGGCGTCCACGCCGTTCGATACGGCAGGCGAGCCGCAGGAGGTGCTGCGTGCCTATATCCGCTCCAAGATCCATATCTCCCGCGCCCTGCCCTTCGCCTCGAAAGTGTTCGCCAGTGAAATCATGCACGGCGCGCCGCACCTGAGCGCCGATCAGGTGGAGCTGCTCAATGCCCAGGCCCGGCACAACATCCAGTGCCTGCAGAGCTGGATCGATCGCGGCCAGATCGCCCCGGTCGACCCCCATCACCTGATGTTCAGCATCTGGGCCGCAACCCAGACCTACGCCGACTTCGATTGGCAGATCGCTTCGATCACCGGCAAGGCGAAACTGGACGACGCCGATTACGAAGCCGCCATCGACACCATCACGCGCCTGGTGCTCAAAGGCTGTACGCCGGATTAGCCCAGCCTGGGCAAGGCTTGGCGCACGGCCTTGCACCCGCGCGGCAAAGCTCCTACGCTGTGCGCCTCTTCGGGAAGCACCTTTCTATGACCACTCTGCGTGATCGCCTGTACGTCGTCGTTTTTCAAAGCGACACTCCTGCCGGACGGCGCTTCGACAAGACCTTGTTGCTGATCATTCTCGCCAGCCTGCTGGTGGTGATCATCGACAGCGTCGAGACCGTCCACAGCCAGTATGCCGACCTGTTCGCCTGGATCGAATGGGGCTTCACTTTCATCTTCGCCGTCGAATACCTGCTGCGCCTGTACTGTTCGCCCAAGCCGCTGCGCTACGCGTTCAGCTTCTACGGCCTGATCGACCTGCTGGCGATCGTGCCCGGCATCCTGGCCATCTACTACAGCGACGCCCAGTACCTGATGATCGTGCGCGTGGTGCGCATGCTGCGGATCTTCCGCGTACTCAAGCTCAGCCCTTATCTGAAGCAGGCCAACTACCTGCTGGCAGCGCTGCGCGGCAGCAAGCAGAAGATCATCGTGTTTCTGGTCAGCGTCAGCACCCTGGTCACGGTATTCGGCACTTTGATGTATGTGGTCGAAGGGCCGCAGAACGGCTTCGCCAACATTCCCACCGGCATCTACTGGGCCATCGTCACCCTGACCACCGTCGGCTACGGCGACATCGTGCCGACCACGCCGATCGGCCAGGTGCTCTCGGCCATGGTGATGATCACCGGTTATTCGATCATCGCAGTGCCCACCGGCATCTTTACCGCCGAACTGGCCAACGCCATGCGTGGCGAAGGCCTGCAGCACGAGTGCGCGGTGTGTCATAAAGGCAGCCATGAGCAGGCAGCGTCCTTCTGCTCGCAATGCGGCAATGCCTTGTTCAAAAAAGCGCTATAAGCACAGCAGTTTTTGATCTAACCGTGCCCATCATGTCGAGGTAGCCGCGCAGGCATAATGCCGCCTATTTCCAAGAACGCTCGAAGAGGGAACTGCAGTGAAGAAATTGATCGGTGCCTCGCTGTTGGCGGCAGGCTTGACCCTGACCGGCCTGGCCCAGGCCGCCCCCAGCCTGCTCAACGTCTCGTACGACGTGATGCGCGACTTCTACAAGGATTACAACAGCGCCTTCCAGAAACACTGGCAGGCTGAACACAACGAAGCGATCACCGTGCAGATGTCCTTCGGCGGTTCGAGCAAGCAGGCGCGCTCGGTGATCGATGGCCTGCCGGCCGATGTCATCACCATGAACATGGCCACCGACATCAATGCCTTGGCCGACAATGGCAAGCTGGTACCTGACAACTGGGTCACGCGCCTGCCAAACAACAGCGCACCGTTCACCTCGGCGACCGTGTTCATCGTCCGCAAGGGCAACCCCAAGGCGCTCAAGGACTGGCCCGACCTGCTCAAGGACGGCGTGCAGGTCATCGTCCCCAACCCCAAGACGTCCGGCAACGGCCGCTACACCTACCTGTCGGCGTGGGGCTATGTGTTGAAGAACGGCGGTGACGAAAACAAGGCCCGCGACTTCGTCGGCAAGCTGTTCAAGCAGGCGCCGGTACTCGACACCGGCGGCGGCGGTGCGACCACCACGTTCATGACCAACCAGATCGGCGATGTGCTGATCACCTTCGAGAACGAAGCGGAAATGATCGCCCGCGAATTCGGCCGCGATCAGTTCGAAGTGGTCTACCCCAGCGTGTCCGCCGAGGCCGAGCCGCCGGTCAGCGTGGTCGACAAGGTGGTCGACCGCAAAGGCACGCGCGCCGCAGCCGATGAATACCTGAAGTACCTGTGGTCGCCCGAAGGCCAGGAGATCGCCGCCAACAACTACCTGCGCCCCCGCGACCCTGCGGTGTTGGCCAAGTACACCGACCGCTTCCCAAAGGTTGAATTCCTCTCGGTGGAGAAGACCTTCGGCGACTGGCGCAGCGTGCAGAAGACCCACTTCAACGACGGCGGCGTGTTCGACCAGATCTATACCGGCCAGTAACGGCGGTCAACGCTGGCTGGCCTGCTTCACGCCGGCCAGGGTTCAGGGATGCTTGCGGCCCAATCCGGCCGGCACGCCGGTGGTGTCGGTGGCTTCCCAGGGCCCCTTGGGACTGGTGGCCCAGCTCCAGCCATCATTCCACCGGTAGTAGGTACGCTGCCGGTAGTAGGTGTCGGGCTGATCCTCAAGCACATAGACGCCCAGGCTCGGGTCCCAGTGACTGGCACCACCGGGCGGCGGCGCGAAACTGGCCGAGGTGCGTGGCAGGGGCTTGGGTGCAGGCGGTGCGGGCGGCGCAGGCGGGGTCGGCGCCGTGCTCGGTCCGGCTGGTGGCAGGGTCTGCACCGGCGGCCGGGGCTCCGGTTCGGACGGGCGCTGCACGGCGCAGGCACTCATGCCCAGGGCCAGGCCGATCACGGCCATTCGAGCTAAACGGTTCATGGCATCTCTCTAAAGGTCGGGACTGTCGATCATCAATTGCTGCACGGCGGCGCTGTCACTGGCAATCGGCGCACCGCGTGCCAGCCATTCGCCCTGAGTGGGCTGGCCGGCCCTGGATATCCGGGCGATGAGTTGGACTTCGGCAAAGTTCGACAGTTTCAGCTGTGGCATCATCGCGTCGCTGTCCGCCAGCTCGACCTGCGCCGGGAGGTCAGCGACCGTCAGCCGCTTGACCGCCAGCGGCATCGGTGGCCCGGACACCGCGCGAGCAAAGACGAACACGCTGTCACCCGGCTGCACCTTGGCGACCAGCGCGGGCGCCAGCGTCACCCGCACCTTCAACCCGGCGCGCGCTGGCGTGGGCCGCGAGGCTGGCGGTGTGTCGGCGGACGCCAGTTGGCTACGAGCGCGCGCGATTCCAGCCTGCAATGCCGTGCGTGCCGGGTCCGCATCCGGCAACGTTGCCAGCAGCCGCTCCCAGTAGCCGATGGCTTGTTCGAAGCGCTGGCTCTCGAAGGCGGCGATGCCGAGCAAGCCAAGGCTGGTTGGCTCCTTCGGATCGCCCAGCAGTGCTTCGTCGGTCAACGCCTGGATGGGTTCGGACCACTGCTTGCCCGCAGCAAAATACAGCGCCTGCGCCCACTGCCCCAATACCTCGGGCTGCCGCCCGGTCAGAGACGCCGCACGCTCGAACAGCGCGGCTGCTTGCGCTGGGCGATTCTGCGCCATGTAGGTTCGTCCCAGGATATAAATGCCTTCTACGGCCTCTGGCTGCATCTGCACCGCCTGCTCCAGGCGCGCCGTCATCTGCGCCACGGACGTGGGCGGCACGGCGAACTCGCGGCTCAACTCGACCTGGTCGCTGGCGCCGTAATGCAGGTACAGCACCAGCCCCACGACCGGCACCAGCAGCGCCGCAGCCAGCGGAACCGCGCGGCCCAGGCGGACATCCGACGCCGTCTGGCTGCCGTCGGTATCGGTGAGCAGCTCACGGGCCGCTTCCGCCTGGCCGCTTTCCAGCTGTGCGGGAGTCAGTACACCCGCCCTTTGCTGGGTGTTCAGCTCGGCCAGTCGCTCTTGGTACAGCGCCACGTTGAGTGCCGTACGGTCTTGCTCGGGCTGCTCGCGACGAGCCCGCAGCAACGGCACCAGCACGAAACTCAGTGCAACCAGCAGCAACAGCCCGGCAGCGAGCCAGAAATCGATCATGGGCGGTCTTCATCCAGCGGTTTTTGGGCAAGCAAGTCAGCCAGGCGAGCCCGCTCGCCCGGGTCGAGATCGCGCGGGCTGGTGGCCGGTTGCCGACGTCGGCGGCGCACCGTCACCGCGATCACCCCCACGCCGGCCACGAGCAACGCCGCCGGGCCGAACCAGAGCAGCCCGGTGCGCGCGGTCAGCGCCGGTCTGTAGCGGACGAATTCGCCATAGCGGTCGACCATGAACTCGATGATCTGCTCGTCGCTCTTGCCTTCGGTCAACAGCCGATGGATCTCGCGGCGCAGGTCGCCGGCAATGGGCGCATTGGAATCGGCGATGTCCTGGTTCTGGCACTTCGGACAACGCAACTGCTGAGTCAACTGGTGAAAGCGCTCGCGCAAGTCGTCATTGGCGAACCTATAGGTGTCGATGGCGGCGTGCGCCGCTCCGGCCAGGCTCGACAGCAGCACGCAGGTCAGCAGCCAGCGTTTCAGGTTCATGGTCGGGCCTCGTCGAGCAGCGCCTGGTACAGCGGCGCCAACTGCTCGCGCCATACGGTCTGGTCGATGACACCCACCCACTTGTGGCGAATCACCCCGCGGGCGTCGATAAGAAAGGTCTCCGGCGCGCCGTAAACGCCCAGATCAAGGCCCAGAGTGCCGTCCTTGTCATTGATGTCCAGCGCGTAGGGGTTGTGATAGTCCGCCAACCAGCGGCGCGCGGCTGCGTTGTCATCCTTGTAGTTGATGCCGTAGATCAGCACGCCCTGCCGGGCCAGCGTGTTGAGCAGCGGATGCTCGACCCGGCAGGCTACGCACCAGGTGCCCCAGACATTGACCAGTGCGGGTTTGCCCAGCAGGTCGGCGCGGGTCAATGTCCGTCCGCCCTGGGTATCGGCCAGGCTGAACGCGGGAAACGGCTTGCCGATCAGCGCCGACGGCAGCTGTGCCGGGTCCAGGTGGAGGCCGCGGTAAAGCAGCACCGCCACTATCAGGAATGCGCCCAAGGGCAGCGCCAGCAGCCAACGCTTCATGCCGGGGCTCCTTTGCCGAGTACGTCACGCACGCGCGCTTTGACCTTGAGCCGATAGCGCTTGTCCAGCGCGGCGAGCAATCCCCCCAGCCCCGTCAGCAACCCGCCCAGCCAGATCCAGCGCACAAACGGCTTGACGTGGATGCGTACGGCCCACGCACCGTTTTCCAGCGGTTCACCCAGGGCAACGTAGAGGTCGCGGGTAAAACCGGCGTCGATGCCTGCCTCGGTCATCACCGATTGCTGAACGGTGTACAAACGCTTTTCGGGATGCAGCAAGCTGACCTGTATACCCTCGCGCAGGACCTGGATGCTGCCACGCTGAGCGGTGAAATTCGGCCCGCGATGAGACTCGGCACCGTTGAAGATGAATTGATAGCCACCCAGTTCCACTGCATCGCCCGGTGCCATGCGCAGGTCGCGCTGGGCACTGTCGTGGCTAGACAGCACCACGCCCAAGGCACAGACGGCGATGCCCAAGTGGGCCAGTTGCATGCCCCAGTAGCTGCGCGGCAAGCCAGCCAGGCCTCGGCGAAAGCCCGTGTGACGGGTCTTGTCGTGCAGGTCGCGGGCACCGGCCAGCAGCACCCAGGCAGCCAGGGCAAAGATGGTCAATACCGGCCAGGCAAAATCCCCCAGGCACCACGCTGCCAGCGGCGCCAGCAAGGCACTGCCGATCAATACCGGCACCAGCATGCCCCGCAACCAGGCCGTTGGCGTGTGTTTCCAGCGCACCAGCACACCGACCGCCATGGTCAGCATCAGCAGCGCCATCAAGGGCACGAACAGCGCATTGAAATAGGGTGGGCCGACCGACAGCTTGGCGCCGGTCAGGGCATCCAGGGCCAGCGGATACAACGTACCCAGCAGAATCATGGAGGCGGCTACCAGCAGAATCAGGTTGTTGCCCAGCAGCAGGGTTTCGCGCGACCACAGGCCGAAGCCCACGTGACTCTTGACCACCGGCGCGCGCAGCGCGAACAGGGTCAGCGAACCACCCACCACGAACAACAGGAAGATCAGGATGAACACCCCGCGCGTTGGGTCGGAAGCGAACGCGTGCACCGAGGTCAGCACGCCCGAGCGCACCAGGAACGTTCCCAGCAGGCTCAGGGAAAACGCGGCGATGGCCAGCAGCACCGTCCAGCTCTTGAACACGCCGCGCTTCTCGGTGACCGCCAGCGAATGGATCAGCGCGGTACCCACCAGCCAGGGCATGAACGAGGCGTTCTCCACCGGGTCCCAGAACCACCACCCGCCCCAGCCCAGTTCGTAGTACGCCCACCATGAGCCCAGGGTGATGCCGATACCCAGAAAGCTCCACGCCACCATCGTCCATGGACGTGACCAGCGTGCCCAGGCCGCGTCCAGCTTGCCGCCCAGCAGCGCGGCAATGGCGAAGGCAAAGGCCACCGAAAAACCGACGTAGCCCATGTACAGCATGGGCGGGTGAACGATCAGGCCGATGTCCTGCAGCAAGGGGTTGAGGTCGCGGCCGTTGGCGGGAATCTGCGGCAGCACCCGAGCGAAGGGATTGGACGTCAGGATCAGGAACAGCAGGAAGCCGACGCTGATCATGCCCATCACTGCCAGCACCCGCGCCAGCATCACCTGCGGCAACTGCCGCGAGCCGATCGACACGGCGAAGGTCCAGCCGCCCAGGATCAGCGCCCACAGCAGCAACGAGCCCTCGTGGGCACCCCATACCGCGCTGAACTTGTAGTACCAGGGCAAGGCGCTGTTGGAGTTTTCGGCCACGTAGCGCACGGAAAAGTCGTCGTTGAGGAAGCTTGCGGCCAGGCAGGCGAACGCCAGCACCAAGAACGTGAACTGGCCCCACGCAGCTGGCCGCGCCAGGCCCATCCACAGCCGGTCGCCGCGCCAGGCACCAACCAACGGCACACTGGCCTGCACCAGAGCCAGACACAGCGCCAGGATCATCGACAATTGGCCCAGTTCGGGCACCAACAGCGCAGCGATCATGGCGAAGCTTCCATTCGGCCGGAGTCTTTCAAGGCTTTGGTGACTTCCGGGGGCATGTATTTCTCGTCGTGCTTGGCCAGTACCTCGTCCGCCTGCACCACGCCGGCAGCGTTCAGGGTGCCGAGGGCGACGATGCCCTGCCCCTCGCGAAACAGGTCGGGGAGGATGCCGCGGTAGGTGATGGTGACGCTGCGCTGGAAGTCGGTAACCACGAAGCGGACATCCAGCGAGTCGCCGGAACGCTGCAGCGAGCCCCGCTCGACCATGCCGCCGGCGCGAATGCGCGTGCCCACCGGCGCCTCGCCATTGGCGATCTGGGTCGGCGTGTAGAACAGGTTGATGTTCTGCTGCAATGCACCCAGGGCCAGGCCCACGGCAAGCGCGACACCTGCCACCAGGGCGAGGATGAGCGTCAGGCGTTTTTGGCGTAGCGGATTCACGGTCGACCCTCCCGGCGCAGACGTCGCGCTTCCTGTTGCAGGTGACGTCGCCGGGCCAGCAGCGGTCCGGCCACGTTGACCACCAGCACCAGCAGGCACAGGCCATAGGCCGACCAGACGTAGACGCCGTGGCGCCCCATGCTCAGAAACTCGCCGAACGAATCGAAGCTCATGGCGCGGCCTTCGTTTTCAAGGCACCGGCCAGGTACTCCCGGACCCAGCGGCTGCGAGCTTCGCGTCTGAGCACTTCCAGGCGCATGCGCAACAACAGCACGGCGCCGAAGAAACAGTAGAAGCCGAGCACCGTGAGCAGCAGCGGCAACCACATCTGCGCGGGCATCGCCGGTTTTTCGGTCAGGCTGAACGTGGCGCCCTGATGCAGGGTGTTCCACCACTGCACCGAATACTTGATGATCGGAATGTTGACCACGCCGACGATGGCCAGTACCGCACAGGCCTTGGCCGCGTTCTCGCGGTTGCCGATGGCCTGCCCCAGGGCAAGCAGCCCCAGGTAGAGAAACAGCAGGATGAGCATGGAGGTCAGGCGCGCATCCCAGACCCACCAACTGCCCCACGTCGGTTTGCCCCAGATGGCGCCCGTGGCCAGCGCCAACACGGTCATCCAGGCGCCCACCGGTGCGGCGCATTGCAGCGCGATGTCGGCGATCTTCATCTTCCACACCAGCCCCACCACGCCGGCCAGCGCCATCATCACGTAGCAGGACTGGGCAAGCATGGCTGCTGGCACGTGAATGTAGATGATGCGAAAACTGTTGCCCTGCTGGTAATCCGGCGGCGCGAAAGCCAGCCCCCAGACAACGCCCGTGCCGATCAGCAGTGCCGCCGCCGCGCTCAACCACGGCAGCAGGCGTCCGCTCAGGGCATGGAATGCCTTGGGCGAGCCGAGCTTGTGAAACCACGTCCAGTTCATCACCTTGTTCTTCATGACCCCGTATCCAAAAGCATGAGCCAGACGCACACGCGGCCTGGCCCGTTCATTCGCCGACACTGATCTTCAGCCCCGCCGCGATGGCGAAAGGCGCCAAGGTCACCGACAACGCTGTCAGGCTGCCCAGCCACAACAGGTAACCCGTGGCTGGCAACTGCTGCAACGACGCCTGCAGGGCGCCACTGCCCAGAATCAGCACCGGGATGTACAACGGCAGCGTCAGCAGCGCCAACAGCAGGCCGCCGCGCTTGAGCCCGACCGTCAACGCCGCCCCCACTGCGCCGAGCAGGCTGAGCACCGGGGTGCCGAGCAGCAACGACAGCAACAGCACCGGCAGGCAGCGCTCGGGCAGCCCGAGCATCAGCGCCAGCAGCGGGGAGACGAGCACCAGCGCCAGCCCGGAAAACAGCCAGTGCACCAGCACCTTGGCCAGCACCAGCAAGGGCAGTGGATGTTCGGACAATATCCATTGTTCCAGCGAACCGTCCTCCAGATCGCTGCGAAACAGGCCGTCGAGTGAAAGCAGCACGGCCAGCAGTGCCGCTACCCATACCAGGCCGGGGGAAAGACCTTGCAGCACTTGCATCTGCGGACCCACGGCCAGCGGGAACAGCGCGATGACGAGGGCGAAAAACACCAGCGGGTTGGCCAGCTCGGCGGGCCGTCGACACAGCAGCCGTGCTTCGCGCTTGAGCAACAGGACGAAAACACTCATGCCGCCTGCGCGTCCAGTTCCAGCCGCCGGTAGCTGCCGGGGGTCTGCGCCAGCAGATGGTGGGTGGTCAGCACGACCATGCCGCCTCGCTCGCAGTGTCCGACCAGGTGCCGTTCCAACTGCTCCACTGCCTGTGCATCGAGTGCAGTGAACGGCTCGTCGAGAATCCACAGCGGCGGGCCGGGCAGATGCAGACGAGCAAGCGCCACGCGGCGCCGCTGGCCGGCTGAAAGCCGGTGACACGGCACGTCTTCGAAACCGCGCAGGCCGATCGCCGCCAATGCCGCCCAGATGCGCTCGCGACTGGCCGGAGTGTGCAGCGCGCAGAGCCAGGCCAGGTTTTCCTCGGCGCTGAGTGTCTCGTTGATGCCGGGCGCGTGGCCGATCCATACCAGCGGGCAGCCACGTTCGCCCCGGTGTGCGGTCTGCGTCTGCGCCGTCAGCGCGACCTGCCCTTCAGCGGGCTGCATCAACCCGGCCAGCAGGCGCAGCAGGCTGGTCTTGCCACAGCCGTTGGGGCCGCACACCTGAAGCATGTCGCCGGCTGCCACCTGCACCTGCAGACGCTCGAACAGCAGCCGCCCATCGCGCTCGCAGGATAGATCGGTGGCATCCAGGTATGGGGTCAAGACTCGGCCTTATGAAATCGGATCGCACGTCACGGCGTCGAGCCGTGTTCAAGTTCTGCAGGGCATGGCCGCTATACTTCCATGGCACTGTATAGCAGAGCCGGCCGCAGTGGCCGCGCATTATACATGCGCAGCTCACGCCCAAGGGCGCAACCGACACAGGTTTCATCCATGCCTGACCTGATCAGCAACCTAGCCGCGCTGCCGTCTGCCAGCGGAGCCGCGCGCGCCAGTGCCTCGAACACCGAGATGGTGAAGATCACCCAGCCACTGGACAACCTGTTGGCCCTGGGCGAGACAGTCGACGCCGAGGTGGTGTCGGTCAAGGCCGGCGCCCAGGACTTTCAACTGCTGCTGCGCCTGAGCCTGGCCGGTGGCGGGGTGGCGACGATCACCGCTAGCAGCCTGCAACCGCTGCCCCAGGGCACTGCATTGCTGGTTTCGCACCTGGCCGGCGGCGCGGCCCTGGTCGCCACCCAGGAGCGCGGCAACGGCGCCCCGCTGACCCTGACCCGAATCGACACCCAGGCATTGCCGGTGGGCACGCTGTTGCAGGGCAAGGTCAGCAGCAGCCAGATGCTGCCGCAGATCGCCGGGCAGCCAGCGGTGTATCGGGCAATGGTGACCCTGCTCAACACCGCTCAGGCGGGCAATATCCTCGCCATCGAGAGCCCTCAGCCGCTGCGCCTGGGCAGCCTGCTCAGCGCCCAGGTGATGAGCGACCGCAGCCTGAGTTTCGTGCCCTTGAGCGGGCGCATGGACCAACTGGCCGTGGCCCAGCAATTGGGCGCCCAGCAAGCTCGGCAGGGTTCCTTGGACAGCCTCCTGAGCGCGGTGCAGAGCCTGCGGCAGAACCCGGAACTCGCGCCACCGACGCGGGCGGGCCTGGAGCGCCTGTTGGCCAGCTTGCCGGACATCCAGCAAATGGCCGACCCGAAAACCGTTGCACAGGCCGTGGTCGCCAGCGGCGCATTCCTGGAAGCCAATCTGCTCAACGGTCAACCGGCACCCGATCTCAAGTCGGCGCTGTTGCGCCTGATGGCGCAGATTGCACCCACTGCGTTGCCCGGCGCGGCGGCGCAACCGGCGCTGGCGGCCAATGTGCTGGCACAGGTGCTGCCGGGGCGCGTGCGCAATGCCCTGAATGCCTGGGGGCAGGTCAGCGAAAAAATCGTCCCGGCAAGCTTTCCCCTGCCCGCCCGCACGGCGCAGAAAAGCGAAGGCGAAGACGATCTCGAACACCTGCTGCGCCTGGCCGGTGCGGCGGTGGCGCGCCTGCAGAGTCATCAGCTGGCTGGCCTGGAACAGACCGGGCGTACCCCAGATGGCGCCACGCAGACCACCTGGCAACTGGAGATCCCCATGCGCCACCTGCACGATTTCATCCCGCTGCAGGTCAAGGTGCAACGCGAAGACCCACCACCGGACCAAAAGCCCCACGACAAGAACGAGCCCCGGCCCGCCCAGGAAAAGATCTGGCGCCTGGACCTGGCCTTCGATCTGGATGCACTGGGCCCGCTGCAGGTGCAGGCGCAACTGGCTCACGGCAGCCTTTCCAGCCAGTTATGGGCGCAACGGCCAGCCACCGCCCTGCTCATCGAGAACCAACTGGACAATCTGCGGCAGCGCCTGCAGGCCAGCGGCTTGAACGTCGCCGACCTGCAGTGCCACCAAGGCACCGCTCCGCAAGGCGCCCGTACGCGTCTGGAACAACGCTGGGTGGATGAAACCGCATGAACGAACGAGCCCCACGCCAAGCCATCGCCCTGCGCTACGACGGCCAGAAGGCACCTACCCTTACCGCCAAGGGCGACGATGAGCTGGCTGAAGCGATTCTGGCCATGGCGCGCGAATACGAAGTACCGGTGTACGAAAATGCCGAGCTGGTGAAGATGCTGGCACGCATGGAACTGGGCGACAGCATCCCCCACGAGTTGTACCTGACCATCGCAGAGATCATCGCCTTTGCCTGGCACCTGCAAGGCAAGACCCCTTCCGGCTTCGAACTGGCGCCTGCGCCGGCCGAGCGAGACATCACGCCCAACGCCTTGTAGCGCCTGGGCCAGAAGGCTTTTTCCACCCCTCGAATCGAGTCTACGGCGATCGCGTCGATAGCCTTTACCGGGCCGGTTTGCTATCGGCACCGGCGGCGGCCGCCCTAAACCGCCCTAAATAGTTAACACGTCCCCCCGATGCGCCGAACGAATCATGGCCTGGCACGACTTTCCGTGCTCTGAAAGGAATACCGCCATGACTTCCCGATTCATCAGCCCGCAGGGTGTGCAAGCCGTCCGCGACGCCCTCCAGGATTACCCCAGGCCCGATCGCGCCGCTGCCGATGCGGTACGCAAGTGGGCGTCGAAACAGGGCCTGGAGCTGAATCCGGACAAGGTCGACGCCGTTACCCTGCACTATCAATTCAAAGGCCAGCGCTGCATCGCCAAGGTCGTGCGCAAGCTGACCATGACCCAGGCGCTGCTGTCGAACTGGCAGGGCGAATCGAACAATGATCTGATCGGCGCCGCCCTGCATGCTGCCTGGGCCGGCACCCCGCCGCCCTACCCGATCACCCTGGTCGACCATCTGGATGAAAAGGGTTTGTTCGACTATGGCAGCGAGTACCTGGTGTACAACGGCCTGTACCGGCAGACATCGTCGGCGGGCTACGACCCGGCCAACCATGTACGCCTTCCTGCCGAAGAGTTTCAACGCTTCATCTGGCACATGGACTTCCAGACGCCCTACAAGCACATGCTCAAGGGCTACTGGAAAAACGGACTGCAAGCCTACCGCGACGCGGCCAAAGTCAATTTCATCGCGGCCTGCAACAGGCAGACGAGCCACGCGAGCCTGAGCGATGCCGGTCGGATTCTGGCCTGGCAGATTGCAGGCCTGCTGCCGCGGCCCCATGCCGTACACGTCGCCTGCCTGAATATCTACGGCTATGCAGCGACCAATCTGCTGTGCCTGAAAAACACTGCGACCGGGCTGACGGTGCTGTACATACCCGGCAACAGCTCGCCGTTCCACGAATTCACCGACGAATCGTCGATGAAGCGGTGGGTGGCCAAGCACTGCAAGCATCCACACACGCGTCGAGCGCTCGAAGCACACTTTCCACCCGGCGACGAAGCCGACACGCTGGGTTTCAGTGGCCTCGCCACCGCGCTTACGGGTCTGGGCCTGTACCCCGCCTACCACCATTTCGATCCCGACAGACATCCCGGTTTCGCCACCAGCGGTTTGTGGGTACCCGAGGATACGGTCAACTACCGGACGAGCCACTACAGCCCGCCCATCGAAGGCGACCTGTTCATGGCCATGGCCCGCCAACAGAAGAAACGCAGCGAGCAGGACGCCGCGTTCATCATCGACACCGACAGCTCGGTAACCCAGGAAAAGTGGCGCGGCTACTTCACTTCGGCCATCAACACCCTGGCCCCGATCGCGATGGTGGTGCCGGAACTGGCGCCAATCTTTGCCTTGGGCGGCCTTGCTCAACTAGGCCTTGGGCTGGATCGGGCAATCAACGGCAAAAACCTGGAGCAGCGCGCCGCCGGCGCCGGCGATGCGGTCTGGGGGATGCTCAATGCAACCCCACTGCTGCACCTGCAGATTCCCCAAAGACCGGCAATCTTCCGCTTCAAGCGTGCCGAGTTCGTCATCCCGGCACGCATCAACGGCCAGCTCGGCTACCCGCTGAGCCCGGTGCAGGCCCCGCACCTTGCGGCCCTTGAGCCAGTTCTGGAGACCGCCTTCAGCCTGCCGCAATCGGTACAACCCGTGGCCGGGGCGGACCAGGCGCTTAGCGATGCCATCATTCGCGTGCCCAGCTACAGTGGCAGGCACGACCTTCTGGAATGTGAAATAGACGGATACGTCGCTGCCGTTCACTACGATGTGGAGCACGACGCCTTCGTCCAGAGCACCGACCTCAACGAGATCGATCCGCCGTGCTACGTGGCGCCGCAGCCTGGCGGGCGCTCGCTGTCGCGGTTGCCGAACGTCGCGCGGCCCGTCACCGACGCCCAGCGCGCGCAGACCCTACGGGCGCTGGGGGTCGATCTGACACTGCCGCTGAGCCTTGGCGAACTGCGCCCACCGGTCATGAAAGCCATTGCGAAGAAAATCTCCTGCCTCTGGGTCGGCGACAAGGTCATCAGCGCTGCCTTGCTGGAAAACGTAGGACGCAATGCCGCCCTGCTGCGCGACAGCAGTTACCAATACCGCCTGTTCCTTTCCACGACCTCACCGCAAGCCTATGCGCGCAACGTCGAGCTATTGGCCCAGCATGCGCCCTCGCTGCGGGTCATCCCGCTCGAACCGCATCCGCTGTACACGGCGTTCAAACGCAGTCGCTATTTTCGGCAATACCAGGCGGCCATCGAAGGCAACGGCGGAATCGCCACCAACTACGCTTCGGCATCCGACGTGCTGCGCTATCGAATTCTGAAAAGCGAAGGCGGCCTGTACATGGATATGGACGACAGCATCCTCGCACCCGGAGAGAAAACCCCCATGGGGCAGCTGGCCGAACCCATCGATAGCGTACCGCTGCGCACGTCGGACCGAGGCCTGATCCTTTCGGTGCCCCTGTCCAATGAAACCCTGGGCATGAACATCCAGTTCGGCAACAGCATGATCGGCAGCCACGCGGGCAATCCGACCCTGGATGCAGTGTCGCAAACGATGCTGGAGCGCTTCGAGGCGCAGCCACGGTTCTACGATAGCCGTCCGGATCGGGCAACCGATCCCGAAGGCTTCCAGCGTTATGCCATTACCTTGAACCACATCAGCGGGCCCGGTGCACTCAACCACACCATCAGCCAGCGGTTGCTTGAGCTGGCGCAGTACCGCGAGGCGTGGAACCTGGCGGCGTTGCCGATCCGCGACATCAACGGCGTCCTCGACTGGTCGGGGTTCAACGATGCGTATCGGACACTCACACCACTCAACCGCTTTTCGCGGGTAGGCAGCAGCCTGAGCTGGACCCACACCTGAGTGACACCGCCGGATGCTGACGAGCAACAGGCGCTGGGCGATCAGCCGCGGTGCAGTTTGCTCATCAGCTCGGCCTCGGCCTGGGTGAGGCCGCAGGCCTGGGTCAGCTCATCCACCGACGCGCCCATGGCCACCAGCTTGCCCGCCTGGGCAAACGACAGGCTGCCGGGGTCGCGTTGCTCGAGCTGGGCCAGCTTCTCCGGCAATGGCCCAACCACCGCGCGCAACTCGTGCAGTGCTTCGCCCAGGCGCACGTTGAGATTCTGGTAATCGTCCAGGCGCTTGGTCAGCTCGCGCAGCCGCTGATCGCGCAGCGCATCGCCTGCCGCCTGTTCAGCAGCCAGCAGGCGCTGGCTTTTCTGGTAGGACAGGAACAGCGAAACCGTTCCAACCCACAGCACCGCCAGCAGGACGACTGCAACCTCGAAGATCAATCAGATATTCTCCAGCTCGGACCACTCTTCTTCGGACATCATCTTGTCCAGCTCGACAAGAATCAGCAGTTCGCCATTCTTATTGCACACGCCCTGGATGAACTTGGCCGACTCGTCGTTACCGACGTTGGGCGCCGTTTCGACTTCGGACTGGCGCAGGTAGACCACCTCGGCGACGCTGTCGACCAGAATCCCTACCACCTGCTTGTCGGCCTCGATGATGACGATGCGCGTATTGTCGCTGACATCGCTGGAATCCAGACCGAAGCGCTGACGCGTATCGATCACCGTGACCACGTTACCGCGCAGGTTGATGATACCCAGCACGTAGCTGGGCGCACCCGGCACCGGTGCGATTTCGGTGTAGCGCAACACTTCCTGCACCTGCATCACATTGATGCCGTAGGTTTCATTGTCCAGACGGAAGGTGACCCACTGCAGGATCGGATCTTCGGAACCTTGGGCGGACGACTTCTTCATGCTACTAACCCCTCAAATGCCATGACGGCGGCGTGTTCATTCAATTCTTGACGATAGCGGTGGTGGCGGCAGGCTTGCCTGGCGCCGAGGCGACTGGACGCAGATGGCGTGCGCCGCCACTGGCGATCAGCTCGGCCAGTTCGGCGACGTCCAGCAGCGCGCACATGTGTTCGATGACGGTTCCCGCCAGCCATGGCCGCTGGCCGCGCTGACTGCGCCACTTGATCTCGTTGGGGTCCAGGCGCAGCGAGCGGCTGACCTGATGCACGGCCAGACCCCACTCGTAGCCCTGCACCGAAATCACGTACTGCAACCCCTGGCGGAAATCGTCGCGGTAGCGATCGGGCATCACCCAGCGCGCGGTGTCGAGCACTTTCAGGTTGCCACTGTTGCTGGGCAGGATGCCGAGAAACCAGTCGGGCTGGCCGAACAATGGCGTCAGGGTCTGGCCAGCCAATGCATAGATCGAACCCAGGCACACCAGCGGCACGGCCAGGGTCAGCCCGGCAACGTCGAACAGTAGGCACTCGAACGGCTCGGCGGCCCAGCTGGGGCGGCCATCTACGGTTACCGAGAGCGGCTGCAGACTTGCCGACGGCAGATGGACATCGACCACCGGTGCGACCAGCGCCGACTCGGCCGACGGGATTAAGTCGGCAATGGGCGTGGGCACCTGCCCCTGCACCGGCGGCGAAAGCACTGGCACCGGCACTGGCACTGGTACCGGCTGCAGGCTTGCAGCATCGCGCACCTGTTCCTCGAGCACGGCTGCCTGGAACTCGTCGAGTCTGTCCAGGCCGGCGTCGAGATCCAGCGCTTCGAACGCCTCGGTGGCTTCATGCAACAGGCCGTCCAGGTAGGACTGCAAGGCCACCTGGGGCCGTTGGGCAATATCGACGGGACGGTTCATCAGGCTACCTGCGCGACGAGTTGTTGGGCCAGCAAATGCTTGAGCAAGGCCCGGTAGGCGACCACGGCCCGGCTCTTGCCGTCGAAGCGCGAGGGTGTCTGTCCGGCCCGGCTGGCGTCGCGCAGACGCGTGTCGACCGGGATGTAACCCGGCCATATGTGCTGCGGGTAATCGTCGCGCAAGGTGCGCAGGGTGCTCAGCGACGCCTGGGTACGACGGTCGAACAACGTCGGAACGATGCTGTATGGCAGGGCCTGACGGCGCGAACGGTTGATCATGGTCAAGGTGCTGACCATGCGCTCCAGGCCTTTGACTGCCAGGTGCTCGGTCTGTACCGGGATTACCAGTTGCTGGCTTGCCGCCAATGCATTGACCATGAGCACGCCCAGCAGCGGCGGGCTGTCGATCACGGCGTAGTCGAAATCCTGCCACAGTTGCGCCAGGGTCTTGGCAATCACCAGGCCTAGGCCACTCTGCCCAGGTTGCTGGCGCTCCAGCGTCGCCAGTGCGGTGCTCGAAGGCAGCAACGAGACGTTGGCCTCGCCGGTCGGCAGCAGCAGTTGATGAGCCAGGCCTGGCGGCACGGCGCCCTTGTGCAGGAACAGGTCGTAACAGCTGTGCGCCAGTTCATCGGGGTTGTGCCCGAAATAACTGGTCATCGAGCCATGCGGATCGAGATCGACCATGACCACGCGCTTGCCCGCCTCGGCGAGCAAACCGGCCAAGGCGATCGAAGTCGTGGTCTTGCCTACCCCGCCTTTTTGATTGGCTACTGCCCAGACTCTCATGGTGATGGTTTCCCCTCGGTAAACGGCGCACTACCGAGATAGTGAAGCTTTCGGGTTATGGGCCGGGCGGCGGACTTTTGACAGACCCAGGCGCGGACGGCACGGTTAAGGGCGTCTTTGCAGTTTGTGTGCCAGCCCGGCGCAATGCTGCATCCGGCTGGGCGTTGGCGCTGCCAGAACTGGTGATGCTGCGACGCACGTCAAGGTTGCGCGAAATGACCAGCACCACCCGACGGTTGCGCCCCCGTCCATCGGCGCTGGCGTTGTCGGCCACCGGCTGGAACTCACCATAACCGACCGCCGCCATGCGCCGCGGGTCGATGCCTTCCATGGCCATCATGCGCACGATGCTCGCTGCCCGAGCGGTCGACAACTCCCAGTTGGTCGGGAACTGCGCAGTGCTGATGGGCAGGTTGTCGGTGAAACCCTCGACATGAACCGGATTGTCGAAGGGCTTGAGAATGCCCGCCACCTTGTCGACGATGGCGAACGCCATGTCGCTGGGCATGGCATCGCCACTGCCGAACAGCAGGCTGGACTTGAGTTCGATCTCGATCCACAGCTCGTTGCCGCGCACGGTCAGTTGATCCGAAGCAATCAGGTCGCCGAACGCCTGACGGACATTGTCGGCAATGGTCTGCAATGGGTCGACCGCCTCGCCGATGGCCGCTTCCGATTGCTCGCTGTCGGTGACCAGCGGCTGCACAGGACGGGTGGTCAAGGGTCGCTCCTCGCCGATCGGGATGGGCCTGACGCTACGGTCCGGGTCGCTGAACACCCCCACCAGCGCCTGCGACAAGACCTTGTACTTGCCTTCGTTGACCGACGAGATCGAATACATCACCACGAAGAAAGCGAACAGCAGGGTGATGAAATCGGCGTAGGACACCAGCCAGCGTTCGTGGTTTTCCGGCTCTTCTAGGCGACGACGACGGGCCATGCCATGCTCTCCTAGTCGAGGTAGCCTTGCAGCTTCATTTCGATCGAGCGTGGGTTCTCACCTTCGGCGATGGACAGCAGCCCTTCGAGCAGCATTTCCCGATAGGCCGCCTGACGCTGGGCGAGCGCCTTGAGCTTGTGCGCCACCGGCAGCAAAAGCAGGTTGGCGCTGGCTACACCGTAGATGGTCGCCACGAACGCCACCGCGATGCCGTTGCCCAGCTGGCTGGGGTCGGCCAGGTTGCCCATGACGTGGATCAAGCCCATCACCGCACCGATGATGCCGATGGTGGGCGCATAGCCACCCATGCTTTCGAACACCTTGGCCGCCTGCAAATCACGGGTTTCACGGTTGTACAGATCGACTTCGAGCACGCTGCGGATGGCCGCGGCCTCGGCGCCATCGACCAGCAACTGAAGCCCCTTTCGCGCGTAGTCGTCGGGCTCGGCTTCGGCACTGGCTTCCAGCCCGAGCAAGCCTTCCTTGCGCGAGACCAGGCTCCAGTTCACCACACGATCGATACCGCCGGCCATGTCGATCCTGGGCGGAAATAGAATCCAGCGCACATTGTGCAGTGCGCGCTTGAAAGCGCTCATGGGTGACTGGATCAGCGCCGCCGCCAGCGTGCCACCGACCACGATCAGCGCGGCAGGACCATTGAGCAGCGCCGACAGGTGGCCACCCTCGAGAAAATTGCCACCGATGATGGCAACGAACGCGAGGATGATCCCGATCAGGCTGAGTACATCCATCAGCCGCACGCCTCGACCAGGTGCCGGCCAATGTCGTCGAGGCTGTAGATGGCGTCGGCCAGGCCAGCCTTGACGATGGCCATGGGCATGCCGTAGATCACGCAGCTTGCTTCGTCCTGGGCCCAGATGTGACTGCCGCCCTGCTTGAGCAGGCGCGCGCCCTCTCGACCGTCGGCGCCCATGCCGGTAAGCACTACCGCCAGGACCTTGTCGCCGTAGGACTTGGCCGCCGAACCAAACGTGATGTCCACGCAGGGTTTGTAGTTCAGGCGCTCGTCACCGGGCAGAATCTTCACCGCGCCGCGGCCGTCGATCATCATCTGCTTGCCGCCGGGCGCCAGCAATGCCAGCCCGGGACGCAGCACGTCGCCGTCCTCGGCTTCCTTGACGCTGATCCGGCACAGCTTGTCGAGGCGCTCGGCGAACGCGCGAGTGAAGGCGGCCGGCATGTGCTGGACGAGCACGATCGGCGTTGGAAAATGTGCCGGCAGCTGGGTCAGCACGCGCTGAAGCGCCACCGGCCCTCCGGTGGAAGTGCCGATGGCCACCAGTTTGTAAGGCTTGCGCCGCGGCGTCGCACTGCTGGCGGTCGGCGCCGGCGCCCGCACCGGCGTCACCGGTGCGGGCGTACGCGTCGGCACGGGCCGCGACGGTGTCAAGGCGGCTGGAGAGGCCGCGGCCGCGAGCGCCGGAGCGGGCGTGGCCATGTGCGCACCCAGCCGGCGGTTGCTGCGCGAGAGTGTGTGGATCTTCTCGCAGAGCATCTGCTTGACCTTCTCGGGGTTGCGAGAAATGTCTTCGAAATTCTTCGGCAGGTAATCCACCGCCCCCGCGTCGAGGGCGTCGAGGGTTACCCGCGCGCCCTCGTGGGTGAGGGAGGAAAACATCAGGACCGGGGTGGGACAGCGCTGCATGATATGACGCACGGCAGTGATGCCGTCCATCATCGGCATCTCGTAGTCCATGGTGATCACATCGGGTTTGAGCGCCAGGGCCTGATCGATCGCTTCGCGGCCATTGGTAGCGGTCCCGACCACCTGGATGGTGGGGTCCGACGAAAGAATTTCCGAGACGCGGCGGCGGAAAAAACCGGAATCATCCACCACCAGGACCTTGACTGCCATAAACACTCCACTACGATCAGATACGCCGTGCGGCGTAGCGCTTGAGCATGCTCGGTACATCGAGGATCAAGGCGATTCGGCCGTCACCGGTGATGGTCGCGCCGGACATGCCGGGCGTGCCCTGCAGCATCTTGCCCAGCGGCTTGATCACCACTTCTTCCTGCCCGACCAGTTGGTCGACCACGAAACCGATGCGTTGGGTGCCGACCGACAGGATGACCACGTGGCCCTCGCCCTGCTCCTCGTGGGCCGCCGACTTGACCAGCCAGCGCTTGAGGTAGAACAACGGCAGCGCCTTGTCGCGCACGATGACCACTTCCTGGCCATCGACGACGTTGGTGCGCGAGAGGTCCAGGTGGAAGATCTCGTTGACGTTGACCAGCGGGAAGGCGAACGCCTGGTTGCCCAGCATCACCATCAGCGTCGGCATGATTGCCAGGGTCAGCGGCACCTTGATGACGATCTTCGAGCCCTGGTCCTTGGCCGAGTAGATGTTGATCGAGCCGTTCAGCTGGCTGATCTTGGTCTTGACCACGTCCATGCCGACGCCGCGGCCCGACACGTCGGAAATTTCCGTCTTGGTGGAAAAGCCCGGCGCGAAAATCAGGTTGTAGCAGTCGGACTCGCTGAGGCGGTCGGCGGCGTCGCGGTCCATCAGGCCCTTTTCCACGGCCTTGGCGCGCAGGACCGCAGGGTCCATGCCCTTGCCGTCATCGCTGATCGACAAGAGGATATGGTCGCCTTCCTGCTCCGCCGACAACACCACGCGCCCACCGCGCGCCTTGCCGTTGCGTTCGCGCTCTTCCGGCGTCTCGATGCCGTGGTCGACGGCGTTGCGCACCAAGTGCACCAACGGGTCGGCCAGGGCCTCGACCAGATTCTTGTCCAGGTCGGTTTCTTCACCGACCAGTTCCAGGTTGATTTCCTTCTTCAACTGCCGGGCCAGGTCGCGGACCAGCCGCGGGAAACGCCCGAAGACCTTCTTGATCGGCTGCATGCGCGTCTTCATGACGGCCGTCTGCAGGTCGGCCGTCACCACGTCGAGGTTCGAGACTGCCTTGGACATGGCTTCGTCGCTGCTGTTGGCGCCCAGGCGCACCAGGCGGTTACGCACCAGCACCAGCTCGCCGACCATGTTCATGATTTCGTCCAGGCGCGCGGTATCGACGCGTACGGTCGTCTCGGCTTCGCTGGCAACCGGTTTCTCGGCCACCGGTGCACGTGCAGGGGCTGCCTCGACCTTGCGCGGTGCCGCCACCGGCGCGGGCGCGGCCGGAGCCGGCTGCGTCTCGGGCAGGCTGGCGACATCGCTGAACTTGCCCTTGCCATGCAGTTGGTCGAGCAGTGATTCGAACTCGTCGTCGGTGATCTGGTCGCTCGTGGGAGCCTGCGCCTGGGCAGGCGGTGGCGTGACCGCATCGGCAGTGAACGTACCCTTGCCATGCAACTGGTCGAGCAGCGCCTCGAACTCGTCGTCGGTGATCTCGTCGCCAGACGCACCCACGGCAGCCTGCGTCGAAGCGGCTGGCGATGCCGCAGCCGGCGCCAGCGCATCGACCGCGAACTGACCCTTGCCGTGCAGCTGGTCGAGCAGCGACTCGAATTCGTCGTCGGTGATATCGTCGCTGGCCGCGCCGTGCTGTGCAGCAGCGGACGCGGTGGGCGCGGCGGCCTGCGCTTTGGCCGCGCTCAAGGAATCGAGCAATTGCTCGAACTCGCTGTCGGTGATGTCTTCGCCCGGCGTCGAGGCTGGCGCCGCAACGGGCACCGCCACGGACGGCGCAACGACCGCCGCAGCCGGTTCGGCCAGGCGCGCCAGGGCATCGAGCAACTGGGGGCTGGCCGGCGTGACCGGAGAGCGTTCACGCACCTCGGTGAACATGCCGTTGACCGCGTCCAGCGCTTCGAGAACGACATCCATTAGTTCGGCGTCGACCCGGCGCTCACCTTTGCGCAAGATGTCGAAGACGTTCTCGGCGATATGGCAGCACTCCACCAGCTCGTTGAGCTGGAGGAAGCCGGCGCCGCCTTTTACAGTGTGAAAACCGCGAAAAATTGCATTGAGCAAGTCGGCATCATCGGGACGGCTTTCCAGCTCGACCAGTTGTTCGGACAGTTGCTCGAGAATTTCGCCGGCCTCTACCAGGAAATCCTGAAGGATTTCTTCGTCGGCGCCGAAGCTCATGTGGATGCTCCCTGGAATACGTGATTAACGGTCAACACAGTCAGGCGCAGGCGATGGCCTAGAAGCCCAGACTGGACAGCAGATCGTCGACATCGTCCTGACCGGATACGACGTCTTCACGTTTATCGGCATGGATCTGCGGACCTTCACCCTTGGCGGGATGTTTTTCTTGATCTTTTTCGGCGCGGAGCTGTTCGTGATCATGCTGGATGCCGGCGAAGCGATCGACCTGGCTGGCCATCAGGACCAGTTTGAGCAGGTTGCTCTCCACTTCGGTGACCAGCGCGGTGACACGCTTGATGACCTGGCCGGTGAGGTCCTGATAATCCTGGGCCAGCACGATGTCGTTGAGGTGGCTGGCGACTTCGCGATTGCCCTGCTCGCTGCGGGTCAGGAAGCTGTCGACCCGGCGCGCCAGTTCGCGGAACTCGTCGGCGGCCACTTCGCGGCGCATGAAGCGCTGCCAGTCGGCGCTCAAGGCACTGGCTTCGGCACTCAGCGTATTGAGCACCGGGGTGCTCTGCTCGACCAGATCCATGGTGCGGTTGGCCGCGTTTTCGGTCAGGCGTACCACATACGACAGACGTTCGGTCGCATCGGTGATCTGCGAAACCTCTTCGGCCTGGGGGATGTTCGGATCGATCTGGAAACTGACGATTGCGCTGTGCAGCTCGCGCGTAAGCTTGCCCACTTCCTGATACAGGCCGCGATCGCGGGTCTGGTTCAGTTCGTGGATCAATTGCACCGCGTCGCCGAAACGGCCTTTTTCAAGGCTGTCGACCAGCTCCACTGCGTGTTTTTTCAGGGTCGACTCGAAGTCCCCCAACGTGCTTTGTTTGTGGTCCATTGCGCCCCCATTGCAGACTTCAGCTATTGACGCGCTCGAAAATCTTTTCGATTTTTTCTTTCAGCACTTGCGCAGTGAAAGGCTTGACCACATACCCGTTGACCCCGGCCTGGGCGGCTTCGATGATCTGCTCGCGCTTGGCCTCGGCGGTGACCATCAGCACCGGGAGGTGCTTGAGGCGATCGTCGGCGCGCACCTGGCGCAGCAGGTCGATGCCGGACATGCCAGGCATGTTCCAGTCGGTGACGAGAAAATCGAAGTTGCCGCTGTGCAACATCGGCAAGGCGGTGTTGCCATCATCGGCCTCGGCGGTGTTGGTGAAGCCCAGGTCACGCAGCAGGTTCTTGATGATGCGCCGCATCGTCGAGAAATCGTCGACGATGAGGATTTTCATGTTCTTGTCCAATTAGACCTCCAGCAGTCTTGAACACGCCCAGCCCCTGGACGTGCATAACAATCGAATTCGCCTGAGCCACTTGCCGCTGCAGATCGCCTACACGCGCTACGCCTGCAGGCCTCTTCGCGGGCAGAGCCCGCTCCCACAGTCTCGGCCTTTGTGGGAGCGGGCTCTGCCCGCGACAAAGCCCGCACCGGTCTTGCCGTTCCTTCAGCGTGCCCGCCATTCCCCCAGGCGCCCGCGAAGTCGCGCCGCGCACTGGCTGTGCAACTGGCTTACCCGCGACTCGCTGACACCCAGTACCTCGCCGATTTCCTTGAGGTTCAGCTCTTCGTCGTAATACAACGACAGGACCAGCTTCTCGCGCTCGGGCAGGTTGGCGATGGCCTCGGCCAGCGCGCCTTGAAAGCGTTCGTCCTCGAGATCCCGCGAGGGCTCCAGCGAACCGCTGGCGCCGTCTTCGTGCAGGCCCTCGTGCTCACCGTCCTGCAGCAGATCGTCGAAGCTGAACAAGCGGCTGCCCAAGGTATCGTTCAGGATCCCGTAGTAATCATCCAGACTCAGACTAAGTTCGGCAGCGATCTCGTGATCTTTAGCGTCGCGACCGGTTTTCGACTCGATTCGGCGAATGGCATCACTGACCATGCGGGTATTGCGGTGCACCGAACGCGGCGCCCAGTCGCCCTTGCGCACTTCGTCGAGCATGGCGCCGCGGATACGAATACCGGCGTAGGTCTCGAAACTGGCCCCCTTGCTCGAGTCGTACTTGGTCGAGACCTCCAGCAGACCGATCATGCCGGCCTGGATCAGGTCTTCCACCTGCACGCTGGCTGGCAGACGCGCCAGCAGGTGATAGGCGATACGCTTGACCAGCGGCGCGTATTGCTCGATCAGCTGATGCTGCTGCGAGTCGCGCGACGCCTTGCTGTACATACGGTATCCGCTGGCACTCATGATACGGGCCCTGCGCTGGTTTGCTGGACCAGGCGTTCGACGAAGAACTCCAGGTGGCCACGGGGGTTGGCCGGCAAAGGCCAGGTGTCTACTTTCTGCGCGATCGCCTTGAAGGCCAGCGAGCATTTGGAACGGGGGAACGCCTCGTACACGGCGCGCTGCTTCTGCACGGCCTTGCGCACCGACTCATCGTAGGGCACGGCGCCGACGTACTGCAGGGCAACGTCGAGGAAGCGATCGGTCACCTTGGTCAACTTGGCGAACAGATTGCGCCCTTCCTGGGGGCTCTGCGCCATGTTGGCCAGGACCCGGAAGCGGTTCATGCCGTAATCGCGGTTGAGCAGCTTGATCAAGGCGTAGGCATCGGTGATCGAGGTGGGCTCGTCGCATACCACCAGCAGGACTTCCTGGGCGGCGCGGACAAAGCTCACTACCGATTCGCCGATACCGGCGGCGGTGTCGATGATCAGTACGTCGAGGTTGTCGCCCACATCGCTGAAGGCCTGGATCAGGCCGGCATGCTGGGCCGGGCTCAACTGCACCATGCTCTGGGTACCCGAGGCTGCCGGCACGACACGGATGCCGCCGGGGCCCTGCAACATCACGTCGCGTAGTTCGCAGCGACCTTCGATCACATCGGCCAGGGTGCGCTTGGGGGTCAGGCCCAACAACACGTCGACGTTGGCCAGGCCAAGGTCGGCGTCCAGCAACATGACCCGGCGGCCGAGCTCGGCCAACGCCAGGGACAAGTTCACTGACACATTAGTCTTGCCGACGCCACCTTTGCCGCCGGTCACCGCGATCACCTGTACGGGATGCATGCTGCCCATGTTCGTTCTTTACCTTGTCTAGACCGAGGCCACACGAGTGGCTGCCAGTTCGATTGCTCGAGTGTTTCCTGGCAACCCTACGATGCAGGAAGAGTGTGCTTGCATAACGTTCTTCACCTCAGCCAACTCGCTTGTCGGGGCTGTGGTAGAGACCCGCGAACATATCGGCCATGGCCTCTTCGCTGGGCTCTTCTTGCATTTGCACGCTCACTGCGCGGCTGACCAACTGGTGCCGGCGCGGCAAATGCAAGTCATCGGGAATGCGCGGCCCATCGGTAAGATAGGCAATCGGCAGTTCCTGACTGATGGCCAGGCTCAGCACTTCGCCGAGACAGGCCGTTTCATCCAGTTTGGTCAGGATGCACCCGGCCAGACCGCAACGCTTGTAGCTATGGTACGCCGCGCTGAGCACCTGCTTCTGGCTGGTAGTAGCCAGCACGAGGTAATTGCGCGCATTGATCCCGCGTCCGGCCAGGCTTTCGAGCTGCATGCGCAGGGCCGGATCGCTGGCTTGCAGGCCAGCGGTGTCGATCAATACCACGCGCTTGCGCAGCAGGGGTTCCAGGGCTTGTACCAATGACTGGCCCGGATCGACCTGAGTCACCGATACATTGAGAATGCGGCCCAGGGTCTTGAGTTGTTCCTGGGCACCGATGCGAAAGCTGTCCATGCTCACCAGCGCCACGCTCTGGGAACCGTACTTGAGCACATAACGGGCCGCCAGCTTGGCCAGAGTGGTGGTCTTGCCCATGCCAGCCGGGCCGACCATGGCGATCACGCCACCTTCTTCGAGCGGTTCCACTTCCGGTGTACGGATCATACGCGCCAAGTGCGCCAGCAGCATCCGCCATGCCTGCCGAGGTTCGTTGATTTCGCTGGTCAGGCTGAGCAGCTCGCGAGCGATCGGGCCGGACAAGCCGATGCGCTGCAAACGACGCCACAGATTCGCCTGCGCCGGCTTGCAGCCTTGCAGCTGGGTCCAGGCCAGGGAGCCCAGCTGCACTTCCAGCAGTTGGCGCAAACCGTTGAGTTCGGAACGCATGGAATCGAAAAGACGTTGGTCGACGGCAGGCTGTGGCGCGGGGGCCACCTGCACACGCGGGGGCTCTTCGCGACGCGGCTCGACCAGCGGCTCGGCGGCGGTCAACGGCAGGCCGGCAACCAGCTGGCGGTTGGTAGCCGCATCGCTCTCGCCACGGGTGCTCAGCTCGGCCTGGGCCGAAACGATCCGCGATTGGGTCTTGCGCAGCTCTTCTTCCAACTCCAGGTTGGGCACGCGCGGCGCCAGGGCCGACAGCTTGTAGTCCAGCGCTGCGGTCAGCTCGACGCCGCCGGCGATGCGACGGTTGCCAATGATGGCAGCGTCGGCGCCCAGCTCATCGCGGACCAATTTCATGGCCTGACGCATGTCGGCGGCGAAAAATCGCTTCACTTGCATAACCCACTACCTCAGCCGTTGGGCCCTACTGTCGCAACGATGGTGACTTGCTTGTTATCAGGGATTTCCTGATAGGCCAGTACGTGAAGGTTGGGGATCGCCAGGCGACCGAAACGTGACAGCATCGCGCGGACCGGACCGGCTACCAGCAGTATCACCGGTTGGCCCTGCATCTCCTGCCGCTGCGCCGCATCGATCAGGGATCTCTGCAGTTTTTCCGCCATGCTCGGTTCCAGCAAAACGCCTTCTTCCTGACCCTGACCAGCCTTCTGAAGACTATTTAGCAATATCTGTTCCAACCTTGGTTCCAGCGTGATGACAGGCAGCTCCGACTCAATGCCTACAATGCTTTGCACGATTGCGCGGGACAAACCGACCCTGACGGCCTGAACCAGCGCGGCGGTATCTTGACTCCGATGCCCGTTGTTGGCGATGGCTTCTGCGATGCTGCGGATGTCGCGTACGGGTACCTGCTCAGCCAGCAGGGCCTGCAGGACCTTGAGCAGCGAAGACAGCGAAAGGATGCCCGGAACCAGCTCTTCGGCCAGCTTGGGCGATCCTTTTGCCAGAACTTGCAGCAATTGTTGCACTTCTTCGTGGCCGATCAGCTCATGGGCATGCTTCTGCAGAATCTGGTTCAAGTGCGTGGCCACTACCGTACTGGCATCGACCACCGTGTAGCCCAGCGACTGCGCCTGGCTGCGCAGGTTGACGTCGATCCAGACCGCGTCCAGACCAAACGCCGGATCCTTGGCGGTGATGCCGTTCAACGAGCCGAACACCTGCCCGGGGTTGATTGCCAGCTCGCGATCCGGGTAAATCTCGGCTTCGGCGAGGATCACCCCCATGAGCGTCAAACGATAGGCGCTGGGCGCCAGGTCGAGGTTGTCGCGAATATGCACGGTAGGCATCAGGAAGCCCAGGTCCTGGGACAGCTTCTTGCGTACGCCCTTGATCCGCGCCAGCAATTGGCCGCCTTGATTGCGGTCCACCAGCGGGATCAAACGGTAGCCAACTTCCAGGCCGATCATGTCGATGGGCGTCACGTCATCCCAGCCCAGTTCCTTGGTTTCCTGGGTGCGCGTCGGTGAAGGCAGCAGCTCTTGTTGGCGCTGCACTTCGGCCTGGGCCTGGACCTTGACGTCGTTCTGCTTTTTCCACAAAAGGTAGGCACCACCACCGGCGATGGCACCCAGGGTGATAAAGGCCATGTGCGGCATTCCGGGCACCATGCCCATGATCACCATCAGCGCGCCGGAGACGGCCAGTGCCTTGGGCGAAGCGAACATCTGCCGCTGGATCTGCTTGCCCATCTCCTCGGAGCCCGAAGCACGGGTCACCATGATGGCTGCCGCGGTGGACAGCAACAGCGATGGCAACTGAGCGACCAGGCCGTCACCGATGGTCAACAGGGCGTACACCTTGCCTGCCTCGGCGAATGGCATGTTGTGTTGCAGCATGCCCACCAGCATGCCGCCGATCAGGTTGATGAACAGGATCAGCAGACCGGCGATGGCGTCGCCACGGACGAATTTGCTGGCACCGTCCATCGAGCCGTAGAACTCGGCTTCGGCGGCCACTTCGGTACGACGCGCCTTGGCCTGGTTCTGATCGATGAGGCCGGCGTTGAGGTCGGCGTCGATGGCCATCTGCTTGCCGGGCATGGCATCCAGGGTGAACCGCGCGCTCACTTCGGAGATGCGCCCGGCGCCCTTGGTGACCACCACGAAGTTGATGATCATGAGGATGGCGAACACCACGATACCGACGATGTAGTTACCGCCGATCACCACCTCACCGAATGCCTGGACCACTTTACCTGCGGCGGCATGGCCTTCCTGGCCGTGCAGCATGATCACCCGCGTCGACGCCACGTTGAGCGCAAGGCGCAGCAGCGTGGCCACCAGCAGGATGGTCGGGAACACGGCGAAGTCCAGCGGACGCAGCGCGTACACGCACACCAGCAGCACGACGATGGACAAGGCGATGTTGAAGGTGAAGAACACGTCCAGCAGCAGTGCCGGGATCGGCAGCATCATCATCGCCAGCATCACCAGCAACAGCAGCGGCACGCCAAGGTTGCCGCGGCCAAGGCCGACGATGTTGCTGCGAGCGGTGTTGATTAATTGAGAGCGATCCACCGACATTCCCCACTTCCCCAAGCGAACTTTTGACGCGCCAGGCGTCTTGCCAAGGGGTAGTGCAAGAAGGGGTCCAACTTTTGTCGGAGGGGGGTTAAAGATTATCGAGGGGCTGCCGAGATGGAGTGAAATCGATCTATCGGGGGCGCGGCCTTCGCGGGCAGAGCCCGCTCCCACAGTGGGCGCGACGCGGTCTAACTGTCCCGCTGTAGATCCGGCGGGATCGGCAGGTCCTGCAACGGGTCGGGACGCTTGCCTCGCCCGGCCTGGTACTGGCGGATCTGGTAGACATAGGCAAGCACCTGCGCCACCGCCAGGTACAACCCCGCAGGAATCTGCTGTTCGATCTCGGTGGAATAGAAGATCGAACGCGCCAGGGCCGGTGACTCCAGCACCTGGATGCGATGCTCGTTGCCGATCTCGCGAATCTTCAAGGCAATGAAGTCCGAGCCCTTGGCCAGCAATACCGGCGCATTGCCCTTCTCCGGATCGTATTTCAACGCCACCGCGTAGTGAGTCGGGTTGGTGATGATCACGTCCGCTTCGGGAATCGCCGTCATCATCCGGCGCTGCGACATTTCGCGCTGCAACTGGCGTACCCGCCCCTTTACCTCGGGCCGGCCTTCGGAGTCCTTGTGCTCGTCCTTGACCTCCTGTTTGGTCATCATCAGCTTCTGTTTGCTGCTGTAGAGCTGGAACGGCACGTCCACGGCGGCAATCAACGCCAGCCCACAGGACATCCACAAGGCGCTCCAGCCGACCAGCTGCACGCTGTGGATGATCGCCATTTCCAGCGGCTCGTTGGCAATCGCAAGCAGGTCGGTACGGTCTTTGGCCAGCACCATCATGGCAACGATCAGGGTGATGGCGAACTTGGCCAGCGCCTTCAGCAATTCGGTCAATGCATGCATGGAGAACATGCGCTTGAGGCCGGCGGCCGGGTTCATGCGGCTGAACTTGGGAGCCATGGAGCTGGCGGCGAACAACCAGCCGCCCAGCGCGACCGGGCCGATCAGCGCCGCCAGCAGCAAGGTCACCAGAATCGGCTGGGTCGCCAGAATCGCCACCTTGCCCGACTGCAGCAGAAAAATGCCCATGTAGCGCTCATCGAGCAACACCTCGCGGCTCAAGGTGAAGTTGCTGCGCATCAGTTCCAGCAGGCTTTGCGCCAGATGGCCGCCGAACGCCAGCAGCGCGCCGCACCCGGCGACCATCACTGCCAGCGTGTTGAGCTCCTTGGAACGGGCGATCTCGCCCTTCTCGCGCGAATCCTTCTTGCGCTTGTCCGTGGGGTCTTCTGTCTTGTCCGCACCGCTTTCGCTTTCGGCCATTGCCTACTCCGCTCGCGCCAATTCGCGCAGCCACTGCAAGGCGTTGGCCGCCAGCGGCTGATACTGGTTGAGAATGTCGCCCAGGCTGACCCACAGGATGAACATCCCCAGCACCAGGGTCAGCGGGAAACCGATGGAAAAGATGTTCAGTTGAGGCGCCGCGCGGGTCATCACGCCGAAGGCAATGTTGACCACCAGCAAGGCTGTGATGGCAGGCAGCACCAGCAACACCCCGGCGCCCAGCACCCAGCCCATGCGCAGCACCACGTCCCAGTAGTGCGCGGTCAGCAGGCCGCCGCCGATGGGCAGCGTGGTGAAGCTCTCGGTGAGCACCTCGAACACCACCAGATGGCCGTTCATGGACAGGAACACCAGGGTCACCAGCATGCTGAAGAACTGGCCGATCACGGCCACGGACACGCCGTTGGTGGGGTCGACCATGGACGCGAAGGCCATGCCCATCTGGATCGCGAGAATCTGCCCGGCAACGGTAAAGGCCTGGAACAGGAACTGCAGCGAGAAACCGAACAGCGCGCCGATGATGATCTGTTCGGCCACCAGCAGCAGCGCCTGGCCGCTGATCGCATCCACCGTGGGCGCCGGCGGCAATCCCGGCACGATGACCACGGTAATGGCCACGGCCACATACAGGCGCACGCGCTGCGGCAGTACCTGGGTGCCGAAGATCGGCATGGTCATCAGCATCGAGGCCACGCGGAACAGCGGCAGGATGAAGCTGGCCACCCAGCCGCCGATCTGCGCATCGGTCAATTGCAGCAGCGGCTGCATCAGCCGATCACCTGCGGAATATTGGAGTACAGGGTAGTGATGTACTCCATGAAGGTGCGCACCATCCATGGCCCGATGACGATCAGCGTCACCAGCATGACCAGCAGGCGCGGGAGGAAGCTCAGGGTCTGTTCGTTGATCTGCGTGGCGGCCTGGAACATGGCGATGATCAGGCCGACGATCAGACTCGGCAAAACCAGGATCGCGACCATCACGGTGGTCAGCCACAGCGCTTCGCGAAACAGGTCGACGGCGACTTCCGGGGTCATGGATTCACGCTCCTGTGAAAGGCAAAGTCATACACCACCGAAACTCCCGGCCAGGGTCCCGATGATCAGCGCCCAACCATCGACCAGCACGAACAGCATGATCTTGAACGGCAGCGAGATGATCAATGGCGACAGCATCATCATACCCATGGCCATCAGCACACTGGCGACCACCAGGTCGATGATCAGGAACGGAATGAAGATCATGAAGCCGATCTGGAACGCCGTTTTCAGCTCGGAGGTGACGAACGCCGGCACCAGGATGGTCAGCGGCGCCTGGTCGGCGCTGGCGATGTCGGTGCGCTTGGACAGCCGCATGAACAGCTCCAGGTCGCTCTGCCGGGTCTGTGCCAGCATGAAATCCTTGATCGGGCCTTCGGCGCGTGCCACGGCATCCTGGGCGCTGAGCTGCTCACTCAGATAAGGTTGCAGGGCCTGCTGGTTCACCTTGTCGAACACCGGCGCCATGATGAACATGGTCAAGAACAGCGCCATGCCGGTCAACAGCTGGTTGGACGGCGTCTGTTGCAGGCCCAGTGCCTGGCGCAGGATGGAAAAGACGATGATGATACGTGTGAAGCTGGTCATCAACATGACGAACGCCGGAATGAAACTCAGCGCCGTCATGATCAACAGGATCTGCAGATTGACCGAATACTCCTGCTGGCCGTTGGCACCGCTGGTCATGGTCAATGCCGGAATCTGCAGCGGATCCGCGGCCATGGCCAGGGGCGCCACCAACAGCAGGCCCAGCGGCAGGACAGTGCGCAACACACCCATCACTTCTTATCCTTCTGGTCCTTGCCCAGCAGTTCCATCAGGCGCTGGGCGAATTCTGGTGTGGCCTGGGTGGTTCGGTCGGGTGGCTGCACCGGCATGCTCATCACGTGCAGCGCGCTGATGCGCCCCGGGCTGACACCCAGCAGGATCTGCTCCTCGCCCACCTGCACCAGCACCAGCCGATCACGTGGCCCCAGCGCCTTGGCGCCAATCACGTCGATGACCTGGCCCTGGCGCGGCGCCGCCTGCTGCACGCGCCGCATCAGCCACGCCAAGGCGAAGATCAAGGCCACCACCGCCAGCAGCCCCAGCACGGTCTGGGTCAACTGACCGGCCAGGCCAGTGCCTCCCGACGCCACCACCGGCGCCGCAGCAGGGGCCACTTCCGGCGCTGCCAGGGCGACCACGGGCAAGAGCAGCAAGGCCCACAGGAACCGGCCCATCACCGCAGCTTCTTGATGCGTTCGCTGGGACTGATCACGTCGGTCAGGCGAATGCCGAACTTCTCGTTGACCACCACCACTTCGCCGTGGGCGATCAAGGTGCCGTTGACCAGCACGTCCAACGCTTCGCCGGCCAGACGGTCGAGCTCGATCACCGAGCCCTGGTTGAGCTGCAACAAATTGCGGATGCTGATATCGGTCGCCCCAACCTCCATGGAAATGGTCACCGGGATATCCAGGATCACATCGAGGTTCGGGCCCTCGAGCGTGACCGGGCCGTTACCCGATTTGGGCGAACTGCCGAACTCTTCCATCGGCAGGCGGGAGGAACTCGAACTGCCGCGGGTATCGGCGGCCAACAGCGCGTCGATATCGTCCTGCCCGGCATCCCCGGACTCATCCAGAGCCGCCGCCCATTCATCGGCGAGCGCCTGGTCTTCGGCAGAAATTGTCTCATCTTGATCAGCCATCAGTGGTCCTCGACGGGCATCTAAATCATCAGGTCAAACCGATCAGCGACGCTCGATCGGTTCGATAACTTGTAAAGCCAGGTTGCCTTTGTGCGAGCCAAGCTTGGCTTTGAACGAAGGCACGCCATTGGCACGCAGGATCAACTCTTCCGGCAGTTCCACCGGGATCACGTCGCCGGGCTGCATGTGGAGAATATCGCGCAGCTTGAGCTGACGCCGCGCCACGGTGGCGCTCAGGGGAACGCTGACATCCAGGACATCTTCGCGCAGGGCCTTGCTCCAGCGCTCGTCCTGGTCGTCCAGGTCGGACTGGAAGCCGGCATCGAGCATCTCGCGCACGGGCTCGATCATCGAGTACGGCATGGTCACGTGCAGGTCGCCACCGCCGCCATCGAGTTCGATGTGGAAGGTGGAGACCACGACCGCCTCGCTGGGCCCGACGATGTTGGCCATGGCCGGGTTGACCTCCGAGTTGATGTACTCGAAGTTGACTTCCATGATGGCCTGCCAGGCTTCCTTCATGTCGAGAAAAGCCTGGTCCAGCACCATGCGTACCACGCGCAGCTCGGTAGGGGTGAATTCGCGGCCCTCGATCTTGGCGTGGCGGCCGTCACCGCCGAAGAAATTGTCGACCAGCTTGAACACCAGCTTGGCATCGAGAATGAACAGGCCAGTGCCGCGCAGCGGCTTGATCTTCACCAGGTTGAGGCTGGTCGGTACGTACAGCGAATGCACGTACTCGCCGAACTTCATCACCTGCACGCCGCCTACCGCCACATCGGCAGAACGACGCAACAGATTGAACATGCTGATGCGGGTGTAGCGAGCGAAGCGCTCGTTGATCATTTCCAGCGTCGGCATGCGCCCACGCACGATGCGATCCTGAGTGGTCAGGTCGTAGCTCCTGATCCCCCCGGGCTCGCCATTGCCTTCGGTTTGCACCAGGCCATCGTCGACGCCATGCAGCAGCGCATCGATCTCGTCCTGGGACAGCAGGTCCTGTACGGCCATGAGTTGTTCCTACTGCAATACGAAGTTAGTGAAGAGCACCTGGTCGATCACGGGCTTGCCCACTTCTTTCTGCGCCACTTCCTGAACGCTCGCGGTAGCTTTCTGGCGAAGCATTTCCTGGCCGATCGGCGTGGTCAAGGTTTCGAACGGCTGCCCGGAAAACAGCATGACCAGATTATTGCGGATGACCGGCGTGTGCACCTTCAGAGCATCCATGTCGGCCTTGTCCCGCGCCTGCAAGACGATGCTGACCTGCATGTAGCGATCACGACCGTTCTGCTTGAAGTTGACCACGAAGGCGGGTGTCAGGGGCTCGTAGATCGCCGCAGGTTTGGTGTGGGCAGCATCTGCCGTGGCCTTGTCCGCGGGCGCCTCGGCGGGTTTGTGCATGAGGAACCAGGTGGCCCCGACCGACAGGCCGACGGCCAGCAGCAAGCCCACGACCAGCAGGATGATCAGCTTGAGTTTGCCCTTGCCTTCCTTGGCTGCGGGTTCCTTTGCTTCTTCGGTCTTTGCCATGCCAATAATCCGTCACCATTGAGGGGTAAGCGTACCCATGGCGACGATGGAGCAAGGGTTATGCCAACAATCCTGTGGGCTCGATTTCGAGCCTGGCAACCGACCCCTTCAGGCACTGTCAGGCGTAGTAATCCACAGCGCTGGTCCCCAGCACCGTGCCGGAGGTCAGGGGCTGCGCAGCCGCGACGGCGGGCTCGGCGGAATCGAGCGCGTCCGCACCAGAGCGTGCGCCACCCGTGCGGCGGCTCTGTTGCGCCTGCTGCTCGCCCTGGGACTGACGGGACTGGTCGGAAACGTTGACGTCCAGCTGCCCCATGCCCTGCTGGTTGAACATGTCCTTGAGCCGATGCTGCTGGCTCTCCAATGCCTCACGCACGCCGATATGGGAGCTGGTGAAGGTCACTTGGGTCTGCTGGTCCGGGGTGATGTCGACGCGAATGTCCAGGCGTCCCAGCTCCGCCGGTGTCAGTTGGATGTCGGCGGATTTCAAGTTCTGGCTGGACAGGTACATGACCCGGTTGACCAGGCCTTCGGTCCATCCTGACTGCTGCATGGCCAACGGCTGGCCCAGCGGGCTGGCCAGCGGCGCCGCAGTGCCGGTCTTGGCCGTGGTCGACTGGGTCAAGGCCTGCAGGCGGTCGGCGAAGTTATCGAGGCGGCTGTCGCTGGCCGTTGCGTCGGCATCCTTCAAGCCCCCGCCGATCAAACCAGCAAAACCGTCATCGCCGCCCTCACCCGCTTCGCCTGCCGACTCCTTGCTCACCATGGCCGCCAGACCATTGACGAAATTGCCTTCTATACCCTGCTCGCCTGCCTTCGAGGGATCGCCCGATGACGTTTGGCTGGCATGTGCAGAGGTAGTGCCATTATTTTTGGCCGTCTGCTCCAGGGCCAGGCGCAGCGCCGGCAAATCGGCAAGCACGTCTTGAGCTGGATCGAAATCCTCGCCAGCGCCGACGCTATCGCTGTCCGCCGGGCTGAGAGCGGCCACTACCGGTGGCGGCACCTGGGCCAGTGCCGGATTGGCAGCGGGATCGGCCGGGATGGGTACCGCGGCAGGATCGACCGGTGCCGCAGCAGCGCCAACGCTGGGATCGTCCTTGTCGGCGGTATCGCTGACCTTGTCGTCGTCCTTGGCGGCGGGCTTGTCGGTTTTGTCGGTTTTGTCGGTCTTGTCGAGCTTCTCAGGCTTGTCGGCCTTGGCAACTGGCAACTTCTTGCCGCTATCGGCAACCGTCGGGTTGGCGCCAGCCGCCTTCGAGGCCGGCGGCGTGGCGGTTTCCCGTGGGGCACTCGGCGCAGGCTCGGTCCGCGGCTTGACCGCGACTTCGTGGTTTTGACGGGCATAGAGATCGGCGAAACGAGGCGCCGAATCGTTGTCCGCTGCACTGGGCCTGGCCGCGCCGGTGACCGATGTGGCGCGAGCAGCGGCGCCCAGTTGCAGCAACAAAGGGTTTGAAGCGACAGCCATGAAGATCTCCCCGATACGGTGGCGTTAACGCTGATTGCCATGGAGAAAGCAAGTATCGGGCCAGCGAGGAACCAGCTACGTCAACGACGCTCAACCTGCAAAGCGCGCGCGCTCCTGCGAGTACAGTTGAAGGACCAGGACGAATTCGCGGTCGATCCGCTGTACATAAGCATCCACACCCTCCAGCGCGCCTTGTCGGCAGTACTGCTCGAGCTCGCTGCACAACTGCGCCAGGCGCAGAGCGCCCATGTTGCTGCTGCTGCCCTTGAAGCTGTGGGCGGCATGGCCCAGTTCGACCAGATCGTGGGACCGGTGCAGTTCGTTCAAGCGCAGTTGCGAGTCGCTCAGGAAGGTGTCGAGCAACAGAGGGTATTCATCCTCCATGACCTCTTGCAGGGCCTCGAGGGCCGTGGGGTCTACATGGGGCTTTTGCAGTGCTTCAGCCAGTTGTTCTTCAGCCAATTGTTCGATGGGCACTTGTTCGCTCCTTGATCAAGCCGATTACGCTTGAGACTCCCAGGTAAATTCGACGTGCGCGCTGCGCCCGTCTTCCGACCAGCCCGCGCTGTGGCTCAGTTGGCGGACCAGATTGACACCACGCCCAGACAGTCCGTGCACGCTCGGCGGCTTCGCCAGGACCTGTTTCGGATCGAATCCCTTGCCGCTGTCTTCGACCACGATTCTCAGGACTCCGCCAACCCCGTGCGGGCGTATCTGCAAGTGTATGCGTATATAGCCCTCTTCCAAAGCCGCCAGGCGATCGTTGCGCAACGCGTAGTACTGGGCGAATCCGGTGGCATCGCACTTGAGCGCGGAATCGAGGCCAAGTACGCCATGCTCCAGCGCGTTGGAGTATAACTCGGCAAACACGCTGTACAGCTCTCCACTCTGCGGACGCAGGCCATGAATTTCCTGCAGCAATTGCAGGATGTACGGCAAGGGATTGAAGCGGCGCAAGGTGTCGGCACGAAACTCGAACATGGCCGACCAGTCGAGCGGGCTCGACTGGCCGCTGTCGGAATAGATCAGGCTGGCCGGGGGCTGGCGCTCGGCGTCGATCAATGCCAGCTGCACCATGCTCACATCGTCGCGCGATTCACCGCGGAAATCATGCAAAGCCTGCAGGATGCCTTCGAACAGCGACTCAGGGTCCTTGTGCGTGTCGAAGACGCGTTCGAGCCTCTCCACGCCGAAAGACTGCTCTTGCGCATTGCTGGTTTCGATGACGCCGTCGGACAGCAGCAGAACTCGATCGCCCGGCGCCAGCGGCCACACCTCGGTCTGGTCCTCGAAACGGGTGGCCGGCAATACGCCCAGCGGCAGATGACGCGACACCAGCGCGACACGCGCCGAGCCATCCTGGCGGTGCAGGTAGCCGTCGGGCATGCCGCCGTTCCAGACTTCGACCGTGCAACGCTGGAAGCTCAGGCGCAACATGGTGGCGCAGCAGAACATGTCCACCGGCAGGATCCGCTTGAGCTTGGCGTTCATCTCGCGAAGAATTTCGTTGAGCCCGTAGCCCTTCGCCGTCATGCCATAGAACACCTCGGCCAAGGGCATCGCGCCCACCGCCGCCGGCAGCCCGTGCCCGGTGAAATCACCGAGCAGCACATGCATGTCGCCCGAAGGCGTGTAGGCAGCCAGCAGCAGGTCGCCATTGAACAGCGCATAGGGCGACTGCAGGTAACGCACGTTGGGCGCGTCGAGGCATCCGGAATGGGCGATCTGGTCGAACACCGCCTTGGCCACGCGCTGCTCGTTGAGCAGGTAGTCATGATGGCGGGTGATCAGGTCTCGCTGCTCGAGCACCGTGGCCTGCAAGCGGCGCAGGCGATCCATTGCCTTGATCTTGGCGGCCAGGATCACCTGGTTGTAGGGCTTGGCCAGAAAATCGTCGCCACCGGCGTCCAGACAACGCACCAGCGCCTGTTCTTCGGTCAGCGAGGTCAGGAAGATCACCGGCACCAGGGCCTCACCGGCTAGCTGTTTGATGGCACGCGCAGCCTCGAAGCCGTCCATGACCGGCATCATGGCATCGAGCAGTACCAACTGCGGACGCTGCTGGCGGAACACTTCGACCGCCTCCTGGCCGTTGCTGGCCGTGATCACCGCATGCCCCTGACGTCGCACGATGCTGGACAGCAGCATGCGGTCGGTCATGTTGTCGTCGGCGATCAGGACCGTCAGCGCTTCCTCGTTGGCTGGCTGCATCAGGAGATCTTGAACAACTTGTCGAAATTGGAGATGGCCAGGATCTTGCGCACGTCGGGAGAAATGTTCATCAGTGCGATGTCGGCGTTGTCGCCACCGGCGTGGTCGCGCAACAGCAGCAGCATGCCCAGCGCCGAGCTGTCCATGTAGGTGGTGTTCTTCAGGTCGATGACATAACGGCTGGGCTTGCCGGCACGCTCGTCTTCGTAGGCTTCGCGAAACTGCTGGTGCAGGCTGAAATCGAACCGGCCCGAAATGGCCACCGATGACGTATTGCTTTCAGGGTCGAAGGTCTGGGTGACAGAACTCTGGGTTACAGCCATGTATTAATGCTCCTTGGGTGTGCCTTGCAGGCCAGATGTAGCACCGCTCTGCAGAGCGTTCAACGGGGTACTGACAAATTCCGGCTAAAAGTTCTCGTGCCTGGGCAGGCGTTGCGACAACTCGTCGAGCAGCCGCTGTTCCCGCTTGTCCTCCAACTGCCTGGCCTCGAGGATATAGCGCTGCACCAGCTTGCGCAGCCCTTCCACTCGAGCATAGGCCTGTTGCCAGGTGGCGCGCGCATTGTTCAAGTTGTTCTGATGCCACGCAAGGCTCTGTTTCTGCTGGCCGACGGCCGTTTCCAACTGGTTGAGAAAGCGCTGATAGTTCAACAACCATTGCCCGGACACGCCACGACTGCCGTTGCTGATCCACTGTTGCTGGTAGTCGTTGCGGAAGCGTTCGAGCTCGGCCAGCTTGGCTTCGGCCAGGCTCACCTGACCCTGGAAATGCCCCAGCCGCTGGGCAGCCTTGCGCTCGGTGCTTTCGGCCATTTCGACCACGGGCGCCAGGCGCGCCGCACGACTCATCGCCATGGTCGCTTACCCCGGTGCCACGGGCGTGAACACTGCCGCCAGGCGCTCGGCGCTGGCCTGCAGGCTTTCATTGTCGTTCAGACCCTGGCGCAGGTAGCGCACCAGTTGCGGCTGAAGGGCAATGGCCAGGTCGGTCTCGCGATCGCCGCCGGCCACGTAGGCACCGACGCTGATCAAGTCACGGCTCTGCTGGTAGCGCGACCACAGCTGCTTGAACTGCTGGGCCTGGGCCAGATGCTGGGGGCTGACCACGCTGGGCATCACCCGGCTGATCGACGCTTCGATATCGATGGCCGGGTAATGCCCTTCTTCGGCCAGGCGCCGCGACAGCACGATGTGGCCATCGAGTACACCCCGTGCCGAGTCGGCGATCGGGTCCTGCTGGTCGTCGCCTTCGGACAACACCGTATAGAACGCGGTGATCGAGCCGCCCCCGGCCTCGGCATTGCCGGCCCGCTCGACCAGCTTGGGCAGCTTGGCGAAAACAGAGGGCGGATAGCCCTTGGTGGCAGGTGGCTCGCCGATAGCCAGGGCGATTTCCCGCTGGGCCTGGGCAAAACGGGTCAGCGAGTCCATCAGCAGGAGGACGTTCTTGCCCTTGTCGCGGAAATATTCGGCAATGCGGGTGCAGTACATGGCCGCGCGCAGACGCATCAGCGGGGCTTCGTCGGCCGGCGATGCCACCACCACCGAACGGCGCAGGCCCTCCTCGCCCAAGGTGTGTTCGATGAACTCCTTGACCTCGCGGCCGCGCTCGCCGATCAGCCCGACGACGATGATGTCGGCCTCGGTGAAGCGCGTCATCATGCCCAGCAGCACACTCTTGCCCACGCCGGTACCGGCGAACAGACCCAGGCGCTGGCCACGGCCCACGGTCAACAAGCCATTGATGCTGCGAATGCCGACATCCAGTGGCTGGCTGATGGGATCACGCTTGAGCGGGTTGATGGTGGGCCCGTCCATGGGGATCCAGTCCTCGGCCTTCATGCCGCCCTTGCCGTCCAGCGCGCGGCCGGCGCCGTCGAGAATGCGTCCGAGCATGCTCATGCCCATGGGCAGGCGCCCGGTATCGGCAACCGGGACCACCCGCGCGCCAGGCGCGATGCCGCTCACGCTGCCCACCGGCATCAGGTAGATCTTGCTGCCGGAAAAGCCCATGACTTCCGCTTCGACCTGCACCGGCTGGTCGCTGTCGTCGTTGATGACCACGCAGCGACTGCCCATGGCGGCACGCAACCCTTCGGCCTCCAGGGTGAGCCCGACCATGCGCAGCAGGCGTCCTTCGACGATTGGCTGGCGCGGCAGGTCAATGGCAGCCTCGTAGGTGCCCAAGCGCTTGCCGAAGCTGGTGCGATCAAGCTTCATCGGGCTCACCCAGCTCGATGGTGATGTCGGCCGGGGCCGGGTGCATGTTCTGCTCGTGCAGTTGGTCGAACAGCTGGGCAATGGCCTGGGTGATGCGCGTCTCCATGCTGGCATCGATACGACTGTGCTCGGTTTCGATACGGCAGCCACCGGGCTGCAGCGCGTCGTCTTCCTGGATGCGCCAGTTTTCCTCGTGCTTCTCCCGCAATGACTTGATCTGCTCGAAATCCTGAGGATTGATGAAGATGCGGATGTTGTTGGCGCCCATGGGCAACAACTTGAGCGCCTCACGCAGTACTTTCTCGATCTGGCTGGAATCGGTGACCAATTCGCGGCGAATGACCTGCCTGGCAATATGCCCTACCAGCTCGACCAGGGATTTTTCGATCTGGGTGTCCTGATCGGCGATGGGCGTCAACAGGTGCCCCAACAGCCGGTCGAACTGGACGAGCTTGCTGGCCAGTGCGGCCTCGGCTTCCTGGCGCACTTTGAGCTGGGTACTGTGAAAGCCTTCTTTTTCGCCGGTGGCGAAACCCTCGTTGTAGGCTTCCTGGCGAATGGCTTCGAGTTCTTCCAGGGTGATGGGCTGGACCTCGTCGAGGGGAACCTCTTCGATCTCCTCGACCGACACCGGCGCCAGCACCACCTCGACGGCGGGCCGTTCGGGATCGAAACTGGGCAACGCCCACAGGTCGGCGCTGCGCGCGTCGACGGCGCGGATCAGTTCACTGACGGGTTCTTGCGGGGGGCGAGACATGGCTTGCGATTCCTGGCGCCTGGGTGCGAAGTGGGGTCGCTCGGAGCCGACCACCCCAGGGTGGCCAGCCTCCACGACGGAGGTCCGGGAGAGGGACGATTAGATCATCTCTTCCCCACCCTTGCCACCCAGCACGATTTCACCGGCCTCGGCCATGCGCCGGGCAATGGTGAGCACTTCCTTCTGCGCCGACTCGACATCGCTGACCCGCACTGGCCCCTTGGCCTCGAGGTCGTCGCGCAGCAGTTCGGCCGCGCGCTTGGACATGTTCTTGAAGATCTTTTCGCGCACGCCTTCGTCGGCGCCCTTGAGCGCGACCACCAGTACGTCGGAAGAGACTTCGCGCAACAGCGCCTGAATGCCGCGATCGTCGACATCCTTGAGATTGTTGAAAACGAACATCAGGTCTTCGATCTGCCCGGACAGCTCTTCATCGACCTCGCGTATGGAGTCCATCAACTGGCCCTCGGACGAGCTGTCGAGGAAGTTCATGATGTCGGCGGCGCGCTTGACCCCACCCAGCGTGGTCCGCGTGGCGTTGGAGTTGCCGGAGAACTGTTTCTCCAGAATGGTATTGAGCTCTTTGAGCGCCGCAGGCTGTACGGTGTTCAGCGAAGACACGCGCAGGATGATGTCCAGGCGCGCCTTGTGCTCGAAATGCGCCAGCACTTCGCCGGCCTGGTCGGGGTCGAGGTAGGCCACGACGATCGACTGGATCTGCGGGTGTTCGTAGCGAATCACATCGGCCACGGCGCGGGGTTCCATCCATTTCAGGCTGTCCAGGCCGCTGGTATTGCCGCCCAGCAGAATTCGGTCGATCAGGCCGTTGGCCTTGTCTTCGCCAAGGGCCGAGGTGAGCATCTTGCGGATGTAGTTGTCGGAACCCACGCCCAGGCCGGTCTGGTCGCCGACCACGGTGACGAACTCGCTCATCACCTGCTCGACCTGCTCTCGGTGCACATTGCGCATCTGCGCCATGGCCACGCCCACGCGCTGGACCTCCTTGGGACCCATGTGGCGAAGCACCTGCGCCGCGTCGGTTTCACCCAGCGACAGCAGAAGAATGGCGGCCTTGTCGACCTTGGTCAGCTTGGGGGTGACGGCTTGTGAACTACTCATCGGCATTGATCCACTCTTTCACGACCTGGGCCACTCGGCCCGGGTCTTCGGCCACAAGACTCTTGATTGCATTCAGTTGGGCGTCATAGCCCTCGGTCGGGCTGGGCAGCAGAATGCTCTGCGGCCCACCCAGGCTGACCCGATCGTTGGCCAGCTCGCTGTCCATGCCCAGGGCGGCCACACCGCCCACCCCGCCGGCGGCACCAAGTTCGCCATCGCCCGGCCTGGATTTGCCACCACCGGTGATGTTGGTCAGCACCGGGCGCAACACGCCGAACACCAGGACTAGGATGAACAGCACGCCCAGCGCCTGTTTCATGATGTCCCAGAACCAGGGTTCCTTGTAGAACGCAGGCTCGGTGATGACTTCCGCCGAGTTGGGCGCGAACGGTACGTTGATCACGGTCACGCTGTCGCCACGGCTCGCATCGAAGCCCACGGCATCCTGTACCAGACGGGTGAAACGGGCCAGCTCCTGGGCATTCCAGGGCGCCAGGGTCACGGTGCCGTCGGCCGGGTTGACCTTGGCCTGGTCATCGACCACGACGGCGACCGACAACCGAGTCAGGCGACCCTGCTGCTGCTTGGTGTGGCTGATGGAGCGGTCGAGCTCGAAATTCTTGGTCGACTGCTGACGCTTGTCGGCCGGATACGGCGCCAGCATCGGCTGGCCGGTGGCCGGGTCCATGATCTGCTGGCCATTGGCGTCGAGCAGCGGCTGGCCTGGCTGGATCGCGCCAGCGGCTGCCTGCCCCTGGGCGGCATTCTGCGGTGCGGTGGCCGGGCCCGGTGGCTGGTTGCTCAAGGCGCCGGGTACACCCGATGGGCCCGAACCGCTGGAACGCTGTTCGCTGGTGGACTGCTCGCTGCGCAGTGCCGGCTGGTCCGGGTTGAACTGCTCGGAGGTCGACTCGACCGCGCTGAAGTCCAGGTCAGCCGACACCTCGGCCTTGAACCGATCACTGCCCACCACCGGTTGCAGTATGTTGTGGACACGCTGGGTCAGCATGCTTTCCATGCGGCGACTGTAGTCGTACTGCTTGCCGGCCATGGTCAACGCGTTGTCTTCCAGCTGTGCCGACAGCAGGGTGCCCTTCTGGTCGACGACCGACACGTTGGACTTGTTCAGTTCCGGGACGCTGGTCGCCACCAGATTGACGATGGCCGCGACCTGGCCGGCGTCCAGGGTCCGGTTGGGGTACATTTCCACCAGCACCGAGGCGGTTGGCTTGCGTTCGTCACGGACGAACACCGAACTCTTCGGGATGGCCAGGTGCACGCGCGCAGCCCGGATATTGTTCAGGCTGCCGATGGTACGTGCCAGCTCGCCTTCCAGGCTGCGGCGGTAGCGCGCCGTTTCCATGAACTGGCTGGTGCCCAGGCCTTGTTCCTTGTCGAGCGACTCGTAGCCGACGTTGCCGTCGCTGGGTGCAACGCCGGCCGAGGCCAGGGCGATGCGCGCACGCGACTGGTCGTCGGCCTTGACCAGCAAGGCGCCGGAGTTGGGTTCCACGGTATAGGGAATGTTGGCCGTGGTCAGGGTGTCGATCACCTGCTTGGTGTCCATGCCCGCCAGGCTACCGTACAGCGGCCGGTAGTCGGGCTGCTGCGACCAGAGCACCACGGCGAAGCCGATCGCGACGCTCGCAGCCAGGCCGACCAACAGGCCGACCTGACGCAGCATGGTCATCTGCGACAGATTCTGCAGGACAGACAAGCCCATGAGCGGCGATTTGTTGCCGCTCTTGGCAGGGAGGTTATCGGTGGTCGCTTCAGCCATGACTCAATTCGTCCTCAGACCGGCATCTGCATGATGTCTTGATATGCCTGGACCAGCTTGTTGCGCACTTGGGTCAAGGCCTGGAACGAGACACTGGCTTTCTGCGAGGCGACCATCACATCGGTGAGGTCGACGCCGCTCTTGCCGATCTCGAAAGCAGTGGCCAGTTGGCTGGAAGCACCCTGCACGTCCGCGACCTTGTTGATGGCGCCGCCGAGCATGTCGGCAAAGCTGCTGGCGCCAACTTCCGGCGCCGCAACCGCCGCAGGCCTGGCCATGGCGTCCGCCTGCATGGCGCGCATGTCCAGCATCAAGCGGTTGAATTCAATACCTTGGCTCATGGGTGACCCTCTGCGACGACCTGCGTTTTTTTGACACTGCTGCATTCACTACCGAGGTAGTAGCAAGGAGGGTGCCAGTTGCAGTCGCAGGCTTGCGAAACAGATCGATGGCGACGAATCGCCGCAGCCGCTGCCGGTCAGCGGGCGTCCGTCACGAGGCGAACAGACTGGCCTCCACGTCCATTCCGGCATCGCGCATCTGCGCCAGCTTGTAGCGCAGCGTTCGTGGACTGATGCCCAGGCGCTCGGCGGCTTCCTTGCGGCGGCCGCGCTCGCTGCGCAAGGTATCAATGATCATTTCGAATTCCCGTCGGCGCAGATCGCCCTCCAACGCGCCGGCCGGCAGCCCGACCGGGGCCTGGGTTTCCAACGGCAGTGCCGGGGCACGGGCTTGCACCACCAGGCTCAACGGCGGCAACGGTGCCGCGCCTGCAGGCCCGGCCAGGCAGAAGTCGGCTGCCTGGATCAAGCCGCCGTGCTGCAGGATCAAGGCGCGCTGAATGGCGTTGTCCAGTTCGCGAACGTTGCCCGGCCACAGATGATCGAGCAGGCACTGTTCGGCCGGTGGCGAGAAACGCACAGGCGCGTGCTTCATCTTGTCGACATGGCGGTCCAACAAGCGTCGCGCCAGCGGCAGGATATCGGCGCGGCGCTCGCGCAGAGGTGTCCACGCCAGCGGGAAGACCGAAAGACGGTAGAACAGGTCTTCGCGAAAGCGCCCCGCCGCCACGTCGGCCGCCAGGTTGCGGTTGGTGGTGGCGATGACGCGTATGTCCAGGGCGATGGGTTTGCGCGCGCCGACGCGCTCGACCTCACGCTCCTGCAACACGCGCAACAGCTTGGCCTGCAGGCCCAGCGGCATCTCGGAAATTTCATCGAGCAACAAGGTGCCGCCATCGGCCTGCTCGAACTTGCCCGCCTGCGCCGCGACAGCGCCGGTGAACGCGCCCTTCTCGTGGCCAAACAGCGTGGCTTCGAGCATGTTGTCGGGAATCGCCGCGCAATTGATGGCGACGAAAGCCTGTTCTGCGCGCCGCGACTGCTGGTGAATGTAGCGTGCCAGCACTTCCTTGCCGGTGCCTGATTCACCGGATATCAGCACCGTGGAATCACTGCGTGCAACCCGTGCCGCCAGCTCGAGCAAGGCCAGGCTGGCCGGCTCCAGTGCAACCGGGCCGTGATCGGTACCGGCCGTGACCAGGCCGCGGCCATGCCGGGTCACCAGGTCGAGCAGCGCGCGCGGCTCGAATGGCTTGACCAGGTAGTCCGCCGCACCCTGGCGCATGGCATCCACCGCACGCTCGACGGCGCCATGGGCCGTCATCAGCAACACCGGCAGTTGCGGCTGCCGGGCGCGTAGCCTGGCAAGCAACTGGTGCCCATCGATACCGGGCATGTTGACGTCGCTGACCACGATCCCGAAGGGCTCGCGCGCCACTGCCAACAATGCTTCCTCGGCACAGCTCACCGCCTCGAATTCGAAGCCACCCAGCTCCAGCGTATCGCCCAGCGCCTCGCGCAGGGCCCGGTCGTCCTCGACCAACAGCACCTTGATGCTCATGGAGCGCGCTCCTGCAGGGCCACCAATGGCAGGGTCAAAGTGGCGCAGCTGCCGCGGCCGAGCGTGGAGCGCAGTATCAACTCGCCTTGATGCGCCCTTGCCACGGCCTTGACCACCGACAGGCCGAGCCCGGTACCGGTGGGCTTGGTGGTAAAGAACGGCTCACCCAGCCGCGCCAGCGTTGCCGGGGCCATGCCAGGCCCATTGTCACTGACGCACAGGCGCAGGGTGTCGTTGCGCGCATACAGATGGACCTTCAGCCGTGCCTCACCGGCGCTGGCCTGGATGGCGTTGTCGATCAAGTTGAGTACCGCGCCCACCAAGGTGTCCTTGTTGCACAGCAACTCGCCGGCATGGCTGTCGCACTGCCAACGCACGGCGACATTGTGCACATGGGGCTGGGCGGCGGCCTGCAGGGCCTGCAGCAACTGGCGGGGCGTGAGGCGATCGGGCAGCGGCAGCTCGCCGCGGGCGAACACCAGCATGTCGCGAACCTGGTTTTCCAATTCATGCAGACGCTCCTTGAGGCGTCCAGCGAAGCGCTGCTGGGTCTGCACCGGCAGTGGTTTTTCGGTCAGGTGACTGGCGTACAACAGCGCTGCCGACAGCGGCGTGCGTATCTGATGGGCCAGCGAGGCCATCATCCGGCCCAGTGACGACAGGCGCTCACTGCGCGCCACTTCGCTCTGCAGACGGCGGGTCTCGGTCAGATCGGTAAGCAACACCAATTGACCAGGCTCGGCGTCCAGCGAACGCGTGGAAATCGACAGACGCCGCCCATCGATCAAAGAAATCTCATGACCGTCGTCGCGGCGTGGCGCGAAACTGCGGACGATCACCTCGCGCCACAGTTCGCCTTCCAGAGGCGCACCCAGCATATTCGCGGCTGCCGGGTTGGCTTCGCGCACACGACCATGCCCATCGATGACGATGACGCCGCCGGGCAACAGATCGAGCAGGTTCTGCAGGCGATTGGCAAGCCGTTCCTTTTCCGCCAGTTCGGCCAGGCGCTGGGCGCTGACCACTTCCAGTTCACCCTTGAGCGATGCCACGCGCGCCTCGAGCAGGCTGTAGGAGTCGCTCAAGCGGTCGGACATCTGGTCGAACAGGACGAACGCCTGGTCCAGCCCCTGGCGGCTGTCGGATGGCGCTACGGACACGGAAGCGTCGCTGCGGGGCATGTGCGCGGAGGGCTGGATAGCGGCCTGTGGCATGGGTCTCTCTCACTTGGCTCACCGTCAAAAACGGTATCGTGAAAGGGATAAAAGCAATAGCCGTGCCGGATGAAAACCTGCGGGCTGCGAGCGCCGCAAGGAACAGTCGGATGGCGCAGAGAAAGTGTGGGAGTTCAAGCGCTTGGCGCGCTTTGCCGGAAACGGCAGATGTTGTATGAAGCATGGCCACTGCCTGAAGGGCAGCGGCCGGTCGAGCCGCAGGCGTCAATCGTCTGCCTGTTGCTCTTCGCCCTCGCCTTCGCGTCGGCTCATGCCGTACTTGCGCATCTTCTCCACCAGGGTGGTACGGCGGATGCGCAGACGTTCCGCGGCGCGCGCGACGATACCATTGGCATCGTCCAGCGCCTGCTGGATCAAACCCTGTTCCAATCCGCCCAGGTAGTCCTTGAGGTCGAGCCCCTCGGGCGGCAGCATGGCGCTGGAAGCGAAGTCGGGCGTATGGCCGTTGATTGCCACACGCTCTTCCAGATCGCTGCGCAGGCTGTCGACCAATTGCTCGTCTTCGTCGTCGACGTAGCGAAATTTCTTCGGCAACTCGACCACGCCAATCACACCATACGGATGCATGATCGCCATCCGCTCGACCAGGTTGGCCAATTCACGCACGTTGCCCGGCCAGCCATGGCGGCAGAGCGACATGATGGCTGCCGAGTTGAAGCGGATCGACCCACGCTTTTCATGCTCCATGCGCGAGATCAGCTCGTTCATCAACAGCGGGATGTCTTCCACGCGCTCGCGCAGCGGGGCCATCTCGATGGGGAACACGTTGAGGCGGTAATACAGGTCTTCACGGAACGTGCCGACCTCAATCATGCTTTCCAGATTCTTGTGCGTGGCCGCAATGATGCGCACATCGATGCTCTGGGTCTTGTTGCTGCCCACGCGCTCGAATGTCCGTTCCTGTAACACTCGCAGCAGCTTGACCTGCATCGGCAACGGCATGTCGCCGATTTCGTCGAGGAACAGGGTACCGCCGTTGGCCAACTCGAAGCGGCCGGCGCGGCTGGTGATCGCGCCGGTGAAGGCGCCCTTCTCGTGACCGAACAGCTCGCTTTCGAGCAACTCGGCCGGAATCGCGCCACAGTTCACCGGCACGAATGGCGCATCGCGACGCTTGGAATGGTAGTGCAGGTTGCGCGCGACCACTTCCTTGCCGGTACCCGACTCGCCGAGGATGAGCACGCTGGCATCGGTATCGGCCACTTGCTGCATCATCTGGCGCACATGCTGGATGGCGCGGCTGGTGCCCACCAGGCTGCGGAACAGGTTGGGTTCGCGCTGACGGCCGCGCTCGCGGGCCTGGTCGTACATCTCGCGATAGACCTGGGCACGGTGCAGGGAATCGAGCAGCTTGCTGTAGCTGGGCGGCATCTCCAGGTGCGACAGCACGCGACGACGCAGGTCGTCGGGCAGCTCGACAGCACCTGGCTCGCCCAGCAGCAGCACCGGCAGGAACTCGTCCCAGTTGGCGAGCGTCTTCAGCAGGCCGGCAAGGTTGCCCGAAGACACCTCCCCCACCAGGACGCAGAGCACCTCGCGGCTGGACGACAGCGCGTCGACCGACATCTGCCAGTCAGCGCTGCCACAGGCCAGGTTCTCTTCGCCAAGAAAGTTCAGGATGACCGCCAGATCCCGGCGGCGAACGCTATCGTCATCGATCAGCAGAATTTTGGTTTCACGCCACATGCAATAGCAACTTCCCTAGTCAACTCGAAGCCCGAAAGGGCGCTTTCGACGTTTTTGGCCATGGTTTCAGCTAACAGACGCCAGACGAATCGTAACAGCCACTAGTAAAGGCAAAAAAATCGACTTAGTCAAATTTATGGCGCAATGGCTGTCAGCGGAACAGATGGTAAACCTTTGCAGCGTTCTTCGCTTGGGTGAACTGTGACATTTCGTCGACAACTGACTGACGCGCTAATCGAGTGACGTTGAGTAATTGACGGTAGACCTCGAGCAGATCCTCGAGGTGACTGCGCAACTGCACTGGGTCTTCCGGGACTTCCTGCAATACGCTGTCGACACAAGCCCGGCATTCGATGTCCAGAACGCCGATCGCGTCCCAATCGCCTGCCTGCATGGCGTCTACCAAGGCGTGGCGAGTCTGCTGAATCCGCTGTAGTGCACTCATGGCAAACTCCTCAGGCCGGCTGTGCCGATTCGTGGCTGGCGATGGCGTCCCAACCGCTCTTGACGGTGATCATCAGCCGGGCGACTTCGTCGATCAACTGCGGATCATTCTTGATGTTGGCTTCGGTCAGGCGGCCGGACATGTAGGCGTAAAGGTCGTCGAGGTCCTTGATGGATTGCGACTCGCCGGCCTTGCTTGGATCCAGCCCCTGGCGCAGGCCACCAATGATGGCCACGGCCTTGCCGAGCATCTCGCCCTTCTGCGACACCTGACCACGGCTCAGCGCACCCTTGGCCTGGGCCATGCGATCGAGACTGCCCTGCATCAGCATCTGCACCAGCCGATGCGGCGTGGCTTCGGATGTCTGGGCATGGGAATCGACCTTCTGGTATTGGCTCAGCGCTCTCATGGCGTTCATTGCGGCGGACCTCGTAACACATGATTTGATGTTGTATCGCTTGGTTACTATGTCGTCGCGGGTGGGAAAAACTTTAGCGAGGCTAAAGGAATATGCGAAGTAACGTGGTATCAGGCAATGAACGCCGTCGATATGGAGGCGTTCGTGCAAATGACGGATATGCAAAGGCCCGGCATAGACCGGGCCCCGTGAGTGGCACTTTTCGTCAATCGCTGTCGGCTTTGTTCAGCGCGTTCAGCGTGGTCATGATGCTCTTGCTGGTGGCGTTGAGCTGCGCGACGAGGGTGTCCATGGCGGTGTACTTGGCATTCAAGGTGTCCGTCAGGTTCTTGATCCGGCGGTCCAGGGCCTGCTGTTGCTCGGTCAATTTGGTCAGCGTGCCGGAGAGCGAATCCGAGCGCGAGGCGAGAATGCCGCCTTTCACCGCATAGGAGTCGGTCGCGGTGGTCATCCGCGAAAGTAGACCGTCCTTGCCGGTGAACATGTCCTGGATGGCTGCCACGTTGGCGGGATCGCCCATGGCCGTGTTCCACTTGGCGTCATCCATTGCCAGCAGACCGGTCTTCTGGTCGGTGTTGATGCCGAACTGCGACAGGGTCAGCTTGCTCGAGCCCGAGGAGGTGACCAACTCGTTGCGCATCGACTGGATCAGGTGGCGCACGGTGGAGTCGCCGGTCAGCCCTCCCCCACTGGTCGTGCCGTCGGCCCCGGTGCTGACCTTGGTCAGGGTGTTGAGTTGGGTCATCAGCGCGTTGTAGGCATCGACGAAGCCAGTGGTGGCTTTTTTCAGGGTTTCAGTGTTGGTGCTGACCGAGATGGTCGTCTTAGCACCCCCTGCTTCCAACAGTTTGATTGACACGCCGCTGATAGCCGCGGCGACCGTATTGGTCGACGACTCCATCTCGATGCCGTCGATCTTGTACGTCGCATTGGTGGGCTCGTTCACAGTGGTGGAGGCAGTCAGCTTGTCGAGGCCGCTGCCCGCATCGGCGGTCATGGAAATCTCGGTACCCTTCCCGGTGGTCGAGGAGCTGAGGACAAGGCGCGAGCCACTGGCGTCGGTCAGGATGTTGGCACTGATACCGCGACCGACCAGCTGGGTGTTGATGAGATCGCGGGTCTGCGCCAACGTCGCACCCGCCGGAATGCTGATCTTGCTGTCTTTGAATGACTGAGTGATCGTCAAGGTCTGGGCGGAAGACGTAGCATTGACCACGGCTGCGCTCTTGTCGGCGTAGACGCCAGAAGAAATCTTCGAGGAAGTCGCCAGGGTCGTTACTTCAAGCGAGTACGTACCGTCGGAGGCGGAATCGGTCACGGTCACCGAAGCCGCCTTGTCGTTGGACGAGGCACCGGTCAAGCCGCTGAACGCCGAGGCCTTGTTCATTGCCGCGACGGCGGCCCGATAGGTTTCCAGCGAGCTCTTGACGGTGCCAACGGCGGTCAAGGTGGTGGTGGTGGTCAGCGTCTGGGTATCGATCTGCTTTTGCTTGGGCGCTTTCTCGGCATTCACCAAGGCCTTGACGATGGCATCGGTGTCGATACCCGTGCCCACGCCGCTGGACTTGATCGCGCCGCTGGTGCTTGAGGTGGTGGTGCTTGAAGTACTGGCAGTCGTGGTGGCGGCGGTGGTGCCGGTAGTGGAGGAAACAGTAGCCATCGGTATCTCCTAGAATCGAGTCAGGCGTGTTTTTGACGGATACCGCCCCAAGCACACCCAGCTACATTTTTCGTGCCAGCTCAGATGGTCGCGTCGAGCAGACCGCTGCGACCGTCTGCCAGGCTCTGCGCCAACTTGAGCGCGGCCTCGGTTGGCAACTGACGAATGATTTCACCGCTGTCCGTAGCGATGACCTTGACCACGACGGCATGCGTCGAGTCGTCGATGGAGAATTCCAGATTGCGCTGTGCGGTATTCACATGCGCCTGGAGGTCCTTCACCGCTTGTTCCAATTCGGCCCGCTCGGGAGTCACCGACTCGACCGCGGGTTCATCCTGCTTGACCTGCCGGGCAGGCAGGGAGGCGGCGCTCGCTGGCGCTGACGTGGCGGCAAGAGGCAATCTTGCAGTAACGCTCATGTCCATGTTTGATCACCCCGAAAATCAAAAAACGGAAGGGCGCGTGGGCACCCTTCCGTCAGTCAGCCAGGGGCCGTATTACTGAAGCAGCTTCAGTACGGACGATGGCAGCTGGTTGGCCTGGGACAGGATCGCGGTGGATGCCTGCTGCAGAGTTTGCTGCTTGGTCAGCTCGGCGGTTTCCGAAGCAAAGTCGGCGTCCTGGATACGGCTACGAGCGGCCGAGGAGTTCTCGGAGATGCTCTGCAGGTTCGACACAGTGCTGTCGAAACGGTTTTGCACCGCACCCAAGTCGGCGCGCTGGGCGTCGATGTTGGAGATGGCCTTGTCCAGTGCAGCGATTGCGTTCTGAGCGTTGAAGGCGGTGGTGATGTCGGTTTCGCTGACCGAGGTGAGCTCGGAGGCCTTGCTCGACGAAGCACCGGCAGTACCGGTGGCGAACAGGCCGGTAACACCTACACCAGCGACCGAGTAGCCTTTGGACGAATCAAGCGAGACAGCACCGGTGGCGATGAAGGTGTCTGCAACGCCTACCGCAGTGCCTGGAGTACCGCTAGCGTCTTTGGTAGCTACCGTCACGTTCGCAGCAGCGGCGGCGGCACCGGTGACGGTGGTATCAACGCCGAACACGATATTTTCACCGGTGTCGGATTTGACCGACAGCGTGCCTGCCTTGCTGTCGTAGTTGACACTGATACCCAGTTTCGCCGCGTTCGAGTTCAACTGATCGGCAAGCGAGGCGGTATCGGTCACGCCAACCATGCTGACGGTTTCGCTGCTGCCGACCTTCATAGTGAAGGTTGCCGGAGCGGCTGCGGCACCTGCGCCTACGACGAAAGATGCCTCGGTGCTTGCCTTGGCGGTCAGACCGGGTACTGAACCGTTAAGCTGGCTGGCGATAGTCTTGGCTGACGCTTTGGCGTCGATGGTCACATCTTTGGTCTCACCCCCGCCTGTAACCTTGACTGCACCACCTGCAACCCCGGCAGCCGACACGGCTACACCGATACTCTTGACCTGCTGCGAACCGATAGCGTTGGCAGACACATCGCCCAACGTCACGTTGATGGTTTCGTTGGCATTGGCGCCGATCTGGAAGGCGGTGGAACCGAACGAGCCGTCGACCAGGTTGCGACCACCAAAGGTGGTGGTGTTGGCGATACGGGTCAGCTCGGAAGTCAGCTGGGTGTACTCGGACTGCAGCGAAGTCCGGTCATCGCCGCTGTTCGAACCGTTCGCCGACTGCAGGGCCAGTTCACGCATACGTTGCAGGATGTTGGTGGATTCCTGCATCGCGCCTTCAGCGGTCTGGGCGATGGAGATACCGTCGTTGGCGTTCTTCACTGCGACCGACAGGCCGTTGATCTGGCTGGTCAGACGGTTGGAGATCTGCAGGCCGGCGGCGTCGTCCTTGGCGCTGTTGATTTTCAGGCCCGAGGAAAGACGGGTCATCGAGGTGCTCAGCGCATCGGAAGCCTTGTTCAGGTTTTTCTGAACGGTCAAGGAAGCGGTGTTGGTGTTTACGGATAAGGCCATGACAAATTCCTCGGGGTTGTTAGCTGTGGCTTCCGGCCCTGGCGAGCGCCGGGTGTGGCCTAGAGAACCTTCGTAGTAGTTATCGTCGGTTCAGCGCTTTGCTTGAGGGCGATTGCAATGTTTTTTCGCCTTCAAGCCGCTGTAGCCGGAAAAAGCAAGCGTTGGCTTGATCTCTCTTGATAACTGTTTCGTCCGAGGAAGGGGGAACTTGAGGGGAATGGACAGCGATAGCGCGAATTTCTGGCGTCAACGGATCAACGGTAGCAGTGACCCGAATCGCGCCACGGTTGCCGCCGTGTGCATGCAAGAGCGCGGCGAGCCCGGACGCGGCTTGCGCCGCTGCTACAGGGGATTGCGGTATCTGTAGCAGCGGCGCAAGCCGCGTCTGGGGGCAACGCGGTGGATCAGGGGCGGTAGATGAGCGCCGAGCCCCAGGACAGGCCGACACCGAAGCCGCTCAGGGCAACGCGCTTCCAGGCGGAGTCGAGAATGTGCTTTTCCAGCAGTAGCGGGATACTGCTGGACACCGTGTTGCCGGTTTCGACCATGTCCTTGATGAACTTCTCCGGCTCTTCCTCGAAACGCCGGGCTACCGCATCGACGATCGCCGCACTGCCCTGGTGGATGCAGTAGGCGTCGACGTCGGCGCTGGTCAGGCCCGACTCATCGAGCAATTCGTGCAGATGCGCCGGGACTTTCAGCAGAGCGAAGTTGAACACCTGCCGACCGTTCATGAAAAACACGCCATCGGTGACCTTCAGGTGTGGGGCGCCGGAACCATCGGTACCGAACTTGGCCTTGCCCAGCTGCCAGGGCGCGTCCTCGCCCATCCAGGTGGCGGTGGCCGCGTCGCCGAACAGCATGGTGGTGTTGCGATCCTCGGGGTCGACGATCTTGGAGTACGGGTCGGCGGTGATCAGCAGGCCGTTCTTCAAGCCAGCCGCTTCCATGAAGCCCTTGAGCGCATAGATGCCGTACACATAGCCCGAGCAACCCAGGCTGATGTCGAACGCCGCAACGTTGGTCGACAGGCCGAGCTTGTCCTGAACGATAGCTGCGGTGTGTGGCAGGCCCTCCTCGTCCCCGTTCTGGGTGACGACGATCAAGGCGTCGATGGACTCGCGGGACAGCTGCGGATTGCTGGCGAACAAGGCGTTGGCCGCTTCCACGCAGAGGTCGGAGGTTTCCTGGTCGTCGGACTTGCGCGGCAGGAAGGCCGAACCGATCTTGCCGATGATGAAATCTTCATCCTTGGCGAATTTGGCACCTTGGGCGTAGTTGTCCAGGCCTTCGGCAGGCACGTAACTCGCGATGCTTTTTATGCCAATCATTGTGGCTTCCCAATACAAAGGTAGCTGGAGGCCATTACGCGGAGCGTTTGCGCAATGCCATCGAAAAGGGTGTCAGGCGGCGTCGGCCCAGGTAAGACGGCGCCACTGCTGCCAGAAACGAAGCAGCTGCAGGCCGCTGATTCAGCGGCCCGGCAATACATAAGTGTGAAGATGCACGATTCGACCCATTGGTCACACAGGTATTGTGCCATAGGCGGTAGGAAATGGCGCGCGGCGGGGTCGTGCGAGACGGGGCCTGCGCCCCGCCGATCAGAGTTTGTTGAACAGACTCAGCTGGGAGATCTTCGCGAAGGCCAGCTGCGAAGCCTGCAGCATGGTCTGTTGCAGACTCAAGGTCACCGATGCGGTGGCAAAGTCGGTGTCGGAAATCGCCGACTGCGTGCTCTTGTTGGCCAACGCCAGGCTGACGTTCTCGTCGTTCTGGATAGCCAGCGAGTTGAGCCGCGCACCGATCTGCCCACGAGAGATGTCGATGTTCTCGTTGGCGCTGGCCAGGTTGCCCAACGCCGAGTCGGTGGCGTTCTTCAATGCCAGCGCGGATCTGGCGTCGGTCACCGGTAGCTCAAGGGCTGACTTGAGCTGATGCAGCGTATCCAGCACGTTCTGGGTCTTGTGGCTGTTCGCGTTGACACTGAAGCTGTCGCCCGCGCCAGCCTGGCCCGAAACATTGAAGGTCACCCCCGCCGCCGTGATCGAGCTGCCAGCGGCACCGACAACCACTGCACCCTTGCCGATGGCTTGGCTGGAATCGGTCAGTGGTTGGGCGTAGACCTCGTACTCGCTGTCGCTGGTGAACTTGATCACCGCCCCGCCAGCCGGGAAAGCTGCGGAATAGCGATCGGCATCGGTCACGTTCGCGCTGGTCAGCTGCGCCGTGGAGGTGTTGGCCGCGTTGCGCGTCGAACTGATGCTGTCCGGCTTGCTGCCCAGGCTGAACGTGCGCCCTGCCATGTCGGCATCGGCAACGGTGCCCAGCGCGCTCTGCTTGGCCGCCACGTTGATGTCGAACTCCACACCGTACAGGCTGATAGTGGTACCACCGTCGGCCTTCGGGTCAAAGGTGCCGTTGCCAGTGACCTGCGAGGTCACATCCTGGTTCTTGCTGTTGGTGAGGGTGAACTGGGTGCTGCTGGTGAACGTCAGCTTGTACGGCTGGCCGTCGGTGAACGCCTTGTTGTAGGTGGTCAGCGATTCGAGGCGGCCATCGGACACGGTCACCAGGCCGTCGTCGACCACCGGTGCGGTCATGGTGGTTTGCGTACGGCTGGTGTTCACCGCTGTTTCCAGGATGCCATAGCCAGTGTCGTTGGTCGCCAGTTGCAGGGTATCGGACACCTGCAGGCTGAGCTGGGTCTGGTCGCCCTGGTAGGTATAGCTGCCGTCGCTGTTCTGCACATAAGGCGGCGTGCTGGTCTTGGATCCGGAGAACATGTACTGGCCGTTGGCATCCTTGGTGTTGAGCAGGCCAAGGACGTTTTTCTCGATCTCGCCGATTTCGCTGGCAATCGAGGTGCGGTCGGCATCGCTCAGGCCGCCGTTACCGGCCTGAATCGTCAATTCCTGGGCCCGCTGCAAGGCCGTAGTGATGCTGTCGAGCACACTCTCTTCCTGGGTCAGCGAGTTGGTAACGCTGGTCATGTTGCCGCTGTACTGGGTCAGCAAGCTGCTTTGCTGCTGCAGTTGCAACAGTTTGGCGGCACCGACCGGGTCGTCTCCGGCACTCTGGATGCGATTGCCCGAGCTGATCTGCGCCTGGGTCTTGGCGGTGTCCGAGAAATTCTTGGAATAGCCGGTCGCGCTGGTCTCGAAATACTGAGAAGTGGAAATTCGCATGGTCGACTATTCCTTAGAGGGCGTTGATCAGGACGCTGAATGTTTCCTGCGCAGCCTTGATGATCTGCGAGGACGCCGTGTAGTACTGCTGGAACTTCACCAGGGAGGCGGCTTCGTCGTCCAGATTGACACCCGATACCGAGTCGCGGTTGGTCTTGGCCTGGGTCAGCACCGCACCGGTGGCCTTGGTGTCGACGGTGGCCTGGCTGGCCTTGGCGCCAACCCGCTCCACAAGCGATGCGTAGGCACTGGTGAAGCTCATGCCGGGGTTGCCCGCCGTGGCGCCAACCGTGGCCTTGGTCTGCAACGCCAGCAATTGCGTGGCATTGCGGTTGTCGGACTTGCCATCGGCGTTGAACGACACGGTGTAGCTGTCGTTGACCGCAGGCGTGCCGCCCACGGTGGTGTCGAAACTGAAGGTGAGCTGCTTGCCGTCGGCGCCGTTGACGGGCTTGCCGTCGGCACCTACCACCGGCACGGTCAGGCTCAGGTTGTTGCTCTGGCCAGGCACGATGGTACCGCTGCCAATACTGGTGCCTGACGCGTTGAACAGACTGTAGCTCTGCGCACCGTCGGTGGTCTTGCCGAACACCAGCTTGACCGGCGACGAGGTTTCGATGCCGCTCTGCAACTGGCTCAGGGCCGTGCCACTGTAGATGTCCAGCTTGCTGCCCAGCACCGGCTGGGTGAAGGTGCCGGTGCCCGAGTTGCCGACGGTCGCCGTGCCGGTGAGCGGCGCGGCAAAAGCCAGCTTGTTCGAATCGGTGAGTGTGGTGGTGATAGCGCTCGCGCCGCTGCGCGTCGGTGTGACGACGAAGCTGTCGCCGCTGGCAACCTTGCCGTTCAGGCCCAGGGTGACACCGTCGATCACGGGTGCAGGATTGCTGCCCAGGTCGAAGCTGCCCATCGAGGTGCCGTCCGAACGGGTCACGCTGTAGGCGGTGGTGCTGCTGAACTTGACGTTGTAGTCGTAGATGCTCAGCTTGCTGGAGTCGGCAACGGTAACGCTCAGGTTGCCCGAACCTGCGCTGTTGGTGGACGCCGCCAGGCTGCGGTTGGCCGTGGCGGTGGCGCTGTTGATGCTGGCGAATACCGACGAACCGAAGTCACCGTTGAGGTCGATACCCTTGCCCAACTGGCCGTTCAAGGTGTCGCTCACGACAATGGCGGTGCGCCCCAGCTCGTTGATTGCCGGGTTCAGCGCATCGCTGCGAAAGCGCAGCAGGCCGCCGATCTCGCCGCCGGTGGTGACCGAAGTCACGTCGGTGCTGTAGCCCTGATACTGGATGGTCAGGCCATACTGGCTCTTGTCGGCCACACCGGGTGTGGCCACCAGCGAATTGGCCGAGCTGCCGGTCACCAGCGACTGCCCCGAGCCCAGGTAGACGTCGTAGTTGCCGTCACGCTGCTGCACGCTCACACCGACCAGCTCGTTGAGCTGGCGAACGTTTTCGTTGCGCGCATCGAGCAGGCTGTTGGGCGTGGAACCGGTGCCCGACATCTCGGTGATCTGCCGGTTGAGTTCGGCGATGTTGCCACTCAGCTTGTTGACCTGGCCGGTCAGGGTGGTCAACGACGCATTGATGCTGTCGTTCTGCTGGCTGAACTGCGACGAAATCGAATTGAAGCGATTGCTCAGGGTTTGCGCCTGGGTCAGCAGCAGTTGCCGCGACGAGGTATCGCTCGGGTTCGCCGCTGCGGTCTGCACGGCGGAAAAGAAGCTGCTGAGCACGGCGCTGATACCCGTGCTGCCATCGGACAGCAGTTTGTCGATGCTGTTGATCTGGGTGCTGTACGCGCTCGCGTCGTTGCTCAACGCAGTGCTGGTCTGCAGTTGGGTATCCATATAGCTGCTGTAGATACGGCGCACGTCGGAGATCGTGGTGCCGGTGCCCAGATAGCCCACGCCGATGTTCTGCAAGCCACTGGCAGTGTTCACCACCGACTGCCGGGAATAGCCCGCAGTCGCGACGTTGGCGATGTTGTTACCGGTGGTCGCCAGGGATGCCTGGCTGGACGCCAGACCGGACAGCCCAATGGAGATCAGATTCGACATGGGTTCAAACCTTATAGATTCGTGGTAGCGCTGGTGCTGCTGCGAGCGTAGTTCTCATAGCCTTGCATCTGCTTGGCGATGGAAGAGATCTTGCTGGCGTAGTTCGGGTCGGTGGCGTAGCCGGCCTTCTGCAGTTCCTTGACGAATTGTTCGGGGTTGTCCGCGGACTTGACCACGCCCTGGTAGCGATCGTTGTTCTGTAACAGGCTGACCAGGTCGTGGAAGCTGTCTTCGTACGAGGTGTATGAGCGGAAATCGGCGGTTTCCTTGACCATCTGGCCGTCGCGGAATTCGCTGGTGATCGCGCGGGCGTTCTCGCCTTTCCAGTTGCCGGTGGCCTTGATGCCGAACAGGTTGTGGCTGCTGCTGCCGTCGTCGGCGCGCATGATCGATTTGCCCCAGCCGGTTTCCAGCGCCGCCTGGGCGACCAGCACCTTGGGGTCGACACCGATGCGAGCAGCGGCTTTTTCGGCCATCGGCAGCATGGTCGCGATGAACTCGTCGGACGAGCCGAACGCGCGCTTGGCCGGGGCCAGGGGCGGCTGGGCGACGCTCTTCGCCAGGCTGCTGCCCTCGACCGCAGCGCCACTGCGCACGGTCTTGGCAAGGCTGTTGAGCGGTGCATCGGCCGCAACGTTGATGAGGTTCTTGCTGCCGCTGGCTGCCCCTGCTTCGGTGGCCGCCGACGGCACGATGCCGGCCACCAGACGGTCGGCAAGCTTGCTGGGCAACGACAGCCGACGCTGGTTGAGCAAGGCCATGTCGTTGTGACCAACGCTGCCGGCGGCCTTGGCATCGGCCGAGGCGTCGCGAGTGGCACCCAGCGGCTTGTTCAAGCTGTTGTCGGCATGGGCGAACGGGTTCGCGCCGGCACGGGCCACGCCCTTGGTCTTGGACAACTGGCGCATGAGCACGTCCTGCAGGCCGATACCGCCACCTTCCTTGGAGAGGGTCACGGACAGCTGCTGGTCGTACATCGACTGGTACTGCTTGGTGGTTTCGGTGTTCAGCGGGTTGTCCTTGGCCAACACGTCATTTGCCGAGCGCATGGACTTGAGCATTTCACCGAGGAACAGCGACTCGAATTCCTGGGCCACCTTGCGCAGGTTGGCCTCGCTGTCGCGATCCCCGACTTTCAACGAGCTCAGGCGATTGAGGTCTGTGTAAGCCCCCGAATCCCGTGTTCCCGATACTCCACCATTCGGCATTTCCATCAGCTGTTACCTCAAATCACGATCAGGTCGGCCTGCAATGCGCCGGCCTGTTTCAGGGCTTCGAGAATGGCCATCAAGTCACCGGGCGCTGCCCCCACCTGGTTGACCGCGCGGACGATCTCGTCGAGCGTGGTGCCAGGGCCAAACTTGAACATCGGTTTGGCTTCCTGCTGGGCGCTGACCCGCGAACGTGGCACCACCGCCGTTTCGCCACCGGACAAAGGCCCTGGCTGGCTGACGATCGGGTCTTCGGTAATGGTCACCGTCAGGCTGCCGTGGGTCACTGCCGCAGGCGATACCTTGACGTTCTGGCCAATCACGATGGTGCCGGTGCGCGAATTGATGATCACCTTGGCCACCGCCTGCCCTACGTCGACATCGAGGTTCTCGAGGATCGATAGGTAGTCCACGCGCTGGCTGGGGTCGACCGGAGCAGTGACGCGCACCGAGCCCCCGTCAATAGCCTGTGCAACTCCCGGGCCAAGAAGCTCGTTGATCTTGTCGACGATGTGCTTGGCGGTCGTGAAGTCCGAGCGGTTGAGGTTCAGCGTCAGGCTGTTGCCCTGATTGAAGCCACTGGGCACGGCACGCTCGACGCTGGCACCGCCAGGAATCCGTCCTGCCGACGGCACATTGACGGTGATTTTCGACCCGTCGCGGCCTTCGGCGTCAAAACCACCGACGACCAGGTTGCCTTGGGCGATGGCATAGACGTTGCCATCGATACCCTTGAGCGGGGTCATCAACAGGCTGCCACCGCGCAGGCTTTTCGAGTTACCGATGGACGACACGGTGATATCGACCACCTGTCCCGGCTTGGCGAACGCCGGCAGGTCGGCATGGATCGACACGGCGGCGACGTTCTTGAGCTGCACGTTGCCCGAGCCCGGCGGCACCTTGATGCCGAACTGGGAGAGCATGTTGTTGAAGGTCTGCAGGGTGAATGGCGTCTGCGTGGTCTGGTCGCCGGTGCCATTGAGGCCCACGACCAGGCCATAGCCGATCAGCTGGTTGGTGCGCACGCCGGAAATGCTGGCGATGTCCTTGAGGCGCTCGGCCTGAACGCCGAACGCGGCGGACAACAGCAGGGCAGCGGCGATCAGGTGTTTGAAGTTGAGCATGGACGGGCGCACTCAGAAAGGAAACAGTGGACTGGCAAAGAACCGGTCGAACCAACCCGGCTGACTGGCCTCGGCAAACGAACCGGTGCCCGAATAGGTGATGCGCGCATCGGCTACCCGCGTCGAGGACACGGTGTTGTCGGTGGCAATGTCATCGGCGCGGACCAGACCGGAAATGCGCACCAGCTCTTCGCCGGTATTGAGCGTCATCCACTTCTCGCCGCGAACCGAGATGATGCCGTTGGGCAGCACGTCGGCCACCGTGACCGTGACCGAACCGGTCAGGCTGTTGTTCTGCGCTGCCGCCGCGGTGCCGTTGGTGGCGCGAGTGCCGCTGTAGCCTGCATTGAGGCTCAGGTCGCCACTGCCCAGCGGGTTGTTGGTGTTCACACCCGCTCCGAACAGCGAGGTCAGGCCCAGGCTGTTGTTGCTGTCCTTGCCGACCTTGGAGTTGGCGCTCTTGCTGGCACTGGTCCGCTCGTTGAGGGTGATGGTGATGATATCGCCCACGCGGAACGCCTTGCGGTCGCTGTACAGGTTCTGCTCGAAGCCGGCCTGGTAGATCGAGCCGTTGTTGGCGGCGGCAGGCATCGGAGTGCGCGGCAGCACCGGGGCGTAGTACGGGTCGTTGGGCTTGGCCGGCGGCGCGACGCAACCGGTCAGCAAGGCCATTCCACTCAGGGCAAGAACAATCGAGACACGACGCATGACACAGACCTCACGGTGTAGCCGGCGCACGCGGCGCCCAGGTAGCTTGGGGATTACGGATGGACCCGGATTACAGGTTCTGGGTCAGGTTCTGCAGCATCTGGTCGGCAGTGGAGATGACCTTGGAGTTCATCTCGTAGGCACGCTGGGTGGTGATCATGTTGACCAGCTCTTCCACAGTGCTCACGTTGGAGTTTTCCAGAGTGTTCTGCAGTACCGTACCGGCGCCGTTCAGGCCGGGCGTTGCCACTTGCGGCGCGCCGCTGGAGGCGGTTTCCAGGAACAGGTTGCCACCGATGGCCTGCAGGCCGGCCGGGTTGATGAAGTCGGCGGTCTGCAGGTTGCCGATCACCTGCGAAGCGGCGTTGCCGGCGGTGGTGATGGACACGGTGCCGTCGGTGCCTACGGTGAAAGTCTGCGCTTCGTTGGGAACGACGATGGCAGGTTCCAGCGCCAGGCCCTGGGCGGTGACGATCTGGCCGTCGGAGTTCAGGTGGAAGGTACCGTCACGCGTGTAGGAAACGGTGCCGTCGGGCTGCATCACCTGAAAGAAGCCGCGACCGTTGATGGCCATGTCCAGCGGCTGGTCGGTGGTCTGCAGGCTGCCGGCGGTGAAGTTCTTCTGGGTGCCGACAATGCGCACACCGGTACCGACCTGCAGGCCCGACGGCAGTTCGCTGTCCTGGGTCGACTGGGCACCGGGCTGACGTTTGATCTGGTAGAGCAGGTCCTGGAATTCGGCGCGATCGCGCTTGAAACCCGTGGTCGACACGTTCGCCAGGTTGTTGGAAATCGTGGTCAGGTTGGTGTCCTGAGCCTGGAGGCCGGTCTTGCTGACCCATAGTGCTGGAAGCATGTGTCTTCTCCTGGAGCGCCTGGTTTACGGCGCGATCGCTACGCTGGAATTAGATTTGCAAGACCCGGGCCATGGCCTCGTCGCCTTCTTTGGCGGTGCTCATCATCTTGATGTGCAGTTCGAACTGCTTGGAGAGCGCCAGCACGGAGGTCATTTCCTCGACCGCATTGACGTTGCTCGCTTCCAGGAAGCCGGACTCGACACGGACCGCAGCGTCGGCAGGTGCCGGTTGGCCGCTGGAGGTGTGGATCAGACCGTCCAGGCCCTTGGTCAGGGTTTTCACGTCCGGATTGACCAGCTTGATGCGGTCGACCTGGGCCATGACGTTGGGAGCCTGCCCCAGACCACGAATACTGATGGTGCCGTCCATGCCGATTTCGATTTTCTCGTCGGGCGGCACGGCGATCGGACCGCCGTTGCCCATGACCGGCAAACCATTGCCGGCGCGCAGCACACCGAGCGCGTCGACGTTCATGCTGGCGGTGCGGACGTAGGCTTCGCCGCCGTCGGGTGTCTGTACGGCGATGAAGCCGTTGCCGCCCACCGCGACGTCCAGATCCCGGCCGGTTTCCTGCAGCGCGCCGCCACTGAAATCGGTGGCCGGACGTTCGGTCAGGGCATAGGCCCGCGAAGGAAAGGTATCGCCGAACACCGGCATGGAACGCGCCTGTTCCAGGTCACGCTTGAAGCCGGTGGTGGAAATGTTGGCCAGGTTGTTGGCATGCGCCTTCTGCGCCAGCGCGTTCTGGCTGGCACCGGTCATTGCCACATAGAGCATCTTGTCCACAGTTGTCTCCCTCGACGGGCGAATGCCGTCTACTGCTGTACTGAGAGAGGTAGAGCAATATGCGGGCCAACTTTGCCAATACGGCTACAGCCCCTCTAGGACGGGGGTTGCAGCGGTCCGGCCGAAGCGGACTGAAAGCTTGACGCCGAAAAGTCGGCGCCGGATTGCCGCTAGCGGCAACGAGAGAATGGATTTACGTCGCAACATCAGGGCGAGGCTCGACGGCGCCGTCTTCAACGACGGCAGCCGGCGTTGCTGAACGGCCCGGCGAAGCGACGGTAATGCGGGCCAGGGTCGACCTGACTGCACAGGTAGCGGCCGCTCGCCAGGCTCTGGTAGGTGTACCAGGGCGCGGGCGCCGCCACGGCCATCGCGCAGGTTGCGGCGATGACCAGGGCTGCACACAGACACCGGATCACTGCCCTGCCCTCATCAGGTCATCTGGATGATGGTCTGCATCACGGTGCTTTCGGTGGAAATGGTCTTGGCATTCGCCTGGTAGTTGCTCTGCGCCTTGATCAGGTTCACCAGCTCGGCCGTCAGGTCGACGTTGGAGTCTTCCAGCGCCTGGGACTGCAGGTTGCCCATGACACCGGTATCGGGCGTACCGATCACGGCGGTACCGGAAGCGAACGACTCCTTCCAGTTGGTGCCGCCATTGGGCGCCAGGCCTTGCATGTTGGCGAAGCTGGCCATGGCCACCTGACCGATGACCTTGTTCTGGCCGTTGGTGAAGTTGGCGAACATGTTGCCCGTGCCGTCCACCGACAGACCGGTCAGCTCACCTGTGGCGTAGCCGTCCTGGGTCTTGGCCGAGGTGGCCGATGCCGAGTTGTATTGCGTGGTCGCCAGCATGTCCAACGCCACGCCACCGGCATTGGCCGTCGCACCGTTGGGTGTCCAGGTTCCATCGGCGCCACGGGTGGAAGGCACCCAGCCGGCGAGGTTGAAGCTCTTGTCGGCGTTGATGCCCAGGCCACCAGGCACGTTACCCTGAGCGGGCACGATGAGGCTGCCGTCGGACTTGAAGCTCAAGGTATTGACCAACGGCGTGGTGGCCGTCGGATCGGACGGATTGCGACCGTCGATGGTGGTGTGCATGGTCCAGCTGTTGGCCGTGGCATCCTTGACGAAGTACTGGTTCATCTGGTGGGCGTTGCCCAGGCTGTCGTACACATCGGTGTTGAAGGTGTAGTTGTAGCTTTTGACGTTGCTCGGGTCGAACGGGGTAATGGTCGCCTGCGGCGCGCTGGAGTTGAGGTTGACCGTTTCGGCGATTTTCGAGGTCGCTTTGGGCTGCAGGTTCGCGGAGTCGATTTTCAGGTTGGTCAAGACGCCCGTCTGCACTACGCCGTCCTGGGCGTTGTAGCCCTGCAGGTTGTTGCCGCTCACGTCGACGACGTTGCCGTCCTTGTCGCTGTAGAAGGCACCGGCACGGGTGTAGAGCTTCTGGCCACCATCGTTGAGCACGAAGAAGCCGTTGCCGTTGATCGCCAGGTCGAGGCTCTGCCCGGTCGAGGCGATGTTGCCCTGAGTGAACTGCTGCGACACGGCCGCGGTGGTCACACCGCTGCCCACGCTGGTCTTGCCGGCCGTGGCGCGAATGGATGCGGCGTACTGGTCGGCGAATTCCGCGCGCGAGGATTTGAAGCCGGTGGTCGCGACGTTGGCAATGTTGTTGCCGGTGACGTTGAGCGCCTTGTTGGCTGCCGAAAGACCGCTGAGGCCGATATTGAAAGTCATGCTGTACTCCTGCGCCGGACGAAGCGGCTCAAATTCCGATGGTTTGGACTTTCGACAGCGCAACGCTACCCAGTCCAGCGAGGTTGAGGGTCAGTTCACCGCCGTTGGTGCCCATGGTGACGCTGTTCACCGTGGCTGGAAGGTAGGTGCTCATGGCCGTGGCGGTACCGTCGACGGTGGCTGCAGCCTTGAAGGTGTAGGTGCCGGCAGCGGCAACCGCGCCGTTGCTGTCCTTGCCATCCCAGGTGAAGGCGGCGTTGCCGGCGGACTGGCTGCCCAGATCGATATTGCGCACCAGGTCACCTTTGGCGTCGTAGACGCCCACCGTGGTGTTGCTGCTCGACGAGGTCAGCGCCACCGAGCCGGTGAGGCCCTTGGTGGGGTCGACCACGGCGGTATCGGTCTGGGCGATGACCGAGCGGCCGACCAGCGACGAGGCCTGCAGCGCCTGGGACGATTGGTAGTTGTTGACGATGGTACCCACCGACGCATTCAGGCTCTGCATGCTTTCCAGGCTGCTGAACTGCGCCAGCTGAGCGACGAACTCGCCATTGTCCTGGGGATCGAGGGGGTTCTGGTTCTGCATCTGGGTCACCAGCAGCTGCAGGAACGCGTCCTTGCCCAACGCACTGCCGGCGGTGCCGGTCGAGCTGTCGGTGCTGCTGGTGGTCTTCTGCAATGAGTCCAGGACCGAGGCGCTCACGCCATTGTTAATGCTGGTAGTCGTCATCTGCGCTCGCCTCTATCACTGACCCAGGGTCAGCACCTTCTGCATCATGGTCTTTGCGGTATTCATCAGTTCGGCGTTGGTCTGGAAGGAACGACTGGCCGAGATCATGTCGGCCATTTCCTCGACCACGTTGACGTTCGGGTAGTAGACGTAGCCATCCTTGTTCGCCGCCGGGTGATTGGGCTCGTAGCGCGCTTCCAGATCGCTCTGGTCCTCGACCACGCCGGTGACCTGCACACCCTGCCCCGCCGAATCCTGGTCCTGGAACAGCGAACCGCTGTCGCCGGCCTGCTGGCCCTGAAGCATGGTGGCGAACACCGGATGCCGTGCGCGGTAGGTCTGGTCGATGCTGGACGACACGGTTTCGGCGTTGGCGATGTTGCTCGCCACGGTGTTCAGGCGCGTGGTCTGCGCACTCATGCCGCTACCGGCAATGTTGAAAACGCTGGCAAGGGACATGGCTTAATCTCCGCGAAGGGCCGATACCAGCCCTTTGAACTTGCTGTTGAGCAGGGTGAAACTGGCCTGGAAGTTGACCGAGTTCTCGGCGTAGTTCGACTGCTCGATCTGCGCATCGACGGTGTTCTGGTCCAGCGAAGGCTGCGTGGAAATGCGGTACTGCAAGGTCTCGTCGCCCGAGCTGAAGCCCTGGGCGGCGATGTGCTTGCTGCTGGTGGTCTGCAGGCCGAAGGCACCTTTGCCGTTCTGCTCGTTCTGCGCTGCCAGCACCGAGGCGAAGTCCAGGTCCCGAGCTTTGTAGTTGGGCGTGTCGGCGTTGGCGATGTTGTTGGCCAGCACTTCGGCGCGCTTGGCGCGAAAGCCCAAGGCCTGCTCGTGAATGCCCAGCGCTTTGTCGAAACTGATGCTCATGTTGGTACCTATGCGGCAGACCAGATGGTTCGTGCAGGATAGATAGCAATCAGTGTGCCAAGTCTCAAAAAGCCCGTCCCATGCGGGTTGCGGGCCTATCAGGCGTTGGGTGATGCCAGAAAAGCGGCAAGAAATTTCCGCTGGAGGGGAAAAGCGGCAACGCTGGCGCCAGAAAAATTGCCGCCCGTGCGCCTTGGTCGCACGCCTGGGTGAAGGAGGCGCGCCAGGCGCAAGATCACTTGGCCTGGTAGATGATGCCGGGGCTGCACTGCACCATCTGATACAGCTCGGGCAAGCCGTTCAAGGCTTCGGATGCACCCAGGAACAGGTACCCGCCCGGCTTGAGGGTGCCATGGATACGGGTGAGGATGTCTTTCTTGACCTGTGCGGAAAAGTAGATCAGCACGTTGCGGCAGAACACGATGTCGAACTTGCCCAACGCCGCATAGCTGTCGAGCAGGTTGAACGCACGAAACTCGACGCGACTGCGGATGGGCGCCTTGACCGCCCAGCGCCCTGGCGTCTTGGGATCGAAATAGCGCTGCAGGCGCTCCTGGGAGAGGCCGCGGCCGATCGCCAGGCTGTCGTACTCACCACTCTTGCAGTTGGTCAGCATGCTGCCGGACAGGTCGGTGGCAACGATCTGCACGCCCGACTTCAACTGCCCCAGGTTGCTGCGCTCGAACTCGTCGATGGTCATCGACAGCGAATAGGGTTCCTGGCCGGACGAGCACGCCGCCGACCAGATGCGCAGGCGTGCGCCTGGGCTGGCCTTGATGCTTTCGGGCAAAACCTTGTTCTTCATCACTTCGAAAGGATAGGTGTCGCGAAACCACAGGGTTTCGTTGGTGGTCATGGCGTCCACCACCTGCTCGCGCAGGCCGCTGCGCGGCTGGGTCTGGATACGCTGCACCAGTTCGCCCAGGGACTTGATGCCCTGCTGCTCCATCAGCTTGTTCAGGCGGCTGGCAACGAGATACTGCTTGTTCTCGCCCAAGAGAATGCCACAGGCTTTTTCCAGGAAGACCCGGAACTGATCAAAATCCAAATTACCCGTAGACACGGTGCCGCCTCTTGCTGGTTCGGTAGGCCGGGCGCTGGCGCCCGGCATTCATACTGCTGCCTTGATGCGATCGACGACCCGTGCCGCCAGGTCGTCGGGGCGGAACTTGGCAAGGAAATCGTCGGCGCCGACCTTCTTGACCATGGCCTGGTTGAACACCCCTGACAACGACGTATGCAGAATGATGTGCAGCTTCTGCATGCGTGGGTCGCTGCGGATCTCGGCGGTCAGCGTGTAGCCGTCCATCTCCGGCATCTCGATGTCGGAGATCAGCATGAGGAATTCCTCCTCCGGACGCTTGCCCTCGTCGACCATCTTGCGCAGATACTCCAGCGCCTGACGGCCGTCGTTCAAGGCCACCACTTCTACCCCCACGGTCTGCAGGCAACGGGTCACCTGCTTGCGTGCCACCGATGAATCGTCGACGGTCAACACGCGCAGGGAAACGGCCTTGCTGTGCGTCTCCTCGTCGACCACGCCGACCGAGATCGCTTCGGAGGTCGGCGCCACTTCGGCGAGGATTTTCTCGACGTCGATGATCTCCACCAACTGGTTATCCACGCGGGTGACGGCCGTCAGGTAGTGATCGCGGCCGGTACCCCGGGGTGGTGGATGGATCTCTTCCCAGTTCATGTTGACGATGCGTTCCACCGAATGCACCAGAAAGCCCTGAATCTTGGTGTTGTACTCGGTGATGATGACGAAGGTATCGGTCGATGCCACAAGGCCCGCAGCACCCGTGGCCATGTCCAGATCGAGGATCGGGATGGTCGCGCCACGGATGTTGGCCACGCCGCGAACCACCGGGTTGGACTTCGGCAATACCGTCAGTTTGGGGCATTGCAGCACCTCCCTGACCTTGAAGACGTTGATCCCGTAGAGCTGCTTGCCATTGAGGCGAAACAACAACAGCTCCAGGCGATTCTGCCCAACCAGCTGCGTGCGCTGGTTCACCGAATCCATTACACCCGCCATGCCCAAACTCCTCTTGCGACCCGCTCGATATCGGCACGGGCCTTGCTATTAGCACTGCATGAACGCAAAAACGACAGTTTCTCGACACATCGCCGCGTATTTATTCTGGGCCGTTGCCACGGTGGGTGGCGCGGTGCTCGGCAGTGCGGCGCGCGCCGACAATGTCACATTGCCCGAACAGCTTATCGGTGTCACCCAGGGTTTTCTTGAGTTCACTGTTGAAGATTATCTGGCGACCTCGCAAATCCAGGGCCGCTACGAGATCGAAGTGAACAATCTCGACCCGCGTCTGCGCATGCCCGGTTGCGACCGGCAACTGTCGGCCAGCCTGGAAAGCCCGGCGCAACCCATGGGCCGGGTGACCGTGCGAGTGCGCTGCGAAGGCGCTGCGCCGTGGACGGTATTCGTTCCGGCGCAGGTCCGGCTGTTTCGCGAGGTGGTGACCACCACTCGGCCGTTGAAGCGCGACAGCGTGTTGACGGAGGCCGACGTGGCGTTGCGCGAACGCGACGTTGGCGCCATGGGTCAAGGCTTCCTGGTTTCGATGGACGAGGCCGTGGGCATGAAGCTGATCCGACCGACGGTGATCGACCAGGTGCTGACGCCGGTATTTCTCGAGCAACAGGCGCTGGTGCTCAAGGGTGATCAAGTGGTGATCATTGCCCGCAGCGGCACCCTGGCGGTCCGCATGCCGGGCGAAGCGCTGGCGCAGGGCGGCATGAGCGAGCAGATACGTGTGCGCAACCTGAACTCCAAACGAGTGGTCAAGGCGCGCGTCACCGGGCCTGGACAAGTGGAAGTGGCAATGTAAAAGCTGGCCGGCGAACCGGAGTTTTCCTACACTAGGGGCCTACACGGGCCCGTAGCCGCGGCATCGGGCATTTGCGAAACAGCGCCTAAAGTTAATCGGGATTTGGCCGAAAACAAGGCAAGCGTCCAAATACCCAGAGGTTCAGAACAATGGTTATCGACTTCAACCGAGTGGGCAACTCGCCGTCAGTGCAGGGTACTTCGCGTACCAGCCCTGCCAAGGAAGTGGCCGCCGACACGGCCGTGCCAAGCACGCCCGCCGTGAAGAGCGGGGAACCGGTCACCTTGAGCGATCAGGCCCAGCAAATGCAGAAAATCACCGACAAGCTGAGCGATCAGCCCACTGTCAACAGCGCCCGCGTCGCCGAGCTCAAGCAGGCTATCGCCGAGGGCAGCTATAAAGTCGACAGCGAGCGCGTTGCCAGCAAAATGCTCAATTTCGAAGCCCAGCGCTAGCCCAGTCTAGGCGCCGGGGTTTCTGGACGCGTCAACGCCAGGGCTCACCATGCACGATCAAACGCTGTTGCAGCTGATTGAAGAAGACCTCCCGTACGCAGGGCAGCTGCTCGAGCTGCTGCGCGACGAGTCGCTGGCGTTGCAAAGCCGCGACATGGAGCTTCTGGAAACGATTCTGGCGCAGAAGCAGTCGTTGATCGTGTTGCTCGAGCAGAACGGACGCCGACGCAGCCACCTGCTCATGCAGCTCGGCCTGTCCGCCGATCGCGACGGGCTGCAGGCGCTGGCGCGCCAGTCGCACCTGGGCGATGCGTTGCTGGCCCGGGGCGATGCGTTGAGTCAGTTGCTCGCACAGTGCCAGGCCATCAATGCACAGGTGGGCCAAGGCATCGTGCGCCAGCAGGTGGCGACCGCCAACCAGATCCGCATACTTACTGGCGCCGAGCCACCGTCGCTCTACAACAGCCGTGGCTCGACTGCGCGAATGGCCACCTACCGCGCCCTCAGCCAGGCCTGACCTGTGTGTTCCCCGGAGTAGACCAGAACGTGTCAAACGCATCGAACGTGGAAGACGCACCGCAACCGCCCAAGGTGCTTGCCACACCCCTGGAAGTCGCCGCCAACCTGCGCATGCTCCAGGAAAGCCACGACCCCCTGATCATCACTTTTCACGAGCGCACCCTGCGCTGCCAGAGCTTTCTGGTGGAAGTGGACCGGGACACCCTGCGCATCGTCCTCGACGAAATGATTCCCCGCGAAGGTGAGAAATACCTGGAAGCAGGTGAAGGGTTCAAGGTCGAAGGCTTTCATGACGGCGTGCGCGTTGCCTGGGAAAGCCATGGCAACTGGACCATCACCCAGAAGCAGGGCAGCCGCTGCTATGTCGGCGCGCTGCCTGGCCAGGTGGTCTACCACCAGCGCCGCAATGCCTTTCGTGCCGCACTCAAGTTGTCGCAACTGGTCGACGTGGAAATCGCTGGCAGTCGGCTGAAGAGCACCCTGGTGGGCAAGCTGCTGGACATCTCGGCCCATGGCTGCAAGCTGCGCTTCGAGGGCGACATCGCCGAGCGGTTACAGCTGGGGCAGATCTACGAGCGCTTCAGCGCCGGCCTTCCCTTCGGCGCCATGAATACGGCGGTCGAGCTGCGCCATCTGCATTTCGAGGAGCGCATCGACACCACTTTCGTGGGCGTGCGCTTCCACAATATCCCGGGGCTGATGCAGCGGCAGCTCGAGCGCTTCGTGCATCAGTTGCAGCGCGACGCACAGCGCTTCGACCGGGACGATTTCTAAACCCGGGCCGCGCCCCGAGCGCGGCCCGGCGGCACCCTAGCCAGCCTTGACCGGCTCTTCTTCGGCAGGTTCGGTGTTCTGCATCTGTTCCTGCACCATGTGCTCATCCACCCGCGGGTCCAACGCTGCGGCCAACGGCGAGTTGGCGGCCGGCATGGCCACGTGATGCAACGGTGCGTCGTCCACGACGTGCAGGTTGGTCACTGCCTTCGGCCTGATCCGCCATACCAGCACCACGGCGAAAAAGCTGAAAAAGGCATACAGCATCTGGCTGCCGAACTGCTTCATCAGCACCCCTGCCACCAGTGGGCCGATACAGGCGCCCACACCGTAGGTCACCAACAGCATGGCGGTCAGCGAAACACGCCGATCGGCCTCCACATGGTCGTTGGAAAACGCCACGGCCAACGGGTACAGCGAGAACTGCAGCAGCGACACCAGGAAGCCGGCGGCGAACAGCACCTCCAGCGGCACGGCCGGAATCAGCGCCAGCGGCAGCGCGGCAATGGCGATACCGACTGCCACGCAGCGGATCAGCAGCGCACGGTCGTAACGGTCCGACAGCCAGCCCAACGGCCACTGCACCAGCAACCCGGCGAAAATGCACGAACCCATGAACAAGCCGACCTGCTCGGTGCTCAAGCCCTGCGCCGAGGCATACAGTGGCGCCAGACCGTAGAACGAGCCGACGATCAGGCCTGAGCCCAGCACGGTGCTCAGTGACTGCGGCACACGACTGATGAAGAAGCGTGGCTCCATGGGCGCCGGGTGCATGGGCGCAGGGTGAATGCGCCGCGTCAGAGCCACAGGCACCAGGCACAGGGCGAAGCACAGCGCGACCAGCATGAGCAGTTCCAGCCCCAGTTGCGGATGCACCACCAGAATCAGCTGGCCCAGGACCAGGCCCAGGTAGGAAGCGATCATGTAGCCGCTGAACACCGCTCCGCGCTGCTTGCTGTCGGCCTGCTCGTTGAGCCAGCTTTCGATCACCATGTACTGGCACATCATGCCCAGACCGACGATGACCCGCAGGAACAGCCAGGCTGGCAGGTAGTTCACCAGGCCATGGCCCAGCACGGCGGCGCCGACGATACCGGCGCAGGTGGCATAGGCACGGATATGGCCCACGCGGGCGATCAACCTGTGGCCGATCTTGCCGCCCAGGGCCAGGCCGAAATAGTTGGCGGCCATCAGCGCACCCACCCACAGGCTGTCGACCTGCTCGGCCGACAGGCGCAGGGCCAGGTAGGTACTCAACAAGCCAGAGCCGATCAGCATCATCAGTGAGGCGAAGTACAGGGCTCGAAAGTTTTTCCAGATTTGGCGCATTGCAGGTCCGCGGTAAAGGGTGTCGGAACGATCGATTCACAGGCAACGCCCTTTTCCGCCACCTCGGCTGAGCGCGGCGGGGAAAATCGTCACCTGCATACAAGCTGTTGCAGGATCAAGCCTGGGCCGCCAGCACCCGGCGTTCCCAAGGAGTGATTTCGTCGAAGAAACTCGCCAGCTCCAGGGTCTTGGTCGCAATGTAGCCTTCGATGAACACATTGCCGAACAGTTCCCTGGCCAACGGGCTGCGCTTGAGACGCTCCAGGGCCGCATGCAAGGTACATGGCAACGACAATTCTTCGGGCACGGCAAGGTCGCCCTGCATGGGCTGCGAGGGCTCGAGCCGGTGTTCGATGCCGTGCAGGCCGGCGGCGAGGCTGGCGGCGATGGCCAGGTAGGGATTGGCATCGGCGCCGGGCAGACGGTTCTCGACCCTGCGGGCGCAGGCAGCGCTGGCCGGTATGCGCAGCCCGGCGGCGCGGTTGTCATGGGACCAGCAGGCATTGTTGGGCGACGCATAGGGCTGACACAGGCGCTGGTAGGAATTCACGTTGGGCGCCAGCAGCGCCGTGAAATCGGCCATGGCCGCCTGTTGCCCGCCGATGAAATGACGGAAGGTGTCGGTGGGCCGGTCATCGGCATCGTTGAACACGTTCAGGCCGGTGTCCAGTGCCACCACGCTCTGGTGTATGTGCATCGAACTGCCAGCCACCCGTGCCAGCGGCTTGGCCATGCATACCACGCTCAACCCATGCTTGAGCCCGACTTCCTTGAGCACGTGCTTGAACAGGAAGGTTTGGTCGGCGAGCAGCAGCGGATCACCATGCAGCAGGTTGATCTCGAACTGGCTGACGCCCATTTCGTGCATCACCGTGTCGCGCGGCAGCCCCAGCGCTGCCATGCTGCGATAGACCTCGTTGAAAAACGGCCGCAAGCCATTGTTGGACCCCACGCTGAACGCACTGCTGCCATCCTCGCGTCGGCCATCCAGCCCGATCGGCGCCTGGAACGGCAGTAACGGGTCGGGATTGGCGGCGAAGACGAAGAATTCCAGCTCGGTCGCTACCACCGGGGCCAAGCCCAGGCGCGCATAGCGTGCAACCACTGTCTTGAGCAGACCGCGGGTCGACAGCGGGGATGACCCGCCGGTCAACTCCTCGGCATCGCAGACCACCCAGGCACGGGGCGGCTCGCTCCAGGGCAGGCGCTGCAACCGAGTCAGGTCGGCCACCAGTGCGACGTCGCCGTCGTCGGCGCCGTAGTAGCGGCTGGGCGGATAACCGCCCATGATGCATTGCAGCAGCACGCCGCTGGCCAGTTGCAGACGACGACCCTCCAGGAACCCTTCTGCCGTCATGACCTTGCCTCGCGGTACGCCATTGAGATCAGGTGTGACGCATTCGATTTCATCGACACCGCTCAAACGCTCGGCGACCGTACGCAGTCCTTCGCTACTCATTTCTCTGCCCTTGACGCTCAATGCCGTACTCGGCGATGTACACAAAATACGCAACGCAGCGGGCGGGTGACAAGCCACCTGCAGGAAGCGTTGCGAACAAGTCGCTTGCCGATAGCGTAGCGCCAGTACACAGTGTAGTGACTTGGATCCAAGCAGCTCGATGCTGCGCCTTGTTCGTCGGCTCGGCGAACAGCAGGAATGATACACATGGATGTTTTGGCTGCACTGTTTCACCCGCTTGAACCGCGTCTTCTCATGCTTTGCAGCGATACCTCACGGAGCGACTCGCTCGAGCGCTGCCTTCACCACCTTTCCCTGCCCGTCGAGGGCCTGCAGCCGGACTTGCAGCCGACATTCGACTACGAAAAGAGCCGGCACAAGGCCATTCTCGTCGAGCCTGCCCGTGGCGAACGACAACAGGGCGTCCGCTGGGTCGACGACATCCGTCGAGGCAACAGCTGGGCGTCGGTGCTGGTCGCCCTGACCGGCGCCGACCCCGCCATTCGCCAAGCCTACCAACACGCAGGGGCCGACCACGTGCTGCGATTGCCGGGCCCGGAGCAGGAGCGCGAAGCATTCTACCTCGCGCTGTTCCAGAACCCCGACTACTGGAATCTGGCCCCACCGGTGCTGGATCCCGTACGTCTGTGCCTGGAAGACGCGACGCGACGCCTGGACCTGACCTTTGTGCAGGTTCAGGTGGTCCTGGCGCTGCTCTACGCCCCTCATCACCAGCTGAGCTTCGACGATCTGGCGCAACTGCTGGGGCTTAATATGCGCACCTACGACGTGCGGGTGGTGGAGAAATTCGTCAGTCGCCTGCGCAGCAGCATTCGCCGAGCCTTCGGCACCCATGTCATCCAGAGCGTACGCGGCACCGGCTACCGCCTGATTCGCGGCTGCATCTCGCCCCCGCCCATCGCCTTTCGCTGAAAAGCGTTTTTCGACTGACCGATGGCCATTGGCGATTTTTTCAAAGCGTACTAGCCTTGAATTGATAGAGAAATTGGATCCAGCACCACGTTTTGAAGGAACGACCCCATGCCTACGGACCTTGGCAACAAATATTCTTCCGTCTATACGCAGCTCTATACGGCCCATCAAACAGCGGATGATGCGCAGCTCGCACACGGCCGCTGGTGGTTCAACGACATCGACCGAACCCTGACCCAGAATGGCATCAGCGTGGCCTTGACGCGCACCGAGTGCTCGCTGCTGAGCCTGCTCGCCTTCAGCAGCGAGCGGGTGGTCAGCAAGGAAGCGCTGATCGCCGGACTGGGCAAGAACCCCAGTCAGTACAACGGTCTGGAAATGTCCCTGAGCCGCCTGCAAAGCAAGTTTGGCCAATGCAGCGGTGGCGAACGCCTGATCCGCTCGGTACGCAACCGCGGCTATTGCCTGGCCCAGGTGGTGCGTTCGGCGTATTGCCCAAGCTGGAAATCGCCGGGGGCCAGGCTGCCGAGCCCCCCTGCTCTTCCTAGCGTTCGCGCAGGGCTTCCTTGGCCCTGTTCAGCGGCTTTATCAAATAATCCAGCACTGTCTTGTGGCCTGTGGTGATGTCGACCGTGGCGATCATGCCGGGGACGATGGCGAATTTCTTCCCGGCCTTGTTCTCCAGCGAGTCGGAATCGGTGCGGATGAACACCCGGTAATAGAACACCTCGGGTTTCACTTCATCCTGGATGGTATCGGGCGAGATGGTCACCACCCGGCCGTCGAGCCCGCCGTAGATCGAATAGTCATAGGCGGTGATCTTTACCTTGGCTTGCTGATCGGGATGAATGAAAGCGATGTCGCGGGGTGAAATTCTCGCTTCGATCAGCAGGCGCTCGTCCAGCGGCACGATCTGCATCAATTGGCCATTGGGCGGCACCACGCCGCCGATGGTGGTGACTTCGATGTCCTTGACGATGCCACGCACGGGCGAGCGCAGGGTCAGGCGCGACACCGAATCGGAGCGGCCCTTGAGCACCGCGGTCAGGGTTTCCACATCGGCATTGGCCTTGGCCAGCTCCTCGCGGGCCCGCACCATGTAATCGGAACGGGCTTCGGTGAGCTTGAGCTCGAGCTCAGAGCGCTGCCGATTCAGCCGCAGTACTTCCACCCGGCTGGCCGCACCGGTTCTGGCCAGGTTTTCGGTGATCTGCAATTCGCTGCGCACCAGCCGCAGGGATTCGTTGATGCCGGCCAACGAGTCATCCAGGCCACGACGGCGAACGTTGTACAGCTCGGTTTCGGCCTTGAGCAAAGCCGGATAGGCGTCGAGCTCGGCCGGGAATTTCAGGGGCTTGAGGCCCACTTCGGCCTGCAGGCGGGCGACACTGGCCAAGGTCGCGCGGTATTTCGCCGCGCTCTCGCCGAAGTTGGATTCGGTCTTGGTCGGGTCCAGCTGGGCCAGCACCTGGCCGCGCTCGACGATTGCCCCTTCGGTGACGTTCATCTCGGCCACGATCCCGCCTTCGAGCGACTGGATCACCTGCTCCCGCGAGCTGGGGATGACTTTGCCGGTGCCGGTGGAGACTTCCACGACCTCGAAAAAGAATGCCCAGACGAAGAATGCCAGCAGCATCGCCACCGCGACCCACACCACGCGGGTCGCGCGTACCACGGTGGAGTCGTCCACACCGTCCTGGTAATACGACTGGCCTGGCGCACCGTCTTCGCTGAGCAGCGGGATGCGCTTGAATTCACCGGAGCCCAGCACCTTGAAAGACTTGCCTGTGTCCATTGCCCTGCCCTCCTTCATTGAGCCGCGCCCTTGGGACGCGACAGTTTGGCGATGGCGTTTTCCTTGGTGTCGTCGATCACCACCTGACCGTTGTCGACCACGATGATCCGGTCGACCAGGGCCAGCACGCTGGTGCGGTGGGTGGCCACGATGATCGTGCGGCCCTGGCCCCAGGTCGCCAGGTTCTGGATCAGCCGGCGTTCGGTGGTTTCGTCCAGCGACGCGGTGGGCTCGTCGAGCAGCAGGATGTGCGGCTGGCGGATCAGCAGACGCGACAGCAGCAGCGATTGGCGCTGACCACCCGACAGGCCGAGGCCGCCTTCGAGAATCAAGTGATCCATGCCGGTCGGGCACTGGCGCACGAAATCCAGCGCGCCGGTGATTTCCAGTGCAGCGATGATCTCCTGGTCCGATGCCTGCCCGGCACCCATGATCAGGTTCTCGCGCAGGCTGCCGTGGAACAGCCGCGAGTTCTGCGTGAGCAGGCCGATGTCGCGGCGCACGTCGGCAGGGTCGATATGGCCCAGGGCAACGCCGTCGAGGCTGATGCTGCCGCCGCTCAGGTCCAGGCCACCGGCCAGGGCCTGGAGCAAGGTCGACTTGCCGGCACCGTTGCGGCCAAGCACGGCGATGCGCTCGCCCGGCGCGATGCTCAACTCGTTGACGGTCAGTGCCGGAGTGCGCGACTCCTCGCTGTACTTGAAGCTGGCGCGCTTGAGCTCGTAGCGCCCGCCGATCACCGGCAGGTGCACGCGCTGGGCGCCTTCGGGGTGATCGACCGGCAGCAGCATCAAGCGGTTGAGGCCTTCGAGGGCAACCTTGGCCTGCTGCCAGCGGGTCAGCACATGGGTCAGCTGCGAGACCGGCGCCATCATCCGCGAGGCCAGAATCGAGGCGGCCACCAGGCTACCGGTGGTGAGGTCGCCGGCGATCACCATGGGCGCGCCGAACACGATGACGATGGCGAACACCGCGCTCTGCACGTTCTGCGTCCAGGCCACCAGGCCGTTGGTCAAGGTGCGCAGGCGCAGGCTGCTGTCTGCCGCCACGGCGTTGTAGTGGTTCCATTGCTGCTGGAAGCGCTGCTCGGCCTGCAGGCTCTTGATGTCGTCCATGCCCTGCACGGTTTCTACCAGCATGGCGTTGCGCAGCGCTGATTCGCGCATGGATTCGTTGGCCAATCGCGCCAGCTTGCGCTGGGCCATCAGCCCAGGCACCACCATCGCCACCAGTGCGCACAGGGGAATCAGCACCAGTGGCCCGCCGATCAGGTAGAACACCACCAGGAAGATCAGGAAGAACGGCAGGTCAGCCAGGGCCGTGGCAGTGCTGGAGGTGATCAGGTCACGCAGCGATTCGAGTTCGCGCAGCTGCGAGATGAACGAACCGGTGGACTTGGGCCGCGCCGAGTTGCGCAGGCGCATCGCGTGGCCGAAGACCAGGTCGCTGACGCGCAGGTCGGCGCGCTTGCCCAGCAGGTCGGTGATCTTCATGCGCATGATGCGCATGATGAAGTCGAAGGTGATCGCCAGCAGCACGCCGCCGAACAGCACGTACAGGGTGGGCAGCGATTCGGCCGGGATCACCCGGTCGTAAACCTGCATGGAGAACAGCACTCCGCCCAGGCCGAGGATGTTGGCCACCAGCGAGGCCAGCATGACGTGCCCGTAGGGCCTGAGGTCGCGCAGCACGATCTTGCGGAACCAGTGCTCGTCGTAGGGCTTGATATAGTCGTTGGTGCGCACGTCGCTGACCGGCCGGGCCGGACGCAGGATCACCGTGCGCAGGGCGTTGTCGAGCAGGGTCTGGCGGTCGATGCTGCTCTGCAGCCCTTGGTCGCCGCTATAGGCGATGCCGATCTGCTCGTCATCGCCGAGCACCTGGATGATGCCGACCTGGCCGTCCTTGAGCTGCACCACCAGCGGCGTGCGCCACTGGGTCAGGGTGGTGGGGTCGTAGCGGGCGAACTTGATCGTCAGGCCGGCCTGCCGGGCCATCTGCCGCAGGACGTCCTCGACGCTGGAATCGTCGGCACGCAGCGATGCGATACGCACGTTTTCCGCCGAGCACTCCAGGCGGTAGTGACGCGCCACACCGAGGATCGCGTCGAGCCAGACCCGGTAGTCCTGGCGCGAGAAGGTTTGCGCGGGTTGTACCGATTCCGCGTCCAGGGGCAGGTTCACGGCATCGTTCATGGCAGTATCTCCACGCCTTGGATGGTGCTTTGATCGATCCGGTAGGCACTGCGCAGGGCGCCAGTGCTGTACAGGCAGTCCACCTGCAGGCGGCGCAGGTCAGCTTCGGTATTGGCCAGGTCGAAGCGCGACTGGTGGATCTCCTGCTCGGCGTTGAGCAGGTCGAGCAGTGGCCGCGTGCCCAACTCCAGGTATTGCTGGCCGTACAGCTCGCGGGCTTCGGAAATGCTGCCCTGGCGCGACTGCAGCGAGCCGAGCCGGCGGTCCAGGCTGGCAGTTTGCGCCTGCGCTTCGAACAAGCCCTGGCGCGCCTGCAGGCGGGCGGCATCTTCGGCCGAGTCGGCGGCAGTCAGGGCATAGGTAGCTGCGGCGGTACGCGCGGTGGTGGCACCGCCCTGGTAGAACGGCACGTCGAGGTTGATGAAGATGCCTGCCTGGGTACGGTCGATATTGGAATTGTTGCTGTTGTAGTTGCTGTCCAGGTAGTGGTTCAGCGTGGGGTCGACCGATAGCGTCGGCAGCCCATCGGCACGGGCCTGGCGAATGGCCGCCTGGGCCTCGACCCGTTGCGCGTTGGCTACCAGGATGCCGGGCAAGGCGTTCATGTCCGGTTCTGCAGCGTTGCAGGAGGCCAGCAGCGACGGCGGAAAATCGTCGTTGACGTCGAACGGCGCAGCGCGTCCGACCAGGTTGATGAGGTTGGCTCGCCAGCGGTTGTACAGCGCCTGATACTGCAGCAGGGTGGCACGCGCGCCGTCTTCTCGGGACCTGGCCTGGACCACGTCCGAACGCGTGGCGGCGCCCATGTCGCTGCGCTGACGTGCCAGCTCGGCAATGCCGGCGATGCCCTTGATCTGCTCGCGAGCCACCTGAAGCAGGCGTTGATAGCGCTGCACCTCGATGTAGGCCTGGGAGGTGTCGCGCGCCACCTGATCGATGCTCAGCAGTACCTGGGCCTGACTGCGGGCGACGCGGGCCTTGGCAACGTCGACCGCACTGTCGACCTTGCCGAAGTCGTAGAGCATCTGCTTGAGCGAAATGTTCACCGCCTGGCTGGTGCCACTGCCACCGTAGGAACTGTCGAGACCACCACGCAGCCCGCCGGTGATGCGTGGATAGTAGCCGGCACGCGCCACGTTGATGCCTTCACCTTGCTGGTACAGGGTGCCGATCGCCTCGCCGATGCTCGGATGCCATTCCACCGCCAGGCGGACGGCCTGGACCAGGCCCAGCTGGGTGCCGGAGGCCGGCGCGGCCAGATCGGAATCGTCGAGCCTCGCCCCCGCCGCCGTTGCACCGGACGCAATCGCAGGCCTGGCGACATTGCGTGGACGCGGCCGAGCGGTCTGCTCGGGGCGGGTTTCCAAGCGGCTCGGGCTGATGACCTTGAGCCCGGGTTCGAGGGTGTCTGCGGCATGTGCCGGCAGGCTGTAGAGAGGTGTGATGCCCAGTGCCAGAACGGCCACTGAAATATGTGTCGCCAAAGAGGTGCACTTCAAGCCAATCCCCCACTTCCTGTTCTTGATGGCACGCCCGATTCAGGCGGCGTGCGACTTCCTGCCGCGACGCCGGGCCCGCAGGCCCGACGCTGGTAGCGGGTATCAGACGACACTGATACCGCTCTGGACCCACAGATGGTGCGAGGGGTCCTCCTGGGGAGTGTAGACGTTGTACTGCACGCCGTTGTCCGTCTGTGTGGCGCCCGGCGCCCAGGTTGCGCCGGTCATGTGCACGGTGTCGTGGCTGTCGCCCAGGATCAGTAGCTTGTCGGTGCTGGCGTCGGTGACCGACAGCAGGTCGCTCAAGCTCAAGGTCAGATTGACCTTGCTGGACTGGTTCAGGTCGATGACCTCGATGTTGTTGATGCGTGCTGCCAGGTTGCTCAGGTCGATGTCGGCATCGCCACCGCTCCACTTCAGCGTATCGGTCCCGGCACCGCCGTCGACCGAGGCGAACGTCTGGTCGTAGATGACGATGGTGTCGTTGCCGTCGTGACCGTGCAAGGTCAGCGCCCCGCCCTGGGCGCCATCGAGCAGATCATCGCCCGAAGTGCCTTGCGGGTCGTGCCGGTCACTGCCGGCAACGGCAGCGTGATCGGCGCTGGTGTCGTCACTGGTGAACGACGCCAGGCGCGCGAAGGTGGCCGGCGCGGCAGCGTTGTTGAGGTTGATGGTCAGGGTGGCGGTATCACTGGCTCCGGTGGGGTGGTTGAGTTGATAGGTGAACACGTCGGTCTGGCCAATCACGGCGCTGCCCTGGTTCAAGGTCGGTGTATAGGCATAGCTGCCATCGGCATTGACCAGCAGCGCGCCATGGGCACCGGCAATGGTGACGCCGTTGACCCCAGGGAGAACGAAGGCGCCGGCACTCAGCACGCTGAGCGAGGTGTACGAGGAACCCAGTACATCGGCGCCCGCCCCGGTCAGCAGGTTGCCCACCGCCGTGGTGGCGCTGCCGACCACGAAGGTGCTGGTGGACGTCGCCTCCTGACGTACTGCGGCGGTGTAGCTCGATGCCACTCCCAGGCCACCGTTGGTGACGACCAGGCGGTAGGTGCCGGCAGTCTGGTCCTCGACGCGCACACCCAGGCCGGCGCTGCCGATCGCGATCAGGTTGGCACCCGAATAGGACCCTACCTGAACATAGGTGCCGTTGGCCTGCAGCTTGGACAGCACGAAGTTGACCGGCGACAGCAGCGACAGGCCGCTGCCGGTGACCGACAAGGTCAGGTCGCTCAAGGTGTTCGGCGCCACGGTGAACGTGAACTCGCCGCGACCGCCGAGCAAGCTGCTGTCATAGCGACCGATCGTGGCCGTGGTGTCGGTGAACTGGCCGACCAGGCTCAAGGCACTCGCTGCGGTGTCATTGATGGCATCCACCAGAGTGGCGTTGGCGGCCAGGTTGTTGGGGTTCCACACCTCGTTGACGTTGGCGCTGTCGATGCGCACGTACAGATGGGCCGTCGAGCTCAAGCCATTGGGGTGCACCAACTGGTACTGGAAGTCTTCGACCTTGCCCACGCTGGCGACTGCCCCGCTCGGGTTGTAGGTGTACTTGCCGGTACTGTCGATGGTCAGTTGGCCATACAGGCCCTGCACCATGGTGCCCGCACCGGCCGTCACGTAGGTGCCGTTCTTGAGTACCTGCAGCACCGCACCGTTGTCCGGCCCGGTGCGGTCAGCCAGGCCGTTCACGCCGGGATCGGTGATGACGTTGCCGTCCAATGGCGCCGGGGTTCCGGTGAACTGGGTCAGGCTGGTGGTCACGAACTGGATCTGCGTGGTCAGGCTGTCGAGCAGCGAAACCAGACTGCTGGCGACCGTCAGGCGATAGTTGCCGGCCTGCAGCAAGCCGATGTCGGCCTGCACCTGGTTGGTACCCAGCCCGATCAGATTGAGCAACTGCGGATTGGTCGTGCTGTTGGCCAGGGTTACCCAGTTGCCGGCGGCGTTCTGCACCTCCAGAGCGAAGGCCGACGCTGGCAGCACACCGAGCAAGGCGTTGTTGGTCACCGTGATCAACGGGTCGGTCACGGTACCGGCAGCCACCGTGAAACCGAACGCCTTCACCTGGCCCAGCAGCAGGCTGACGCTGGTGTTGGTGTACTCGCTGGCCACCGTGACCGGCGTGATGTTGACCGTAGCGGTTGCCAGGTTGTTGGAGGCGATCACCGGTTCGTTGACGTCGATGTCCGGTGCCGCCACGGCCGCGCCGCCGCTGACGTTGCCGCGCCCGTCGGTGAGCGTGACACTTAGGCGCTCGCCGTTGATCTGCGCGGCGTTCAGGGCCACGGTGAAGGTGCCATCAGCCCCCACGGTGACCGGCGCCACGTTGAGCACGACGCCGTTGGCAGCCTTGACGCTGACCGTGGCGCCCGGCTCGCCGGTCCCGCGCAGGGTCAGACCATCGCCCGCCACTACCAGCCCGGTGGCCAGGTTCGGCGGGGTCAGGTCCGGCGCGGTGGTGGTGGCCGTTGGCGAAACGTTGGCGGCGGCATCGGCCTGGCTGACGGTCAGCACCTGGCTGTTGATCTGCGCGGCATTGAGGGTAACACTGTAGGTGCCGTTGGCGGCGACCAGCGCCGTGCCCAGCACGCTGGCGCCACTGCGCACGGTGACCGTGGCCCCCGCCTCGCCGGTGCCCGACACCACTGTGCCGCTGGCACTGATAGTGGCGGTTGGCGCAGCCGGTGGCGTGGTGTCGGCCACACCCAGTTGGCCCGCTGCGGACACGTTGCCGGCCGCATCGGTGAGGGTCACGCGCAGCGCGCCTCCGTTGAGCTGCGGCGCAGCCAGTGTCACCGTGAACAGACCCAGCGCGTTCACCGGCCCCTCGGCCAGCAGAGCGTTGTTGGCCCCGTAGACCTTGACGGTGCTGTTGGCTTCGCCGACGCCGCTCAGGCTCACGCCGCCGACCAGCAACAGCGCGGTCGGTGCGTTCGGCGCGGTGGCATCACGGGCCGTGAGTGTAGTGATCGGCGACGTCAGCCCGGCGGCGTCGGTCTGCACCACGGTCAGTTGCTGACCATTGAGCTGCGCGGCGCTGAGACCGACGCTGAAGTTGCCGCTGGCATCGACCACGGCGTTGCCCAATGCCACGCCGCCGACGCTGACGGTCACCCGCGCGCCGGCCTCGCCCTGCCCGCTCACGCTGCTGCCATTGGTGGCCAGCGCAACGTTGACCAGCGCCGTCGGTGGGGTGGTGTCGAGTGCCAGGAACGGCGTGCCCACCGACACATTGCCGGCGGCATCGGCCAGCTTGACGCTGAGCAGTTGGCCATTGAGTTGCGGGCTGCTCAACGTGACCGCGAAGGTGCCATTGGGCAGCACGGTGGCCGTGCCGATGGCAACCCCCGCAGCGTTGTAGACCGTGGCGGTGGCACCGGCTTCACCGGTACCGCTGAGGGTCTGCCCGGCATTGCTCAGGCCGGTGATCACCGGTGCCACGGGTGCGATGATATCGGGCGCGGCGATGCTGACCGCCGTGGACACGTTCTGCGCGGCATCCACCTGCACCGCCGTCAGGGTACCGCCGTTGGCCTGGGCCACTGGCAGTACCACGGCGAAGCTGCCGTTCAAACCGACCACACCAGTGCCTACCACCACGCCGGCGGCATTGGTGACCCGCACGGTGGCGCCTACCTCGCCTCGGCCGGTGACCAGCGTTCCGGTACCGTTGACGTCCAGTGCGGTGATGGGCACTGGCGCGGTGCTGTCGACCGAGGTGTAGAAGGTCGCGATCGACGTGAGCGCGCCTTTGGTGGCGTGCAGTTCGAGCACCTGGCCGTTGGCCTGGGGTGGATTGAGCGTCACGGTAAAGGTCGTACCGGTGGTGACACCGGTGCCGAGCACGGTCCCGGCGGCGTTGCGCACCACCACGGTAGTGCCCGCCTCGGTGGTGCCGGTCAGGGTCACGCCGTTGCTGGTGATGGTGCTGACCTGCGGCGCGGCCGGTGGCAGCTCCACAGGAATGTTCAACGAGGCGATAGCCGAAGGATTGCCCGCCGCATCGGTCTGGATCACGGTCAACAGCTGACCACCGAGGGCAGCCGGCAGCAGCGGCACCTGGAAGTTGCCATTGACGTCGACCACAGCCGTGCCAAGCACCACAGGGGTCTGCCCGACCAGCAACCCGACAGTCACGGTCGCCCCGGCCTCGCCCTTGCCGGTGAGCACGGTGCCAGCGGCATTCACCACCAGTTGCGTGGCCAGGCTCGGAGGGGTGATATCTGGAACGGTCAAACGTGCCAGCGCGGATTTGTTGCCAGCGGCATCCTGCGCGTACACCTCCAGCGTCCCGCCATTGAGTTGTGCCAGGCTCAGCGGCACGCTGAAGGTGCCATTGGCGCCGACCAGCACGTTGCCCAACGCCGCGCCCTGCGCGTTGCTCACGAACACCCTCGCGCCCGCCTCAGCCGTGCCGTTGAACAGCAGGCCGTTGGCGCTCAGGCCCAACCCTGTCGGCAGCGCCGGAGGGGTCAGGTCAGGGGCGTTGACGGTGACCCCGTCAGAGGTGTTCCCCGCAGCGTCGCGCTGGACCAGCAGCAAGGCTTCGAAGTTGGTCTGCGGGGTGCTCAGGGTCACGTTGAAGGTGCCGTCTGCGGCGACCACGGCGGTGCCCAGTGTCGCGTTCAGCGGACCGGTGACGGTCACCGTCGCGCCGGCTTCGCCACGCCCGGTGACGATACGACCGTCGGCGCTGACCGCCGTCAGGGTCAATGCCAGTGGCGCAGTGACATCCGGTACCGCAAAGTTGAACGGCAGCGAGACGTTGCCTGCCACGTCGGCCTGGGTCACGACAAGCACCTGGCCGTTGAGTTGAGGGGTAGCCAGGTTGACGGTGAAATTACCATCGACATCGGCAGTCGCCGCGCCAATCTGCACACCCAGCACGTTCTTGACCACTATGCGCGCAAGCGCTTCGCCGCTGCCGGTCAGTTGCAGGCCGCTGGTCGATACCGCCAGGTTGACCAGTGCGGTCGGAGCCTGGAGATCGCTGGCAGTAATGGTGACCGCAGCGGAGGCGTTGCCGGCGGCATCGACCTGGCGGACGCTGAGCACTTCGCCGTTGATCTGCGCCACGCCGAGCGTGACGCTGTAGGTGCCATCGGCGTTGACCGTGCCGGTGCCCACCGACACATTGAGGTTGTTGCGGATGATCAACTGCGCGCCGGGCTCGCCGGTACCGGTGAGCAGAGTGCCGGTCGCGTTCAGCGCCAGAATGGTCGGCGCCGCCGGCGGCGTGGTATCGCCGGCCAGCAGGCTGCCGGGGCCCGAGACATTGCCAGCCGCGTCGGTCAGCGTCACCACCAGCGACTGACCGTTGAGCTGCGCCGGCAACGTCACCTGGAAGGTGCCATCGGCCGCTACGGTGGTCGCCGTGCCCAGGGTCACGCCTGCCGCGTTCTTCACCAGCACGGTGGCATTGGCTTCGCCCACGCCACTGAGCACGGTACCGCTGGCATTGAGCAGCAGTTGCGTCGGCGCAGCCGGTGGGGTCAGGTCAGGCGCGAAGATCGGTGTGCTCGCACCCACGTTGCCGGACACATCCGTCTGGGCCACGGTCAGCGGCTGGTTGTTGATCTGCGCCGGCGACAGGGTCACGACGAAGCTGTTGTCGGCTGCCACCTGGGCGCTGCCCAGGACTACCCCGGCGGCGTCGCGCACGGTCACCGTGGCGCCAGGCTCTCCCCGGCCGGTGACAGTGGCCCCGGTGGTGAGGTTGATTGCGACCTGGGTCAGCAATTCGGGCGCAGTGGTGTCCGGCGAATTGATCGTCGCGATTGGCGAGACATTGCCTGCGGCATCGGTCTGCACCAGGTTCAGAAGCTCGCCGGTGATCACCGCTGGCGTCAGAGTGACGCTGAAATTGCCCGCCGCCGAGACCGCGCCGCTGCCCAGTAAGGTACCGTCCAGCCGGGTCACGCTGACCACGGCACCGGGCTCGCCCTTGCCGGTCAAGAGGCTGGTCAATGCGCCGTCATTGCTGATGGCGATATTGGTCAAAGGCACTGGTGCGGTGGTGTCGCCCGCCAGAACGGCGCCCGGCACCGACACGTTGCCCGCGGCATCGGTCAGGGTCACGCCCAGGGCCTGGCCGTTGACCTGCGCCTGGCTCAACACCACCTGGAAGCTGCCATCGAGCAGGACCGTGGCGGTGCCCAGGACGACGTTCTGGGCATTGGTGACGGTAACCAGTGCACCGGGCTCACCCGTGCCGGTCAGCACCAGGCCCTGGTTGATGACCGCCAGCTCGGCCGGCGCTGCGGGTGGCGTACGGTCGCCGGCGAGCGTGACGAGGGCCTGCGAAGCGTTGCCGGCCAGGTCGGTCTGCACCACGCTCAAGGCTTGGCCATTGAGCTGTGGCGTGGCCAGGTTGGCAATGAACACCCCGGTCACCGCCACCACAGCGGTGCCCAGCACTACGTTGCCAGGGCCAGTGATCACCACGGTTGCACCGGCTTCGCCGCGTCCGCTCAGGACCGTGCCGTCGAGGCTGACCGACAGTGCGCCAAGGTTGCTGGGTGCGGTCACATCCGGCGCTGTCAGTTGCGCCGGCAGCGAGGTCAGCGCGCCGTCGGCGGCCGTGACCTGGAGGATTTCGCCATTGAGCTGGGCAGCAGAAAGCTGCACCTGGAAGACGCCGCTGCCATCGACGGTCGCGGTACCCAGGACGGTCCCTTGCAGGTTGCGCACGGTGATCAGGTTGCCGACATCACCCTGGCCCACCAACTGCAGCCCGTCGGTGCTGAGCAGCAGTGCGTTCGGTACATCCGGGCCATTGGTGTCCGGCGTGGTGACGGTGGCGACGGTCGAAACGTTGCCGGCCGGGTCGGCCTGAGTGACGCTGAGCAAGGTGCGGTCGCCGGAGATCGGATCGAGCGTCACGGTGAAATTGCCGTTGCCATCGACCGTGGCCGTGCCGACCGAAATACCGCCCACGCCGAGTACGGTGACTTGCGCGCCGATTTCGCCCTTGCCGGTCAGCAGCGCGCCGTCGGCGCTGACCACAAGGTCGGTGACCGGGTTCGGCACCGTGGTGTCGGGCGCGACCACCAGAGTGGTCGACGAGACGTTGCCCGCCGCATCGGTGGAGGTGACCAGCAAGGTCTGGCCGTTGGTCTGCGCCGCCCCCAGGACCACTTCGTAGCTGCCGTTGGGGGCGACCGTGGCGGTGCCCAGCACATTGCCCTGGGCATCGCTGACGATCACCGTGACCACGGTGCCCGCTTCCGCAACCCCCACCACTGCCCCGCCGTTGAGGTCGACGGCAGCGGTAGGTGCCACAGGCGGCGTGCTGTCCACCGCCGGCACCAGCGCCGTTGGCGAAAGGTTGCCGGCCACATCGGTCTGCGACACCGCAAGGTTGCCGCCGCCCAACTGCGCGACCGCGAACGGTACGGTGAAGGTGCCGGTAACGCCGATGACGACGCTGCCCAGCGCAGTACCGTCGGGCGCGAGCACGGTAACGGTGGCGCCCACTTCGCCGCGACCGGTCAGCTGAGTGCCATCGGCACTGGCCAGCAGATCGGTCAATGCGCCCGGCGCGGTCAGGTCGAGGGCCTGCACTTGCGCAGGCACCGAGACCAGCGCACCGAGGTTGGCAACCACTTCCAGCTGTTCGCCGTTGAGCTGCGGGCTCGACAGCGCGACCGTGAAGGCACCGTTGCCATCGGCCACTGCGGTGCCCAGCACCACGCCGGTGGCACTGCGTACGGTCACGGTATTGCCAGCATCGGCCAGACCGCTCAGCTGCAGGCCGTTGCCACTGAGCAGCAGCGCGCTGGGTTGGTCCGGGCCGGTGCCATCGGGTGCGGTTACGTCCACGTCGTCCGACGCGTTACCCGCGGCATCTTCCTGTACGACGGTGAGCACGTCCCCTGGGGCGACGGGGGCAGTGAGGGTGATGAGGAAGCTGCCCGTGGCACCGACCACGCCGATACCGATGACGGTGCCGCCCGCGTCGCGCACGGTCACCTCGGCAGCCGGCTCGCCGCGGCCAGCCAGCAGATCGCCATTCGGGCTGATCACCAGCGCGGTGACCGGCGCAGGCGGGGTGGTGTCCAGCGCGAACAGCGTGGTGCTGGCGGACACATTGCCGGCGGCATCGGTGGTGGTCACCAGCAAGGTCTGGCCGTTGGCCTGCGCGGTGCCCAGGTCGACCTCGTAGCTGCCATCGGCTGCCACCGTGGCAGTGCCCAGCACATTGCCTTGAGCATCGCTGACGATGACTGTGACCCGCGTGCCGGGTTCGGCGGTGCCGGTCACCAGGGTGCCGGCAGGATTGAGCACCGCTGCGGGAGCGTCGGGCAGCGTGCTGTCGCGAGCAACCACGGTCACAGCTGTGGATGGGTTGTTGCCGCCGTCCACCTGCACGGCACTGAGCACCTGACCATTGGTCTGCGCGACGTTCAACGACACGGTAAAGGCGCCGGTGACGCCGACCGTCGCCGTGCCCAGCACGGCGTTGTCGGGGCCGCGAATGGTGACGATCGAGCCGGCCTCGCCGCGCCCCGTGACCTGGGTGCCGTCGAGGCTGACCAGCAGGTTGCTGATCAGGCCGGGCGGCGTGGTGTCGGCTACCGTGATCAGCGCAGGCAGCGATACCAGTGCGCCGCTGGTGGCAATGACTTCGAGCGTTTCGCCATTGGTCTGGGCTACGTTCAGTGCGACCTGGAAATTGCCCGTGGCGTCCACCACTGCCGTGCCCAGTACCACGCCCGTCACGCTGCGCACGGTAATGGTGTTGCCGACATCGCCCTGCCCGCTGAGGGTCAGGCCGTTGCCGCCCAGCAGCAGCGCCGTGGGTTGATCGGGACCGTTGACATCCGGGGCGACCACGACGGTTGCCGTCGACACGTTGCGGGCCGCATCGGTCAAGGTGACGTTGAGCACCTCGTTTTCGCTGGCGGCGCGCAGCAGCACGACGGTGAAAATACCATTCGGACCGACCGCTGCGATGCCGAGCACGTCGCCATTGACGGCACGCACGGTGGCAGTGCTGCCGATTTCGCCCTGGCCGACCACGGTCAGACCATCGAGGCTGACACCCAGAGCAGTGGGCGCATCGGGCGCGGTGAGGTCGGCGGCGATCACGGTGATGCTGGTCGAGGTGTTGCCGGCGGCATCGGTCGACGTGACCAGCAGCGTCTGGCCGTTGGTTTGCGGAAACGCCAGGTCGACCTGGAAGGTGCCGTTGGCCGCGACCGTGGCTGTGCCCAGCACATTGCCCTGGGCGTCACTGACCACCACCGAGACCACGCTGCCGGGTTCTGCCTTGCCGATCACCGCCCCGCCCTGCGGCGTGAGCACCACATCGGTCGGCGCTGCCGGCGCCTGCAGGTCCGGTGCGTTCAGCGTGACGTTGGCGGAGAAGTTGCCGGCGGCATCGACCTGGCTGACGGTGAGCTGCTGCAGGTTCACCTGAGGATTGTTCAGCGTGATGGTGAACTGCCCGCTGGCGTTGACGTCGGCGCGGCCCAGCTCGGTGTTGCCGAGCAATACGCGAACCGAAGCACCGGCCTCGCCGCGACCGGTCACCACCAGGCCATCGGCGCTGATGAGCACTTCGCTGAGCGCGGTGGGCGGGGTAATGTCCGGCGCCTGCAGCGCAACCGGCACCGAGGCGTTGCCGGCCGCGTCGGTCTGCAGCACGTCCAGAAGCTGGCCGTTGGCCTGGGGAGGATCGAGCACCAGACTGAACGTGCCATTTGCGGCCACCACGGCCGAGCCGAGCACGGTGCCGGCGACGCTGGTGACGGTGACGGTCGCACCCGCTTCGCCGCGCCCGGTGATCAGGCTGCCGTCGGCGTTGATGACAGGCGCCACCACCGCCACCGGTGCAAGGGTGTCGCGGCCAACCACACTGCCCACCACGGACAGGTTGCCCGCGCTGTCGCCGAGGGTGACCCTCAGGGTACCGCCGTCGATCTGCGGCGCATCCAGAGTGATCTGGAACGTGCCGTTGGCGTTCACGGTGCCGGCACCGACCTGGACGCCCAAGGCGTTGCGCACCACCACGTTGGCACCCGCCTCGCCGGCGCCGGTCAACACTGTGCCGACATCGTTGAGCACCAGCGCGACCGGCGCTGCGGGCGCGGTCAGGTCAGGCGCGATCAGGGTCACGCCCAGCGACAGGTTGCCGGCCGCATCGGCCTGGGTCACGGTGAGCACCTGCAGGTTGGTCTGGGCCGGCACCAGGTTGATCGTGAAGGTGCCGTCCGTGGCCACCGTGGCGGTGCCGACAGACTGGTTCAACGCGTTGCGCACGGTGACTTGCGCGCCTGCCTCGCCGTTGCCGGTAACCAGCGCGCCGTTGGCGCTGAGCTGGACGTTGGCAAGCAGGTCGGGCGCAGTGGTGTCTCCGGCAGTCAGCGACACCGGAATCGAGACACGACCAATCGCGTCACTGGCCTGCACGCTCAGCACTTCGCCGTTGCGTTGCGGGGCATCGAGCAGGATGCTGAACGTACCCAACGCATTGACCGTACCGCTGCCCAGCAGCACACCCGTGGTACTGGTGACACGAATGAGCGCCCCCGCCGAACCGGTGCCGGTCAGGATGGCGCCTTCCAGTGTCAGCAGCAGATTGGCCGGAGCGATCGGAGCACCGCCATCCGGGCCGTTGACCTGCGCCGGCAGCGAGGGGTTGCCTGCGGCATCGGTTTCGATCACGGTCAGCACGTCGCTGAGGATGGCGGGCCGGTTCAAGGTAATCAGGAAAGTGCCGCCCGCATTCACCGTGCCGGTGCCGAGCAGATCGCCATTGGCGGCGGTGATGCGCACGGTGGCATTGGCCTCGCCCGAGCCGCTGAGCAAGGTGCCGTCGGCGCTGACCACCAGATTGCTGACCGCTACCGGTGGGGTGATGTCGGCTGCCAGCAGGGTGGCCGGCGCCGAGGTATTGCCTGCGGCATCGGTGGCCGTGACGCGCAGGGCCTGGCCATTGGCCTGGGCAGACGCCAGGGTAATGGCGAAGGTGCCATCGCTGCCGGCAACGCCGCTGCCGATGACCTGGCCCTGGGCTCCGGTGATGCTGACGGAAGCACCTGCCTCGGTGACACCCGAAAGCAGCGTACCCGCCAGGCTCAGCGACAGCCCAGTCGGCACTGCCGGAGCGGTGATGTCGGCTGCCTGCAGGCTGAAGGTGGGCGAGACGTTGCTGGCGGCGTCGACCTGCACCAGCGACAACGTCTGACCATTGAGTTGCGGACTGCTCAAAATGACAGTGAAACTGCCGTCCGCGGCCACCACAGTGCTGCCCAACGACACACCGGCGGCACTGCGCACGGTCACATTGGCTCCCGCCTCACCCGTACCGCTGACCAGCCGTCCGTCGTTGCTGAGCACGACGTTGAGCAGCGCGGTCGGCGCGGTGGTGTCCGGGGCGCTCAGCGGTGTGGCTGGCGAGGTGTTGCCCGCCGCATCGCTCTGCGTGACGGCCAACAGTTGCCCGGCTACGTGCGGCGTGTCCAGGCTGATCTGGAAGCGGCCATTGGCGCCTACCACGCCACTGCCGATGAGGTCGCCGTTGGCATTTCTGATCTGAACGGTTGCACCGATCTCGCCGGTACCACTGAGCGACGACCCGGTGCTGTCGAGTACCAGCGCAGCGGGCGCCAACGGAGCCAGGGTATCGCCTGCCTGCACGCTGACCACTGCCGACTCGTTGCCGGCCGGGTCGCGTTGCGACAGGGTAAGGGTCTGGCCATTGTTCTGGGCTTGATTCAGGTTGACGCTGAACAGACCATTTGCATCGACCACGCCGGTGCCCAGCACCACGCCATTGCTGGCGAACACGGTGACCGTGGCACCTGCTTCGCCACGCCCGCTGACCACCAGGCCATCGGCGCTTACCAGCGGCTGCAGCACGCTGCCGGGCAGGGTCAGGTCAGGTGCGGTCACAGTGGCCGGCACCGAACTGTTGCCCGCCCCGTCGACCTGGTTGACCTGCAAGCGTTGCGCATCTATCTGCGGCGGCGTCAGCGTCACACTGAACTGCCCGCTGATACCGACGATGGCCGTGGCAATCGTCACGCCGGCCGGGTTGAGTACGGTGACCGTGGCGCCTGCTTCGCCGCGCCCGGTGATCAGGCTGCCGTCATTGCTGATGACGACATTGGTCAGCGCCGGAGCTGTGCTGTCGATGGCGGTAAGCTGGCCGGGCAGCGAATTGAAGCCACCGCTGCTGGCCACGACATCCAGTTGTTCGCCATTGGTCTGCGCCGCGCTCAAGGTCAGCTGGAACGTGCCATCGGCATTGACCGTGGTGGTGCCCAGCACGCCAGTGGGGCCGCGCACGGTGATGGTATTGCCCGCGTCGGCTATACCGCTCAGGCGCAGGCCGTCGGCGCTGAGCACCAGCGCGGTGGGTTGATCGGGCCCGTTGGCGTCGGGCACCGTCACGCTGGCGGGCAGCGAAACATTGTCGAAACGGTCGGTGAGCGTCACGCTCAGCACGGCGTTCTGTGCGACGGGTGTCAGGGTGACGAGGAAGCTGCCGGTGGGGCCGACGGTGCCGGTACCGATCTGCGTGCCTTGGGCATCGAACACGGTAACCGTGGCACCGACTTCGCCTTTGCCGGCCAGCAGGGTACCCGCGGGATTGACCGCAAGATCGGTGGCCTGGTTGGGCGCAGTCAAGTCGGCAGCAATGACGGTGATCGAGGTGGACACGTTGCCGGCGGCATCGGTGGAGGTCACCAGCAGCGTCTGGCCATTGGTCTGCGGCGTGTTCAGGTTGACCTGGAAAGTGCCGTTGGCGGCGACGGTCGCAGTGCCCAGCACATTGCCCTGGGCGTCACTGACCACCACCGACACCACTGTGCCCGGCTCGGCCTGGCCGGTGACGGCCGAGCCTTGCGCGGTCAGCACGACGTTGGTGGGCGCGCTCGGCGCCTGCAGGTCAGGCGCAGTCAGGTTGACGTTGGCCGACAGGTTGCCGGCGGCATCGGCCTGGGTCACGGTGAGCGACTGCAGATTGATCTGCGGCGTGCTCAGGGTGACCGAGAAGCGCCCATCGGCGCCGACCGTCGCAGTGCCCAGTTCGCCACCGGCACTGGTCAATACCCGCACGGTCGCCCCCGCTTCACCCACACCGGTGACGACCGCGCCGTTGGCGCTGATGGCAACGGTGTTCAAAGCGATGGGCGCGGTCACGTCGGCGGCGACCAGCGCCACCGGCAGCGACAGGTTGCCCGCAGCGTCCACCTGCTGCACATCGAGCACCTCGCCATTGGCTTGCGCAGGCACCAGGTTGACGACGAAGCTGCCGGTCGCACCGACCACAGCACTGCCAAGCACGGTGCCATTGGCTGCGGTCACGCTGACCGTCGCGCCCACTTCACCCTTGCCGGTCAGCAGCGTGCCCGCCACATTGAGCTGCAGGCCGGTCACCACGCCCGGTGCGGTAACGTCGGCGACTGGCAGCGCCGCCGAAGGCGAAACGTTGCCTGCCGCGTCCGTCAACATCACTTGCAAAGTGGTGCCGGTCAGCTGCGCCGTGGCCAGGGTGATCTGGAACGTGCCGTTGGCGGCCACGCTACCGTTGCCGATGATCACGCCTGCCGCATCGCGCACGGCGACTGTGGTGCCCGCCTCGCCGACACCGTTGAGCACCGTGCCCAAAGCGTTCAGGCTCAAGCCCGACGCAGCCAGCGGAGCGGTGAAGTCCGGAGCAGTCACGCTGACCGCGGCCGAGACATTGCCACCCGGATCGGTCTGGGTGGCGGTGAGTACCTGACGGTCGATCAGTGCCGGGGTGAAAGCGATGCTGAAGGTGCCATCGCTGCCGACCGTGCCGGTGCCGAGCAATTGGCCCTGGGCGCCGCGCACGTTGACCGTGGCACCGACCTCACCCGTACCGCTCAAGGTGCTGCCGTTGGCGCTGAGCTGGACGTTGTCGAGGGCATCGGGTGGCGTGGTGTCCAGCGCCGTGAGCAGGGTCGGCACCGACACGCGCACGCCGTCGCTGGCCTGCACGCTGAGCAGCTCGCCGTTGTTCTGCGCCGGCGACAGGGTCAGGCTGAACTGGCCGGAGGCATTGACCACGGCCGAGCCGAGTACTGCGCCTTGCGCATCGACGACGGTCACGGTGTTGCCGGCCAAGGCAGTACCGGTGAGCGTCACGCCATCGAGGCTGATCACCAGGTTGCCGGGGGCCGCCGGCTCGTTGCCGTTCGGCCCGTTGACGGTGACGGGTGTCGATGCATTGCCGGCCGCATCGGTCTCGATCACGTTGAGGACGTCGCTCTGCTGCGCCGCACGGTTCAGGGCAATGACGAAAATACCATTGGCACCCACGGTGCCGGTGCCGATCAGGTCGCCGTTGGCGGCCCGTACGGAGACGCTGGCGCCCACTTCACCGGTGCCCGACAGCGTCAGGCCATTTGGGCTGATCGCCAGGTTGCCGACCGCAATCGGCGCGGTGGTGTCGGCGGCGACCAGGGTGCTGGCCGCCGAGCTGTTGCTGGCCGCATCGGTGGCCACGGCCTTGAGGCTCTGGCCATTGGTCTGGGCCGCGCTCAAGGTAATGCTGAAGGTGCCATTGGCTGCCACTGTGCCGGTGCCCAGCAGCGTGCCTTGTGCATTGGTGATGCGCACGGTGGCGCCCGCCTCGCCGGTACCGGTCAGCACCAGCCCGCTGGCGTCCAGCGCCAGGGCCGCCGGGGCGCCGGGCGCAGTCACATCGGCAGCGGTGACGGAGGTGGTCGGCGAGACGTTGCCGCTTGGGTCGGTCTGGGCGGCGCCCAGGCGTTCGCCGTTGACCTGAGCGCTGGCCAGGCCAACGCTGAAGGTGCCATCACTGCCCACCACGGCGCTGCCAAGGACGGCGCCGTTGGCCGCGCGAACGGTGACCGTGGCCCCGCTCTCACCCGTACCGGTCACGCTCAGTCCATCACGGCTCAGGAGCACATTGGCCAAGGCACCGGGAGCGGTGCTGTCGGCGGCGGTGATCGCTACCGGCACCGAAGTCTGGCCGGCGCCGTCGGTCTGGGTGACCTCGAGCAACTGACCGTTGGCCTGGGCCGGCGCGAGGCTTACCTGGAAAGTACCGTTGGCCGCGACCACGGCATTGCCCAGCTCGACGCCGTTGGCACCGACCACGCGCACCGTGGCACCGGCCTCGCCCAGGCCGGTCAATACGGTTCCGCTGCCGTTGAGCTGCAAGGCACCGGGTGCGCCAGGCGCATCGGTGTCGGGTGCTTGCGCAAGGGCGATGGGCGAGCGGTTGCCGGCAGCGTCGCTCTGGCTGACGCTGAGGTTCTGGCCGTTGGTCTGGGCGGCGTTCAGGGTGACGCTGAACAAGCCGTCGCTGCCCACCGTTGCCGTGCCCAGCGCGACGCCGTTCGGCGCGAGCACCGTAACGGTGGCGCCGACTTCGCCGCGTCCGGTCAGGGTCAGGCCGTCGTTGCTCACGGCCAATTGCGAGAGCGCAGCCGGTGCGGTCAGGTCGGGCGCGGTCAGGTCGACGGCGGTGGCGCTGTTGCCCGATGCATCGGTCTGGCTGACCTGGAGCTGCTGGGCATTCAGTTGCGGTGGGTTCAAGGCGACGCTGAAGGTACCGTCGGTGGCGACGGTGCCGGTACCGATGACTGCACCGTTGGCGCCCCGCACGATGACGCTGGCACCTGCTTCACCGCTACCGGTCACGGTAGCGCCGTTGGCGCTGATGGCAACGCCGCTCACCGGGTCAGGCGCGGTCGAGTCGAGGGCGGTGATTTCGACCGGCACCGAGGCTTCGCCCAGCGCATCGGTGGCGACCACCGACAGCACTTCACCGTTGGTCTGGGCTTGGGTCAGGGTAATGACGAACGTGCCGTTGGCGGCCACGATGGCTGTGCCCAGCAGGTTGCCCTGCGGGCCGAAGACGTTGACAGTGTTGCCGGCGCTGCCGGTGCCGGTCAGCTGCAGGCCGTCGCTGCTCAATGCCAGATTGCCAGGCGTGCCCGGACCAACCGCGTCGGGTGCAGTGATGAAGACCGGGGTCGAAACGTTTGCGGCGGCATCGGCTTGCACCGCGCTCAGCAGGTCGCCTTCGACGGCAGCCGGTGCCAGCGCAGTGCTGAAATTGCCGTTGGCGCCGACGGTGGCGATGCCGATCACCACGCCTGCAGCATTGCTGATGGTCACCGTGGCACCCGGCTCGCCGCGCCCGGTCAGGGTCAGGCCGTCGGCGCTGATCAACAGGTTGGTGACCGCATTCGGCGCGGTGGTGTCCGGCGCGGTGAAGGGAACCGATGCCGAGGTGTTGCCGGCTGTATCCACGGCGCTCAACGTCAGTGCCTGGCCATTGGCCTGAGCGCTCGACAGGGTGACCTGGAAGGTGCCGTCGGCCGCGACCAGGGCGGTGCCCAGCACCGTGCCGGCCGCGTTTTTCACCGACACCGTGGTGCCGGCCTCGCCCACGCCCGAGAGCACGGTACCGCCGGCATTCAGCGCCAGGTTGCTCGGTGCCACCGGCGCTTCCAGATCAGGTGCGGTCAGGCCGACATTGGCCGAGGCATTGCCGGCGGCGTCCTGTTGACCGACGAGCAGCGCCTGGCCATTGGTCTGTGGCGCAGCCAGGGAAAGGTTGAAGGTGCCATCGGCCGCGACCACGCCGGTGGCCAGCACTGCCCCGTTCGCTGCCGTGACGGTGACGGTATCGCCCGGCTGGCCACGACCGCTCACCAGGCTGCCGTCAGCACTGATAGCCACTTCGCTGAGGTCCACGCCGGCGGTGATGTCCGGCGCCGTCGCCGGTACCGCAACCGAAGGATTGCCGGCGGCATCGGTCTGGCTGACGCTGAGCACTTGCCCATCGGCCTGGGCCGGGGACAGGCTGACAACGAAATTGCCAGCGGCATTGACCGTAGCAGTGCCTACCACGTTGCCCTGGGCATTGCGCACGGTCACGGTGGCGCCAGGCTCGCCGGTACCGGTCAAAGTCGTGCCATCGGCATTGAAACCAAGGTTGCCGACGGCGGCTGGCGCTGTGCTGTCGGGCGCAACGAAGGGCACCGGCACCGAGGCTTCGTTATCGAAGTCGGTGGCGATGAGCGTCAGCGTCTCGCCATTGGTCTGGGCCTGGCCAAGGGTAATCGAGAAGCTGCCATCGACGTTGACGATGGCGCTGCCCAGCAACACGCCCTGGCTGGTAAAGACACGCACGGTATCGCCGGCATTGCCGGTACCTGTCAGGGTCAGCCCGTCCTGGCTCAGGTTGAGGTTGTCCGGGGTGCCGGGGCCGATGTCATCAGGCACCAACATGCTGAACGTGGAGGTGACGTTACCGTTCTCGTCGGTCTGCGTGGCAGTGATCGGTTCATTGGGGGTGAGGCGCAGTGCAAAACGGATGAAAAAGCGGCCGAACGCATTCACCACCGCACTGCCGATGGCGTCGCCAGCGGCGTTGGTGATGGTCACGGTGTCGCCCGCCTGGCCGCGGCCGCCGCAAGAGAAACCATCGGCGCTGACGACGAAATCGGTGATCGGTTCGGACACGCTGAGGTCCGGCACCTGCAATTGGCCAGGCAGCGACGCATTGCCCGCCGCGTCGGTGGCCACCACGCTGAGGGTTTCGCCGTCGATCTGAGCAGCGCTCAAGGTGATCTGGAAGATGCCGCTGGCGTTGGCCGTACCGGTGCCGAGCAGGTTACCGGCGGCGTCGCGCACCGCCACGGTAGCGCCTGCCTCGGCGCGCCCGCTGAGCACCAGACCGCTGCCGTCAATGCTCAAATTGCTCGGCGCAGACGGGGCCTCGATGTCCGGGGCCAGCACGTTGGCGGGCAACGAAACATTGCCTGAGGCGTCGGTCAGGGTAACGCCCAGGCCCTGCCCGTTGGCCTGTGCAGGACTGAGATCGACGCGGAAATTGCCGCTGGCATCCACGGTTCCGGTGGCAATCAGGTTACCGGCCGCATCGGTGACATTGACCACCGTGCCGGCCTCACCTCGACCGGTCAGCACGCTGCCATTGGCGCTGACGGCCAGGCCGGTCGGCGCGTTTGGAGCGGTGGTGTCGGGGGTTGGGTCAGGCGTTGGGTCAGGCGTAGGGCCAGGGGTCAGGTCAGGCGCAATCAGGCCTGCGGCGGGCGATTGGTTGCCTGCTGGGTCGGTTTGCGTGGCGCTCAAGGCTTCGCCGTTGATCTGCGGCGGGGTCAGGGTCAAGTTGAACGTGCCGTCGGCCGCTACCACGGCCGAGCCCAGGACCACGCCGGTGGCCGTGGTCAGGGTAACGGTGGCGCCGGGCTCGCCGGTACCGGTCAAGGTGCTGCCATCGGGGCTGAGCGTCAGTGCCCCGGGTGCTGCAGGCGCAGTGATATCAGGTGCGGTGATGACCACCGGGTCCGAACTGTTACCCGAGCCGTCGGTGATGATCACTTCCAGCGATTCGCCATTGGCCTGGGGCGTGGGGAACGCCACCTGGAAATTGCCATCGGCACCCACGGTGCCGCTGCCTACCACGTTGCCTTGGGCATCGCGAATGATCACCGAGGCATTGCTTTCGGCGCTGCCCGAAACGCTGCTGCCATCGGCGGCGAAACTGAGCCCGGTCGGGGCGCCCGGTGCCGTCGTATCAACGGGCGGTACTGGTTCCACGGGCGGAACGGGCGCGCCGCCGCCACCACCGCCGCCACCGCCTCCGCCGCCCACTGCAGCCGTGGTAGCGCCTACGCCCACCAGGCCGAACGCGGCGAGCAACCAGCCAGGCGTGGCACCGCTGGCGGCCGCACCGGCCAACAGCAATTCGTCCACGGTCGAGGCTTCGGAGAAGGTAAAGCCGGTGAAGGGTTCGCCGTAGTTGGCCTGCCAGAGAAAACCGTCCTGGCCTTCGAAGACCAATTCGCTCTGCTGCCCGGCCGCATCGACCTTGAAGAAGTCTCCGAGCGTTATCTGCTCGCCGGATTTGAGGGTGATGGTCAGATTGTTGCCGGAACGCGTGGCCGAAGCGACATCGCTGGGATCCACTGGCAGTTTGACCAGGCTGGTATCCAACAGCTTTATATTGCCCCAGGCGATTTCCGAGGTGCTTTGCGCCGACTTCGCAGCAACAACGATACTGTCCATACCTACTCCTAGCAGATTCTTGCAGTGCACTACGGGGCACTGCACAAACAACTTCACGCGTACTCGGCGCTAACCGAGGCCAGTGATTCAAGGTCTCTTCTAATGTTTTCCCCGGACGGGGCACTGCACACTGGGTCGGTTCACCCGTAACAGCCCGGCTGAACGATAAACAATTGACATCTTTCCATGACGAGCCCACCTTAAACTTATAACTGCTTGTTTTAGATTGACTTTTAAAATCCATTCAACTTGACTGAGGCTTTATGGCGCTGCGCCATCTATGGGTTAGGCTAGTACGTGATGGCACTCAAGAGCTGACGATTTATAACAATTTTCGAATATCACATTGCTATCATTGAACAAGAGATGGACAAAATCCGTGGTGCGATATTAGTTTGCGCAACAACTAAGCATAGATAATCGATTCATCACTCATCGACGCATTGAGGCGACGCGGACATGGCGGGTGCGCAAGTGAAGTCTTCGTCATGAACCTTGCCCGAGCTGATGAAACCAACGACAGAAGTCAGCGCGCTAGTTGCGAAGTGGCCCAGCGCTCGGTGTACAGTGGGCGGTACAAGAACTCACCCACAGGACCCTACCGTGACCCGCCCAGCCCCGCTGATCAGCGCCGACTTCGATAGCGGCAACATCGAAGCCATCGACCTACGCGACCCTCTCGACATCCAGCTGGCGATTCGCCCGGATCGGCAGAGCCCACACTTTCAGTGGTTTCACTTCAAGGCTGCGGAGCTCCAGGTTGGGCAACGCTACGAGTTCACGCTGCAGAACGCTGCGCAGTCTTCCTATAACAATGCCTGGCACGGCTACCACGCGGTGGCGTCCTGCGACCAACAGACCTGGTTCCGCGTGCCCAGTACGTTCGATGGCCAGGCACTGCGGTTCGGTCTGGACGCTCAGGGCAGCGAGATGTGGTTTGCCTATTTCGAGCCCTACAGCCGGCAGCGGCACGACGCCCTGATCAATCGCGCGATCACCCAGGCGGGCCTGCAACTGCTGGCTGTCGGGCAAAGCTGCGAGGGGCGGGAAATACCGTTGCTGCGCAAGGGCGACGGTGCGCCCGGCAAGCGTCGGCTGTGGCTGATCGCCCAGCAACACCCTGGCGAACACATGGCGCAGTGGTTCATGGAGGGCGTGATCGATCGTCTGCAGGCGAATGATCCGCAGATTCAGGCCCTGCTGGCGGTGGCCGATCTGTACCTGGTGCCGAACATGAATCCCGACGGCGCCTTCCACGGCCACCTGCGCACCAACGCCCGCGGTCGCGACCTCAACCGTGCCTGGCAAGACTCCAGCGCCGAATACACCCCCGAGGTGTTCTTCGTGCAGCAGCAGATGGACAAGCACGGTGTCGACCTGTTCATCGACGCCCATGGCGATGAGGAAATCCCGTACGTGTTCACCGCGGCCTGCGAGGGCAATCCCGGCTATACACCGCGCATCGCCCAGCTGGAACAGACCTTTCGCGACCTGCTGTGCGCCCGTACCCCTGATTTCCAGGCGGTACACGGCTACACCCGTGACAAGCCGGGCGAGGCCAACATGACCCTCGCCTGCAACAGCGTCGGCGAGCGATTCGACTGCCTGTCGCTGACCCTAGAAATGCCGTTCAAGGATCACGATGCGGCCCCGGATACCCTCACCGGCTGGAACGGCCAGCGCTCGGCGCGACTGGGCGGCGATGTGCTGAGCGTGCTGGCGCAGATGGCGCCTAACCTGCGTTGACCCCCACGTTGCTCAAGGAGCGCCCTGATTGACCGCACCGCCGTCGCTGCTCGCCTTGTACAGGCGTCTGTTCAAACCTGAACGCAACGCCCAGCCCTGCGCCAACACTGGCTACGCCGGTGGCGCACTGCGCGCCTGGTTCGACGAGCGCGCCCGGCAATCGGGCTATACGCTGGGCGCCGATCAGTCGCGGGTCATCGACAACATGGCCGAGCGCATGCCCGCGTTGCTGCAGGGCACGCCGGCGAGCGGTCTGTACCTGTACGGGGCCGTGGGGCGCGGCAAGAGCTGGCTGCTCGACGGCCTGTTCCGCGCCGCCCCTGTGGATGAGAAACGCCGCCTGCATTTCCATGATTTCTTCGCCAAGCTGCATCAGGGCATGTTCCATCACGGCCAGGCCGATGATCCGCTGGCCAGCACCCTGGATGAACTGCTCGATAACTGCCGCCTGCTGTGTTTCGACGAATTCCACGTGCACGACATCGGCGACGCCATGCTGATCACGCGCTTGTTCAAGGCGCTGTTCGACCGCGGTATCCTCCTGGTGGTGACCTCCAATTACCCGCCGGCAGGCCTGCTGCCCAATCCGCTCTATCACGAGCGCTTTTTGCCCGTCATCGAACTGATCAATGCGCGCATGCAGGTGCTCGAAGTCGGCGGCGCCACCGACTACCGCAGCCTGGCCCAGTCAGGTGCACAGCAGTGTTTCACCCGCGGTCACTATGTATGGCCGGGCACGGCGGCACAGCGTGCGCTGCTGCAACTGCCGCCCGCCGACCTGGCACCGCTGGCGTTCACCGTCGGCCACCGCGAGCTGCGTGCCCGCCTGATCTCAGGCGAGCGCATCCATTTCAACTTCGCCGACCTGTGCGAGGAGCCGACGGCCGTCATCGATTACCTGGCTCTGTGCAGGCGCTTCCAGCACTGGAGCATTGACCATCTGCCGATGCTGGACGAGTGTTCGACCGCGGTTCAGCAGCGCTTCATCAACCTCATCGACGTGCTGTACGACCAGGACAAGACGCTGATACTGGTCAGCGAGCGGCCCCTGGCAGAGAGCCTGGCAGGATCGGTCATCGACCTGATGCGTACACGCAGTCGATTGGGGCAGCTGACCATGCTGGGCGAGCCGCCGCGCCGGTAGCTCGTCCTCACCTAGCGCGCCGCGAGCACCTGGGCGATTTCCTCCAGTATCGCCGGGTCATCGATGGTCGAAGGCGCGACGAACACCTCCTGCGCAGCGATCTTGCGCAGCACCGCCCGCAGGATCTTGCCCGAACGCGTCTTGGGCAGGCGCTTGACCACCAGCACCCGTTGCAGGCATGCCAGTGCCCCGATGGATTCGCGTACCTGCGCGACCAACTGTGCCTGCAGCACGGACGGACTCACCGCACTGCCGTCCTTGAGCACCACCAGCGCCAGCGGCACCTCGCCCTTGATCTCATCGCTGACGCCGATGACGGCGCATTCCGCCACGTCGGCATGCCGGGCCACCAGGTCTTCCATTTCACCGGTCGACAGCCGATGGCCCGAGACGTTGATGACATCGTCGGTGCGCCCCATGATGTGGACATAGCCGTCGGCATCCAGATAGCCACCGTCGCCGGTGTGGTAATAGCCGGGGTAGCGCTCCAGGTAGCTTTGCAGGTAGCGCGGGTGATCGCCCCACAAGGTCTGGCTGCAACCGGGAGGCAACGGCAGCGCGATGACGATGGCGCCTTGCTCGCCGGGCGCCATCAGCTCGCCTTGCTCATCCAGTACCTGAACGTGATAGCCCGGCACCGCTCGGTTGCTCGAGCCCACCCGCACGGCCGAGCCTTCCAGGCCCATGCAGGGTGCGGTCACCGGCCACCCCGTCTCGGTCTGCCACCAGTGATCGTGAACCGGCTTGCCGGTTTGCGCTTCGAGCCAACGATGGGTGCTGGAGTCGAGCTTCTCGCCGGCCAGGAACAGCTGCCGCAGCGAACTCAGGTCGTAACCGCGCAGCAGCAACCCCTCGGGGTCTTCCTTGCGGATGGCACGCATTGCAGTGGGCGCGCAGAACAGCGCGTTGACGCCATACTGCTCGACCACGCGCCAATAGCTGCCGGCATCCGGCGTACGAATGGGCTTGCCCTCGTAGAGCACGCTGGTACAGCCGCACATCAGCGGCCCGTAGACGATCAGCGAGTGGCCAACCACCCAACCGACATCGGAAATCCCCCACCAGACATCTCCTGCGCGCATGCCGTAGATGGCGCCCATGGCGAAGGTCAGGGCCACCGCGTTACCACCGGTTTCGCGCACGATGCCCTTGGGTTTGCCGGTGGTGCCGGAGGTGTACATCACGTACAGCGGATCGCCGCTGGCCATGTCCACGGCCGCTGCGGGCGCAGCATCGGCCAGCTGTGCCTGCCAGTCCAGGTCGCGGCCGTCCTGCAGTGTCGCCAAAGCCTGCGGACGTTGCAGCACCAGCACCTGTTCGGGAGCATGGCGAGCCAGGCCCATGGCCTTGTCCACCAGCGGCTTGTAGGCAATCACCCGGTCGAATTCCACACCGCACGAGGCGGTGAGCAGCAATTTGGGCCGGCAGTCGTCGATGCGCAGCGCCAGTTCATTGGCAGCGAAGCCGCCGAACACCACCGAGTGCACTGCGCCGATCCGCGCGCAGGCCAGCATCGCCATGGCGGCCTCGGGCACCATCGGCATGTAGATCACTACGCCATCGCCCTTGGCCACCCCCAGGCCGGTGAGCACGCCTGCCAGCCGCGCCACCTGGTCGAGCAGCTGCTGATAGGTGAAGCGTTGCTGTACGCCGGTCACCGGCGAGTCGTAGATCAGCGCAGTCTGTGCGCCGCGACCCAGCGCCACCTGCTGGTCCAGGCACAGGTAGCTGGTATTGAGACGGCCATCGGCAAACCAGCGATGGGTGCCGTCGGGCTTTACGTCGAGCACCTGCTGCGGCGGGTGCGACCAGGCGACTGCGCGGGCCTGTTCTGCCCAGAAACCGGCGGGGTCGGAAATGGAGCGTTCGTACGCTTGCTCATAGTTCATCGGTAGCCAACCCTGGATTGTTGTTATTGAAGGGCGAGCGTTGAGTATGGCTGGGGTTGGCCGAGCTGCCAGCCGACCAAGGTCGAACGTCGAACGTGGCGTGGCGCGCACGAACCGCTATGATGGCCACCGCGATTTCCTTGATGACGGTTGTCCCATGAATACCCTCGAGCTGCTCGAAGCCGGCCATTTGGCTGGCGCCACCCGCCTGGACCTGGCCTGCGGCCTGACCGAATTTCCCCAGGCCATCTTCACCCTGGCCGACAGCCTGGAGGTGCTCAACCTCAGCGGCAACGCTCTGACCCGGCTGCCCGATGACCTGCACCGGCTGCACAAGCTCAAGGTGCTGTTCTGCTCGGACAATCCATTCACCGAGTTGCCTGCCTGCATTGGCCGCTGCCCGCAGTTGAGCATGGTCGGCTTCAAGGCCAACCGGATCGAACACGTACCTGCGCAGGCGTTGCCGCCACAGCTGCGCTGGCTGATTCTCACCGACAACCGCATCGAGCGTTTGCCCGACGCGCTGGGTGACTGCCTGCACCTGCAGAAACTGATGCTCTCGGGCAACCGTCTGCAAGCCTTGCCCGAGCGCCTGGCACAGCTGGAAAACCTCGAGCTGCTGCGCCTGTCGGCAAACCGCCTGCCGGCCTTGCCCGACTGGCTGCTGCGCCTGCCACGGCTGGCCTGGCTGGCGTATGCCGGGAACCCCATGAGCGAAGCCTTCACCACACCCCACAGCGAGGGCACACGCGGGCACATCGCCTGGAGCGACCTGCGCCTGGACGAGCGTCTGGGCGAAGGGGCTTCGGGCATCATCTATCGTGCACACCTGGAAAGCGGGCAGCCGGTGGCGGTGAAGCTGTACAAGGGCGCGATGACCAGCGATGGCTCACCGGTCAACGAGATGAACGCCTGCATGGCTGCGGGCGAACATCCGCAGTTGATCGAGGTGCTGGGACGCTTGAGCGGGCATCCCGACGGTACTGCGGGGCTGGTCATGGCGCTGATCGATCAGTCGTTCGCCAACCTGGCGGGTCCGCCCAGCCTGGCTTCTTGCACGCGCGACATCTACTCGGCCGATTTCGCCATTGATCGCGATGCCCTGTTGCGCTTGCTGCGGGGTATGGCCGGAGTCGGCGCCCATCTGCATGCGCGCGGGATCAACCATGGGGACTTCTACGCCCACAACGTGCTGTGGCGCGACAGTGGCGAGTGCCTGTTCGGCGATTTCGGCGGCGCCTCGTTCTACCCGGGCGACGATGGCGAGGTATCGCAAGCGCTGGAGCGGATCGAGGTCCGCGCCTTCGGCTTGCTGTTCGAAGAGCTGCTGACCCGTTGCACTGAAGCCGACGACGGCTTGTGGGCCTTGCAACGCGAGTGCGTCCAGCCCCAGGTGCTGGCCCGCCCCAGCTTCGCGCAAGTCACCCAGCGCCTGGGTACCTGAGGTATCCCCGACGCGCCCCGGTGACCCCGGACGCGGCTCGCGCCGCTGCTACACGGGCGGCGCCAACCCGGTACACCGCGCGCACACAACCCCTGTAGCAGCGGCGCAAGCCGCGTCGGCGGTTTCTACAATCCAGCTGTCACAGCGCGATGTACCCGGACGCGGTTACCGATCAGCCGGCGAGGCCGACGTAGACGTTTTGCACGTCGTCGTTGCCGTCGATGGCGTCGAGGAAGTCTTCCACTTCGGCTAGCTGTGCCGCGTCATCCAGAGTCACCGGGTTTTTCGGCACGTAGCCGATCTTCGCCGACACCACGGTAAAACCCTGCCCCGGCAGCGCCTTGCACACCGCGTCCAGATCGGTGGTTTCGGTCAGGAACAGGAACGCGCCCTCGTCGCCCTCCTCGACCTCCTGCGCACCGGCCTCGATGGCCGCTTCCTCGGCATCGACGTCGGCCGAATCAGGCGTCGCTTCGATCATGCCGTAGTGATGGAAATCCCAGGAGACCGAACCCTCGGCGCCCAGGGTGCCCTTGCGGAACAGCACGCGAATCTGCGAAACGGTGCGGTTGACGTTGTCGGTCAGGCACTCGACGATGACCGGCACCTGGTGCGGGGCAAAGCCTTCGTACTTGACCAATGTGTAGTTGACCGCGTCGTCGCCTACGCCGGCGCCCTTCTTGATGGCACGCTCCAGCGTCTCGCGGGTCATCGAGGCCTTCTTGGCCTGTTCGATCACCAACCGCAGGCGGGCGTTGGTGTCCGGATCGGTACCGGAACGCGCCGCGATCGAAATTTCCTTGGACAGCTTGCCGAAGATCCGCCCCTTGGCGTTGGCTGCTGCTTCGCGATGTTTAGCTTTCCACTGTGCGCCCATTTACCCGCTCTCTTGTTCGCTCGACCCATGCGCAGGCGACTGCAGCCCGCGCGTTGCGGCGCAGTTTACCTGCCCATCGCAAGCGCATCGACCAAAATTCTCCGGGCGCAACATCAACCCACGCGGGCCACCCACTTGCCGAAGCCGTCGATGAAACCCTGCAGGAACGGCCGGCTCTTCTCCACCACCTGACCGTTCTCGTCGAACAGCCCACCTGCGTGACCCAGGTACGCTTCGGGCTGCTGCATCATTGCCACGTCGAGGAACACCATGCACTGGCGCAGGTGCTGGTTGGCGCCAAAGCCGCCTACCGCACCGGGCGAGACGCTGATGACCGCCCCCGGCTTGCCGGTGAAGTGGCTCTGACCGTAAGGCCGCGAGCCCACGTCGATCGCGTTTTTCAAAGGTGCGGGTACCGAGCGGTTGTACTCGGGCGTGACGAACAGCAGCGCATCGGCTTCGCCCAGCGCCTGGCGAAAAGTGGTATAAGCAGCGGGTGGGGTGACATCGATGTCTTCGTTATAAAGCGGCAGATCGCCGATTTCCACGATTTTCAACGTCAGGTTGTCAGGTGCCATGGCCTGCAGCGCCAGTGCCACCTTGCGGTTGATCGACTCTTTTCTGAGGCTGCCGACCAGTACCGCAACCGAATAGACCTTGCTCATGCCTGTACCCCTGTGATGAATGGACCGAGGGCTAGTTATAGATGACTTGGCCCGGTTTGTCCGCCATCGGTCAGGCGCCCGCACTATTTTTTCTCGCTGGCAAAACTACCTGAATAAACAGGGGTCTACAGTGCCAGCGAGATACACGCAAAATTCTTCAGAGGTTGGAACTAAAATGGCGGTAGTCCTGGTTGGGCAATTTCATGCACGCGATGCGGAAGGTCGTATCTATCCGGTGCATGAGTTTCAGGAGTCGACCCCGGCGGTCGAAGGCAGTGCGCCGACCCGTACCTACAAGCTGGCCATCGGCGATCGAGTCAACCACTTGGGCGACGACCGTTTCCAACTGGTACAGAGCGGCGTGGAAATCATCCGAATCCCTTGACAGTCCGTGCACCCATTCACGCTGACACGCCCCCCGCGTTGTTAGCCGGCAGGGAACGCGCATGAGACTGCGCCATATCGAAATCATCCAGGCGCTCTGCCAGACCGGCGAACTCAAGAGCGCTGCGCAAATGCTCGACCTTCCCGTGCAGACCCTCGAACAGAACTTGCAGGACGCCGAGCGAAAGCTGGGCTTCCTGCTGTTTGCGCGGGCCCGTGGGAGGTTCCAGCCGACCCCGGAAACCCTGCGCATGCAGGCTGCCATCGCCAACGTGCAAACTCAGGCGGACCGCCTGCAACGCCTGGCCGACAGCCTGCGCGAGCATCAGGATCCCGGACTGCACGTGGTGTGCACAGCGTCCCTGGCCCACCAGTTGCTGCCGCAGAGCATCGCTGCCCTGCGCCGACGCTTTCGTGAAACCCCGTGCACGCTGGGTGTGCAGAATACCGATGCCATGGTGCGCAGCCTGTTGCTGCAGCAGACCGACGTCGGCCTGAGCCTGCACAGTCCCAAGCACGCGTCCATTACCAGCCAGGTGCTGGCGGAAGGCAAACTGCAGTTGCTCGCCCCTCAGGGCTGGCTCTCCCCCAAGCATCGCTACATCGCACTGCATGAACTGGCGGGACAGGCGATGATCGGTCTGGAGGGGGAAGACCCGCTGAGCCTGGTGCTGGAACACAGGCTTCAAGCGCTGAATCCGCCCCCACGCATCCAGACTCGCGTGCAGACCTACCAGATGATGCGCAGCATGGTCGAGGCCGGCGAAGGGCTGGCCATCGTCGATCCTTTTACCGCAGCGGGTGCGCGTGCCCAGGGGCTGGATACGTGCCCGCTGTCGCCTGCCGTGCCGGTCACCCTCTACGCCCTCACGCGCAGTGAGGCATCGGTTTGCGCGGCGGCAAAGACCCTGCTCGAAATCATTGCGCACAACGCGCAGGCGTTGCTCTCACCCGTCCGCGAATAACGTGTACCAGAACAGCGCCGTTTCGTGGCTGGCCGCATCGATGGCCTGGTAGCGCAAGTAGTCGATCCCACCCAGCCTGAAACCACAGCGTTCGTACAGCCGGCACGCTGGCAGGTTGTTGTTCTGGGTTTCCAGCATGATGCCTGGCAAACCCTGCTTGATTGCCCAGAAACGCACCACATCGAGCAGCGCCTTGGCCACGCCCTGCCCGCGCGCCACCGCATCGACCGCCAGCTCGTCGACATAGGCAAGGTTGTTCCAGTGCCGGCTGACCACCACGTGACCGACTGCCCGCTCGCCAAGCCAGGCCATGAAGATGGCACCAGCAGCCCCGGGTTGGCGATAGCGGGCGAACTCGGCAGGGTCTATGCCGTAGTCCTTGCGATAGACACGCACCGTCCTGAGCGGCCATTGGGCGACTGGCTGGTTGAACACGGGGGATACATAGCCACAGACCTGGGCACTGAAATCGGCGCCCAGCACGTAGTCGTCGAAACGCTCATCAGCCAGGCGAATGCACGGCTGGCTATCGGTCAAGCCACTGGCCGGGCCGTTCGCAGGCGACACTGCGGGCTACGCGCCCAACTGCGTCCAGAGCGCATCGGCCCCGGCAGCTTTGGCGATGACCTGCAGACGTGCCAGGTGCTCGTCGAGCTCGGCCTGGCTGGCGCGGATGATCGCCGTGGGCCGGCGATCCGCCGGCAGTCGGCGGATCTCGCTGCCCTGCTTGCCGCCGCCATCGCCATCGCTGGCGTTGCCTGCCAGCGAGAGGCTGGTCTGGCCACCAGTCATGGCCAGGTAGACGTCCGCAAGGATCTCGGAGTCGAGCAATGCGCCGTGCAGTTCACGCCCGGAGTTGTCGATGCCATAGCGCTTGCACAGCGCATCGAGGCTGTTGCGTTGCCCCGGATGGCGTTCGCGCGCCATCGCCAGGCTGTCGATCACCGTGCAGTACTCGGCAATGTTGGCCCGCTCGGGCATGCCGGCAATCTTGAATTCGTTGTTCAGGAAGCCGACGTCGAAGGTCGCGTTGTGCGCGATGATCTGCGCGCCCTGGAGGAACTCGTAGAGTTCGTCGGCGACCTCGGCGAAACGCGGCTTGCCCACCAGAAACTCGTCGGTGATGCCGTGGACGCCGATGGCGCCCTCGTCACTGGGCCGGTCCGGTTGTACATAGACGTGAAAATTGCGCCCGGTCAACCGCCGCCCCATCAGTTCGACGCAGCCGATCTCGATCACCCTATGGCCATCGGTGACCGGCATACCGGTGGTTTCGGTGTCGAATACTACGGAACGAACGGCCATGGAAGAAAACTCTCGAGCAGGGTGAACGAAGATCAAGGTGGAGCGATGAGCCTGAACGGCAACCGGTGAAACTCTAGCACAGCGCAGCAGGGGCTCCTATCTGGTTACCGGGCCGCCTACGCCGGGCGCATGCCACGCACTTCATCGACCCCACGGTTGGCCAGGTCGTCGGCGCGCTCGTTGCCCGCATGACCGTTGTGGCCGCGTACCCACTGCCACTTGACCTGATGGCGATTGACCTGCTCGTCGAGCTGCTGCCAGAGGTCGGCATTCTTCACCGGCTGCCTGGCGGCGGTTTTCCAGCCGCGCTTTTTCCAGTTGACCATCCACTCGTTGATGCCTTTCATCACGTACTCGGAGTCGGTCACCAGCAGCACGTCGCAGCCGCGCTTGAGTTCCTGCAGCCCGCGAATGGCCGCCGTCAGCTCCATGCGGTTGTTGGTGGTGGTGCTTTCGCCGCCCCACAACTCCTTCTCCACACCCTTGCACACCAGCAATGCCCCCCAGCCGCCGGGGCCAGGATTGCCTTTGCAGGCGCCATCGGTGAAGATTTCCACAGTGTCACTCATCAGGCTTTTCCATCGATGTTCGAATTGTCTCGGTTGACCTTGGCCATCGGCAACGGCAGCAACTTGCCCATTGGCTCGCGGCGTTGCTGCACCAATGGCCGCAGACCTACCACCATCTTGCGCGCAACCAATATATAGAAGCCCCCACCGCCACTCTGCCACTTGCCGGCGACGCGTTCGAGGCCGGCCAGGCGCGCCTGCCAGCGGGGCGAGGCAAGCGGCGGACGATAACACCCGAACCGGCGTTTCTCCAGCCCGAAGCCCAGCAGGTTCAGCCAGTCGGCCACCCGCGAAGCGGAGAAGCAGCGCGCCTTGTGCAGCCCGTCCTTGGCGAACACCCGGCGCGCGCCCCAGGCGCTCCACGGGTTGATGCCGACGATCAGCAGGTGCCCACCCGGCCGCACCGCGCTGGCCGCTTCGCGCAGCAGGCCGTGGGGCGAGAGGCTGAAATCCAGCCCGTGCTGCAGCACCACGACGTCCGCGGCATGTTCGCCCAGCGGCCAGGCCTGCTCTTCGCACACGATCTCGACGCCTGGAAAGGGCGCACCCATCCGCACGTTGCGGTGGATTTGCCCGGCCACCGGTGGTGGCTCGGCGCTGGGGCCGTAATGCACCAGATAGCCGCCGAAGAAGCGCGCCAGCTCTTCTTCGAGCAGGCGCTGTTCTTCGCGCAGCAGCAACTGGCCGTGCGGCCCGGCGAACCATTCGCGGGCCTGGCCGATCAGGGCCAGCCACTGTGGGTCGGCCTGGGCAAAGGCGGTATCGGTCATGACGATCTCCCACACTGAGGTTCACCTAATGCCGACGGGGCACTAAGATGGACCATTAATCGAAATCAAGCGAACCGAGCCATGATACAGATTCACGCGCTGAACGCTTTCTCCGACAACTACATCTGGTTGTTACAAGACACTGCGGCGCGCCAGTGCGCGGTGGTGGATCCGGGCGACGCCGGGCCGGTCGAGCGGTGGCTCGACGCCCATCCCGACATGCGCCTGACCGATATCCTCGTCACCCATCACCACAACGATCACGTCGGCGGCGTTCAGGCGCTCAAGCGGCGCACCGGCGCGCAGGTCAGCGGGCCGGCACAGGAATCGATCCCGGCGCGCGACCGCGCCCTGCGCGAGGGTGACAGCCTGGACGTACTCGGCCTGCACCTGCAGGTCCATGACGTGCCGGGGCATACTGCGGGGCACATCGCCTTCTACCACCTGAGCGACACGCAGCCCCTGCTGTTCCCCGGCGACACGTTGTTCGCCGCCGGGTGCGGGCGATTGTTCGAAGGCACCGCGCAGCAGATGCACGCATCGCTTTCGCGCCTGGCCGTACTGCCCGATGACACCCTGGTCTACAGCGCTCACGAATACACCCTGAGCAACCTGAAATTCGCCAGCGCGGTAGAACCCGGCAATCCGGACATTGCCGAGCGTCTGGAAGAGGTCACAGCGCTGCGCCAGCGCAACGCGATCACCCTGCCCACCTCGATCGGCCTGGAAAAGCGCACGAACCCGTTTCTGCGGGCCGCTGAAACATCCGTTAAACAAAAAGCAGACGAACGGGCCGGAACCTCTCACGGCACGGCGCAGGCGGTGTTCGCAACCTTGCGTAGTTGGAAAGATAAGTTCTGAAGGGCACTGATTTGTGTCGGAAATTTCTCAAAGGTTGACCGACCTTCGGTCACTTTCTAGAATCGCCCGACATTTTCGCGCGGAACTATCCTCCAGCCAATGTCGTCATCCATACGTAAAACCATCAAGTCCGACGCATTGACGCGACTGGCCCAGGCGATCGCGGTCACGCTGTGCGCCGGCCTGGCCGGCTGCCAGAGCACCGCCAGCGTGTCCTCGGGCGCCGCCCCGGACGCCCGCCCTCACGCCCTGACCGCACACGTGCGGCCCAAGCCGATTTTCGTCAATCAGAGCCAGCCGAAGAAAGTCCCACAGGACGTGTGGGAGCGGATTCGCGACGGTTTCCAGCTGCAAGACAGCATTGCCATGAACCCGCGCGTCGAACAGCAGCGGCTGTGGTTCGTCAGCAACCCATCGTTCCTGGAAAGCGCCAGCGGCCGTGGCAGCCTGTACATGCACTACATCGTCGAGCGCCTGGAAGAACGCGACATGCCGCTGGAACTGGCGCTGCTGCCGGTCATCGAAAGCGCCTTCAACCCGATGGCCTATTCGCGCTCCGATGCCTCCGGGCTGTGGCAGTTCATTCCGTCCACCGGCCGCTACTTCAATCTGCGCCAGACCAACTTCTACGACGGTCGTCGCGATGTCACCGCCTCCACGGGTGCGGCGCTGGACTACCTGAGCAAGCTGCACGAGATGTTCAACGGCGACTGGCTGCTGGCCCTGGCGGCCTACAACGCCGGCGAAGGCACGGTCAGCCGCGCCATGGAGCGCAACGAAAAGCTCGGCCTGCCGACTGACTACTGGAACCTGCCATTGCCGCAGGAGACCCGCGACTACGTGCCCAAGCTGCTCGCCCTGGCCGAACTGGTGCAATCGCCCCAAGCCTACGGCGTAAATCTGAACCCGATCGCCAACCAACCGTACTTCGACGTGGTGGAAGTCAATCAGCGCGTCGACCTGTCCCGCGTCGCGGCGCTGGCCGGCATCGACGAAGACGAGATGTTCCAGCTCAATCCGGCATTCAAGAAGCGCGTCACCATGGAGCCGACCCAGCACCTGCTGGTGCCTACGGCCAAGGCACAGTTGCTGACCGCCAGCCTGTCGAACATGAAGCCCGAAGAACTGCTGACCCTGGCACCCGCCCAGCGCGTCTTCGACGAAGTGGCGGTGGTGCAGCCCAGCCGGCCCAAGTCGTACACCGTGCGGCGCGGCGACAACCTGGCGTCCATCGCCAAGGCCAACAAGGTCGATACCCGCGACCTGCAGCGCTGGAACCGCCTGACCGGCAAGAACCTCAAGGCTGGCCAGACCCTGGTCATGCAGGCCGAAACCCCGGCCAAGGGCCGTCTGGTGGCCAAGGCTGGCTCGGCTGCCAGCGATGCGCAGAAGACCACCACCTACAAGGTGCGCAAGGGCGACTCGCTGTACCTGGTCGCCAAGCGCTTCAACGTCGAGATGCAGCACCTCAAGCGCTGGAACCCGCGCAGCGGCCACGCGCTCAAGCCCGGCCAAACCCTCACGGTCTACCTCAACCGCCGCTGAGTGCGCGCGGACCTGGGACGCTCCCCGTAAGGAGCGTTCCAAGGCCAGCTGAACGCCATCATCACTCTTCTTCCTGTTAAGACAAACTGTTACTGTAAGCGCAACAAAGTCATTGCCGACCGGTTCGGATTCATGAATTGATGCGTTCCCTTCCCTTCCGCCTGCTGGCCTGCCTGCTGGGCCTTGCATTGAGCACCTGTGCCAACGCGACGATCACCCAAAGCCACGGCTATGCGCAATTCGGAACGCTCAAATACCCGGCACGCTTCAGCCACTTCGATTGGGTCAACGCCGATGCGCCCAAAGGTGGCACGTTGCGGACGATGGCCTTCGGTACGTTCGACACGCTCAACCCCTATACCTTCAAGGGCACCAGCCCGGTCCAGACCGCGAACTTCCTGCAGTACGGCATCAATGAGCTGAACGAGCCGTTGATGGTGGGCACCGGCCAGTACGCGCCTTCGGGAGACGAGCCGACTTCCAGCTATGGCCTCATCGCTCAGTCGGTGGAATACAACGAAAGCCGCAGCTGGGTGGTGTTCAATCTCAGGCCGCAGGCGCGGTTCAACGACGGCCACCCGATCACCAGCGCCGACGTGGCGTTCTCCTACCGTACCTTGCTGACCCAGGGCCATCCGATGTACCGCACCAACCTGCAGGAAGTGCTGCGGGTCGATGTGCTGAGCCCGACCCGCATCCGCTTCGTGTTCAAGCGCTCGGGCAATCCGCTGCTGATCCTGCGCCTGGGCGAACTGCCGATCCTGCCCAAGCATTACTGGCAGGGTCGGGACTTCCAGGCGACCACTTTCGAGGCGCCGGTGACCAGCGGCCCCTATCGCATCAAGCAGGTGGTACCGGGCAGAAGGCTGGTCCTGGAGCGAGATCGGAACTGGTGGGGCAAGGACCTGCCGGTGAATCGCGGCAAGTACAACTTCGATCGCATGGAGGTCGAGTTCTACCGGGACAGCGACGTGGCCTTCGAAGCGTTCAAGGCCGGCGAGTTCGACATCTACATCGAGCACCAGGCGAAGAACTGGACCAACGGCTATGACTTTCCCGCGGTGCGTCGTGGCGATGTGATCAAGGCGCAGATCCCCCACAAGATCCCGACGCAGACCCAGGGCCTGTTCTTCAATACTCGCCGACCGGCCTACAGCGACCCCCGCGTGCGCCAAGCACTGGGGCTGTTGCTGGATTTCGAATGGACCAATCGCGCGCTGTTCAGCGGCGCGTATCGACGTACCGAAAGCTATTACCCCAACAGCGAATTCGCCGCCACCGGCCTGCCCAGCGGCAAGGAACGCCTGCTGCTGTCGGCGTACAAAAATGCACTGAGCCCGGCCCTCTTTCTGGAAGCGCCGAGCATGCCCGGTACCGACGGCAACGGCATTCCTCGAGCCACCTTGCGCCAGGCCCTGAAGCTGCTTGGGGATGCCGGCTGGACGCTGCAGGGCGACCGTCTGCGCAATGCCGCAGGCCAGCCGTTGCGCCTGGAAATCCTGCTGGTCAATTCCAATCTGGAGCGCATCCTGGGGCCCTATGTCGCCAACCTGGCCAGTATCGGCGTGCAGGCCAACCTGCGCAGCGTCGATCGCGCGCAATACAAACAACGCCTGGACCAGTTCGATTTCGACATGATCTCGCTGACCCTGCCGCAGACCCTGAGCCCGGGCCTGGAGCAATGGCAGTACTTTCACTCCAGTCAGGCCTCCGTGCGCGGCAGCAAGAACTATGCAGGCATTGCCAACCCGGTGGTCGATCGCCTGCTCGAGCAACTGCTCGGTGCCCAGAGCCGTGACGACCAGGTAGCTGCCGCCAGGGCACTGGACCGCGTGCTGCTGTCGCAGCACTACATGGTGGCCAACTGGTACCTGGACTACCACCGTCTGGCGTACCGCAGCCGGTTGGCATTCGTCACCACACCGCCGTACACCCTGGGCCTGAGTGCCTGGTGGGTCAAGCCTACGGAGAAGAGTCAATGATGCCATTACCTGCCTTGGCCAGAGCCCTCGGCGCATTCGCGCTGAGCCTTGCGGCCAGCCTGGCGCAGGCCGCGCCCCAACATGCCCTCACCCTGTACGACGAAGCACCGAAATACCCGGCCGACTTCCAGCACTACGACTACGTCAACCCTGACGCGCCCAAGGGCGGCACCTTTCGCCAGAAAGGCGTAGGCAGCTTCGACAGCCTCAACCCCTTCATCAGCAAAGGCGTGCCTGCCGACGACATGGACCTGAACTACGATACCCTGGCGCGGCAAAGCCTGGACGAGCCGTTTACCGAGTATGGCCTGGTCGCCGGGCGCATCGAGAAAGCCCCGGACAACAGTTGGGTGCGCTTCTACCTGCGCCCCGAAGCGCGTTTCCACGATGGCCGGCCGATGCACGCCGAAGACGTCGTGTTCAGTTTCCAGACCCTGATCCAGAGCGGCTCGCCGCTGTATCGCAGCTACTACGCCGACGTCGCCGAAGTGGTCGCCGAAGACCCGCTACGGGTGCTGTTCAAGTTCAAGCACAGCAACAATCGCGAGCTGCCACTGATCCTCGGTCAACTACCGGTACTGCCCAAGCACTTCTGGGAAGGCCGCGATTTCACCAAGGGCAGCCTGGACATTCCGCTGGGCAGCGGGCCCTACAGGGTGGCAGAGGTCAAGGCCGGTCGCTCGATACGTTACGAGCGGGTCAAGGACTATTGGGCACGCGACCTGCCGATGAACCGCGGCATGTTCAACTTCGACGTGCTCGACATCCAGTACTACCGCGACAGCACCGTGGCCCTGGAAGCCATGAAGGCCGGACAGTTCGACTACTGGCTCGAAAGCAGCGCGAAGAACTGGGCCACCGCCTACGACATTCCTGCAGTCCGCGAAAAGCGCCTGATCCGCGAAGAAATACCCAACGGCAACCCGACCGGCATGCAGGGCTTCGTGTTCAACCTGCGCAAGCCGCTGTTCCAGGACGTGCGCGTGCGCGAAGCCCTGGCCCTGGTGTTCGACTTCGAGTGGACCAACAAGCAGCTGTTCAACGGCGCCTACACGCGCACCGACAGCTTTTTCGAGAACTCCGACATGGCGGCCTCGGGCCTGCCAAGCCCCGCCGAACTGAAGATTCTCGAACCGCTGCGCGCGCAGATTCCCGAACGAGTCTTCGATACACCGTTCAACAACCCGGTCACCGACGCCAGCGGCATGCTGCGCGAGCAGCAGCGTCGCGCCTATAAACTGCTTCAGGACGCCGGCTGGCGCATCGTCGACGACAAGATGGTCGATGCCAAGGGCACGCCGGTGAAGATCGAGTTCCTGCTGACCCAGGCCGATTTCGACCGGGTCCTGCTGCCCTACAAGCGCAACCTGGCGGACCTGGGGATCGAACTGGTGATCCGCCGCGTCGACGTCTCCCAGTACATCACCCGCATTCGCTCGCGCGACTTCGACATGATGGTCGGCAGTTTCTCCCAGTCCACCTCGCCCGGCAACGAGCAGCGCGAGTTCTGGGCCTCGTCCAGTGCCGACAAGCCCGGCAGCCGCAACTACATCGGCCTCAGGGACCCGGCCATCGACAGCCTGGTGGAAAGCCTGATCAATGCCACTTCACGCCAGGACCTAGTCGATCATGCCCGCGCTCTGGACCGAGTCCTGCTCTGGGGCCACTACGTGGTCCCCAACTGGCACATCAAGACCTGGCGCGTGGCGTACTGGAACCACATCGGCCACCCGGCCATCACGCCACGCTACGACGTGGGCCTGCAGACCTGGTGGAGCAAGCCCCACGCCACGCCGGCGGTTACCCCCACGCCTTCCGAGACGCCCTGACATGCTGGCCTATACCCTGCGCCGACTGCTGCTCATCATCCCTACCCTGCTGGGCATCCTGATCATCAACTTCGCCATCATCCAGGCCGCCCCCGGCGGGCCGGTGGAGCAGATGATCGCCAAGCTGGAAGGGTTCGACGGCGCCACCAGCCGCATCGCCGGCGGTGGCGCCGAAGTGGCGGTCGCCGGTTCCAGCTACCGCGGCGCGCAGGGCCTGGACCCGGCGCTGGTGAAGGAAATCGAAAAGATGTACGGCTTCGACAAGCCAGCCCCCGAGCGCCTGTGGATCATGATCAAGAACTATGCGCAGCTGGATTTCGGTACCAGCTTCTTCCGCGATGCCAAGGTCATCGACCTGATCGTGGAAAAGATGCCGGTGTCGATCTCGCTGGGCCTGTGGAGCACCCTGATCATGTACCTGGTGTCGATTCCCCTGGGCATCGCCAAGGCCACCCGCCACGGCAGCCATTTCGACGTCTGGACCAGCTCGGCGATCATCATCGGCTATGCCATTCCCGCCTTCCTGTTCGCCATCCTGCTGATCGTGGTGTTCGCCGGCGGCAGCTACCTGGACTGGTTCCCGCTGCGCGGCCTGACGTCCAACAATTTCGAGGAGCTGAGCTGGAGCGGCAAGGTGCTGGACTACTTCTGGCACCTGGTGCTGCCCGTCGGCGCCCTGGTGATCGGCCACTTCGCCACCATGACGCTGCTGACCAAGAACAGTTTCCTCGACGAAATCGGCAAGCAATACGTGGTCACCGCCAAGGCCAAGGGGCTGAGCAATCGCCGCGTGCTGTACGGCCACGTATTCCGCAATGCCATGCTGCTGGTGATCGCCGGCTTCCCCTCGGCCTTCATCGGCATCTTCTTCACCGGGTCCCTGCTGGTCGAAGTGATCTTCTCCCTCGACGGCCTGGGGCTGATGAGCTTCGAGGCGGCGATCAACCGCGATTACCCGGTGGTGTTCGGCACCCTGTTCATCTTTACCTTGCTGGGGCTGGTGGTGAAATTGATCGGCGACCTTACCTACACCCTGGTCGATCCACGCATCGACTTCGGCCATCGGGAGCACTGAGATGAACCTGTCTCCCCTCAATCGACGCCGCTTCGAGCGCTTCAAGGCCAACAAGCGCGGCTGGTGGTCGCTGTGGCTGTTTCTGCTGCTGTTCGGCCTGAGCCTGGGCGCCGAACTGATCGCCAACGACAAACCGCTGGCGGTGCGCTACGACGGCGAGTGGTATTTCCCTGCCTTCAAACGCTACCCGGAAACGACGTTCGGCGGCGAATTCCCCCTCGAAGCCAACTACAAAAGTCCCTACCTGCGCGAACTGCTGGCGGCCAAGGACAGCTGGACGCTCTGGGCGCCGATCCCGTTCAGCTACCAGAGCATCAACTACGACCTCAGGGTACCGGCACCAGCGCCGCCTTCCGCGCAGAACTGGCTGGGCACCGACGACCAGGGGCGCGACGTGCTGGCGCGGGTCATCTATGGCTTCCGCATCTCGGTCCTGTTCGCCCTGACGCTGACCATCGCCAGCTCGATCATCGGGGTCATCGCCGGTGCGCTGCAGGGCTTCTATGGCGGCTGGGTGGACCTGGCAGGCCAGCGTTTCCTGGAGATCTGGTCCGGCCTGCCGGTGCTGTACCTGCTGATCATCCTGGCCAGCTTCGTGCAACCCAATTTCTGGTGGCTGCTGGGCATCATGCTGCTGTTTTCCTGGATGAGCCTGGTGGACGTGGTGCGCGCCGAATTCCTGCGTGGCCGCAACCTGGAATACGTGCGTGCAGCCCGCGCGCTGGGCATGCAGAACGGCGCGATCATGTTCCGCCACATCCTGCCCAACGCCATGGTCTCGACCATGACCTTCATGCCGTTCATCCTGACGGGCGCGATCGGCACCCTGACCGCCCTGGATTTTCTTGGCTTCGGCCTGCCTGCCGGTTCGCCATCGCTGGGCGAACTGGTCGCCCAGGGCAAGTCCAACCTGCAGGCGCCCTGGCTGGGTATCAGTGCCTTTACCGTGCTGGCGCTGATGCTCAGCCTGCTGGTGTTCATCGGCGAATCAGCCCGTGACGCCTTCGACCCGAGGAAATGACATGAGCCAGGACAATCTGATCGAGGTCCGCGACCTGGCCGTCGAGTTCGTCGCCGGGGAAAGTCGGCAACGCGTGGTCGAACACATCAGCTTCGATATCCGCCGTGGCGAAACCCTCGCGCTGGTGGGTGAAAGCGGCTCGGGCAAGTCGGTGACTGCGCACTCCATCCTGCGCCTGCTGCCCTACCCGCTCGCCCAGCACCCCAGCGGCACCATCGTCTACAACGGCCGCGACCTGCTCACGCTCCCGGAAAAGCAGCTCAGGCACATCCGTGGCAACCGCATCGCGATGATCTTCCAGGAGCCGATGAGTTCGCTCAATCCGCTGCACAACATCGGCAAACAGATCGGTGAAGTGCTGGCCCTGCACAAAGGGCTCACCGGGGCTGCCGCTGCCCGGCGCACCCTGGAATTGCTCGAGCTGGTCGGCATCGGCGAGCCGCACAAGCGCCTCAAGGCGTTGCCGCACGAATTGTCCGGCGGCCAGCGTCAGCGGGTGATGATCGCCATGGCCCTGGCCAACGAGCCTGAACTGCTGATTGCCGACGAGCCCACCACCGCACTCGATGTCACCGTGCAACTGAAGATTCTCGAACTGCTCAAAGACCTGCAGGCGCGGCTGGGCATGGCGTTGCTGCTGATCAGCCATGACCTCAACCTGGTGAAGCGAATTGCACACCGGGTATGTGTCATGCAGCGCGGTCGCATCGTCGAACAGGCTGGCTGTGAAGAATTGTTTCGAGCGCCGCAGCATCCGTACACCCAGGTTCTGCTGGGTGCCGAACCCAGTGGCGAGCCGGCGGCCACCGCGGTCGGCGAGCCGATACTGGCGGTCGACGCCTTGCGCGTGTGGTTCCCGATCAAGAAGGGATTGCTGGGCCGTACCGTGGATCACGTCAAGGCCGTCGATGGCATCCAGTTCACCCTGCCCCGTGGGCAGACCCTGGGTATCGTTGGCGAAAGCGGCTCGGGCAAGTCCACGCTGGGCCTGGCGATCATGCGCTTGATCGCCAGCCGTGGCTCGATCCAGTTCCAGGGCACCGCGCTGGACGGGTTGGCCCAGCAGCAGGTACGACCGCTGCGCAAGCAGATGCAGGTGGTCTTCCAGGACCCGTTCGGCAGCCTCAGCCCACGCATGAGCGTGAGCCAGATCGTCGGCGAAGGCCTGCGAATACACAAGATCGGCAACGAAGCCGAGCAGGAACAGGCTATCATTGCCGCGCTCGAGGAGGTTGGGCTGGACCCGCAGACCCGCCATCGTTACCCTCACGAGTTCTCCGGCGGGCAACGGCAACGTATCGCCATTGCCCGGGCCTTGGTTTTGAAACCGGCGTTGATCCTGCTGGACGAGCCCACATCGGCGCTCGACCGCACCGTTCAACGCCAGGTAGTGGAGCTGTTGCGTTCACTGCAACTGAAATACAACCTGACCTATTTGTTTATCAGCCACGACCTGGCGGTAGTCAAAGCCTTGAGCCACCAACTGATGGTGATCCGGCACGGTCAGGTCGTCGAACAAGGGGCGGCGCGGGCTATCTTTGCCGCGCCGCAGCACCCTTATACACAGCAGCTGTTGGAAGCAGCCTTCTTGGCCCCAACGGCTGTCGATTAACCTGAAGAGGAACAACACATGGGTTTTCTCGCCGGTAAGCGCGTCCTGATCGTCGGTGTCGCCAGCAAACTGTCCATCGCATCCGGCATCGCTGCCGCCATGCATCGCGAGGGTGCTGAACTTGCCTTCACCTACCAGAACGAAAAGCTCAAGGGCCGCGTCGAAGAATTCGCCGCCGGCTGGGGCTCGAGCGCCGATCTGTGCTTCCCTTGCGACGTCGCCAGCGATGCTGAGATCGCCTCGGTCTTCGAAGCCCTGAGCAAGAAGTGGGACGGCCTGGACGTCATCGTTCACTCCGTCGGTTTCGCCCCTGGCGACCAGCTCGATGGCGACTTCACCCAAGCCACCACCCGCGAAGGCTTCCGCATCGCCCACGACATCAGCGCCTACAGCTTCGTAGCCCTGGCCAAGGCCGGTCGCGACATGATGAAAGGCCGCAATGGCAGCCTGCTGACCCTGTCGTACCTGGGCGCCGAGCGCACCATGCCCAACTACAACGTCATGGGCATGGCCAAGGCTTCGCTGGAAGCCGGCGTGCGCTACCTGGCCGGTTCTCTGGGCCCGGAAGGCACTCGCGTCAACGCCGTATCGGCGGGTCCGATCCGTACCCTGGCAGCGTCGGGCATCAAGAACTTCCGCAAGATGCTCTCGGCCAACCAGGCGCAGACCCCGCTGCGCCGCAACGTCACCATCGACGAAGTCGGCAACGCCGGCGCGTTCCTGTGCTCGGACCTGGCGTCGGGCATCAGTGGCGAAATCATGTACGTGGACGGCGGCTTCAACACCACCGCCATGGGTGATATCGAAGAGTAAGTCGTCAGGCTGCACTCGATCGAAGAAAACGCCGCTCACCTCGAGCGGCGTTTTTTTACCTGAGATTCAGAAATCTCCGTAGGAGCGGTCATCGGCCGCGAAAGGGCGCCGCCGATGCCTGGACAAACAAAAGGCCGCATACGCGGCCTTTTGTTCAAACATCCATCACCTCAATACTTGGTGATGTCCGCCTTGGTTTCCAGCAACTTGCGATACGCGGCAAAATCCTGCTGCCCCATGCGCGACGCCAGGAACCGGCGATACTGGGTCTTCTCTTCATCGCTGGGTGCTGCCGCCTCGTTCACGCCGTCCAGGCGCAGAATCACGAAGCTGCCATCCTTGAGCGACACACTGGTGAATTCGGGCTTCTCCTTGGCTTGTGGCTTGGGCATGCGGAACAGCGCCTGCAGCTCGGCCGGCTCGATGCCGTCCTGACCGCGGGTAACCGCCTCCAGCACTTTCCACGACTGCCCGTCCTGACGGGCCGCCAACGGCACCTTGCCGTCACGCAAACCGGCCAGCAACGCTTCGCCCTTGGCCTTCACCTGGGCTGCAGCGTGCTGCTTGGCCAACTCGGTACGGATCGGCCCGGATACGGCTTCCAGCGGCAGCTGCGCAGGCTTGCGATGCTCCTTCACACGCACCACGACCATGGTTTCCGGATCCAGCTCGAGCGCAGCGCTGTTGGAACCCTCTTCCAGCACTTCGGGGCTGAACGCAGCCTGGACCACCGCGCGACTCGCCGTGACGCCCTGGCTGCCGCCGTCCCTGCCGAATGGCTCGGAGGTCTGCACCTTGAGGCCCAGCTCCTGGGCCGGCTGACCGAGGTCGGAGGCTTCGAACGCCGAGTCTTCCAACTGCTTGGTGGCGGTGACGAAGCGCTGTTCCACTTCCTGGGTCTTGAGGTCGCTGGTGAGCTTGGCCTTGAGGCTGGCAAAGGTCGGTACGTCCGGCGCCTGCACGTCTTCGAGCTTGATCAGGTGCCAGCCGAAATCGGTGCGCACCGGCGCCGACACCTGGCCCTTGCTCAAGGCATTGAGCGCCGTTTCGAACGCCGGGTCGTACACGCCATTGCCGGCGAAGCCGAGATCGCCGCCATTGTTGGCCGAGCCTGGGTCCTGTGAGACTTCCTTGGCCAGCTTGGCAAAGTCCTCGCCCTTTTCCAGGCGCGCCTGGACTTCCTCGATCCTGGCCTTGGCCTGCGCGTCATCGAGCTTGTCGTTGACTTCGATCAGGATGTGCGCGGCACGGCGCTGCTCGGACAGGTTGGCGATCTCTTTCTGGTAGGCGTCCTGGAGATCCTCGTCCTTCACGGTGATCTGGTCGAAGAACGAAGACTTCTTCAATTCGACATAGTCGATGACCACCTGATCGGGACTCATGAACTCCTTGGCGTGCTCGTCGTAGTGCGCCTTGATCTCCTCGTCGGTCACCTTGGTCGCCGACGGGTCAGCCTTGAAGGTCAACGAAGCGAAATCGCGGGTCTGCTTCTCGAGACGGGCGAAAGCAGCAACCTGCTCGTCGGTCACGAAGCTGCTGCCTGCCAGGCCGGCGCGCAGCTGGCTGATGAGCATCTCTTCGGAAAGCATCTGGCGGAACTGCAAACGGCCATAACCCATCTGGCGGATGACCTGGTCGAAACGTTCGGCGCTGAACTTGCCGTCAACCTGGAATTCCGGTGTCTGCAGCATGATCTGGTCGAGCGCGCCTTCGGAGAAGGCGAACTTGGCGTCATGTGCGCCTTGCAGCAGCAACTTGCGGTCGATCAGGCCCTTGAGGGCCGCTTCGCGCAGCATCTTGTCGTCGAGCAGGGCCGGATCGAAATCCTTGCCCAGCTGTTGCATCAGCTGGCGACGTTGCATCTCGGTGGCCTGGCTGAGCTCGTTCAAGGTGATCTCGTCACCGTTGACCTTGGCAGCGTCCTGGCTGTGGCTGGCGGCCTGGAAGATCGCGTCGAAACCGGTAAGCGCCATCAACACGATGATCAAACCGATGATGGTCTTGGCAATCCAGCCCTGGGAGTTATCCCTGATGTTCTGCAGCATGCATCCCCCGAAAACGGTCGTACAGATAGAGCGACCGCGGAGAGTAATAGGAATCCGGATAGAAGAAAGGCGCATCCGAGGATGCGCCTTCTCGTAACTCGCGGAGCTTGCTCAGCTCCACTCCTGTTGCCGGCATGGCCTGGCAGCAGGCAGCAAAGGCGTGGCCGAAGCTTAGTTGACAGCTTCTTTCAGGGCTTTACCGGCTTTGAAGCTGGGCTTCTTGGCAGCCGCGATTTCCAGCGCCTTGCCGGTTTGCGGGTTGCGACCGGTGCGCGCCGGGCGATCAGTCACGGAGAACGTACCGAAACCTACCAACACAACCGAATCACCGGATTTAAGGGCGCCCGTAACGGATTCGATCACGGCGTCCAGCGCCTTGCCAGCTGTAGCCTTGGAGATATCAGCAGATGCGGCGATTGCGTCAATCAGTTCCGACTTGTTCACTATAAGTCCCCTTATATCGATATTTTGAGTTGTTTCTAAGTATGTGGTGAAACGTGCGCCGGGTGGCTGTCGAGACAGCAAGTGCCGCTTTATAACAAGGGCTCTAAAAAACTGTCAAGAAAGCCACCCAGTCAAATCAAGGCTCAATGCGTGCTGATTCGTTCCTTGGAATCGGTATCGCGTTTCTCATCCTTGGCGACAATCTCGGGAGCCACATCGGGCAAGGGCTCAGGCGCGTATTGCAGCGCAATTTGCAGGACTTCGTCAATCCATTTAACAGGTTTAATCTGCAGATCCTGCTTGATATTGTCGGGAATTTCCTTGAGATCGCGCACGTTTTCTTCAGGGATGATTACAGTCTTGATTCCACCACGATGCGCCGCCAGCAACTTCTCTTTGAGGCCACCGATGGCCAATACTTGGCCACGCAGGGTGATCTCGCCGGTCATGGCGACATCGGCGCGCACCGGAATCTTGGTCAGTGCCGAGACCAGCGCAGTGCACATGCCCACACCTGCACTCGGACCGTCCTTGGGCGTGGCGCCTTCGGGCATGTGGATATGCGTGTCGTGCTTCTCATGGAAGTCCGGCGCGATACCCAGGCTCTTGGCGCGGCTGCGTACCACCGTCTGCGCCGCCGTGATGGACTCGACCATCACGTCACCCAGCGAACCGGTCTTGATCAGCTGGCCCTTGCCGGGAACCACGGCAGCCTCGATGGTCAGCAACTCGCCGCCCACCTGAGTCCAGGCAAGGCCGGTGACCTGACCCACCTGGTCCTGCTGCTCGGCCAGGCCGTAGCGGAACTTGCGCACGCCCAGCAAGTGCTCCAGCGATTCGGCGGTGACCTTGACGGTGAATTTCTTCAGGTGTGCATGTTCCTTAACCACCTTGCGGCAGATCTTGGCGATCTGACGCTCCAGGCCTCGCACGCCCGCTTCGCGGGTGTAGTAGCGAATGATATCGCGGATCGCCTCGACGTCGATCTCGACTTCGGTCTTTTTCAAGCCGTTGGCTTCGATCTGCTTGGGCGACAGGTACTTGATCGCGATGTTGATCTTCTCGTCTTCGGTGTAGCCGGGCAGACGGATCACTTCCATCCGGTCGAGCAACGCCGGCGGAATGTTCATCGAGTTCGAGGTGCACAGGAACATCACGTCGGAAAGGTCGTAGTCGACTTCCAGGTAGTGATCGTTGAAATTATGGTTCTGCTCTGGATCGAGCACTTCCAGCAGCGCCGAGGCCGGATCGCCGCGCATGTCGCTGCCCATCTTGTCGATCTCGTCGAGCAGGAACAGCGGATTGCGGACACCCACCTTGGTCATCTTCTGAATCAGACGACCAGGCATCGAACCGATGTAGGTACGACGGTGACCGCGAATCTCGGCTTCGTCGCGAACACCGCCCAAGGCCATGCGCACGAACTTGCGGTTGGTGGCATGGGCGATGGATTCGGCCAGGGAGGTCTTGCCCACACCGGGAGGCCCGACCAGGCACAGCACCGGGCCACGGATTTTCTTCACGCGCTTCTGCACGGCGAGGTATTCGAGGATGCGTTCCTTGACCTCTTCGAGCCCGTAGTGATCGGCATCCAGAATGCTTTCGGCGCGTGCCAGGTCGAGGCGCACCTTGCTCTGCGCCTGCCAAGGCACCTGCACCAGCCAGTCGATGTAAGTCCGCACCACCGTTGCTTCTGCAGACATCGGCGACATCTGCTTGAGCTTGTTCAACTCGGCCGTGGCCTTGGCCAGGGCGTCCTTGGGCAGGCCCGCCGCGTCGATGCGCTTTTTCAGCTCTTCGACTTCGTTGTGCCCTTCCTCGCCATCGCCCAGCTCTTTCTGAATGGCCTTCATCTGCTCGTTCAGATAGTACTCGCGCTGGCTGCGCTCCATCTGCTTCTTGACCCGCCCGCGAATGCGCTTCTCGACCTGCAGCAGGTCGATCTCGGCATCCAGCAGTGCCAGTACGTGTTCGACACGCGCCGGCAACTCGATGATCTCGAGGATCTCCTGCTTCTGTTCGATTTTCAGCGCCATGTGCGCGGCCATGGTGTCGACCAAGCGGCCAGGCTCATCGATGCTGTTCAGCGAGGACAGCACCTCGGCAGGGACCTTCTTGCCCAACTGCACGTACTGCTCGAACTGACCCAGCAGCGTGCGCACGAACACTTCGGACTCGCGATCCGGCGCATCGACTTCGTCGATCAATTGCACTTCGGCGCGAACGTGGCCGTTGATCTCCAGGAACTGCTCGACGCTGCCGCGCTGCTCGCCTTCGACCAGCACCTTGACGGTGCCGTCAGGCAGCTTGAGCAGCTGCAGAACGGTGGCAACGGTACCAACACGGTACAGGGCGTCCTCACCTGGATCATCATCGGCGGGATTCTTCTGCGCGAGCAAAAGGATCTGCTTTTCGCCAGACATCGCCGCCTCGAGGGCTTCGATGGACTTCTCACGACCCACAAACAGCGGGATAACCATATGCGGATAGACGACGACATCACGCAATGGCAGGAGAGGCAATTCGATGGTTGTCTTCATGATTTCGCCTCTACAGCGGCCCCGAAGGCCGTAAACAGATGGAATTGAGCATGCCTTCAATGTGGGGGCTCGCCCCGCAAAAAACAAGTTCACTGTCTGAAAAACGAAAGGGGCCCGTAGGCCCCTTCCTTGTTCCAGCTCAGATTGTCGATCAGGCGTCGGGTGCAGCCTTCGCCGGCGGCTCGCTGTTTTCGTAGATCAACAGCGGCTTGGACGTCCCTTCGATCACGCTCTCATCGATGACCACTTTGCTTACATCGGTCTGCGAAGGAATTTCATACATGGTGTCGAGCAGAACGCCTTCGAGAATCGAGCGCAAGCCTCGCGCACCGGTCTTGCGCTCGAGCGCACGACGGGCAACCGACTTCAAGGCGTCGCTGCGGAACTCGAGATCCACACCTTCCATTTCGAACAACTTGCCGTACTGCTTGGTCAGCGCGTTCTTCGGTTCGGTAAGGATCTGGATCAGTGCCGCTTCGTCCAGTTCGTCCAGCGTTGCCAGAACCGGCAGACGACCGACGAACTCGGGGATCAGCCCGAACTTGACCAGATCGTCCGGCTCCACTTCACGCAGCGACTCGCCGACCTTCTTGCCTTCCTGCTTGCTGCGCACCTGGGCACCGAAACCGATACCACCCTGGGTGGAGCGATTCTGGATGACTTTTTCCAGGCCGGAAAATGCACCACCACAGATGAACAGGATGTTGCGCGTGTCGACCTGCAGAAACTCCTGCTGAGGATGCTTGCGACCACCTTGCGGCGGTACCGAGGCCACGGTGCCCTCGATCAGCTTCAACAGCGCCTGCTGCACGCCTTCGCCCGAAACGTCACGGGTGATGGACGGGTTGTCCGACTTGCGCGAAATCTTGTCGATTTCGTCGATGTAGACGATGCCCATCTGGGCTTTCTCTACGTCGTAGTCGCACTTCTGCAGCAGCTTCTGGATGATGTTCTCGACGTCCTCCCCCACGTAACCGGCTTCGGTCAGGGTGGTGGCATCGGCGATGGTGAACGGCACGTTGAGCAGGCGAGCCAGTGTTTCAGCCAGCAAGGTCTTGCCCGAACCGGTCGGGCCGATCAGCAGGATGTTGCTCTTGCCAAGCTCGACGTCGTCGTTCTTCTTGTCACGCTGGTTCAGGCGCTTGTAGTGGTTGTACACCGCTACCGCCAAAACCTTCTTCGCGCGCTCCTGGCCAATCACGTACTGATCCAGGATGCCGCTTATTTCTTTGGGCGAGGGCAATTTATGCGCGCTGCTCTCGGCCTGGGCTTCCTGCACCTCCTCGCGGATGATGTCGTTGCACAGGTCGACGCACTCGTCGCAGATAAAGACCGAGGGGCCGGCAATCAATTTGCGCACTTCATGCTGGCTTTTGCCACAGAAGGAGCAATAGAGCAGCTTGTTGCCGTTGTCCTCGCCGTTGCGGGTGTCAGTCATTCGATCGATCCAAATCCGATAGGCTTGCAACACAAGATGAAGGCTATTGCGGGCTTTTTCAAGCCCACAGGTGGCTGACATGGCCACCACCCCCATCTGGCTGCTTAGGCGGGCAAGTTGCGCTTGGACATCACAGAGTCGATCAAACCGTAATCGACCGCACGCTCGGCGCTCATGAAATTGTCGCGGTTGGTGTCCTTCTCGATGGTCTCGATGCTCTGGCCGGTGTGGTGCGCCAGCAGCGAATTGAGACGCTCGCGAATGAACAGGATTTCCTTGGCATGGATCTCGATGTCCGAGGCCTGGCCCTGGAAACCGCCCAGCGGCTGGTGAATCATCATGCGCGAGTTGGGCAGGCAGTGACGCTTGCCCGCGGCGCCACCGGCAAGCAGGAACGCGCCCATGCTGCAGGCCTGGCCGATGCAGGTGGTGGACACGTCCGGCTTGATGAACTGCATGGTGTCGTAGATCGACATCCCTGCCGTCACCGACCCGCCTGGTGAGTTGATGTAGAGATGGATGTCCTTGTCCGGGTTTTCCGCCTCAAGGAACAGCAACTGCGCGGCGACGAGGTTGGCCATGTAGTCTTCCACAGGGCCGATCAGGAAGATCACTCGTTCCTTGAGCAGGCGCGAGTAGATGTCGTACGCACGTTCGCCACGAGCCGATTGCTCGATAACCATCGGGACCAGGCCGCCTGCGGCCTGGATGTCAGAGCTCTGCTGAATATAAGAATTGCGGGACATGTCTCGCACTCACTCCCAAATAGTCATGTCTTGAATACGCATAAGCCAGCGCGAAGGCTGGCTTATGGTGTTTTCGAACCTCAGAGAACGATCACTCGGCTTGTGCTGCTTCCGCCGGCTTGACCGCTTCTTCGTAAGAGACCGACTTGTCGGTCACCTTGGCTTTCTGCAGAACAGTATCCACAACTTGTTCTTCCAGCACAACCGAACGGACTTCGTTCAGCTGCTCATCATTTTTGTAGTACCACGATACAACTTGCTCAGGCTCCTGGTAGGCCGAGGCCATTTCCTGGATCAGCTCGCGCACGCGTGCTTCGTCCGGCTTGAGTTCGTTCTGCTTGACCACTTCGGCAACGATCAGGCCCAGCACGACGCGACGCTTGGCTTGCTCGGTGAACAGCTCGGCCGGCAATTGGTCAGGCTTGATGTTGCCGCCAAACTGCTGCACGGCTTGAACGCGCAGACGGTCGACTTCGTTGTCGAGCAGCGCCTTGGGCACTTCGATCGGGTTGGTCGATACCAGACCGTCCATGACCTGATTCTTGATCTTGGCCTTGATTGCCTGACGCAGCTCGCGCTCCATGTTCTTGCGAACTTCGGCGCGGAAGCCGTCGAGACCGGTTTCCTTGATGCCGAACTGGCCGAAGAACTCTTCGTTCAGCTCTGGCAGTTTGGCTTCGGAAACGCTGTTGACGGTGACGGTGAACTCGGCGGCCTTGCCGGCCAGCTCGAGGTTCTGGTAGTCCTCGGGGAAGCTCAGGTTCAGGACCTTCTCTTCACCGGCCTTGGCGCCGACCAGGCCGTCTTCGAAACCAGGAATCATGCGGCCCGAACCCAGAACCAGCTGGGTACCTTTGGCGGAACCACCGGAGAACTCTTCGCCTTCGATCTTGCCGACGAAGTCGATGTTCAGCTGGTCTTCGGTCTGCGCGGCGCGATCGGTCTGCTCGTAGCGTACGTTCTGCTTGCGCAGCACTTCGAGCATGTTGTCCAGGTCGCTGTCGGCGACGTCGGCGCTCAGACGCTCGACTTCGATGCTGTCGAACGCGCCGACTTCGAACTCGGGGAACACTTCGAAGGTGGCGATGTATTCCAGGTCCTTGCCCTTCTCGAACACTTTCGGCTCGACGGCGGGTGCGCCGGCTGGATTGAGCTTCTGCTCGACCACGGCTTCATAGAAGGAAGCCTGGATGACGTTGCCCAGGGCTTCCTGGCGCGCGTCAGCCTCGTAGCGCTGACGGATGACGCTCATAGGCACCTTGCCTGGACGGAAGCCCGGGATCTTGGCGTTACGGGCGGTCTGTTGCAGACGCTTGTTGACTTCGGCCTCGATGCGCTCGGCGGGAACGCCGATGGTCATGCGGCGCTCGAGAGCGGAAGTGTTTTCAACAGAAACTTGCATGGATTTTCCTCGTTGCACAGACGTTAGCCGGCCATTTCCGACCCCAGATCAAGGGCAAGCATTCTAGAGGCTCGAACTCAAGAAGTCACCCTATGCACATGGATGCGCACAAAGTCGCTGAAGAAACCGTCAAACGGCAGCAAAAGAAGGCTGGCCCAGGCCTGCAAATGCCCTGACGGACAAGTTTTGCAAGATAATCTCAGGCTCGCTGGTATCCTATGCAAAGGATAAAGCCATTACCTTGCACTTCCACGTGGAGATCTCGGCCATTCTGTCGCTTCCCGTAGCAACCTCTATTCTTGCAGGACCCTCATGGCCATAAGCCCTGACACGCCGGTCTCCCTCGCCAATTGCGAGGACGAGCCCATTCATCGGCCCGGGGCCATTCAGCCTCACGGCGCGCTGATCGCACTGGACGGCGAAGGTCGCGTGCTGACTCGCAGCGCCAACCTGATGGCCATCACCGGATTGGATGTATTGCCGGGCACTACCCCGAACAGCGAACTGCTGGGTGCCGATGCCCTGGCCTTGATCGCCGAGGGCCTTGCCAGCAGTGATCACTGGGCGAACAGCGTCGAGAGCGTCCTGCTCGGCCGCCTGTTCGACGTGGTTGCCCATCGCCATCTGCAGGTCCTGTACCTAGAGTTCGAACCGCGTCGCACCGCCAGCGGCTCGTTCAGCCAGTTCGCCCTGTACGCGCAGCGCATCATCAGCCAGATGCAGAACCGCCATGACATCGACGCACTGCTGAGCCGTGTGACGGCTGAGATCCGCAACATGACAGGTTTTGACCGGGTCATGGCCTACCGCTTTCGCCCCGACCTGTCTGGCGAAGTCATCGCCGAGGCCCACCGCGAAGACCTCGAGAGCTACCTGGGCCAGCGCTACCCGGCATCGGACATCCCTGCCCAGGCACGCCTGCTTTATATACTCAACCCGATTCGCCTGATCGCCGACGTGGCCTATGCGCCAGCGCCGTTGACGCCGTCCTTGGATCCACGGACCGGCCAGCCGTTCGACCTCAGCTTCAGCACCCTGCGCAGCGTTTCGCCGATTCACTGCGAATACCTGACCAACATGGGCGTGCGCGCCTCGATGAGCGTGTCGATCGTCGTCGGCGGCAAGCTGTGGGGGCTGTTCTCCTGCCATCACATGGCACCCAAGACGATGGCGCATCCATTGCGCATGTCTTTTCAGGTCATCTCGCAGGTGTGCAGCGCGCTGGTCGAGCGGTTGGAGCACAACCTGGCCACCCAGACCTTGAAGCAGGCGAGCGACCAGCAACAAAAACTCATGACCCTGGCGCGCGACTCCGAAGACCTGGTCAGTGCATTGGCGGGCGAGCCGGACAACATTGCCGCGCTGATACCCTGCGATGGCGCCGCAGTGGTCATGTCGGGTCGCACCCAAAGCATCGGCGGGCACTTCGACCCACTGTGTCGCCAGGTGCTGGAGCACGTCGAGCAGGACCCGAACCTCGAGGTCTTCCACACCGACAATTGGCAGGGTTCGGAAAGCGAACGCAATACCAGCGGCTACTGCGGCATTCTGGCGGTCCGTTTCCATCGCCAGGAATCGGGCTGGGTGATGTGGCTGCGCAAGGAAGAAATCAACAATGTGCGCTGGGGCGGCAAGCCGGAGAAAATCATCAAGGTCGGGCCGTCCGGGCCACGCCTGACGCCACGGGGCTCCTTCGAGGCTTGGGAAGAAGTGGTGCGTGGGCGTTCGGCCAACTGGGGCGATACCGATATCACCATTGCCGAGAAGCTGCGACGCGACCTGGTCGAATTGTGCCTGAGCCGTGCCAGCGAGATCGATGGCATGCGTCAGCGCCTGATCGCCATGCTCGGCCATGACCTGCGCAATCCGCTGCAGTCGATTTCCATGGCTGCGGCCATGTTGTCCTCGAGCGAGACGCGCGACACCGAACTGCGCAAGCACATCAGCCACTCCAGTGGTCGCATGGAACGCCTGATCAGCCAGATCCTTGAGATGAGCCGCCTGCAGTCCGGCCTCGGCATCATGGTCAATCGGGTTGAAACCGATCTGTCGGCGCTGGTCGAAAGCATCGTCGATGAGACAGCGGTGGCTTTCCCTGGCCTGACCATCGAGGCACGCATCCAACCGGATGTGCGCGCCATGGTCGATCCGGACCGCTACGCGCAGGTCATCACCAACCTGCTGGGCAACGCCCGCTACCATGGCACGCCGGATACGCCGGTACTGATCAGCTTGAGCACGGAGCAAAACAACACGCGGCTGTCGGTCCTCAACCAGACCACCCCGGTGGCCCCCGAGCGCCTGTCGACGCTGTTCCAGCCGTTCAAGCCGCACAGCAGTGAAAACCTGCGCAACAAGAACGGCCTGGGGATCGGGCTGTACATTTCTCAGGCCATCGCAGTTGCGCACAGTGGCAACCTGAGCGTCGAGCAGAACGGCAATGTCATCACCTTCAGCATGGTCCAGCCCGTGGAGGCGTGACTCGTCGACTGAAACGCAGACACGAAAAAGCCGCCCGAAGGCGGCTTTCACGTTGCGCAGCAGGCCTAGGCCTGACTGTACGGGTTGGTGCGGACGAAGAGACTCGAACTCTTACACCTTGCGGCGCTGGAACCTAAATCCAGTGTGTCTACCAATTCCACCACGTCCGCGTGTAGCTTTTAAAGCAAAGGCGCCGGATCGGTAAGAATCGGGCGCCTTTCGGAATATGGGGTGGACGATGGGGATCGAACCCACGACAACAGGAGTCACAATCCTGTGCTCTACCAACTGAGCTACGCCCACCATATTGCGTTTACTGCGTTACTTGTGCCAAAGCTGCCTAATGGCGCACCCGGCAGGACTCGAACCTGCGACCATCCGCTTAGAAGGCGGATGCTCTATCCAGCTGAGCTACGGGCGCTTTTGAGTCTGTAGTCCTTGCAGATTACAAATCCAGAGCTTCAGTCGGTGATGACAAACAAGCCTTGAAACCGCCTGTTTTGCTCTACCTTCTTCACCAGTGCTAGGCCCTGCCCGACAAGTGCGACGAATGTTATAGGCGAGCCTTGGGGTCGTCAACTCTTTTTTGAAAAAAATTCATTTAATTAAAGGGCTTAGGAGGTTTCGCGAAGCAAGCGCCTTTGCCCTGGGCGTGCGACATGCGAGAATGCGCACACATTTTCATTCCTTTTCGATGGTTAATCACGCGTCATGACTGCACAACTTATCGACGGCAAGACGATCGCCGCCAACCTGCGTCGGCAGATCGCTCATCAGGTTGCCGAGCGTCGTCGGCAAGGCCTGCGCACGCCGGGCCTTGCGGTGATTCTGGTGGGTACCGACCCCGCTTCCCAGGTCTATGTTTCGCACAAGCGCAAGGACTGCGAGGAAGTCGGTTTCGTTTCCCGGGCCTTCGACCTGCCGAGCACCACCTCGCAGATTGAGCTCGAGACGCTGATCGACACGCTCAATGCCGACACCGAGATCGACGGCATTCTGTTGCAGTTGCCGCTGCCCGAGCATCTGGACGCCTCGCTGCTGCTCGAGCGCATCCGTCCGGACAAGGACGTCGATGGTTTCCATCCCTATAACGTCGGCCGCCTGGCCCAGCGCATTCCGTTGCTGCGTCCGTGCACGCCCAAGGGCATCATGGCCCTGCTGGAAAGCACTGGCCAGGATCTGTATGGCATGGACGCGGTAGTGGTGGGTGCCTCCAACATCGTTGGCCGACCGATGGCCATGGAGTTGCTGCTGGCAGGCTGCACCGTGACCGTGACCCATCGGTTCACCAAGGACCTGGCAGGCCACGTGGGCCGCGCCGATCTGGTGGTGGTTGCCGCGGGCAAGCCAGGGCTGGTGAAGGGCGAATGGATCAAGGAAGGTGCGATCGTGATCGACGTGGGCATCAACCGTCAGGCCGATGGCAAGCTGGTGGGCGACGTGGTGTATGACACCGCCCTGCCCCGTGCCGGCTGGATCACTCCAGTCCCAGGCGGCGTAGGTCCGATGACCCGCGCCTGCCTGCTGGAAAACACCCTGTATGCAGCAGAAACGCTGCACCAGTGATGTAAACCCTGATGCGCGCTGTATCCGATGCACCGCAGCGCGGCTATCGCGGCCGCTGACCGCGCCTGCGGGGGTATCCATCTTCCGTAGGAGCGGCCTGTGGCCGCGAAAAGGACAGCGCGGTGTGGCAGGCCAATCGCAGCGCGGCTTTCGCGGCCGCTGACCGCACCTGCGGCTACTTTCTCGCGTCCTCCCACGACTTGACCAGTTCGGCGTAGCCCACGGTCTGACCTTGCGGTTTTTCGTTGGCCAGTTTGGGCTTGGGTGCGCCGGGCTGGTCGAACCAGTACTGGGCGTCGCGCTCGGGGTTCATCTTCGGCCCGCACACGGGTTGCACCTTGCTGCGCTCCAGGCGGGTCATGATCGCGTCCTGATCCTTGGCCAGGCCATCGAGCGCCTGCTGTGGGGTCTTCTCGCCGCTGGCTGCCTCGGAAATGTGGCTCCACCACAACTGCGCCAGACGCGGATAGTCAGGCACGTTGGTGCCGGTCGGGGTCCACTGCACGCGAGCGGGGCTTCGGTAGAATTCCACCAGACCACCCAGCTTTGGCGCCAGATCGGTCATGGCCTGGGAATTGATGTCCGATTCGCGAATCGGCGTCAGGCCGACGATGGTCTTTTTCAGCGACACCGTCTTCGACGTCACGAACTGCGCGTACAGCCAGGCTGCCAGGCGCTGCTTCTCGGGCGTCGACTTGAGGAAGGTCCAGGCGCCGGTGTCCTGATACCCCAGCTTCATGCCCTCCTCCCAGTACGGGCCCTTGGGCGAAGGTGCCATGCGCCATTTCGGCGTGCCATCGCCATTCATCACCGGCAGGCCAGGCTTGGTCATGTCGGCAGTGAACGCGGTGTACCAGAAGATCTGCTGGGCGATGTTGCCCTGGGCCGGTACCGGGCCGGATTCGGAGAAGGTCATGCCCTGAGCTTCGGGCGGTGCGTAGGCACGCATCCAGTCGACGTATTTCTGCGTCGCATAGACCGCCGCCGGGCCGTTGGTATCGCCGCCACGGGTCACGCTGGAACCCACCGGATGGCAGTCCTCCACGCGAATCCCCCACTCGTCCACCGGCAAGCCGTTGGGCAGGCCCTTGTCGCCACCGCCAGCCATGGAGAACCAGGCATCGGTGAAACGCCAACCCAGCGAGGGGTCTTTCTTGCCGTAGTCCATATGCCCGTAGATGCGCTTGCCGTCGATTTCCTTGACGTCCTCGGAGAAGAATTTGGCGATGTCCTCGTAGGCCGACCAGTTGACCGGGACACCCAGCTCGTAGCCGTAGATTTCCTTGAATTTCTTCTTCAACTCGGGGCGTTCGAACCAGTCGGCACGAAACCAGTACAGGTTGGCGAATTGCTGGTCGGGCAGTTGATAGACCTTGCCGTCGGGCGCGGTGGTGAATGAGATGCCGATGAAATCCTTGAGGTCGAGGGTCGGCGAGGTGGCCTTCTTGCCCTCGGGGCTGGCCATCATGTCGGTGATCGATTCGCTCTTGCCGTAGCGAAAGTGGGTGCCGATCAGATCCGAGTCGTTCACCCAGCCGTCATAGATGTTCTTGTCCGACTGCATCTGCGTCTGCAGCTTCTCGACCACATCGCCTTCCTGCAACAGATCATGGGTGAGCTTTATCCCGGTGATCTCGCTGAACGCCTTGGCCAGTGTCTTGGCTTCGTATTCATGGGTGGTGAGGGTTTCGGACACCACGTTGATGCTCATGCCGCGGAACGGCTTGGCTGCCTCGATGAACCACTGCATCTCCGCCATCTGCTGCTCGGGCGTGAGGGTGGATGGCTTGAATTCGGCTCCCACCCATTTCTTCGCCGCGTCTTCATAGGCATCCGCCCATGCCGCGGCGCTTAGCCCCGCGCACGCCAGCGCGGTCGCCAGGGCAATGCTATGTCGCAGTTTGTTGTTGTTCTTGTACATAGTGACCTCCTGTTTGGAATTTTTGCGTTGCGCAGATCCGCATGGCTCAGCCCCAACGCACTACCGCCAGCAACCACACCAGGGACAGCGCCGAGGCAACCCAGATGCTCCAGTCGGTAACGCCGATCACCAGCAGGTGCAGGTAGGCGCTACCGAGAAGACCGATGAACAACCGATCGCCGCGAGTGGTCGCGATCGGCAGGAACCCGCGCCGCTCGGTGCAGGGCGAGCGCAATTCGTAGAACGTCATGCCAGCGAGCAACAGCGCGATGGCGCCGAAGAACAGGGCAGTCGGTAGAGTCCAGGCCATCCACTCCATCACAGGCTCCTCATACGCGGCCCAGGGCGAAGCCCTTGGCCACATGGTTGCGAACGAACCAGATCACCAGCATGCCGGGCACGATGGTCAGTACGCCTGCCGCAGCCAGCACACCCCAGTCGATGCCCGAGGCTGAAACGGTACGAGTCATCACCGCTGCGATCGGCTTGGCATTGACCGAAGTCAGGGTGCGCGCCAGCAGCAATTCCACCCACGAGAACATGAAGCAGAAAAAGGCCGTTACACCGATCCCCGAGCCAATCAGCGGCATGAAGATCTTCACGAAGAATTTCGGAAAGCTGTAGCCATCGATGTAGGCGGTTTCGTCGATCTCCTTCGGCACGCCGGACATGAAGCCTTCGAGAATCCACACCGCCAGCGGTACGTTGAACAGGCAGTGCGCGAGCGCGACGGCGATGTGCGTGTCGAACAGGCCGATGGATGAGTACAGCTGGAAGAACGGCAGCAGGAACACCGCAGGCGGCGCCATGCGGTTGGTCAGCAGCCAGAAGAACAGGTGCTTGTCGCCTAGAAAGCGGTAACGCGAAAACGCATAGGCCGCCGGCAGCGCGACGCTGAGCGAGATCAGCGTGTTGAGGCTCACGTAGTACAGCGAATTGATATAGCCGGTGTACCAGCTGGGATCGGTGAAGATCACCCGATAGTTGGCCAGGGTGAATTCGTGGGGAAACAGGGTCAGCCCGCCGAGGATTTCACCGTTGCTCTTGAACGACATGTTCAGCAACCAGTAGATGGGCACCAGCAAAAACAAGATGTACAGGAGCAGGGGGATCAGTTTGCGTTTGCTCATGGCTGCCTCAACCTTGCTTGTCGTTGTGGGTCATGGCGGTATAGAACAGCCATGACACCAGCAGGATGATCAGGAAGTACACCAGCGAGAAGGCCGCGGCCGGGCCCAGGTCGAACTGACCCACGGCCATCTGCGTCAGGGTCTGGCTGAGGAAAGTGGTGGCATTGCCCGGGCCGCCACCGGTCAGCACGAAGGGTTCGGTGTAGATCATGAAGCTGTCCATGAAGCGCAGCATGACCGCGATCAGCAGCACGCTTTTCATCTTCGGCAACTGGATGTGCCGGAACACCGCCCAGTTCGAGGCGCGGTCGATACGCGCCGCCTGGTAGTACACGTCGGGGATGGCGCGCAGGCCCGAATAGCACAGCAGCGCCACCAGCGAAGTCCAGTGCCACACATCCATGACCAGCACCGTGACCCAGGCGTCCACGGTGTTGGACGCATAGTTGTAGCTGATGCCCATGGCGTTGAGCGTGTAGCCCAGCAAGCCGATGTCGGCGCGGCCGAAGATCTGCCAGATGGTGCCTACCACGTTCCACGGAATCAGCAGCGGAATGGCCATGACGATCAGACACAGCGACGACCAGCGGCCCTTGGCCGGCATGGTCAGGGCGATGGCGATGCCCAGGGGTATCTCGATCAGCAGCACGCAGCCCGAATAGATGAACTGGCGCAGCAGCGAATCGTGCAGGCGCGGGTCCTGCAGGACCTGGCGGTACCAGTCGGCGCCAACGAAGTAGCGGCTGGACTGGTCGAAGATGTCCTGCACCGAATAGTTGACCACGGTCATCATCGGAATCACGGCGCTGAACGCCACCAGCAGGAACACCGGCAGCACCAGCCACCAGGCCTTGTTGTTCTGAACCTTGTTCATGGCTTCACCTCCAGCAGGCGGTCATCGGCATAGACCATCAGCCACTGCGCGGGAAAGCTGATGAACACCGTGCCCTCGGGCACGGTGCGGTCCTCGGGCAAACGCACCTTGAAGGTCTGGCCGCCGAGCAGCAGGGTGAGGATCTTGTAGGTGCCCAGGTCTTCCAGATGGACCCGTTCGCTGTGCAGGGCCGCCTCGAAGCCTTCGTCCCAGACCCGGATGAACTCGGGACGGATGCCGATCTGCAGGCGTTGCCAGCCGCCCTGGGCAACGCGCGCCTGCAAGGCCTCCGACAAGGGCACATGAATGCCGCCGAAACCGACCCCGCCACGCTCGGGCTGGACATCGACGAGGTTCATGCCGGGGCTGCCGATGAAGTAGCCGACGAAGGTGTGCGCCGGTCGCTCGAACAGCTCGCGCGGGGTGCCGAACTGGACGATCTGACCGCCGTACATGACCGCGATCTTGTCGGCGAAGGTGGATGCCTCGAGCTGGTCGTGGGTGACGTAGACCATGGTGATGTTGAACTGCTCGTGGATCTGCTTGAGCTTGCGCCGCAGTTTCCATTTCAGGTGCGGGTCGATGACCGTCAGCGGTTCATCGAAGAGGATCGCCGAGACGTCGTCGCGTACCAGGCCACGGCCCATCGACACCTTTTGCTTCTCGTCGGCGCTGAGGTTGCGCGCCTTGCGCTGCAGCAGGCGCTGCAGATCGAGCACTTCGGCCACTTCCTGCACCCGAGCGTGAACCTGCTCCTCGGACTTGCCCTGGTTGCGCAAGGGGAATGCCAGGTTGTCGAATACCGTCATGGTGTCGTACACCACCGGGAACTGGAACACCTGGGCGATGTTGCGCTGCTCGGGCGGCAGTTCGTTGACCACTTTGCCGTCGAACAGCACCTGCCCGTGGGACGGGCTGAGCAACCCGGAAATGATGTTGAGCAAGGTCGATTTGCCGCACCCGGACGGGCCGAGCAAGGCGTAGGCGCCGCCCTGCTCCCAGATGTGATCCATCTCGCGGATGGCATAGTCTTCGGGCCCCGCCGGGTGGGCGCTGTAGCTGTGGGCCAGGTGCTGCAAACGTATCTCGGCCATCAGGCAGCCCTCGCTACACGCAGGCCGGGGGCCTGGACCAGTTGCCCGTCGAGCTGGAACACGAACAGCTTGTGGGTCGGGATGTACACCGGGATGGCTGCGTCCACCGCATAGTCGTGAACGCCCGGCAGGTGCAGCACCAGCGAAAAGTACTCGTTGCGTACGTGCAGGAAGGTTTCCGAGCCGCTGATTTCCGCAAGTTCCACGGTGACCGCCAGCTCCAGGTCATCGTCGTTGCTGGGTGTCAGGCCGATGTGGCTGGGTCGTACGCCGAAGCGGTAATCGCCATCGGGGACCCCGGACAGGTCGAGATTGCGGGCGAAGTGCACGAAGTTGGCGAAGCTGACCTCCTGGCCACCGATGCGACCTTCGATCAGGTTGATCGGCGGTTCGGAAAACAGCTCGGCCGCCAGCACCGTGGCTGGCCGGTGGTAGACCTCCGGCGTTCTGCCACTCTGGATCACCCGCCCCTCGTGAAGAATGGTGGTGGTGCCGCCCAACGCCAGGGCTTCGTTGGGCTCGGTGGTGGCGTACACGGCAATGGTATGGCGGGTCAGGAACAGTTCACGCATTTCGAAACGAAGTTCTTCGCGCAGCTTGTAGTCCAGGTTCACCAGCGGTTCGTCGAACAGGATCAGCTCGGCATCCTTGACCAGCGCGCGCGCCATGGCCGTACGCTGCTGCTGGCCGCCGGACAATTCCAGCGGGTGGCGCTTGAGGAACGGCTCGATACGCAACATGCGTGCGGTCTGCAACACGCGCTCCTCGATCTGCTCGCGGGCCATGCCTGCCTGGCGCAACGGCGAGGCAATGTTGTCGAAGACGGTCATGGTCGGGTAGTTGATGAACTGCTGATAGACCATGGAGACGTTGCGCTGGCGCACCGGTTTGCCGGTCACGTCCACACCGTTCATCAACACCCGGCCCTGGTCAGGTTTGTCCAGGCCGGCCATCAGGCGCATCAAGCTGGTCTTGCCGGACAACGTGCGCCCCAGGAGGACATTGAACGAACCGGGTTCCAGCACCAGCGATGCATTGTCGATGTACAGCTGGTTTTCCACACGACGAGTGACCTGCTCGAGCACAAGGGACATGGCGGCGCCTTTTTTATTATTGGAAGCGGTTGCGGCTTCGCATCGGTACGATTGCTGGCAAACCCAGAGCGATAAGCGTGCCAATTGCCGCCAGTCAAGGCTGAAAGCGCCAGCCAAACGGTTCGAGGGTATGTGTCACAGGCAAGCGGGGTTCATCACTGAACAAAAATGAACGCCTGGCGCATTGACAATGAACAACCGTGAACAACACTGCATGAACAAAAACAACAAGGCCGCGTGCCGGGATACTCGAACCATGTCCGTATCCAATCCAATGCTTGCCCATGACCGGCTCATCCACGACTCCTGGGCACGCTGTCGCGAAGCGGGGCTTGAGCACCATCACGCGCCGCGCTTCGAGCCGCTGCCACGGGCCGCGCTGCAACAGATGCTCGAACGCCACCAGGCGCTGCTGCACACCACCCATCGCGAGGTGTTGCCCTACTACGAACACATCCTGGGCAATTCGCGCTGCCTGATTCGGCTGGCCGACCCGCAGGCGCGCGTGCTCAGGTCGTGGGGAGAGCAGCCGGGCGCTACCCACAGCCATGCAGGTTTCGACCCCGGCGCGTCCTGGCTGGAAACGTCGGCCGGGACCAATCCGATCGGCACTGCGCTGGCCTGCCGCCAGGCCGTGCACGTCGAGCCCGACGAGCACTTTCTGCTTGCCAACCGCTTGATGAACGGCTCGGCGTCACCGATCTTCGACGCGCAACGGCGAATGGTCGCGGTGCTGGACGTTTCCAGCGACAGTCACCTGCCGCCTTCGCACACGCTCGGGCTGGTGAAGATGATGAGCCAGACGGTGGAGAATCGTCTGATTCTCGAGGCTTTTGCCGACCGGCATCACCAATTGATCTTCAATACCGGAGTCAACAATCTCGACAGTCAATGGGCCGGACTGCTGGTGTTCGACGACAACGGTCACGTGCTGGCGGCCAATCGTCGTGCCGACAGCCTGCTGGGTGTCGAGCTTCCGGGGTTGACCGTGCAGCAGGTGTTCCGACTGACGCCGCAGGCACTGCTCGACCACCCGCCGGAGCGCACGTTCGCCCTGCAACCGCCAGGGCGCAACCGGTTGCAGTGTCTGCTCAAGAAGCCGGTTTTACCGTGCCCGGCGCCGGCTGCAGCGCACCGTGGCACCGACCCGCGCCTGGACAAAGCCATGCAGCAGGGTCTGCGCCTGTTGGAAAAGGACGTGCCGTTGCTGCTGCGCGGCGACACCGGTACCGGCAAGGAAGTGCTGGTCAAGGCCCTGCACCGGGCCAGCAGCCGCGCGTCGTGCCCGCTGATTGCGGTCAACTGTGCGGCGATTCCCGCCGAGCTGGTGGAGTCGGAACTGTTCGGCTACGAGCGTGGTGCCTTCACCGGTGCCAGCCAGAAGGGCAGCCCTGGCCTGGTGCGCAAGGCCGACAAGGGCATTCTGTTCCTCGACGAGATCGGCGACATGCCGTTGCCGACCCAGGCGCGGCTGCTGCGCGTATTGCAGGAGCGCTGCATCCAGCCGCTGGGCTGTGGCGACCCGATACCGGTCGACATTCGTCTGATTTCCGCGACCCATGAGGATCTGCGCCAGCGGGTGCAGGCCGGCTTGTTCCGCGAAGACCTCTACTACCGCCTGGCTGGCATGACCCTGCACCTGCCGACCCTGCACGCGCGCAGCGACAAGCGCGAGCTCATCGAACAGGTGTGGGAGTCGCACCGCGAACCCCAGCAGAGCGCCGGTTTCAGCGCCGAGGTGTGGGCCGCATTCATGGCCCACCCATGGCCTGGCAACGTGCGTCAGTTGTCTGCGGTGGTCAAGGTCGCGCTGGTACTGGCCGATGAGGAGCTGATAGGCCTGGACCATCTGCCCGATGATTTTCTTCGCGAGGCGAGCCAGCTGCCGGCGCAGGAACAGGCCTTGCCGCGCCCGCTGCTGACCTTGGCCAAGGTCAGTGACCTGGGCGAACTGCTGCAGGCCAGCGACGGCAACATCTCGCGCCTGGCCAGGCGCCTGGGAGTCAGCCGCAATACGCTTTACAAGCGTCTGCGCGAACAGGGGCACGCCGGGCACGGCGGCCCTTCAGACCTTGCCGAAGGTCTGCGAGGGCCTGCGCAGGGTCGGGTCGAAGGGGTTCAGACGTGGGCCGATGGCAGCAGCTTCGCGCTTGAGCAGTTCGACCACGGTGGGTAGACGGTCGGGGCCAAGTCGATCGCTGATGGTGGCTACACTGAGGGCCGCCACCGCGTGGCCGTTGCGGTCGAGTATCGGCACCGCCAGGCCCGCCATGCCGGGCAGCACCCCGGTGTTGCGCGCGGCATAGCCAAGCTTGCGCACGCTGTCGACTTCCGAACGCAACAGCACCTCGTCGTACAGGTGCAGGTCCCTGAGCCGGGGCAGGTTGTAGTGGATCACGGTTTCGCGCTCGTCTTCGGGCAGGAACGCGAGGATCGCCAGGCTGCCTTGCCCTACCCCCAGCGCAACGCGGCCACCGATGTCGCCGGTGAAGGTGCGTATCGGGTAGGGCCCTTCGCTGCGGTCCAGGCAGATGGCATCGAAACCACTGCGCGCCAGCAGAAACAGCGAGTCACCCAAAGACGCCGACAGCCGCAGCAGGCTGGGGCGCGCCAGCTCGCGCAGGTTGCTGCCATTGCCGGCGCGGGCGGCCAGGGCGAAGAACTCCAGGCTCAGCCGATAGCGCTTGCTGCGTACATCCTGCTCGACCATGCCCTCCTCTACCAGCCCGCGCAACAGGCGGTGCGTAGTGGGTTGCGACAGGCCGATGCGCTCGGCGAGCTGGATGACGCGCTCGCCCTCGGTGGGCGCTGCCGACAATCCACGCAATACGGCAAACAACCGGGAGACACCGCCTGTACCTGGTTCTGAATTCCGCTCAGTGGAATCGTTACTCATATTTTATTCATCCGATTTCATTGAAAGGATTAATCCGAAAATAACCATCCGCTCAGTGAAATAAGCGCTTTCGCCATCCTAGTCTTCGTCCTACTCTGCGTCCACGGGGCGAGACCAACAATAGCCGGCAGCCGACTCAGAACGAGCGCCACCCCATTGCAGGACCCCTTTCGCCTCTGCCCTCGATCAACGCACCGCACATGCGGCCGACAACGACAGGTGGAACGCAGCCATGGCCTTTCTCGAACTTCAAGCACTGTGCAAACGCTACGGACCCGTGCAGGCCGTGGTAGCGACCGACCTGAGCGTCAGCCAGGGCGAGTTCGTCTCGCTGCTTGGCCCTTCGGGTTGCGGCAAGACCACCACGCTGCAGATGATCGCCGGCTTCGTCGATGTCACCAGCGGCCGGATCGTGCTCGACGGCCGCGACATCACCCACGCCAAACCCAGCAGCCGTGGCCTTGGCGTGGTGTTCCAGAGCTACGCGCTGTTCCCGCACATGAGCGTGCGCGACAACGTGGCCTTCGGCCTGAAGATGCGCAAGGTTGACAGCAGCGACATCCGCACCCGTGTCGACCAGGTGCTGGCGCTGGTGCGCCTGACCGCCCATGCCGACCGTTACCCACGCGAGCTGTCCGGGGGCCAGCGCCAGCGGGTGGCCCTGGCTCGGGCCTTGGTGATCCAGCCGCCGGTGCTGCTGCTCGACGAGCCATTGTCCAACCTCGACGCGAGCCTGCGCGAGGAAATGCAGTTCGAGATTCGCCGCATCCAGTGTGAAGTCGGCATCACCACGCTGATGGTGACCCACGACCAGGCCGAAGCCTTATCGATCAGCGACCGGGTGGTGGTGATGCAAGCCGGTCAGGTCACCCAGATCGACGAGCCCTACAAGCTCTACGAGCACCCGCGCACGCCGTTCATTTCCGGTTTCGTCGGCAAGGCCAACCTGCTGCCCGGCGAATACGACGCGCTGGGCCAGCCCCAGGTCTTGGCACAGACCGGGGAAGGCGAACTGATGTTGAGCCTGCGCCCGGAGAAGATCGATTTCTGCAACGCCGGTGATGGGCGCATCCAGGGCCGTATCGTGACCCGCTATTTTCTCGGCAGCCAGTGGCTGTACCGCTTGGAAACGGTGCTCGGCGAGATCACCGTGGTGCGTCGCAACGATGGCAGCGCACCGCTGGCCACCGGCGTCACTGTCGGCCTGGACTGGCCGGGCGAGCTGCTTCGCGTGCTCGCCAGCGAGGCCTGCGCATGAGCCGCGGATACCTGCTGTCGGCGCCGGCGCTGGCGCTGTTCGTCGGTCTGCTGATCGTCCCGCTGGGGCTGACCCTGGTGCTGTCGTTCAACCTGTTCGACTACGAAGTGGGGGTCAAGAGCGACAGCTACACGCTGGCCAACTACGCCGCCCTGCTCAGCGACGGCTATTTCTACGAGATTTTCTGGCGGACCTTCTGGATCAGCGCTCTGGTGACCTTGCTGTGCGTGGTGATCGGCGTCCCGGAGGCTTACATCCTCAGCCGCATGGGCACGCCGTGGCGCTCGATCTTCCTGATTCTGATCCTGACCCCGCTGCTGATTTCGGTGGTGGTGCGCGCCTTTGGCTGGAGCCTCTTGTTGGGCGCCGATGGCCTGATCAATCAGGCTATCGCAGCGCTGGGCGGGCGGCCGCTGAAAATGCTCTACACACCCTTCGCGGTGATTCTGGCTCTGGTGCATGTGATGTTGCCGTTCATGATCATTCCGGTCTGGACCTCGCTGCAGAAGCTCGACCCGGCTGCCGAGCAGGCGGCGCAATCGCTGGGCGCAAGCCAGGCCAAGGTGATGCGCCTGGTGGTGCTGCCGCAGATCATGCCCGGCGTGCTGTCGGGCACGCTGATCGTCTTCGGTCTGGCGGCCAGCTCGTTCGCCATTCCCGGGCTGCTCGGCGGGCGCCGCTTGAAGATGGTCGCCACGGTGGTCTACGACCAGTACCTGTCGGAACTCAACTGGCCCATGGGCGCAACCATTGCCGTGGCGCTGTTGCTGGCCAATCTGCTGATCATGCTGTCCTGGAACCGACTGGTCGAAGGTCGCTACAAGAAAGCCCTGGGGGAATGATCGATGTCCAAGAACGGTCCGTTGGCCCTGTCGTTTCATGCCTTGGTGGTGGTGTTCATGCTGGCCCCGCTGGTGGTGGTGTGCCTGGTGGCGTTCACCCCGGAGAACACCCTCACCCTGCCCACCTCCGGGTTTTCCCTGCGCTGGTTCCGCGCCGTGTTCGAGCGCGCCGATTTCATCGATGCGTTCTATAACAGCCTGATCCTGGCCGTGGTGGCTGCAACCCTGGCGACCCTGATCGCCGTGCCGGCGGCGCTGGCGATCACCCGCTATCACTTTCCGGGACGCGACTTTCTCAATGCGCTGTTTCTGTCGCCGATCATCATTCCGCACCTGGTGCTGGGCGTGGCGATGCTGCGCCTGTTCGCGCTGATGGGGGTCAATGGCAGCTTTGTCTGGCTGATGCTGTCCCATGTGGTGGTGATCACGCCTTATGTGCTGCGTCTGGTGATCGCCGCCGCCATCGGCATCGACCGCAGCGCCGAGCAGGCGGCGGAATCGCTGGGCGCGAGCCGTTTCACCCTGTTTCGCCAGATCACCCTGCCGATGATCCTGCCGGGGGTGGCCGGGGGCTGGCTGCTGGCGTTCATCAACAGCTTCGACGAGGTGACCCTCTCGATCTTCGTTACATCGCCTGCCACCCAGACCCTGCCGGTGCGCATGTACGTGTACGCCACCGAGTCCATCGACCCGATGATGGCGGCGGTGTCGGCGCTGGTGATCGCCTTGACCGCCGCGACCATGATTCTGCTCGACCGGGTGTATGGCCTGGACCGCGTACTGGTGGGGAAAAACTGATGGCTTTGTTCAAGCGCCTGGCCGAACTCGATCGCGCGTCGGTACCCTTCACCCTCGATGGACAAGCGGTGACCGGTCTGGCTGGGGATACCCTGCTGGTCGCAGTACTGACCTGCGTCGAGCACCTGCGCGGCAGCGACTTCAGTGCCCAGGCCCGTGCCGGTTTCTGCCTGATGGGCGCCTGCCAGGATTGCTGGGTGCGCTTGGGCGACGGCCGCCGCGTGCGCGCCTGTGCCACGCCACTGGAAGCCGGCATGCAGGTCGACCGCGAACCGGGGCGGCGCTCGTGAACGCGGTGGTGATCGTCGGCGCCGGACCGGCCGGCATCCGTGCCGCGCAGACCCTGGCCGCCCATGGCCTGCGCCCGTGCTTGGTGGACGAAGCCTTGCAGGGCGGCGGCCAGGTCTATCGCCGAGCACCGGGCAACTTTCAACGTCCTGCCAGCCAGCTCTATGGCTTCGAAGCGCGCAAGGCAGGTGCGGTGCATCAGGCGCTGGACGCGCTGCGCGGGCAGATCGACTACCGGCCCGACACATTGGTGTGGAACGCCGAGGATGGCTACCTGCACACGCTCAACCAGCAGCGCGTCGGCACCGTCAAGTATGACCGCCTGTTGATCGCCACCGGCGCTACCGACCGCATCCTGCCGGTGCCGGGTTGGACCTTGCCCGGTGCCTACAGCCTCGGCGCTGCGCAGATTGCCTTGAAGGCCCAGGGGTGCGCCATTGGCGAGCAGGTGGTGTTCGCCGGCAGTGGGCCGTTGCTGTATCTGGTGGCTTATCAGTACGCCAAGGCCGGCGCGCGGGTGCTGGCAGTACTGGACAGCTCGCCGTTCGCTGCTCAGGTCGCAGCCCTGCCCCGGCTGCTGCGTCAGCCCTTGACCCTGGCCAAGGGCTTGTATTATCGGGGCTGGTTGACCGCCCACGGGATCGCCGTGCACCAGGGCGCGCATCTGGTCAGGGTCGACGGCGAGCGCAGGGTCGAAGCCGTCACCTGGCAGCAAGGTGGCAAACGACACACCCTGGCCTGTGACGGGTTGGCCTTCGCTCACGCGCTGCGCAGCGAAACGCAACTGGCCGACCTGCTCGGTTGCGCGTTTGCCTGGAGCGCGCTCAACCGGGCCTGGCTGCCGAGCCGCGACCCGGCCGGGCGCAGCAGCGTGCCGGGGGTCTACCTGGCCGGTGATGGCGCTGGGATCATGGGCGCCGATGCGGCGGAAATGGCGGGTGAGCGCGCCGCCCTGGCCCTGCTCGAAGACCTGGGCGTGGCCATCGACGCCAGGCGTGGCGCGCACCTGCAAAGGCAACTGGCGCGCATCCAGGGGTTTCGTGCCGGCCTGGAAGACGCATTCCCGTTCCCCGAGGACTGGGCTCGCCAGGCGCCCGATGAACTGATGCTGTGCCGATGCGAGGAAGTCAGCGTCGGCGAGGTACGCGGGGTGGTCGCCCAGGGCCATACCGATATCAACCGAGTCAAAGCCCATTGCCGGGTCGGCATGGGCAGGTGCCAGGGGCGCATGTGTGGCAGCGCCACCGCGGAAATCATTGCCCAAGCCGCCGCGTGCTCGCCGCAGGACGTCGGCCGCCTGCGCGCGCAGGCGCCCATCAAGCCGCTGCCCTTCGGTGTGGAGGTGCAGCCTTGAGCCAGGTCTGCGAAACCGATGTGATCATCGTCGGCGGCGGAATTGTCGGTGCTTCGGCAGCCTTGATGCTGGCGCTGCGCGGTCAGCGGGTGGTATTGCTGGAGCGCGACTTCTGCGGCTCGCGGTCCAGCGGCGTGAACTACGGTGGCGTGCGCCGTCAGGGCCGTTCGCTGGTGCAATTGCCGCTGTCGCAGCGCGCCCATGAACTGTGGAGCGACCTGCCCGGACTGATCGGCATCGACGGCGAGTACGTGCGTTCCGGTCATCTCAAGCTGGCCCGCAGTGACGCCGACATGGCCCGTCTGCAAGCCTGGGCCGACGCCGCCGCGGATTTCGATCTGGGGGTGGAGCTGCTCGATCGTGGTCAGTTGCGCCAGCGTTTTGCCTGGGTGGGCGACGTGGCCGTGGGTGCGTCGCTGTGCAGCGCCGATGGGCATGCCAACCCACGCCTGGTCTCGCCCGCCTTCGCGGCAGCGGCCAGGCGTGCCGGTGCACGGATCGTCGAGCAGGTGCAGCCGTTGGCCTTCGACCATGACGGCCAGGCGTTCGTGCTGGCCTGCAGCAACGGCGAACGGCTGCGCGCGCCCTGGCTGCTCAACTGTGCCGGGGCCTGGGCGAACCACATCGCCGAACAGTTCGGCGAGCAGGTACCGATGACCAGTGGCCACCCGGCAATGCTGGTGACCGAACCGCTGCCTGTGGTCATGGACGTCAGCACCGGGGTCGAGGGCGGTGGCATCTACGCGCGCCAGGTGGCACGGGGCAATTGCGTGCTCGGCGGCGGGCAGGGTTTCGCCGTGGACACGGTGCGGGCACGCCCCGGTCAGCTGGCCACTCTGGATATCCTGCGCAACGCCGTCGAGTTGTACCCGTTCCTGCACGGCGCGCAGGCGATCCGTACCTGGAGCGGAACCGAAGGCTACCTGCCCGACCGCGAGCCGGTGATCGGCCACAGCCTGGCGCAGCCGGGCCTCATCCATGCATTCGGCTTTGCCGGAGCCGGTTTCCAGATCGGCCCGGCAGTCGGTGAAGCCTTGTCGCAACTGATCGTCGAGGGCCGCAGCCAGGCGCCGATCGACGCGTTTTCCATCCAACGCTTTTCTCCCCTTGAACTGCATACAGGAAGGTCGCTTTCATGAAGCCAGTCAAACCTACGGTTCACGCACTCTCCCTCGCTGCACTGCTTGCAGCCACCGGCGCCCAGGCCGGGCCCACGCTCTACCTGGGCATGAACGGCGGCACCATGGAACGCCTGTACGCCGACAAGGTGCTGCCGGCGTTCGAGGAGGCCAATGATGTGAAGGTGGTCATCGTTCCGGGCACTTCTTCGGACATTCTCGCCAAGGTCCAGGCGAGCAAGGACAACCCGCAGATCCATGTGATGTTTCTCGACGACGGCATCATGTACCGCGCCATCTCCATGGGCCTGTGCGACACCCTGCAGGACAGCGACGGCCTGGCGGCCATCCCGGCCAAGGCGCGGATCAAGGATCAGGCGGCTGCGGTCAGCCTGGGGGTGACCGGGCTGGCCTACAACACGCGCCTGTTCAAGAAGAATGGCTGGGCCGCCCCCACCTCGTGGATGGACATGGCTGATAGCCGTTTCAAGGAAAAACTGGTGTTCCAGTCACTCGCCTCCTCGACTTTCGGCCTGCATGGTTTCCTGATGTTCAACCGCTTGCAGGGTGGCAGCGAGACCGATGTCGAACCGGGGTTCAAGGCATGGCCCAAGACGGTAGGCCCGAATGTGCTGGAGTACATTGCCAGTTCGGCGAAGATCTCCGAGATGGTGCAGACCGACGAGGCCGCGTTGTTTCCGCTCACACCGACTCAGGTGACCGCCTTGAAACTGCGCGGTGTACCGGTTGAGTACGCGCAACCCAAGGAGGGCGCGGTGGTGCTCAACGTGGCGGAGTGCGTGATCGCCAAGAACGACCAGCCCGAGCTGGCCCAGAAGCTGGCGGCCTACCTGCTGAGCCCCGAGGCCCAGGCACCGGCACTGGAGGAAGGCGATCAGATACCGTCCAACCCCAATACCCCAACCACCGACAAGACCCGTGGGCAGGTGCAGGCGATGGAGAAATACCTGGAAACGGCAGTGGCCATCGACTGGGATCAGGTCAACCAGCTGCGCCCCGCTTGGAACGCCCGCTGGAGCCGCTCGATCGAGCGCTAGGCCATGCACCAAGTCGCCCGTTTCGCGGCCGATGACCGCTCCTGCAGACGCACTGCGAGGTGCCTGTGGGAGCGGGCTCTGCCCGCGAAAGGCGCGACGCGGTCCAACTGGTACACCCCAGTGCCCGTTTCGCGGCCGCTGACCGCTCCCACAGAGGCACTGCGATGTGCTGTGGGAGCGGGCTCTGCCCGCGAATCAGGCACCGAGGTGTGTCAGGCGAACCGCGTCGCGCCCTTCGCGGGCAGAGCCCGCTCCCACAGTAGCCCGCTTCACAAGGCTTGCTTCACAAGGACAGTGACGGATCAGTCCGCCAGGCGCCAGGTCGTGACACCTTTGCTGTCTTCCAATACCACACCCATGGCGGTCAACTCGTCGCGGATGCGGTCGGATTCGGCCCAGTCCTTGCCCGCTCGTGCCGCCAGACGTGCGGCGATGAGGGTGTCCACCTGGGCCGCATCGACGCGACCGGCAGCGCCGGCCTGGAGGAATTCGTCGGAATCGAGCTGCAATACCCCGAGCAGGTCGCCCAGTTCGCGCAAACGACCGGCCAAGCCCGCAGCTGCGTCGACATCACTGTCACGCAACCGGTTGATCTCGCGCACCAGATCGAACAATACGGCGCAGGCCTCCGGTGTGCCGAAGTCATCGTTCATGGCATTGGCAAAGCGCTCGACGAACAGCTCGCCCCCCGCTGCCGCCACTTTCGGCAAGCCCTTGAGCGCATGGTAGAACCGCTCCAGCGCGCCCTTGGCTTCCTTCAGGCTGTCTTCGGAATAGTTGATCGAACTGCGGTAATGGCTGGAAACCAGCAGGTAGCGCACCACCTCGGGCTGATACTTCTCCAGCACATCGCGAATGGTGAAGAAGTTGTTCAGCGACTTGGACATCTTCTCGCCGTTGATGCGGATCATCCCGCAATGCAGCCAGGCGTTGGCGTACGGCTTGCCGGTGGCCGCCTCGCTCTGGGCGATCTCGTTCTCGTGGTGCGGGAATTCCAGGTCGTTGCCGCCACCATGAATATCGAAGGTGTCGCCCAGGCAGCAGGTCGACATCACCGAGCACTCGATATGCCAGCCCGGACGGCCTGGGCCCCACGGTGACTCCCAGCTCGGCTCGCCGGGCTTGACGCCCTTCCACAGGACGAAATCGAGGGGGTCCTGCTTGGCCTCTTCCACTTCGATGCGCGCCCCGATGCGCAGGTCTTCGATCTTCTTGCGCGACAGTTTGCCGTAGCCTTGGAACTTGCCGACCCGGTAGTACACGTCGCCGTTGCCCGGCGCATAGGCATAGCCCTTGTCGATCAAGGTCTGGATCATCGCCAGCATGCCCGGGATGTGCTCGGTGGCACGCGGCTCCTGATCCGGCTTGAGGATGTTCAGGCGCGCCTCGTCCTCGTGCATCGCATCGATCATGCGCGCGGTCAGGGCATCGAAGCTTTCGCCGTTGTCCCGCGCACGGTTGATGATCTTGTCGTCGATGTCGGTGATGTTGCGCACGTAGGTCAGCTCATAGCCGCTGTAGCGCAGCCAGCGCGTGACCAGATCGAACGCGACCATGCTGCGACCGTGGCCCAGGTGGCAGTAGTCGTACACGGTCATGCCGCATACGTACATGCGCACCTTGTTGCCATCCAGCGGCGTGAAGACCTCTTTGCTCTTGCTCAGCGTGTTGTAGATGTTCAGCACAACGATTCCTCAACTTGGCCTGGCGAGGCTCAGCCCCACGAGTCACGCAGGGTGACGGTACGGTTGAACACCGGACGACCCGGTTGCGTGTCGACCAGGTCGGCGCAGAAATAGCCTTCGCGTTCGAACTGGAAACGATCTTCCGGCGCCGCGTTGGCCAGCGACGGTTCGGCGCGGCAGCCACGCAGTACCTGCAGGGAGTCGGGATTGATGTTGTCGAGGAACGTCGCGCCGTCTTCGGCCTTCTCCGGGTTGGCCGAGCGGAACAGGCGATCGTACAGGCGTACTTCACACTCGACGCTGGCCGCGGCCGGAACCCAATGGATCACGCCCTTGACCTTGCGCCCTTCCGGATTCTTGCCCAGGGTGTCCGGGTCGTACGAGCAGCGCAGCTCGACGATGTTGCCGTCGGCATCCTTGATCGCTTCGTCGGCACGGATCACGTAGCTGCCACGCAGGCGCACTTCGCCGTTGGGCTCCAGGCGCTTGTAGCCCTTGGGCGGTTCTTCCATGAAGTCGTCGCGGTCGATGTACAGCTCGCGCTCGAACGGCAAAGCGCGCACGCCCATGTCTTCCTTGGGGTGGCGCGGCAGCTCGAGCTGCTCGACCTGGCCTTCCGGATAATTGGTGATCACCACCTTGAGCGGGCGCAGCACGCACATGGCGCGCGGTGCGTTGCGGTCGAGGTCGTCACGGATGCTGAATTCGAGCATGGACATGTCGACCACGCCGTCGGAACGGTTGGTGCCGATCATGTCGCAGAAGTTGCGGATCGACGCCGGGGTGTAGCCACGACGGCGGAAGCCCGAGAGCGTCGACATGCGCGGATCGTCCCAGCCCTGCACGTGCTGTTCGTCGACCAGCTGCTTGAGCTTGCGCTTGGAAGTCAGCGTGTAATTGAGGTTCAGGCGGCTGAACTCGTACTGGCGCGGGTGCGCCGGCACCGACAGATGGTCGAGGAACCATTCGTACAGCGGACGATGCCCTTCGAATTCCAGGGTGCAGATGGAGTGCGTGATGCCTTCGATGGCGTCGGACTGACCGTGGGTGAAGTCGTAGTTGGGGTAGATGCACCAGGCGTCGCCCGTCTGGTGGTGATGGGCGTGGCGGATGCGGTAGAGAATCGGGTCGCGCAGGTTCATGTTCGGCGAGGCCATGTCGATCCGCGCACGCAGCACGCGCTCGCCGTCCTTGAACTCGCCAGCCTTCATGCGCGCGAACAGGTCGAGATTTTCCTCGACGCTGCGCTCGCGGAACGGGCTGTTGCGGCCAGGCTCGGTCAGGTTGCCGCGGTACTCGCGCGCCTGCTCGGGGGTCAGGTCGCAGACGTAGGCGTCGCCCTGCTTGATCAGCTCCACGGCCCAATCGTGCAGCTGGTCGAAGTATTGCGAGGCGTAACGCTCTTCACCGGCCCACTCGAAGCCCAGCCACTTGATGTCGCGCTTGATGGCGTCGATGTATTCCTGATCTTCCTTGGCCGGATTGGTGTCGTCGAAACGCAGGTTGCAGACACCGCCGAATTCCTGCGCCAGGCCGAAGTTCACGCAGATCGACTTGGCATGGCCGATGTGCAGATAACCGTTGGGCTCGGGCGGAAAGCGGGTAACGATCTGGCTGTGCTTGCCGGCGTCCAGGTCGGCCTGGACGATCGGGCGCAGGAAGTTGGCGGGCACGGCAGGGCCATTGCCTTTGGAGTTGGGAGCGTTGTCGGCGGTGGGCTTGCTCATTGGAATCCTTGAACGAACGATGCGGCGGCAGCCAGGGTAGGCCGACCAAATCAAAGCGCTTATCATAGCCGAAGCGGTCAACCGGCTGACAGGCCAGCCCCGACAAACTATCGGGTAAATCCTGCAGCGCGGCAAAAAACAGCCTTTGAATAGGCATCGTCGCCTGTAAACTGGGCGCCGTCGCTAGCGAATTTCCACAGAACATTCTCCACAGAACAGAGAGAGACCCATGTCCAAAGTCAAACTGACCACCAACCACGGCGTCATCGTCCTGCAACTGAACGCCGAAAAGGCCCCGCTGACCGTGGCCAACTTCCTTGAGTACGTGCAGGCCGGCCACTACGAAAACACCGTGTTCCACCGCGTGATCGGCAACTTCATGATCCAGGGCGGCGGTTTCGAGCCTGGCATGAAAGAGAAGAAGGACAAGCGCCCGAGCATCCAGAACGAAGCCGACAATGGCTTGCCGAACAAGAAGTACTCGGTGGCCATGGCCCGCACCATGGAGCCGCATTCGGCTTCGGCGCAGTTCTTCATCAACGTGGGCGACAACAGCTTCCTCAACCACACCGCGAAAACCACCCAGGGTTGGGGCTACGCGGTGTTCGGTGAAGTGGTCGAAGGCCAGGACGTGGTCGACAAGATCAAAGGCGTGTCCACCACCTCCAAGGCCGGTCACCAGGACGTACCCGCTGAAGACGTGATCATCGAGAAAGCCGAGATCGCTGAGTGATACTGCTGATCTCCGATCTGCACTTGCAGGAAGAACGCCCGGACATTACCCGGGCGTTTCTGGATTTCCTCGGCGGGCGTGCGCGCTCAGCCGAGGCGCTGTACATTCTGGGCGACTTCTTCGAAGCCTGGATCGGCGACGACGCCATGACCCCTTTCCAATCGTCCATCTGCGCAGCGCTACGCGCGCTCAGCGACGGTGGCACGAAGATTTTCCTGATGCACGGCAACCGTGATTTCCTGATCGGTTCGACGTTCTGCAAAAAAGCCGGTTGCACTCTGCTGGCCGACCCGAGCGTGGTGCGCTTGAACGGTGAGCCGGTGCTGTTGATGCACGGCGACAGCCTGTGCACGCGCGACGAGGGCTACATGCGCCTGCGCCGCGTGCTGCGCAACCCGCTGACCCTGTTCATCCTGCGTCACCTGCCGCTGGGCACGCGCCACAAGCTTGCCCGCAAGCTGCGCAATGAAAGCCGGGCGCAGACCCAGATGAAAGCCCATGACATCGTCGATGTCACCCCTGAAGAGGTGCCGCGGGTGATGCGCCAACACGGTGTGGCCACCCTGATTCACGGGCATACCCATCGTCCGGCAGTGCACGAGCTGCAGATCGGTGATCTGCCGGCACAGCGTATCGTGCTGGGGGACTGGGATCGTCAAGGGTGGGTGCTGCAGGTGGATGACCGGGGCTTCAACCTGGCGCCGTTCGATTTCCCGGCGCCGGCGGTCTGATACACCGCACTGCGCTCTTAGCGGTCAGTGGCCGCGAACAGGCGCCACGGTGTTCAATGCCCACCACCGGCAGCCGGCCCGGCCTTGGCGGTGAACGGTGGCTTGGCCAGCCAGACCAACAGCACCAGCCCGGCGAAGATCCATCCCATCAGGGTGAAATAGTCCACCGTACTCAACATGTATGCCTGGCTGTTGACCATCTGCTCCATCCGCGCATACGCCTGAGGCGTGTGGCCGCCCATCTGCTCCAGCGCATGGCGGGTCACCGGATCGTAGGTGCTGATGCTCTCGGTCAGGTAGGCATGATGCTGGTCGGCGCGGCGAATCCAGATCCAGGTCGTCAACGATGCGGCGAAACTGCCACCCAGCGTACGCAGGAACGTCGCCAGGCCCGACCCGTCGGCGATCTGTTGCGGTGGCAGGTCCGACAGCAGAATGCTCAAGGTGGGCATGAAGAACAGCGCAACGCCGGCGCCCATGAACAGTTGCACCAGCGCCACATGCTGGAAATCCACCTGACTGTTGAAACCGGCACGCATGAAACAACTGGTACCGATGGCGACGAACGCAAGACCGGCGAGCAGACGCAAATCGAACTTGTGCGCGTACTTGCCGACGAAGGGCGACATCAGCACCGGCAGGATGCCGATCGGTGCCACCGCCAGGCCGGCCCAGGTGGCGGTATAGCCCATCTGGGTCTGCAGCCACTGCGGCAGGATCAGGTTGATGCCGAAAAACCCGGCATAGCCAAACACCAACACCAAGGTACCGATGCGGAAGTTGCGGAAGGCGAACAGCCGCAAATTCACCACCGGATGCTCATCGGTCAGCTCCCAGATGACGAACGCCGTCAGCGCCACCGCCGATATCACCGAACCGATGATGATGAACGAAGATTCGAACCAGTCCAGATCGTTGCCCTTGTCCAGCACCACCTGCAAGGCACCGACGCCGATGATCAACGTGATCAGCCCGACATAGTCCATGGGCTGCCTGCTCAGGTGCACCGGCCGCTTGGCCATCTGCTGACGCACCACAGCACAGGCGAACAAACCGATGGGAATATTGATGAAGAAGATCCACGGCCAGCTGTAGCTGTCGGTGATCCAGCCACCCAGAATCGGCCCGGCGATCGGCGCCACCACCGTTACCATCGCCAACAGCGCCAGGGCCATGCCGCGCTTGGCCGGTGGATACACGGCGATCAGCAGGGTTTGCGTCATCGGGTACAACGGCCCTGCCACCAGCCCCTGCACCACGCGAAAGCCGACCAGCTCGGGCATCGAGGTGGAAATACCGCACAGGAACGAGGCCAGCACGAACAGCATCGTGGCCCAGAGAAACAGCTTCACTTCACCGAAGCGTCGACTCAGCCAGCCGGTCAGTGGCAAGGCGATGGCGTTGCTCACCGCGAACGAGGTGATGACCCAGGTGCCCTGCTCGGAGCTGACCCCCAGGTTGCCGGAAATGGTCGGCAGAGCGACGTTGGCGATGGTGGTGTCGAGCACCTGCATGAAGGTCGCCAGCGACAGGCCGATGGTGCAGAGCAACAGGCTTGGCGGCGTGAACGAGGCTTTGGAATCCATGATCCACCCTTTGCAATGCGATGCCGCGCCCGCCCTTCAGGGCCCGGCGCAGGCGAATCAGCGCGTGGCCGTGGTACCGGGCGCTGCGCTGTTGTCGTGGATCAACTGGGCGATCATGGCGTCCGCCTCACCCAACTGCTTGTCGTAGACATTGGTGGTGAAGGACGCCTGCTGCGGGGGTTGCTGGGCCAATACCGGCCCGCTCTGGTCGTGCAGATTCACATCGACCACCGTCGACAGGCCGATGCGCAGCGGGTGCTCGCGCAACTGCGCGGGATTGATGTGCACCCGCACCGGCACCCGCTGGACGATCTTGATCCAGTTGCCGGTGGCGTTCTGCGCCGGCAGCAGGGCGAACGCACTGCCGGTACCGGCGCCCAGGCTGTCGATGGTGCCGCTGTACTTCACCTCGTCGCCGTACAGGTCGCTGGTGATTTCCACCGGCTGGCCGATGCGCATGTGGCGCAGCTGGGTTTCCTTGAAATTGGCGTCGATCCACAGCTGGTCGAGCGGGATCACCGCCATGGTCGCGGTGCCCGGCTCGATGCGCTGCCCCAATTGCACGGTGCGCTTGGCCACATAGCCGGTCACCGGGGCGATCAAGGTGGTGCGGGCATGGGCCAGATAGGCCTGGCGCAACTGCGCTGCCGCAGCGCGTACGTCGGGATGATTGGACACCTGCGTGGCATCCACCAGCGCGGTCGAAGTTGCCAGTTGCTGCTGGGTGTTGCTCAAGGCGCTTTGCGCGGAAATCAGATCGTCATGGGCGTGGGACAGCTCTTCCTGCGAGATCGCCCCGTCGGACGCCAGGTTCTTGCGTCGGCCATAGTTGTCCTGCGCGCGTTGCACTTCTGCCTTGCGTGCAGCGACCTGGGCTTTCATGCCGTCAACGTTGCTGTACAAGCCACGCACCTGGCGTACCGCCTTGGCCAGGTTGGCCTGGGCATTCTGCAGGTCGATCTGCGAATCGTTCGGGTCGAACTGCACCAGCGGCTGGCCCTCGTGGACCAGGTCGCCGTCGTCGGCGCCGATGCTGATCACCGTGCCCGTGGTCAACGGTGTGATTTCCACCACATTGCCATTCACGTAGGCATCATCGGTGCTTTCGCTCCAGCGCCCGTACAGCGTGTACCAGGCCCAGACGCCCAGACCGCCGAGCACCACCAGGGCGAGCAGGATGAACAGCCAAAGCTTGCGCTTGCGACGGTTGCCCGGCGCCTTGTCGTTGGCCGACGGCGCTGCGGGCGGTTGCTGGGTGGCATTGGAATCAGTGGCAGTGGCATTGGCCATGGCAGTTCACCTGAAAGGGTTCGGTCGGTGTTGCATCGAGCAGGTCAGTCCGGGGTCTCACGGCGGCGGGTTCACCCAGCGGCGGTACCCAGCGCCAACAGAGGGTCCCCGGAAGCCTGCAGCAGCTTCGTGAGAATCCGTTCCAATTCGACGATTTCTTCGCGTTCGAGCATGCCCACCAGCTCGTTCATGGCATTGGCACCGATGACCGGCAAGCGTGCCGCCAGTGCCTGCCCCTCTTCGGTCAGCACCAGCTGCACCTGGCGTCGATCGGCGGCGCTGCGCTGGCGCCTGATCAGCTGCTTGTGTTCCAGGCGGTCGAGCATGCGTGTCATCGAACCGCTGTCCAGCGCCAGGTAGCGGGACATTTCCGCCGGTGTGTCGATACCGAACCGCGCATTGATGATCAGCACCTTGAATTGCGCCGCGGTTACCCCGTAAGGCACCAGGTGCGCGTCCAGCAAACGGTCCTTCAACGCCGATCCACGGCCCAGCAGCAGGCCCAGATTGCAGGTATGGAAGGTCTCGGGGGTGTAGTGATTCATGGGCTGGCAAGCTGTCCCGACAGTGTGAACACATCTTCGAAACATAATGTTACTGCTTAGGCAGACAATGTCAAGGCAATGGTTAGCTTGCTAACAGATAGATCTGTCGGTCGCTTTCACCGGAAAAATTCACCCGATCCCGATCGTGGCTGGCCAAAGCACGCAACGCTTGGGGCATAATGCTGGCGTTTCACCCGTAGTGGGGGTCTTCATTTCCTTATATGGCCCTCGTTTTCGTCACCCCTCGCCTGCAGGGTTTTCACGCACATGATCAAATCTCTTCGTCCAATACTGCTCGCCGGCCTGATGTTGCCACTGGCAATTCCCATCGCTGCCGCCCCCCTGAACACCACCCTGCCGCCCAAGGTTCAGCAAGCCATCAAGGCCAGCAAGCTGCAGAACGATGCACTGTCACTGGTCATGCTGCCGCTCAACGGCCCCGGCAGCCCGACCGTGTTCAACGCCGACGTGTCGGTCAACCCGGCCTCGACCATGAAGCTGGTCACCACCTATGCAGCACTCGAGTTGCTGGGGCCGACCTACCAGTGGAAGACCGAATTCTTCACCGACGGCACCCTGAGCAACGGCGTGCTCAACGGCAACCTCTACCTCAAGGGCGGCGGCGACCCCAAGCTGAACATGGAAAAGCTCTGGCTGCTCATGCGGGACCTGCGCGCCAACGGCGTGCGCCAGGTGACGGGTGACCTGGTGCTGGACCGCAGCCATTTCGTGCAGCCGCAACTGCCAGCGTTCAACGACGACGGCGGCGACGAAAACGCACCGTTCCTGGTGCGTCCGGATTCGCTGCTGGTCAACCTCAAGGCGCTGCGCTTCGTCACCCGCAACGACACCGGCAAGGTGCTGGTGTCGGTTGAACCGCCGATCGCGACCATCCGCATCGACAACCAGGTCAAGGCCCTGCCCGGCACCAAGTGCACGGGCGACGTGCGCTACAACCCGATCACCCAGGCCGACGGCATGACCGTGGTGGTCAGCGGCCAGTTGGCCGAGGGCTGCAGTTCGCAAACCTACCTGTCGCTGCTCGACCACCAGAGCTATGCAGCCGGCGCGGTGCGGGCCATCTGGAACGAACTGGGCGGCAGCATCCAGGGCGGCGACCGTCTAGGGGCCGTGCCGAAGAGCGCGCGAGTACTGGCGCGGGCGTTTTCGCCGGATCTGGTGGAAATCATTCGCGACATCAACAAGTACAGCAACAACACCATGGCCCAGCAGCTGTTCCTCAGCCTGGGCGAACGCTACCGCAACGAGGCCGACGGCGACGACGCCAAGGCCGCGCAGCGGGTGATTCGTGGGTGGCTGGCGAAAAAGGGCATCACCGCATCGCATCTGGTGATGGAGAACGGCTCGGGGCTGTCGCGTGACGAGCGCGTCAGCGCGCGGGAGATGGCCACCTTGCTGCAGGCGGCCTGGAAAAGTCCGTACGCTGCCGAGTTCATGGCGTCGATGCCGATCGTCGGCATGGACGGCACCATGCGCAAGCGCCTCAAGCGCACGGCCCTGCAAGGTGAAGGCCACATCAAGACCGGCACCCTGAACACCGTTCGCGCCATCGCCGGCTACAGCCGCGACAGCAATGGCAACACCTGGGCGGTGGTCGCCATTCTCAACGACCCACGCCCGTGGGGCGCCTCGTCGGTGCTGGATCAGGCACTGCTGGATCTGTATTCGCAGCCAAAAGCCGCGTCTACTTCGCCCAACATCCAGTAATCCACCCAAACCCTCTGGAAGGGGGGCGCGCTGCTTGCAAAGGCAGCGCCCTCTCTCGGTGAATCACCGCGCCTGAATCTTCCAGGCCCTGTGGATCTTGCCGTTGCGCGCGAAATCCTGATCCACTGTCTGCGCCGTGATGTCCTCGACCGCATAGCGCTCGGCCAAATTGGCGTCCAGCTGGAACTTGCGGAAGTTGTTGGAGAAATACACCACGCCCCCCGGTGCCAACCTTGCGACCGCCAGGTCCAGCAACTCGACGTGGTCGCGCTGCACATCGAACACCCCTTCCATGCGCTTGGAATTGGAGAAGGTCGGCGGGTCGATGAAAATCATGTCGTATTCGTCACGACTGGCCTGTAGCCAGGCCATCACATCGCCCTGCTCCAGGCGGTTCTTGTCCGAGAAACCATTGAGCGACAGGTTGCGCCGTGCCCAATCCAGATAGGTCTTGGACAGGTCGACGCTGGTCGTGCTGCGCGCACCGCCCTTGGCCGCATGCACGCTCGCCGTGGCGGTGTAGCAGAACAGGTTGAGGAAACGCTTGCCCGCTGCCTCTTTCTGAATGCGCAGGCGCATTGGCCGATGATCGAGAAACAGCCCGGTATCCAGGTAGTCCGTCAGGTTCACCAACAACTGCACGCCGCCCTCCTGCACCTGGGTGAACTGGCCCTGAGCGCTCTGGCGCTCGTATTGGCGCGTCCCGCTCTGGCGCTCGCGGCGCTTGATGATGACCCGGCTCTTGTCGATGTTCAGTGCCTGCGGAATCGCCGCCAGGGCGTCGTACAGGCGTGCCGAAGCCTTCTCAGGGTCGATCGACTTGGGCGCGGCGTATTCCTGCACGTGCACCCAATCGTGGTACAGATCGATGGCCATGGCATATTCAGGCATGTCCGCATCGTACACACGGTAGCAATCGATACCCTCGCGACGTGCCCATTTGCCCAGGGTCTTGAGGTTCTTCTGCAAGCGGTTGGCGAACATCTGCCCGCCTTCGCTCAGCCGCGCCTGTTCAACCACGGGCGCGGGCGCCGGGGCCGACTTGACTGGGTTGCCGTTCTTGTTCACTCGTGCATACGGATCGGCCAGCGCTGGCGCGGTATCCACCTGCTCGGCTTGATCACGCGCGGCCTGGCGCTGCTCGGGCGTACGTCGCTCACCGGTGACGAACTGGTCTGGCAGCACCTTGATCAATAGCAGCTTGCACGGCAAAGGGCCGTTCCAGAACGAATACTGCTTGTGGCTGCGGATACCCATGCGCTTGCCCAGGTCGGGGGCACCGGTGAACACCGCCGCTTCCCAGTTCAGGCAGGCCTGGCGCAGGCGTTCGCCCAGGTTCTGGTACAGGTACAGCAAGCTGGCCTCATCGCCCAGCCGCTCGCCGTACGGCGGGTTACAGATGACCAGGCCTTTCTGGTTGTGATCGGGGCGCGGCTCGAACGTCGCCACCTCGCCCTGGTAGATCTTGATCCAGTCGCTGAGGCCGGCGCGTTCCACGTTGTTGCGGCCTGGCTGGATCAACCGCGGGTCGGCTTCGTAGCCGCGAATCCACGAGGCTGGCTTGGCCAACCCGGCTTCGGCCCTTGCCAGCGCCTCGTCGTGCAGCTTGCGCCAGGTAGCCGGAACATGACCGAGCCAGGCGCTGAAGCCCCAGCGCGTACGCTTGAGGTTGGGTGCGATGTCGGCGGCAATCATGGCCGCCTCTACCAGAAAGGTCCCCACACCACACATCGGGTCGGCCAGTGCGCCGCCCTCGGCGGCGATGCGCGGCCAGCCCGCACGAATCAGAATGGCGGCTGCAAGGTTTTCCTTGAGCGGCGCAGCGCCTTGCTGCAGGCGGTAGCCACGCTGGTGCAGGCTGTGTCCGGACAGATCGAGCGAGAGAATCGCCTCGCCGCGGTCCAGGCGCAGATGCACGCGCAGGTCCGGGTTGAGCTTGTCGACGCTGGGACGCTCGCCACTGGGCGTGCGCAGCTTGTCGACGATGGCATCCTTGACCTTCAGCGCACCGAAGTGAGTGTTGTCGATGCCCGAACCATGCCCGCTGAACTCCACGGCCAGGGTGCCGTCGGGCAGCAGGTGGTCCTGCCACTCGACATCCAGAACACCGTGATAGAGGTCTTCGGCATCTTTCATGGCAAAGCGCTTGAGCACCAGCAGCACGCGGTTGCCCAGCCGCGACCACAGGCACAGCCGGTAGGCGGTTTCCATGTCGGCCATGCCGCGCACTGCGGAGGTGTGCTCGCGGGTTTCTTCCAGGCCCAGGGCGGTGGCTTCTTCGGCAAGCAAGCCTTCGAGGCCCTTGGGGCATGTGAGAAACAGTTCAAAACGGTCCGACATGGTACTTCCTGGCCCATTTGGGCATTGATGAGACGGCAAGCGCATTGCCGTCTCGAGGTTCAACCAGGCGCCTTACGCAATGGAGCGCCCGAGCGACACCACCGTGGTGTCAATCCACCCCACCCGCCGCCTTGATAAGCGAGAAGCCGGGGCAGAACCTGATTCTGCTGAAAAAGGCATCGCCTGCGCGACCCTTCGTCGATTTTTCACGTCTCTGGAATCGAGATGATTCGCAATGGCATATTGACCTCATTGCATACTGCAAGCCTTGTCTTGGACGGGCTAGCAGTCGAGTGAAGCTTGAAGCACCTGCTTACTTATTGCCCATACCGCGAAATAGTTACGTGCTTATGACAAAACGATCATTCACATCGCGCAGTTCAACGTTTAGAAATCACCTCAGGTCGTCGCCGCAATGGCGAAGACATCACTGCTCGCCACGCCGGCAGCGAGCGCGATACCGGCAGATCATCTGCCTGGCCTCACACGAGGCCAACGGGACATTACAGTCAATAGACAGAGGGCAACACCCTATGAGAAGACTTAAGCGTGATCCGTTGGAACGAGCATTTCTACGCGGATACCAGTATGGCATCCATGGCAAATCCCGCGAGCTTTGCCCTTTTACTCTACCGTCGGTACGCCAAGCCTGGATCAACGGCTGGCGCGAAGGACGCGGCGACAACTGGGACGGTATGACCGGCACTGCGGGGATCCATAGGCTCAACGAACTTCACGCCGTCGGCTGACACTCTTTTTCCTTTTCACCATGCACGCCCAACCAGGGCGGCGGGCTAGCGCCCAGGGGCCTCTGCGAGGCCCCTATCGCGCCTCGAATCATTGCCTGGCGCGCAGCGCCGCGATGGCGTCCACCGACTCGCGGATCAGTGCAGGCCCCTTGTAGATGAAGCCCGAATAAATCTGAACCAGACTGGCACCCGCGGCGATTTTTTCGGCCGCATGCCCACCCTCTGTGATCCCGCCTGCTGCAATGATCGGCAATCTGCCGTTCAAGGTCTGCGCCAGCACCTTGACGATGTGAGTGCTTTGCTCCCGCACCGGCGCTCCCGACAACCCACCGGCTTCGTCTGCGTGAACCAGCCCCTCGACACCGACCCGGCTGAGGGTGGTATTGGTGGCGATCACTGCGTCCATACCAGCGTCGACCAGTGCCTGTGCCACCAGTGCGGTTTCTTCATCGCTCATGTCCGGAGCGATCTTGATCGCCAGTGGCACATGCCGTCCGCTTTGCCCGGCCAGCACCACGCGCCGTGCTGCCAGCGTGTCTAGTAATTGCTTGAGCGAGTCACCGAACTGCAGGCTGCGCAGGCCGGCGGTATTGGGCGAGCTGATGTTGACGGTGATGTAGCTGGCGTGGTCGTAGACCTTGTCCAGACAGATCAGGTAGTCGTCCACGGCGCGCTCGACCGGGGTGGTGAGGTTCTTGCCGATATTGATACCCAGCACGCCCTGATACTTGGCCGCCTTGACGCGCTCGACCAGGTTGTCGACACCCAGGTTGTTGAAGCCCATGCGGTTGATGATTGCGCAGGCTTCAGGCAGGCGAAACAAACGGGGCTTTGGATTGCCCGGCTGTGGACGTGGGGTCACCGTGCCGATTTCTACCGAGCCGAAACCCAGCTGGGAGAAGCCGTCGATGGCCGCGCCGTTCTTGTCCAGCCCCGCTGCCAGCCCCACCGGATTGTCGAACTGCAGACCCATGACCGTGACCGGCAGGCGCGCCGGCGGCTTGGCGAGCAGGCCGTTGAGGCCCAGGCGGCCACCGGCGCCGATAAGGTCCAGAGACAAGTCATGGGAGGTTTCAGCGGACAATTTGAACAGCAGCTGGCGGGCCAGATTGTACATGGGCGGGCTTGGCTCCGAGGAAGCGATAGAGGGGTGCGATTGTGCCAGATCCGCGGTCGGTTAGGTATGGTAGCGGGTGGCACAGGCCAAATCGCAGGCAAAGAAAAGCCCGGCATGAGCCGGGCTTTTCGTTGAAGCGGTAGCTAATTACTTAGCTTGAGCTTCTACTTCAGCTTCTACGCGACGGTTTACAGCGCGGCCAGCGTCGGTGGCGTTGTCAGCCACTGGGCGGGTTTCGCCGTAGCCAACCGAGTTTACGCGGTTGGATTCAACACCGTACTGACCGGTCAGCACTTGCTTGACAGCAGCAGCACGACGCTCGGACAGCTTCTGGTTGTAGGCATCAGGACCGACGGAGTCAGTGTGACCTTCAACAGTGGTGGTGGTCTGTGGGTACTGCTTCATGAAGTCAGCCAGGTTCTTGATATCGCCATAGCTGTTGGTCTTCACGACCGACTTGTCGAAGTCGAACTTGACGTCCAGCTCAACGCGAACGGTTTCGGCGACGGCTGGGCAGCCATCAGCGTCAACGGTAACGTTGGCAGGGGTGTCAGGGCACTTGTCGACGTTGTCGCAGACGCCGTCGTTGTCGGAGTCAGCGCAGACTTCAGCTACTGGAGCTGGAGCAGCGGCTGGAGCAGGCTTGGAGCCGCCACCGAAGTTCACGCCGATACCGACGCTTGGCGCCCACTCGGTGTCGCCTTGGTCGATGTTGTACTGAGCTTCAACACCGGCACGGGCGTAGAAGTTGTCAGTGAAGTACAGCTTGGCACCGCCGCCCAGGTTGGCGAAGGTGGAACCGTTACGGCCGTTGCGATCGTTCTGACCGATGCTTTGGTCAGAGAAACCAGCCGAAACGTACGGACGCAGCATGTCGCCTGGCTTGTTGAAGTGGTACAGAGCGTCCAGAGCTGTGTTGGAGCCCTTGATGTTCTTGCCGCTGTCGCTGCGAACGTTGTGGACTTCGTCGTAACCCAGACGCAATTCAACGTCGTCGGTCAGGAAGTAACCAACCGAGCCACCGAACAGGTTGCCGTCGTTTTTGAAGTCGCGAGCGCTGTCGTAGTATTCTTTCTTGGCGAAGCCTTCGATTTCAACTGCGCCTTGGCCTTGTGCCAATACGCCGAATGAAGTTGCGGCAACGAGAGAACCAATGGCAAGGCCCAAGGTGTTTTTCAGTTTCATCCGTTAAATCCCCATCTGGTGATTGTTAAGCGCCCCTCATCCGGGGCAGCTTGACGGCAAGTCTAGCAGACCTTGCCGGTAGGTTAGAGACCTTTGCGCCGAACTAAGTTTCGGACAGGTCTGCAAATTTATCGCGGAGCTTATCTAAGGCCCGCTTGTACCGCATTTTGGTGGCGCTCAAGCCCATGTGCATGATGTCGGCGATTTCCTGGAATTCCAGCTCAGCGACGAATCGCAGCACAAGAATCTCCCGGTCTATCGGGTTCACGAACACCAACCATCGGTCGAGACCACCGCGCTCCTCCGACTTGGGCGCCTTCTCTTCGGATGCCTCCTCGAGCGGATCGAGACTCAGGGCATCCATCAAGCGGCGCTTGCGCCTTTCCTTCCGGTACTGCGTGATGCATTCGTTATAGGTGATGCTGTAAAGCCACGTCTTGAATTTCGACTTACCCTCGAAATTCTTTAGCCCGTACAGCACCTTCAACATCACTTCCTGACAGACATCGTCAGCGTCACGATCGTTCCCTAAATATCTTGCACAGACGTTGAAGAGGGTTCGCTGGTAGCGACGCATCAGCTCTTCATAGGCCCGCGTGACATGGAACAGCTCCTCGTGCGAACGCGCCACCAACTCCTCGTCAGAGAGCTCGCGGGGGTCGTAGCGCACGGGCAGCGTATGTACTTTATTCAAAACAGGTCGGCCCGAAGGTCAGGTCCCCGAAGGTCAGGTCATTGTCCGCCAAGGCATGATCGCTCAGCCTTTTTGCGGCGGCATACATTAGCAAAACGTTGACCTATCGGCTACTCACCCGCTGTTCCAGCAGCTCGCGGTTGGACATCGAAACCAGCTCGCCGTCGTCGGTCATCACTGTCGTCTTGACGGTGCCGATTTCCTCGATCTGCCCTTCGACCCCTCCAACCTGCACCTGCTGGCCCACTTGAAACAGTTCCCGCACGTAGATCCCGGCCAGTATCTGACTGGCGATTTCACGGCTGCCCAACCCCATGGCCAGTGCTGCGGCCAGACCAACGGTAATCAAGGCGATGACGATCACGTGGTTCAGCAGGTCGGTCTTGACCTCCAGCTGGCTGATGGCCACCGAAATGCTGATGATGATCACCAACCACTGCGCCACACGTCCCAGGCCACCTGCGTAATCGAGCCCTACCCCTTCGGCAGCGCCACGTACCACGCCATTGACCAGTTGCGCCAGCAGTACACCGACCAGCAACACCAAGGCTGCACCGAATACCTTGGGCAGGTACAGCGCCAGCATGTCCAGGGTCGCCGAAACCCGCTGCAGCCCCAGCGACTCGGCGGCCGACACCAGGAAAATCAACAGCACGAACCAATAGACGATCTTGCCGATGAGGGTCGAGATCGGCACCCTGAGGCCGCCACGGCCCAGCAGTTTGGTCAGGCCGGTCCCCGCCATCAGGCGGTCGAGCCCGAACTTGGCCAGCAGCTTGGACAACAACGTGTCGAGCAGCTTGGCGACCAGGAAGCCCAACAGTACCACCACCAACGCCCCGAACAGGTTGGGGATGAAATTGGCGACCTTGGTCCACAGGGCGGTCATCGCCGCCACCAGGCTTTGAGTCCAGGGGTCCAGTTCCATTGATCAATCAGCCTTATCCGCAGCGGCGGAATCCGTACGACGAGACACCGGCGCGATATTCGCCGAACCACTGTTCACCGCGATCATGAATGCCTGACCCCAGCGCCCTATCAGGCTGAAGAGATCGCCCGCGCCGACCTGGCGATTGGCAGTCTTGAGCACTCGCCCCAGCGCGGCGCGGTCGTCGCGACCCGGCGCGTGAGCGTTGAGCATGTCTCGCAGGGATTCTTCGAACGGATCAGGCATGCATACCTCGCGAATTTCATTCAAAGACGAGACCCTGCGGCGGTGAGTCACAAAGGTCTCGGCGAGCACAGGGTAAATTCCGTGTCAGACCCAGCGCAAGCGTCGAAACAACAACCATTGGCCCAACGCTACGGCCACCATCAATGCGCAGGCAATGGTGAAACCATAGGGGCTGTCGGAACCGGGAATGCCGCCGACGTTGATGCCCAGTAGACCGGTCAGAAAGCTCATCGGCAGAAAGATCCCGGTGATGATGCCGAAGCGATACATGGTGCGATTCATGCGCTCGCTCTGACGCCGGTCTTCGGCCTCGAGCACCAGCCCCACACGCTCGCGCGCCAGTTCCAGCTCTTCCAGATAACGGGTCAGGCTGTTGTTGAGTTCGTTCCAGTAGTCGGCGTCGTCGTCGACGAACCAGGGCACCTTGTTGCGCGCCAACTGGCCAAAGATATCGCGTTGCGGCGCGAGGAAGCGCCGCAGTCCGGCCGCCCTTCGGCGCAGCTGGAGAATGCTGCCGTGCTCGGGCGTGTACCGTTCGTCGGCGTCGAGTTTGTCTTCCTCCATATCGACGATGTCGGATAGGTCTTCGACCAGTGCCTGGACCTTTTCGGTCAAGTGCTGAGCCAGGTACAGAATCAACTCCGAAGCGGTTTTCGGGCCCTTGCAGGCGGCGAACTGTTCGAGCAGGTCGTCGGTCGCGCGCAATGGCCGCAGGCGCAGGGAAATGATGCGCTGGGCCTGGGCGAAGATCCGCACCGAGACCATGTCCTCGGGCTCGGCTCCTGGATTGAGATTGACCCCACGCAGGAACAGCAGCAGTTCATCGTCGGGCAACGGGACCAGGCGCGGGCGGGTGTTTTCCTCCAGCAGCAGGTCGCAGCTGAATTCGCTCAGGCCACTATTGCGGCGCAACCAGTCACGGGTCTGGGGATGGCTGCGATCCCAGTGCAGCCACAGGCTCTGGTGAGGTTGCAGCTGCAGCCCGTCGATATCGGTCCGGGCAACCGACCGCGCACCTCCCTTGCCGTCCAGCAACAGGGCATGCACCAGCCCCCATTGCGCATTGTCTTCCTCGTACATCGTGTCCCCGTTACTGATGGAAAGTTGTCATTCGGGCATGCTCAACGCCTCTGGCGAGACGATGATGCCGTTGTTGTCGGCATACAGATAGTGGCCGGGAACGAATGTGACACCGGCGAAGCTGACCTTCACATCGAGATCACCCAGACCCCGCTTGACGGTCGGCATCGGATGGCTGGCCAGGGCCTGCACACCGACATCGGTTTGCGCGAGCATGTCGACGTCACGCACGCACCCATAGATGACCAGGCCTTCCCAACCGTTCTCCGCGGCTTTCTGGGCAAGCATGTCGCCCAGTAGCGCCTTGCGCAGCGAGCCTCCACCGTCGACCACCAGCACCTTGCCGGTGCCATCCAGAGCCACCTGCTCGCGTACTCGCGAGTTGTCTTCGAAGGTCTTGATGGTGACGATCTGGCCGCCGAAGGAGTCGCGGCCACCGAAATTGCTGAACATCGGCTCGAGCACCTCGACGTCGGGGTAGGCATCACACAGGTCGGGGGTCAGATAGTGCATGGCATTGCTCCTGGGGCGAATGGCGGCTGCAAGAGCCAGTAGCCTGCACCGGACGCGGCGCGGCCCTCACAGCCTAGACCATGCTCAGGTCGTCGCCAACGGTGTCGCGCCGGGCAGCAGCGGCCGGTAGGGGTCGCTCAGCCAGGTCCCGACCAGCGGCCAGACCTCGGCCTGGGCTTGCGCACTGACCAGCATGCGCACGTGGTCGAAGTCGTCGCCGAAGCCCTGGGCGCGGCCCAGGTTGACGAACTGGTTGTGGCTCCCGGCAAATTGCTCGAACAGCTGGCGGCAGTCCCAGCTTGGATCCTGCAGGTCACCGACCGCCGCAACGGCGAGGATGGGCAGTTTCACTTCGCCCAGCCCCTGCCACCAGTCCCGCTCGGCATCGCCGAAACGGCCGAACAGGCCTTTCCAGCGCATCCACTCCAGGCCAACGCCCACCGGCTCGTCTTCCGGGCCGCGTTTGAGGCGGGCCCCGGAAATGTGTGGATAGCGCTTGAGCAGGCGGCGCGCAGCCCAGTTCAGCGGAGGAATCCGCAACTGCCAGTGACGTCGACTGACCTGGGCACCGAACAGCGCCGCAGACGCTGCCAGATCGCCTTGCAGATAGCCGCCACCCAAGGCGGCGGCCAGGGTGATGCCGCCGAGCGAATGCCCGATCCAATGCGGCGTCTGAGCACTGACCTCGGCGACGAATGCACCGATGACCGGAAGATCGTAGCGGGCGTAGTCGGCCACGGTATTGCTGGCGTAGTGCTGGTTGCGCGGCGACAGTCCGTGGCCGCGCATTTCGGCTATCCATACGTCGAACCCGCGACGTGCCAGCCAAGGCCCCAGGCCTATGCCCTTGGGCGAGTACCAGAAGCGCCGGTTGGAAAAGCTGCCATGCAGAAGGATCACCGGCACCCCGCGAGCACCAGGTTGATCGGCCAGGCCCAGGCGCGTCAACGCCAGCTCGACACTGGGGTCGGGGCTGTTGGCGGCCTTGATGCGGTAGATGTCTTCGCTGAGGTCGCCGCGACGCTCGGCACTGAGCAGCGCGACGGGAAAGAGGGTACTGCTGCTTTGCATAAGGCACTTGCGTCTGAATGAATGGGGCTGTAACCGGGGCGCAAGCCGCGTCTGTGTTGATCTGTGCATGAAGGGCAGGATCAAGGGCGACGCGGCTTGCGCCGCTGCTACAGGCGACCGGGGTGTTTGAAAGGACACACCGGTCTGGGGTGATACAGGGGACCGGGGTGCAGGAAAGGACACACCGGTCTGGAGTGGGACGGCTTAAACGACGCTTTCCTTTTCGGCCAGGAAGAACCAGGTTTCCAGGACCGAGTCCGGGTTCAGCGACACGCTTTCGATGCCCTGCTCCATCAGCCATTTGGCCAGGTCAGGGTGATCGGACGGGCCCTGGCCGCAGATGCCGATGTACTTGCCGGCCTTGTTGCAGGCCTGGATGGCATTGGCCAGCAGCTTCTTGACCGCCGGGTTACGCTCGTCGAACAGGTGGGCGATGATCCCCGAGTCGCGGTCCAGGCCGAGGGTGAGCTGGGTGAGGTCGTTGGAACCGATCGAGAAGCCGTCGAAGAACTCCAGGAACTCGTCGGCCAGGATGGCGTTGGACGGCAGCTCGCACATCATGATGATGCGCAGACCGTTGTCGCCGCGGGCCAGGCCATTCTCGGCGAGCAGGTCGATCACCTGCGACGCTTCGCCCAGGGTGCGCACGAACGGCACCATGATCTCGACGTTGGTCAGGCCCATTTCGTTGCGCACCCGCTTCATCGCCCGGCATTCGAGCTCGAAGCAGTCGCGGAACGACTCGCTGATGTAGCGCGACGCCCCGCGGAAGCCCAGCATCGGGTTCTCTTCTTCCGGCTCGTAGAGCTTGCCGCCGATCAGGTTGGCGTATTCGTTGGACTTGAAGTCGGACAGCCGGACGATGACTTTCTTCGGCCAGAAGGCCGCAGCCAGGGTGCTGATGCCCTCGACCAGCTTGTCGACATAGAAATTCACCGGGTCGCTGTAGCCGGCCACACGCTTGTCGACGCTGTCCTTGATTTCCGGGGTCAGGGTGTCGTAGTTGAGCAGCGCCTTGGGGTGCACGCCGATCATCCGGTTGATGATGAACTCCAGACGCGCCAGGCCGACACCGGCATTGGGCAACTGGGCAAAATCGAAGGCGCGATCCGGGTTGCCGACGTTCATCATGATCTTGAATGGCAGCTCGGGCATGGCGTCGACCGAATTCTGCTTGATGTCGAAGCCCAGTTCGCCCTCGAAGATGTAGCCGGTGTCGCCCTCGGCGCAGGACACCGTCACGCCCTGGCCGTCCTGGAGCAGTTGCGTGGCGTTGCCGCAGCCCACCACTGCCGGAATGCCCAGTTCGCGGGCGATGATCGCGGCGTGGCAGGTTCGCCCGCCGCGATTGGTGACGATGGCACTGGCGCGTTTCATCACCGGTTCCCAGTCCGGGTCGGTCATGTCCGAAACCAGCACGTCACCGGCCTGGACCTTGTCCATCTCGGAGGCGTCGTGAATGATGCGGACCTTGCCGGCACCGATGCGCTGGCCGATGGCGCGGCCCTCGACCAGCACGGTGCCCTTTTCCTTGAGCAGGTAGCGTTCCATCACGTTGGCGCTGGAGCGGCTCTTCACTGTCTCCGGGCGCGCCTGGACGATGTACAGCTGGCCGTCGTCGCCGTCCTGGGCCCACTCGATGTCCATCGGCCGGCCGTAGTGCTTCTCGATGATCATCGCCTGCTTGGCCAGCTCGCTGACCTGCGCATCGGTCAGGCAGAAACGCGCACGTTCGGCCTTGTCGACGTCCACCACCTTGACCGAGCGTCCGGCGCGCGCTTCGTCGCCGTAGACCATCTTGATCGCCTTGCTGCCCAGGTTGCGCCGCAGGATCGCCGGACGACCGGCCTCCAGGGTGTGCTTGTGCACATAGAATTCGTCGGGGTTCACCGCGCCTTGCACCACGGTCTCGCCCAGGCCGTAGGCGCCGGTGATGAACACCACGTCACGGAACCCGGACTCGGTGTCCAAGGTGAACATCACCCCGGCAGTGCCGGTTTCCGAACGCACCATGCGCTGCACGCCGGCCGACAGGGCAACCAGCTTGTGGTCGAAGCCCTGGTGAACGCGGTAGGCAATGGCGCGGTCGTTGAACAATGAAGCGAAGACTTCCTTGGCCGCGCGAATGACGTTCTCGACACCGCGGATATTGAGGAAGGTTTCCTGCTGGCCGGCAAAGGAGGCATCGGGCAGGTCTTCGGCGGTGGCCGAGGAACGCACGGCAACGGCGATGTCCGGGTTGCCCTTGGACAGCTCGGCGAAGGCGATGCGGATCTCTTCGTTGAGACGCTCGGGGAACTCGGCCTCCATGACCCACTGGCGGATCTGCGCGCCGGTGCGAGCCAGGGCATTGACGTCGTCCACGTCGAGCGCATCGAGGGCCGCGTGGATCTGCTCGTTGAGCCCGCTGAGGTCGAGGAAGTCGCGATAGGCCTGGGCGGTGGTGGCAAAGCCGCCAGGCACCGACACGCCGGCACCAGCCAGATTGCTGATCATCTCGCCCAGGGACGCATTCTTGCCCCCCACGTGTTCCACATCATTGTTGCCAAGCTTATCGAGGGAAACTACGTACTCTACCAAGGTGATCTCTCCACTGACTGGGTTGGAAAAGCTCGGGATGCCCGGCGCGAATCGTCGCACGCGGGGGGCTGTGGCCGCAGCCCCGGAAATGAACGAGAATGCCTGGCAATGCTGGCCATCAATCGGGCCTATCATATCCAAGAATCGTCAGTTGCCTACGGGCCGGGGCGCACAATGAAACGATCTGCATTCTTCATCTCCGACGGTACCGGCATTACCGCCGAAACGCTGGGGCAAAGTCTACTGGCGCAGTTCGAAAACATTACCTTCAGCAAGTTCACGCGGCCCTATATCGACAGCGTGGACAAGGCTCGGGCCATGGTACAGCAAATCAATAACTGCGCCGAAAAGGACGGTGTGCGACCGATCATCTTCGACACCATCGTCAATCAGGACATCCGCGAGATCCTCGCCACCTCCAACGGCTTCATGATCGACATCTTCTCGACCTTCCTCGCCCCGCTGGAAATGGAGCTCAGCGCACATTCCTCGTACTCGGTGGGCAAGTCCCACTCCATTGCGCACAACGCCAACTACATGGAACGTATCGAAGCGGTCAATTTCGCGCTGGACAACGACGACGGCGCCAGAACCCACTACTACGACAAGGCCGACCTGATCCTGGTGGGCGTGTCGCGCTGTGGCAAGACCCCGACCTGCCTGTACATGGCCATGCAATTCGGCATCCGCGCCGCCAACTACCCGCTGACCGAAGACGACATGGAGCGCCTGCAGTTGCCACCTGCGCTCAGGGCCCACCAGCACAAGCTGTTCGGCCTGACCATCGACCCCGATCGACTCACCGCGATCCGCCACGAACGCAAGCCCAACAGTCGTTACGCCAGCTTCGCCCAGTGCGAGTTCGAGGTGCGCGAGGTGGAAGGTCTGTTTCGCCGCGAGAACATTCCGAACATCGACTCGACCCATTTTTCGGTGGAAGAAATCTCCGCCAAGATCCTCGTCGAGAAAGGCGTCGAACGGCGCTTCAAATAGGCGCCTGCACCCGCGGCGCCCACCCCTGCCGAGCGGTCGACCCTCGAACTTCACGGTCGATTCGCACTCCAAGGCCTCGCCCGACCGTGCCTGCGCTGGCGGCACGAAAGCACCGTGCTAGAATGCGGTGCTCTCTTCCTGTTACCCGCGAAACGTTTTTGCGGTGCCCGATTCGGTATTCATAATTTCAATTCATGACTCTCAAGCCCCTCTCCCGCCTGTTCAGCCTTTTATTCATTCCGTTCATTCCGGGCCTGGGCCTGGCTGCCGAAAAGACCACCTACGGCTTGAACGAGTACGCGCAGTTGACCGACATCAACCTGCGGGTCGCCGCCAAACTCGATACGGGCGCATTGACCGCCTCGCTCAGTGCCCGTGACATCAAGCGTTTCAAGCGCAATGGCCAACCCTGGGTGCGCTTCTACCTGGCGATCGACAATGCCCATTCCCACCCCATCGAGCGGCCGCTGGTGCGCGTGAGCTCCATCAAGCGACGCGCCGACGATTGTGAATGCAGTGCCCGCGAACGCAAGACCCACACCCAGCGGCCGGTGATCGAACTCGACGTGTGCATGGGCCATACCCAGCGCCGCATCGAAGTCAACCTCACCGACCGCACCGCATTCGACTACCCGCTGCTGATCGGCTCCGATGCGCTCACCCGCTTCGATGCGCTGGTCGACCCCAGCCGCAAACACGCTGCCGGCAAACCCGCCTGCGCCACTGTCGCCACCATCGCAGAGTAATTTCAATGCGCGCTCTAACCCTGCACTTGAAGATCCTGATCACCGCGCTGGTGGGGCTGGGCATCGCCATCACCGCCTATCAGATCCTCGTACTCGGCATCCCGGTGACCGAAGACGAAACCGACGATCTGTGGAACATCGACGCCAAGGTCGAATTCGTCGCCAGCGCCAAGGACCCGGTGAAGGTGCAGATGTTCGTGCCGCCACTGAGTCGTGACTATGTGAGCCTCAACGAAAGCTTCATCTCCAACAACTACGGGGTCAGCGTCAATCGTCTGGACGGCAACCGCAAGGTGACCTGGTCGGCCCGGCGCGCTTCGGGCAACCAGACGCTGTACTACCGCCTGGTGCTGACCAAGCGCTACAGCGGCGAAAAAATCAAGGTCAAGGGGCCGATCTTCCGCGACAGCCTGGCCGTGGAAGGCCCGGAAAAGATCGCCGCCGAAGCATTGCTGGCGCCCATCCGCCAGCATTCGGCCGATGTCGAGACCTTCGTCGGCGAAACCATCAAGCGGGTCAACAATCTGGCCGACGACAACGTCAAGCTGCTGCTGGCCGGCGACACCTCGACCTTGCACAAGGCACGCATCATCGACCTGCTGCTGTCCATCGCCCACGTGCCGATGGAAAAGGTCCACACCGTGCGCCTGCTCGCCGACCAGGCGCAGACACCGGAACTGTGGCTGCGCAGCTTCAACGGCAACGACTGGCTGTACTTCAACCCCGATACCGGCGAGCAGGGCCTGCCCGAGGATCGCCTGCTGTGGTGGACGGGTGACGAAAACCTGGTGAGCGTCGAGGGTGGCCGCAAGGCAACCGTCACCTTCACCATGAACAACAGCGAGATGAACGCCATTCGCCTGGCCAAGCTGACCGACGAGAACACCGACGCCGACTTCCTCGAGTACAGCCTGTACGGCCTGCCGCTGCAGACCCAGCAGACCTTCATGATCATGGTGATGATCCCGATCGGCGTGCTGGTGATTCTGATCCTGCGCAACCTGATCGGCATCCAGACCCTGGGCACCTTCACTCCAGTGTTGATTGCCCTGGCATTCCGCGAAACCCAGCTGGGCTTCGGCATCATCCTGTTCACGGTGATCACCGCGCTGGGGCTGTCGCTGCGCTCCTACCTGGAACACCTGAAGCTGCAGATGCTGCCCAGGCTGTCCGTGGTGCTCACTTTCGTCGTGGTGCTGATTGCCGCGATCAGCCTGTTCAGCCACAAGCTGGGCCTGGAGCGCGGGCTGTCGGTGGCGCTGTTCCCGATGGTGATCCTGACCATGACCATCGAGCGCCTGTCGATCACCTGGGAAGAACGCGGCAGCGGGCATGCCTTGAAGGTCGCGGTGGGCACGCTGTTCGCCGCCTCCCTGGCGCATATCCTGATGAGCGTGCCGGAGCTGGTGTACTTCGTGTTCACCTTCCCGGCGATCCTGCTGATCCTGGTGGGCTTCATGCTCGCCATGGGCCGCTACCGCGGCTACCGGCTGACCGAACTGGTGCGTTTCAAGGCCTTTCTCAAGCAGGCCGACTCCCTGATGTTCGGCCTGTGGAAAACCTGGAAAGCGCTGGAGGCCCGCGGCATCATGGGCATCAACCGGCGTAACGCCGACTATGTGCTCAAGTACAACCGGCGCAGCCTGTACCCCATCGTCGACGACAAGATCATCACCAAGGAGCGCGCCATTGCGGCGGGTATCCATGTGCCCGAGATGTTCGGGGTGATCTCCACGGAAAAACAGATCGATCGCCTCGACGAGATCATCGGCGGGCGCAGTGACTTCGTGGTCAAGCCGGCCCAGGGCGCTGGCGGTGACGGCATCCTGGTGGTCGCCGACCGCTTCGAGGAGCGCTTTCGGACCGTGTCGGGCAAGATCATCAGCCGCGAAGACATCGAGCACCAGATTTCCAGCATCCTCACCGGCCTCTATTCGCTGGGCGGGCACCGTGACCGCGCGCTGATCGAATACCGGGTGATCCCCGACCAGATCTTCAAGAGCATCAGCTACGAAGGCGTACCGGACATCCGCATCATCGTGCTGATGGGCTACCCGGTAATGGCCATGCTGCGCTTGCCGACCCGGCAGTCGGGCGGCAAGGCCAACCTGCACCAGGGCGCCATCGGCGTCGGCGTCGACCTGGCCACGGGCGTGACCTTGCGCGGCACCTGGCTGAACAACATCATCAGCAAGCACCCCGACACCACCAACGCCGTGGACGGTGTGCAGTTGCCCAACTGGGACGGCTTCATGCGCCTGGCCGCCGGCTGCTTCGAATTGTGCGGGCTGGGCTACATCGGCGTCGACATGGTCCTGGACCAGGAGAAAGGCCCGCTGATCCTGGAGCTCAACGCCCGCCCCGGGCTGAACATCCAGATTGCCAACGACTGCGGCCTGACCCTGCGCACCCAGGCCGTGGAAAAACACCTGGAAGCGCTGGCGGCCGAAGGCCTCGTGGAAACCGTCGAAGAGCGCACGCGCTTCGTCCAGGCACTGTTCGGTCATGTGCCCGCAGCAGTGACCTGAGCGCGGACGCCACGCCACCCGCACACGCGGCGCCCGGCTGCATTACAATCCCAGCCCCGCTACTGGCCACCGACCTATCATGCCAACCTGCTCGCTTCACGCCCTGCCCTACCTGGCCGACCCGGCGCCCTATTTCGCTGCGGTTCGCCACGCGCCTGGCGCGGTGCTGCTCGACAGCGCGCAGCCGATCGCCCAGCGCGGCCGCTTCGACCTGATCAGCGCCTGGCCGTTGCAGACCCTCGGCATCCAGGCCGGTGAGTCCGGCCAACAGTACCTGCAACGGGCCCGTGTCGCGCTGGCCGAATTGGGCCAGGCGCAATTGCCCGACGGCTGCGAGCTGCCCTTCGCCGGAGGGCTGATCGGCTACCTGAGCTACGATTTCGGCCGCAGGCTGGAGACCCTGCCAGCGCCCAACCACGACGACCTCGACCTGCCGCACGCCAGCCTGGGCCTCTACGCCTGGGCGCTGATCAGCGACCATCGCCGGCAGACCAGCGAATTGATGTTCCATCCCGCGCTGGATGCACGCGAACGGCAACGCTTGATCGACCTGTTCGCCCAACCGGCCGCGCTCGAAGCCCCGGCCTTCCGGCTGCACGCCTCGATGACACCGGACCGAACCGCGGAGCAGTACCGGCGTGCATTCGAAAAGGTGCAGGCCTATATCCAGGCCGGAGACTGCTATCAGGTCAATCTGACCCAGCGTTTTCGTGCCGCCTGCGCAGGCGACCCGTGGGCCGCTTATCAGGCCGTGCGCGCTGCCTGCTCTACGCCGTTTTCCGGCTACCTGCAGTTGGCTGGCGGCGCAGCCTTGCTGAGCTTTTCGCCAGAGCGTTTCATCAAGGTCACGGCTGGTCATGTCGAAACCCGGCCGATCAAGGGCACCCGCCCGCGCAGCCTCGACCGCGAAGAAGACGCGCGCCAGGGTCGCGAGCTGCTGGCCAGTGCCAAGGACCGCTCGGAGAACCTGATGATCGTCGACCTGCTGCGCAATGACCTGGGCCGAAGCTGCCGGATCGGCTCGGTGCGGGTGCCGCAGCTGTTCGCCCTGGAGAGCTATCCGAACGTTCATCACCTGGTCAGCGCCGTGACCGGTGAGTTGGCCGCGGACAAGGACTGTCTGGACCTGCTCGCCGGCAGTTTTCCCGGTGGCTCGATCACCGGCGCGCCGAAGATCCGCGCCATGCAGATCATCGACGAAGTAGAGCCAACCCAACGCGCCATCTACTGTGGTTCGTTGCTGTACCTGGATGTGCGCGGTGAAATGGACAGCTCCATCGCCATCCGTACCTTGCTGGTCAAGGACGGCCAGGTCTGCTGCTGGGGCGGTGGCGCGATCGTGGCCGACTCTCAGTGGCAGGCCGAATACGAGGAGTCGATCTTCAAGGTGAGCGTGCTGCTGGATACCCTCGCGGGGCTCTGAACCGGGTCATGTCGCCCGGTGTTTTTTTGTTACCATTGCGCCACATAGAGCGCCAAGCGCCACTTTGACCAGGAAGCCGCCTGATGAGCCAACCCTTCGATGTCGCCGACATGGCGACGACCTACGCGAACAAGTCCCCGCAGGACATTCTCAAGCTCGCCTTCGCCCACTTCGGCGACGACCTCTGGATTTCCTTCAGCGGTGCCGAAGACGTGGTGCTGGTGGACATGGCCTGGAAGCTGAACAAGAACGTCAAGGTGTTCAGCCTGGACACCGGCCGCCTGCACCCGGAAACCTATCGCTTCATCGAGCAGGTCCGCGATCACTACCAGATCACCATTGAACTGGTCTCGCCGGACAACGCGCTGCTGGACCCCTTCGTCAAGCAAAAGGGACTGTTCAGCTTTTATCGCGATGGTCATGGCGAGTGCTGTGGTATCCGCAAGATCGAGCCGCTGCGCCGCAAGCTGTCCACCGTCAGCGCCTGGGCCACCGGCCAGCGGCGCGACCAGAGCCCCGGCACCCGTAGCCAGGTAGCGGCGGTGGAAGTGGACGGCGCGTTTTCGACGGCCGAGCGCACGCTGTACAAGTTCAACCCCTTGGCGCAGATGAGCAGCGAAGAGGTGTGGGGCTACATCCGCATGCTCGAGCTGCCCTTCAATAGCCTGCACGAGCGCGGCTTCATCAGTATCGGCTGCGAGCCCTGCACGCGGCCGGTGCTGCCCAACCAGCACGAGCGCGAGGGGCGCTGGTGGTGGGAGGAAGCCACGCAAAAGGAATGCGGGCTGCACGCGGGCAATCTGATCGCCAAGACCTGAGCCACGCGACGCCGCTCGGGCATGGCATGCCTGGGAACGGCGGCGCAATCAATGCTCGGGCAACTCGACACCTTCGAACAAGGCTTCCAGTTCCTGCTTGTTGTGGCACTGGATGGCCTTGGCCATGACCTCGCGGGTGAGGTGCGGCGCGAACTTCTCGATGAAGTCGCACATGAAGCCGCGCAGAAAGGTGCCACGGCGGAAGCCGATGCGGGTCACGCTGGATTCGAACAGGTGATCGGCGTCGAGTACCACCAGGTCGTTGTCGAGCTTGGTATCGACCGCCATCTTGGCCACGATGCCCACACCCAGGCCCAGTCGAACATAGGTCTTGATGACGTCGGCATCGGCGGCGGTGAACACCACCTTCGGCGCCAGGCCGCGCCGCGAGAACGCTTCGTCGAGCTTGGAGCGACCGGTGAAACCGAACACGTAGGTGACGATCGGGTACTCGGCCAGTGCCTCGAGCGTCAGCTTCGGCACCTTGGTCAGCGGATGCCCCTGGGGCACCGCAATGCAGCGGTTCCAGCGGTAGCACGGCATCATGATCAGGTCGCCGAACGAGTCCAGCCCTTCGGTGGCAATGGCGAAGTCGACGGTACCGTCGGCGGCCATTTCGGCAATCTGCATCGGCGAGCCCTGATGCATGTGCAGGGCCACATCCGGGTACTGCTTGATGAAGCTGCTGATCACCGTCGGCAATGCATAACGGGCCTGGGTGTGGGTGGTGGCGATGGAGAGCGTGCCCTTCTTCTCGTTGGAGAACTCCTGGGCGATCTGCTTGATGCTTTCCACCTTGCGCAGGATCTCGCCGGCGGTGGTGATGATGCGTTCACCAGCCGGGGTGACGCGGGTCAGGTGTTTGCCACTGCGTGCGAAGACTTCAACACCCAATTCGTCTTCCAGCAGGCGGATCTGCTTGCTGATACCTGGCTGCGAGGTATACAGGCTTTGCGCCGTGGCGGAGACGTTGAGGTCATGATGCGCTACCTCCCAGATGTAGCGCAGTTGCTGAAGCTTCATATGAATCCCTCACACAGGAAAAACCGCCAGTCATCGGCGACGGGTTATAACTATATTAAAGGTTGTAACAATAAATCTAGAACTTTTTATTAAATTTGTAGGAAAAATAACCAACCCAGACTCATCCTCTGGGTCGGCTGCGGTGCTCGGTCAGCGGCACCATGTAGACCGGCACCGGGGACAGCTGCAGCAGGCGGGCCGCAGTGCGTCCCAGGGGAACGTCAACAGTGGCAGCGTGGCTGTGACTGCCGAATACCAGCAAGTCCACCGCCAGTCGCTGGGCCTGGTCGAGGATGACCTCGGCTGGATCCCCTTGTCTCACGCGCACGGCGCGGATCAAGGCCAGGCCTGGCTCGTCGTCGCCCAGGTCGCTGCGCAGGCTCTGCAGGACCTTCTCCTCGATCCCGGCCATGACGGTATTGAGCCCTTGATTGTGCAGGCGGTCGAGCGTGGACTCGTCCAGGTAACTCTGCAGCACCGATTCGGCGATCAGGCCCATCGGCTCCACGGCATGGATGACATACAGCTGCGCGTTGAAACTGCGCGCCAGGGCTACGGCGTGCTGCATGACGAACGGGGCATATACCCCCAGGTCAGTGGCGTACAGCATGGAGCGGATCATGCGACCTCCGAAGTGGCCAATGCGACAGGCATACTTGAGCGTAGCAGTGCCGCCCGCCGTGCACCGGTCGTCGGCGCATGGCAATGGCACAAATCCGTTGTCTGCATGCGCTCTAACGCGCTAAGGTTCGACTCCCCCGCCGCTCATAATCATGCTGTGCCTCGCCGTGCGGGGTTCGCTGGCGGCCGGCACCCGTGACCTGACGAGTAACACGATGGCTGACCTACCGATCGACGACCTTAACGTCGCTTCCAACGAAACCCTCATCACCCCTGCGCAGCTGAAGCGGGAAATCCCGCTCAGTGCCGCCGCGCACACCACCGTGGCCGCTGGCCGTGAAGTGGTGCGCGATATTCTCGATGGGCGTGACCATCGCCTGTTCGTGGTCATCGGCCCGTGCTCGATCCACGACATCGATGCCGCGCACGAATATGCGCGCCGGCTCAAGGCGCTGGCCGCCGAAGTCTCGGACACCCTGTACCTGGTCATGCGCGTGTATTTCGAAAAACCGCGCACCACGGTGGGCTGGAAAGGCCTGATCAACGATCCTTACCTGGACGACTCGTTCAAGATCCAGGACGGTCTGCACATCGGTCGGAAACTGCTGCTGGATCTGGCCGAAATGGGCCTGCCTACCGCGACCGAGGCGCTGGACCCGATTTCGCCGCAGTACCTGCAGGACCTGATCAGCTGGTCGGCCATCGGCGCGCGCACCACCGAATCGCAAACCCACCGTGAAATGGCTTCGGGCCTGTCCTCGGCAGTGGGCTTCAAGAACGGTACCGACGGCGGCCTGACCGTGGCCATCAACGCGTTGCAGTCGGTGTCCAGTGCGCATCGGTTTCTGGGCATCAACCAGGAAGGTGGCGTATCCATCGTCACCACCAAGGGCAATGCCTACGGCCACGTGGTGCTGCGCGGCGGCAACGGCAAGCCCAACTACGACTCGGTCAGCGTGGCGGTGTGCGAGCAGGCGCTGGAAAAAGCAGGCATCAAGGCCAACATCATGGTCGACTGCAGCCACGCCAACTCCAACAAGGACCCAGCACTGCAACCGCTGGTGATGGAGAACGTGGCCAATCAGATCCTGGAAGGCAACCAGTCGATCATCGGCCTGATGGTGGAAAGCCATTTGAATTGGGGCAGTCAGTCGATTCCCAAGGACTTGGGCGACCTGCAGTACGGCGTATCGGTCACCGACGCGTGCATCGACTGGGCCAGCACTGAAAAGACACTGCGCAGCATGCACGCCAAACTCAAGGATGTGTTGCCCAAGCGTAGCCGCTGAAGCCAAGGGCCGGGTCAATAGCTTCCACTGACCCGGCCTTGCGGCCTGCAGATGCAGCCTGGCTTTCTACAGCTTGGCCGCACGGCGCTGGTGGCGTTCCATGTAGCGCTCGACATAGGAGCACGACGGGATCACCGTGTAGCCATGGCTTTCGGCGTAGTCCAGAGCCTGCTCGGTAAGTGCCGCAGCGATGCCCCGGCCGCGCAAGGCATTGGGTACAAAGGTGCGGTAGATGTCCAGGGTCTGTTTGCCCAGGTCCATGTAGGTGAGGTACGCACGGTGGCCGTCGATATTGATTTCGAACTGGTGACCGGCCTGGTCGTGGTGGATCGAAAGCGCCTCGCTCATCGCGTTTCCTCGCGGGTCTTGGATTTAGACCTCTACCTTACCGCTCTTTGTACAACGAAGAAACAGTTGCGCAGGCCTGTGCTGATTTTGTCATCAAACGCAATCGTGATGCCTGCAGCGGCAGCAAACAACATCAGCGTACAGGCGAGTTGATTGTCTTCGCCGCAACTCATTTTCGACTTCCCGGCCACCCCTCAACTGCGTGCGGCCGAAGACATTTAAACCCTGCCTTAGTTCATGCATCAGGCAATTACGCGATGCACTTGCGCACGCCCCTGGGTTGCGCCCAACCAGCGCTAGACCGTGGTTTGCGGCTTACGTTCCGCACCTCGGGGCATGGGTGGATTTTTTTTCATCTCTTGCGCTGCGTCCGTTTACTTACTACAAGTAATGAGTAGTATGTACGGCGGCTAGTTTCTCATTCATGAGAAATGGCTACTTAAAAGAATGTCCTTCGAAGGGGAACACAATGAACAATGCTCTGAAATTCTCTGCACTGGCCCTGGCCGCCGTTCTGGCTACCGGTTGCAGCAGCGCAACCAAAGAAACCGAAGCTCGCCTGACCGCTACCGAAGACGCCGCTGCGCGCTCGCAAGCCCGTGCCGACGAAGCCTACCGCAAGGCTGACGAAGCGCTGACCGCCGCTCAGAAAGCCCAGCAGACTGCCGACGAAGCCAACGAGCGCGCTCTGCGCATGCTCGACAAGGCCAGCCGCAAGTAACAGCCTTTTCCGAGGCTGTAAAAAAACCGACCCACTGGGTCGGTTTTTTTATGGGCGCAGCAACAGCCGACTAGGGTGCGGGCGGGCTGCCGGGCGCGCTGCTGATCATCGGGACACCCGCCCCGGCAATTTCGACCGGCAGGCCGTCTTCGGCGGCGACCACATCACGGACCACGTCCCAGTTCATCTTGATGTCCGGGGCGAAGTCGCGACGGTTGAGCAACGCATTGATGACGGCGGTGTGCCTGTCCAGGGTCACCGGATCACCCTTGTCGGTCAGTTGCGCGTGGGCTTCCAGGTACACCTTGCCGCCGCTCATGCCGAACTTGTAGGACTCGTTCATGATGCGCACGCCAGTTCCAACCGGCACCATGCTGGCCAGCTCCAGCACGTTGTCGTTGTACATGCGGAAGCAGCCATGACTGGTGCGCATGCCGATGCCGAACTGCTTGTTCGAGCCGTGAATCAGGTAGCCCGGCAGGCCGAGGGTGAATTTGAAAGGCCCCAGCGGGTTGTCCGGGCCAGCAGGCACCACATTGGGTAGCGGATCACCGTCTGCAGCATGCTCGGCCTTGATCGAGGCCGGCGGCGTCCAGGTCGGATTCGGGGTCTTGGCGATGATCTTGGTGTGCGCGATGGGCGAGCCCCACCCTTCCCGGCCAATCCCCAGCGGGTAGGTACGCACGACGTCCTCGCCCTTGGGGTAATAGTAGAGGCGGTACTCGGCCAGGTTGATGACGATGCCCTCGCGCGGACCCGGCGGCAAAATGAAGCGAGTCGGCAGGACAATCTGTGTACCGGCACCCGGCAGCCAGGGGTCGACGCCAGGATTGGCGGCGACCATTTCCAGATAGCCGAGGTCATTGGCCGTCGCGATGTCGGCGAAGGTGTCCTCGTACTTGGCGGTGATGGTCTGCACCTGGCCGATGATGTCTTCACCCGCAGGTGGCAACGGGAATTCCAGCGCCATGGCCGGCGTCGCTGCGAATGCGGCGGCCAGCAACAGGCTGCGGGTGAGGACGGAAAGGCTCGGCGGCATCCAGGAAATCCTTGGTCGAACTGAACGGGACAATGCCCCGATTGTACGCGCAGTTGCCGGGCGCGTGTAGACGGGGGCCGTCAGGACGCCGATCAGGGGATCGACTGCAGCTCGGGCCATACCGGTCGTGTGCCCTTGCGCTGGGCGAACAGGATGGCCCGGCACAGTTTGCACAGCCGTTGGTCACGAAAGATCAGCTTGTGCACTTCCAGCCAGCGCGGCTGGGCCGGGAGCAAGGTTCCACACAGGGTGCGGTCCACCGAACCGCCCAGTTCCAGCTGACGCGCAGCCAGGTGCACGCGACTTTCCTGGCAGGCGAACAGGTCCAGCTGATCGTCGGGCTCGATCAATTGATAGGCAAACAGGGACCAGGCGGGACGCGGCATCGGGGGCTCCAAACAGGGGGCGCCACATTAGCCGAAAGCCCGCGCGCAGAAAAGCGTCAAAGCAAGGGTTTGAGCATCGGCCAGACGTTTTCCAGCAGTTTGCCCTGGGCGCCAGCCGTGGGATGCACGCCGTCGGCCTGCATCAGTGTCGGCACCCCGCCGACCCCTTCGAGCAGAAATGGCACCAGGGCCACTTTTTTCTCTTCTGCCAGCGTGTGATAGACCTGGGCGAACGACTGGGTGTAACGCGCGCCGTAGTTGGGCGGCAACTGCATGCCCAGCAACAGGACCTCGGCGCCGGCCTTGCGGGAGACCTCAATCATCGACGCAAGATTCTGTTGCAATTGCGTTACGGGCATCCCGCGCAGGCCATCGTTGCCACCCAGCTCGAGCACGACCAGGTCCGGCTTGTGCGCTGCAAGCAGCGCGGGCAGCCGCGCCGAGCCATTGGCCGAGGTGTCGCCAGTGATCGAAGCGTTGACCACCTTGTCGCTGAAACCCTGCTGTTCCAGGCGCTGCTCGAGCAGCGCGACCCAGCCGGCACGGGTATCCAGGCCGAAAGCCGCGCTGATACTATCGCCAACGATCAGTACCGTACCTGCCGCTGCACTCTGGGCGGCCAACATCAGGCCCAGGCCAGCACTCATCAACCACATTCGCATCGGGACTCTCCATGGGCGCAAGCATTCTTACAGCGCGGAACCTTAGCAAAGTGGTCACCAGCGCGGAAGGTGAACTGACCATTCTGCACGAACTCTCGCTGGAATTGGCCAAAGGCGACAGCCTGGCCATCGTCGGCGCATCGGGTTCGGGCAAGTCTACCCTGCTCGGCCTGCTGGCCGGCCTCGACCTGCCCAGTGCGGGCAGCGTGACCCTGGCCGGCCAGGACCTGGGCACCCTCGACGAAGACCAGCGCGCGCGGGTACGAGCCGAACACGTCGGTTTCGTGTTTCAGTCGTTCCAACTGCTCGACAGCCTCAATGCCCTGGAGAACGTGATGCTGCCGCTGGAGCTCGACGGCCGCAAGGATGCCCGAGAACATGCGCGCACGTTGCTCGAACGGGTCGGCCTGGGCCAGCGTCTGACCCACTCGCCCCGCCAGCTCTCGGGCGGCGAACAACAGCGTGTCGCCATCGCCCGCGCATTCGCGGCCGAACCGGACGTGCTGTTCGCCGACGAGCCCACCGGCAATCTCGACAGCCATACCGGCGAGCGCATCAGCGACCTGCTGTTCGAGCTCAACAAGGAACGCGGTACCACCTTGGTGCTGGTAACCCACGACGAACGCCTGGCGCATCGCTGCCACCGCCTGATCCGCCTCGATGCCGGGCGCCTCGTCGCGCCCCTGGAGCCCTGATGGCCGGCCTGCCGATGTTGCGACTGGTGGCCCTTGCTGCCCGTCAGCTGTTGCGTGATGCGCGTTCCGGCGAGCTGCGCGTGCTGTTTTTCGCCTTGCTGGTGGCGGTTGCTGCCAGTACCGCAATCGGCTACTTCGGAGCACGCCTCAACGGCGCGATGCAGTTGCGCGCCACCGAGTTTCTCGGCGCCGACCTGATCCTGCAAGGCAGCAGCCCGGCGCGTCAGGAGCAGATCGATGCAGGCATCAACGCTGGCCTGGATCATGCGCGGGTGGTGGAATTCGCCAGCGTGATTGCCGCCGACAGTGGTATCCAGCTGTCCAGCGTCAAAGCGGTCGATGAGGCCTATCCCTTGCGCGGCGAGCTCAAGAGCGCAGCGCAGCCGTATGGCGAGGAAACCGCTGGGGACGGGCCCAGGCCCGGCGAGGCGTGGGCCGAGTCACGGCTGCTGGCCGCGCTGAACCTGAAAGTGGGCGATACCCTGGATGTAGGCAGCAAGACCTTGCGCCTGGCACGGGTGCTGACTTACGAGCCGGACCGTGCCGGCAATTTCTACAGCCTCACGCCCCGGGTGATGATCAACCTGCAGGACCTGGCTGCGACCAATGTAGTGCAACCGGGCAGCCGGGTGACCTACCGTGAACTGTGGCGCGGCGCTCCCGAACGGTTGGCCGGTTATCAAAAGCAGCTGGAGCCGGGACTCGAACCCAACCAGCGCCTGCGTGATGCCAGGGACAGCAACCAGCAGATCGGCGGCGCGCTGGGCAAGGCCGAGCGCTACCTGAACATGGCGAGCCTGGTGGCAGTGCTGTTGGCCGGCGTGGCAGTGGCCATGTCGGCCAGCCGCTTCGCCGCGCGACGTTTCGATGCCAGCGCCCTGCTGCGCTGCCTCGGCCTGTCGCGGCGCGAGGTGATGCTGATGTTCTGCGTGCAGCTGGCACTGCTGGGGCTGCTGGCGTGCCTGAGCGGCGCGCTTATCGGCTGGCTGGCGCAGCTGGTGCTGTTCCAGATGCTGCACGGACTGCTGCCAGCCGTGGTACCGGCCGGAGGGCTGTTTCCTGCGCTGGCCGGCATCGGCACCGGGCTGGTGGCGCTGGCCGGTTTCGCCCTTCCGCCCCTGGCGGCCTTGGGCGCGGTGCCGCCCTTGCGCGTGCTGCGTCGTGATTTGCTGCCAGTGCCGCCAAGCACCTGGCTGGTGTATGGCACCGCGCTGCTGGCGCTGGGCTTGATCATGTGGCGGTTGAGCCTGGACCTGGTGCTGACGTTCGCTTTGCTCGCCGGCGGCCTGTTGGCGGCGCTGATCCTGGGTGGTCTGTTGTTGCTGGCTTTGAAAAGCCTGCGCCGCTTGCTGGCGCGTTCACCCCTGCCATGGCGCCTGGGGCTCGGGCAACTGCTGCGCCATCCCCTGGCGGCTGCCGGGCAGGCGTTGGCCTTCGGCCTGATCCTGCTGGCAATGACACTGATCGCACTGCTGCGCGGCGAGCTGCTGGACAACTGGCAGAACCAGCTACCCGAAGACGCGCCGAACTATTTCGCCCTGAACATCCTGCCGGACGAGCGCGATGCCTTTGCCGGCCACCTGCAGCAGGCCGGCGCCCGCTCGGCGCCGCTGTACCCGGTCATGCCGGGGCGTCTGGTCGACATCAACGATGCACCAGTGCAGGAGCTGGTCGAAAAAGACTCGCGCGGTGAACGCGCGGTGCAGCGGGACCTGAGCCTGACCTGGGCCGAGCACCTGCCCAACGGCAATCGGATAACCGCCGGGCAATGGTGGAATGCTACCGAGCGCGCCGACGTCCCCGGTGTATCGGTCGAAGAAGGGGTGGCGCAGAGTCTGCATCTCAAGCTTGGCGACCGTCTGACGTTCAATATCGGCGGCTCCAACCGCGATGCCGTGGTAACCAGCCTGCGCACGGTGGACTGGAACAACTTCCAGCCCAACTTCTTCATGATCTTCCAGCCCGGCACGTTCGACGACCTGCCGACCACCTACCTGACCAGCTTCTATATTGCGCCTGGTCATGATTCACAGGTGGTCGAACTGTCCAGGGCATTCCCGGCGGCCACCATTCTGGGGGTCGAGGCGCTGCTGGAACAGCTGCGCAGCATCCTCGCCCAGGTCACCCTGGCGGTGGAGTACGTGCTGCTGTTCGTGCTGGCAGCGGGCATGGCGGTGTTGTTTTCCGGGCTGCAGGCCACGCTGGACGAACGCATCCGCCAAGGCGCGCTAATCCGTGCGCTGGGTGCCGAGCGCAAGCTGCTGGTCAAGGCGCGGCGCATCGAGTTCGGACTGCTGGGCGCCGCCAGTGGTGTGCTGGCAGCACTGGGCAGCGAGTTGATCAGCTTCGTGCTGTATCGCTACGCCTTCGATCTGGTCTGGACGCCGCACCCCTGGCTGCTCTGCTTGCCATTGATCGGCGCGCTGCTGGTGGGTGGCGCCGGGGTGTTCGGCACCCGTCGAGCCCTCAACGCAAGCCCGTTGCAGGTGCTCAGGGAAGGCTGAAACGCCGCGGGCGATTCAGCGCAGCGTGATGAGCCCCTGCCGGGCGATGCGCACGGCATGGGCAATCACTTCGTGGGCGTCTCGGGCCGACGGTGCCTGGATCACGGCCAGCTCGAAGCTGTTGTCGGGCAGGCTCTTCAAGGCACTGTGCTGGTCGATGAAACGCGCCACGAACGCACCGGGCTTGCCACGGCGACGCGGCCAGCCATCGAGGCTGCGCAGCAGGTTCGGCTGATGCTGGCCAACCAGCAGGATACGGGGATTGCGCAGGGACGGGCTGGCCGGGATCGGCGCAAGGCAAACGATGGGACGGGGACAGTTCATGATGGTGTTCTCAGCCTCGACCGCTTCATGTGGGAGAGCTGGGCAGCGGTGGGAGGCATCACCGAACCAGCGCTTTAGCGGTATTTCGAGGGCTCGTGAAAACCCCCAGGCGCCCCGCAAGTAGCTGTCTAAATCGGCGCATGAGCGGTAATCCTAGTGAACGGGCAGGCACGAGTCAACCGCCTGACTCGCAGGGCTTGCGACGGATGCGCACCGGATTCAAGCAGGTTTGTAGGAAATCTGGTTTACGTACCAGAGCGCTTCGCCATCGGGGATCTGCACGACAATGTCGTCGCCCTCCTGCTTCTTCAGCAGGGCACGGGCCATGGGTGAGTCGATGGAGATATAGTCATTGCGGCCATAGATCTCGTCATAGCCAACGATGCGGAATGTCTTGCGCGCGCCTTCATCGTTCTCGATCTCGACCCAGGCACCGAAGAATACCCGCCCTTCCTGTTCGGACGAATAATCGACGACCTTGACGTCTTCCAGGCGCTTGCGCAGGTAGCGCACCCGGCGATCGATCTCGCGCAGCAGTTTCTTGTTGTACTGGTAGTCGGCGTTCTCACTGCGATCGCCCAGCGATGCTGCCCAGGCGACCTTCTGCGTAATCTCCGGACGATAGACGCGCCACAGATGATCGAGTTCGGCCCTCAATGCCTCGTGCCCTTCACGGGTAATGATGTTCGTTGCCAACACGGTCTCCAGCCAGGCTCAAAGCCGTAGCCTACAGCAAACGCCCTGCCCTGCCAGTACGCCGGGCGTTCAGCGAGCAGACGCCAGCTTGCGGGCGCCGGGCTCCAGTGAGTCGCGTTCGCGGGCGAATGCCAGGTAGTACTTGTTCACACTGTTGACATAGCTCACCGAGGCCATGCCCATCTGCTCCATGGCGATGCGTTCGGTCTGGAAAAACCATTGATCGGGGTTGAGGCCGCGGCGGCGGGCCTCCTTGCGCATTGCCTGCACCCGCTCAGGGCCCATGTTGTAGGCGGCCAGGGTGAAGGCCATGCGTTCACGTTCGTTGAGTTTGTTGCTGGAAAAGAACTTGCGGCGAATCATCGCCAGATATTTGGCCCCGGCCTGCACGTTGTTGTCGAGGTTCTGGATGTTGCCCACGCCCACCCGCCGCGCCGCCGAGGGGGTGATCTGCAGCAGGCCGGTCGCGCCGCCACCACCACGGGCGGCCGGATCGAGCTTGGATTCCTTGAAGGCCAGCGCCGCGAGGTTGAGCCAGTCCATGTGCTGCTCGCGGGCGTGCCGCTGAAGCACCGGGCGCAGCTTTTCGAGGCGCTGGCGGTCGCTGCGGGCCAGTGGATAGTGAACCTTGTACAAGCCGCGGTAGACCTTGACGAAGGCGGCATCCTGGTCGCTCGGCGCCTTGTAAGAGGCCAGAAAGCGATCGACGCTGGCGCCCAGCTGCGGTGCGTCGCGGCGCACGTACCAGCTGACCGAGCCCGGTGCGCTGAGCACCACGCGACGGTCTACCCGCAGTCGCGGCATGACCTTGGCCCACCGCTCGGCGATAGGCAGTTCGACTACGGTCAACGGGTAGATCCCGGCTTGAACCATCTCCAGTACGTCTTCTGCCGCCAGGCTTGGGTCGACCCATTCGATGTCGATGGGCGCCAGCTTGCGCAACGCCAGTTTCTGGTTCAAGCGTTCGATTGCAGCGCCTGCGGCGCTGCCGTTGGACAGGGCCAGGGTCTTGCCGGCCAATTGTTCGACCCGTACGTAACGCCGCCCGCCTTTGCCGCCCACCAGCACGAAAGGCACATTGGCGACCACCGCATCGCTGACCGCGACCTTGCTGGAAGGATGCAGCTCCATCAACTCGCCCGGCGCGACCAGGTCGCCTTCGCCGCGCTGCAGGGCGCCGAGCAGTTGCTCCTTGGCGCGCGGGATGATCTTGAGCTGCAACGCCTGGCCTTTGCCGGCGTGAGCATTGAGATAACCTTGAAAAGCCTGCAGGCGGTGGTATTCGACGCCAATGGCCTGACCGCGAACCTGACCAGAGCTATTGCGGCTCTGGTTGACCAGCACGCGCAATACCTTGCTCGACTGGATCTGCGCCAGGTCGCGGACCTTGGCCGGGTGCGCCGCCAGGGGAGGCCCCGCCGGACGAGCGGCGGCAGCCGAGGGCAGCCCGAGGGCCAGACAGAGCATGACAATCAGTGATCTAAGGCCCATGGTTCCCCGGCAATGTCCTGAGCAGCCCCTCACGGACCGCCACAACCTTCTGAAGTTCTTGGCTTTCTTGCCAATCGCCAAGCTCTGGTATGCTTTTCGCCTCCTGCTTCGAGGTAGCACCATGCAACTCATCGATATCGGCGTCAACCTTACCAACGACAGCTTTGCGCAGAAGCACGAGGCGGTTCTGCAGAGGGCCTACGAGGCCGGCGTCTGTCAGTTGGTGCTCACCGGGACCAGCGTCGAAGGCAGCGAACAGGCGCTGCAACTGTGCCAGCGGTGGGATGAGTCGAGCGAGCGGCTGTTCAGCACTGCGGGCATTCATCCACACAGCGCCAGCGAGTGGAACGGCGACAGCGCCGCACGCCTGCGCGACCTGCTGCGCCTGCCGCGGGTGAAGGCCGTAGGCGAATGCGGCCTGGATTTCAATCGAGATTTCTCGCCGCGCCCACAGCAGGAAAAGGTGCTGCAGGAGCATCTGGCCCTGGCCGTGGAGCTGCAGCTGCCGGTATTCCTCCACGAGCGCGACGCCCACCAGCGCCTGCTGGACATTCTCAAGGACTACCGCGACCACCTGCCTGCTGCCGTGGTGCACTGCTTTACCGGCGAGCGCCAGGCGTTGTTCGGCTATCTGGACCTGGACCTGCACATCGGTATCACCGGCTGGATCTGCGACGAGCGTCGCGGCACCCACCTGCACCCGCTGGTGGGCAGCATTCCTGCCGCGCGGTTGATGCTCGAGAGCGATGCCCCGTACCTGCTGCCGCGCACCTTGCGCCCCAAGCCCAAGAGCGGCCGCAACGAGCCGGCCTTCCTCACTGAGGTCCTGCGTGAAGTGGCCCTGCATCGCGGTGAAAGCGTGGCCGAACTGGCGCTGAGCACGACGGCCTGCGCGCGGGCGTTTTTCGCCCTGCCTGAAATCCCCAGCGCCGCAGCTGGCCTCTATGGCGCCGATAGCGAAGCTTGATTCGCGGCCAATGCCAGGGCTGACTATTATCGTTCTCAACTGATCCGGACCAGGACAGTGCTGAACAATTCGCCGGTGGCAGGACTCTACAGGTCATGCCATCCAGAAATGGCTCAAGCGACATCGTCTTGTTGATCCAGGTCCCGTTGCACCGCGCCCAGGGAGCATTGAGCCATGAACGACACCACCGCATTGAAGATCGTCAACGACCCGAACAACGGCCTGCGTGTGTCGCGCGCCATTGCCCTGCCATTGCTGGCTCTTTCAGCCTTGATGCTGGTCGATGCCGTCGCCTGTGCCAGCATTGGCGAAGCGGCTATCGGTGTCATTGGCCTGGTCGCCGCGTTCGCTCTAGGCCGCGGCCAGCGTGAACCCAGCCAGGCCGAGCTCAGCCAAAAACTGTCACCGTCTGCCGGCTGATAGCCAGCAGCTCTCCCTCGGGGTTCCACATGGCCGCAGAGGTGTGCCCGTAGCCATCGCGGGCATGCTCGATCAGGGCCTGGTAGCGGCACCAGTCGCCGCTGCGCATTGCAGGCATCGGTTGAATGAACTCGATAGTCCAGGTCAGGCTGCTGCCAGGTGCAGGCTTGCTCAAATAGGGCAGCAATGCAGGCGGCCAGGCGTCGCCCAATACCAGTAACAACGCTTCGGTGATCGGCTCATCGCGATCATGCTCACGCAGCTGCATCCATCCGCCGATCCCGGCGACCGGCGTATTGCTGAATGGCAGCGCGCCGATTCCCCAGCGCATGTCCAGATGGCGAATGTACTCCGGCGTGACCCCAGGCAGATATGGCAGCGCGGTGGACTGTTCCAGCGTTTTCATCGCCGGCACCGGCATCGCGCTGAGGGTGATCGCCGATTCGCGCGGTAGACCGAAGCTGGCCTGGACCACGGTCATGGTGCGTCCGTTCTGCACCGCCCGTGCCAGCACCGAAGTCACCGCACTGCCCTCGCGCAATATTTCCACCTGTAGATCCATGGGGACTTCCAGTTCGGCTGGCCCCACGAACGTGATTGCCATCGAACGCACCGGCCGGCCAGGGACCTGCGCCGCCATGGCCTCGTGCAGCAAAGCGGCCATGAGCCCGCCGTAGCAGGCGCGACCCTGGCTCCATTCGCGAGGTACGGTAACGCTGTGGGGTGGACGTCGTGCGCTTGCCAGCAAGTCGCGAAGGTTCATGGGCCGGCCTTGGGGTGGTTGTCGATGGGCTTGATGGTAGACAGCTCGGCGTCAGCGCGCAGCTTTCATATCGGCCAATTTCCAGTTCAAGCGGTCGTCCAGGCATGCTGCGCTACGAAGTCACGCGCCCAGCCGTACGGCCCAGTTGCCGGCGCAAGCGGGTCAGCGCAGCACGCAATTGCTCGCGCGAAACCGGTCGACCGCCATAGCGCTGGGCCATGAAGGCGTAGGCGAAGGCCAGGATGGCCTCGCTTTGCGCGGGCAAACGAACGGCTGCGCGCTCGGCGAAGGCCATGGCGCCCTCGCCGGCATGGCGCACCAGGCCACGACGGCGCAGCAGGCGCTCGAACGCTGCGAACTCCTTGAGCTGCGGATCGACCCGCCGGCGCCAGGGCTTGAGCAGCCAGACACTGGCCAGCAGCATGAACGACAGCCCGCCGATCGGCAGCGCCCAGCGTTGCAGGCCCTGGAACCAGCGAGCGAGAAATTCGATCTGGCGCTCGCCCTGATACTCCAGCACCCAGCGCTGCCATCCGTAGTTGAGGTTGTCCCATTGCAGGCGCAGGTCGTTGAGCCAGGTCAAATGAGGGTAGCGCAGCGGCGAAAAGGGTGAGCCGGCAAGGAATTCCTCGTCGGCCGACAGCGCCTGCTGCAGGCCCTGCTCGACCCGCGCCGGGGCCACCGCCGCAGTGGGATCGGCCCGTTGCCAGCCCGTGCCTGCCTGCCAGTATTCGACCCAGGCATGGGCTTCGAACTGGCGCACGGTCAGGTAATTGCCCGCCGGGTTGAGTTCGCCGCCCTGGTAGCCGGCCACCACCCGCGCGGGCACCCCTGCCACACGCAAGGCATAGACCATGGCCCCGGCGTAGTGGGCGCAGAAGCCGCGCCGGCTGTCGAACATGAATTCGTCGATACTGTCGCGGCCCAGTACTGGCGGATTGAGCGTGTAGTGAAAAGGCAGTTCGCGAAACTGCCGCAGCATTTCATCCACCAGTGCCTGAGGCGTGTCGAAACGGGCACGCAGACCCTGCGCCCACTGGCGCGTGCGCGGATCGCCCTGGGCCGGCAGCTGCAGCGCGGTGCGCAGCGCTGGGGCGGCCAGCTGCGGCTCGCGAATCACCTGCGGCCACGACGTCACCGCGTACATCAGTGGCTGGTCGACCGGGCGCCGGCGCTGCAGGCGGCCATCGCTCAACTGGCGCACGCCGGGCAGCGCGGTACGTGCCAGGTCCAGCGCAAACAACCAGGGCTTGCCGCTGGGCTGCTGGATGATCTGATAATCCAGGGACGGACCCGTTGGCTGCCAATCCGCTGCCAGTTGGGTCTGGATCCACGGCGACTGGCTCCAGGTCCGGCCGTCGTAGACATCCAGGCTCAGGGCACGCCAATAGAGGTCGCGCTTGGCCGGAATGGCGCCGTCGAAGCTGGCACGAAAGGCTACTTCGCCGGACTGGCTGAGACGGGCGACGTCGGCCGGGCTCATGCTTTCCGACAGGCCGGTCACGCCCTGGCCCGGCTTGGGCAGCGGCAGCGACCAGAGCGGTTCCAGGCGTGGGAAGAACACGAACAACAGCAGCATCAGCGGCAGTGCCTGCAACATCAGGCTGCCCGCCAGTTTCAAGGTCGCCATGGGCCGGGCAATCAGCTGGGTCTGCTGCAGACCGATCAGGGCCGCCAACAAGGCCAGCAGCGGCAACACGCTGTAGAGCGCCCAGCCCAGGCTGGCATCGAACAGATAGGCCACTGCCAAGCAGAACAGGCCGAGGAAAATCACCACACGGGCGTCGCGGGCGGTCTGCATCTCCAGCAGCTTGAGCAGGAACGCGGCCACCAGCAGCGCGGCGGTGGCCTCCAGGCCCACCCAGGTGCCGCTGGACAGATAGACGCCGGCGGCCACCGCGAGCATCAGCGCCACCTTGATCAGCCGCCCCGGATAGCGCGCACGCATGCGAAACACCTGCACGCGCCACAGCGTGCAACCCAACCACAAGCCCAGCAGCCACAACGGCACGTGCCACCACAGCGGTACCAGTACCAGCGATTGTGCCAGCAGGAGCCAGGTCAGGCTGACGCGCGGAATGGCGACGGGCGTACTCATGGCCGCTCTCCAAACAGCGCCAGCGCCCGCAGGCACGCTTCGCGATGAGCATCGCCGCTGTCGGTGTCGAGGCGATTGCCGGGCAGCTGCAAGGCGAACGGTCGCTGCTCGCGGGACAGGGTCAGTACCCAGTAGCAGAGCCGCGACAAGCGCTGTTCGACATCGCCGCCCAGTGCCACGAAGTCCAGGCACAGCTCCTGGCCGCGAAGGTCGGCGAAGTCCTTGACCAGCAGTCCTTCACCGCGCGACCAGGCCTTCCAGTGCATGCGCCGCCAGGAATCACCGGGCTGGTATGGCTTGAGGCCCTGGAAATCATCCACGCCCTGGCCGTGCAGACGCTGCGCCTGGTCTTCGATGTCGGCCGATTCGCTGTGCAGCGTTGGCACTTCGCCTTGCAGGGGCTGGGGATACACCAGCACGCGCTGGCCCAGATCGACCCAGGTCCAGGCCATCAGCACCCCCAACGGAAAGCTGGTTTCCACGCGCATGCGCGGTGCTACCAGCCAGCCGCGGCGCTCGGTAGGCAGGCTCAATTCCAGCGCCTGTACATGATCGGGGGCAACGTCGCTGCGTTGCAGTTGCCGGGCATCCCAGCCAACGCCAATGGCCTGGTGCTCCTTGCCGCCGCTTTCCAGGCGCAAGCCAAAGCGTGCCTGCTCGCCGACGAACACCGAAGTGGCGCCGTTGCCACTGACGAGCAACCCACTGAGGTTGCGATAGGTGTGCAGGATGGCCACGACGAACACAGCACCCAGGAGGAACACCAAGGCGTAGGCCAGGCTGTTCTGGTAGTTGATCGCGGCGAGGAATATCAGCAGCAAGACGACGATGTAGCCCGTTCCGCTGCGGCTGGGGACGATGAAGATTCGGCGCTGATCCAGCTCGATGCGCGGCGCCGCTGGCAGCCGACGCACCTGCCAGCGCCGCCAGCGCTCGGCCAGCAGACGCTTCACAGCGCAGGCACCTCCCGCAGCAGCCACTGCACCAGCGCCCCGCCACCTTGTCCGGCGGGGTCGGCGCGCTCGCGCAGGCGATGACTGGCCACCGACGGCAGCACGGCTTGCACGTCCTCGGGAATCACGTAGTCGCGGCCGATCAGCAACGCCCAGGCCTTGGCGGCAGCAAGCAGCGCCAGACTGCCACGCGGCGACAGCCCGTAGGCAAACTGGGGTTGGCTGCGGGTAGCTTCCACCAGGCGCAGCACGTAATCCACCAAGGCGTCGCTGGCGCGTACCGCACGCGCCTGGGCTTGCAGCGCGGCCAACTGCGCATGATCGAGCACCGCGTTCATGCGCGGCAGCAGATCGCGTCGCGCTTCGCCCATCAGCAGGGCTTTCTCTGCGGCCTTGGCCGGGTAGCCGAGCGAGAGGCGCATGAGAAAGCGGTCCAGCTGCGATTCGGGCAGCGCGAACGTGCCGCCCTGGGTCGTGGGGTTCTGCGTGGCGATCACGAAAAAGGGCTGAGGCAGTGGCCGGGTGGCGCCTTCGATGGTGACCTGGCCTTCTTCCATCGCCTCGAGCAAGGCACTCTGGCTTTTCGGGGTGGCGCGGTTGATTTCGTCCGCCAGCACCAGTTCGGCGAAGATCGGCCCGGGGTGGAACACGAAGCGGCCGCTGTCCTTGTCGAACACCGAAGTGCCGAGGATGTCGCTGGGCAACAGATCGGAAGTGAACTGGATGCGCTGGAAACTCAAGCCCAGCACCTTGGCCAGGGTGTGGCTCAGGGTGGTCTTGCCCATGCCGGGCAGGTCCTCGATGAGCAGGTGACCGTCGGCGATCAGGCAGGTCATCGCCAGGCGGACCTGGGTTTCCTTGCCCAGCAAGACTTCGTTGACCGCTTGCAGGCACTCATCCAGTCGACTGCGCATGGCAGACACTCCTTGTCGATACTACGTCTGCAGAACGCGCCCGGCGCCTTGCGGCAACCTTGGGCGACTACCGTGCTTCAACGTCCGGCGCGTGACTCACGAATGTAGAACCGCGCCTTCTCGGCCTTGCTGGTGCAACCTTCGAAGGCTTCGAACTGTTGCTGGGTCTTGGCCCCTGTGAGCAGTGACAGGGCCTTGGAATAGCTGACGGTTCCGGCCAGGCCCTCGGCCTTGGCCAGATCGAGTTCATGCCAGGCACCATCGAGCTGGGTGGCGCAGCTGTCGCGGTAGGCGGTCTTGCCAGCACAACCACTCAAGGCCAGTGCCACCAGTGGCACACAGATCCAGGCTTTCATTGATGACACCTCGGGAAAAACATCAGGGTAATGCTGGGTCAGACGGTATGCCATCTAAAAAGTGCCATTGCCAGGTCCACGGTTTGTCATTGTGGGAGTGGCACGTCAGTCCGGGCTTGCCAGTCGGTAGCCTACGCCAGGCTCGGTGACGATGAAGCGCGGCGCGGCTGGGTCGTCGCCCAGCTTCTGGCGCAGGTGGCCGACGACGATGCGCAGGTAGTGGGTGTCGTCGACATGGGTGGGGCCCCAGATATCCTTGAGCAACTGCTGCTGGGTGATGACGCGCCCTGGATGGCGCGCCAGTTGTGCCAGCACTGCATATTCCTTGCGGGTCAGGGCCACCGGCGCGTCGTTGAGGATGACTCGGCGCAACGCCAGGTCGACCTGCAGAGGCCCCAATTGCAAGGCAGACTCCAAGGTTTCGCTGCCGCTGGACTGACGCAACAGCGCACGGACTCTGGCGAGGAACTCCTGAATGCCGAAGGGCTTGGTCACGTAGTCGTTGGCGCCACCGTCCAGGGCCTGGACCTTCTGCGCCTCGCTGGCGCGGACCGAAAGCACCAGTACCGGCACGGCACTCCACTGGCGCAATTGCTCGAGCACCTGCTGGCCGTCCATGTCCGGCAGACCGAGGTCCAGCACCACCAGGTCGGGGCGCATCAGCGCGGCCTGGCTCAGGCCCTCGGCGCCAGTGCCCGCTTCGATCACCTTGTAGCCCTGTGATGCCAGGCTGATGCGCAGGAACTTGCGAATCTGCGGCTCGTCGTCGATGACCAGAAGTGTGTTGGCCAGGGCGTTGCTGGCCCCAGAGGTGCTGGAAAGGTTCATGCTCAGGTGTCCGGGTCTGCGCCCGGTTGAGCGCGCAATGGCAAGCATAAGGCGATGCAGGTGCCTTGGCCATCGATGCCGCTGGTCACTTCGACACGACCGCCATGGGCGCCAACCATGCCCTGACAGATCGCCAGGCCCAGCCCCGTGCCCTGCCCGCCCCGATCACCCCGGGCCGCGGTGTAGAACATGTCGAATATCTTCGCCCGCTCGGCTTCGGGAATGCCGGGGCCCTCGTCGCTGACCGCCAGCACCAGGCTGTCGTCGCGCACGCTGGCCGACACCTGCAGGCGCCCGCCCAGCGGCGAGAACCGAGCGGCATTCTCCAGCACATTGACCAAGGCCTGCTCGATCAGCGCCGCATGCACATGCAGCAAGGGCAGTTGCGCAGGCACCTGCACCTGGACCTGCAACGGCGCCAGGGGTGCGCGCAGCCGAGCCACGGCGCTGGCGACGATATCGCCGGCTGCCACCCAGTCCCGAGCCAGCTTGAGCGCGCCGTGGCCCAGGCGCGTCATGTCCAGCAGGTTCTGAATGTAGCGGTCCAGGCGCTCGGCTTCGTCACGGGTGACTTCGAGCAAGGCCTGGCGATCGTCCGGCGCCAGCGCCGTGTCCAGGGCCAGCAGGCTGTCGATGCTGCCGCGCATGGCCGTCAGCGGTGTGCGCAAGTCATGGGACACCGAGGCCAGCAAGGCACTGCGCAACTGTTCGGTTTCACCGTGCAGGCGCGCCGCCTCCAGATCCTGGGCCAGGTTGGCCCGCGCCAGGGCCTGGGCCACCGGCTGCACCAGGGCCTCGAGCAAGCGTCGGCCATGGCCGTCGAGCCGCCCGGGCTGTCGCTCGCTCACCGCCAGCAGCGCCAGCACCTGCCCTTCCAGGGTCAGCGGCAACCACCACCAGCGCCCGGCGGGCAACGTCGCCGTGCCCAGCCCAGCCGGCTGGGCATGGTTGCCGGCCCACTGCGCGGCGGCCAGTTCGGTGGTCGAGAACTGCGCTGTGTTGCTGTGGGCCACCTTCCAGCCCTGCTCGCCGCGCTCGAGTAGACAGATGTCCAGCCCAGGCCAACCGTGCAGGTGCTGCGCGGCAGCGCTGAACACCGCTTGGCGGTCGGTCGCCGCCGCCAGCAGACGGGACAGCTCCAGCAGCTGCGCGGTGTGCGCCTGGGTTTCGCGCAGGGCACTGAGTTGCTGACGCTGGCGTGCCGCCAGATTGCCCGTGAGCGCCGCCATCAGCAGAAAGAACAGCAGGGTCAAGACGTCTTCCTGACGCTGGATGCTCAGGGAGAAGTTGGGCGGAATGAACAGAAAGTCGTACGCCAGGAACGACAACGCGGCGCAGCTCAGCGCCGGCCCCGGGCTGCTGCGTACCGCCACCAGCAACACAGCGGCGAGAAACACCAGAGAGATGTTGGGCAGGTCCAGCACCTGCGCCACCGCCCAGGCCAGCCCGCTGGCCAGCAGCGTGGCGGTCAGCGCCAGGGCATATTCGCGCCAGCGTCCAACGGGCCGCGCACGGCGGGGTTGCGGCGCATGTTCTTGAGTCCGCGCCAGTACGTTGATCTCGATGCCGCTGGGCTGGCGCAGCAAGCGCTCGGCCAGGCCCGCGCCGAAGCGGCGTCGACGCGACTGGCCGACCAGCACCAGATTGGCGCGACGGTCGGCGGCATGCTGCAGCAAGGTCCTGGCCACTTCCGCATCGCGCAGCTCCACCACCTCGCCGCCCAGGCGTTCGGCCATCTGCTGGGCCAGCTGCAGGCGCTGGCGCGCCGCTTCGTCGAGCAGCGCGCCGTTATCCACATGGACCACCGACCAAGGCAGATGGCGGCGACGCGCGACGCGGCTGGCGTGGCGCACCAGGCGCTCGGCCTGCTCGTCGCCGGCAATGCCCACCAGCAGCCGTCCCCGGACGCTGGGCGCCTGCTGGCCGAGGCTGCGATAACCTTCGTGCAGATCGTCGTCGACCTGGGCCGCCGCGGTTTGCATGGCCAGCTCGCGCAGGGCGCTGAGATTGGTCTGGGTGAAGAACGCGTCGATGGCCGCCCGCGCCTGCTCGGGCACGTACACCTTGCCCTCGCGCAGGCGTTCGAGCAGCTCGCGCGGCGGCAGGTCGATCAGCAGCAGATCGTCGGCTTCCTGCACCACCCAGTCGGGCAGGGTTTCGCGCACCTGCACGCCGGTGATGGTCTGGACCTGGTCGTTCAGGCTTTCCAGGTGTTGCACGTTGACCGTGGTGTAGACGTCGATACCGGCGGCGAGCAGCTCCTGCACGTCCTGCCAGCGCTTGGCGTGGCGGCTGCCGGGGGCATTGCTGTGCGCCAGTTCGTCGACCAGCACCAGGGCCGGGCGGGCAGCGAGCACCGCGTCCAGGTCCATTTCCTCCAGCATCACGTCGCGGTACTGGCAACGCAGCAGCGCCTGCTGAGGCAGGCCGACCAGCAGCGCTTCGGTTTCTGCACGACCGTGGGTCTGTACCACCGCGGCCAGTACGGTGATGCCCTGACGCTGACGGGCATGGGCGGCCTGCAGCATGGCGTAGGTCTTGCCGACGCCGGGGGCGGCCCCCAGGAACACTTTCAAACGCCCACGCCCAGCGCTGGGCAAGGCGGCCAGCAAGGCATCGGCGCGGCCGGAATCACTCATGGCGCAGGCTCGTCATCATCGGGACTGCGACGGTAGCCGATCCAGCGCCTGGTTCAAAGCCAGTACGTTGACCACGGCCGGCCCGATGAGGGGAGATTCGGTATGTGCCTGCACCAGCGCGCGCAGGGTCGACTCGGCCAGGCCGCGCTCGCGCGCCACCCGTGGCACCTGGTAGTTCACCGCCGCCGGTGGCAGATGAGGGTCCAGGCCGCTGGCCGAGGTGGTCAACAGCGCCAGCGGAACCGGACCTTGCTGCGCATCGAACTGTTCATCGGCCTGCGCCAGCACGCGAGTGCCCAGTGCGGGATTGCTCGGCGCCAGGTTGCTCGCACCGCTGGCCAGTGTGGCGTAGTCCGCCGCCGAAGGCCGTGAATGAAACCAACGCTCATCGGTAAAGGCCTGGGCGAGCAAAGCGGAACCGCGCACCTCGCCCTGCGCATCGCGCACCAGGCTACCGTTGGCCTGGGTAGAGAATGCCAACTGGCCTACCCCCCACACCAGCAGTGGATAGGCCGCGCCAGTGAGCAGGGTCATCGACAGAATCAGGCTCAAGGCCGGACGCAACAAACTGTTCATCATTCAAGCTCCAGGGTCAGACCAGATGCAATGCAGTGAGGACGAGGTCAATGGCCTTGATGCCGATGAAGGGCACCACCAGGCCACCCAGGCCATAGATCAGCACGTTGCGCCGCAACAACTGCGCAGCGCTGTTGGCCTGCACCCGCACACCGCGCAGGGCCAGGGGAATCAACACGATGATGATCAAGGCGTTGAAGACGATGGCCGAAAGGATCGCGCTTTGCGGGCTGGCCAGGTTCATCACGTTGAGCACGCCCAGGGACGGATACACCGCGGCAAAGAGTGCCGGCAGGATGGCGAAATACTTGGCGACGTCGTTGGCGATGGAAAAGGTGGTCAGCGCGCCGCGGGTGACCAACAGTTCCTTGCCGATGCGCACGATGTCCAGCAACTTGGTCGGGTCGCTGTCCAGATCGACCATGTTGGCCGCCTCGCGTGCAGCCTGGGTACCGTCATTCATTGCCACGCCGACGTCGGCCTGGGCCAGCGCCGGTGCGTCGTTGGCGCCATCGCCACACATCGCCACCAGCCGCCCATCGGCCTGTTCCTGGCGAATGCGCGCCAGTTTCTTTTGCGGCGTGGCCTCGGCCAGCACATCGTCGACGCCGGCTTCGGCGGCGATGGCCGCCGCTGTGAGCGGGTTGTCGCCGGTCACCATCACGGTGCGGATACCCAGCTTGCGCAATTGCTCGAAGCGCTCGCGAATGCCCGGCTTGACCACGTCCTTGAGGTGGATTGCGCCCAGCAATTGCCGGTCGCGGCACACCAGCAGCGGCGTGCCGCCACTTTGCGCGATGCGCTCGATATGGTCGGCCAGTGCGGCCGGAAGCTGCGCCCTGGACTGGCCGATGTAGGCCAGCAGCGAGTCGACTGCGCCCTTGCGGTAGCACTGCTGGTCGAGGTCGACGCCGGACAGGCGCGTCTGCGCGCTGAACGGCACCGACTGCCAGCGCTCGGCGGGCGGCTCGTCGACGCTGAACACCGGACGGATGAACTCGACCACCGAACGCCCTTCCGCCGTTTCATCGCCCAGCGAAGCCAACAGCGCACATTCGGCCATCTGCGCATCGCTGACGCCGGGGGCGGCGTACAAAGCGCTGCACCGGCGGTTGCCGAAGGTGATGGTGCCGGTCTTGTCGAGCAGCAGCACATGGACGTCGCCGGCCGCTTCCACCGCGCGCCCGGACTTGGCCACGACGTTGAGGCGCACCAGGCGGTCCATGCCGGCGATGCCGATGGCCGACAGCAGGCCGGCGATGGTGGTCGGAATCAGCGTCACCAGCAGTGCCAGGAGGAACACCAGGGGCAAGCTGTGCCCGGAGAAGCGGGCAAAGGGCTGCAGGGTCACCACCACCAGCAGGAAGACCATGGTCAGGCCGATGAGCAGGATGTCCAGCGCCACTTCGTTGGGGGTCTTCTGGCGCTTCGCACCTTCCACCAGCGCAATCATCCGGTCCAGGGTCGATTCGCCGGGGTCGGTGCTGATCTCGATCAGCAGCCAGTCGGACACCACCAGGGTGTTGCCGGTGACCGCCGAGCGATCGCCGCCCGACTCGCGGATCACCGGCGCCGATTCGCCCGTGATGGCGGCCTCGTTGACCGCAGCGATGCCCTCGCGCACCTCGCCGTCGCCGGGAATCATCTGCCCGGCTTCGACGCGCACCACATCGCCCTTGCGCAGCACAGTGGCGGCGACGGTTTCGAAACTGCCGTCAGCGCACTGTCGGCGTGCCTGCAAGCCCTGGCTGCCCGCTTTCAGGCTGTCGGCGCGCGCCCTGCCGCGGCCCTCGGCCAAGGCTTCGGCAAAATTGGCGAACAGCAGGGTGAACCACAGCCACACGGCGATCTGTACGGCGACCGCGGCCGGCACCGCCGGGTCGGGCAGCAGGCACAGGCCAGTGGTCAGTACGGCGCACAACTCCACCACCAACAGCACAGGGCTGCGCAGCAGTCGCCGCGGGTCGAGCTTGACGAAGGCCTGCAGCAGCGCCGGTCGCCACAAGGCACTCAGGGTGGCCCCGGCGGGCGGTGATGGTTGCGTGGCAGCGGCAACGGTCGATCGGTTCATTGTCCAGGCCTCAGAAATGCAGGTTCAAGTGCTCGGCGATCGGCCCCAAGGCCAGCACCGGCAGGAAAGTCAGGCCGCCCACTATCAGCAGGGTCACGGTCAGCAGGGTGATGAACAGCAGGCCATGGGTGGCGAAGCTGTCGGCGCTGGGCGCACTGGCGTTCTTGCTGGCCAGCGCCCCGGCCAGGGCAAGTACCGGCAGGATGTAGCCGAAGCGCCCGATCAGCATGCCCAGGCCCAGCATCAGGTTGTGAAAGGCGGTGTTGGCGGACAGGCCGGCGAAGGCCGAACCGTTGTTGGCGCTGGCCGAGGTGTAGGCATACAGCAACTGCGTGAAGCCATGGGGGCCCGGATTGCTCACGGCGCTCGCCGGCCCCGGCAGGCTGACGGCGATGGCGCTGAGCACCAGCACGCCGACCGGCATCACCAGCAGGCTCGCCACCAGCCAGCGGACCTCGCGTGCCTGCAGCTTCTTGCCCAGGTACTCGGGGGTTCGACCGATCATCAGTCCGGCCAGGAACACGGTCAGCAGCACGTTGAGCAGCATGCCGTAGAGACCGGCGCCAACCCCGCCGAAAATCACCTCGCCGAGCATCATGTTGACCAGAGCGACCATCCCGGAGAGCGGGTTGAGGCTGTCGTGCATGGCGTTGACCGAACCGTTCGAGGCGGCCGTGGTGGTCACCGACCAGAGCACACTGGCCGTGGTGCCGAAGCGGCTTTCCTTGCCTTCCAGCGGAGCGGCCTGCTCGACCATGGCGCTGTCCAGCAGCGGGTTGGGTTGCTGCTCGGCATACAGCGACAAGCCGATGCCCAGCAGCAACAGGGTCAGCATGCAGGCCAGAATCGCCCGGCTCTGGCGCAGGTCCTTGACGTAATGACCGAAGGTGAAGACCAGGGCGGCCGGGATGGTCAGAATGGCTGCCAATTCGAACAGATTGCTCCACGCCGTGGGATTCTCGAACGGATGCGCCGAGTTGACCCCGAAGAATCCGCCGCCGTTGGTGCCCAACTGCTTGATGGCGATCTGGCTTGCAGCCGGGCCGAGCGGGATGGTCTGCGCGTTGCCTTGCAGGGTCAGCGCGTCCACGTACGGGGCGAACGTCTGCGGCACGCCCTGCCATAGGAGGAACACGGCCAGCAGCAGCGCCAGCGGCAGCAGGCCATACAAAGTGGCGCGGGTCACATCGACCCAGAAGTTGCCAAGAGTACTGGCCGAGCGCCGGCTGATGCCGCGACACAGCGCTACCAGCACGGCTAGGCCGGTTGCGGCGCTGAGGAAATTCTGCACACCCAGCCCGGCCATCTGGCTGAGGTAGCTGAGCGAGGTTTCGCCGCTGTAGGCCTGCCAGTTGGTGTTGGCCATGAAGCTGACGGCGGTGTTGAACGCCAGGGTCCACTCCTGGCCAGGCAGGTGCTGGGGATTGAGCGGCAGGTAGCCTTGCAGCATGAGCAGGGCGAACAACACGCCGAACCCGGCCAGATTGAAGGCGAGCAGAGCCAGGGCGTAGCGCTGCCAACTCTGCTGCTGTTGCGGGTCGATACCGGCGAACCGGTAGCAAAGCCTTTCCACCGGCTGCAGCGGTACGCTGAGCCAGGTGCGCTGGCCTTCCATGACTTTGTAGTAGAAACGTCCGAGCCAGGGCGCGGGCAGCAACACCAGGGCGAGGAAGGCCGCTATCAGTGCGAAATCGTGACTGTGCATGACCGACTAGCCTCCACTGGCGCGCAAGAGGGCGACGAGCAGGTACACGAACAAGCCGATGGCCAGCAGCAGGAACAGGCCGTCCAGAACAGACATGAGCAATATCTCCAGGCACGGCGGGCGCCGCTTGTCGACATTCTCCAAGGCTTGGGCGTAAAGGCGCGAGATCGATACCCCGGCGTCGCCGTAAAGAACGCGTAAAGATCGGTGGGTCACATCCTGCCCAGCGCGGCGCATGGGAACGCCGGGGCCGAACGGCTATCATGGCGGCCTTCCCTGCCCCCTGGAGCCTTCATGCGCCTGTTCCACACCTCCGACTGGCACCTCGGCCAAAGCCTGCACGGTCAGGAGCGCGACTTCGAACACGCAAGCTTCCTGCGCTGGTTGCTGCGCCAGCTCGCCGAGCGCCAACCCGACGTGCTGCTGGTGGCAGGCGATATCTTCGACACGGTCAACCCGCCCGTGCGCGCCCAGGAGCGCTTGTACAATTTCATCGTCAGCGCCCACGAGCAGCAGCCGCAGCTGACCATCGTGATGATCGCCGGCAACCATGACTCGGGTTCGCGCATTGAACTGCCTGGGCCGTTGATGCGCCGCCTGCGCACCCATGCGCTGGGCCGGGTGATGTGGCTCGAGGATGGCCGCCTCGACAGCGAACGGCTGTTGCTGCCGCTGCCCGATGCCAAGGGCGAAGTGCAAGCCTGGTGCCTGGCCCTGCCCTTCCTGCGCCCTGCCGAGGTGACCGGCGCAGCCCTGGGCGAGGATTACCTGCAGGGCATCGCCCGTGTGCACGAAATGCTGATTGCCGCCGCCAATGCCCGACGCTCGTCGGGGCAGGCGCTGATTGCCATCAGCCATGCGCACATGGCCGGCGGTTCGGTGTCGATGGAGTCCGAGCGCAGCCTGGTGATCGGCAGCGCCGAGGCCCTGCCGGCCAGCCTGTTCGATGCCAGCATCAGCTACGTTGCCTTGGGCCATCTGCACAAGCCGCAGAAGGTCAACGGCGAATCGCGCATTCGCTACAGCGGTTCACCCATCCCGCTGTCATTTTCCGAAATCGAATACCCGCATCAGATCCTCGAGATCGAATGCGCTGGCGAGCAACTGGTGAGTGTGGAACCGATCCTCATCCCACGCGCCGTCGACCTGCTGCGCATCGGCCCGGCGCCCTTGCCGCAGGTGCGCGAACAGTTACAGCAACTGCCGGACGTGGACCTGTTGGCCGACCTCCTGGGCTATCCCTGGCTGGAAGTGCGAGTGGTACTCGACGAGCCACAACCGGACCTGCGCCAGCACATCGAAACCGCCCTGCAAGGCAAGGCCGTGCGTCTGGTGCGGATCGCCGCCGAGTACGCCGGGCGCGCCAACGCCGACAACGAAGACGTCGGTGCCTTGATCGAACTGGATCAGCTCAGCCCCCACGAACTGTTCAGCCGCGCCTGGCTGGACAGTTATGGCAGCGAGGTGGACGAACAGACCCTGGATGACTTTGCTCGGTTGTTGCAGGAAGTGCAGTTGGAGGGCGAAACCCCATGAAGATCCTGGCCATTCGCCTGAAGAACCTGGCCTCGCTGGCCGGCCCGTTCGAATTGGATTTCACTGCCGAACCACTGGCCAGTGCTGGTCTGTTCGCCATTACTGGCCCCACTGGCGCGGGCAAGAGCACTTTGCTCGATGCCCTGTGCCTGGCCTTGTTCGGCGCCGTGCCGCGCCTGGGCAACGCGTCGCAGAGCGCCAAGGTGCCGGACGCCGATGGCGAGATCGGCAGTTACGACCCGCGCACCTTGTTGCGTCGTGGTACCGGGGCAGGCTACGCGGAAGTGGATTTCCTCGGCGTCGACGGTCGTCGCTATCGCGCGCGCTGGGAAGCCAACCGCGCACGGGACAAACCCGGCGGCAAGTTGCAGAACAGCCGGCAGTCGCTGCGCGACCTGGACAACGACCAACTGCTGGCCAGCCAGAAAGGTGAATACAAGCAACTGCTCGAGGCTCGCCTGGGGCTCAACTTCGAACAGTTCACCCGTGCGGTGATGTTGGCGCAGAGCGAGTTCAGTGCCTTCCTCAAGGCCGATGACAACGAGCGCAGCGAGCTGCTGGAAAAGCTTACCGACACGGCGCTGTACACGCGCCTGGGCAAGCGCGCCTTCGAAAAGAGCCGCGACGCCCGCGAGCAGCTCAAGCACTGGCAGGACCAGGCCACCGGTATCGCGCCACTGGCGGTCGAGGCCCGTGCGGCCCTGGACCTGGAGTTCCAGAGCGCCAGCGAGCAACTGCGCCAGCAGCAAGCGCGCCTCAAGGAGGTGGAACGGCAGCAGGAGTGGCACCGCGAAGACCAGCGCCTGACCGACGACTGCCAGGCGGCACGGCAGCAGGTGGAAGACGCGTCCCAGGCGTGGGAAGCAGGCGCCGAGCAGCGTTTGCAACTGCACATGCTCGAACAACTGGCACCGCAACGCTACTTGTTCGGCCGCGAGCAGGAAGTGCGCACCCAACTCCTGCCCTTGGCCGAACGCATCGAGCTGTCGCGTTCGCGGCAGCAACAGCAAGCGCTGCAGCGCCAGCAACTGGACGAGCAACGCGAACAGGCCGAGCGCACGCTGCAACAGGCGTTGGCGCAACAGGCCGAAGCGCAGCCCCGGTTGCAGCAGGCCTTCGACGAGCAGTCGAACCGGAGCCGATTGCAGGCCGAGCTAGAACCCCTGAGTCCGGCGCTGGCCGAAGCCGAGCGGCAGCTTTCGTCCGGGGCGCAGGCGTTGCTGGGCATGGAGCAGCAACAGGCCGAGACTGGCAAACGCCTGCAGCAGGTCGCCGATTCGCTCGAACGCAGCGCCGAGCTGGCACCGCTGGCCACCACCTGGAACGCCTACCTGCCACGCCTGCAGCACGTGGTGACGCTGAGCAGTCGCCTGCGCCAGGGTCAGACCGAGCTGCCAGACTTGCAGGCGCAGGCACACGCCACACAGACGAGCCTGGAAGCGCATCAAACGGACCTTGCCCGCGTCTTTCAGCATGCCCCGTGCGGCGTCGAGGTGCTGCCTGAGCGCTTGCAGCAACTGACCCAACGTCTGCAACAGCAACGCCTGGCGCTGCGCGGTGTACAGGAACTGGAACGGCTGTGGCAGCGGCGCAACGCTGTCCAGGAACGTCTTGAACAAGGACGCCAGCAGCAGGCCACCTTGCTGGCCCGGCGCGAGCAACTGACCGCGCAGGGGCTGGAGGTCCGCGCGGCCCACGAACAGGCCGAGCAAGCCCTGACGTTGACCCTGCAACTGCTCGAACGCCAGCGACTGGCCCGCAGCGAAAGCGTCGAACAGTTGCGCGAACGGTTGCAGCCCGAACAGCCCTGCCCGGTCTGTGGCAGTGTCGAGCACCCCTATCACGCTCCCGAGGCGCTGTTGCAGGCGCTATCGGCGCACGATGACGATGAAGAGCAACGCGCGCGCGCTGCGCTGAAGCCGCTGTCCGAACGCCTGATCGAGCTGCGTACCGAAGTCGGCGCGCTGATCGAGCAGCACAAGCAGCTCAAGGCGCAGGAGCAACAATTGCTCGACCAGCCGGATGGCGCCGAGTTGGCCCGGCATCCGCTCTACCCTGCCCTTGCCGACGCCAAGCAGGCGGATGACTGGCTGCGCGACACCGTGGCCAGCCACACTCGCCTGATCGATGAGGATGAACGGCAGCAGAACAGCCTGCTGGCCTTGCAACAGCAGGCAACCACCTTGCAGCGTGCCGTGGCGCAAGCCGGGGAAACCAGCCAGCAGGCGCGGCAGACGCTGCAGGCGCATCAGGCCCACGTTGACGCCGACCGGCAACGGCTCGACGAAGAGCTGCAGGCGTTGGCCAGCCAGTTGCCCGCCGCTCGTCTGCAGGCCCTGCGCGAGCAACCGGCACAGACGTTCATGGCGCTGGAGCAGAGCATCGGCGAGCGTCTGGCACAGATCGAGCAACGGGACGAGGAACAGGCCGAGTTCGACACCCGCGCGCGCCGCATCGAGCAGGCCCGCAGCGAGCATGCGCGGCACCAAACCGACTGCGAGCAGCAACGCCAGCGGGTCGCGGCACTGTCCACGCACCTGCAGACCTGCGAAGCACGGCTGCGCGAATTGCTGGGCGAGCATGCCCAGGCTGCCGCCTGGCAGACGGCCTTGCACGATCAGGTCGAGACGGCGCGCGAGCAGGAACGGCAAGTCGACCGCCAGCAACAGGATCTACGAACCCAGACAGTGCAGACCGCCAGCGCCCTGGAGGCCGACACTCAGCAGCAGGCCCAACTGCAGCGAGCCCTGGCCGACGTGCAGCAAGCCCTGCACGCCTGGCGCGAGCAGCGTCCGCAACTGGACGACGATGGGTTGCGGGCACTGCTCGCCATCGATGAAGCCCAGGTCGATGAGCTGCGCAGCCGCCTGCAAACCACGGAAAAGGCCTTGGAACAGGCGCGCATCCGCTTGCACGAACGCGAACAGCGCCAGCAGGCCCATCGCGCAGAGCTCGACGCGATAGCCAGCGTCGAAGCACTGGACGCACAACACGCCGCCCTGCTGCTGGACGCCGAACGGCAGGAACATCACTGCGCCGAACTGCGCGCCCGGCAGACCGAAGACCAGCGCCGGCACGGTGCCAACCAGGCCCTGCAGACGCAGATTGCCGAGGCCGATGCGCTCTACCAGCGCTGCGCGCGACTGGCGGCGCTGATCGGCTCGGCCGAGGGCGATCGCTTCCGCAAGATTGCCCAGGCCTACAACCTCGATTTGCTGGTGCACCACGCCAACGTGCAACTGCGCCAACTGGTGCGGCGCTACCGGCTCAAGCGCGGCGGCAGCATGCTCGGGTTACTGGTGCTGGACACGGAAATGGGCGACGAACTGCGCTCGGTGCATTCGTTGTCGGGCGGGGAAACGTTTCTGGTTTCACTGGCATTGGCTTTGGGCCTGGCGTCGATGGCCTCGAGCACACTGCGCATCGAGTCGCTGTTCATCGACGAAGGCTTCGGCAGCCTCGACCCCGAGTCGCTGCAGCTGGCCATGGACGCCCTCGACGGCCTGCAGGCGCAGGGCCGCAAGGTGGCAGTGATTTCCCACGTGCAGGAGATGCACGAGCGCATTCCGGTGCAGATTCAGGTGCGGCGCCTGGGCAACGGCTTGAGCAGCGTGCAGGTCACAGGCTGAGGCGGCGTTCCCCCGGTTGCGCGCACTGCCGCGCAGCCGGGGGTCAACGGACGACCATCACCGTGTCAGGAATTTCACGTCCGAGGGGGCATCCTGCGCGAAGCGCTGCACCGTCTCACCCAGCATGCCGGTGCTCGCATCGCGCTTGAGCACGGTGATCTGGTTGCTTTTCTGGTTGGCGATCAACAGGAAGTGGCCGGTAGGGTCGAGGGTGAATTCACGCGGATGATCGCCGTCCACGTCACGGCGCTGGATTTCCTCGAGCTGGCCATTGCCGGCTGCAACGCTGAACACCAGCATCTGATTCGCCGTGCCGCGGTTGCTCACATAGAGAAAGCGGCCATCGGCCGACAGGTGCAACGCGCCGCTGGCGCTTTGCTTGCCGGCCGTGCCCAGTTCGAGCAGTTGCTGGCGTACCAGGTTGCCGTCCCTGACGTCGAACATGGCCAGTTGGCCGCTCATTTCCAGGGTCAGGTAGGCGTGCTTGCCATCGCGACTGAACAGCAGATGACGCGGGCCACTGCCGTTCGGCAGCTGGACCGAGGCAGGTTGCGCCGGCACCAGTGGACGCTGGGCAGACTCGGGCTGGTAGCGGTACACGTACACCCGGTCAGCGCCCAGGTCGCTGGCATAGACGTAGTTGCCAGAGGGCAGCGATACCACCGAATGCACATGCGGCCCGGCCTGACGCTCGGGATTCACCTGGCTGGCAACGTGCTTGAGCTGTTGCACCACCTCGCTGAGCGTGCCGTTCTCGGCCACCTTGAACACGCTCAGGCTGCCACCTGGATTGGCGTTCACGGCATAGTTGGAAACGAACAGGTAGCGCCCGTCCTGGCTCAGGCTGGAATGGGTCGGTTCATCGCCCCGGGTGGCCACCTGGCTGACCTGGCTGAGTTCGTGGGTGTTGCCGCCCACTGTGAAACTGCTGACTTTGCCGACCACTTCTTTCTGCCCGGGGCCGTTTTCGTTGACCACGAACAGACGCCGCTGATCCTGGGACAAGGTCAGCCAGGAGGGGTTGGAACTCTTGAATGTTTGCCGTGGCTGCGCCTCGATCTGGCCGGTAGCGCTGTCGAAGGCATAGCGGTAGATGCCTTCGCTGGCGCCTTGGGTATAGGTGCCCACCAGCAGGTCGTATTTTTCGGCTGCGCCGGCGTGCAGTGAGGTCAGGACCAAACCGTTGACAAGCATAGATAGCAGAACTCGCTTCATGAAGGTCTCTCCGAGCCTGTTGTGAGTGGCCGATTTTTCGTGGCACCGAGTGTTGTAGCGGCAGCAGGAGCGAACGTGGATCGGACTCTAGAGACCGCCGCGTTCAAGCCTGGGTTTCATCTTCTTCGTCGCGGGCCGAAAACGCGCTGAGGCACGTCAGTTGGTGAGACACGCCGGCCTGGCTGATGACGAAGCTGTTCGGTTCGGCGCCGGGCTGGGCGACCTGCTGTTCTTGCAGGGTGAACTGCCAGCGCTTGAGTTCGCGGCCGTCCATGCACTGGATGTGCAGGGTGTGCTCCTCGTCGAAGGAAAAATCGAAGGCGTGCAGGGTGTCGATCAGCAGCATGTCGCAGGTTTGCAGCGCGATAGGCAGACTCATGGTCGGATCTCCGGGGTGATGTCCGACCATGATAACCGCGATGTGCGCCTCTGGCCTGCTCGCCCGCACGCGCTACAGGATGCCCACGCTGCCCGGCGTGAAGGCGGCCTCGGCCTGGCCGACGCTGTTCACCAGCGGCGCGCCGAAGGCGGGCAGGCTGATCTCGAACTGGTCACCCAGCTGGGTGACGACGCCGTCGGCGAACGACAGGGTGGCGGTGCCGAAGAAGTGCACATGCACGTCGCCAGGGTTGAGAAACTGCGCGTACTTGAAATGGTGGTACTCGAGGTTGTCGAAGCTGTGGCACATGTTCGCTTCGCCACTGAGAAATTCCTTCTCCCAGATCACCTCGCCAGCCCGGCGGATACGGCTGGTGCCGGACAGGTGCTCGGGCAGCTCACCCACGCGCAGCTCGGGGCCGTAGCTGCAGCTGCGCAGCTTGGAATGGGCGAGGTAAAGGTAGTTCTTGCGCTCCATCACGTGGTCGGAGAACTCATTGCCCAGGGCGAACCCCACGCGATACGGCCGTCGGTCCGGGCCGATCACGTACAGCCCACCCAGCTCGGGCTCTTCGCCGGCGTCCTCGGCAAACGGCGGGACCGGGAATGCCTGGCCGGGCCGCACGACAATGCTGCCATCGCCTTTGTAGAACCACTCCGGCTGCACGCCAGGCCGGCCTGCAGCAGGCTTGCCGCCCTCCACGCCCCACTGGAACACTTTCATGCTGTCGGTAACGGCGGCGTCACCGCTTTGCTGGTGCATCTTGTCGCGGGTGGCGGCGCTGCCCAGGTGGGTCAGGCCGGTGCCGGTCACCAGCATATGGGCCGGGTCGGGGTGATCCAGAGGCGCGAGAACGCGACCCTGTTCGAGCAGCTGCGCGTAGTCATGCTGTTCACCCAGGCCACACCCGTCCACCGCCTGGGCCAGGCCGTGGCCTGCGGCAATGGCGTTCATGGCCAGCTCGCGGACACTGTGGGCGCCGCGCACTTCGTGCACGCGGTCGCCATCGACCAACCCCACCCGACGTTGCCCGTCTTTCAATTCGAATTGCACCAGATGCATGATCGCTTCCTCTTGCTGAATTCAGGTACGGGCGCTGGCGGCGAACGCATCGGCCGGCAGCACGTGGCGGCGCTCCAGGAGCTGGTAGACCACTGCGGTCAGCAGTAGCCCGAACACCATCACGCCGCTGAGAAAATACAGGCCGCTGGCCAGGTTGCCGGTGTACTCCTTGAGTGCGCCGATCACGAACGGCCCGATGTAGCCGCCCAGGTTGCCCACCGAGTTGATCAGGGCAATGCCCGCCGCCGCACTGGCACCGGCGAAGAAGCGGCCCGGCAGGGTCCAGAACACCGCCGTGCAGGAGAACAGGCTGAACGCTACCAGGCACAAAGCCGCCAGCTGCGCCGCCGGCACACTCAGCCAGGCGCTTAGGAACAGGCCGACAGCGCCCAGCACGTACAGCACGGCCAGGTGACCGTAGCGGTCGTTGAGGCGATCGGAACTGCGCGGGATGAGCAACAGACCGACGATGCCGAATACATAAGGCACCGACGACACGAAACCGGTGGTCAGGTCACTGCCGCCGAACTGTTTGATCAGGGTCGGTAACCACAGGCCCAGGCCATAGATGCTCAAGGTGACCGGCAGGTAGAACAGCGCCAGCAGCAACACGCGAAAATCCTTGAGCGCGTGCAGTGGGTTGCCATGCCGGGTCTGCCCATAGGCCTGCAGGTCCTTCTCGAGTTCGTTGGCCAGCCAGTTCTTTTCCTCCTGGTTCATCCATTTGACCTGCTGCGGGCCGTCGGGCAGCCAGCGCAGCACCGGCCAGGTGAGCAGGATGGCCGGGGTGCCGATGACGATGAACAGCCACTGCCAGCCATGCAGGCCCAGTACGCCGTCCATGCCCAGCAGCGCACCGGACACTGGCCCGGTGATCATCATGGCGATGGGCTGGGACAGGATAAACAGGCCGAGGATCTTGCCGCGATGACGGACCGGAAACCACTGCGTGATGTAGTACAGCACGCCGGGGAAGAAGCCCGCTTCGGCAGCGCCCAGCAGAAAGCGCATGACATAGAAGCTGTGCGGCCCCTGCACGAAGGCCATGCCGATGGTGATGGCGCCCCAGGTGATCATGATGCGCGCGAACCAGCGGCGTGCGCCGAAGCGTTCGAGCATCAGGTTGCTGGGAATTTCCAGAAGAAAGTAGCCGATGAAGAACAACCCGGCACCCAGGCCGTAGGCCGCATCGCCGATGCCCACGTCCGCGCCCATGTGCAGCTTGGCGAAGCCCACAGCGGAACGGTCCACGTAGGCAATCAGGTACAGCAGGATCAGGAACGGAATCAATTTGAAGGTGATGCGGCGTATAAGCCCCAGTTCCTGGCTCATGGGATCGATCTCCACTTTCTTGTTCTTATGGTCGTTGACGTGCGACGGCTGTACGGACACTCGCCGGTGTCTCGCTGAAGCCTGCAGCCCTCATTGAAATCGACTTTATAGTATTACTATTTACTGTACAAGCTCTTCCAATCGTCGTTTCAATGGCCTATTTTTAGGGCATACACAAAAACAAGTCTTACAATAAGAGAGCCACCATGCCTGATAACAAAACGCCCCTGCGCTCGGCCCAATGGTTCGGTACGGCAGACAAGAACGGCTTCATGTACCGCAGCTGGATGAAGAACCAAGGCATCGCCGACCACCAGTTCAACGGCAAGCCGATCATCGGCATCTGCAACACCTGGTCCGAGCTGACGCCGTGCAACGCCCACTTCCGTACCATCGCCGAACACGTCAAGCGGGGCGTGATCGAAGCCGGTGGTTTTCCGGTGGAATTCCCGGTGTTCTCCAATGGCGAGTCCAACCTGCGGCCCACGGCGATGCTGACCCGCAACCTGGCGAGCATGGACGTCGAGGAAGCCATTCGCGGCAACCCGATCGACGGCGTGGTGCTGCTCACCGGCTGCGACAAGACCACCCCTGCCCTGCTGATGGGCGCGGCGAGCTGCGACGTACCGGCCATCGTGGTCACGGGCGGGCCGATGCTCAACGGCAAGCACAAGGGCAAGGACATCGGTGCTGGCACCATCGTCTGGCAGATGCATGAGTCGTACAAGGCCGGCCAGATCAGCCTGGACGAATTTCTCTCCGCCGAAGCCGGCATGTCGCGCTCGGCCGGTACCTGCAACACCATGGGCACGGCCTCCACCATGGCCTGCATGGCCGAGGCACTGGGCACCTCGCTGCCGCACAATGCGGCCATTCCGGCGGTGGATTCGCGCCGCTACGTGCTGGCGCACATGTCCGGCATGCGGGCGGTGGCGATGGTCCGCGAAGACTTGCGCCTGTCCAAGATCCTGACTAAAGAGGCGTTCGAAAACGCTATCCGGGTCAATGCGGCCATTGGCGGATCGACCAATGCGGTGATCCATCTCAAGGCGATTGCCGGGCGTATCGGCGTCGAGCTGGAGCTCGACGACTGGACCCGGATCGGCCGTGGCACGCCGACCCTGGTGGACCTGCAGCCCTCCGGGCGCTTCCTGATGGAAGAGTTCTACTATGCCGGCGGCCTGCCAGCCGTGCTGCGACGCCTGGGTGAAAACGGCCTGATTCCTCATCCAGACGCCTTGACGGTCAACGGTCAGTCACTGTGGCAGAACGTGCAGCATTCGCCGATCTATGGCGAGGACGAGGTGATCCGCGCTATCGACAACCCATTGGTGGCCGACGGCGGAATCTGCGTGTTACGCGGTAACCTGGCGCCGCTGGGGGCAGTGCTCAAGCCCTCGGCCGCGACCCCGGCGCTGATGACCCATCGCGGCCGCGCAGTGGTGTTCGAAAACTTCGACATGTACAAGGCACGCATCAACGATCCGGACCTGGACGTGGACGCCAGCTCCATCCTGGTCATGAAGAACTGTGGACCCAAGGGTTATCCAGGCATGGCCGAGGTCGGCAACATGGGCCTGCCGGCCAAGCTGCTGGCACAGGGAGTGACCGATATGGTGCGCATCTCGGATGCGCGCATGAGCGGCACGGCCTACGGCACGGTGGTGCTGCACGTGGCGCCGGAAGCGGCCGCCGGGGGCCCACTGGCAGTGGTTCGCGAGGGTGATTTCATCGAGCTGGACTGCGCCAGCGGGCGGTTGCACCTGGACATTCCCGACAGCGAACTGCAGGCCCGCCTGGCCGACTGGCAGGCACCGGCGCAATCGTTGCTGGTGGGCGGCTATCGGCAGCTGTACATCGACCACGTGATGCAGGCTGACCAGGGCTGTGATTTCGATTTCCTGGTCGGCTGCAGGGGGTCCGAGGTGCCCAGGCATTCGCATTGACCCCCCCGCCCCACCGGCCTGTAGGAGCGGCCAGTGGCCGCGAAAAGAGCACTGCGGTGTGACAGGTATACCGTGGTGAATTTTTCGCGGCCGATGACCGCTCCTACGGAATAGGCGGTGATTGGGCATAAAAAAACCCGACTCAAGGTCGGGTTTTTGCATCGCAGTCAAGCAGGCCGGAAGCTTACTTGGCGCGACCTTTGTACGAACCGCCTTCACGGGTGTCGATCTCGATCATGTCGCCGATCTCGATGAAGTCCGCAACGCTCAGCTCGGTACCGTTCTTCAGTTTGGCAGGCTTCATCACCTTGCCCGAAGTGTCGCCGCGAGCGGAACCTTCGGTGTAGTCGACCTGGCGCACGATGGTGGTCGGCAGCTCGACGCTGACCAGACGCTCTTCGAAGAACACGGCTTCGCAGACGTCGGTCATGCCTTCTTCGACGAACGGCAGAACGGCCTCGATGTCTTCGGCGTTCAGTTCGTACATGGTGTAGTCGGTGGTATCCATGAACGTGTAGCTGTCACCGCTGATGAACGACAGGGTCGCTTCCTTGCGGTCCAGGATCACGTCGTCCAGCTTGTCGTCGGCACTGTAGACGGTTTCGGTCTTGTAGCCGGTCAGCAGGTTCTTCAGCTTGGTCTTCATGATCGCGCTGTTACGGCCCGACTTGGTGAATTCAGCTTTCTGAACCAACCAAGGGTCGTTGTCGATACGGATCACGGTACCGGGTTTCAGTTCTTTACCAGTTTTCATTACGAATATCCGAATTTGGATGGTGATTTACAAAAATCTAGGCCGCGTATCATAGCCAATTTCGGTAAAACTGCACCAGCGTCGTTGCAAGATCAGGCTGAGCGGCCTGTGTGGCGCACCATTGCCGCGCGTGCGCGACCAGTTCCGGCCAGTGCCGAATGGCCTCGCGCCATGCCGGGCCGATGTCGGCGCCCTCCACGCTCTGGTTCCAGGCCCGCCACAGCCCGCGCAACGCGGCATAGGCTGCGGGCGAGAGGCCCTGGCCGTAGCGATCGAGAAACGCCTCGAGTTTTTCCCAGTGCGCGTATTCCTCCTGGACATAGATATGCCAGACCATCGGTGCGGCCGCCCACTGGGCGCGAACGAACGAGTCCTCACCGCGCACGGCATTGAAATCGCAGCACCACAGCAGCCGGTCGTACTCGCTCTGACGGACGAACGGCAGCACCTGCACCTTCAGGCTGCCCCGTTGTACCTGGCTGCCGACGTCCAGCGATGCCTCGCCCAACCATTGGCGCACGTCGGCCAGCACTCGGCCTTCGGGGACCAGCAGGTGGTTGCTGCGCGTGTCATCGGCCAGGGCATCCAGCCACGACCCCAGCCCGCTGTGCTCATAGGCGAACAGCGACAACAGGCGGGCGCCCGGTTCGGGCTCGACACCCAGCCCGGCCAGAAACCTCTGCCGCGCTGCGGGATCGGCTTCGAAGGCCTCGCGGTGCTCGACCAGGCAGGCTTCGCGCAGCAAACCGCCGGTACCGGTGGTGAAGCCGGGAAAGAAGAAGAACTTGCGCAGCCCGCCCGGCTGCGGCGACGGCAGGCCATGGCAGCCATCGACCCAGGTTTCGGCGCTGAGGTAATCAAGGTTCAACCATAACGGGGACGGGCTGCGCGCTGCCATGGCGTCGACGTATTCAGGCGGCAGCTTGCAGGCGAAGGCACCTACCACCACATCGGCAACCTCGGTGGCCTGCCATGCGCCGCGCCAATGGCGGACTTCCACGCCGTCATGCCACTGCTGCGGCTGTTCGGCGCTGGCGGCAGGCCACAAACGGGCGAATGGCACCAGATCGTCGACCCACAGGCGCACCTGCATACCGTGCTCGACCTGCAGCTGCCGGGCCAGGCGCCAGGTGATGCCGATGTCGCCGTAGTTGTCCACGACCGTGCAGAAAATGTCCCAGGTGGCCTTCATGGCTGACTCCAACGCAAACGTTTACACAAAGCCGGCTATTGTCCGCATAAACGTCCGCGCACAGAAGCACTAAAGGCGGTTCGTGCGACAATTGCCCGCTCGTTCCCACCCTCAGTCCAACCATGAACAAACCTGCCCTGTTGCAAGCCATCATCGAACGCCTGACCGTTGATCTGGACGTGGCTCAGCGTGCCGCGCAGACGGCCTATGAAACCGCCACCCATGAAGAGAACGTGGCCGAGAACAAGTACGACACGCTCGGGTTGGAGGCGTCCTACCTGGCCACCGGGCAAGCGCGGCGCATGGAAGAGATTCGCCACGGGTTGGCGAAATTCCGTGCACTGCAGTTGCGTGATCTTCAGGCAGGGATCGAACTGGGCGCACTGGTGGCGCTGGATTCGGAAAGCGGTGTGCGCCAGTGGTTTTTCCTGGGGCCCGATGCGGCGGGGTTGAAGCTGGATTTCGAAGGCTGCCCGGTCATGGTCATCACCCCGCGCTCGCCCTTGGGGCAAAGCCTGTTGGGCAAGAGCGTGGATGATGAGGTCAGCATGGCGGGCAATGTTCAGGTCATTGCCCAGGTGATTTGACGCCCGGCGCAAGTAGACACACCGCGTGAACCGTTGACGCGGTTTGCCTGGTACACCGCGTGCAACATTGACGCTGCGATCCCCTGTAGCAGCGGCGCAAGCCGCGTCCGGCCTCAACGCGGATTGTCTGATACACCGCATGCGCCGCCGACGCGGCTCGCGCCGCTGCTACAGGGATGGCGCAAGCCGCGTCCGGCGTCGACACGGTTCGCCGGGTACACGGCGAGTACCGTGCACGCGGCGTGGGGGTTACTTCTTGTCGGGTAGCGCGTAGGCGATCACGTAGTCACCGCGATCCGGCGACTGGCGCGCACCACCCGCGGTGATGACCACGTACTGCTTGCCCGTCTTGGGCGAGACGAAGGTCATCGGGCCGCCCTGGCTGCCAACCGGCAGACGAGCCTTCCAGGCCTCTTCGCCGGTGGCCGAGTTGAACGCACGCAGGTAGTAATCCTGGGTACCGGCAATGAACACCAGGCCGCCCTGGGTCGACAGCGTGCCGCCCAGTGTCGGCATGCCGATCGGCAGCGGCAGGTGCATTTTCACACCCAGCGGCCCGGTATCTTCCACGGTCCCCACCGGCACCTGCCAGGCAACTTTCTGGGTCTTCATGTCGATTGCGGTCAGGGTACCGAACGGTGGCGCCTGGCAAGGAATACCGGCGATAGACAGGAAGCGGTTCTTGTTCACCGCATACGGCGTGCCCTTGAGCGGTACCGCGCCCATGCCGGTGTTGAGCGCTTCGCCACCCGAAGACGCCTTGGCATCCTTCTGCTGAGGCACCATCTGCACCCACAGGCCCAGACGCATGTCATTCACGAAGATGAAGCCATGCACCGGATCGGTCGACAGGCTGCCCCAGTTCATCCCACCCAGAGACCCCGGGAAGCTGAGCGACACATCGGTACCCGGCGCGGTGTACAGACCCTCATAGCGCATTTTCTTGAACGAGATCCGGCACAGCATCTGGTCGAACGGAGTCGCACCCCACATGTCCGACTCGGTCAGGTGTTGCGCGCCGATCTGCGGCATGCCCACCGACAGCGGCTGAGTCTTGGCATAGGGTTCGCCAGGAATGTCCGAGCCCTTGACTGGAATGTCCTGCACGGCCGTCAGCGGTTGACCGGTCGCGCGGTCCAGCACATAGATCTGCCCCGCCTTGGTGCCGATCACCACTGCCGGCACACTGCTGCCGTCAGGCTTGGGGAAGTCCATCAGGGTTGGCTGCATGGGCAGGTCGAAGTCCCAGAGGTCGTTGCGCACGGTCTGGTAGACCCACTTCTCTTCACCGGTGGTCGCGTTCAACGCCAGGATCGAAGCACCATAGCGGTGATTCAGCGGCGTGCGCTCGACACCGTAGATATCGGTCGACGAACTGCCCATGGGCAGGAACACGGTGTTCATCTTCGGATCGTACGACATCGGTGCCCAGCTGTTGGGCGTGCTGCGCACATAGGTGTTGTCGCCGGTCGGCGCCTGCTTGTCCTCGGGGTTGCCCGGATCAAACGCCCAGCGCATTTCGCCAGTGACCACATCGAAACCGCGGATTACACCGCCCGGCATGTCGGCCTGGACGTTGTCGGCGACACGACCACCGACCACTACCGTGGTACCGGCCATCAACGGCGCGGAGGACAACTGATAGTAGGAATCCGGGACATTCCCCAGGCCCGCTTTCAGGTCCACCTGACCCTTGTTGCCAAAACCTTCACAGAACTCGCCCGTGTCGGCATCCACGGCAATCAGGCGAGCATCGATGGTGTTGGTCAACAAGCGACGCTGGCAATTGGCACCCGGCGCGACCGCAACAGCCTTGACCGGCGTATTGCCTTCGCTCGACTCCACCACCGCACTGCTGGCGTCGAAGTAGGCCAGGCCACGGCAACGCTGCCAGACCGCAGCCTGAGCATTGATCTGGTTTTTCCACAGCTCTTTGCCGGTGTCGGCGTTCAGCGCAATGATGTTGTTGTGCGGAGTGCAGATGAACACCTTGTCACCCACCTGCAGCGGCGTGGCCTGGTCTTCAGCGCCGTTGCCATTGCTGATGGCGACGTCACCGGTGTGGTAGGTCCAGGCCGGAACCAGATCGGCGACGTTGCCGCGATTGATCTGGTCGAGAGCGGCGAAGCGGTTGCCGCCTTCATCGTTGCCGTAATGGGCCCAGTCCTTCTGCGCGTTGGCCGGCGTGACCTGAGTCAGGCCTGGGCCTTCGCCGGTCGGGGCGACCGAGGCATGCGGCACGAACATGCCGGCGGCGCCCGCCACGACGGCCACGGCCAGCAGCGCGCCGAGCGCATAGCCGGCGCGACCGCCGTTCAGCCCATTGGCGCGACGCAAGGTCGGATAGGCCAGTGCCACCACCAGGCTCAGCACGCCGAGCGCGAACAGACGGGAAATCTGCGGCCAGAAGTTGAGCCCGGCGTCGACCAGCGCCCAGATCACCGACAGCACCATGACCGCTGCGAACAGCCATGCGCCGAGCAGGCGTGACTTGAATAGAGCAATGGCGGCAACGGTCATGCCCAGGCCGGCCAGCAGGAAATACCAGCTGCCGCCCAGGCTGGCGAGGTAGCCCCCGCCCGCAAGGTAGAGCAGTCCGAACACGAGTACGCCCAAGGCGGCGACCCAGATGGGCCAGCGGCGCACCGCTGGTGAAGGTTGAGGCTTAGTCATGTTGCATGATCCTGTTGACGCATGAACGTTTCTGGAAGGTTGAGCAAAGTGTAGGCAAGCCATCGCGACACGCTTGTCGGGACGATGTTCGTGACGCACTTTCACGACCTGCACGGCTTCCCGATCAGGTTCCGAAGAGGAACGACGGGCGCCGTCACAGCATTAACTAATTAGTTAGTTACGCAACGATATCAAAAAAAACCGACAGCTGCGACAAATCGCCCCGGCGTGGATGGGTGAAACACTGTTGCGCCGATTGTAACGCTGCCTGGTTTTTCCTCAGCGGCACCTGGGCTCAAGGCACATCCTTGAAGAACGCATGGCCGCCGAGTACTAGCGTACGCGTCGCGCCAGCGGCCCAGGCTGGCGGTGGGGACAGGCGCAACGCATGGTAATGCGTGGCACCGTCGGTGGGGTCCGCCGTACGGCCAGCGATGACCTGCTCGGCCACCGCCAGGGCCTGCGCCCATTGCGCCTGCGGAATGGGACGAGCGCCGCTGAGGTAGGGGTAGTTGGGGTCACCAGGGTTCCAGCAACTGAACTGCCAGGATTTGTGACACACGCCGATGTAGCCCTCGCCCCACCAGGATCGGCGGTTGGCATCATGCACACGGTTGCGGATGACCCACGCCACCGCTATCTGCCCGGCGATGCCTTCGCCACGAGCCTCCCCCCATAGCGTTCGCGCAACGACGTCGTGTACCTGCTGAATGTGTGTCATGGTGATCTCTGAATATGAATGGCCAAGGCGACAAGGCTGGGCGAAGCCTCGTGGCAGTCCCGATTGCCTTGCCCGCGTGGCCAGATTGCTGAGCTCCACGAGGGTTTGCCAGCCGGCAGCAATTCCCCGCCTGCCAAGTCGTGGCTGCAGTTTCCCGTGGCGAGGGTCGATGCCAAAGGCTTGAGAATTGGCGGCATTGGCTCTACAAATGTCATCGCCATGCCCGGTCCGTCGCCCCGCGCCGACCTGCCCTCGATCGACCATCCCATCACGGAGTCCCATTGCCGATGCACGCACCCGACGACGACCTGGATACCGGTGCCCACACCTCCGGCTGGGGACTGAGCCGTCTGCATGCCGCAACATCGGTCAGGTGGGTGGCCAAGCTGTTGTCATGGGTGGCCCTGCTTACCGGTGCCACGGCACTCTGCGAATATGTGCTTGGCCAGCCATTGCTGGGCTATCTCTTTGCGGGCCTGATGGGCATGTCGCCGTTGACGGCCATGGCGCTTTGCGGTCTGGCGCTGTCCAGCCTCCTGGGACGTCGCGCGCGACCCAGCTGGTTGCTTGCGGGCCTGGCTTCGACCAGCGCATTCGCCTTGCTGGGCACACACCTGTTGCTCGGTGCAGACGTCTTGAGCCCGGCGCTGAACGCCTGGCTGTTTCCGCCTTCGGCGCTCTTGGTCGGTAGCGTTTCGACGGCCACGGCGAGCTGCCTGGCTTTGCTGGGCGTGGCCCGCATGGCCCAGTTGGCTGGCCGCCACAAAGCCTGCGATGTACTTGCCCTGCTCGCCTTCGGCCTGGCCGGCATCGGCCTGCTGGGCTATGCCTACGGCGTCAAGGATTTGTACTCGGTGCTGCTGTTCAATGCCATGGCGGTCCACACCGCTGCAGCGCTGGCCTGCCTGGCTGTTTCAACGATGCTTTTTCAGGCCGATCAGGGTTGGCTGAACGTGGTCACGCTGAGCAACCGTGCAGGCGCAGTCACCCGTCGGCAATTGCTGCTCACGGCCATCCTGCCAGTGATCGGCTGGCTGTTGCTGTCGGCCATCAACGCCCGCGCCATCGGTGCGCCCGCCGCCCTGGCCCTGGTGGTGGCGACGGTGTTTCTGCCGCTGGTCATCCTGATCATCAAGGACGGCCGGGTCACGGCGCGCCTGGACCTGCAACGGCAGAAGCAGCGTCGCCTGGAAACCACCATCAGGCAGCGTCTGGAACTGGAGCTGGATCAGAAGCGCGCCGAACTGGAACAGGAGTCTGCGCAACGCATCGTCGCCGAACAGGTGATGAACCGTGCCCAACGCCTGGATGCAATCGGACAACTGACGGGCGGTATCGCCCACGATTTCAACAACCTGCTGATGGGCATTTCAGGCAACCTCGAGCTGCTGCATCGCCATGTAGAGAGTGATCCCAAGGCCTCTAAGTACGTGACTCGGGCGACGCTGTCCACGGAAAAGGGCATTCGCCTGACCGGGCAGCTGCTGGCGTTCTCGCGTACGCAACGGCTGAACGTATCGGCAGTCAGCCTTGCCGACACCGTCACTGCGGCCTTCGAACTGGTTGGAAACGCGCTGGGCCCCGACATCAATATCGACATGCAGACGCCTGACCGCAGCCTGTTCGTCAGCACCGACCCCCTGCAATTGGAAATGGCCATACTCAACCTCGCCCTGAACGCCAGGGACGCGATGCCCGACGGCGGCTGGTTCACCGTCAAATGCTCGCCGACCGCTCCGCCGGGTACACCGCCCAGCGTATCGATCCGGGTCAGTGACAGTGGTACCGGCATGTCCGCGGAAGTGCTGGCCAAGGCGTGCGAGCCGTTCTTCACCACCAAGGAATCGGGCCGTGGCACCGGGCTGGGTCTGGCGCAGGTCTACGGCCTGTGCCGTCAATGTGGCGGCGACCTGAAGATCACCAGTGAACCGGGCCAAGGCTCGACCTTCGAACTGGTACTGCCCATGGCCGAGCGTCCACGCGCGAATTCCATCAACCCGCAGCCGACCAGCGTCACGGTGGCGCTCGCCCCTCTCGCCCAACCGGTGCTGGTGGTCGACGATGACGATGCAGTGCGCACGGTGCTGGTCGACGATCTGCGGGTGCGGGGCTATCAGGTGCTCGAGGCCGATTGTGGTGGCAAGGCTCTGGCGATACTGGGCAACACGCGCTGCGCCGCAGCCGTCATCGACTTCCTGATGCCGGAGATGAACGGCGCCGAATTGGCGCGCAAGGCACGCCAACTCGTCCCGCAGTTACCGATCATCTTCATCAGTGGCTATGCCGACACCCTTGCACTGGATGCCATCGCCGGCGCCGTGGTGCTGCGCAAGCCGTTTGAACTCGACGAGCTGGACCGACTGGTCAGGGAGTTGGCCGGCGCGCCTGGGTCGGACGCCTGACGGCGACGGACATTTGGCCGATTTGCGATCCACGACAACGTGCCGGAAAAGACTGGCAAGCCGCCCATTTCAAAAAAATCGGAACCTTCCGCCAAACAGGGCGACCTAAACACAGCGTACGTACCATGCCTACGCCATGGCTGCCTCTTGGGTCTGAGCCAGACCGTCCACCAAGGAGATTTTGAAATGACCGACGCTCATAAAGAAACGATCAAGGTACTCAACGACCTCATCGAAACATCGAAAGATGGTGAGGCTGGTTTCAAGGATCTCGCCGAAAACACCAAAAACCCTGAACTGAAGGCAGTCTTCACAGCCGCCGCTTCGGATACCGCCAGCGGTGCTGCAGAACTGCAGAACGAAGTACGCAAGCTGGGTGGCGAACCCGAAACCACCACCAGCGTTGCAGGCGATCTGCACCGTCGTTGGGTCGACCTGAAGTCGGCCATCACCGGCAAGGACGACGTCGCACTGCTCAACGAAGCAGAGCGCGGCGAAGACGTTGCCAAGAAGAGCTACACCAAAGCGCTGGAAAACCATGACGTGACCCCTGAGGTACGCGCCGTGATCCAGAAGCAGTTCGATGGCGTCATGCGCAACCATGACAAGATCAAGGCACTGCGTGACGCAGCTCGCGCTCAGAAATGAGTGAGGGGCTTGGGCGGCTGCCAAGGCCGCCCGAGCCGTGCTTCTTGCGCAACGCCCCCCGCCTTGACAACATCCCCGCCGTTCCCCCATCGACTCAACGTGTCACATAGCCCATGACTGGGGCAGGTACTTTGACGTCGCCCTGAAAGCGATGCCATTCCTTGTCGATTTCCTTGTAGCTCATGAACACACTCACCCGCTTGGCGTCGGCCAGGTCGGTATTGGTCATGGACTGGGTGTAGCGCGTCGGCACGAATGCCACCGTGATACCGACTACCGAGCCGTCATCTGCATACACCGGACCGCCCGACATGCCCATGGCGCTCGGACCGTCGTGGATGGAATAGAGCACGCCATCGTTGAGGTTGCTGAGCAGCAACTTGCCTTCCTTCACCTTGCCGCTGCCTTTGAGGGGCATCAACAGTGGACTGAAGCCGACGGCGGTGACGTTTTCGCCGACCGATGCCTGACGCCAGTGGGGAGCCGCAGCAGCCTTGCGCTTGATGAAGACCACATCGCCACGGCCACGGTGCGCAACGTCACTGAGGTAAGGGGTGTGCTTGGCAGAAACCGCGTAATCCTCATTCCATTGCACGGCCGAGGCTTGATACAGAAGAGGGGCGGGAAGACTCGAGGTGACCATGAAAGCGTCTTTGTAGGCGGCATCGCTGACAAAGGGAGTTGGCATGCCATTGCAGCCGGAAAGAAGCAGGCCGAACATCAGGCAGATAGATCGATTCATCGTGTTCCAGTGTAGCAATCCCATTTCTGGGACTATAAAAGCAACCTTGCTTGCGTGGTTCTCATCCCTCTGGACGAGAATAGGTTCGCGTGCGCGAGTATTTGTAAAGACCCTGGAAACCGGCGCGTTGATGGGTGCGCTACGCGGTGCTCCAGGCCGCCATTGTTCCCTGGCGATCCTGTCGGATCGTGACTGACAGCGTGATCGGGTGTTGGTGGGCATGATCGCGAAGCATCGCGAGCCTTCGAACGCCACGTCCGGCCAACCAAAGCCACAACGCTCCAAAATACGGGACGTGGTGGCCGATGATGACATTATGACATCATCCATCTTTCACCAGCAACAAGAATAATGGCACATGGCCATTTCTTTTGGTTGCACAGTGAAAAGGGTATCGGACGGGTCAAGGGAGTCTTTAATATCAATATGCTACTACTGTGACGTGGTTCCGATTTCGTTGGCGGACGCCAGCATGACCCTTGCGCCGCACATCTACTCCCAAGGCGGCCCATCGACGAAGTGCGATTCGATCCAGGCCTTGAATGCCAGGACGGTCGCTGCCGGAAACTTCGAAGAAGGTCGTATCAGGTAGATTCCGCCCACTGAGTCCAATCGCCAGTCGGGCAGTATCTGAACCAGGTCGCCGGACGCCAGCTGGCGGCTCATCAGCCATTCGCCCGCACCCAGAATGCCCGTGCCGGCCATTGCGGCGCTGAGCAGGGTTTCGCTGTCGTTGGATGTCAGGGTGCCTTGCGTGGTCACGCTTTCCTGACGGTCTGCGCGGTGCAGCTTCCATTCCGGAAACGAGGCCAGCCCGCTGAAACGCAGGCAGTTGTGCCTGACCAGATCTGCAGGCATCAGCGGCATGCCGCAGCGTTCCACGTAGGCAGGGGATGCACAGAGAATGCGGCGATGGTCGCAGAGCTTGTTGGCAATCAGTCGGCTGTCTTCCAGCTCGCCGATGCGCAGGGCCAGGTCATAGCCTTGCTCGATGATGTCGACGACGTGCTCGCTGTAGTCGGCAACGATCGACACACCGGGGTGTGCGCTCAAGAACTCGGGCAGCAACGGGGCCACCCACAGGCGCCCCATGGCCGCTGGCAGCGCCAGGCGCAGGACCCCGCGCACCTGGGAAACGCCTGACGTGGCCTGCTGCTCGGCTTCGACGATTTGGCTCAGGGCTGCGCGCAGGCGTTGTTCCAGCTTGGCGCCGACTTCGGTAATCCGGACCTGGCGAGTGGAGCGCTCCATGAGGCGCACGCCCAGCCGCTTTTCCATGGCGGCCAGACGCTTGGAGATCACCGTAGGGTGACGCTGGAGCAAGCGACCGGCAGCAACGAACGAGCCTTGGCTGGCCACGGCAAGGAAGGCGGCGATCTCGTCGCTGTGCTGACTGTCGAGCAGGTCCGGGGTCATGGGGCGAGAATGATCGCCCCGGCGGACTGACCCGATTCGAGCGCCTCATGGGCGCGAGCCGCTTCGGTCAAGGGGTAGGTCTTCCAGATCCGCGGGGTGATGATGCCCGCCTCGACCGCCGCCAGCACGTCGGCTGCGCGCTCCTGGTATTCGGCTGTGGAAGCCGTGTGCGCGACGATGGAAGGCCGGGTCAGGAACAGCGAGCCCTTGCCGTTGAGGGTCGACAGCTCGACCGCGCCGGGCGCACCCGACGATGCGCCGAACGACACCATCAGGCCGCGCGGACGCAGGCTGTCCAGCGACGCTTCGAAGGAGAGGCGACCAATCGGGTCGTAGACCACATCGACCTTGCGCCCCTGGGTGAGCTTGGCCACGTCCGCGGCGAGCGTGGCCGCATCGAATACCAGCACCTCGTCGCAGCCCACCGCCTTTGCCCGCTCGACGCTCTCGGGTTTGGACACCACACCGATGACGTACGCCCCCAGGTGTTTGGCCCACTGCCCCATGATCTGGCCCAGGCCGCCGGCGACGCCGTACAGCAGCATCGTCGTACCGGGGCCTACCAGGTAGGTGGATTTCAACAGGTACTGTGCAGTGATGCCTTTGAACAACACGGCCGCGGCCTGCTCGAAGCTGACCCCGGCCGGCAGCTTCACCAGCCGTTCGGCCGGATAGAGCCTTTGCGCCGCGTAGCCGCCCAAGGGCCCGGTGGCATAGGCGACGCGGTCGCCTGGCTGCACGTTGGTCACCCCTGGCCCCACCGAGATCACGGTGCCCGCGCCTTCCAGGCCCAAGCCGGACGGCAGCGGTACCTTGACCGCACCATTGCGCTGGGTGACATCCAGGTAGTTCACGCCCACGGCCGCCTGCTGCAGCCACGCCTGCCCTTCGCCCGGCGCCTGCTCGACCACGGTGTCTTCCCACAGCACGGAGGAATCACCGGGTTGATTGAAACGGATCACTGCGGCCATGTCGTTCTCCAGTCGGTCAATAGTGCCGACGAGTATGGAAACGCGCCCAGCGTTACACAAGACGGTGAATCTGCAGTATATACCTGCACTGGGTGCAGCAATGATCAGATGACGATTGACCTGTTGTGCCCGGACCGATTGCCTGTCGTTGCGGGTTTGTTTACCGTTCAGGCCACTGGTCGACACTCGGTGCATCGCTCACAGGGACACGTCATGGCTGTAGTTGCAGACAAAGGCACGACTTCCATAGGCCTGGTGCACGAAGCCCTGCACGGTGCAATGCAGCGCGGATTCGACATCCAGCCGGTGCTGCGAGACGCGGGCATCGACCCAGGGTTGCTTGACGCGCCCCAGGCCAGAGTCTCCGCAGTCGCGTTTTCTCGACTCTGGATTGCGCTGGCCAACGCGCTGGACGACGAGTTCTTCGCCATCGACAGCCATCCTCTGCGCAGAGGCAGCTTTCGGCTCATGTGCCATGTGGCCCTGGGCTGCCACTCGCTGGAGCAGGCGCTGCGGCGGATCCTGATGTTTCTGCGCATCGCCCTGGACGACGTCTACGGCGAGCTGACGTACGAAGACGACTCGGCGGTGCTGGTCATTCACGACCACGGCGTGGAAAGACGCCTGTTCAGCTATGGCACCTGGCTGATCCTGGTGCACGGACTGCTCTGCTGGCTGGGCGGCCGGCGCTTGCCTATCCAAAGCATCGGCTTCCGGCCGGCGCAACCTTTGGACGACAGCGACTACCGCCTGCGCTTTTGCGAGTCGCTGGCGTTCGGTGTCGCCCAGACTACCGTCCGGTTCGATCGCAGCCTCCTCGCCCTCAAGGTCGTGCAGACACCCGCAACCCTTACACCCTTCCTGGAAGAGTCGCCCGGCAATTTGCTGGTCAAGTATCGGAACGATGAAAGTACGGGAGCAAAGGTTCGTCAGAAGCTGCGCGGTGTGGATCCGGAGGACTGGCCTGAGTTCGACAAGTTGGCGAAATCGCTGGGCACTTCGAGTTCGACGCTGCAACGACGGTTGCACATCGAAGGCTTGAGCTACCAGCGGCTGAAAGACGATCTTCGTCGGGACATGGCCATCCATCTGCTGGGCCGTGAAGAGCTGACGGTCGTGGAAGTTGCACTGCAAACCGGTTTTCAGGATGCCAGTGCCTTCCATCGCGCGTTCAAGAAGTGGACGGGCGTAAGTCCCGGCTGCTATCGCCGCAACGAAGCCGATGAAACATAGGCCTCACTGCTCCCCCTTCTGAAAGATTCACGATCCGTCCCTTTCCTGTCCCCACCCCGGACTGTCCAAACACCCCAATCAGAACGACGACTTTGGACATGGGCGTAGCCCATGCCGGCGCCTACGATAGCCGAACCCCAGCCATGGCCGCTGCCCATGGCCTGGTCGGCAGAACACCTGTGCACTTCAAAACAAAAATAAAACCGAAGGAGACACGCTATGCAACCCGTGAACGTTTTCGCGCTGGCAAAGGATTCAAGGTTCAACCGCTTCCATGGCCTGATCCTGTTCTGGTGCGTGCTCATCCTGATCATCGACGGCTATGACCTCGCCGTTGTGGGTGCGGCACTGCCGGCCATCATGAAGGACATGAACATCGAGGCGACCAGTGCCGGCATCATGGCCGGCTCGGCGCTGTTCGGCACCATGCTCGGGGCAATTTTTCTCGGCACGCTGGCCGATCGCATCGGTCGGCCGAAGATGACGGCCATCTGCGTTGCGCTGTTCAGTCTGTTCACTGCGGGTGCCGGGCTGACCAACGACCCCATCAGCTTCAGCGTCATGCGTTTCATCGCAGGGCTGGGCATTGGCGGCGTACTGCCGATCTGCACCGCGCAAATGGGCGAGTTTTCGCCATTGAAACTGCGCACCCGCCTGGTAACGCTGGTATTCGCCGGTTATTCCGTGGGTGGCATCCTGGTCGCCCTCACCGCAAAACAGCTGATCGAAAGTCACGGCTGGCAATGGGTGTTCTACGTCGCGGGCCTGCCCGTGATCCTGATCCCGTTCATTCTCAAGAGCATGCCTGACTCCATCGGCTACATGCTCAAACAGGGCCAGCAGGACGCACTCAGGGAGGTGGCGCGAAAGCTCGATCCCGGCAACATGATTCCCGACGATGCGGTGATGGCCGGCAACCCGGAGATCCTCGACAAACAGGATTCCCCCGTGCGCAACCTGTTCGCCGATGGCCGCGGTTTCAGCACGGTCATGATCTGGGCGGCATTCATGACCGGGTTGTTCATGGTCTACGCGCTGAACTCCTGGCTGACCAAGCTGATGGCCATGGCGGGTTTCAGCCTGGGATCGGCGCTGAATTTCGTGATCGTGTTCAATGTCGGTGCCATCGTCGGCGCGCTGGGCGGTGGCTGGCTGGGCGACAGGTTCAACATCAAGCGTGTGCTGGTGTGCTTCTACATCGTCGGCGCCCTGGCGCTGGTCATGCTTGCCTACACCCGCTCGCCGGGCCTGCTCTACGCCGTGGTGTTCACGGTCGGCGCATCGACCTTGGGTACGCAACTGCTGGCCTACGCCTACGCCGGCGATTTCTACCCTTCGACCATCAGGGCCACCGGCGTCGGCTTTGCATCGGGCGTGGGCCGCATAGGCGCCATCGTGGCCCCGGTACTGATCGGTTGGTTGATCTCGATGCACTTGCCGCTGGAGCAGAACTTCATGGCCATCGCCCTTGCCGGGCTGATCGGTGCGGCGGCGGTTTCGCTGATCAATCAGTCCCTCGCCGATTCTTCCCAGGCACGCTCGACCCGCCGCGCGCCATCGGCCACCGACAGTGCGGCCTTGAATCCTGCAACCTCCAAATCCACCTGACTGGGGGCACTTATGAATCGACTGTCTCAACCGCCGTCAAGCCCCGCCCTGGTTGTGGAGGCTGTGGACTGGGCGATCAGGTCTCGGCGCAGCATCAGGGCTTTTCTTCCCGACCCCGTGGCCCAGGAAGACGTGGAAAGCATCCTCGATGTCGCCCGCTTCTGCGCGACGGGCGTGAACATGCAGCCCTGGCGTGTGCACGTGGTCACTGGCGACGCCAAACGGCAGCTGTCCAACGCCATAGCGGATATAGACAACGATCCCGCCCATGCCAACCAGCTGCTCGACCCCTACGAGTACTACCCCAGAGAGTGGGTGACGCCCTATGCGGACAGGAAAAAGAAAGTCGGCTGGGAGCTGTACGGGCTGCTGGGCATCGCCAAGGGCGACAAGCAACGCATGCATGAGCAGCACGGCCGCAACTACCGGTTCTTCGATGCGCCGGTAGGCCTGCTGTTCACCATCGACCGCGTGCTTCAGCAAGGAAGCCTGCTGGACTACGGCATGTTCCTGCAAAGCGTGATGGTGGCTGCCAGGGCTCGCGGGTTGCACACGTGCCCTCAGGCCGCCTTTCTGAAGTATCACCACGTCATCGCCGAAGTCCTTGGCATTCCCGACGAGCAAATGCTGGTCTGCGGCATGAGCCTGGGCTATGCGGACGCGTCCAGTGTCGAGAACGAGCTGGTCACCGAGCGCGAACCGGTCAGTGCATTCACCACCTTTCATCACAATAACAAAGAGACTCGCCCATGAAGCCTGTAGCCCTCAACGAGTGCCTCGACAAGACCCCGGCCAATCACCTCCCCCTGACCCCGTTGGGGTTTCTGGAAAGGGCTGCGTTGGCCCATCCGACACGGGCTGCGGTGGTGTATGGACCCATCACGCGGACCTGGGCGCAGACGCGCGAGCGCTGCTTGCGACTGGCCAGTGCTCTGGTCGCTCGAGGATTGGGCGCTGGCGATACCGTCTCCATCCTGTGCCCGAATACGCCGGCCATGCTCGAAGCGCATTTTGGCATCCCGTTATCAGGCGCAGTGCTCAACACCATCAACTGCCGGCTCGATGCCGAAGGCGTGGCGTTCATTCTCAGGCATGCCGAGTCCAAGGCCATTCTGGTGGATCGCGAATACGCAAGCCTGGTTGCGGCGGCGCTCGAGCGGCTGGATCAGGCGCTGATCGTGATCGATATCGACGACCCCTTCGCGCCGTTGGGGCCATCGATCGGCGTGGTGGGTTATGAAGAGCTGCTCGCCAACGGCGATCCGGACTTCGCCGGCGTCTGGCCTGTCGATGAATGGCACCCTATCGCCCTGAACTACACCTCCGGTACCACGGGCGATCCCAAGGGGGTCGTCACCAGCCACCGCGCGACCTATCTGATGAGCCTGCTGCAGATGACCAACTGGCCGCTGCCGCGTGCGCCGCGCTACCTGTGGACGCTGCCGATGTTCCACGCCAACGGTTGGTGTTTTACCTGGGCGATCACCGCAGCGGCGGGCACTCATGTGTGCATGCGCAAGGTCAGTGCCGAGGCCGTGTTCGATGCCATCGATACCCACGGTGTGGACCATTTCTGCGCCGCACCCGTGGTCATGGCCATGATTGCCGATGCGCGTGATCGCGAGGTGTTGCGATCACCTGTGCGCGTGCTCACGGCCGGCTCCCCTCCACCGGCTTCGGTGCTCGGCGCGGTGGTTGCACTGGGCTTCGACGTGGATCATGTCTACGGCATCACCGAGGTATCCGGCACCCCGGTGAGCTGCGTGTGGCAAGACGGCTGGGACGCGCTGACGGACAGCGAACAACGCGCATTCCGGGTTCGCCAGGGCACGCGAGCGGCAACGTTCGAAGGGATGATGGTGGCGGATCCGGACACCTTGATCGCGGTGCCGCACGATGGTGTCACCACCGGCGAACTGTTGCTGCGCGGCAATACCGTGATGATGGGATACCTGAAGAACGCGTCGGCCACCGGCAAGGCCTTCGTGGGTGGATGGTTTCATACCGGTGACATCGCGGTGGTGCATGAAGGTGGCTACGTGCAAATCACCGATCGTTCCAAGGATGTCATCATCTCAGGCGGCGAGAACATCTCCTCGATCGAAGTCGAGGATGTCATCCACTGCCATCCCAGCGTCCTGCACGCGGCTGTCGTGGCCCAGCCCGACGACAAATGGGGTGAGGTGCCATGCGCTTTCATCGAGCTGAAGGCCGGTGTCGCGGCGCCCACCGGTGCCGAGCTCATCGCGTTCTGCCAAACGCGCCTGGCCAGGTTCAAATGCCCGCGACAGGTCATCTTCACGGAACTGCCGAAGACGGCCACGGGCAAAATCCAGAAATTCGTGCTGCGCGAGCGTGCAGGCAGCAAGGCTGCCATCTCGAGGCTCGCGTCCGGAGGGTGAAGCCGTTCCTAGGTGTGCGTTCAATACAGAGGGGCAGTGTTCGACCCATCCTGAGCACTGCCTCCCCTGTTACCCATCAGTTGGACCCTGCTCGGTTTGAGTGCAGGATTCCCATTCTGGAGCACACTATTGCGCTCTCAAAAGCGCACCAACAAAAAATATTCAGTGAAAACATCCAGTTACTGACAGCGGCCTGATTATTGCTTCGTTTAGGGCGTCGCGCCCCACGCGACATCTGTTTCCTCCAGCGGCCCTCATGCCCTGGGCGACCCGGCCCCAACGATGCGGCTGCGGTCACAAGCGAAACGCTCGACACCCGTTCAGCCGACAGCGTCGTCGGTACGTGAGATCAGGCCCTACCCCCCTCGCCTGCATCTCATCCAGCCCCCACTCCATTCCTGTTTCCCGGTGCTTGCACGGGCAGCCCCTTCGGCTGTGCGCAAACCGGCAGGCGATGGCACGCAGGGCTGGTTCCAGGAGCACTGAGCATGGCTATCAATCGTCGTACCTTCCTGCGTTCGTCCGCCATTTCCGCTGCCGCACTGTCGGCGCTGAGCTTCAAGAGCCTGTCGGCCTTCGCCGCCGACGACGCCATCAAGATCGCCTCGCTGTACGACAGCTCGGGTGGCCTGGACATCTATGGCAAGCCGATCGTGGACGCGCTGACATTCGCCACCGAGGAACTCAATGCCCAGGGCGGCCTGCTCGGTCGGCCGTTGAATCTGATCAAGTACGACACCCAGTCCAACATGCAGCTGTATGCGCAGTACGCCCAGCAGGCGGCGCTCAAGGATCGCGCTGCCGTGGTGCACGCGGGCATCACTTCGGCGTCACGCGAAGTGGTACGGCCGGTACTGGACCGCTACAAGACGCTGTACTTCTACGACAACCAGTACGAAGGCGGCGTGTGCGATCGCAACTTCTTCGGCACCGGCGTGACGCCGGGGCAGACCGTGGAGAAGCTGGTGTCCCACGTGACCCAGAAGTGGGGCAAGAAGGTCTACATCGTGGCGGCGGACTATAACTACGGGCAGATCGTCACCGCCTGGGTGAAGAAGTACGTCGAGCAGGCCGGCGGTTCGAGCGTGGGTATCGAGTTCTTCCCGCTCGACGTGACCAACTTCGGCGCGACCATTTCGAAGATCCAGGAAGCCAAGCCGGACTTCGTCTGGTCGGCCCTGGTCGGCGGCGCGCACATGTCGTTCTACCGCCAGTGGAAGGCCGCTGGCATGACCGGCAAGCTGCCGATCGCCTCGACCACCTTCGCCGGTGGCAACGAGCACATCGTGCTCTCGCCCGAAGAGTGCAACGGCATCCTGATCTGCCAGAACTACGTGCAGGAACTGCAGACCCCGCTCAACACGGCGTTCGTCGAACGCTTCCACAAGCGCTTCGGCGCCGACTACCCGTACATCACCGAACTGGCCATGGGCGCCTACCAGGGCATGATGCTGTGGGCCGAGGGCGTGCGCCAGGCCGGTTCGATCGAACGCATGGCGGTCATCGAAGCGCTGGAGAAAGGCATCAGCCTGGACCTGCCCAGCGGCAAGGTCAGCATCGACCCGGCCACCCACCACTGCATTCTGGACGTGCACATCGCCGAGGTGCGCGATCGCCGCCTGGAGGTGGTTGAAAGCTTTGCCCAGCAGGCCCCTTCGGACACCGCCGCGGTTTGCGACCTGATCAAGAACCCCCGTGATGCCAAGCAATACAGCATCGCGCTGTAAGGAGACGGACATGGATTGGGCTGCGATTTTTTCCCTGCAGATAGTCGGCGCCATCGCCACGCTGGTGCTGCTCAGCATCGGCCTGGCGGTGGTGTTCGGCATGATGAAGATCATCAACCTGGCGCACGGCGAGTTCATGATGCTCGGCGGTTACGTGGCCGTCCTGGCCACCCACCACTGGCACGTGCCGATCTGGATCTCGATCCTGGTGCTGGCGCCGCTCACCGTGGGCCTGTTCGGCATGCTGGTCGAGCGCCTGCTGATACGCCACCTCTACGGCCGCATGATCGACACCATGCTGGCCACCTGGGGCCTGAGCCTGGGGCTGACCGGTGCGGCGACCATGCTGTTCGGCAACACCACGGTGGGCATCAGCTCACCGTTGCCGGGCATTACCCTGGGCGCCTATCAAACCAGTGGCTACGGACTGTTCGTGATTGCCGTGGCCGTGGCGGTCCTGCTGGGCCTGTGGGCGCTGCTGCGCTTCACCCAGTTTGGCCTGTGCGCGCGGGCGACCATGCAGAACGCCAAGATGGCCGCCGCCCTGGGCGCCAACCCCGGGCGCATCTACAGCCTTACCTTTGGCCTGGGTGCGGCTTTGGCCGGGCTCGGCGGCGCGGTCCTCGCGCCACTCACCGGTGTGATCCCGACGCTGGGCGCCAGCTACATCGCCAAGGCCTTCATCACCGTGATCGGCGGCGGCAGCGCGGTCATCACCGGCACGCTGAGTGCGGCCGGCGCGTTCGGCGTCATCAGCCAAGTGGTGACCTTCTTCAGTACCCCGGTGTTCGGTGAAGTGGCCCTGCTGCTGGCCGCCATCGTGCTGATCCGCGTGTTGCCCCAAGGCATCACCGGTCGTTTCTTTCGGAGGGCGTTCTGATGCCTGTCGCATTTCGTGATCTGCTGCCGGTGCTGGGCTGTGTGCTCGCGGCCGTGCTGGTCGGCGTTCTACCGCAGTGGCTGGACCTGTTCACCCTGCTCTCGCTGACCATCTACCTGGTCATGGCCTTGCTGGCGCTGAGCCTGGCGTTCATCTGGGGCTTTGGCGGCATCCTGTGTTTCGGCCAGGCTGCGTTCTTCGGCCTGGGCGCCTATGCCTATGCCATCGGCGTGCTGAACATCGGCGACAGCACCTGGCCGGTGCTGCTGGCTATTGCCGTACCCGCACTGTTCGCCGCGGCCATGGGCTACTTCATGTTCTATGGCGGCATCAGTGATGTGTACCTGGGCGTGATCACCTTGGCGGTGACGTTGATTCTGTTCAACGTGATGAACTCCACCTCGGGCAGCGAATACCACATCGGCAGCGCGCTGCTGGGTGGTTTCAATGGCATTCCGGCGATCCCGACGCTCAACGTGCCGTTCGATCCGCAGCGCGTGCTGGAACCTGAAACTCTGTTCCAGGTGATCGGCGGCGCCTTGATTCTCTGCTACCTGGGCCTGCGCGGGCTGCTCGCCAGCCGCTTCGGCAAGGTGGTCGTGGCCATCCGTGAAAACGAGCAGCGTGCCGGGCTGCTGGGCTACGACACGCGCCTGCACAAGCTGATCGTGTTCAGCCTGGGCGGCGGCATTGCCGGGCTGGCCGGATGCCTGTTCGCCAACTGGGGTGCGTTCGTCAGCCCGGGCGTGTTTGGCCTGGCACAGTCGGCGCAGATCATCATCTGGGTCATCGTCGGCGGCCGCGGCACCTTGTTCGGGCCGATCCTGGCGTGCATCGGCCTGCAGGCACTGATGGCGCGACTGGGTGAACAGCAAACGGTGGACAGCGGCCTGGTGCTGGGCGCGATTCTGCTGACCTTCGTCATGCTGCTGCCGCGCGGCCTGCTGCCAAGCCTGGGGGCTTTGGCCTCGCGCCTCTTCAAGCGCCGCCCGGCGCCCAGCCCTGTCGTGCCACCGGAGAGCGTCGTATGAGCGTGCTACTGCAAACCCAGGGCCTAGGCGTCAGTTTCGGGGGTGTTCACGCCGTCAAGGCAGTGGACTTCACCCTTCACAGCGGTGAGCTGCGCTGCCTCATCGGCCCCAACGGTGCGGGTAAAAGCACCTTTTTCAAACTGCTCAGTGGGCAGTTGAAGCCGACCCACGGCACCTGCCACTTTCAGGCCAGGCGCATCAGCGGCCTGCCCCCGCACCGCATCGCCCGCATGGGTATCGGCATCAAGACCCAGACGCCCAGCGTGTTCGACGGCCTGGATGTATTCGAGAACCTGCGGCTGGCCGCCAGCCGTACGCAGAGCGCCGATCAGGCCCGGCAAAGCGCCGAACACACCCTGCGGCGCATCGACCTGGCCGAGTACCGTCATCGTCTGGTCGGCGACCTGGCCCACGGTCAGCGTCAATGGGTCGAGCTGGGCATGATCCTGGCCTCGCGGCCGACGTTGGTGCTGCTGGACGAGCCGGCCGCCGGCATGACCTATCAGGAAGTGCGCAAGACCGCCGAGCTGATCAAGGAGATCAATGCACACAGCACCGTGGTGGTGGTCGAGCACGACATGGAGTTCATTCGCCTGATCGCCGGCACGGTCACCGTGTTCAACCAGGGGGCAATTCTCGCCCAGGGCAGCTTTGCCGAGGTGACCCAGGACCCGTTGGTGCGCGAAGCCTATCTGGGCAAACAGGAGATCAAACATGCTTGAAGTCAACGGATTGTGTTCCGGCTACGGGCGCGTGCCGGTGTTGCGCGACATCGGTCTGCGCAGCGCCACCGACAGCTGCATCGGCGTGCTCGGCCGTAACGGCATGGGCAAGACCACCCTGCTGCGCGCGCTGATCGGCGAGTTGCCGGCGCTGTCAGGCAGCGTGCGGTTCGCCGGCCACGACCTGAGCCGCGCCGATGCCAGCCAACGCGCACGCGCCGGCATCGGCTACGTGCCCCAGGGCCGGCAGATCTTTCCGTTTCTCACCGTGGGTGAAAACCTGCGCATGGGCTGCGTGAAGCACTTCGCCGAGGCCGGCGCCACCATCGAGCGGATCCTGACGTATTTCCCGCGGCTGCAACGGCTGCTCGACCAGCCCGGCGGCGCGTTGTCGGGCGGCGAACAACAGCTGCTGGCCCTGGCTCGCTGCCTGTGCGGCAACCCGAAGCTGATTCTGCTCGATGAACCGACCGAGGGCATCCAGCCCTCCATCTGCGACGAGATCATCGAAACCCTGCAGCGCCTGCGTCGCGAACAGGGCCTGGGGATCATTCTGGTGGAGCAGGACATCGACTTCCTGACGGCGCTGGCCGATCGCATCCTGATCATCGAGAACGGTCGACTGGTCGATGAAGTCGACCCTGCCAGCACCACCACCGAAGCGCTTGCCGAGCGTTTCATGGGCTTTCATTCTTAAGGATTCATCGTCATGTCCATTCAACGTCCAACCCAGGTCGAGCTTGCCGAAACCGGCAACCAACTGGGCCTGCATCTGCCAGCGCCGTTACTGGCGCAGTATGCCGACATCCTCGAAGCGGTCTGGCAGGACTATGACCGCCTGGATCAGCTGCAACCGGTCAGCCTGCCGCAGCGGTATCCCAGGAATGCCGGACAGATTCCCGCCCCGGCGCAAAACCCCTACAACGCCTGGTACGTGCGCACCGACCTGCACGGCGCTGCCGACGGCACCCTGAGCGGCAAGCGCATTGCCCTCAAGGACAACATCTGCCTGGCCGGTGTGCCCATGATGAATGGTTCGTCGACCCTGCAGGGTTACGTGCCCGATGTCGACGCCACCGTGGCCACGCGCGTGCTGGACGCCGGCGGCAGCATTCTGGGCAAGGCCCATTGCGAGTTTTTCTGCGTCTCGGGCAGCAGCCACACCAACGCCACCGGCGCGGTGCACAACCCGCGCAACCCAGGGCATTCGACCGGGGGGTCGTCGTCGGGGTGCGCCGCGCTGATCGTCGCCGGTGAAGTGGACCTGGCCATCGGCACCGATCAAGGCGGCTCGGTGCGCATTCCAGCGGCCTACTCGGGCATCTACGGCATGAAGCCGACCCACGGATTGGTGCCCTACACCGGCATCATGCCCATCGAAATGACCCTGGACCACGCTGGCGTCATGAGCGCCACGGTGGCCGACAACGCACTGATGCTCGAGGTGCTGGCCGGCGCCGACGGCCTGGATCCGCGCCAGGATCGGCAGATGCCGGTGCAGGCCTATACCCAGGCCCTGGGCGCAGGTGTTGCGGGCCTGCGCATCGGCGTAGTCAGCGAGGGCTTCGGCCACGCCAATTCCGAAGCTGATGTCGACGCCGCCGTGCGCCGCGCCGCCGGTCTGTTCGCCCAATGGGGCGCGCTGGTGGAAGAGGTTTCCATCCCGCTGCACGCACTGGGCCATGCCATCTGGACACCGATTGCCGTGGAGGGCACCACGCAGCTGCTGCGCGGCTACAATTACGGTTCCAATTGGAAGGGCTTGTACGTGGAGAGCCTGATGCGCGCGCAACAAGACTGGCAACAGCAGGCCGACGCCTTCCCTCACGATCTGAAAACCTCCCTGCTGGCAGGCCACTATGCCCATCAGCGGTTCGCCGGCCAGTACTATGCAAAGGCGCAGAACGCCGCACGCCAGCTGCGCGCCGCCTACGACGAGCAGTTGGCCCGCTACGATCTGCTGCTGATGCCGACCGTGCCGCTCAAGGCGCCCAAGCTTCCCGCAGTCGATGCCACACCCGCAACCTGGGTCACCCGTGCCCTGGAAATGAACGCCAACACCGCCCCGTTCGATGTGACCGGCCACCCGGCCCTGTCGATTCCCTGCGGGCTGGCGCAAGGGTTGCCGGTGGGACTCATGCTCATAGCCCGCGATTACCATGAGGCGACCCTTTACCAGGCTGCGCATCACTTCGAACAGCATATCGATTGGGAAAGCCTGACCTCATGAGCGGCGAAGACTACAAGGTAGGCCTGCTGTTTTCCCGGGCCAGCCTGACGGCGGCGTCGGAAACCGCCCAGGCCAACGCCACGCACTTGGCCATCGCCGAAATCAATGACAGCGGCGGCCTCGACGGCCGGCGCCTGCTGGCCATCGACGGCGACCCCGGCGCCGACCCGAACGATTACCGCGACAGCGCACTGCACCTGTGCGACCACCATCAGGTGCAGGTGCTGTTCGGCACGCACATGTCGAGCACGCGCAAGGTCGTGCTGCCGGTGGTCGAAAGCCGTCGGCGCTTGCTGTTCTATCCAACGTTGTACGAAGGTTTCGAATACTCGCCGTACTGCTTCTACACCGGCTCGGCCCCCAACCAGAACTCGCTGCAACTGGCCCGCTACGTCCTGCAGACCTATGGCGGGCGCGTGCTGTTCGTGGGCGGTTCGTATGTCTACCCCTACGAATCGAACCGCATCATGCGCGAGCTGTTCGAGCAGGCGGGCGGCGAGATCGTCGACGAGATCTACCTGCCGTTCCACGCCACGGCAGAGGATTTCGACCGGGTCATGCAGCGGGTGCGCGAGACCACACCCGACGCCATCTACTCGACCATCGTCGGCAGCGACATTCCCTCGCTGCACCGGGCTTACCGCCAGGCGGGTTTCGATCCTGCACGCCTGCCCATCGTCAGCCTGGCCACCAACGAGGTCGACGTGCAAGCCATGAGCGACGAGGAAGCCGAAGGCCACATCTCCGCCGCGCCTTGGTTCTCGACCTTGCAGACGCCGGCCAGCCAGGCGTTCGTGGCACGCTACCGTGCGCGCTTCGGCGAACACGCCGCGATTACCTCGGGTGCCGAAGCGGCCTACTTTCAGGTTCACCTGTTCGCGCAAGCCGCGCGCCGCGCGTCCGATGACTCAGTGCAGGCCCTGCGCGAAGCACTGGCCGGGGCAAGCTTCGAGGCGCCTCAAGGCACCGTGCAGATCGACGCCCAGACCCAGCACACCTGGCTGTGGCCGCGCATCGCCCGGCTCGACCAGCGACGGCGATTCCAGCTGGTGCTGGAGAGCGCCGAAGCCGTGCAGCCGAGCCCCTATATGGTCGACTACCAGATGGACGTGCAGCCATGACCTGCCGGAGGCCGAGATGACCAGCGCGCCGTCCCTGCTGCGCGAACTCAAGGGCCTGCGCGTACTGGTGATTCACCCACAGGACGGTGAGGCACGCATCGTGCTCGACCAACTGCAGCGCATCGGCTGCATCGTCGAACAACGCTGGCCGGTGCCCACCACGCTGCCCGAAGCGGTCGACGTGGTGCTGCTGGCCGTGGAACTGAGCCAGCGGTTGAACACGCAAACCTTGGTGGAAGGCCTGAGCGAGCAGGCGCCGCCAATCATCGCCGTGGTCGGTTACGAGAACCCGTCGATGCTGCAACTGGTGCTGGAGACGCAACCGGCGGCGGTCATCGAGCGGCCCCTGCGGCCCTTCGGCCTGCTGACCCAGTTGCTGATGGCGCGGGCCGCCTGGCGGGCGCGCATCGACATGCTCGCCGAGTTGCGCAAGCTGCAAAGCCGGCAACCGGCCGTGTCGAAAATCTCCATGGCCAAGGCGCTGTTGATGGCGCGCCATCGCCTGGGCGAGAACGATGCCCATCGGCGCCTGCAACGCGAAGCCATGACGCGCCGCACCAGCATGGAGGCCATCGCCCAGCAGATCATCGATGCCGATCAACCTGCCGAACCCGAACCGCCGCTGCCGTAGCCCTGCGCTGAAACAGCGCCCCCAACCACAAGAATACGAGGTCACCCCATGCAAGGATTCACCTTCAGCAGCACTGCCCACCTCATCTGCGCCACCGGCAGTGCCGCCGCCCTGGCCGAACAGTGCGTCAGCCGCGGCGCCCAGCGGGTATTGCTGGTCACCGATGCCGGCATCCTCAAGCACGGCCTGCTCGACAGCGTGCTGCCGGGCTTCGCCACTGCGGGCATCGAACTGGCGGTGTACAGCGACGTGCTCGCCGATCCGGCAGAGGCCCTGGTGCTGGCAGCCACCGAGCAGGCCCGGGGCATGCAAGCCGACCTGATCGTCGGCTTCGGCGGCGGCAGCTCCATGGACACCGCCAAACTGGTCGCCTACCTGGCACACCCTGGGCAGCGGCAGAGCCTGAGCGACATCTACGGCGTGAACCAGGCCACCGGCCCGCGTTTGCCATTGATTCAGGTACCCACCACCGCGGGCACGGGTTCGGAAGTCACGCCCATCTCCATCGTCACCACGGCCACCGGCAAGTCCGGCGTGGTGGCGAACCAGCTGTTGCCGGACCTGGCAATTCTCGACGCGCAATTGACCATCGGCCTGCCCGCCCCGGTCACCGCTGCCACCGGCATCGACGCCATGGTGCATGCCATCGAGGCCTACACCAGCAAGCACCGCAAGAACCCGCTCTCCGACCTGCTGGCGCGCGAAGCCTTGCGCCTGTTGGCGGCGAACCTGGAACGCGCGGTCAATAAACCGCAGGACCTGGAAGCCCGCCAGGCGATGTTGCTGGGTGCCTGCCTGGCCGGCCAGGCCTTCGCCAACGCACCCGTCGCGGCCGTGCACGCCCTGGCCTACCCACTGGGCGTCAGCTTCCACCTGCCCCACGGCCTGTCCAATGCGCTGGTACTGCAGCAAGTGCTGCGCTTCAACCTGCCGGCCGCCCAGGGCCTGTACGCCGAGCTGGCGCCCTTGGTGCTGGGCGATCGCCTGCAACCGGGCGATGCGGCGCAGCAGTTCATCGACGAACTGCTCAGGCTTCATATGGCCACCGGCCTGCCGCTGCGCCTGGGTGATGCCGGAGTGACCCGCGAGAGCCTGCCGGAACTGGCTCGCAGCGCAATGCTGCAACAGCGCCTGCTGGTCAACAACCCGCGCGAAGTCAGCGAGGCCGATGCACTGGCGATCTATACCGCGGCGTTCTAGGTCGCGGCCGAACACCGCGCCTCCCGTGCTGCACGGCAGACAGCCCCATACCAAGGGGCTGTCTGCCTGCGAGCAACCCATCGCATCAACTCCATCAATGTTTACTATCGTGAAAGTCCGCTTTCTTTTCGCGGTGCCAGACGTTTATATGCGCGACTTATAGCAACTGTCTCGCTTTGGAGCTTCACGTGTACGCCCGCCCTGATTTGAAATACTCGCTTCTGTTCGCTTTGGCCAAATGTTCGATTGCTGGCTTGTCGTTTGCCATGGTGTGGTTGGACATCGCAGTCTTTCATACCGATATCCTTGAAATATCGTTTACCGAGATCACCCAGGAGCTCATGCTCGCGCTGTGCGCCCTGTTGTTCTGGAGCGCACCGGGACCGGCCCGCAAAGGCGGCTTCGAATACCTCGCCGCAGGATTTTTCGCCTGCCTGCTGACCCGAGAGCTGGACGGCCTGTTCGACCCCATCAGCCACAGTGCGTGGCTGTGGCCGTTCCTGGCTATCGCTGCAGTCGCCATAGGCAAGGCGGCAAGTGCCAGGCACAGACGGCAAACCCTGCAGTCCCTGGGCGCTTTCCTGCGCACGCCAACGTTCGCCGCGCTGGCCACGGGCTTCGCGGTGCTGATCTTTTCCAGGATCTTCGGCATGGGTGCGTTCTGGCACCAGGTCATGGGTGACGGCTACCAGCGCCTGGCGAAAACCACGGCTGAAGAAGGTGTGGAGTTGCTGGCATATGGCATCTGGCTGTGCGCCAGCTTCGAGTATTGGGTCAAATGCCGGCTTGGCGAAAGCTGGAGTCCTCAAACCGCAACGTCTTGATGTGGAGTCCGCTGATGACTATTCGATCGCCCGTACTGTTCGTGTCCCACGGTTCCCCCATGTTCGCGGTCGAGCCCGGCCTGGCTGGCAAACACCTGGCCGAGCTGGGTCGTGAGCTGACGCGGCCCGACGCCATCGTCATTCTTTCCCCGCACTGGATGACCCGCGGCGACATCCGCGTGACCGCTAGTGCAGCCCCGCCGACGATTCACGATTTCGGCGGCTTCCCCGACGCCCTGTATCGGATTCAATACCCAGCACCGGGCGCACCGGCCCTGGCCGCGCGGATCGTCGACATGCTGCAGGCCGGCGGCTGGCAATCCCGCCTGGATGCCGAGCGGGGCCTGGACCACGGGGCCTGGGTACCGCTGCTGTATCTGGCGCCGGACGCGGACATACCGGTCATCCAAATTTCCATGCCCGCTGCGCTCGATACTCATCAGGCCTGGAAGCTCGGCCAGGCGCTCCAACCACTGCGCGACATGAACGTACTGATCGTGGCGTCCGGCAGCCTGACGCACAACCTCTACGAATTCCGTGGCGCAACGCCCCATGGCGCGCAATACGTCAAGGATTTCGCCGCCTGGACGGCGAAGACCCTGGCCTCGGGTGATCTGCACGCGCTGCTGGACTACCGGCAATACGCCCCCTCCGCAGAACGCGCGCACCCCACGGACGAGCACTTCATGCCGTTGTTCATCGCACTCGGCGCGGCGGGTGAGCAGTATGAAACGCGGGTGATCGAGGGCGGCGTGGAGTATGGGGTGTTGGCGATGGACAGTTATTTGTTCACGTAAAGCAGCAAGCGTGAGCTACACGGGCGGCCACTGGAATGGCCAGCCCTGCCGAAGTGGAACGTTCCGCTACCAATCCTCACTGCGCTCTGCGTGTTGGTGCAAGATTCGATACACCAGAATGGCATTGCCTTTCAGGGTGTAGATCGCACGGTAGGGATACTTCGCAAAGATCAACTCACGGCAATCGGGGATGCCCGACGCCTTGCCCAGTTGAGGAAACGCCTCCAGCTGGCTCAAACCATCCAACATCTGAAAAATGGTTTCTTCTGCTTTTTCAGGTCCTCTGAGCACTTCGTAGTGCTCATGAATACCATCGAGATCACTCGCCGCCTTGCTGGTTAATGCGACTTTCGGCACGCGCCACCCACTTAGCCTTTACGGCATCCAAATCGACCAGATTGCCTGCCTCTGCATCTGCGATGCCTTCGGCTACAGCACGGAAATGCCACGACTCGGATTCCACATAGCGAGCCAAAGCACGTTTCAAATGGTATTGACGATCTCGATCGGTGGCTTCGGCGAGCTGATCAAGCTGATCGATCAGCTCGGCTTCCACACGGAAAGAAAGAACGGGCGAACCCATGGCAGTACTCCTGGGACGTTTGTTTACGATGTATACGTTTACGCGCAACGTACACACTACCGATTGGAAGCTGCTTGAGCAATCCCTGTCGTGACTGATCCGGAAGTCAGCTGCTGCTTTCGAATACCAGGCTGCTGAAAAGCCTGGTGTGTACTGGTTAAATCACCACTGGCTGTACGGTATTACTTGCCAATTCGTCAGGTAGTTTCACTGCTACAACAACCCAGAGACCATACGGACATGCTCATCGACCTGCTGCCTGCCTTCGCCCTTTTCGCTCTGGTGTCGTCCATCACCCCAGGCCCGAACAACACCATGCTGCTGGCCTCGGGGGTGAACTTCGGTTTCCTGCGCACCATTCCCCATGCCTTGGGCATCAGCCTGGGTTTCATGCTGCTGGTGCTGGCAGTCGGACTGGGGCTGGGTGAAATATTCACCGCCGTGCCCTGGACCTACACCGCACTGCGCTGGATAGGCGCGGCCTACCTGCTTTACCTGGCATGGTGCATCGCCACCTCGGGCAGCATTAGCGAGGCGGGAGAACAGAACAGCACACCCATGACCTTCCTCGGCGCCGCCGCCTTTCAATGGGTCAACCCTAAAGCCTGGGTAATGGCGGTTGGCGCCATCACCACCTATGTGCCGGCGCAGGGTTACGTTTATAACGTGGTGGTCATCGCTGCGGTGTTTGCACTGGTCAATCTGCCGAGCGTGTGCGTCTGGGCCGGTTTTGGCAGCGTGTTGCGCAACGTCCTGCGCGTGCCGCGCTGGTTGCGCTTGTTCAACTGGGGCATGGCGGCGTTGCTGGTGCTGTCGTTGTATCCGTTGTTGCAGAGCCCGGCGCCGGTGTGAGGTGTTGGAAAGTCATCCGCGTATTAGCATTCCGGCGATGTATTGGGCTATTTCCTGATGGCCCAGTCTTAGGATATGCGGTATGTATGCGACGGTTTCACGACACGCTTTTGAGCTAGCATTGTAGATACTATGTTTATACAAAACGCTTGCGACTGACTCGACACGTATCTACAATGTGTACACTTTTTCAGGAGGTTGCCATGGAAGTCAAAGTGCAGCAGTGGGGCAATAGCGCGGCGATTCGCCTACCAGCAACTGTGCTCAAGATGATGAATCTGGTCAGCGGCGATGTGCTGAAACTCGATGTGTCCGCCGAGGTGATGACCCTCAAGCCTGCGAAAGCCAAGCCGCATTACTCGCTGGCCGAGCTGATGGCGCAGTGTGACTTGAGCGCACCGGAACCTGCCGACATGGCAGCGTGGAATGCCATGTCGGCCGTTGGGCGTGAGGCGTGAGGCGGGCCAAATTCAACCGTGGCGATATTGTGCGCCTGAACCTGAACCCCACCGCCGGCCGTGAGCAGCAAGGCGATTTTCGTCCAGCGCTGATCATTTCGCCTGCGGCCTTCAACGTATCGGGCTTGGTGCTGATCGCACCCATCACCCAAGGCGGGGATTTTGCCCGCCATGCCGGTTTTGCCGTGCCACTAAGCGGTTCCGGCACGGAGACGCAAGGCGTGGTGTTGTGCAATCAACTGCGCACCGTTGACCTTGAGGCTCGTGGAGGCAAACGCGTAGAGACGGTCCCCGAGGTGGTGATGGACGACGTACTGGCCCGCATTCAGGTGTTGATCGAGTAAGGAAAACAATACCAGCGCCGGCCCTCGCGGAAGAATCCATTGGAAAATACGCTGCACTATCGGCAGCGACACCCACCGGCCCACACTGGAAAGACCCATGAAATACAGCATCCTGGCTTCGCTATTGGCTTTGAGCCTGAACGCATCGGCCGCTCAACAGAGTCTTGATCTACCTAGTTGCGACATCAAAGCCCAGCGCGAGCTGGTGGGCGAAATAGGTGGCAAGATCACCGACCCTCGACAGGCCCACATCTCGGTACGAGCCAACATTCTGAGCGCGGACATCGGCACCACGCGAAAAGCCCGCAAGATCAGCCAAGCTCAAGCCGACCGTATGATCGAACGTGTCGAAGCCGTCCGTCATCAAACCGACCAATTCGTACATCAGCAGGGCTTCTTGAGCGCAGCGGAAAAAGCCAGTTTCGACCGAGAGTTCGACAGCCTCGCCATGCAGCTGTGCAAGTAGAAGGGTCGTGGTGAATAGGTCGATGGTATTCTCACAACGCGTATAAAACGCCCGACTCACAACACCGCAGCTCATCAAAGAAGAGCATCCGCAACCCAGCGAATCGATCGAAGAAGGTCACCTCATGAAACTGAAAGCTTTTTACTATTGCACTGCTTTCCTGTGCGCGGCTACGTTGGCTGGTTGCTCCACCAACACGGTCGTTACGTTGCAGGACGGGACGCAGTACATCACCAAGGATGTACCTGACGCCAAAACGAAAGACGGCTTCTATGAGTTCGAAGATGTTTCGGGCAAGCAGGTAAGGGTCAAGGCAGACGAAGTGGCTACCGTGAAGGAAGAGGATTGATCCTGCCGTAACGCCTGGCCCCGGCGACACAGAGGATCACCGCCACGGTGACGCCGAACATGCCAAGGCTGACCTGTTCGTGCAGCAGTACCGCGGCCAGTGCCAGGCCAAAAAATGGTTGAAGCAGTTGTAGCTGGCCGACAGCAGCGGTGCCGCCCTGCACCAGGCCGCGGTACCAGAACACGAAGCCGATCAGCATGCTGAACATCGACACGTAAGCCAGGCTCAACCACGCCGGTGTGCTGATGCCGGAAAACGAAGCGGGCGCCAACCATGCTGTCGGTGGCATCACGACCGGCAGCGCCAACACCAGCGCCCAGCAGATCACCTGCCAACCACCCAACGTTTTGGAAATTTTTGCCCCTTCGGCGTAGCCGAGGCCGCAGGCAAGAATGGCCAAGAGCATCAGAATGTCGCCGGTCGGCGAGGCTGTCAGCCCTTGGGTGACGGCAAACCCGACGACTATCAGACTGCCCAGCACCGAGAAAAACCAGAACACCGCCCCAGGGCGCTCACCACCCCGCACTACGCCGAACGCAGCAGTCGCCAGTGGCAACAGGCCAACGAACACAATGGAATGGGCCGACGTCACGTGCTGCAACGCCAGTGCAGTCAGCAGCGGAAAACCGATCACAACGCCCATTGCCACAATGATCAAAGGCAATAACTGCTGACGTGCCGGTCGCCGTTCCTTGAACAGCAAAAGCAGGCACAGCGCGAGCACGCCGGCGATGGCTGCCCGTGCCACGGTCAGAAATACCGGGTCGAATTCCAGCACAGCAATGCGAGTGGCGGGCAGCGAACCGCTGAAGATCACGACACCGATGAGACCATTGACCACCCCACTCGCGGGTTTTGCTGTCGCTTGGCTGTGCACGTCAGAGGTGCGTTCCATTGAGTGTCCACTCCATATCGGGTTGCATGTAGCGCATCGTATGACCGACTATCGTGACAATCAAAAAATTGTCATGGATACACTTCAAGATGGCTCGTCCCCGGTACAAGTCACTGGTAGATACCTTTGCAGCCGACATCCGCGCCGGGCGTCTACCTCCCGGCGCGCGCTTGCCGACACACCGCCAACTCGCAGCGACCCATGGATTGGCCTTGGTCACCGCCAGCCGGGTGTATGCAGAACTGGAGGTCATGGGGCTGGTCAGCGGCGAGACCGGGCGCGGGACGTTCGTGCGGGAAACCTCACTGCCGCCCGGCCAGGGTATCGATCAGCCGGACATCGCGGCAGGCGTGATCGACCTCAATTTCAACTATCCCGCCATGCCGGGGCAGGCCGAACTGTTGCGCAGTGCGTTGCGCCAACTGGCGTTGTCCGGCGATCTGGAAGCGCATTTACGCTATCAGCCACATGCGGGGCGCTTGCATGAACGGGCCTCGATCGCCCGTCATCTGATCCACCGTGGCGTCACGGTGGATCCCGAGCAGATTCTGATTGTCAGCGGCGCGCAACACGGTTTGGCGGTCAGCCTGATGGCATTGCTGAAACCTGGAGACGTGATCGCGGCCGATGCGTTGACCTATCCTGGATTCAAGTTGCTGGCCAAGACATTGCACCTTGAAGTGGTGCCCATTCCCGCCACCGCACAGGGGCCGGATCTCGATGCCCTCGCCTCGCTCTGCCGCCGTCGTTCGGTGCGCGCCGTGTACACTATGCCCACGTTGCATAATCCATTGGGCTGGGTGCTGCCTGCCGATCAGCGCGAGCGCTTGGTGGCGATCGCCCGCGCGCATGACCTGACGATCATTGAAGACGCAGCCTACGCGTTTCTGGCGCAAGATCCGCCGCCACCCATCATTGAGTTGGCGCCTGAAAGAACGTATTACGTGTCAGGGTTTTCCAAGAACATCGCCACCGGCTTGCGCGTCGGCTTCGTCGCAGCCCCTGTGCATCGAGTGGACGCATTGAAGCGCACGGTCAAGGCCACGACCTGGAACACACCCGGCGTCATGACCGCCATCACCTGCGCCTGGCTCGACGATGGCACGGTCGCCGCGCTGGAGACGCAAAAGCGCGCGGACGCGCAGGCCCGGCAGGCGTTGGCTGACACGTTGTTGTCAGGGTTGCCGGTGGTGCGCCATCCCTCTTCGTACTTTCTATGGCTGCCGTTGGCGGAGGATGCAAGGGCGGATCAAATCGCTCTGGAACTGATGCGCGAGCATGTGTCGGTCTCGACGGCCGAGCCGTTTTCGATCTCGGTTCATGTCCCTCATGCACTACGCCTGGCGCTTGGGTCGGTGAGCATGGACGCCCTGGGTGAGGCGCTGGGCACCGTGAAGCAGGTGGTGGGGGCGTATATCTGATCTCGTTCACCCAGGTACGAAAACGAGAGACCACGTCGTTCTACTCGACCGCCTCATGCGATATGAGGTCAGTTTGGGCGTGTGGCCATCAAACACGTTTGATTGCATACATAAAAGCAAAAACAGCCAGGACCTTGGAAGTTGCCAAAAACCCTTTAAGGGCCAAAGAATACCACTCTGTTCCTTCAACACAGTCCATGCACTGCAGCGACGCAGGCGAGCTTCCTGACTTGTTGAACTCCAGTTCGCGGCAGTAGCCATAAAACATGAACGACCAGAGAAGCATGACCGCGCCCAATGCTTTGATCTTGTCTCTGGATGAGTAGATGACCTCTGGCTCAAGAAGGTAAACCACGCCTGCCAAGACAAAAATCAACATGCCCACATAAGCCATTTTTTTTCGGCACCTTGGCGACGCCCGAAAATTGTTGAGTACATCGAAAGGATGAAATGTACGGTCCCTCTGTAATCTATCTTCGAGGGAAACCAAATAGCCGGAGCAAAAAGCAAGCATCCCAATAATAAGAACAAGGATCATATGAAGCCCCGCATTAGCAAAACTGGGCAGAACACCGATCTACCATTTCCCGATCAGGCTGTGGCTCCCACGACCTCAATACTAACACCGGTACCCGCCATCGGAATATGATGCGGCAGTGGTGTCAACGCCCCCTTCTCGCGCGATCTATCGCCCGGCTCGGGTGCTAAAATCCCTCGTCCCTGGACTCCGCCCGAGTGATGCACTCATGCTCCTGAATCTCGAAATCCGCAGCTATGAGTGTGAAAACCCTCATCAATCCCACGATCATGCTCAATTGGTCCTGCCGGTTCGTGGCCAGATGGAAATCGATGTAGACGGTCGCGGCGGGAGCATCGATCAGTCATTGGCCGCCGTGGTGAGGCCAGGCTCGGTGCACTCTCAGCTCAGCCGCGCAGACAGCTGTTTTCTGGTGCTGGACTGCGCGCCGGCTCTGCTGGAGACACTTCAGATGGAGCATCTGGCTCGAAAGACGTACGTACCTATCTCCCCTGCGACACGACGGCTCATCGAGTTCGCCGAGCTCATCGGCAACAAGCGACTAGCCTTGGACGCTCCACAGTTGAGCTCGCTGCTTCTCTCATCTCTCGGCCCTGACACCTACAGTTCCCCATCCGCCATCGAGCAACTGGTCGCTCGCTTGCGGGCTAACCCGGGGGCAAACTGGAGCAACGAGGTCATGGCCCAGGCTGCAAACATGAGCATGAGTCAAATGCACCAGCGATTTCGGCAAATGTTTGGAATGAGTCCTCAGGCCTGGTTGACGGGGTTACGCATCCAGGAAGCTCAGAGATGGCTGCGTAGCACTTCCTTGCCGATCGCCGAGATTGCCTTGCGTACAGGGTTTTCCGATCAGGCATCGCTGACTCGAACCATGCAACGTGTAAGCGCCGTCACTCCGGCGGTCTATCGCAAAGCGCAAAAGCATTCTGGGATAAAAATCCCGTAGTTACCGACAATACTCTCCTGGTTCGGCGCTTCAGACTTTCCCCGTTCAAGCTACGGAGCACGGGTGGAATGTTTACTGATCAGTCGCTGTTGAAGGGTATTGTTTATGGTGTTTGCGCGGGACTGTGCTGGGGAGTGATTTTTCTTGGGCCACAGCTCACGCAAGGCTTGAGCGGCCTGCAATTCGCAGTGCTTCGATTTCTTTTTTACGGTGCGATTTCAGCTGTTCTGCTTATGTCCCGGTGGCGGCAGGTGTGCGCAAACCTTACTCGAGCCGATTGGAAGTCACTCTTCTGGCTCAGCCTGATCGGGAATCTCGTTTACTACGCGCTGGTAGGTACCGGGGTGCAACTGGTGGGAATTGCGACGACGTCACTGATTGTCGGGCTCATCCCCGTGTTGCTGACCTTGGCAGGTCGGCACGACACCAATGCCGTCTCCCTGCGCAGACTTGCCCCCTCGCTGTGCTGCGCAATGGCCGGCGTTGTACTTATCAGTTGGCATGCACTGATCAATGGCGACACGCCTGAAACATCGACAGCCATTGCGGGTATTCTCTGCGCCACAGGTGCGTTGGTTGCGTGGACTTGGTTCGCCGTCCGCAATGCTCGGCGGCTGATTCAGCTCACCAGCATTTCCTCCAATGACTGGGCACTGCTGACCGGCATCATGACGGGCGCTCAGTCGTTGCTCCTGGCGGTGCCTGTGCTGGTTTTTCAGGCAGATGCCCATGGCAGTTCAGAATGGCTGCATTTTTTTCTGGTGGCCTGTGGTGTAGCCCTTCTTTCCTCGGTTATTGGAGGCGCGTGCTGGAATCAGGCAAGTCGGCTTCTGCCGTTGGCACTTAGCGGGCAAGTGCTGGTGATCGAGACGCTGGCAGCGTTGGCCTTTGGATTTCTATGGGAGCATCGGTTACCCGATACGTACGAGATAGCGGCCATTGCGTTGCTGGTCGCCGGGGTTGTCTGGTGTCTGAATTGTCATCGTGCTCCTCCTACACTTGCAAGCTGATCAAACCCGCTCGTGAACATGGGCAACGGATGTGCTGATCTGCCGAACTGACGGCCAAGCGAATTCAATCACTGACCGATGGACTTCGCAGCGTTGACCAAGCCATCCAGCCAGTCCTGATGGCCATTGATCATCGGATTTGGTTTGGCTTTGGCTAGATCCTGCGCAGGTTTGCCCTTCTGGGTCTCCTGGGTAAGGATGCGCACCCGTCCATGGGGCAGGTCCTCGATCAGCCAGGCATGGTGAACATCCAGACGTGTCTCGCCTTCACCCGCCCAACCATGCCAGGCAATCCGGCCAGGTTCGGTCGAGGTTGGCGGCACATGCTCGGTGCACAGCGCCTCGACGGGAAATCCGAACGTCTCGAAGTAGAAGCGCACGCCCTTGGCCAGATCCGGCCCAACGTGATCGTGAAAGCGCACGTTTGCAGAGTTCGCGTAGTACGAAGGCCACCGCTGGGCCTGACTCAACAGCGGCCACACCTGTACAGCACTCAAACCCGCAACGATCACTTCGTTGGAAACGAAGTTTTCAGTGAAACCGGGCAAAAAGCCCTCGGGCCAAATGATTTCGTTCATGGACGACTCGGTAGGTGATGGATGGAATAGCGCCATGATCGGTGTAAGCTTGGAATAACGCCAATCGCGATTTTTTATCCAGCACATCATGAATACTGATATCAGAAACCTGGACCTGAACCTGCTCAAGGCCCTCGATGCGCTGCTAGATGAGCGCAGCGTCACCCGTGCAGCCGAAAGGCTGGCACTGACCCAACCCGCCGTCAGTGGCATGCTCAACAGGCTGCGGGAAAGCTTCAACGATCCGCTTTTCGTGCGCGCCCAGCGTGGCATCGTGCCGACAGTGCGAGCCGAGCAATTGGCGGCACCGGTCAAGCAACTGCTGGCTGATGTCGAAGCCTTGCTACAGCCTCAGGGGTTCGATCCGCTCAATGCCAGCCTGACCCTTCGTCTGGCGTCGACTGACTATGCGTTGCGCACAGTCGTCGTGCCGTTCTTGCGTGCGCTGAGGGAACGGGCTCCGAACATCCGGGTTGCGGTTCAGCCCGTTGATGATCAGCAGCTTGCCTCCCAGATGGATCACGGTGATATCGATCTGGCGTTGGTCACACCCGCCACAACACCCGCAGGGCTACACGCTGCCCCGTTGCTCCATGAGCAATACGTCTGCGTCATGAGAACTGACCACCCCGACGCGCTGAACGGCACGATCTCACTGGATCGTTTTTGCGCCGTGGATCACGTATTGGTTTCGCCCTCCGGTGGAGGATTTCGAGGCGTGACAGACGTTGCCCTCGAACGCATTGGCCGGACACGTCGAGTCATCTCATCGGTGACCAGCTTCTTGATTCTCCCGGAACTGCTGATGCAGAGCGACCTGATTGCCGTGGTCCCCCGCCGCCTGGTGCTGCATCAAAATGGCCTGTGCCTGATGAAACCCCCGGTCGAGATTCCCGGCTTCAGCAAGACGCTGGTCTGGCATGAAAGGACCCACCGCCATGCGGGACATCAGTGGATACGTTCACTTCTGCTCGAAACGATCGAGTTGCTTGACTGACAAGGGCATGAAAAAACGAAAGCCTGGCGCATGTCTGTTTGCTTGGACACCATCGCGGCCCTGAGCTCATCTAGGCAGTTGCGTAGATTTTTGAAGGGTGCCCGACTAGGCGGACACCCTCTCTGGCTGACTAGGCACTTGGGCTTATCGATATTTCGGGTGCGTGGCTGACTGGGAAGTTTACCGAACGGGCAATGAAGCACTTTTCATGAGCTACTTTGTGAAGCGTCTGAGCTTTTGCGATCTCAGACCCCGATTCCAGTACCACTTTCGGCCTCAGAATAACTGAGGTGAACTGACCGGCGCCGTTGCTCTCCTCGAGCATTGTTCCTTGAGCGTTGTCCTCGTAGGCCAACACAACGATACCGGCCTCGGCGCAAAGCCCAAGGTACCAAAGCTTGTGGCACGCAGATAAGGATGCCAAGAGCAATTCCTCGGGATTCCAGCGCGTGGGGTCTCCTCGAAAACTGGGATCGGACGACCCCTCAATGGGTGTTTTGCCGTTGGCTGCGATTACGTGCGCCCGGCTGTAACCCCGATAAGATGACGTTCCGGTCCCGTTGTTGCCGGCCCAAGTTACCTGGACTTCATACTCGTGCGTTTTATCTACCATTGATCCCTCCTGGGAACGTTTTCGAAAAGTCCGTCAAAGAACGGGCTCATTGAGTAAGCACCCATCGATGAGGTAGCGAGTCAGCGCAACCCAACGTTTGAGGTCGCCCGGCTATAGGCGATCTGTGGCACGTCGAGAAATGTCAGTGGGCAGAGGTTGGCACGAAACAGGGGCAGATTCGCCGCGAGCCGTGAGGTGCGCTTGTTGATATAGGCAAAGGGCTGCAGATAGGGCAAGTGCACCATCACGAAAAAGGATTGCTCGAACGGATCGGCAATCTGATTGGCCTTGCTCAGCACTTCGTCCAGTAACGGCTCGATGAGCCCGGGCGCAGACAGCGGCCGGTACACGCTTTTGCTGATATCTACCGCATGCTGACGAATCCGCCCTTCATCGGCTGGGTTGGGCAGCAGGTTTTCTGCCAGTGGCGCAATTGTGGCGCGATTTCGAGAATCGCGCCAATTTTTGGCGCGATTTATGGCGCAATCTGCAGAATCGCGCCAACCGTATTTGACATTGAAGGAAACAAACGCTGGCAACGTGTCCAGCAGCAATTTCCTTCAATACAGCCCCTCCCATGATCTCTACCGTCAGTGCTCCCTCACCCGTATTGAAGGTGCCTGATGAGTATCGTCGTTTCCATGGCCGTTTTTGCACTGGCCTCTTCCATAAGCCCCGGCCCGGTCAACCTGGTCTCTTTGAGTTGCGGTGCCCACCACGGACTGCGGGCCGCCCTGCCCCACGTCACGGGGGCGACTCTGGGGTTCATCCTGCTGCTTTTGCTCATGGGCCTGGGACTGCACGAGATGCTGAACCGCTGGCCATGGTTGACGCAGCTGATTCGCATGGCCGGCGTGATATTCCTGCTGTACCTGACCTACAGACTGGCAAGCAGTGACGGGCGATTGGACACGGCGCACGTGCAGACCCGACCTTCCGCCTTCACCGGCGCGCTGATGCAATGGCTCAATCCGAAAGCGTGGCTCGCGTGCCTTGCAGGCATGGGCGCCTTCGTTGCCGATGGCGATGTGCGAATGGTGTGGATGTTCGCACTGATCTATCTGGTGGTCTGCTGGCTATCACTGGCCAGTTGGGCCTGGGCCGGTGCCTCGTTGCGCGACTATTTGAGCAACACTGCCAGACTGCGCGGGTTCAATCGCGTCATGGCCGCGCTGCTCGGGGGCTGCGCCGTGTATCTATTGCTTGAGTAGGCACACCGCGATAGTGCCCTGGCGTCGTAGCCAAGGCGCGCTTGAACAGCCGCTGCAAGTGCGCTTGATCCGCAAAGCCAACGCGCGCCGCGACCTGGGCGATGTCTTCCCCCTGGCGCAGGCCATCGCGGGCCAGCTTGAGGCGGCAATCAATCAAGTACCCATGAGGCGTAAGCCCATGGCACGCTTTGAAAGCGCGGATCAGATAGGAAGGTGAAAGCTGTACGGCCGACGCTATATCCTCCAGACGCAACGCATCAGCGCAATGCTCACGAATGAATTTCGCTGCCTGGGCCATTTTGTGCGGTTCACTTTTGGCGTCATCGCTGACCGGCTGCAACCGCTTGACCAATAGCTGGAAGAACCCCAGCGTTGCACCCTGCATGATATTTGGCGGGCAGTCGCTGGCCGTGAGCGTGCGGTACAGATTGTCCAGCTCGTCAAACAGACTGACGTCGGCGCTATAGGTCTGCGCAAAAGGCACGAAGCCCTTGTGCGTGCCAGGACTTTGCTGCTGTTGCAGATCCGCGAGCCACTGGGCATCCACGTAGAACATGCGGTACGCCCAAGGCTGTTCGTGCACGGGATTGCACGCATGCACCACGCCGGGGTTCATGAGCACCACACTGCCGGCACTGATCAGGCGGCTACTGTCGCCGTTCAGGTAAGTGCTCTGCCCCTGCATGATCGCGCCAATGGAAAACGTCGAATGTGAGTGGCGCGCATGGCTGAACCTGCGACCGTCCTCGACGTTGCGGATTTCCAGGTGTGCGAGCGCAGGATGACGCCAGTAGTGAGACATAGGTCCTTCCATCCCGTGGGGCTGGCATGCAGAAAGGGGCAGCGTTGCCGTTGAGCACGATTGAGCTTGATCCTGAGCTTATACCGAGGGTCCGCGCTCGGCCAACTGCTGTCGTGAGCGCAATGAATGAGTAGCGATGCTAAGCCGGCGCACTCATTGCTGCGGCGTTACAAGCACGCCCTTGGCGCTACCCTAAAAGAGATCAACAAGTGGGTACTGGAAAAACCAGCCACCAATATGTTACGGTATAACATATTACTATTCACCTGAGGCGATGACTATGAAACCTGGAATCCACCCTGACTACCGCACGGTCCTGTTCCACGACACGGCTGCCGACGTCTTTTTCCTCATCGGTTCGACCGTGGAAACGGATCGAACCCAGACCCATACGGACGGTAACGTGTACCCGTATGTCGCCCTCGATGTCTCGAGTGCTTCACACCCTGTCTACACCGGCCAGGTCCGCAAGACTCAGGCGGAAGGCCGTATTGCCGGGTTCAACAAGCGTTTTGCCGGGTTCGCGTCCAACAACAAGTGACCCTTCATGGAACAGTGTCGCTGGAGCCAGTGCGCCCCGCTGGCTTTTGTCCTGGCGACACGCCCACTCGGCTGCACGTCATATATCGTGTTGCCAAGCCCTTTATCGCGACGGTATGCAGTTAGACTGTGCACACATTTCAGGTATGGATCCCGAGCCGTGAACGTGATTCTGATCAGCATTGTGTGCATCATCTTCTGGACCACTGTGTCATGGCTCTCAGGCACTGCGGAGCCGTGGGACGCAGCGGGTTACTGGACCACTGTCTATCCAGCGGCGCTGGTGCTGTCAGCCGTTCTAGGGGCAATGTTTCTACGCCTCAGCCTGATAGCAGGCGCGATAGTCATGTTCGCCCAACTCCCGGTGGTCGTAGTGTCTGCCGGCGTTTCGCCCTTGCTGGCTGTGGGGGTCATCTATGTCGCTCTCCTTTCCATTCCTGCAATGATGATCTCTTGGGGGTCCGGAAAACTGCGGCGTTTTTGCAGCGGTTGAGTAGCGGCAGGCTGCTGGCCCCTCTGCTCGGAATTGATCCTTACAGTATCGGGTGATGAGGCATCGGAGATGCTTCGATGGCCAATATCCTCGATAAGGAGATGCGAGATGAAGGATCAGGACAACCATGCGCTAGTGAGCACGTTGATATTCCCCATTGCTCCCATCGTAGTGATTTTCGCGCTTTCGGTTCTCTGCGCAGATATGTGGCACGCAGCCCATTACCCGCCAGGCGAAGATGGCGGTGAAGTTGAGCCTGCCATGGCGCTTATTCTGATACCGCTGCTGCTGACGATTTTCGCCATGGTCCTTGCAGGAATGACAGCACTCAATCGCTGGGTCGCCCGACGGTTCGCTCCGGGCGTCTGGTGGCGCCTCGCAATGGCCATTCCGCGAATGCTGCTGGCGGGTCTTTCACTGCTGCTTTTTCTCGTCTCCGCTGGTTTCTTCATGGGCGACGTAACGGCCATAGGACACTGGCAGGTAGTTTGCGCCTGGATTGCCTGCCTCATCGTAGTAGCGACGTTCGTTGTTCAGCAGTATCGCCGCCTGACTGAATGAAAATCGGACGTAGGCACCGCCGACGACTTAGTGGCGGCGGGTGGTTCTTCGATCTGGAACAGTCGAGGCGAAAGCCTCTGCAGTGCTGGTACAGATCAGGAAGCATTGATTGCGTATGACATGGAGACTGGCGAAGCGGGTATTTTTAGCCTGGTGTAAAACCCCACACTTGATGTCGCGACAAAGGCCATTGCGGATTACCTGCGCGCAAGCACGGCCATACCAATGCACAGAAAAATTCTGTAGACGACCGGTCGGTATGTGTTTACCATACCGCCCATCATGAAAAAACCAGCTCAAGACATGCGGCAGCACATCATCGATGTGGCTCGTTCGCTGATGACCAACAAAGGCTATACGGCCGTTGGCTTGGCCGAAGTGCTGAGCACGGCGGGTGTGCCCAAAGGGTCGTTCTATTACTACTTCAAGTCGAAGGAAGAATTCGGCCAGGCTTTGCTGGAAGAATATTTCTCCGAGTACCTGGGCCGCGTGGACGCGCTCATGGCAAAGCCTGGAAGCGGCGCCGAACGCTTGCTGGCCTATTTCAACTACTGGACTGAAACCCAAGGCACTGACCTGCCCGAGGGCAAATGCCTGGTGGTCAAGTTAGGCGCAGAGGTCTGCGATTTGTCTGAAGACATGCGCGCTGTGCTCGAAGTCGGTACGGCGAAGATCATTCAGCGCATCACAGCATGCGTGGACATGGGCGTAGCCGACGGCAGCATTCATCCAGAAGGTGACCCTGCAGCCTTTGCTGAATCACTCTACCAGCTATGGTTGGGCGCCTCCCTGCTGGTCAAGGTGAACAGATCCACGGCGTCCTTTTCCAAAGCTTTGATCATGACCAAGCGCTTGCTGCACTAGTACGCGCTTTTTATTTACCCAATTTAGTAGACGACCGGTCCACTACAAAGGCTTAGAACATGAAAGACATCAGCAGCACCACTGACCTGTTTTCTCCCGTACGCATGGGTGCCATCGAACTGGCTAACCGCATTGTCATGGCCCCCGTCACCCGTAGTCGTTACGGCGAAGCAGGTATCCCCACTGAGTTGCACGCCACTTATTACGCTCAGCGGGCCACCGCTGGATTGATCGTGGCTGAGGCGACCAACATCTCGGCTCAAGGCCGCGGCTACGCGGCGACCCCTGGCATCTGGAGCGAGGAGCAGGTAGCGGGATGGAAAAAGGTCACCGATGCGGTGCACGCTGCAGGCGGCAAGATCGTCAGTCAGCTCTGGCATGTAGGGCGCTTTTCAAGCGTCGACCTGCAACCCAATGGCGAGGCGCCGGTAGCGCCTTCCGCTATTCAGGCAGAGGGTAATACCTACACAGCCGATGGGTTTGTACCTGTGTCCATGCCGCGTGCGCTCGAAACCGACGAGATTCCCGGCATCATCGAGCAGTACCAACACGCGGCCAAGAATGCCAAGCGAGCGGGTTTCGACGGGGTAGAAGTGCATTCGGCCAACAGCTACCTGCTGGACCAATTCCTCCGTGATTCCACCAACCAGCGTACAGACCAGTACGGCGGATCCATCGAGAACCGCGCGCGTCTGACCCTTGAAGTGACCCGAGCGATCGTCGATGTCTGGGGCAATGACCGCGTAGGCATTCGCCTGTCACCGGTGACACCGGATGCGGGAAACACGCCACCGGACAGCAATGTCATGGGCCTTCACGGCTACCTTATCCAACAGCTCAACGCGCTGGATCTGGCCTACCTGCATTTTGTCGAAGGGGCCACGGCCACCTCCCGAGAAGTGCCGGAAGGTATCGACATGGACGCATTGAGTGCCCAGTTCAATGGTCGGTTCATTGGCAACAACAACTACGACCTGGAGATGGCGGTCGAGCGGCGCGCAGCGGGCAAGATCGACGCTGTGGCATTCGGCCGCCTGTTCATTTCCAACCCAGACCTCGTCGCGCGCCTGCGCCACGGTGCCGAGCTGACCATCGCGCCTCGTGAGTCGTACTACGGCGGTGGCGCCGAAGGCTACACCGACTGGCCATTGGGTAATTACTAAGACCAGCACTTACCTACTCCCCTGCCCGGTTCATCTGGCACTCCCCAACGGTTAGTACGCGCCACCTACGCGGGAACACCGCCACAAAGGAACACGACATGAATTACCTGGACAAGAAAACCGCCATCGTCACTGGCGCCTCTTCTGGCATTGGAGCCGCCACGGCTAGAGCGCTGGCGGCCCATGGCGCCAACGTCGTCGCTGCGGCCCACGAAGAAGCGGGCCTCGTCGTTCTGGTCAGCGAGCTACGTGCCGCCGGTTATGAAGCGGTGAGCTACGTAACGGACGTTACCTGCCCAGAGCAAACACTGGCGATGGCCCAGTTCGCCAAGGACACCTACGGCTCAGTGGATATCTTGGTGAACAACGCAGGCCTGACGCTGTTTTCCAACTGGGTCGACCTCGCCACCCGCGATTGGAACGCCATGATCGATGTGAATATCAAGGGCTACCTGAACGCCATCGCGGCCGTTCTCCCATTCATGATCCAGCAGAAGTCCGGCCAGATCTTGAACATGGACTCAGTGGCAGGGCATCAGGTCGGCCCAGCGGCCGGTGTCTACAGCGCTACCAAATTCTTCGTTCAGGCTATGACTGAATCCATGCGCAAGGAGTTGGGTGTGCACCACGGCGTCCGCGTCAACACCGTGAGTCCAGGCGTGATCAATACCGGCTGGGCCGACAAAGTGACCGATCCTGAAGGTCGCAAAGCCGCCAAGGCGCTGAATGAAATCGCTATCGCACCCGAGGACATCAGTCGCGCGGTGATCTACGCACTCAATCAACCAGCCAACGTAACTGTGAACGATCTGATCATCTCGCCGACGCGTCAGGACTGGTGATCCGATTATGCACGTCGATGTAACCCCGTGATCCGTCGAATCCAACTTCAGGAGAAACACCCCATGAGCAACAACATCAAAGCCGTGCCAACCAGCGATTACAACGCTGTCATCGAAACCGCCAGCAACTATGTCGAAGGCTTGCGTGCAGGCAACGTTGCCATCATCGCGGAAGCGTTTCATGAAGACGCCGTGATGTACGGCTTCACTAACGGGAAACTGTTGGGCGGGCCGATCAGCAACCTGTATACGTTCGTCGAAACCAACGGCACGGCGCCAGACATCAGCACTCGTCTGGACGTGCTTGCTATCACTCCGACCACCGCTGTGGTGCGCGTCGATATGGAAAAAGACGCTATCGGCGCTGACTACAACGACTACCTGACGCTGATCAAAATCGACGGTGCGTGGAAAGTCATTGCCAAGGTTTACCACCAATTCGAAGGCTGACTGCGCAGGCCTGTGCCGGTGCAAGCCGCACCGGCACTTCCCCACAACAGGAGCAACCCATGTCCAGAATTTTTGTCATTGGCGCCGCCGGTAAAGTCGGCAAACGCCTTGTTAGTCTTCTTGTCAGTAACGGTCACGACGTAGCCCCACTGCATCGGCAGCGCGTCGATTGATTTGGCTGCAAGCACGCTCAGCCAACGATAATTTTTAAAGATATGGCTTTGAAGGCTTTTGGAGTTTGATGTATGGCAACAGTTGAATACAGCGCCGTTATCGCAACCACTGCAGAACACGCCTGGAAAGTGCTAAGAAACTTTGGGGAAATAGCCCAATGGCACCCGGCAATCAATGAAAGCAGCCTCGAAGATGGGCAATCAGAAAGCACGATTGGCTCAGTCAGACGGCTTGATCTGGCAGACGGCGGCGTTCTTCGCGAACGCCTTCTGGTACTGGATGATCCCCAGATGCGCTTAACATACAAATTCGAAGAATCACCTCTACCGCTCGACAACTATCGAGCAGACGTCAGGGTGATCAAGGTCAGTGGAGAGCTTCAGTGTGTCATTGAATGGCGTGCGAGCTTCGACGTCCGCGGTGCAGAAATGACTGCCCACTTTGAAGCGCTGATCACCCGGCTGGTCGTGGATGGCCATGACAGACTGGCGCTGTACCTCGCTCAGTCACCGCCGTGTAACAACGCGCACTGAAGCCAGCCGGTTTGAAGGACTACTGATGCCCCATCACAGGCCAGCCTATGATCTAAAGCGGCGGACGCTCAAGGGCGACCCAGGCCTGCACGCTAGGACGCTGCCATTGACGTTGCGCATACTCCACCAACGCTGAAGGCACAGCATCGCCATTGAGTATCAGCCGGTTGAGCATGAGCGCCAGATCGACATCCACTATCGACCATTGACCGAAATGATTTTCTGCGCCGTCTTTGAGCAGCGCTTGCGCTGTATAGAACAACTGGTCCGCTGACTCACGAGCCGTCGGCGACAAAGGGCCATATTGCTGACCATAGAACACCCCAGCGGTGGAGCGCTCCTGCCTGATGGGCAGCAGATCGCTGCGAATCCAGGCCTGAACCTGTCGCGCCTTCGCCAGCAGCCGAACGTCTTTTGGATAAATCGGCACTTCGGGGTAGGCGCTGTCCAGATACTCCGTGATCGCTGAAGATTCCGACAAGGCAAAATCTCCATCCACCAGCGTGGGGACCCTCTGGGTTTGCGAGAGAACAGCGTAGGCATCTGCCTGGTGTTCAAGTTTCTGCAGGTCGACTGCGCTCATCGCAAAATCGATGCCCTTCTCGCGCAATGCAACAAACACCGACAGGGCATAGGGGCTGGTGAACTGCGAATCGACGTACAAGTGCAAACGGCTCATGAACTGATCTCCTTATGCAGAAGACCCCACGCTACGAGATTAAGCAGAGCGAGGGAAATCAATGATTTTCATGGGGGTATTCTTGGCAGGAATGGGCGGTGTTGGGGTGTTGGTCTGGATAGGCTAGGGTCTGGGTCGATAGTACCCAGCCCACGCGTTTATCGGCTCAGGCGAGTACCGGCTCGGTGCGGACCATGGCAGTCTCGAGGTACGAATCAAGCGGCCCAGTGGCTACGCGATTCCAGACCAGGCGTTTAAAGGTTGGCACAAGTGACAGCTTGTTTGATATCATAGCCTCGTCAGCACAGACCGGAACCTTCGCTTGAAGGGGTGTTGATTTCGGAGCGAAAGCTCTCCCAGCCAGTGTGCGGGATAAGGCGCAAGCCGAAAGAACAGGCCGATATTAAGACACGCAAAAAGCCCCTGTGCGCAAGCACAGGGGCTTTTTGCTTCCTGTCACACCGACTTTCCTTTATTGCGCATCTCCAGTACGTAGCGCGTGTTGAATGCTTTCCCTTTGGGCAGCGAGTGGCGACCCCAGGTATCAACCTCATAAGCGCTGATGACGTGCATTCGCAGTAGATTCGTCGTTTCGGCGGGCTTGGTGATGGAAAAGAAAATCGCGTAATCATGTAGATCCAGACAAAAGTACCTCTGGCCACTGTTCTTGCTGTTATGCGGCAATACCATTCCGGTATAGAAGCGGCGCTCTATGTAGTCACGCAGCTGGGTGCTGCAGTGGTACCGCGAAGGGCAGAAATATCTATGTTCATGCTTGTGCCGCAGCGGCTCACCGTTGCCTTTATCGTCCGTGAAGCAATGAAAGCCGAATTCGAAACGGACGGTCAGCTGGTTACCAGCCACCTCGAAGGTCATCTCGAACGGCTGCAAATGCGCCATACTCTTGGTAACACCGTTGATGACCAGATGATTCCATTGCATGTTCAGTAGCAGTCCAAGCGCCCTGTGAAGCGGGCATTGTATCGTTGCTGAGACAGATTGCATTCCGCGTCCAGGTAGACCTTTCCAACATACCGAGATGAGCCATCACTTGATGCCAGAATATCCCTGCGGTTGGCATGCCGTGTGGCTGCTTTGGCTGCATTGCGAGACTTGTGTTTGGCGCGATCAACAGAATGAATCGCGCCAATCTCCTTCCAAGTCACTCACCGCGAATCAACAACGCATCTACCAATGCCTTCGCCCCCTCGATGCAATGCACCGTGGCGCCAACCAGTCCTGGATCCACCACCCGGGCATCGCACATTTCAGATGCCGAAGCATGGGCGCATGTCAGCAGATGGGACAATTGCGTCAAGGCATCTTCCAAGGCAACACCCGAGTTGACGCTGAATATCGGCTGCCGGTCCGAGCCATGGCGGCCGAACGGCAAGACGTTGGTTTCCGTGATTTCGATCATGGCCAATCTCCTTATCTACGATGAACACGCCAACAGGCTTAACTACAGGCAGGCACCTATGGAAGCGGGCCCTGCCCACAGGCGGGCATCTGTGAGAGCGGGCTCTGCCCGCGAATGCCGCGCCGCGGTCTATGTCCGCCAGAACTGCCAAAAGCGCCGCGGCGGCTGACTCTCGCACTGCGCATTTCTCCGTGCCTGCTCCATCAACGCACGCTGACGCTGGAAACGCTCGGCCAGCACACGACCATCGGTTTCAGCAAAGTCTGTCGGGAAATGAAACAACGGGTGATCGGAAGGAAGATCGACAACGGGTGGATCGGGGGTCGGCTTGACCATGATGCAACTCCTGACGGCTCGATTGAACCGCCACCTTCCGCTGCGAAACGGAAAAGGGTGGCAGCTGTACGCGGGTTCGCAGACCGGACCGTCAGGCACCCGGCGCACCCGAAGGTGCCCCACGCACAGCCGCCATAGATCGACACTGTAGGCGAAAAAAAACGCCGACAATGGATATGGAGGCGCTGCGCGCCTGACGAATTGTTCGAGCTGCGAAACCCGGTCGCTGAATTGGCAGCGACGGGCGAGAGGTTGGCGGAGGTGGTGGGGGAAGGCAAGGTTGGGGGGGAAGGCGTTGCTGGTCCCAGGCGATGGTTGAACGACCGCTTTCGGCCAGAAGCGGACATCCAGAAGCTCCTGAAAAAAACAAAGCCGATCTAATCTGTTTCCGCTAAAGTCTGCAAAATAAGGAAAGCGCCCCCTAGGGGCACGAATGATAGAGTTGATCTCGCATGGATGCAGGCAAGAGGAAAGAGCAGTTCAATATTGCTTATGTGCACGCAATGGCAGCCCAAGCAGGGCTTAACCCAAGTCAGCCAATGGTTGACGACGACAGCATCGATATCCAGCTTTCGGGTAAGGGATTTACCGGCCTGCTCCGGAACCCCATGGTTCAGCTGCAGCTGAAATGCACCTCTCAGGATTTGGTTTCGGGAAACGTTATCAAATTCCCTCTGTCTCGCAAAAACTTCGATGATCTTCGAGGCAACAACGTGATTTGTCCGCGTTACCTCGTTGTGCTATTGGTCCCAGAAGATGATGGGTTGTGGGTCGAACATCATGCCTCGCACATGACTCTGCACAACACCTGTTATTGGTTTTCACTCAGGGATTATCCAAGCACCAGTAATAACTCGTCGGTAACCGTTGAGATTCCGCTTACACAGCGGCTAACTACCACCAGCTTGCGACACCTGTTAACGCTGGCCAGTAATGGGGAAAGCGTATGAGACGGGATGAACTCGCGAAGCATATTAACGACATGACTCCAGCAAAATTAGAGACATACATGCTGTCCCATGGTTGGTTTCGCGATGGCGACTTCAAGGGGCTCGCGTCAATATGGCATAGATCCGGCACTGATCAGTCCGATGCGGAAATTCTGCTGCCGAGTTCAGCTTCTGCTAAAGACTTCGCAGACCGCATGGTGGATGTAGTAATTGCTATATCGCAATTTGAAGATCGATCATTTCTAACCGTATCGAAAGAAGTCATGGGGCACTTAGCGGACCTAGTACGTATACGTGTATTCCACAACGACGTTGATGCGGGGACTATTCCGATAAATGACGGTGTGCTTCTTAACATACGCGCACGTGATCTGATGGCTTCTGCGGTAATGTCTGCAGCTTCGAAGCGACGGCACTTTATGGGGAAGCGATCGCCAGAGGTGAAGGAATATATCAATTCGCTCCGATTGGGGCAGACCGAGGTTGGTAGTTATATCGTAAATATAATCGCTCCAGCTGGGCCTAGTCAGAGCCATCAGAGATCTTTTGAAGATGTTCCATTGTCCAATATAGTCACTGCGAATTTGGCATCTGGTCTTGAAGCGCTTACCTTTGCGATTGATGAGTTCTCCTCAGTTGGAGACCTCACTGTGTTTGATGCTGCAGTTGCCAGCGGGGCAAGCTCCAATATGTGCGATGCACTTGTAGGACTCAGTGGTGCAGAAAAGAAGCGAGGTTTTGAGATTTCAATCACGCCATCGCACCGCCCTGAAGTGGTTTCGCATATTAAATCATTTAGATTTGATGTTGAGAGTGTCGTCAAAATTGCGGACGCTTCAGCCTATTACAAAGACAATTATGTCCTACCGGCGCGAACTGTTATAGGTTCAATCACACGATTAGATAGGCCGTTGAATGATGAGGCGGGCACCATCACAATTGCTACGATGATTGGCGAACTTGAAAAACATGTATCTATTCAGCTTGGGCCTGATGAATACATGGACGCCGTAAATGCGCACAAGCAGAAAGCAGCGATTCAATGCACTGGAGATCTTCATGTTTCAGCTCGAAGCTCGAAGCTACTAAATCCATCAGGCTTTCGGGTACTATCGAACGGTGAGTTCCCCTTCTGAGTAAGTCAAGCCGATGGTCGGTTAAAGGGTTCGTAACGAGGTAGTCTCGGTGACGATCGCTGTGAAATGCTCTGTCGCTTTCACACCCGGTGTGAGCTTGAGGGCTATGTAGGATGGATAGTGCTTTCTTTACCATCAGCATCAGCATCAGCATCAGCATCAGCGCAGGTGCAGGTGAATCCGCTTTTGATTTCACTGGCAGAACGGATATGTAAGATAGAAGCTCGAGAACGCACAGGGATGGATAAAATGGAGCCAATGTTAATGTTAATGTTGATTTTAACGCAGTCGCAGTTATCAACCCAAAGCAGCCTTTCACTGGGAGGACAATTATGCTGATCTTTTTGTAGCCCTCGACAAAGGTTCTGAGCCTGAACGCCTCGGTATACGGGACTCGTTCATGCGCAATAGCTCATAAGGCAAATTTTGATAGGGCACGTTTGCGCGGGTCAAGCTTCGAGAAGGTTAAGATGATCGGTGATCGTGGCCAAATGCTATTTTCTTCCGATAGCAGTAAGCTCAATACTCTGCAGGTACGCTCAAGGTGGTTAGAACGAGGATATGTCACAAATTCAAGCGATAAGAGTTGATGATCGACTGATCGAGTTGCTACCTCCAGGTGTCGATCGTCTTGGTAGATTGTTTGAGGTTGATAGCGTCAATTTATTATTGGGGACCAATGGCTCGGGAAAGACGCGGATGTTGTTGTCCCTCGCGAATGCCATTGGCTCCTCTCAAGATGACTCTGTCCAATTCTATTTTCAAGGCACTCCTAACGGAAATTACCAGCCACGAGCCCCGCACAATAAAAACTTTTGTGCGATCTACTACTCAGCCCTGCCGTACAGGCGGAAGTTTGTCCGGAAGCCCGGGGTTATAAATGCATCTCCTAGCATTAAACCTTATACTGATAGCCGAAGAATTGAGCAGCTGGGTGAAGTAGCCCAAGTTTTAAAAGTAGATACTAGGTTAATCGGTATTTTTGGGTATTCAAGAACTGTTTTTCGAGCAGTTCTCATCCCGGTTCTAAAGAGCTTTAGAGAGATATTGTCATCAGAATTGGAGCGCACCATTTTTGATCTCAATAGCTTAGTGAACAAGCTTGATTCTGCAGAGTCGGATGACTACAAGATTTTAGATGGCAAGCGAGAATTGATATTAAAGCGGCTTGAGGAGCTTTTGGAGCACGAGATAGACGTACGGATTGGAGAGACTAATCGTTGTTTATTTTTGTCGGCATTAGAGTATATGTATTCGAAAGACAAGCACTATGACGAAAAGTCAGCGGCGCTTGCGTTTTTGGTTCATGTGAGTCTCGTTATTGCCCCTTCGGAGATATCATCATTTAGAAAGTTAGAAAGTATAGTAGACGGTACGAAGGTTGTGCTGGCCAATTATGCCTATAAGAAGGACTTTGACTGGAGTCAAAGGACTCACAGATTTCAAATTGACGGTATTAGCCAATCGGAGATGGTTCGGCGGCATGAAACTCCTATAAAAATAGAGTGGTCAAATTTGAGTTCAGGGTTGCAGGCCTTAGTAGAGCAGTTTTCATTAATCGATGACGCGATAGGCAAGGCTGCTGCACAAGGGCGTTTTTCTATCTTGTTATTGATTGATGAAGGTGACGCCTATTTGCATTTGGATTGGCAGCGTAGGTATTTTCAATGCTGAATAAATTTCTTGGTGGCCTCAAGCGAAAACACAATCTGCATAGTTTGCAATTGATTATGGCGACGCACTCTCCTTTGCTAGCCGCGGATATTCCAGGTGAGCTAGTTACTAGCCTCGACTCAAGCTGCGCAATAAATTCATTTGCTGCACCTTTGGAGGAAGTCATTGCTGGGGCTTTTGGTTCTAACTCTCTAGGAGAGTTTGCCGCTGGTAAAATTAATGAGATTTATAAAAGGGCGAAAGCTGGGAATGCTACTGGCGAGGATCGTAATGTAGTTGAAGTTATTGGGGATGTGGCTATTAAATCAGCTTTAAGACGGAGTTTTCAAAAGTGATCATAAATATCTCTGATGTGTGGGATGACGCCGTAGCCCATCATTCAATATTTCTCAATGTTGAAATTGATAAAGGATTGCTAGCGTTAAGCGATTCATTTTTAGATGTCGCTATTTGTGACTTTGTCCAAGCAAATAGAAGAGTAATAGTGGGCGGAACTCCGCTAGAGTTAACTGTGTGCATTGCAGATTATGAAAGTCGCTTTGGTGGTGGGTTTCTACGTGAATGTGCTTCAGAGAAGCTCAAAGATATTTTTGATTTTTCTGAGTTCTCAAAAAGGTCCCAAAGACCTTGGACTGCGTATCATCTTTGTCTCCATGCAAAATACAAGGTTTGTTGTTATTGTCATATGGTAAGCACTGGAACTTGCCTCCCTGATGAGGGCTTAAAGGGATACAGGCCACCGATTGATCACTACTATACGAAGTCGGATTATCCCTTTCTAGCGTTGACCCTCTCAAATTTTATACCATGTTGTGAGAAATGTAACGGCAGCCAGATGAAGCACGCGGTTGATTTTGCAAAAAACATTCATTTAAATCCATTTACTGATGAAGAGTCTATCGAGTTTGAGCTTCGGCCTATAGTAGTTTCTGAGGAGAAAGTTGCTGAAGCTCTTGCGTTAGCACTACCTTCGACGAGTTACCGGTTGAATGTCGAGGCTACAAAAAATCATGCTGCATCTAGTGCGTCAATCAAGACGTTTCAGTTAAAGAGCCGTTACGAAGATTATTCCACCCAAGCATTTTATCTCGCAAGAAAAATGAAAGGCTACACCGCGCGCCAAGCTATGCTTGATGCGGCATTAGATTTTCCGCTTACGCTCAATGATCATCTAGAGTTTGAACTGGATGCCTACAAAAACTTTCCTTACGGAAAAGCAAGGGTGTGTATTGCAAAACAATATGGTGCAATGCCAGAGTGACCAAACTTGTGCGCTTTCAATGATACGTATTTTCTAAACTGGCTTTCATAGTAGTGAAGCCTAAATCGTTTTCCGGGTTTTCAGTCAGTCATTAGGGTTCTGAAAATTATGTCTGCTGTCTACCAATAGGTAGCCAGCAGGTTTCGCGGCGCGGTTGTCACTCAAAAGTGCTTGCGGACTTCTGCGGTTGTTGAGATGACTCCAAGAACGATTTACGTCCGATGATTTGTCACGCTGTTCTTTCAGCTTAGGTCGCCCTTCAATAACAAGTAAAAAGCGTTCCGTAATATTTTTCCATCCGGGCCAGTAATTACGGTCCCGAAACTGATTCTCATCCCAAAAGACGTCCCATCAGCAACTTCTCTCCCCATGTTTAATCAAGTACTGAGTTTAGAAATTTTTATATCGACCTCTTGAAACTCCACTCCGCCTTGCCTGTAATCAAACGCCGCTCCCAGTTCAATCCCAAGGGTGAGCTGTATTTCACGCACAAGATTCCTGCTGTGCTCTATAACTTCTTTAACCTGCTCAGCAGAAGACAGGGACCATTCACCACCACCTCCACTTAATATCTTTTCAAGATACTCATAAAGAGGCTCGAAAAACCGTTCATTTTCACGCGCGGTATGCTTGCAGTAGTTGTATAGCTCATAGAATGCACGCAGCCTGTTATCACTTTCTGAATAGAAGGTAATGCTCGCTTGATCTTCTTCTAGTACCACATTGTATAGATGCTCGCGCAGTCTCTCCATAGAGGATATTTGGCGAGTCACCGTGTAATACAAATTCTCTCTCCCCGAAAACTCAAGTAGAGTAATCATTAATTCTTCGGAGCGAGCCAAATCAGAACTGATATTAAATAGATTTAAGCCGGTTTTTTTATTTCCCCTATAACTTATATGCCCTTCGTACACTCGAACATCACCTTCACGTTCCGCTTGCAACCAGCTAATTCCCAATTGTTCATTCAACCTTAGAAAAGCCCAACCAAATTCCTTGGCATGTTCAAGGTCTTTACACCTGACAAGAGTAATTCCGGTGTCCAGCACATTCTGAAGACTATCGATGAGTGCTTCGCAGTATGACCCGCCGTTATAATTCATTTCAAATGCGCTATTCCTCGGGAAAAAATAGCGATAAAGTTGGCCGCGATCTCTAAAAATGAAAACGCTGCCAAATTTTCTTTCCAAATCTTCTAAAGTCTCTTTGAATAGAGATCTATGCTTGACGTATTGCTCAAACTGCATAGCAGCCATCTGTTTAGCTACGACCTTGTCAGCATCTTTTTTTTGCCATATCAAAAGCAAGAAAGTTGCTGTGGTTGAAGCTGCAGCAAGAAGCGTAAACGAACCTGACATTACTGACCCAAAAGCGGACCAATCCTGAGGGTCAGCAGAAACACCACCCAATTTTAGGTAATAGGTAACAAGCACAGTCAGAGGAACTAAAGTCCCCAAAGCCAGAAAAAAAACCAACAGAGCTAATAACACCTTTCCGAGAATACTGCCCGCGAAATCTTTCATCGTTTGATAATCCCTTAAAACACTCTACTGGGTTAATTAGTTCTCGATATTACTACATGTTCACCGGAAAAATTAGAGCGTCTCCGATCAAGTCAGCACAGGACGTCGGACCTGTGCTGAAATACCTCTAACATCAAACTGTCCCCCAGCAAGCTCTAAACCCCATGAGGAGAATGAGCTTTTCAAATTTCTAGTACGCCGGTAAGCGCAAGCAAACCCGCTGCGAGCGATTTTTGTCCGAGATGGAACAGGTGGTGTCGTGGAGCGGTTTGGTGGCATTCATCGAGCCGTATCATCCAAAATCGCATCGCGGCCGAAAGCCGTATTCACTGGAAGCCATGGTTCGTACTGAGGGGTCAGTCAACTTCCCTGACTTACTGAGCGAAATGATTTCAGTTCGAGAGGTGCATTCCTATCATGACGCAGCTATGGCCAGTCCGGTAGCCCAGCGGTAATCATTTCAGCATGCGCAGCGTGGCCTGATAATCGCCGCCGCGGCTTGCCTTTTTACTAGGCCCACAAGGCTGTCAATTTAGACGACGTGCTGGCGATAGCTCGGGGCAGCAAGTCAGTCAAGGAAAGAGCTTAAACTCACTGTCTGGATAACGATACCAGCAGATGATCCAGGATTACGCCGCGACGCCATGGAAGCTGCTGATCGTGGTCTGGAGGTCTTCAAGGACCTGGGCGGCAAAGTGGTAGATGGGCTAGTGTCGGAAGTAGAAGGGTTGAAGATCACGCTGCCTTGGTTGATCTATGTTAAAGACAGCAACGGTCATCATTTTCACTGGCTTCGTGCTCAAGGATTGGGGCACGCGCTCAGCGAGTTTAGGCCTTTGATGAGATCCATTAATGGGCAGCGTGTGGCCAACGGTACGGTGCATTCTTTGACCACCGGGACTCAGAGCTCAGAAGCCTGTTCGAAAATGCTTGAGCGAACTGCGGTCTACCAAGCGGTTACGGGCTTCTTCGCCGGAGATCGGCAGCCGAAAAAGGGCTGGGCATGAGGTCGATGTGCTTATCTCAGTATTTGCAGCAACCGACCGTAGTAATAGCATTCCTCGGCGGGAATGCTCACCCTTCAGGTCTCTTTGGATCTCATATGCCCATGAGCTTTACCGACTTCGGCCTGGACTATGGTAGCCCGGACTTCACCAACTATGCCCTACCGGAACATACGGGAGTCGCCCAAACTGCGTAGACCTGATCGTTGTGTGCCCAAGTCCATCCAGCAGCGACCAGAACTTTAGCGTCTTCAATACTAATGAGGTTCTTGGCCCGCATAGGCAACAACTCATTGCAGTCCGTCGGCTGTTCTCTAGCGTAGAGACCGTAGCCGTTCAGTGGATTTCAGGACATTGCTTATCTTCGGTTGGCAGTCAAGGGCACTTCTTACCTTTCCCGCCGTTCAGCTTACTCGCCTTGCCAGCCGCAGCTAGGGATGAAGTTGCCTTGGATAGTGTCTTGAACTCTTCGAGCACCTCGTCGCACCACAGGGAGAACGAACCAGCGTACGGCAGAACTGTCAGCCCTCGTATTTCCCCTACATGGGGAAATACACCATTAACCTTCTTCACCTGCGCTGACTCAGAACTTAGGTCGATGTAGAAAAGTAACTTTTGGCTTCCGTCAGCTCGATCTTCGGCAAACTGACGAATAATGAGACGAAGTAGAGCATCTTCGTCCGGCAGGCTGTAACCCACGACAACCAGCACCGTTGTCTCTTGCAGAAGGCGAATTATTTTTGGGAATAGCGCGCGAAAATAGGCCTGCGTATAGTCCTGCTCCCTAGAGGCTAGCATCAATTGCGGTGGATTCGCGCGAAGTGCCGCGTCGTCTTTGGGCTCGCGGTAGTCAAAGTCGAAACCGCCGTCTGACTTGAAGACCTCGAAGCCTCCATTAATCTTGAGCAGGTTTCCGACAAGCCCATTATCAAAGACAGTGGTGTCCGGCTCTCTACCACAGTATCTGAAAGGGGTTAGTCCGCGATAAGTATAGAGCCGATAGCTGTCGTCCGGAGCAAGTGCGTTGTCTAGGATCGCCTCGACAACAAAGTCGTAGTTGGTCGTGACGTAATTTGCTCGCAAGCCCTCAGGTATGCCCTGCGAACCATCGTTTGAACGCTCGAGAATTTGAAAGAAGGAGAGAATCTTCTGTTGGGCCTTTGTTGGGGAGTTCGGAAGTTTTAGCTTCTCGTCTTCTTCAAAATAAATTGGTGCAGATCGTTCAAATTTCTTGCGGACTAAATACCGTAGATGCTTTTCCACCATATCCAGGTTCTGATCGTCGATGTATCGCGGCCGCATCTCTGGGTACTTCTTCATCATTCCGATTTGGTACACGATATCCTTGAACATGGATGCGTCAATGTCCAACCCTAAAGTCTGATAATTACAAAGTCTAAGGAACTCTTCTAGCGGTCCACCAAGAGTCGACCACTCCGAGTGAGCGAATGAAAATAAATCATTTCCGCCGGGGAACTTACTGTCCCACGACTTGGAAAATCCAGCTCCCAGGAAAAAAGTTACGTTTGTGAGCCGCATGTTCCTACCGTAAACCGGCTGGGCATCCTTCAGCAGCCCCGCGAATATTTTTGCAGACTCCATTCTCTTCATCTCCTCCAATAGGCTCGCGATCATAACCGATCAATGCACTTCGCTATGACCGATCTTGGACGTTCTCTACCGGTCCCGACCGGCTGCTTCTGGCCGAAAGCAGCCCTTTCCGCACGGAGTCATCGACCGCCAGTGATTTACACCATTCGCAGCCTTGCTCCAAACGACAGCTGATACCCTCCAGAGATCTCTCACCTCAAACATCTGCCGCACGCCGTAAGAACAGCACTCTCGAAGCAAACACCTACCCCATGCGGATAAGGCTATCAACTGGATCGACATCTTCGAAGCTCTGAAAGCGGGACCGACGGCTGTTATCGAACGCATTCCAGAGACGCTCCACCAAACGCCCGACAGGGGATCTGGATGTTGCTGATCGACGACCTACTGACCATCACGCACAACCCGCCCCACGCCACCCTCCTTGAACCCCGGCACCAGCAAAACATCATTCAAGACACAGCAATCCGACCAGCCCCCATCAACGGACACACCTGCAAGGCTCGCTCGGCCAATAGGTTGCGCAGAGCATGCATTTGTCCGATGCGCTCGTCCAACAAAGCAATTTTCTCTGCAAATAACTGAGCCAGCAGATCGGTGGAAGCTTCTTCGCCAGTCCATAGCAACGGCAGATTTTCGCCGATCTCCCTCAACGAAAATCCCAACTGCTGCGCCAGCTTGATATACCCAACCAGTTGCAGCGTCTGCTCGGCATAAAACCGATAGCCGTTGGCAGCACGACCCGGCTTGATCAAGCCTTTCTCTTCGTAGAACCTCAGGGTATCGACAGACACGCCCGCCTTCGCTGCCACTTCTCCGATCTTCACCCGTCAATTCTCCCTTTGACTCTGGACCTAACTCCAGGCTTTAGCCTGCGAGCTCCAACTGTGAGGGGTGAATATGATCAGCGTAAATAGAAATCTACAGATCGTTCGGGCCAGTGCTGTTTACGATCTTGTGGTCACTGCAGGCTTCATGACGCCTTGGACGGCATTGCTGGTTTTTGAAGGATTCGCAGCGCTGTCCGCTGCGCTGGCATTGGACCGAACGGTCCCCACGCTGGACATTACCGCGATGCTATTCGCCAATTTGCTGGGCAGCATCGTGGTGGTCTGGTCGATATGGCGGCTGGTGCAACCCAGCCGCAGCATTGGTTTGTATGACGCACTGGCGAGAGTGCTGTTCGCTGCCTGGCAGCTGTTTGCAGTAGCTCACGGCGCCAGTTTTCTGATTCTGGGCTTCACGGTTTTCGAAGTGGCCTTTGCCATCGCGCAACTGCTGCCGACAGACAATCTACGAGCGGTTCAAACGCAGGCACGCCCTGATGGTTCTGGTCTCGGTGCGCGGTAGACGAAAGTCTCGCTATGGCGTCAGCCGCAACAGCTTCGCATCGACTCCATCGGTCAGCACATAGATCGACCCATCGGGAGCTACCTTGACGTCGCGCATGCGCTCGTCCAGTTCGCCCAGCAGCAGTTGCTGATCGACGATCTGCTGGCCGTTACGCACAACGCGGCGCACGGCACGCTCCTTGAGTGCCGGGACCAGCAAATCGCCTTGCCATTGGGGAAACAGCGAGCCGTCATAGATGGCCAAGCCAGCGGGTGCAATCGACGGTGTCCACTCCAGGATTGCATCCTGGTAGCCAGGCAACCGGGTGAATGGCGTGATTTTCGCAAACGGGTAGTCGATACCGCCCGTGACGATGGGCCAGCCGTAGTTGGCGCCCGGCACGATGTGGTTGACCTCGTCGCCGCCGCGCGCGCCATGCTCGGTGATCAGCAAATCGCCTGTGGTGGGATCGACGGCGATGCCCTGCACATTGCGGTGGCCAAGGCTGTAGATTTCCGGGGCGACGCTAGCTTGGCCGATGAAAGGGTTATCCGCCGGCGGGCGGCCCTCGCGGTCGATTCTGACCAGGGTGCCCAGATCGTTCGCAGGATTCTGCGCTTCTTCTCGCCGCTCGCTGCCGTCGCCGAGCGCGAGCACCAGGGTCTGGTCGCCAAGAAAGGCAATGCGCCCGCCGTTGTTGCCGGCGCGAGGTTTGAGCGTGGAGCTGAACAGCACGCGTACGTCGTTGAGCCGATCATTCGCCAACGTGGCACGCACAAGGCGCGTGCCGTTCGCACCGGCTTCGCCATAGGCCATGGTCAGGTAAAGCCAACCGTTGTGTTCGAACTGCGGATCCAGCGCGACCTCCATCAATCCCGCAGTGCCGCCCTGCTGGAAGAGGGGCGGCAGCCCGTCGAGCTTGATCTGCGCAGACGCGCCATCGGCAGCGATGGCCAGGAGCCGCCCTTGCATCTCTGTGACCAGGACGCGGCCGTCTGGAAGAAACGCCACCGACCATGGGCGGTTCAGGCCCGTCGCAACCGTCTGGACCTTGTAGCTGGCGGAATCTACCCTCGTTGGCGTATCGCCGGTGCCAGGGGCCATGGCGAAAAACAACATGGCGGACGCAGCGATGAGAGCCACCACCACACTCGCCTGACGCCACTGCCCTGCTCGGCTCGACGAATGAGCAGTCATGACCGAAGCCGCGCTCAGACGCGCATAAAGCCACCCACCGACGATCCCCGTCAGCGACATCAGCACATGGCCAACCGCCGTGCGGGTGCCCGGCAATGCGGGCATCGGAATCACCGAGCGCATCAGCCAGAAGACGAAACCCAACGCACCCACGCTGGCCGTGATGAAAACGAGCCTGCGCCAGGAAGGTGGGATGAAACGCAGGACCCAATGGCCTGCCAACACCGCGAAAGAGAGCGTCAAAAAGGCTATGCCGGCCATGACCGGAGCGAACCGCGCAAGGTCTTCGAGCGTGGTCCAGAGTCGAACCGACAAGGTCACCGGTGCACCGAGGCGAATCAGTTCGGCAAGGTTGAGCTGAGTCTGCACGATACTGGCAATGGCACCCGTCGCCAGCGCGGCGACGAGCAGTGCCCTTATGTAGTGGATCGCGGCCTTCATTCGATGCCTTCTCTGCCTGGCTTTCAATGCTTGGAGATTAACCGCAAACACTGCACGCCAGCACTCAAAAACCAGCCTACCCGCGGCCCTTCGCCCGATCGGCCTGAGTCCGCCCGTCATACCCCCAGTCGGTTGCCGGATGCTCCTTTACAACGATGTAGGTCGCCGGGTGAAGGTCGGGCAGGGTCCGTCGGAGCAACGACATGGCACTTGCGATAAACGCGGTTTTTTCCTCTTTTGAGTTCGTCCCGGCGGTCACGCTGACCTCAAGATGCGCCGCCGCCGGCTGTTCATCAGCGCCGACGGTCCAGCGATGTGCCCCCGGCACTTCGATCAGCACCGAAGTGAGGTCCCGGCGTTTGCCCAGCTCGTTGGCGATCAGGTCAGTCAATTCGGTGCACAACTGGCGGCCCTGGTCGAGAGACGGCTCGTGCGACAGCGTAAGTCTGGCAAAAGGCATTTTCGTTCTCCTGGCGATGATGGAGATCGAAGTCTATTTGAGAAAAACAAAACTATACTCGAGACTTTCCACACCCCAGGTTTGAGTTTTCCTCATGATTGCGGACATTCCTTCCCCGTTGCTTCGCACCTTCGTGGCGGTGGTCGATGGTGGCTCGCTGGCCGCGGCGGCCACGCGCATTGCGCGCAGTGAGTCGGCGCTCAGCCTGCAGATCGCCCGTCTTGAAGGCATCGTGCACCAGCCGCTGTTCGACAGGGATGGCCGGGCCTTGCGGCTCAACACGGCCGGGGGGCTTTTGCTGGGCCATGCGCGCTCGATCCTGGGTCGCATAGACGCCGCACGTGCGGAGCTTGCGCCGGACACCGCGGCGCCGGTTCGACTCGGTGTCGTGCAGGATTTCGTGGCAGGGGTATTGCGCCCCACGCTTGCGGACGTCCTCGTCGCGACCCCTGGTGCTGCTTTTTCAATTGTCGTGGCCAGCACGGCAGAACTGCTGCAGGCCATAGGCGAGGACCGCATCGACGCCGCCTTGTGTGCGGGTGAGCCGTTTGGCGGCAGCGTGGTCACCCGGCTTCCCATGAAGTGGTTCGGCAACCCGGATCTGCTGCTCGGTGACGTGGTACCGCTGGTGGGCATTACCCTGCCCTGCCCGTTTCTGCTGGCCGCGCAGCGGGTGCTGGACGCCGCCGGGCGTCCGTGGCGCATGGTGCTGACCACGCCGAGCCTCGATGGCGTACGTGCGGCGGTCGAAGCAGGACTGGGGATTACCTGCCGCACCGAAGCGGGCTTCTGCCGACCGGCGATGGCGGGCACAGCGCTGCCGCCACTGCCGGAGATCGCCTATTCCATCGTTGAGCGACGTCGGGGCGATGCAGGTAACCGCCTGGCCGTCAGCAGAATGCGGGAGCACCTTGAAGCCGTGGCGCATCACTCGTAAAAAAAGCGAATCGTTGCGCCTAACAAACGTTAGGTAGCCTATTGACGCGCTCTCAAGAGGCGCCTATGGTCTGTCTACCTAACAAGCGTTAGGCCAGACTGCTCAACTCTTAGGACCCACCCATGACTTCCAAACTGCAGCTCTTCACCTCCCCCTCGGCTTTCCCCAACCCGCAGCGCCTGCGGTTGTTCATGCACGAAAAGGGCATTGCCGATCAGTTCGATGAAGTCATCTACGACATGGCGCCGGGTGGGCAGCAGCGCGGTTGGCGCCATCTGAACATGAACCCGTGGGGTGAAACGCCGACCTTGCAGTTGGCCGATGGCAGCTACCTGGCAGAAACGGCGGCCATCGCGCGTTACCTCGACCAGTCCTATCCGGGCCGCAAGATCATGGGCGAAAGCGCGCTGGAACAGGGCCTGGATACCATGTGGGACAACCGCATCTGGGTGCATATCCTCTACCGCATCGTCACCGCGTTCCACGTGCTGCACACCGGCTTGGGCTTCAAGCTTGAACTGACCAAGAACGAAGCGTGGGGTGAGCACTGCCGCAAGGAGGCGCTGATGCATGCCGCCTTGGTCAATCGCCATCTGGCTGACGGCCGTGAATGGCTGCTGGGCGGTGCCGAGCCGACGTTCGCCGACATTACTTTGGCAACCGCCATCGCCTTCTCCAAGTTCCCGGTCAACGCCACTCCACTGGACGAGCGTTTCGAGCATCTGGACAGCTACTGGCAGCGCTGGCAGCAACGGCCAGCCTTCCAGGCGGCCTACGCTGACCGCAGCAGCGGCATACCAGAGCTGGATTCGCCTACCGTGTGATTGGTCGCAACGGGTAGCAATGGCCGAGGCCGCCATCCCCTGGCGGCTTCGGTACGCGTCATGCCGAGCGCTTTTGCTTTAAGATGCCGCGCTTCCCCGAGAACTCGTCCGACGTACGAAAGGCACCCCAATGAGCAGCAACGCCCGCGAGGCCATACTCCTGGCTGCCCGAAACATTTCCCAGTCACAAGGCTACAACGGGCTGAATTTTCGTGACCTGGCCAATGAAGTCGGGATCAAGCCGGCCAGTATCTACTACCACTTTCCGAGCAAGGCCGATCTCGGCGTTGCCGTTGCCCGGCGCTATTGGGAAGACGGTGCGGCTGCGCTGGAAACCATTTCCGAGCAGACCCCCAACCCTGTCGAAGCGCTGCAGCGCTTCCCCGAGATCTTTCGGCGCTCGCTGGAGGCTGACAACCGGCTTTGCCTGGGCAGTTTCGTGGGCGCTGAAACCGATAACCTTCCCCCGGCCATGGCCGAGGAAATCCAGGCTTTCGCGCAGGTGAACATTGCCTGGTTGAGCCGGCTGCTGGTCGAGGCGCAGGTGTGCGAACCGGCTGCAAGCGAGGTACGTGCGCGGGCTATCTTTTCGGCAGTGGCCGGCGCTCAACTGGTTGCCAGAAGCCGCTCAGACATCTCGCTGTTCGATACGCTGATCGAGGCCTATCGGGCTTACGGGCCCCTGCCCCCCCGTCAGTAGCCTTCAGGGCCGGACACCCACTACCGCTGCACGCGAAACTGTTTCGGTGATTGCCCCGTGCAGCGTTTGAAAAAGCGCGAGAAGTAGGCCGGGTCGGAGAACCCGAGGTTGTCGGACACCTCGGCGATGGTCATGCTGGTGTAGACCAGATCGCGCTTGGCCTCCAGCAGCAATCGCCGGTTGATCATCTGCAATGCAGATTGCCCCGCGAGGCGCCGACACAGCGCGTTGAGATGGGCATTGCCGATACCGAGCGTCGCGGCATAGTGATCGATAGACAGGTGTTCACGAAACCGCAGTTCCAGTGTCTTGATGAAAACCTGCAGATAATCGCGCCCCCGATCGACTTGCAAGGTGTCCGACGAGGACAGTGCTTGTTTGCGCCGACTGAGCCAGATCGACAGTATCGTGATCAAGGATTGCAGCATTGCATCGCGGCCCGATCGCTGTTGGTTGTACTCCTGGGCAAGGGCTGAAAACAGCGTGTCCAGATATGCACGCTCGGCACCGACCGGATAACACACAGCCGTGGTCAGCACCGGGCTGCCGAGCAAGGCGCCGAGCTGATGGGCCAAGGGCAGCGCCAGGCTGAGCACGTGGCCCTGGGTGTCGGCGGAAAACTTGAACGTGTGCACGCTCAGCGCTGGAACGACCTGCAGCGAAGGAGAATCGACGAGATTGACCTCGTCCTCGACCTTCAACGTGGCCTGCCCTGCCTGCACGTACAACAGTTGCACCAGATCGCTGTGCCGATGGGGTTTTATTTCCCAGCCATGCAGCTTGCTCCGCTCGGGAATCGACTCGCAATGGATCAGGTCTGGCGTCGGCCAGGCCCCGGTTTCGCCGTACAGCTTGAACACCGGAACGGGCGCGGCGAGCGATTTCGACATTGTGTCTTCCCCACTGCAACGATCCGCCGAAAGTCCATGAAATATGCCGGATATTGCCTTCTTATCTCAAGTCTGCTCATCAAAAATACAGGGGACAACAATAAAAATGCACTGCAAGGGGTCACGCCCGCAGTCGCACCTCACAGGGCTGCTCACATGAAAACTCAAGTCGCTATTATCGGCGCCGGTCCGTCCGGCCTTCTGCTCGGCCAACTGTTGCATCGTGCGGGTATCGACAACGTCATCGTCGAACGCAAAGACCCCGACTACATCCTCTCGCGGATTCGTGCCGGCGTGCTCGAGCAAGGCACCGTCGACCTGCTGCGCGAAGCTTCGGTCAGCGCGCGTATGGACGCCGAGGGTCTGGTGCACGATGGGTTCGAACTGGCGTTCGATGGACGCAGTGAACGCATCGACCTCAGCGCACTGACCGGCGGCAAAACGGTGATGGTCTACGGCCAGACCGAAGTCACCCGCGACCTGATGCAGGCCCGGGCCGCCGCCGGCGCGCTGACGGTCTACGAGGCCGACCAGGTTCAGCCCCATGACATGAACAGTGACAGCCCGTACCTGACCTTCCAGCACAACGGCGAGACGGTTCGCCTGGACTGCGACTACATCGCCGGCTGCGATGGCTTTCATGGCGTGTCGCGGCAAGCGATCCCGGCAGAGGCCCTGAGCGTCTTCGAACGCACCTACCCCTTCGGATGGCTGGGTATTCTGGCCGACACACCGCCGGTCAACCACGAATTGATCTACGCCAACCATGAGCGTGGCTTCGCCTTGTGCAGCATGCGTTCGGCAACGCGCACCCGTTACTACCTGCAGGTGGGAGCAGAGGAGAAGGTCGAGGACTGGTCCGATCAGCGCTTCTGGGATGAATTGAAGCGTCGCCTGCCCGCGCCTGTCGCAGAGCGACTGGTCACCGGCCCGTCCATTGAAAAGAGTGTCGCGCCGTTACGCAGTTTCGTGGTGGAGCCGATGCAATACGGCCGTTTGTTTCTACTCGGCGATGCCGCCCACATCGTCCCGCCCACGGGAGCCAAAGGCCTGAACCTGGCGGCCAGCGATGTCAGCACCCTGTATCGCATCCTGCTCAAGGTCTATCGCGAAGGGCGTACCGACCTGCTGCAGAAGTACTCGCACATCTGCCTGCGCCGCGTCTGGAAAGCCGAACGGTTCTCTTGGTGGATGACCTCGATGTTGCACCGTTTTCCCGACACCGATGCCTTCGGACAGCGTATGCAGCAGACCGAACTGGACTACTTCGTGGGTTCGCCTGCCGGCCGCCAGACCATTGCCGAGAACTACGTCGGCTTGCCGTATGAAGACATAGAATGAATACGAGCTTCCAGTGCGGTACGGAAACTGCATTGATCTCGCTTTGCCGCCAAGCCAATGACGCCTTTTATGAAACCAAGCGACTTTACCCCAGCCAGACTATCGCCGTCGTTGCTGAGCAAAGCCCTGATAGGCTTCATTGCATTGGTGTGTCTATCCTTGGGTCTGGCAACTGCGTGGCAAATGAGTTTGTCCCGGGAAGAACGTCTGGCGGCCGCCAAAGTTGCAGTTTCCAATATCGTCCGTGCCGCCGAACAGCAAGCTCAAGATACGGTGCGACAAGCTGACAATACCTTGCGTGATCTTGTGGAACGCGTAGAGCACGACGGGCTTGCGATCGACGCGCGAGCGCGGTTGGCGAAGCTGATGGCGGCAAACGTGTCGAACGTCGAGGCTATCCAGGGGCTCTTCATCTTCGACGCCCGGGGCAACTGGATAGTTAACTCGTTCTCCGAGATTCAAACCCACGATAACGGTGATCGTCCTTATTTCATCTATCACCGTGATCACAGTGATACCGCCACGCGAATCGGCTCCATCGTGAAAAGTCGCATCACCGGGGATATGGTCATCCCGATCAGCCGACGTATCAATGGCGCTGATGGTACTTTTGCCGGTGTGGCATTGGCCACGGTGCCCGTTGCCTATTTCCAGACGTTCTTCGAACGAATGGATGTAGACGACCAGGGCGTTATTTTCCTGGCCCTGAACAACGGTGACCTGCTGGCCCGGCGCCCTACCCTGACGGCGCTGATGACCACCAACCTTGCCAAAGGCGATATTTTCTCGCGCTATCTGCCCGAGAGTGACAGCGGTATTGCCGTGACCAGATCTTTGGTGGACGGTGTGGAAAGGATCTATGCCTACCGCCGGGTCACCGGCCTGCCGATTGTCGCGGCTGCGGGTGTCTCCTCCCAACACGTATTCGCCCCCTGGTGGGCGTATGCCTATCGGTCGGCCGGGCTGATTGCCCTGATCTGCCTTGCCCTGATAGGGCTGAGCGTTTTGCTGTACAAGCAAATCCAGCAACTGATAACGGCGGAAAGCGAGCTGCAAGGCGCCCAGAACGAACTGGAAACTATTGCGCAAACCGACAGCCTGACGCAGTTGCCCAACCGACGTCGCTTCGACTTTGCCGTGCGCCAGGAATGGGCACGAGCCAGCCGCAATCGCTCGACGCTGGCGATCATCCTGTTGGACATCGATTGGTTCAAGCAATACAACGACCAGTACGGGCATGTCCGAGGCGATGACTGCCTCATGGAAGTCGCCAGCCTCATAGGCAGTGCGGTGCACCGAGCCGGGGATCTGGCGGCGCGTTATGGTGGCGAGGAGTTCGTGATTCTGCTACCGGAAACGGATCTTGCCGGTGCGCTCAGCGTTGCCGAAAAGGTCAGGCTGTCCATTTTCAATGCCGGCATCGAGCATTCAGCCAGTGCGTTGGGTAACGTCACTGTCAGCCTGGGCGTGGTGGCAATCAACGCACCCAAACATGACGCCTATACCGCAGCCCTGAAGGAGGCGGACAGGCTTCTGTATCGCGCCAAAAACCGAGGCCGGAACCGTGTCGAGGCGAACGAGCTGCTTGGTGCGCAAGCAACCGGTTCATACTCTAGCAGCCTGGTGACTTAGGGCATCTGCCCTGGATTATCCCAGGCGAGGGCTGCCGTCCGTCACCGCAGCCCCAGCCCGTCCTCACACCTTGAAGCGTCGTACCACAGCGATCAGATTGGCATTGGATGCGGCGAGCGCAGACGTGCTCTTCTCGGTCTGCGCGCCTCCTGCCACCAGGTCCTCGACTATCTGCCGCACCGCTACCATGTTGCGGTTGACCTCTTCACTGACGGCGCTCTGCTCTTCAGCTGCGGTGGCTATCTGCGTGCTGAGGTCGTTGATGCACACAACCGATTCGGTCATCGCATCCAAGCCTTCGTTCACCCTGGAGGTCTTGTCGACCGTGGCCTGACAGCGCGCCTTGGTGCTCTCCATCGCCACCACGGCAGCACTCACACCCTGCTGCAGACGGTTGAGCATTTCATTGATTTCCGAGGTGCTGGACTGGGTACGCCCTGCCAAGGCTCTTACTTCATCGGCAACCACTGCAAAACCGCGGCCTTGTTCGCCTGCACGCGCCGCCTCGATCGCAGCGTTGAGCGCGAGTAGATTGGTCTGCCCGGCAATGTCACCAATCACGCCCAGTACAGAATTGATACGCTGGGCATCGTGTTCCATGGCCCTGACCTTGGTAGTGGCGTCTTCCACTTCCGAGATCAGTTCACGGACACTGCTCGAGGCATCTTCGACCACCACTTTTGAATACCGGGCCTTCTCGCTCGCCACCTGGGTCATGCTCGCGGTTTGAGCGGCATTGCGGGCGACGTCATCGGCGGTAGAACTCATCTCGGTGATGGCCGTCACCGCTTGATCGGTTTCATTGGCATGGCGAGTCAGAATGCTGTTGGTGCCGCGCGACTGTCCGCGTAGCTGCTCGATACCCTCGGCAATCAAAGAAGACGAGTCGGACACTTCACTGATCATTTTCTGCAGATAGACGATGAAGCGGTTGATCGAGTGACCCACTGCGCCGACTTCGTCCTCGGCACGAATGACGATGCGCTTGGTCAGGTCGGCATCACCGGCCGACAACGTATCGATGTTGGTCTTGAGCACCGCCAGGCGGTTCATCAGTTGCCTGAGGGCGAACACGATGACCAGCAGCATGATGACCACCATCGGGATCTGCAGCATCGCCAGGGTCTTGAGCACATGGCTGCTTTGCGCCGTCAGTACTTCAGTGGGTTGGGCTACCGCCATCTGCCACGGCGTGCCTTCGACGGGCATCAGGAACAGGGTGTATTGCTTGCCATCGCTGCCGACAAACGTCGAACGCGTGGCACCGGGGCTTTTCAGCAAACCCTGCAGTGCTGCGGCGAAGGGGTATTGGCCAGCCAGGTCGCCGAGATTCTTCAGTACGTTGTTGCCTGGAATCTCCGGCTGGTTGCTCAGGACTTTGCCGTCGCTCTCGACGATCATCAGTTGCGCGTTGATCTCGCGCTCTTTCTGCGCGATCAGCTCATTGAAGAAGCCCAATGTCACATCGATGGTCGCGACGCCATAGGCGGCGCCGTCCTTGGTAATGGCCATCGCGCAGTTGGTGCGCGGCTCCGGGCTGGCATCGTCCTGGTAGGCCGAGGCCCAGTTGCACTGCCCCGCAGGGGCCTTGAGCCCACCGAGGTACCAGGACTGCTCAAAGTAGTTTTTCGATTCAGGCGAGTTCCAGTGCGTGTTGACTATCAACTTGCCGCTGGCATCGCGGTGATAGAACGTACTGTGCTTGGCCCGGCCCGCGGTACGTTTATCGGGAAGCGGCCAGATACCTCCGCCGAATACCTTCGACTCGCCGTACTGGTTGACCATGCTGGGCAGCAGGCGGTCGATACTGTCGCTGTCCAGTTGCGCAACCGTCTCGGTAATCACCCGCTGCTGCGCCTGCACCCGTGCCAACTCGCGCTTGATGACGGCACTGATTTCCCCTGCCTCAGTGACCAACTTGCGTTCATCGGTGCTTGTGAGGCTAGGCGTGATGAAGTAATTGACCCCTATCGCCGTCAGCACCGCGACGAGCAGAACGAAGCCTACGAAAGTAGCGGTATAGCGAGTTTGAATGGTGTGCAGCATGAGGGGTGCATCCGCAAGGTGTGGAGTTATTGATCTTGTATAACCTTATCGGCGCGGAACTTTGTCGCATGAGTGCAAGCCCTGATAAAACGTGAACATCTCGGTTCATCAGGAGCGTGCACGGCTTGCTCATACAGTGCGATCAGAGCGCGTTCACCTGACCGATCGCCAGTGGCTCGGCGCTTTCGCCGATGCCGTTTTCCAGGGGTGCGCCAAACGCATCGAGGCTGATCTGGAAGCGATCACCCGGCTGGGTTTTCACGCCGTCGGCGAATGACAGTGTCGCGGTGCCGAAGTAATGCACGTGGACGTCGCCCGGGCGCAGAAACTGCGCGTATTTGAAGTGGTGGAATTCAAGGTTGGCGAGGCTGTGGCACATGTTGTCTTCGCCGCTGAGAAACTCCTTTTCCCAGAGCGTTTGGCCATTGCGAATGATGCGGCTGGTGCCGGCAAGATGCGCTGGCAATGCACCCACGCGCAGTTCCGGACCGTAGGCGCAGAAGCGTAATTTGGAATGGGCAAGGTAGAGGTAGTTGCGCCGCTCCATGACATGGTCGGAGAACTCGTTGCCCAGGGCATAGCCGACGCGGTACGGCTGGCCGTCCTCACCAATCACATACAGCCCTGTGAGTTCGGGTTCTTCGCCGGCATCTTCGGCGAAGGGTGGAACAGGGAAGTCGGCCCCCGGCCGCACGACGATGCTGCCGTCACCCTTGTAGAACCATTCCGGTTGCGCGCCGGCTTGGCCTTGTGCCGGTTTGCCGCCTTCCAGGCCCCATTTGAAGATGCGCATGGTGTCGGTCATGCCGGCTTCGACAACGCCCTCTTGCTGGTGCATCTTGTCGCGCGCCGAAGCGCTGCCCAGGTGAGTCAGGCCGGTGCCGCTGATCAGGCAATGCGCAGGGTCTTCGTGATCGAGCGGCGGCAATACGCGGCGCTCTTGCAACAACTGCGCATAGTCCGGACCCGGTCGCGTGCCACGGGCGGCCACTTCATCGGCCAGGCCGTGGTGACCGCGAATGGCCGCCAGAGCGAGCTCGCGGGTCGTGCGGGTATCATTGACCACCTGGACGTGGGCGCCCTCGACAACGCCAACCTGGCGTCCCCCGTCGGTGTTTTCGAATTGAATCAGACGCATGTGTGGCCTCCGGAACGTCATGGTTGGCGCCGCCCGCAAGCGGCGCCAAAGGGTCACTCGATGATGTTGAAGTCGCTCAGGTATTCATCGGAGATTTCCAGGCCCAGACCCGGGGTATTGTCGTCGAGCTGAATGTAGCCGTTGACCGGTTGTGGCTCGCCCTTGAACACGTAATAGAAGAGTTCATTGCCCACCTCGACATCGAACACCGGGAAGAACTCGGCCATCGGCGACGCCGTGGTCGACATGGTCAGGTGATAGTTGTGCATTTGCCCGGCGTGCGGGATGACGGGCACCGACCAGGCTTCGGCCATGGCGTTGATCTTGCGGGCAGCGGTGATGCCACCGACACGGTTGGTGTCGTACTGGATCACGTCGATCGCACGGCGTTCGAGCAAGTCCTTGAAACCGTAGGAAGTGAATTCGTGCTCACCGCCGGAGATCGGCATGATGCCCATCTTCTTCAGCTCGATGTAGCCTTCGATGTCGTCGGCAATGACCGGCTCTTCGAGCCAGCGCGGTTCGAACTCGGCGAGCTTGGGCAGCATGCGTCGGGCGTATTCCAGGGTCCAGCCCATGTAGCACTCGAGCATGATGTCGACGTCGGGGCCGGCCAGTTCACGCAGGGCACGCACTTGTTCGATGTTCTTGCGCATGCCGGCCGGGCCGTCTTTCGGGCCATAGCCGAAACGCATTTTCAGCGCAGTGAAGCCCTGGTTCAAATAGCCTTGAGCCTCTTCGAGGAACAGGTCGAGGTTGTCATTGGCGTAGAGTTTGGAGGCGTAAGTCCAGATCTTTTCCTTGGTACGGCCACCCAGCAGTTTGAACACCGGTTTGTTGACCGCCTTGCCCATGATGTCCCAGATCGCGATGTCGATTGCCGAGATCGCCGCCATGCCGATGCCCTTGCGGCCCCAGGCGTGGCTCTGGCGGTACATTTTCTGCCAGATGTATTCGTTGTCGAACGGGTCTTCACCTATGGCGATCGGCGCCAGATAGGTGTCGATGATTTCCTTGGCCACACGTGGCGCCAGGGCGCAGTTACCGATGCCGACCAGACCGGTGTCGGTCTCGACTTCCACCACCAGCCAGCCGTGGAAACGGAACGAGCCCATGGCGTCGCCGCGCTCGAACAGAATGTCACTGGCGTTGGTGCAGAAGTGCGCCTGGGGCGGAACGACTTTGCCTTTCCACTCGAAAACGCGGGTACGGATGGCTTTGATTTTCATGGATTCAGGTTCCTTGCGCTGCCGGTTTCTTGTAATTGTCGAGTCGTGTTCAGTAGCTGTTGCCCGCCCATCCGGCAGGCAATTTCGAACGCTTGGCGAATGGCGCCGACATTGGCTTTGCCCTGCCCGGCAATATCGAACGCGGTGCCGTGGGCCGGGGTGGTGATCGGGATCGGCAAGCCGCCCTGCACCGTTACGCCGCGGGAGAAGCCCATCAGCTTGATCGCGATCTGCCCTTGGTCGTGGTACATCGTGACCACTGCGTCAAAGGCACTGGCATCGCCCTGGACCTTGAGGAAGATCGTGTCGCCCGGATACGGGCCTTCCGCGGCAATGCCCATGGCCTGCGCCGAACGCACTGCCGGGCCAATGATGTCCAGCTCTTCGCGACCGAACGAGCCGTTGTCGCCGTTGTGTGGGTTCAGCCCACACACGCCGATACGCGGTTTTGCCAGGCCGCTGCGCTTGAGCGCGGTGTCGATCAGCTGAATCGCTTCGATCACCCTGGTCTGCGACAGCAGGCCCGGCACGTCGGCCAGGGCAACGTGCGAGGTCACGCGCGAGGTCCACAGGTTGTCGAGCACGTTGAATTCGCAGAACGGCCCATCGAAGCCCAGCAACTCGGCGAACCAGTGCAGCTCATCGCTGTGGGCCATGCCGGCCATGTGCAGCGAGGTCTTGTTCAACGGGCCGAACAGCACGGCGTTGGTAGTGCCGGCTTCGGTCAAGCGCAACGCCTGTTCAAGGGTGTCGAGGCTGTAGCGACCGCCGATGACACTGGCTTCACTGCGGGCAAATTCGCCCACGGTGTCGCCGCGAAAGTCATACAACAGCGGCGTGTCATCGGCGAACGACAACTGCTCCAGCGACTCCACGCGGCGGTAGGGAAATTCCATTCCGGCAATGCGCATGCCGCGCTGCATTTCCGCTTCGTCGGCGATCAGGATCACGTTGGCCTGGCTGCGCACCGAGGGCTCGGCGAGCAGCCGTGCGATCAGTTCCGGGCCGATGCCCGCCGGGTCGCCAAGGACCATGGCGATGGATGTCTTGTTCATGCTTCACTCCTCAAGGGTTCAGGCCGTGTCCGGTCAAGGGTGCCCGGCTCGCAGCGATAGACGCGCTGCGCATTGCTGTAGAACAAACGCTCCTGATCGGCCAATGGCAGATCGGCAACGATGGATTTGAATCCGTTGTAGATGACATCGAACGAGCCACAGAGGCTGTCCATCGGAAAATTGCTGGCGAACATCACGCGGTGGGTGCCGAACATCGCGATCACCTCGCGCACGATCCAGGCGTTGTCCTTGGCCCGCCACGCCTGGCGCAGCTGGCCGAGGCCTGACACCTTCACCTGCACGTTCGGCCACTGGGCCAGCCGCGCCATGGCCAGGCGCCAGGCGGCCAGGCCTTCGGCGCTGCGGTCATTGGGCAAGCCGGCATGGTTGAGAATCAGCGTGGTGCCCGGAAAATCCCGCGCCAGCCATTCCGCCTCATGCAGATTCCACCACGGTGTCTGCAGGTCGAAATGCAAGCCCAGCCCTTGCAGCACGGCATAACTGCGCCGCCAGCGCTCGTCGCTCATCAGGCTGCGCACGTGCCCGACCTGCGCCCTTGTGGTCGGGCCTCCAGGCTTGTGGCGCACGCTGCGCACGCATTTGTAGGAGGCTTGCTCGGCCAGTACGGCGGCGGCCTCGGGATGATCCAGCCAGGCTTGCGCGACGATTGCATTGGGCAAACCGTAGCGGCGGGCGAGTTGTTCGACGAAGCGGGTTTCGCCCACCGGGTCCTGCGGGTCCCATTCCGATTCGATGTACACCGTCTGCACGACCTGGTGAGTACCGGTATCGGCGAGGTAATCGTCGGGCAGGTAGCTGCGTTTGATCGCGCCGTAGTCGCCATAGCGGAACGCGACACTGGCATCGGCTGCCAGCCACGGATGGGGATTGATCGAAGGATCCCAGAAATGATGATGGGCATCGATGATCGGACCGTTCCACAGCTCGGCCATGGCGCACCTCATTGGTGATTTATTGTTCTTCTGATTGATCGTTCTTCTGGGTGCAGCCCACCGCAAAACACGGCATTGGCGAGCACTATCGAAGGCTCCCTGATAACCGTCCAATCAAATATTGGAATACAGCGATAGCCTGGAGTTATCTCAACGGGGTTTTTGCGGGTCTGCAGATGGGTTGCGGCGAACCGGACTTTCTTATGAAATGGCTCTGGACCGGCACTTACACCCTGCTGAGAGGCTTTGTGCGGGGCTAGCTATAACCCCTGGTTATCGGTGTATGTATTGTTTTGACTAGACGCGGAGCCTGCAGCTTCCCACACTCACTCCAGGCTTGCGGTTCGACCGCTCAGACAAGTCACTTATAACAACTACAAGAAAACGAGGCTCTTTCCATGCGAAATGCATTCGTCCGTCGTACATCCCTTCTCATTCTCGGCTGCTCCCTGGTTGCTGCCGGCGCTCTTCCGGCGCTCGCCACGGCGGCCTGGCAACCGGAAAAGAATGTCGAAATCGTCGTCGCGGGGGGCCCCGGTGGCGGCACCGACCAGCTGGGTCGCCTGATTCAATCGATCATCTCCACGCACAAGCTGCTCGACGTCAACACCATCGTCCTCAACAAGGGCGGCGGCAATGGCGCCGAAGCGTTTCTCGACCTGAAGATGAACAAGGGCGATCCGGAAAAACTGGTGATCGGCACCAACAACATCTACCTGCTGCCGCTGGTGGCCAAGCTCGGTTACCAATGGCAGGAACTGACCCCTGTGGCGGCCGTCGCCGAGGATGACTTCATCCTGTGGAGCTACAAGGACGCGCCATGGAAAGACGCCAAAGGCTTCTACCAGGCGGCCCAGGCTGACCCTGCAAAAATGCGCATGGGCGGCAGTCAATCCAAGGATGTCGACCAGACATTGACCTTGCTGCTGAACCAGACCAACAACAGCAAGCTGGTCTACATCCCGTTCAAGAGTGGCAGCGAAGCCGCGACCCAACTGGCCGGCAAGCACATCGCCGCCAACGTCAACAACCCCAGCGAAAGCATCAGCCAATGGCGCGGCGATCAGATCGAGCCGCTGTGCGTGTTCAGTAAAGAACGCATGACCTACACCGACAAAGTGGCCGGCGACAAATCCTGGGCCGACGTGCCGACCTGTTACGAACAAGGCCTGGGCATCGATCAATATCGCTTCCCGCGCACCGTGTTCATGCCAGGCGACGTCACTGCCGAACAGCGCGCGTTCTATGTCGAACTGATGCGCAAGGTCACCGAGACGCCGGAGTTCAAGGCCTACGTCAAGCAGAACGCATTGGTACCGACCTTCCTCGAAGGCGAGCCGCTGACCGCCTACATCGAAAAAGACACCGCCCGCGTGACACCGGTGTTCAAGGAAGCCGGCTGGCTGAAAAACTGAGTCGCCTGCGGCCGTCCGCCTAAGGACGGCCGTCATCTGCTGGAGGTGTTTCATGTCCCATTCTTCGGATTCACCTGCGCTGGTCGGCACCCGCTGGGTCGAACTTGGCCTGACTCTCTTCACCACGCTGATAGGCGTGGTGGTGATGTTCGGCAGCGTCGAACAGGGTATCGGCTGGGGCGACTCCGGCCCCGAGCCGGGTTACTTCCCTTTCTACATTGGCCTGCTGCTCAGCGCCGCCAGCCTGGGCAACGGCGTGTTGACCCTGGTGCGCTGGAAAGCGCTGAGCATTGCGTTCGTCAGCCGCAGCGCCTTTGGCCAGGTGTTGTCGGTGTTCATCCCGATTGCCCTGTTCGTCGGCGCGATGCCGCTGGTGGGCATCTATGTGTCATCGGCCTGCTTCATTGCCTGGTTCATGTGGAGTGACAAGGCACGCGCCACGCCCTACAGCAAATGGAAGATCGCAGGCATCTCCCTCGGTGCAGTGCTTGCCAGCTACCTGATCTTTGCGCTGTGGTTCAAGGTCCCGCTGGATGGCGGTCCATTGGGCGAATGGATTGCCCAGACCGTGAGATATTTCAAATGAGCGAATTCGATTCCTTGTTGCAGGGCATGAACCTGATCCTGACCCCGGGCCACATCGGCCTGATGGTGATCGGCGTGCTGCTGGGTATTCTGGTGGGGGTGTTACCCGGTCTCGGCGCGCCCAACGGCGTGGCGTTGCTGCTGCCGCTGACATTCACCATGTCGCCGGTGTCGGCGATCATTCTGCTGTCGTGCATGTACTGGGGTGCGCTGTTCGGCGGCTCGATCACCTCGATTCTGTTCAACATACCCGGCGAGCCGTCATCGGTGGCGACCACCTTCGACGGCTACCCGATGGCCCGCGAAGGCCGTGCGGCAGAAGCATTGACCGCCGCATTCAGCTCGGCGCTGATCGGTGCACTTGCCGGTGTCCTGCTGCTGACGTTCCTGTCGACACGCATCGCCGAGTTCGCCATGTCCTTCAGTTCGCCGGAGTTCTTTGCGGTGTATCTGCTGGCGTTCTGCACGTTCATCGGCATGAGCAAGAATCCACCCCTGAAAACCGTTGTCGCCATGATGATCGGCTTCGCCATGGCAGCCGTCGGCATGGACACGGTGTCCGGCAACCTGCGCCTGACGTTCGACCAACCGATCCTGATGACCGGGATCAGTTTCGAAGTGGCGGTGATCGGCCTGTTCGGCATCGGCGAGATTCTCTGCACCGTCGAGGAAGGCCTGGTGTTTCGCGGTGAGCATGCGCGTATCACACCGATGGTCATCCTGCGCACCTGGGCCAAGCTGCCGCGGTACTGGTGGACGATCGTGCGCAGCACCCTGGTAGGTTGCTGGATGGGCATCACCCCGGGTGGGCCGACGGCGGCCTCGTTCATGAGCTACAGCCTGGCGCGGCGCTTCTCGAAAAACCGCGAGAACTTCGGCAAGGGTGAACTCGAAGGCGTGATCGCCCCGGAAACCGCCGACCACGCGGCAGGCACCAGCGCGCTGCTGCCGATGCTGACCCTGGGCATTCCCGGCTCGGCAACCGCGGCAGTGATGCTCGGTGGTTTGATGATCTGGGGCCTGCACCCCGGGCCGACATTGTTCGTCGAGCAGCATGACTTTGTCTGGGGGCTGATTGCGAGCATGTACCTGGGCAACGTGGTGAGTCTGATCGTAGTGCTGGCCACCGTGCCGCTGTTCGCTTCGATCCTGCGCATTCCGTTCTCGATCATCGCGCCGATCATCATCATGGTCTGCGCCATCGGCGCGTACTCGGTGCACAACTCGTTCTTCGACGTGGTGTTGATGCTGGGCTTCGGCGCCCTGGGTTACCTGTTCAAGAAGCTGGGCTACCCGATTGCGCCGCTGGTGCTGGCAGCGGTGTTGGGCGACAAGGCGGAAGATGCGTTCCGGCAGTCGATGCTGTTCTCGGACGGTCACATCGGCATCTTCTGGTCCAACCCGTTGGTGGGCGGCTTGACCACGGCGGCTCTGCTGATGCTGTTCTGGCCGCTGATCTCCAAAGCGCTGCAAACCGTGCTGGGCCTGCGCAAATCCCAATTGCCGAAGGCAAAATCAGTGCTGTGACACGCCATGCTGGCAACGCCTGGCATTTGTTGTCAGGCTTGCCGCAGTTCATTTTCGCGAGCCCGGCCCATGACCCGAATTCCTGATGCCAACGTGATCCACGGCCGCCTGCGCCTGCGCCAACTGCGGTTGATGCTGACGCTGCAGGAATTTGGTTCATTGCGCCGCGCCGCCGATCATATCGGCATGACCCAACCCGCCGCGACCAAGATGCTGCACGAGGCCGAGGATCTGCTCGGTGTCGAACTCTTCGAGCGCCTGCCGCGCGGCATGCGACCTACGCCGTTCGGCGAAACCGTCACTTACTACGCGCGCATGGTCTTCGCTGAATTGAGCGGCATGCGCGAGGAGCTGGTGGCGCTGGAATCCGGCAACCTCGGCCGGGTTGCCGTGGGTGCGATTCCGGCACTGGCCTCGGGCTTGTTGACCCGCACCATCGCCACCTTGAAACAAAGCCACCCTCGCCTGTCGATGAGCATTCAGGTCGACACCAGCGACGTGCTGGTGCAGGCGCTGTTGCAGGATCAACTGGACATCGTGCTGGGGCGGATTCCGGCCGGCGCCAGGGCCGAAGAACTGTTGTTCGACAGCCTGGGTGAGGAAGCCCTGTGCGTGATCGCCGGCGCACAACATCCTTTGTCCAAGGAAAAACAGCTGAGTTGGGCCGAGTTGCAGAACATGACCTGGGTGTTGCAACAGCATCCCAGCCCGATGCGCTCGATCATCAATCAGGTGTTTCACAACGCGCGCGTGGACATCCCCAGCAGCATCGTCGAAACCACCTCGATCATGACCTTGCTGTCCTTGGTACAGCAGACCGACATGCTCGGCGTCACCCCGGTGTCGGTGGTCGAGGACTATCCCGGACGACATCTGCTGGCGGTGTTGCCAATCAAGTTCGAAGCACGCCTGCCACCGTTCGGGCTCATCACCCGACGCCATCGCATCCAATCGTCAGCGATGCAGGCGTTCATGAACTCGGTGCGCGCGGAGCACGCGTTGGTCAAATGAGCGGCGAGAAGAATCGAGCACACTGATGAATAGACCGCGCAAATTAAACGTTCGAGAGCTTCGCGTGACGTTCGCAGCGCCCTTTTCAACGCACTGAACTTTTAGGTATTTGAGCGATTGCAGAGGGCGCCGCCCGTGTCATACTACGTCCTACAACTAGAACGACAGGATGTCTTAAAGGCCCTGGCGCACGACCAAAGGAAGGCTGTTTTTCATGAATTTTGAAAGCGAACGCGTCCGCCAAATCTCCTCGTCCCCCAGCATGGTCATCTCCATGCGTGCCAAGCAGTTGTCCAGCGAAGGTCGCGATATCGTCGACATGAGCCTGGGCGAACCCGACTTCGACACCCCTGCGCATATCATCGAGGCTGCGCATCGGGCGATGCTCGACGGGCACACTCGCTATACCGCACCGCAGGGCACCCTACCCTTGCGCAAGGCCATCGTCGCCAAGTTTCAGCGCGACAACGGCCTGACTTATAGCGTCGACGAAATCACCGTCGGCAACGGCGCCAAGCAGGTGATTTACAACACCTTCGTTGCAACCCTGGAACCCGGCGACGAAGTGGTCATACCCGCGCCCTATTGGGTGTCGTACTCCGATATCGTCACCTTGAACGGCGGTGTGGTGCGGATCATTCCCTGTGGTATCAATGCAGGCTTCAAGCTCACGCCGCAGGCCCTGCAAACTGCGTTGAACGACAAGAGTCGCTGGCTGATTCTCAACTCCCCGTCCAACCCCTGCGGGGCGATCTACTCTGAAACCGAGTTGCAGGCACTGGGCAAAGTGCTGGAGGACTTCCCCAATGTGCTGGTGATGTCCGATGAAATCTACGAGCACGTGCTGCTCGCCGACCAGCCTTTCGTGTCATTTGCCCGCGCCTGCCCGCACCTGCGCGAACGCACCCTGCTGATCAACGGCGTGGCCAAGGCCTACGCCATGACGGGCTGGCGTATCGGCTACGGCGCAGGGCCCAAAGGTCTGATCGCCGCCATCAGCAAGATCCAGTCACAAAGCACGTCTGGCGCGAGCGCCATCAGTCAGGAAGCGTCCCGCGCAGCGCTCGAAGGCCCGCAGGATTTCGTCAGCAGTTGCGCCAGGGAATACGCCCAGCGCGGCAAGCTGCTGGTAGACGGCCTGAGCCAATGCCCGGGCCTGCGCCTGAGCGCGCCGGCCGGTGCGTTCTACGCTTTCCCGGAATGCAGCCAGTTGTTCGGCCGCACCACGGCGCAGGGCCAGGTGCTCGAGGACGACGTAGCACTGTCGGCCTACCTGCTCGATCACGCCGGTGTCGCGGTCGTGCCGGGCGCGGCGTTCGGCATGCCAGGGTACTTCCGACTGTCATTTGCCACTTCACGCGAACAGATAACCAAAGCTGTCGTTGCCATTCGCGAAGCGCTTTCGGCCCTGCGCTGACGCTATCGCTTTTCGTTGTGCCAAAGCTGCCATAACAACATCGGAGATCTACATGCTCGATCAAAAGAAACAGCTGCTTGCCCTGGTTGTCGCGGTTTGCCTGGGCGCCAGCGCTGCGCAGGCTGAAGAACTGACCGGTACACTGAAAAAGATCAAGGAAGTGGGCACTGTCACGCTGGGCTACCGCGATGCGTCGCTGCCTTTCTCCTATCTCAACGACGCCCAGCAGCCTATCGGCTACAGCATCGAGCTGTGCAAGAAAATCGTCGACCAGATCAAGGTCAAGGTCGGTGAGCCCAACCTCAAGACCGAGTACGTGTCGGTCGTTGCCGCCACCCGTACCCCGCTGCTGATCAATGGCACCATCGACATGGAATGCGGCGTTACCACCAACACCGTCGAGCGCCAGAAGCAGATCGGATTCCTGCTGACCAGCTACATCGCCAGCGCCAAATACGCCGTGAAGAAAACCGCCGGCATCGACAGCGTGGCCGATCTGAAAGGCAAATCGGTGGTAGTGATCACCGGTGGCAGCGGCGAGTGGATCACCAAGAACCTGGACCGCGAAAAACAGCTGGGCTTGAAAATCCTCAACGCCAAGGACGGCGGCGAAGCCTTCCTGATGCTGGAAACCGGCCGCGCCGTGGCCTATATCAACGACGACGTGCAGCTGATGGCAACCATCGCGCAAAGCCGCAGCCCGGACGCCTACGCCTTGCTGCCTGAACCGATGTCAGCCGAACCCTATGCCATCGGCATCCGCAAGAACGACCCTCAATTCAAGACCTTCGCCGACGATGTGCTGCGCAACCTGTACAGCACCGGTGTGATCGATACGCTGTACCCGACCTGGTTCCAGCAGCCGATCCCGCCGAAAAACGCCACCATCAACTTGCCGATGAGCGATGCATTGAAGCAAGCCATCGCCAACCCGAACGACACCGGCGTCTGACCCGCCCCCTTCACGCCAGGCAGTGACGCGGCGCATATGCGCCGCGCCGCTGTGCGCCTGGCTGCATGCAGTGCTTCTCCCTGAACGTTGGTGTTGGCATGGATTACAACTGGAACTGGAGCGTGTTCTGGGATTTTGCTCCCGGAGAATCCGCCTCTTACTTGCATTGGTTGGTCACCGGCACGAGCTGGACCCTGGCGACCACCCTCCTCGCGTTCACCCTGGCGTTTCTGATTGGCGGCTTGGTGGGTACGTTGCGTACCAGTACCGTGCGCCCGCTGGTCTGGCTGGGCAACCTGTATACCGAGGTGTTTCGCAATATCCCACTGCTGGTGCAGATGTTCATCTGCTTCTTCGTGGTCCCCGAACTGCTACCCCTCTCCTGGGGTGACTACCTCAAGCAAGACCTGCCCTACCCGTCTTTCTTCAGTGCCGTCGTGGCCCTGACCCTGTTCACCTCGGCCAAGCTTTCCGAGCTGTTCAAGGCGGGCATCGAGTCGGTTGCCTACGGCCAGCGCGGCGCAGCCCTGGCCCTCGGCTTGCGGCCCACCCAGATGTACCTGAACGTGCTGCTGCCGCAGGCGATCCGCGTGGTGTTCCCACCGCTGACGTCCGAGGCACTCAACACCCTGAAGAACTCTTCGGTGGCGTTGACCATCGGCTTGATGGAGCTGACCGCGCAAGCACGCAACGTCAGCGAATACTCGTTCAATACCTTTGAAGCCTTTACCGCGGCAACGGTGATCTACGTGGCCATTTCACTGCTGATGACGTTCGTCATGGGTCGTATCGAAAGCTCCCTGGCCGTTCGCGGCGCGACGAGGTAAGTCATGTTCGATCTAGACCCCAGTGTCATCGTGCGAGCCATGCCCGCACTGTGGAACGGCCTGAAGTTCACCTTGTTGCTGACGCTGGTGGCGATGTCCGTGGGCATCGTTGTCGGCACCTTGCTGGCATTGATGCGCTTGTCGGGCAACCGCGTGATGCGCGGCTTCGCCCTGGGCTACGTCACGGTCATGCGCAGCATTCCGCTGGTGCTGGTGATCTTCTGGTTCTACTTTCTGATGCCGCTGCTGCTGCAGATGACCTTCCACACCGAACGCCCCGTGCAGATTGGCCCGGTGATGACTGCCTTCGTGACGTTCTGCATGTTCGAGGCGGCGTACTACAGCGAAATCATCCGCGGCGGCATCCAGAGTATCTCCGGCGGCCAGAAGCAGGCAGCCCAGGCCCTTGGCCTGCGCCCGTCGCAAGCGATGCTTTACGTGATCCTGCCGCAGGCACTGCGGCGCATGCTGCCGTTGCTGCTGACCCAGACCATTATCCTGTTTCAGGACACCTCGCTGGTGTATGTGCTGTCCATCGCGGACTTCACCGGCGCAGCCAGCAAATTCGCCCAGCGCGACGGACGCCTGGTGGAGTTGTACCTGTTCGTGGCCCTGGTGTACCTGGTGATCTGCTACCTGCTGTCGCGGCTCAGTAAACGCCTGAAAAAAAGCACGGAGAGAACCGCATGATCCAGATGAAAAACCTGAGCAAGTGGTACGGCGATTTCCAGGTCCTGAAAGACTGCACCACCCAGCTGTCGCGCGGTGAGGTGATGGTGGTGTGCGGGCCGTCCGGCTCGGGCAAGAGCACCCTGATCAAGTGCGTGAACGGTTTGGAGCCGGTGCAGGAAGGACAGATCTCGATTGACGGCCAACCCGTCACCGGCCGCGGTGTCGACCTGCCGAAACTGCGCGCCCGAGTGGGTATGGTCTTCCAGCATTTCGAGCTGTTCCCGCACCTGACTATCGTGGAGAACCTCAACCTGGCGCAGATCAAGGTGCTCAAGCGCGATGTCACCACCGCCACCAGCAAGAGCACGGCACTTCTGGAGCGCGTGGGCCTCAAGGCCCATGCGCACAAGTACCCCATTCAGCTGTCCGGTGGCCAACAGCAACGAGTCGCCATTGCCCGCGCCCTGGCCATGGACCCCATCGCCATGTTGTTCGATGAACCCACCTCGGCGCTGGACCCGGAAATGGTCAACGAAGTGCTGGATGTGATGGTAGAGCTGGCAGGCGAAGGCATGACCATGATGTGCGTCACCCACGAGATGGGGTTCGCCCGTAAGGTCGCCGACCGCATCGTGTTCATGGACGGCGGCGAAATCATCGAGGACGTGAAATCCGAAGAGTTCTTCAGCGCGCCCCGCTCCGATCGTGCTCGCAGCTTTCTGTCGAAGATCTTGCAGCATTGAGTGCGGGGATGGTGCGCCTGCTGGGCCGGCTCATCCACCAAGCTGGCCAGCATCACTGCGCGCGGTGGAACGGAAAGCCTCCGAACAACACCCCTCCCACCAACAGCGCCAGGCTCGCAAGCACTGCCCACTTCAGGGCAAATTTCTGGTGGTCACCGAGATCGACCTTGGCAAGCGCGACCAACAGGTAAAGCGATGGCACCAGGGGGCTCAGCAGGTGCACCGGCTGACCGACGATGGATGCCCGCGCGATTTCCAGCGTCGTGAACCCGTAAGTGGTAGCCGTTTGGGCCAGCACTGGCAGGATGCCAAAATAGAATGCGTCGTTTGACATGAAGAACGTGAAAGGCAAGCTGACCACGGCTGTGAATACCGCAAGGTACGGGCCGAAGCTGTCTGGAATGACATGCAGCAAGCTCTGCGCCATGGCATCGACCATGCCGGTGCCTGAAAGAATGCCGGTAAAAATACCTGCAGCGAAAATCACCGACGTTACGGCCAACACGTTTGCGGAGTGTGAAGCGATGCGCTCCTTCTGCTGCTGCAAATGGGGGTAGTTCAATGTCACGCCAATACCGAAAGCGACCATGAACAGTACTTGAATGGGCATGAGGCCCAGCACCAGACAGGTCAGCAATCCAATGGTCAGTATCAGGTTTGGCCAGAACATTTTCGGACGCCGATTCCTCGCGCATTCCTCTGCATCGCCGTTACCCAGCGCAAGTTCACCATTGGCAAAGTCCTCGACATCGACGATGCCAAGCCGGGCCCGTTCGCGGCGACCGATGATGACTGCGGTGAGAATCAGCACAGCGCAAGCCATCAGCATGGCTGGAATCATGGGCAGGAAAATATCCAGGGCATCTACGTGCAGCGCTGCAGCTGCCCGCGCGGTAGGGCCTCCCCACGGCGAGATGTTCATGATCCCGCTCGCAATGTTGACCACGCACGTCAACCCTAGAACACTCATGCCGAGCCGTTGGTAAAGAGGCAGGAAGGCAGCGATAGCGATCATGTAGGTGGTGGAGCTGTCACCGTCCAGGGAAACGAACAGCGTCAACACCGCTGTACCGACGACGACCTTGAGTGGATCACCCTTTACCAGCCGCAGTATGAAACGAACCAGCGGGTCGAAGAGGCCTGCATCGATCATGATGCCGAAATACAGAATGGAAAACGTCAACATCACGCCTGTCGGGGCAAGCGCCTTGATGCCATCCAACATCATTGCGCCCAGCCCTGTCCAGAAACCGCCGATCGCCGCAAATACAATAGGCACCAACAAGAGTGCAATAAGGGCAGTCATGCGCTTGGTCATGATCAAATACATGAAGCAACAAACCATCGAAAAGCCGAGAATAGCGAGCATGGCGATACCCTATATTTAATGTGAATTGCTCAGGCGCACGGCGCACCGGCATTTAGTCGCGAACTCACTAAGTTGCGACCCATTAAAATAAGATTTTCTTTCCAACGCCCATGACCGGACGACTTGCATCGTTTGATAGCAATCATTGAAACTTCCTCATTCATTGTTTTTATCATTGGAGGCTGTCGATAGCGTATTGACCGCCAAGACTCATTACTTATGCGACGAACCCGACCTCCATCAGGCTCGCACTGTTTTGTGGTTCAAACGTACGGAACAAAAATCAATGCCGAGCCAATCGACGCCCGAAGGCGATCAAGCTTGCGTTGCGGTTGTCTTTTCAACCAACTGCCCGTTCGCGGAGGACAGCAGGCCCGCCAATACGAAAGGCAGAATGCCTCCATTGGCGAAATAGGTCGCTTCTATCGCTGTATCGATACGGGCCAATAGCGTCACGTCTTGCTGGCTGCCGTTCTGGCGGGTGATCCGAAGCGTGACATCTTGAGTAGGCGTTACGCCGCTTTCCACACCGAGAAGGTCGAAGGTTTCCGTGCCATCCAGCGCGAGGGACCTCACATCGTCAGCGCCTTTGAATTGCAATGGAAGTACGCCAAGTCCAGCCAGGTTACTGCGGTGAATACGCTCGAAGCTTTTGGCAATGACAGCCCGTACGCCCAGCAAGCGTGTACCCTTCGCCGCCCAGTCTCTACTGGAGCCCGACCCGTACTCCTCGCCGGCAAAGATCAATGTTGGCGTTTGAGCAGCGATGTAGCTGCGCGACGCATCGAACAAGGTTGTCCGAATACCTGAAGGCTGAAGTAACGTGTAGGGACCTTCGTCTGCCGATCCATCTGCCTTCGTCGCAAGCATCAGGTTCTTCAGGCGAACGTTGGCAAACGTGCCACGTACCATGACCTCGAAGTGACCACGGCGAGCACCATAGGTGTTGAAGTCCTTGCGCTCTACACCGTGTTCGGCGAGCCATTTTCCAGCACTCGAATCAGGAGTGATCGAGCCGGCCGGGCTGATGTGGTCTGTGGTGATGGAGTCGCCCAGGATGGCCAGCGCACGCGCGCCAAGGATGGGACGAGCCGCTTGAGTGGTGTCGAAGAAATCGGGCTCGGCGGCGTAGGTTGATTGAGGCCAATCGTACACCTCCCCCTCGCTGGTCTTGATTGAGTTCCACAGGTCGTGATCCTTGGTCAAATCAGCATAGAGGTTCTTGTACAGTTCAGCGTTTGCAGCCTTCACGCTCAGCGCTTTGATTTCATCATTGCTTGGCCAGAGATCGGCCAGCAGTACTGGCTTCCCATCGCGATCATAGCCCAACGGTTCAGTGGTCAGGTCACAGCGCGTGGAGCCTGCCAACGCAAATGCAACCACCAAAGGTGGGCTGGCAAGGAAGTTTGCCCGCAGGTTGCCGTGAATACGGGCTTCGAAATTTCGATTGCCCGACAGCACTGCGCTGCATACCAAGTCCTCGCCAACCACCACCTTTTCCAAGGCAGGATCAAGCGGGCCGATATTGCCGACACAGGCACCGCAGCCATACGCTGCGATGTCGAAGCCAAGCTGGCTCAGGGGCTGGGTCAGGCCGGCATCCTGCAGGTACGCGGTCACGACGCGCGAACCCGGTGTGAAAAGCGTCTTCACCCACGGCTTGGCGACCAGGCCCTTCTCGACCGCTTTTTTGGCCAGCAAGCCAGCGGCGATCAAGAGCTCGGGATTCGAGGTGTTGGTGCACGAAGTGATCGCTGCGACCAGCACATGACCGTGCCCTACTTCGTAAGTCTGTTGCGGGCCAACCGCGCCGGCAGGCTGGGCAGTGACTGGGTACAACTGCTCAAGCTGGTCCTTGCTCTTGGCATAGCCACCGCTCTTGGCATCCTGAACCATGACTTCATCGAACCGACGCCCGAGGCCCGTAAGGTCAACGCGATCCTGAGGACGCTTGGGGCCAGATACGCACGGAACGATCTGGTCGAGATCAATCGTGATCACTGTCGAGTAATCAACACTGCCAACAGCAGGTGTACCGAACATGTGCTGGGCTTCGAAGTACTTGCGAATCAGCTCGATGTGCTCGGCACTACGCCCAGTCTGGCTGTAGTAGTCGAGCGTCTTGTCGTCGACCGGGAAGAAACCCGTCGTTGCGCCGTATTCGGGCGCCATGTTGGCAATCGTTGCGCGGTCGGTCGCGCTGAGGGAGCTTGCCCCCTCACCAAAGAACTCGACCAGCTTGCCTACCACCTTGGCAGCACGCAGCGTCTGAGTTATCTGCAGCACAGCATCTGTGGCGGTGACTCCAGCACGCAGACTGCCGCTGAGTTCAACCCCGACCACATCCGGCATCAACATGTACACAGGCTGTCCCAGCATGCCAGCTTCGGCCTCGATACCCCCCACGCCCCAGCCCAGCACGCCAATGCCATTGATCATCGTCGTATGGCTATCAGTGCCCACGAGCGTATCGGGATACACAAGCGAGTTCTTCTCGATGACACCTTGAGCCAGATACTCCAAATTGATCTGGTGACAGATACCGATGCCTGGAGGAATGACCTTGAATGTTTCGAACGCTTGCATGCCCCACTTCATCAGTTCATAGCGTTCACGGTTACGCTGGAATTCGACCTCCATGTTCTTGCGAAGCGCGCCGGGCACATTGGAAAACTCTGTCTGCACCGAATGATCGACAACGAGGTGAACGGGTACCAGTGGCTCAATAGCTTTGGGGTCACCACCCCGCTTTTTCGCCTGGCTGCGCATGGCAGCCAGGTCGGTCAATAACGGGATACCGGTGAAGTCCTGAAGAAGGACACGCCCCACTACAAACGGGATTTCACGCTCCCGACTGCCCTGTGGCTGCCAGCCTGCGAGATCCTCGACGTGAGACTGGAGCACCTTGCTGCCATCGCAGTTGCGCAGTACCGACTCCAACAGGATCCGAATCACTACAGGAAGACGGCACAAGTTCGGATAGGCCGTCGCCTGCAGCGCAGGCAGTGAATAATATTGGTGTTCACGGCCATCGGACGTCTTGAACGACCGCAGACTTGTTGTTGAAAGCTTGTTGGCGTCGGTCATGTGGCTCTCTCTAGGCAACTCATCAGGTACACGGTTGAAACTGGAGTCGTTCGTCCGGCAGCGTCGAGTCCATGAAAACTGGACATTGTTTATTGTCTGCCGAATGTGCAGTCAGACTAGGTCCGCCGGATTGCGCTTGTCAATCAATAAACGCAACAAAATACCCATCCCATAAAAAAGCCACCTATACGGTGGCTTTGCTAGACGGACGATAGTAGGCCAGGGTCAGATCGTGTCCGGCACCGATTGCACCTTTGCAGTGGATTGGAATACGGCGGAAACCGCCTTCTTGCGCCAAGCACCTTCGATATGCTGCCGCATGTAGCTGGCGGCGCCGAGGTTATCACCCGCTTCGATGGCATCCAGAATCTGTAGATGCTCTACAGCGAGCGCCTGGCGCGGCAGATCCAGCTGGGTCTGGCGGTATTCGGCCAAGCGGCGTACCTGGTCGAGCCGACGAAGCGTCTGGAGCGCGAATCGGTTGCCTGACCATTCGGCTATCGTTTCATGAAAGCGGGCATTGGACTCGAACCGCTCGATGGCGGTCATGGTCAGGTAGCCGCCGTCCAGAATCGCCTGCTGCTCTTCGCGCAGCAGGCGCAACTGCGCCAAATCAGGCCTGAACTTGCTATTCAAAATGCCGGCCGGCTCAATTGCCAGTCGCAGCGAGTACATGTCCTCATAGGCTTCCAGCGAGTCAATCATCGGAAGAAAACGCCAGCCGTAACCGACTTCCTTTTCAACCCAACCTTCGCTTTGTGCTCGCGAAAGCACTTTGCCAATCTCGCTTCTCGACACGTTCAGCAGGCGGGTGAGATCAGCCTCCGTTACAGAGTCAGCTACCAAACGATCAAAACGCGCGTCTGCCAAGCGCAGGTAAAGCGGATCGTCGATTTCCTGAAAATGAGCCTGCAACTCTGGTGGCAGCGTGTCGACGTCCCCATGCACGTGATAGCCCCGGTTTTTGTCGAACCGCATCAGTCCGGCGCTCACCAGACACTCCAATGCCACCTTGACGGGTGAGCGAGACGTCCCTATCAGTTTGGCTAACGTCCACTCAGGTAGATGCGTGCCCTTGGGCAAGCGCTCTCGTCGAACGTAGCTGATGATCTCGCGCAACGCCTTGCGCTGGCTTTTGGTCAGATCCTGGGTCATGTCTTATGAGCTTAATAGGCCTGGCGGAGTGGCGAATATACACGCCGCAGAGCGATTCGGGGATGAAGCGCAACTGCTGGGAAAATTTCCACTTGCGGTATTTTTGCGTTTGTTGTCGAATAAACGCATAAACCTATTACAGTTCCCTGAGGTGCTCATGCCGCAACAGTCCTTCAAAGCCGTTTACATGCGAGGCGGCACCAGCAAGGGGGTCTTCTTCCGCACGGATTGGTTGCCAGACGATCCAGGGATCCGAGATCGCATTTTACTGCGCGTGATTGGCAGCCCGGACCCTTATGGTCAACAGATCGATGGCATGGGCGGAGCGACCTCCAGTACCAGCAAAGTCGTACTCGTCGGTAAATCCAAAGAGCCTGACTGTGACGTGGACTATCGCTTTGGTCAGGTCGCGATAGATCGGCCGATGGTCGACTGGTCCGGCAACTGCGGTAACCTGACGTCTGCCGTAGGCCCCTTCGCGATCGCACAAGGTCTTGTGGACGCGCCGGCAAATGGCATCGCGGTCGTCCGAATCTGGCAAGCCAATATCAATGCGAAGATCGTTGCCTACGTCCCGATGCGTGACGGACAGGTCGTCGAAGAAGGTGACTTCGAACTGGATGGCGTGACCTTTCCGGCAGCGGAGATAAAAATCGAATTCCTCGACCCCAGTGGCGATGCCGACGAAGAAGGCGCTAGTGGCATGTTTCCTACAGGAAATGCGTTGGACACTCTCTCTGTACCGGGCGTCGGTAACGTCGAGCTCACCATGATCAATGCCGGGAACCCAGCCATTTTCGTACATGCGGATGTTCTGGGCCTAAAAGGCAACGAGCTGCAGAAAGACCTCAACAGCAATCCCGAATTGCTGGCCAAAGCCGAGGCGATCCGCGCTCACGCAGCTGTGAAAATGGGCTTGGCAGAGTCCCCCGAGCAAGCGACACAGTTACGCCCCCATACCCCGAAATTGGCTTTCGTTGCGGCACCAGAAGGTTACACGGCGTCTGATGGCAAGGTTGTCGATCCGGCAACGCTCGATCTCAATGCGCGAATTTTTTCCATGGGCAAGCTGCATCACGCGATGACTGGAACCGGCGCTGTTGCAATCGCTGTTGCGGCCGTCATTCCTGGCACGGTAATCAACCGTCTGGTGCCAGATTCCGCGGGCCGCCAGATTCGCTTCGGGCATCCGTCCGGAAGCCTGGCCGTAGGGGCAGAAGCGAGGCAGACCGAAGGCACGTGGGTAGTTTCAAAGGCGGTCATGAGCCGTTCTGCACGCCGTCTCATGGAAGGCAGTGTTCTGGTTCCCTCGGACACCTTATCGATATGAAAGCGATCAGCTCCGAGTTGCGTCAGGCCTTTGCCGTCACGGAAGAGCTACGGGTGGTGATCAACTATGGAAACCCTATTCTGGCTCATCGTCCGGTATCGGGCGATGAGCCCCGGGGAGTTTCTGTCGATATCGCTCGGCGCCTGGCTCAGGCCTTGAACCTGCGTCTGCATTTGGTAACGGTCGACACAGCAGGGTTCGCAGTCAAGGCCGTCGAGAACGGCGAGGCTGATGTTGGCTTTTTCGCCATTGATCCTGTGAGAGGTGCTCAGATCGCATTCACCTCTCCCTATGTCATCATCGAAGGCTGCTACTTGGTGCGCGAGCACTTCCCGGCATACGCACTGGGCGATATCGATGTGGCTGGCAATCGCATCGCAGTGGGTGAAGGTAGCGCGTATGACCTGTTCCTGACTCGTGAAATACAGCATGCGACGCTGGTTCGCGCCCCGTCTTCACCGGCTGTGGTCAATACCTTCATTGAGCAGAATCTAGAGATTGCTGCAGGCGTTCGCCAGCAATTGGAGGCCGACCGCAGTACGAAGCCTGGGCTCAGGCTGATAGAAGAGCCTTTCATGCAGATCCGGCAAGCCATGGGCGTGCCCAAGGCGCGAGGGCAGCAAGCATCCATTTGGCTCGACGATTTCATCAGGGGCCTGATTGCCGAAGGCTTTATCCATCAGGCACTTTCACGTCATTCCATTACTGGCGTCACTGTTCCCTGACAAAGCAAGCCGCTGTGTTCCACAGCGCCGTAGCTCTGCATCGCCATAACGGCAATCGGTAGCCCATAATCAACCCGGCGCTTGTAATGGAGCTGGCAGGCTCCACTGGGCAGGGCTGACTGGCTGCGACAGGCGTTTCTCTCTACTCCCCCCAAGAGGTTCAAACCCAATGGCCAAGGCCGCAGATGTCGTCGTGCAATGTCTGGAGAACGAAGGCGTTGAATACGTTTTCGGTATTCCCGGCGAAGAAAACCTGGACCTCCTCGAGTCCCTGCGCAAATCACCCATCAAGTTGATATTGACCCGCCACGAACAGTCTGCCGGTTTCATGGCGGCGACCTATGGCCGCCTGACAGGCAAGACCGGGGTTAGCCTCTCTACCCTTGGACCAGGTGCAACCAACCTCGTGACCGCCGGCGCCTACGCTTATCTGGGCGGCATGCCAATGCTCATGATCACAGGCCAAAAGCCGATCAAGAAGTCCAAGCAAGGTCGGTTCCAGATAATCGATGTCTGCCAAATGATGAGCCCTATCACCAAATACACTCACCAATTTGCCTCGGCGGACAACGTTCCGGCGCGCATGCGTGAGGCTTTCCGCCTTGCCGAAGAAGAGAAGCCTGGTGCCGTGCATCTGGAACTGCCGGAAGACATCGCGGCTGAGCAGACCGACAGCCTGCCTATCCCGCCGAGCCTCGCACGTCGCCCACTGGCCGAGCACAAGGCCGTCGAAGCTGCAGTCGCGAAGCTCAATACCGCGCGCAGCCCGATCCTGGTGATAGGCGCCGGCGCGAATCGCAAAATGACCGCCAAGGTTCTCAAGCAGCTGATCGACCAGACGGGTATTCCGTTCATCACCACGCAAATGGGCAAAGGCGTTGTCGACGAGCGTCACCCACGTTTCCTCGGCAATGCTGCACTGTCGTCCGGCGACTTCGTGCACCGCGCCGTCGAGGCTGCCGACCTGATCATCAACATCGGCCACGACGTCATCGAGAAGCCGCCGTTCTTCATGGTCCGAGGCGGCACCGAAGTGATTCACATCAACTTCCGCTCCGCCGAAGTCGACGCTGTGTACTTCCCGCAGATCGAAGTCATTGGCGATATCGCCAATGCCGTCTGGCAGATCGGCGAAGCCCTGACCGACGTCAGCCACTGGGACTTCACCCGCCTGCTGGCCATACGCGAAGCCAATGAAGCGCAGATCGTCGAGGGTGCCGACGACGACCGTTTCCCGGTCTACCCACAACGTCTGGTGGCAGACGTTCGTCGCGCCCTGCCCTCCGAAGGCATCGTTGCGCTCGATAACGGGATCTACAAGATCTGGTTCGCGCGCAACTACAAGGCGCACAAGCCCAACACTGTTCTGCTCGACAACGCCTTGGCGACCATGGGAGCGGGCCTGCCCTCGGCCATGGCTGCACACTTGGTACACCCGGACCGTTCGGTGGTCTCGGTATGTGGTGATGGTGGCTTCATGATGAACAGCCAGGAGCTGGAAACCGCAGTCCGTCTGGGCATGCACATCACTGTGGTGATCCTGCGTGACGATGGTTACGGCATGATCCGCTGGAAGCAGGCCAACATGGGCTTCGCCGACTATGGCCTGGACTACGGCAACCCGGACTTCGTCAAATATGCCGAGGCTTACGGGGCCAATGGTCATCGTGTGGAAAGCGCCGCAGGTTTTCTGCCGCTTCTGGAGCACTGCATCAAGACCCCAGGCGTGCACGTGATCGATTGCCCCATCGACTACAGCGATAACGACCGTATCCTGAACTACGAGCTGCGTGAGCGCGCTCTGGCGGTTTAGACGTTAGCGGTTCATCCGCGGGAGCATCAAAAAGCTCGTGGGTGAATACCACTGCCACGCAGCAAAAAGCCCGGGTAGCTGAGCACAGCACCCGGGCTTTTTTTGCGCATGCTTTTTATCTAGAGGCTTGGGCAAGCTTCTGGGACTTTGCGTTCTGGCTACCGATGTAGAACATCGAGAATCTGAGGCATCCAGAGCGACACGGTATTGCTGGTGGCCGAGATGCTCATATAGATCACGGCGAGCAGCAGCACCCACTTGTTGCTCATGGCTGCCCAAATCTTGCTCGCACCGTGTTTGTGTGGCTTGTTGTTCTCGCTTTGCTCGCGCTCTTTTTGCTCATCTTCAAGACGGCCTGACAGCCAGTTTTTTTCGTCATCGGTGAGCCGGCGAGCTTCAGACGGTTTGCTGGGGAGAAAAAACAGCGTGGCAATACCCATGATCACAGCAGGCAGCGCTTCGAGCATGAGTAACCACTGCCACCCACGGTAGTCCCAGATGCCATCCATTTTCAGCAACAGAACCGACAGCGGCGATCCGATGAAATTGGACAGCGGTACTGCGACCATGAACACGGCTACGATTCGTGCCATGTACGCTTTGGGGAACCAGGTAGTGAGGTAAAGCAGGACGCCTGGAAAGAAACCCGCTTCAGCGGCACCGAGCAGGATGCGCGAAATACCATACTGAAGGAACGGTACGCATGGCGGAGACCGCATCAATTCAATAAGACCTTAGCGTCTTGCGCTGCTGAGGGAAGACGCAACACAGTGTCCGGGATCAATGGCCCCCACCGGTGGATGTGTAGCACCACCCTCGGCAAAGTGACCAGCGGAGCCAACCGCTTTCCCGTGGCTGATATACACTACTGATATCAACCACGGGAGATTACCCAATGAGCCGGATTCTTGCCGACCTCACCCCCAAGCAACTTGAAGACCTTAACCAACTGGCATCGGCCTTGGACACGTCGCGCGCAGCCCTGATCCGGGAAGCGGTGGCCACCTTCGTTGCGGTCAAGAATGAGGAGTTGAAGCACCCCGCCCCGGACGTTTTCGGGCTGTGGAGGGATCGCGCCGTGGACGGCCTGGCTTATGAGCAGGAGCTGCGCAACGAATGGTGAGGTCTCTGTTTGATACCAATATTCTGATCGACCACCTATCTGGTAGACCCTTGGCCGAGCAGGTTATCCACGCTGCACACAGACCCATGATCAGCTTGATCACGTACATGGAGGTTTTAGGGGGTGCAGGTGATGCCAAGGAGGCCGACACCCTGCGCCATTGGATGGGACAGCAATTCGAAGTGGTACCGGTGTCGCTCGATATCGCCCATGAGGCTGTCTTGCTGCGCCAGCAGCGCCGCATCGAATTGCCCGACGCGATCATTTGGGCAAGCTCGCGCCTGGCAGGCGCCGTTTTGGTGACACGCAACACCAAGGATTTCCCCGAGACCGAGCTGGACGTGCGTGTGCCGTACCACCTGTAAGCGTCTTGGGAATGCAGCCCCGTGCAGACCCTCGCCGCGATCAGGTCATCACCTGCATGTTCTGACGCCTATCCGTCCACCTTACCTGAAAACAGTCTGTTACTGGTGATAACGTATTTTATCACCAGTAATTGGTCGAAGGCTCTGCTCATGCGCCTAACGTCATGAATAAAGGTTTTCCTTAACGTGAGAGATCAGAAATGAATGCGTCTATTCCCTAATTGAGTCGGATGACCCACCGACGCCATGCTGACTCCACCAACCCGAGTGACCAGGCTGTATCAATGTGACTGTAGCCTTGGTCGAGCACCAGGCTGGCGGCCTCACGTTTGAATTCGAAGGTAAAGGTACGTCATTGCATGGTTATCGGACACCTCTCAATGGCGAGTATTCTCGCCTAGATGGGTGTTCGGTTTTATCAAACCACTACAGTCAAAGGCCCGGCAATAGATAAAGATGCGCTGATGAAGAGTTGAATCGAAATGTTATAATTTCCTGATATTCGGCTGAGAAGTAGAATTCCCGTGCGATCGCTAACGAAGGGAATTCCAAGAAGATGACGCGAGGAACTTGGCGACCGCCTTCGATCACTTCAACATCGTTAGTCCCCACCAAAAAAACTGCACCAAATCTTTCCAAAACCGGAGACACTCTGGACATATACTCGTTATAAAATAGCTCCGGGTCAGTCACGGTCAATTCAGCATAAAGGTAACCTTTCTTTTGCATCGTGTGCTCCTACAACTAATCAAAAAAACACATATTTTCACAAACATTAATGAAACGTCCCCAAGTGAAGGCAGTTCCTCCACTTGAGGCTTAAAGCGCTTTAAAAAGTCGCTTTCGGCAGATGTTCAGGCGGATCACAGGCTACAGTGGTCATCTTCGCTGGAATCGACATTTCAAAGAGCTCTAGATCAGATGAAATTGCAGTCTCATTGTGCTTAAGCCCTGGCGGAATGAAAAGTGATTGGCCAGTCTCAACGCGAACGACCCTTCCGTCTTCGAACTGAAGCTCAATCCATCCGCGAAGCGCATAAATGAAATGCACATCACATATATGGTAGTGCCACCCTGTTTGCTCCATCACATCGGTAGCACAGGTCACCTGCGCGCGGGCGATACCATCAGTGGCGTCAGTTAGCCCCAGATCACGGTATTTAAAAAAGGAACGACGCCCTGGAACAAATGGCGCATTCTCGGGAGTGGCGTAGGTCAGCTTGTCCAACAGTGCCACAACCGACTCAGGAATTTCATGCTCATGCGATAATTCTTGTACTGATTTCATAGTTTTATTCCTTTTCAGATATAATCAAAATTCTACTTGTGTGTATTGCAGCCGGCCACTTCAAGAGCGTCGCGGTTGTAAACCTCAAGAATGCAAGCGACCGGTTTCAAACCAGCCCCGTCATGTAATAAGCCCCAATAACAAACAGGACTGCTAATGATTTGATCACTGTGATGCCGAATATTTCGCGATAAGACTGCCTATGCGTAAGGCCCGTAACTGCAAGAAGTGTAATGACTGCGCCGTTATGGGGCAGAGTGTCCATACCACCGCTCGCCATAGATACAATTCGATGCATAACCTCTAATGGAATTGCTGCAGCATTGGCAGCTGTAGCTAGTTGATCACCCATCGCAGCAAGAGCAATGCTGAGCCCGCCCGAAGCCGATCCTGTGATCCCAGCGAGTGTGCTGACGGATACAGCGGCTTTTATCAATGGATCTGGCAGGTATTGCAACGCGCTGCTTACTACCAAAAACCCAGGAAGAATGGAAATTACACTTCCAAAGCCATATTCAGAAGCGGTATTCATTGCAGCTAGAGAAGCGCCTGATACCGCTTGCTTAGTACTAGATGCGAACCGCTCTTTTACTTCCCGAAATGCACAAATCGTTACGAAAAGGATTCCACAAACCAGCGCCCCTTGTACTGCCCAAATCGCCGCTGTACCGGAGGTTTTTCCAGTGATGGCAGATGCCACGCCGGGAAACACATCTTGGCCTACGTTATATGAAGCACCGAACCAGATCGGGATGTAGTGCGTCAGCAGATAATTCACTACACCGACCAGCACTAGCGCTGCTAGGGCAAACAGGGGATTCGGCAATCGCAAGGTATTGGGGCTTTCTGGTTCATTGACGCTGTCGACACCGTAGCCTTCACCTGACGCCATTGCAGCTTTGCGTCGCCGTTCTAGATACCATAACCCGACGATCAAAATGAAAACCGATCCCACGGTCCCCAACAAAGGAGCTGCCCAAGATGTAGTATTGAAAAACGTAGTTGGAATTATATTTTGAATCTGTGGTGTGCCAGGTAAGGCATCCATTGTGAAAGAGAACGACCCAAGCGCCAACGCCCCTGGCATCAGACGCTTTGGTATATTACTCTGGCGGTAAAGTTCGGCCGCAAATGGATAAACTGCAAACACAACCACAAATACGGATACACCTCCGTATGTCAGCAAGGCACATGCGATCACAATGATAAGATTAGCTTTTGATTTTCCGAAGTTGCTTACTACTGCAGCAACGATCGCCGCCGAGAACCCAGAAACCTCAATAACCTTCCCAAACACCGCACCAAGCAAAAACACCGGAAGATAGAGCTTCAGAAAAGTCCCCATTTTTTCCATGAAAACTCCGGTAAATACCGGTGCAACCGATGAAGGGTCTATCAGAAGCACTGCCCCCATTGCTGCAATGGGGGCAATGAATATTACACTGTACCCCCTATAGGCCATAACCATCAGGAACGCTAACGCTGCCAAGGCAATTAAAACGGACATAAATTATCTCATTGTTATTTTATTGTCTGACGCCTAAATCCACTGAGTTAGCCGTCGTACCTGTTGATCATGGCTAAAAAGCATTCAGCTAAGTTTCCCTGTTTTCGCGACGCCGCTTGCTAGATATCCTCCATCCACTGGTAGCAGAACACCATTGATGTAGGCAGCCTCATCCGAAGCTAGGAAGACGACGGCGGCAGTCATGTCTTCAAGCAGCCCGAGCCTGCGTGCAGGAATCATCGATGTGTATGCATCGATGGTATCTGGGTTATAGCTTGCCGCTGTCATCGGAGTTACAACCGGACCGGGGGCTATTGCATTGGCTGTAACCCCAAAGCTCCCAAGCTCCATCGCAATCTGACGAGTAAGACCAACCAATGCCGCTTTGGAGGTGCCATATGCCGCACGGCCTATTCCAGCGCGTTCCGCGCTCACCGAGGCTACGTTGATAATTCGACCGTTCCTAGCTACTACCATGCTTTTTGCTGCGCGCTGGGAGCACAAGAACGATCCTGTTACGTTTATCGCCATAACCTTAGCGAAAAGATCCGCAGGGTAATCGATGAATGAGTGAACACCCATGATACCGGCGCTATTAACCAAGATTTCAGTACTGCCGCCATACCATTGTTCAGCATCCACGAATGCACCTTCTACAGATTCGAAATTTGTTACATCCACTCTCACAGCCCTAGCATGCCCACCCTTTTCGTTAATCTCGCAGGCCACCTTGGTCGCATTTTCAAAATTAATATCAGCGACTGCCACTTTTGCGCCCTTGGCAGCAAGTTCAATAGCAACCGCTTCTCCGATGCCAGAACCTCCACCAGATACGAAGGCTGTTTTGTTGTTGAAACGATTCATACGTTCTCCTACCCTTCACGAAGTTTACTAAAGCACGCTGACTATCTGGTCGTTCACCTCTCAAAACCTCACGCAGTGGCGAGCTATTTTGAGAGACAGAAACTCTGAGAAGCATGCCCCTGAGACATGCATTCACCATTCATTCTTTATCGATCGCAAAACCTTGGCTGTCGTCCACATGAGATACAGCAAAATGCGATCCCACTCCAACATTGTTATGCTCCCTCCCCCCTGAACTAGCCCCCACAAAATCTTCTTTTTTAAGCGCAATTAGCGCTAAAAGGGAAATGACTCCGGTACCAACATAGAAATACCATGGAGATGTGATATCGGCGGTTTGCTGAATCAGCCAGGTAGATATGAGCGGAGCACTGCCTCCAAATACTGCTACCGGGATATTGTAAGCCACAGCAATACCCGTAGAGCGTACGCGTGTAGGCAGTAGCTCACTCATTGTAGCGTATGTCGATGACGCATACAGTCCGAACAGTATCGCAACCGCAACTAGTGCAGGTAGAAAGCTTGATGGGGTGGCGTTAGGAGCAGATTTAAAAACCAGAACATCGCTAAAGTTGCCAGTACCCCAATGACCATCAAGAATGGTTTGCGCCCGTATTTATCTGTAAACATACCACCGAAAGGCATTACGAAGGCTGACAGCGCGCTGGCAACAAAAACGTACAGTAGTGTAGTGCCGCTATCAAATTTCAGGTTGCGTGACATATATGTCGAAGCGAATGTAAGCACCAAGTAGAAAATAGAGCTATGAAGACTGATAATACAAAAGATCAATGTTATAGACCGTTTAAACTGCCACACTTCTTTCAGTGGGGCCTTTGAAGTCTCACCAGCCTTTTGAAGTGCTATGAATTCCGGGCTATCTTCAAGCTTCAGACGAATATACATGGAAACAAGCCCCATCGGCCCAGCCAGCATGAACGGGATTCGCCATGCCCAATCCCGCATGATTTCAGAGCCAAGCCACCAGGTCATTCCATTCGCCACTACACCGCCAAGCACAAGTCCCAGTACTGCGGTCACCATCAACCAACTGGTGGAAAAACCCCGTCTCCCCGGTCCTGCGTATTCCGAAATAAAACTGGTGATAGTGCCTATCTCACCTCCTGCTGAGAAACCCTGGACGCAGCGGACGAAAATTAAAAGTATGGGAGCTGCTATTCCAATTGTGCTGTAGGTCGGTAACAAGCCCATCAAGAACGTTGAACCTGACATCAAAATCAATACCGTAATTAGCGTACGGCGCCTACCGATCCTGTCGGCCAACGGCCCGAAGAACAGCCCTCCTAGTGGACGAACAAAGAAGCTCAGCGCGAATGCCGCAAAGCTCGCAAGTAGGCTCGTAGTCGGATTATCAGAAACGAAGAATGCCTGTCCTATATATATTGCGAGAAAACCATACACGCCATAGTCATACCACTCGATCAAGTGGCCAGTAGTAGCACCAAAAAAAGCGCGTTTTCGCTGCCAAGCTTGTACCCGGTTTTTAGCAGACATATTCAATATCCTATTTTATTTTTATCGGTATTGATCGCTTGGAACGGATCATCCTACTTCACATTTGATTTTGGTCGTGCTGTCCAAATACACCGTGCTCAACTGCACTTCCGCCACGTCAACTTTGACTCCTCAGAAAATGGGTCAGTTAACCCTTAACCCTTCAGTCACTTGCACGCTGCATCAGAACCAACAGCGACTGCTAAATGAGCTCCCCATGCATCTGCCGACGTACTCGTCACTACCTATCTGCGAAGGCCTTTTACTCAACCTTGATCACCTGCGCCCTCACAGCCTCTGATGGATGGTTTCAAGAGGTGCTGTGGCGTCGCCCGTGCTGATTAGAGCCATTCTCAGACCTCTTCGTTTTCCCAACGCATCTCTAGACTGACGCATCCGCCTGAGCACACGCTATTCGTGCAACTACGTATGCGGATGTGTAGTTCAATGATATCCTGCGCCAGTTGCAGTCAGGATGAGTAGGGCTCACATGAATGTCCCCAACCGTCAATTACTAGACCTCAAGGCCATGGCTTTCCAGGTGTCTCCTGCCCCCCAAGTGATCACGGGCAACCGATTGATTCTGGAGCTGAACAGCGCGTTCGAGAATCTATTCGGCTATAACCGGGACGAGTTGCTGGGCGAATTGCTCCTCAAGCTCTACCCTTCTCGGGCTGACTTTAAGACCATAGGTGATCGCAGCTTGAGCTGGCTACGCCATGCCGAAAATGGAGCCTACTCGGACGAGCGCTTCATGCAGCACCAAAGCGGTGAGGTTTTCTGGGCAACGGCTAATGGGTTTACGTTGACGCCTGACGACCCTTTTCGACTGATGGTATGGCATTTCGAGCGCCTCAACCGGGCATTCCGTCCATCAGTGAATCTCACACCTAGAGAACGAGAAATTTCTGCGCATATCGTTAACGGGCTCACCTGCAAGGAAATTGCCCGCAAGCTCGACATCTCACACCGCACGGTGGAAGTTCATCGAGGGCGGTTGATGAAAAAGCTGCAGTCCAAAAACAGTGCAGAATTGGTTTCCAAGATCATCATTCTCAAATGATGCCTTTGGACGCCAGGTATCGTTTTCACCGGTGCAAATGCTCATGTCGGGCACGAAGAAAACTCACCGTTCCTACGTGTGGGCGTAACCGTCCGGCCAAGTCATCTACCCAGCCCTGCAAAGCGAAGACATGGTGTGTAGTGGTCTAATAAAACCGGACACCCATTTAGGCGAGAATGCTCTCCACAGAGAGGTGTCTGATGACCAAGCAACGTCGTACCTTTACCCCTGAGTTCAAGCGCGAGGCGGCGTGCCTGGTGCTCGACCAAGGCTACAGCCATACCGGAGCAGCCCGTTCGCTCGGGCTAGTTGAGGTGATAAAAGCGCTGGACATGGCCTATGAGCCGCGTGGCCGGCCTCAAAATGTGCTGTTTCACAGCGATCAAGGCAGTCAATACGGCAGCCGGAGTTTCCGCCAGAGACTATGGCGATACCGCTTCACACAGAGCATGAGTCGGCGCGGCAACTGCCACGATAGCGCGCCGATGGAGCGGCTATTTCGCAGCCTAAAAAGCGAATGGATATCGACGGTGGGTTACATGAGCGCCGCGTTGGCTAAACGAGAAATCGGTCGTTTCATGATGGACCGGTACAACTGGCGGCGACCGCATCAGTTCAACGAAGGGCTAGCGCCTGCGGTCGCTGAGGAAAAACTCAATTCAGTGTCCGGGATCAGTTGACCACTACAGCTACAACTAAGCATCAGCTCAATCACGAGAGACCCAGAATGCACAAACTCAAAACCGTATGTGCGCTGCTCACGCTTGCAGTCACGCTTTACTCGGCGACCCTGGTCGTAGCGGTGAAGATCAACCTAGCACTCGCAGTGATCTGCGGCGCAATGCTGATCGTGTTGCTCTACAGCCTCATCTGCGATCTGTCCACACCAACCGAAATCAGCGAGGAGGTTCACTCCTCAACTGTGCTGTAAGGGGAAAGAGGTTTGAAGAAACGCGATAATGAAGTGGGGGACCAGATGGGGGAACAACAAACGTCGGAAAGCAAAAAGCCCCGCATAGCGGGGCTCTCTGAGTACAGTATGGCGGTGAAGAAGGGATTCGAACCCTTGATACAGTTTCCTGTATACACACTTTCCAGGCGTGCTCCTTCAGCCACTCGGACACTTCACCGTTTCTCGGCACACCTGTTCGGTGTGTCGAGGCGCGCTAATGTAGTCGATAGCGTTCGTGATGGCAAAGCTTTTCTGCAAGTTTTTCATGCGCTTAAGCCCAGCGCCGAATTCCCTCGGGCCTGTCAGCGTGACCGCCCAGTCAGTCAAGGCGCTTTACCCGGCCGGCAAGGCTGGGTAACGTCGGCGCCACAACACGACAAGGAATACCGGCATGAGTGAGCTGATCGATTACCAACTCGAGGGCGGCATCGTCACCCTGACCCTGAACAACGGCAAGGTGAACGCCATCTCGCCTGCCGTCATCGCGGTGTTCAACGAGGCTCTGGATCAGGCCGTAGAGGCGCGCGCCGTGGTGGTCATCACCGGTCAACCCGGCATCCTTTCCGCAGGTTACGACCTCAAGGTCATGACCTCGAGCCCGGAGAATGCGATCAGTCTGGTCACCCAGGGCTCTACCCTCGCCCGCCGGCTGTTGAGCCATCCGTTCCCGGTCATCGTGGCCTGCCCGGGACACGCCGTGGCCAAGGGTGCGTTCCTGCTGCTGTCGGCCGATTACCGGATCGGCGTGGAAGGCCCGTTCCATATCGGTCTGAACGAGGTGCAGATCGGCATGACCATGCACCACGCCGGCATCGAGCTGGCCAGGGATCGCCTGCGCCGTTCAGCCTTCCAGCGCTCAGTGATCGGCGCGGAAATGTTCGACCCTGCCGGGGCGCTGCAGGCCGGTTTTCTCGATGAGGTGGTGCCGCCCGAGCAGTTGCAGGCCGCTGCCCTCGCTGCGGCGCAACGCCTGCAGAAGCTCAACATGAAGGCCCATGCCAGGACCAAACTCAAGGCACGTAAAGCGTTCCTGGAGACCTTGGACGAAGCCATCCGGATTGACCAGGAGCAAGGCTTCTAAGAAGCGTCAGTACGAGCGATAGGGACCATTGCCCACATTGGGTCTTCACTGTGGCGGGCGTCAGCAGGCCGTTGCGCAGTGCAATCCGCGATCGATGAACTGAATCGCGAACTGCGCCGCGCCGGAACACTCCTATCCACAGCAGGCCCATACCGGGTCGCCCTGCCAATCGAAGAAGTGAGCATCATGGGCCGAGTGGTCGCCGCCGCGGTATACAGCGCGGGCAAGAAGATTACCGACATCAGCCTCGACGACGGCGCGCAGTGGGCGCGGCGTCCGGGGCATTTCGTATGGATCGGCCTGGAACAGCCCGACGCCGAACAGATGAGTCAACTGCAGAAACAGTTCGACCTGCATGAGCTGGCCATCGAAGACGCCCTCGAGGTGCACAGTCGACCCAAGCTCGAAACCTTCGGCGATGCGCTGTTCATCGTGACCTATTCGCCGATCCGTCGAGACCGCAAAGTCGAGTTCGTCGAGACCCATATCTTCGCCGGACGCGGCTATATCATCACTTGCCGTAACGGTCACTCGGCCTCCTACGCCTCGGTGCGCAAGCGTTGCGAAGCGCGACCATTGCTGCTCGATCACGGCGAAGATTTCGTGCTCTACGCTCTGCTCGATTTCGTCACCGAGAATTACCAACCGGTCAGTGAGACCATTCACTGCGAAATCGAATCGCTGGAGCGCCGCGTGCTCGGTGGCTCGCTCAACGAAGCCGATATCCAGCACCTGCACGGGCTGCGCCGCGAGCTGCTGCGCATGCGCCGCTATGTGGCGCCCATGGTCGAGATCAGTGAAGAGCTGCAGCGGCTGGACTTCCCGTTCATCGACAAGAACATGCGCCCCTATTTCCGCGACGTGCAGATTCATGTGAACCGGCAGATGGAAGACCTGGCGACCATGAGTGACATCGCCACGCAGACCATCGAGATCGGCCTGCTGCTGGAGTCGTCGCGGCAAAGCCTGACCCAACGCAAGTTTGCCGCGTGGGCAGCGATCCTGGCCTTTCCCACGGCCGTCGCCGGTATCTACGGGATGAACTTCGAAAACATGCCGGAGCTGACCTGGCACTACGGCTACTACATCGTGCTGGGGGTCATCGCGTCCGGCTGCACCGGCCTGTTCGCCGGTTTCAAGCGCGCAGGCTGGCTGTAGCCGCGCGCTGTCCGACCCTGCCACAGGGCACGAGCGTCACGCCGCGGGCGGGGTGCCCTGCGCGACGAAACGCATCATCCATTCAGCCACGGTGATGCCGTGGTGATCACGGTCCAGGCTGGCAATGGCTTTCTGATACACCGGCTCGCCCAGGTGCTGCTGACGAATGTCGAGCAGCGCTCTGGAATAGTCATGGATGAATTCCGGATGTCCCTGGAAACACAGGACCTGATCACCGACCTGATAGGCCGCGAATGGGCAGAATTCGCTCGACGCCACGACCGATGCGTTCTGCGGCAGCGACGTCACCTGGTCTTGATGGCTGATCAGCAGGGTCAACGTTTCGACTTCCGGACTCATCCAGGACGCACGGTTGGCCAGGCTGTATTCATGGGTGCCCACGCCCCAGCCTTGGGTCGCGCGCTCTGCCTTGCCGCCCAGCAGCAGCGCCAGCAACTGATGGCCAAAGCAGATGCCGAGCAGCTTGTCGCCGCGCTGGTAGCGCTCCAGCAGAAACGTCTTGAGCGTTTCGATCCACGGGTCGGTGGCAAAGGAGTCAGCCTTGCTACCGGTGACCAGATACGCATCGTAGTGGGCATCGGCCGGTGGGTATTCACCGTTCATTACGTTGAACACGGTGAACTTGGCAGGAATGGGCTGGCTGGCGAACAACGTTTCGAACATGCGGCCGTAGCCATGGTATTGCTCGACCAGTTCGGGCCGCAGGACGTCGGTTTCCAGGATGCAGATGTTGAGGGTCATAGGTCACTCGATGGAGAGGGAACGCAGGTAGCAAGCCTGCCCGTTATCGGCGCTGGCTGGCAAGTGAAGCTGCGCCGGATTTGCCCGATGAACGGTAATTCACATCGCCGAGCTTGCATTTGCCTTCTTGGGCGTCTAGCACGGCATGTTCAAAATCGGCAAAAGAGTTCCTTAGTCGAGTTTGATCGAAACGACCCTGCCTACCGTGGCAAAGCGTTCTAAGGCCCGTCAATCAAGGGTTCTAAGGTAAAAGCATGACTATTGATGCAGCCGTATGGGTACATCGAGTCGTGGGGGGTGCACCTTTTCGCCAAGCTCAACCGCGGTTGCAGCATGGGTTGGCGCCAGGAAGAACATAACTCATAGGCAGTCTGCCATGTTCAAACATCCAAAAATCCGCCAGGCCGGACTCATCGTGTTCACCATGACGCTGGTGCTGATCCTGCCCAATCTGGGCAGGCTGTTCAGCTGACGTTTCGCGGTCAAACCTCAGGGCGCTCCCGCCGCACCGGCGCCTGTGCAGGCGCACGTCCGAAATCTAGCCTTGAGTCTGACTCTGGGACTGCGGCGCAGTGGCCACGCTGACCACAGGTGCGCTCGGCGCGACCAGTACCTTGGCGTGCATCTGCTCGAAACCGCCACCGCGACGCATGCCGCGCACCGGGCACGCATCCAGGTAGTCCAGGCCTATCGCCAGTTTCAAGTGGCGTTCCGGACGCGCCAATTGGTTGGTCACATCGAAGCTGTACCAGGCATCGTCGAGCCAGGCTTCGGCCCAGGCATGGCTGGCCATGTGCTCGGTGTCCTCGGTAAACAGGTAGCCAGAGACATAGCGTGCCGGGATCCCCAGGCTGCGGGCACAGGCAAGAAAGGCATGGGTGTGGTCCTGACAGACCCCGGCGCCGCTGGCGAAGGCTTGCGCGGCACAGGTGTCCACGGCCGTCGCACCGCTGGTGTAGGTGATGTGCTGGTGCAGGCCCTGCATCAGGTCGATCAGGCCATTGCGGTCGCGCCGCGTGTGGCACTGTTCGGCGGCAAAGGCACGCAAGGCGTCGTCGGCCTCGGTCAGCCGGGTGAACCGCAGGAACGGCAGTGGTGACTGTGTCTCGTGTTCGGCCTCGCGGGTTTCGTCGATCTCGACCTGGCCACGCGCGCCGATGATGATCGCGTCGTGCGGCTCGTCCAGGGTCAGCACATGCAGGATGTTGCCGAACGGGTCGAGCTGGGCGCGCACCGGGCGCGGCAGGTCAAGCTGCCAGCTGAGAATGCGCTGGCGTTCGCTGTCGTGCGGCGTAAGGCGCAGGTACTGGATGCTGGCGCGCACCTCGTCATCGTAGTGATAGGCGGTTTCGTGACTGATGTTAAGCCTCATACAGCCTCCAGATAGGCACTGTGGATCGCATTGCCCAACTGGCGCACCAGCGGGATCTGTTCGTTCAACCACTCGTGCAGGCCTTCGTCGAGGATCTCGTCGATACCGGTGTAGCGCAGGCGTGCATCCAGTTCGGCGGCCAGGCGCTGCGCCGGGCGACCATTGGCGCCGGGCAGGTCGGCGAGAATCTGGTTGATCTCCTCGGTACACGCGCGCAGCGAACGGGGCACGTCGGCGCGCAGCAGCAACAGTTCGGCCACCGGCTTGGCGGCCGGTGCATCGCGATAGATTTCGGTGTAGGCCTCGAAGCTCGACAGCGCGCGCAGCAGCGCACTCCACTGGTAGTAACCACGGGCCGAGCTGTCGTCGACTGAATAGGCATCGTCGCCGAGCATTTCGTAACGCGCATCGAGCAAGCGCAGGGTGTTGTCGGCGCGCTCGATGAAGGTGCCCAGGCGAATGAAGCGGAACGCATCGTTGCGCATCAGCGTGCCATAGGTCGCTCCACGAAACAGGTGGGCGCGCTCCTTGACCCAGTCGCAGAACCGACTCATGCCATAGCGACCCACGCCCTGCTCGGCAATCCCGCGGATCTCCAGCCAGGTGGAGTTGATGTTCTCCCACATGTCGGCAGTGATCCGCCCGCGTACCGCATGAGCGCTGGCCCGTGCCGCCCCCAGGCAGCTGTAGATGCTGGCCGGATTGGCCGGATCCAAAGCAAAGAAATGCAGCAGGCGCTCGGCATGCAGCTGGCCGTGACGTTCCAGGTAGTCTTCCAGGGTGCCGGTGATCAACAGCGGCATGGCGATTTCGTCGAGGCCGTCACCGCGGCCATCCTGCGGCATCAACGACAGCGAATAGCTGACATCGAGCATGCGCGCGAGGTTTTCGACGCGCTCCAGATAGCGCGACATCCAATACAGATCAGAGGCAGTTCTACTTAGCATTGGCAGGCATCCTTAATCCTCGACCACCCAGGTGTCTTTGGTCCCGCCGCCCTGCGACGAATTCACCACCAGCGAGCCTTCACGCAACGCCACGCGGGTCAGGCCGCCTGGCACCACGCGGGTTTCACGGCCGGCCAGAACGAAGGGGCGAAGGTCGATGTGGCGCGGTGCGATGCCGTTCTCGACGAACGTCGGGCAGGTTGACAGCGACAACGTGGGTTGGGCGATGTAGGCATGGGGTCGGGCCTTGAGGCGCGCCCGGAAGTTTTCGATTTCGGCGGCACTCGCGCAAGGGCCTACCAGCATGCCGTAGCCACCCGAACCCTGGGTTTCCTTGACCACCAGATCAGGCAGGTTGGCCAGCACATGGGACAGCTCCGAAGGCTTGCGGCACTGCCAGGTCGGCACGTTCTTGAGGATGGGTTCTTCATCCAGGTAGAAGCGGATCATGTCGGTGACGAAGGGGTAGACCGACTTGTCGTCGGCCACGCCGGTGCCGATGGCATTGGCCAATACCACATTTCCGGAGCGATACGCGGCCAGCAGGCCGGGTACGCCGAGCATGGAGTCGGGGTTGAAAGCCAATGGATCGAGGAAGGCGTCGTCCAGGCGTCGATAGATCACGTCCACCGGCTTGGGTCCGTCGGTGGTGCGCATGAACACCTTGTCGTCACGCACGAACAGGTCCGCACCTTCCACCAGTTCCACGCCCATTTCGCGCGCCAGGAAGGCGTGCTCGAAGAACGCACTGTTGAACCGGCCCGGGGTCAGCACCACCACGCTGGGATTGTCGATCGCGCTGGAGCTTTTCAGGGTATCGAGCAGCAGATTGGGGTAGTGATCCACGGGAGCGATGCGCTGCGCGGCGAACAACTCGGGAAACAGCCGCATCATCATCTTGCGGTCTTCGAGCATGTAGCTCACGCCACTGGGCGTGCGCAGGTTGTCTTCCAGGACGTAGTAGGAGCCGTCACCGTCGCGCACCAGGTCGACCCCGGAAATGTGCGAATAGATATCGCGGTGCAAGTCCAGTCCTTGCATCGCCAGCTGATACTGCTCGTTGGCCAGCACCTGCTCGGCAGGGATGATCCCGGCCTTGATGATGCGCTGGTCGTGATACAGGTCGGCGAGGAACATGTTCAGCGCCTTGACGCGCTGGATACAGCCACGCTCCACGATGCGCCATTCGCTGGCAGGAATGCTGCGTGGAATGGTGTCGAAGGGAATCAGCCGTTCGGTACCCTGCTCGTCGCCATACAAGGTGAAGGTGATGCCGGCTCGATGAAACAACAAATCGGCCTCGCGTCGACGCTGGGCAAGCAGTTCCTGCGGCGTATCGGCCAACCAACGGGCGAACTCCCGGTAATGCGGGCGAACTTGGCCATCGGCATCGTACATCTCATCATAATAGGTGCGGCTCATGCCGTACTCCTTGTCACCCGGACCCAAGAGCCTTCGCAAGGCCCGTGCCATCGGCATATGTGCCATTAAATCAAGCGCTTGGAATTCCCAGCCGGGAACCGTGCACCGTTATTGTGCGGCAACGTCCGAACGCCGCTGACATACGCTTCATTGCGAAGCGGATTTTTCAAGCGGCTTGAGGCTATGACCAGCATAGACAGAGTTGAATTCAATAGCTTGCAGCGTTAGTGCATATTTAATTCATCGGCACCGGCAAAAGCTTGGCGCCCCATTGCGAGTCACCGAATTCCCTTTCGCCGCCACCTAGTGAGCGGCTTTTTTTTGCCTGCGATTCGCTGAGCAGGTGAACCACGGCGCTGCCGTGGTCCACCTGGTTTCAGGCCTGCGGGCGTTGGACCTCGTGCTTCACGCCCCACCCCTCGATTTCACCTCCCAGAGGCTCGACCACGGCTTCGAAATCCTGCTCGAATTCACCGATGCCGCCGTAGGTCGCGTACATCAGCTTGCTTAACTCCAGGTGCCAGGCACCGTCGTCGCGCTCGCTTATCTGGGCATTGAGCGACTCGCCGCGAAACTTGCCGGCAGCCGTCCGCGCCCGGTCTTCATCGGGAAAGACCGCATAGAACTCGATAGGATGAATGCGTGCGAAATCGAAACCGCCCTCTTTCATGCGGCGCAATACATTGCTGCTGATGTCTTCTTGATAGGTTGTGCTCATGAATCGTCTCCCTCAGCAATAACGACGGATAGACTTTCAGTACTTCCAGAACCTCCTCGGAACAAGGAATGGGTGCGGTGCAGCGTCGAGGACGCGGCGCCTGGAATCGAGCCTGTTGCAAGAAGCATGGTACGAAAACGAGCAGCAGGATCCGTGGGGACCCTGCCCGCAGAGTAGCGCGAAGGCCGGGCCCGTGCCAATGGCCCGGATCAGATGAAATTCATGCGACTTCGGTGATGGCCGTGATTTCCACGCTGTGCTGCGACTTGAGGGTCTTGGCAACCGGCGAGGCAACGTTGTCGGGAAGATTGACTTCATCCAGTCCGGCTGCGACGGGGTACAGCTTGGAGCGAACGAGCGTTGCCGCCTCTTCGATCGACGGGCAGGTGTCAGCACGGATAGCCATGCTGTCCAGCACGCCATCCTTGTTGACGAAGCTGATTTTCCACTCTTTCATCGGTGTACATCTCCTCGACGGAATTCAGGCAGGAATCTGCTTGATACGCTCACACAACGTTGACTCGCAGCGGCGGGGATTCGTTCCGGCCAGCGGATTGCCGGAGGCGTGCCACGCAGCGCCGACACGGCCATGAAAAAAGGCCCCGAAGGGCCTTTTACAGTACACCAGGTACTTACTCCTGCTTGCTCTCCACCGCACCTGCGGTGTTGTCCAGCAGGCTCTTGGTCGCGGTCTGGATGAACGAGTCCAGCTTGGCCCGCAATTGCGGCACATCGTCGGCATCGGGGATCAGCTGGGCGTCGAATTCACGGCCCAGCTGATAGCGATACAGCCGCGTGTCCATGTCACGGGGCTCGACCAGAATGCGGTCGCCCTTGATGATCGCCACGGTCTGCTCGCTGCCCGAAGGCTTGATCACGGCGAAGCCGGGGTCGCCGGCAGGCAGGTTGAGCAGGTCGCGTCCCCAGCACTGGTGCTGGCTGGCGCCGCCCAGGCGGCCCATGATGGTCGGTACCACATCGGGCTGCGAGCCGACGGTGTGGTTGACCTTGCCGAATTTCTCCTGGATGCCCGGCCCGACCAGCAGCAGCGGTACGTTGAAGCGGCCCAGGTCCATCTCGGTGATCTGCTTCTGGTTACCGAAGCCATGGTCGCCCAGCACGATGAACAGGGTTTCCTTGAAGTACGGCTCCTTGCGCGCCTTTTCGAAGAACTGGCCCAAGGCCCAGTCCGAGTAGCGCATGGCGGTCAGGTGCAGGTCCAGGCTGCCGCGCCCGGTGACCTTGTCTACTGGCAGATTTGCCGGCAGAGCGTAGGGCACGTGGTTGGACAGGGTCTGCAGCAGTGCGTAGAACGGCTTGCCGGCGGCGCCGCGCTTGGCCAGTTCTTCGTTGCCGCGGTCGAACATGTCCTGGTCGGACACGCCCCAGGTCGGATCGGAGAACACTGGATTGACGAAGTCGTTGCGGCCGATGAACGTGGTCATGCCCTGGTTGCTGAAGAACCCGGACTGGTTGTCCCAGGCGAAGTCGCCGTTATAGACATACACGTCGTCGTAACCACGCGCGGCGCTGAGCATCTCCGGCAGCCCGGAGAGCTTGTGGCTGCCCTCGGGGGTCTGCATCAGGTATTCGAAGCCCGGCAGGTTGGGGAAACAGCCCATGGTAGCGAACATGCCCTGATGGGTATGGGTACCGCTGGAGAAGAAGCGATCGAACAGCAGGCCTTCCTGGGCCAGCTTGTCGAAGTACGGCGTGATGCCACCCTCGGCGCCCAACGCGCCCACCGAATGGCCGGCAAAGCTCTCCATCAGGATCACCACCACGTTCTTGATCGGCAGGGTGTTGGCCTGAGGCGGCTGGAAGTTGCGGCGCACCGCGGCGGTGTCGCTGTCCACCAGGGTGTCGTGGGGCGTCAGCAGCATTTCACGGACGGCGCTCTGCGCTTCGTCCTGCGGCAGGGTCGCTTTCCAGATATTGTCGCGGTCTTCGGACATGCGGCTTTTCGCGGCGGCGATCAGTGTCAGCGAGCCGTTGAGGCCCAGCTGATTGGCGAAGTTCGAATCGGTGGTGTAGGCGTCGCCCCAGCGCAGCGGTGGGCCTTGGCGCAAGGTGCCGCGCGCGGCCACCACGGCAATCAGCAGGATGACCACGAACACACCGACGCGTGCATACCACGGCGCTACCGGCTTGCCGACGCTGGCCGCGGTGGCGACGCGCGGACGGGTCAGGCGGTCGAAGCCCTTGAACACCAGGCTCAGCAGCCAGGTCACGAAGACCCAGGCCAGCAGATAGCGCACTACGGGATAGCCATACCAGATCATGCTCAGCACGGTCTTGGGGTCTTCCTTCACGTACTGGAACACCAGGCCGTTGAGGCGCTGGTGAAACTCGCGGTAGAAGTCCATCTCCATCAGGCCGCACAGCAGCACCACGCTGGACACTACCGTCAGCCAGGCCCGGAACAGCCCGCGCCAGCGCATGGCGCGAGCGCTGAGTACCGCCAGCAGCAGTGGAATCAGCAGGTACACCACCAGGCGCAGGTCGAAGCGCAAGCCATTGAGGAAAGCTTCGACGAAGGTGCTGGCAGGCGTATCACCGATCATCTCGCGGTTGTACATCAGCAAGGCCAGGCGCAATCCGCTCAGCATCAGCATGATTGCCAGGCCGCTGAGCAGGGTATAAGCCAGGTGCGATTTGACGGTCGGTTGCAGGGTGCCGCGCGCGGCCTGCTTTTGACTCAAGGCGTCCGGAGTAGCCATGTGTGGGAAAGGTCCGTTGAGGTCTGTCGGTTAGGGTCTATGGGTGACGCGAAGGTGAAATCTGGGCGCGGATTGTCCGTGAAGACAGGTGAAAATTCCGTTCAGATTCTTTGCTGCGGCCGCGAAACGGCGGTCGGGCCGAGGATGATACGTCGGCAGGGCTGGCAGGTCGAACCCGTTGCAGGTTCGACCTGTTGTATTCAGACCCGTACGTTGCCGCGTGGACCGGCGATTGCCCAGATGATCAGGCCCAATACCGGCAGCAGGATGATCAGCAGTACCCACAGGACCTTGGCCCCGGTCGAGGCACCACTCTTGATGACGTTGATGACCGCCCAGATGTCCAGCGCGAGGATGATCAGGCCGATCAGGCTATTGAAAGTGGAACCCATGTGATACTCCTTGTGGATGGCATGCATCAACTAGGATAGCGGCGTGTCGCAGGGGTTCCGTGGCAACCGAGCGAAAGCTGGAACTGGCGTTCAGACGTGCAGTGCGACGCGCAATGCCTCCAGGGCAGGTACTGCCACGATGTGCAATTCGGCACCCAGCGCCATCACCCGATCCACATCCTTGCCGTACACCAGCACCATCTGCAGTTCATCGTCCAGCGGCTGGCTGAAGTTGAACAGCACGTAGCCGCCCTCCTCCTTGCTCATGGCTCCCAGTTGCACCTGGATACGATTGAGTGCGGTCAGCGCCTCGACCTTGCTCAGCTGCTTGGGTTTGATGTTGAAGGTCACATCGGGCCCGAACGAGTCGATGATCTGCTGCAGCAGCTCGGGGTAGGTGTCGGCCTGGAAAATGACCGTGTCGGGCAGGCTGCCCACCACCACCCATTCGCCCAGCGGGATGGCAAAGCTGTCGTCGTAGTTGATGTCGGGGTTGGCGGCCAGGAAGGCCTGGGGATCGGCGTAGGCCTGGGCGGCCTCATCGGCAATGCGTTCGATGTCTTCATCGCGCATGCAGCCCGAACCGATTTTACCGATGAGTTCGACAAGTGACTGTTTCATGAGGCAACCCCTGCGGCGCTGGAAAAAGGCCGCAAGGATAGCCGCAATTCAGCCAGGCGGGTATCAGGCCGCCAGCTTCTGCAGCTGTTCGATGGTCAGCGTAGCCCCCATGGCACGCGCGGCGCCCAGCGCATCGATGCCTTGGGCGTCCACCGCGTTCGGGTTGGCGCCTTGCGCCAGCAGGTATTCGACCATTTCCGTGCGATTGAACATAGCGGCCATCATCAGCGCGGTCCGGCCATCGGCCGATGCACCATCGACCGGGGCGCCCTGCTCGATCAGCAACTGCACCATCGGCAGGTTGCCCTTGAAGGCGGCGCCAGCCATGGGCAGCTGGTTCTTGTCGTTGGCAATCAGCGGGTCGGCCTTGTATTGCAGCAGCGCGCGTGCCGCATCGAGGTGGCCGTGATAGGTCGCCAGCATCAACAAGGTATCGCCATTGTGGTTGCGCAGATTGGGCGGCAGGCCCTTCTCCAGCAGGCGCTCGAGCATCTGTGCATCACCGTTGCGAGCGACGTCGAACACTTGTTCAGCGAACTCGGCTGCTTCTTCGTCGTTCATCTGGCGAGCGTCGGGTTGGGTCATGGCAAAACCTCCTGGCAAATGGTTCACGGTAGGCAGTGTTCCCGCTGGGCTTCAAGCCTGCAACAGAGCCTGGCTATCGCCCCTGGAAGCGGGAATTTATTGGCGATTTGTGGTCATAGACAGTAGTGACGCGGGAAAAAATCCGTGCTGCGCCTGTCATTCCCTCCGGGCGACTTACCGTCAGACCCACCACGCCGCGCAAAATGCAGCATGCTCGACGACCATTCATGCAAATTGCACGGAGCCCGAATTTTGCGATATTCACAAGCTGTTGATTTAAAAGGATTTTATATTTAACGAAACTTGGCACACTCGCTGCAACTACCTAGACATGCCTGCCAACTTGCTAGGAGCTGCACATGAACTTCCTCCACGAAAAATTCGTTTCCGTTTTCTCCGAGTACGAAGTGACCACCCAGCCGCGTCCGGATGGTGCTGTTCTGCTGACCCTGCGTGACACCGATGGCAAACAGATCAAACGCTCGATTTCCTACGCTCAGCTGCACACCCCTGAGCAACTGACCTGGGTCATCAGCGCGATTCGTCGCGACCTGGCCGGCGAAGCCAGCCAGCTGCCAGCGATCAATATGCTGCAAAGCCAGAACCGCTTCGCCCTGCCGACCTACCACTCGGCCTGATCAGCGCGAGATCAGCGCGAGCTGATCTGCCCGGCAAGTGTTGCTCGGCACGTATTCGCTGGACCGCCGTTCGTTTGACCCCTGCTGTTTGATTGAACGCTGTTGCTTGACCTCTGTTTCTTCTAAAGCCCGATACCTGGCGCATCCTGGTATCGGGTTTTTTTTCGCCTCGATAAAAGCCGGATCAGTCGTCCAGCCTCGGAAACCGATCGTTCGCTGGCTGCACCACGTACTCCGGGCACCAGCCGCGTGAATCGGTGAGCACACGCAACGCAATCAGTCGCCCCCTCTCGCCCATGTCCAGCCAATGGGCCATGCCTGCCGGAACCACGACGCGATCATCGCGCTCGCACAGCAGCGCGTACACGTAACCCCCAACGTGCAGGTTCAACAGCGCTCGGCCCGCCAGCACGCACAGCACCCATTCACCGATAAGACGATGCTCACGCAGCAGTTCGGCTTGCGTCGGGGTGTGCTGCACGTTGTTCTCGTCCAGGCTGAGCACGTCCACGCTCATGTAGCCACCTTGGGCCATCCAGGCGTCGACTTCGGCGCGGCAGGTCGCGACGATCTCTTCGGGGCTTGCCTCGAACGACACGGGCAGCGTCGATCCGGCGCGCTCGAAGCGCACACCGAGCTCTGCCAGCGTAGCCGCAATGTCTTCGGTGTGGCTCAGCACCTTGTTGGGGATGTCTGCAGTGCTGTGGTGATAGACGCTCAGGCGGCTCATGCAAATTCCTCGAATGGGTTTCAGTGACTGGCCACAGGTGGCAGATCATGGGGTGTGCGTCTGAGCATGATCAATGCGGCAGCGAACGCGGCGAGGCTGGCCAGGGCAAAGGTGCCGGTGGCGCCCAGGGATTGCCACAGGTAGCCGGAGTACAGCGCACCCAAGGCGCCACCGACGCCAGCCAGTGCGGCATACAGGGCCTGCCCCTGACCCTGCTGATGGGCGCCGAAACTGCGCTGCACGAAATGGATCGCCGCCGCGTGGAAGCTGCCGAAGGTGGCGGCGTGCATCAGCTGCGCCAGCACCAGCAGCCACAGGTGTTCGGCGAAACTGCCCAGCAGAAGCCAGCGCACGGCCGCCAGAAGGAAGCTGGCGATGAGCACATGACGCAGGGAAAAGCGCGCCAGAATCCGGCTCATGGCCAGGAACATCAAGACCTCGGCCACGACTCCGACGGCCCACAGCATGCCGATCACTGCACGGCTGTAGCCCAACTGCTCCAGGTGCAAGGTAAGAAACGTGTAGTACGGGCCGTGGCTGAGCTGCATCAGGCCCACACACCCATAGAACGCCAATACGCCGGGGCGTACCAGCTGTTTCATGAAGCCCTCCCCGGTCGTGCGGCGAGGGCCCTCGCCGGCGGGCACATCCGGCACCCACGCGCTGGCCGCGACGATACCGGCCATGATCAACAGCAACGCGTAGGGATAGGTGTCCAGGCTCAGGCTCTCGAATACCCGGCCCAGGCCCACCACCGCCAGAATGAAGCCGATCGAGCCCCACAGGCGGACCTGGCTGTAACGTGCGGTTTGCCCCTGCAGGTGTGCCAGCGTCAGGGTTTCGAATTGTGGCAGTACCGCGTGCCAGAAGAAGGCATGCAGGGCCATGACCATTGCCAGCCAAGCGTAGCCGGTGTCCACCAGGATCAGGGAAAAACTGGCCAGGGTGCAGACCGCGCCGATGCGCACGATGGCCAGGCGTCGACCGGTGCGGTCGCCCAGCCAGCCCCACAGGTTGGGCGCCACGCAGCGCATGAGCATGGGAATCGCCACCAGCTCGCCGATGCGCGCGCTGTCGAAGCCCAGATGGTGGAAGTACAGCGCCAGGAACGGCGCCGTCGACCCGAGCAGGGCGAAGTAGAACAGGTAGAAGGTGGACAGCCGCCAATACGGGACCGAATGGCCCGCAGGCGGCGACATCGCGCTCAAAGCTGGCCCAGTACCGGAGTGTCGACCTTGACCTCGGCGTTCTGCCCGCGATGGCGCAGCAGGTGGTCCATCAACACGATGGCCATCATGGCCTCGGCGATGGGCGTGGCGCGGATGCCCACGCACGGGTCATGGCGGCCCTTGGTGATGACGTCCGCCGGCTGGCCGTGGACGTCGATCGAGCGGCCCGGCGTGGTGATGCTGGACGTTGGCTTGAGGGCCAGGTGGGCAACGATCGGCTGGCCCGAGGAGATACCACCCAGCACACCCCCCGCATGGTTGCTGAGGAACCCATCGGACGTCATCTCGTCGCGGTGCTCGGTGCCGCGCTGGGCGACGCAGGCAAAACCGGCGCCGATTTCCACGCCCTTGACGGCGTTGATGCTCATCAAGGCATGGGCCAGCTCGGCGTCCAGGCGATCGAAGATCGGCTCGCCCAGCCCCGGCATGACGCCTTCGGCCACTACGGTGATCTTGGCACCGACCGAATCCTGGTCGCGGCGCAGCTGGTCCATGTAGGCCTCCAGCTCCGGGACCTTGTCCGGATCGGGGCTGAAGAAGGCGTTGTCTTCCACGCCGTCCCAGCTTTTGAAAGCAATCGGGATCGGGCCCAGCTGGCTCATGTAGCCGCGGACCTGGATACCCTGGGTGGCCAGGTACTTCTTGGCGATCGCGCCTGCGGCCACGCGCATGGCCGTTTCGCGCGCCGAGCTGCGGCCACCGCCACGGTAGTCGCGCTCGCCGTACTTGTGATGGTAGGTGTAGTCCGCGTGGGCCGGGCGAAACAGATCCTTGATCGCCGAGTAGTCCTTGGATTTCTGATCGGTATTGCGAATCAGCAGGCCGATGGAGGTACCGGTGGTACGCCCTTCGAACACCCCGGAGAGAATCTCGACTTCATCGGGCTCCTGACGCTGGGTCGTGTGCCGGCTGGTGCCCGGCTTGCGTCGATCGAGGTCGCGCTGCAGGTCGTCCACGGAAATTGCGAGCCCTGGCGGACAGCCGTCGACGATGGCGACCAGCGCCGGGCCATGGCTTTCGCCAGCGGTGGTGACAGTGAACAGCTTGCCGAAGGTATTGCCGGACATGCAGGGCGCTCCGCGAAATCAACCGAATCAGACAGAGCGCCAGTATACGCAGGGTCGACGGCCAGTTCATCCCTGAACCTTAGCTGGACGCCCCAGTCCAAAGCGCACTTCCCTCGATAGTGGCTCGATGATGTTGCAGATGACGTTCCGATTGGTGGCCATGATACTGTTCGTCAGCAGCACCGCTGCGCTGGCCGCCACCCCTGATATTGCCAGGCGCCCGATCGAGCTGCAGACCGCTCAGGGCAAGCTGTACGGCTCGCAGCTGGTGCCCCGCGCGGATCGGCCGGTGCCGGTGGTGCTGATGATTTCCGGCTCCGGTCCGACCGACCGGGACGGCAACAATCCCGAGGCGGGTCGCAACGACAGCCTTAAGAAGCTCGCCTTGCTACTGGCGCAGAACAACATTGCCAGCGTGCGCTATGACAAACGCGGCGTGGCCACCGGGCGCAAGGCCACCCCCGACGAGCGTGATCTGAGCGTGGCAGGCTACGTCGACGATGCCGTGGCCTGGAGCGCGCAGCTCAAGCGCGACCCGCGTTTCGGCCCGCTGATCATCCTGGGCCACAGCGAAGGTGCGCTGATCGCCACCCTGGCAGCGCCGCGCGCCAATGCCGATGCGGTGATTTCGCTGTCGGGCAGCGGTCGTCCCCTGGGCGAAGTGTTGCGCGAGCAGATCGGCGAACGCCTGCCAGCCGAACTGCAACCGCGCAGCTACCAACTGATCGAGCGGCTGGAAGCCGGGCAGTATGACCCGGACGTGCCCAAGCCCCTGCAGGTGTTGTTTCGCCCCAGCGTGCAGCCTTACCTGATTTCGCTGTTGCGCCAGGACCCTGCGCAGGCCTTCGCCGCCTTGAAGATCCCAGCCCTCATCGTGCAGGGCAGCAACGACATCCAGGTCGGGATTGGCGATGCGCAGGCACTGCAACGCGCCAAGCCCGATGCGCAGCTGGCGCTGATTCCCGGCATGAACCACGTGCTGCGTATCGTGCCGATGGACCTGCCTTCGCAACTCAAGTCGTATCGTGACCACAAACGTCCGCTGGCGGCGGAACTGGGTCAGGCAGTGGTGAAGTTCATCGACGGGCTTTGACCCAACGCGCCAGGGGACCCATGGCAGCGTTCAAGAGTGGGCAGGCACGGCCGATACAAGGTCCGTGAAGAGGATCGCGCCATGACCGAACAAGCCCCGCCAGAAGCCATCGTCGAAGAACCTGCAGCGCCGCCGCGGCCGTGGGCCGAGGTGACCCCCGAGCAGTTCAGGATGCTGCGCCTGGCGCCCCTGCCCGCCGACCGGGCCAGTGGGCCGCGCCCCTTGCGCTTCGTGCAGTTCGGCATGGCCGAGCGCCACGACCCTGCCCTGAGCCTGTTGCGCCTGGACATCCAGTTGCCCGGCCAGCGCGTGCGCAGCGAGCAGAACCGGTTGGATGTCTGGGTCGATCATCAGCTACGGCAAGTCAGCCTGGGCAGTGACGCAGGCCTGCAACTGGAACCGGTCAACCGTGGCCTGGGGCGCTTCGTCATGGCCCACGCCGCTGCATGGCTGCAGCGTCATTGGCCGCACTACACGTTGCAAGGCGCGGCGTTGTCGAGCAAGGAAGCGCTCCAGCCGGCCGGCCTGGATCGGCGAGATCACGCACTGCGCACCCAAGGCTTGAACGTCGAATACGCAGACGTGCAACGCCTCAAGGGCCAGTACCAACCGATTGCCGTCAGCCAGTTGCTGAGCACCTGGAACGTGGAGAAAGTGCAGGTGGTCGAGGTGCTGGCGGCCAGCGAGATGCTGCAGATGGCCGAGCAGCAGTTGCAGGAGATGGAGTTGAAGTTGCACGGCCAGCAGGAACGTATCGGCAAATTCTCGCGCGAGGAAAGCGGCCTGCGTTTCACCATCGCCTGCCTGATTGCATTCGCCGTGTTCCAGGCCGCGCTGCTGATCTGGATCGCCACCCACCGCTGACAGCGGCACTCGCAAAAAATGGGTGGGAGCGGGCTCTGCCCGCGAACGCGTTACCGCGGTATCGAGCCAAACCGCTGCAGACGTTCGCGAGCGCAACCCGCTCTACAGTTCATGCGCCCTCAGATACGCGAGACAAACAACGCCTGATGTTCACGGCACTGTGCCGCACTGAGCATGAACACGCCGTGCCCACCGCGCTGGAACTCCAGCCAGTTGAAATCCACCTCCGGATAGAGCGCCTCGACGTGCACCTGGCTGTTGCCGACCTCGATGATCAACAGGCCTTTGTCGTTGAGGTGATCCGCCGCCTCAGCCAGCATGCGCCGTACCAGGTTAAGGCCGTCGTCGCCACAGGCCAGGCCCAGCTCGGGTTCGTGCTGATACTCGGCGGGCATGTCGGCGAAATCCTCGGCATCGACATAGGGCGGGTTGGACACGATCAGGTCGAAACGCTGCCCAGGCAGCCCTTCGAAACCATCGCCCTGCACCGTATAGACCCGCTCTTCCTGGCCATGCCGCTCGATGTTCTGATTGGCCACCTCGAGCGCCTCGAACGACAGGTCGGCCAGCACTACTTCAGCGTCCTGAAAAACGTCGGCGCAGGCGATGCCGATGCAGCCCGAACCGGTGCACAGGTCGAGAATCCGCGCCGGCGGCTGGCTCAGCCACGGCTCGAAGCGGTTCTCGATCAGTTCGCCGATCGGTGAACGCGGCACCAGCACCCGCGCATCGACGATGAACGACATGCCGCAAAACCATGCCTCGCCGATCAGGTAGGCGGCCGGCACGCGCTCTTCCATGCGCCGTTTGAGCAGGTGCTGCACACGCACGATTTCATCGTCTTCCAGGCGGCAATCCAGGTAGCTGTCGGCGATTTCATAGGGCAGGTTCAACGCCCCCAGCACCAACAGACGGGCTTCGTCCCAGGCGTTGTCGGTACCGTGGCCGAAGAACAGCTCTTCGCCATGAAAACGGCTGACGGCCCAACGGATGTGGTCGCGCACAGTGCGCAAGCGGGAAGTGATCACAAAAGTTCCTCGGTCGAATCAAGCCGGAATATTAACAGAGGCCCGTGGGTGATTTTCGCGATGTTCGCTCAATCCGATTCACAGAACGGCTCGAGCAGAGGACAATGCGGCAAAAGCCCTAGCCAAAGGAGCCCCAGATGTCCGTTCCAAAGACGATGTTCCAACTCAGTGGCCGCGGTTTCCCGCCCACCCGGATCGCCAACGCCAGCCTGATCATCATCGATGCGCAGAAGGAATACCTCAGTGGCGACCTGGCCCTGTCGGGCATGGACGATGCGCTGGCCAACATCGCCAGCCTGGTAGCTGCGGCACGTGCGGCCAAGCGGCCGGTGGTGCACATCCGCCATCTGGGCACCGTTGGCGGGCTGTTCGATCCCCAGGGCCGGCGCGGCGAGTTCATCGAAGGTTTCGAACCGCAGGGCGACGAAGCCGTGGTCGAGAAGCGCATGCCCAATGCCTTCAACAACACCGGTCTGCACGAGCTCCTGCAGAGCTATGGCCACTTGGACCTGATCGTCTGCGGATTCATGAGCCACTCCAGCGTCAGCACCACCGTGCGTGCATCCAAGGACTACGGTTATCGCTGCACCCTGGTGGCCGACGCCTGCGCGACCCGCGACCTGCCCCAGGGCGATGGCGTGCTTGCCGCGGCCAAGGTGCAGGAAGCTGAAATGGCCATCATGCGTGACAACTTCGCCGCGGTTGCCATGACCGGCGACTTGCTCTGACCCCCAGCCGGCCCGATCGCCACCGAGGAATCAATGAAGTCATCCCATGGTTTCAATGCGCGCAGACTCAGGAAACGTGCTCCCGGTGGCTGGCGCTATCGGCTGGGCGCGGGGCTGGGCGCCGTACTGCTGACCCTCGGCTTGTTGTTGGCGATGGCCGGCGTCGCCACCCTGCTGGGGCATCCGCCGCAGATAATCGGGCTGGACACCACCACCAGCGGCGCGGCCATACTCGCTGGCATGGGGCTGCTGGTGCTTTATCTTGGCCTGTGGCTCTGGCGCCGCAGCCGCCGTGGAATGCGCCGCAGCCGTGAACTCGGCCTGGCCCCGCACCTGATGAAAAAGCACGATTGAGTCGCGTAGACTAGCGCTCCCGTGGTGGAGACCTTCATGCAAGACGACGAATTTTCCCTGTTCAAGGACCAGATGCGCGGCGTGCGGCGCATCCAGCACGATCGCGCCGACACCGGCAGGCCGAAAGCCGACAAGCTCAAGCTGCAGGCACTGCGCCAGGCAGCCACGGTGGGCACCCAGGGCACGACGGTCGACGGGCTGTCCGATCAGTTCGTCATCGACGTCGGCCCCGAGGACGACCTGCACTGGGCGCGCGACGGCGTCCAGGAAAGCCAGATGCGCAAGCTCAAGGTCGGCCAGATTCCCTTCGAAGGCAGCCTCGACCTGCACGGCATGACGGTGGAGAAAGCCCGCGAAACGCTCTGGGCATTCCTCGCCGAAGCCACCCGTTTCGAAATCCGCTGCGTGCGCGTGACCCATGGCAAGGCAGTGCGCCTGGACGGCAAGCGGCCGATGATCAAGAGCCACGTCAACACCTGGCTGCGTCAGCACACGCAGGTGCTGGGTTTCACCTCCTGCCAGCCACGCCATGGCGGCGCCGGCGCGGTGTACGTGATGCTCAAGCGCACCATGCTCGAAGGCCGCGACGAATAACGCTTCGCTTGCACCCGTGCGAGCGGAGCCGTACCCTTCGCGTCTGCGAAATATTCCCCACAGGTTTGATCATGTCCCTGGAACAGAACTACACCGAGATCCTTGGCCAACTCGGCGAGGACGTTAACCGCGAAGGCCTGCTCGACACGCCCAAACGCGCCGCCAAAGCCATGAAGTACTTGTGCCGCGGCTATGAGCAGACTCTCGATGAAGTCACCAACGGTGCGCTGTTCAGCTCCGACGCGAGCGAAATGGTCCTGGTCAGGGATATCGAACTCTATTCGTTGTGCGAGCATCATCTGCTGCCGTTCATTGGCCGTGCGCACGTTGCCTACATTCCCAGCGGCAAGGTGCTCGGGCTGTCCAAGGTGGCGCGTATCGTCGACATGTACGCTCGCCGCCTGCAGATCCAGGAAAACCTGGGCCGGCAGATCGCCGATGCGGTGCAGCAGGTCACTGGTGCACTGGGTGTCGCCGTGGTCATCGAAGCCAAGCACATGTGCATGATGATGCGTGGCGTCGAGAAGCAGAACTCTTCGATGATCACGTCGGTGATGCTGGGCGAGTTCCGCGACAACGCGGCGACCCGCAGCGAATTTCTCAGCCTGATCAAGTAAGCCGTACCCCAACCTCGAGGGCTGCCACATGTTGATGAAAGCGTTGCGTATCGGACTGGGCCAGGTAATCGTGGCGGGCGACCTGCTCACCCGCCCACCGCGTCGCAAGCGCAGCCCCGAAGCGCAGGCCGAGGTCGACCGCGCCGCCAGCGGGCTGACTCTCTATCAGTTCCACGCCTGCCCGTTCTGCGTGAAGACCCGCCGCACCCTGCACAAGCTCAATGTGCCGGTACCCCTGCGCGACGCGAAGAACGACCCGGTGGCGCGCGATACCCTGCTGGCCGAGGGTGGCAAGATCAAGGTGCCCTGCCTGCGTATCGAGGAGGCCGGCAAGGTCACCTGGATGTACGATTCCAAAGTGATCATCGATTACCTGAACACCCGCTTCGCGGCAGCCTGAGTGCTGTCGCCCAGCTGTATCGCCGATTGATCGCGCCGCTGTACCGCATGCGCCTGTACACCTTGGCTTACCCTTGACCGACGCTGCTCAGGACAAGGATCGGACCGCCATGCCCAACCCCACCACCGTCGCCCCGCTGCGTCCGCTGGCCGATACGGCGCCATCTGCCGTGGTGGCCGGTTTCATCGCCATGATGACCGGCTACACCAGCTCGCTGGTCCTGATGTTCCAGGCCGGCCAGGCCGCCGGCCTGACCACCGCGCAGATATCCTCGTGGATCTGGGCACTGTCGATCGGCATGGCGGTGTGCAGCATCGGTCTCTCGCTGCGCTACCGCACCCCCATCACGGTCGCCTGGTCGACACCGGGCGCGGCCCTGCTGATCACCAGCCTGGGCGGCGTGAGTTACCCCGAAGCCATCGGCGCGTTCATCACCTGCGCGGTGCTGGTCACGATCTGCGGCCTGACCGGCAGTTTCGACCGCCTGCTCAAGCGCCTGCCAGCTTCGCTGGCCGCAGCGCTGCTGGCCGGTATCCTGTTCAAGATCGGCAGCGAGATATTCGTCGCCGCGCAGCATCGCACAGCCCTGGTGCTGTGCATGTTCTTCACCTACCTGATGGTGAAACGGCTGTCGCCGCGCTATGCGGTGCTGGCGGCGCTGGTCATCGGCACGCTGGTTTCCGGCGCGCTCGGCCTGCTCGATTTCAGCCATTTCAGCCTGCAGGTCGCCGTGCCGCAGTGGACCACGCCGTCCTTTTCCCTGGCCGCGACCATCAGCATCGGCATCCCCCTGTTCGTGGTGGCCATGACCTCGCAGAACATGCCGGGTATTGCCGTACTGCGCGCCGATGGCTATCAGGTAGCGGCCTCGCCATTGATCTCGGTGACGGGTATCGCCTCGTTGCTGATGGCGCCGTTCGGCTCCCATGGGGTCAACCTTGCGGCCATCAGCGCGGCCATCTGCACGGGCCCGCATGCCCACGAAGACCCTGCCAAACGCTATACCGCGGCGGTCTGGTGCGGCGTGTTCTATGCGATTGCGGGCACGTTCGGCGCCACACTGGCAGCGCTGTTCGCCGCCTTGCCCAAAGAGCTGGTGCTGTCGATCGCCGCACTGGCGTTGTTCGGCTCCATCATCAATGGCCTGACTCAGGCCATGAGCGAGCCGAAGGAGCGCGAGGCCGCTTTGGTGACATTCATGGTCACCGCCTCGGGCCTGACGCTGTTTTCGGTAGGCTCGGCGTTCTGGGGGATCATTGCCGGCGTACTGACGTTGCTGATTCTCAACGCGGGCAAGCTCAGCCGTTGATCTGCGCAACCACATCGGCCAACGCCTGGGCTGGATCGACAGCCTGGCTGATCGGACGCCCGATCACCAGGTAATCGGAACCCGCATCCAGCGCCTGGCGAGGTGTGAGGATGCGCCGCTGGTCATCCTGGGCGCTGCCGGCCGGGCGAATGCCTGGGGTTACCAGCTGCAGGGTCGGGTGGGCTGCCTTCAAGGCCTGGGCTTCGAGCGCCGAACAGACCAGACCATCCATGCCGGCTTTTTGCGCCAGCGCCGCCAGGCGCAATACCTGCTCCTGCGGCTCGATGTCCAGGCCGATGGCGGCAAGGTCTTCGCGCTCCATGCTGGTCAACACGGTGACGCCGATCAGCAATGGCTTGGCGCCAGAGCGCTGTTCCAGCACCTCGCGGCAAGCCGTCATCATGCGCAGGCCGCCGGAACAGTGGACGTTGACCATCCACACGCCCATTTCGGCCGCAGCCTTGACGGCCATGGCGGTGGTGTTCGGGATATCGTGGAATTTCAAGTCCAGGAACACCTCGAAGCCCTTGGCGTTCAAGGTTTCGACGATGCCCGAGGCGCTGCTGGTGAACAGCTCCTTGCCCACCTTGACCCTGCACAGCTTGGGATCCAGTTGATCGGCCAGCTTCAGGGCCGCTTCGCGGGTCGGGTAATCCAGGGCGACGATGATGGGAGTCTGGCAGACGGACATGGCGGGTTCTCGGAGGCAGGTCGAAATCGGCGCGCATTGTAGCGGATTTTGCCCGGCCGCGGGCGCCCTGCACAGCCACCACCACCGGCTCGAAGCAACGCCCCGGCGCGATCGCCAAGGGCTATGATGGAACCACTGCGACCCACTGTCGCTCCAACCTTCACAAGCGCCGCGCATTCTCGGCGCACCGCGCAAGGAGTGTCCCATGCCCTGGTATGCCTGGTTGATATTGTTGGTGGCCATCGGCTCGATCGTCGGTGGCTTGATGGTGCTCAAGCAAAGTGCCCAGAAGCTGCCATTGACCGATGAGCAGCTCAAGAAGGTGCACGAACGCAACGCCGAAATGGATGCAAAGGACGCCCGCAACCGCTGACAGACGCGTGAAGTCCCGAGTGCGCCGGCACTTGGGACGCTCTGTCGGCAGGCCGAAGCTTATCCCCTGAAAACATGCATGAGCCTGTGCATAACCTGGGTGCAATGCCCTGCAGGCCACGGCCCGCAAGCGTCTTCACGGCTTGCTCAAAAAACGAGCTGTTTCAAGAGTTTATGCACATTCGTCGTGCACCTGCCTGTGGATAAGCTTGGGAGAACAGGCCGCAGGCCACGTACCGCAAGGCTTTGCCGGCCTTGATCAATTTATGATCAGTGAATATCGCCGCCCCACCCATTACGCGCCGCACTCCTGATGGCCTCGAGCAGCATGGCGAACGCCGGATTGTCGTTGTTCTCGCGCCAGATCAGGTGCAGCTCGCTCTGCACGCCCTCGCCCAGATCGATATCGCGAAACACCACGTTCTTGAACACCACGCTGGTGGCGCAACGCGGCACCAGCGCAACGCCCATGCCGGCATTGACCAGCGCCAGAATGGTCAGCGATGAACCCAGCCACTGCACGTATTGCGGGGTCACCTGAGCCGAACGCAGCATTCCGGTGAGCAGCTCGTTGAACGGCGGATAGGCCGAGTGCGAGTACATCAGGAACGACTGGCCATCCAGATCCTGCACGCGCACCACGCCGGCGTCGGCCAGCGGATGCCCGGCCGGGGTTGCCAGGACGAACGGCTCACGCACCAGGCATTCGGTCAGGTAGCCGCTGTCGAGCAACGGTGCGCGCGCGATGCCCAGATCGATACGCCGGGCACGCAAGGCTTCGTGTTGCTGGTAGGTGTTCATTTCCGACAGGTCGATCTTCACTTGCGGCTGCTTGAGCCGCGCCTCGGCGATGACCTTGGGCAGGAATTCGTACACTGCGCTGCCGACGAAGGCGATATTCACCGAGCCGATATCGCCCTCGGCAAAACGCCTGGCCGACACCGCCGCTTGCTGCGCTCGCTCCAGCAGGTTTTGCGCCTCGACGAAAAAAGCCCGGCCGGCCGCGGTGAGTGCCACGCTGCGCGTGCTGCGGGTAAACAGTTCCACGCCCAGGTGATGCTCCAGCAGTTGGATCTGCCGACTCAAGGGCGGCTGGGTCATGTTGAGGCGTTCGGCGGCGCGGCGGAAATTGAGTTCCGTGGCCACGGTGGTGAAGCAACGGAGCTGGCTGAGTTCGAACATTGATTCAACCTCGGTATCAATCAAGTGCCAACTTGAATTGGACTGAAACAATACCCCAAGTTCATGATCGAGCCCTCCAAAAAAAATAACCATCGGAGTCGCCCTTGAACGTTCAATCCGGTGCCATCGACCCCAGCGTGCTCGCCAGCGCGGTGGCCAAGGTCAAGCGGCATGTGCTGCCACTGTTCGTCGTAATGTTCATCGTCAATTACATTGACCGGGTGAACATCGGTTTCGTCCGCACTCACATGGAAACCGATCTGGGTATCGGTGCCGCCGCCTATGGCCTGGGTGCAGGTCTGTTCTTCGTTGGCTACGCACTGTTCGAAGTGCCCTCCAACATGCTCCTGCAACGCTTCGGTGCCCGCGCCTGGCTTACGCGGATCATGTTCACCTGGGGCCTGGTGGCCATGGGCATGGCCTTCGTCCAGGGCGAAACCAGCTTCTACGTCATGCGCTTTTTGCTCGGCGTCACCGAAGCGGGCTTCTATCCCGGCGTGCTCTACTACTTCACTCAATGGCTGCCGGCCAGCGAGCGCGGCAAGGCCATGGCGATCTTCCTCAGTGGTTCGGCCATCGCTTCGATCATCTCCGGACCCATCACCGGCGCCCTGTTGAGCGTGACCGGGCTGGGCCTGCATGGCTGGCAGTGGATGTTTCTGATCGAGGGCGGCGCTTCGGTGGCGCTGTGCGGGTTCGTCTACTACTGGTTGCAGTCGCACATCCACGAAGCCAAGTGGCTCACCGCTACCGAGCAGACGACCCTGAGCCGCGTCATCGCCGACGAGCAACGTGCCCGTGAAGCCGAGCACGTGGTCAAGCCGTCGATCTTCAAGTTGCTCGCCGACACCCAGATCCTGGTGTTCTGCTTCATCTTCTTTTCGGTGGCCCTGACCATCTACGGCGCCACGTTCTGGCTGCCCAGCATGATCAAGAAGATGGGCAACGTGTCCGACTTCGAAGTGGGCCTGTTCAACTCCATTCCCTGGATCATTTCGATTGCCGCCATGTACGGCTTCGCGGCCCTGGCTGCGCGCTTCAAGCATCAGCAGGCGTGGGTGGCAACGACCTTGCTGATCGCGGCCGCAGGCATGTTCATGTCGACCTACGGCGGCCCGGTGTTCGCCTTCGTTGCCATCTGTTTTGCAGCGGTAGGTTTCAAGGCCGCCTCGGCGTTGTTCTGGCCGATCCCGCAAGCCTATCTGGACGCACGCATCGCTGCCGCCGTGCTGGCCCTGATCAACTCGGTGGGCAACCTGGGCGGCTTCGTCGCCCCGACCGTGTTCGGTTTTCTGGAAGAGAAGACCGGGTCGATCCAGGGCGGCCTGTATGGCCTGGCCGCCACCTCCGTGCTGGCCGCGATCGTGGTGTTTTTCGCCCGCACCCGACCCCGCGGGCAAAAGCCCGATGACAAGCCACTGCAACCTGCCGCTGCGCACTGACAAGGAACGCCCCGCCAGGCGGGGCCTGCATCCCGAGGAGAATGCCTGTGAAAATCAAACGCGTAACCGTTACCCCGATCGCTTTCCGCGACCCGCCACTGCTCAACGCCAGCGGCATCCACGAACCCTATGCCTTGCGCTCGATCATCGAGGTGGAGAGCGACAACGGCTATGTGGGGCTGGGCGAAAGCTACGGCGACGCACCGGCGCTGGCCATTCAGATGGCCATCAAGGATCAACTGCCGGGCCTGGACCCGTTCAATCTCAACGGTCTGCGCCAGATCGTCGCGAGCACGGTGGCCCGGCACAAGCCGGCCAGCGTGAGCGGCGCCGAGTTGGCACCGGGCTCCCATGCCAGCAAGGCGGTGACCAACGCCTATTCGGCATTCGAGGTGGCGTTGCTCGACCTGCAGGCGCGTTCGCTGAACCGCCCGCTGGTGGATCTGCTCGGTGGCGCGGTGCGTGACGAAGTGCCATTCAGTGCCTACCTGTTTTTCAAGTACGCCGAGCACGTCGACTCGCCCTACCCTGCGGACAATTGGGGCGAGGCCTTGAACGAGGAGCAGATCGTCGCCCAGGCCAGGCGCATGATCGAGCAGTATGGTTTCAAGAGCATTAAGCTCAAGGCCGGCACCCTTGAACCCGAGCGCGAAGTGGCGTGCATTCTGGCCCTGAAGAAAGCCTTCCCCGACCACCCGCTGCGCATCGACCCCAACGGCAACTGGTCACTGGAGACCTCGATCCGCATGGCCGAGCTGCTTGGCGACAGCCTGCAATACTATGAGGACCCCTGCCCCGGGCTGGACGACATGGCCGAGTTGCACAAGCGTACCGGGCTGCCCCTGGCGACCAACATGGTGGTGACCGACTTCGCCGAGTTCCGCCGCAGCGTCGAGCGCAACAGTGTGCAGATCGTGCTTGCCGACCATCACTACTGGGGTGGCTTGCGCGATACCCAAGTGTTGGCGAGCATGTGTCACACCTGGGGCCTGGGCGTGTCCATGCACTCGAACTCTCACCTGGGCATCAGCTTGATGGCCATGGCCCATGTGGCGGCGTCGGTGCCGAACCTGGATTACGCCTGTGACACGCACTATCCGTGGCAGGAGCCGGATGAAGAAGTGATCAAGGGCGGCAAGCTGCCCATCGTCGACGGGTGCGTGAAGATCAACAAGACGCCAGGGCTGGGGCTGGAACTGGATCGCGACCAGCTGGGCATGCTGCATGAGCAGTTTCTGCGCTGCGGGATTCGTTCTCGCGACGACGTGCGGCAGATGGCCAGGTACAAGCCGGACTGGAAAGCTGTAAAGCCACGGTTCTGAGTTTTGGGGGAGTGATCCGAAGGCCTCTTCGCGGGTAGATGGCTCGCCGCCCGCCCCGCTCCCACAGGGACAGCGGCGCCCGCTGTCCTTGTGGGAACGAGACAAGCGGCGAGCCCACTGCCCGCGAATGTTTCAGCCACTCGGAAACCCGTCTTTTGCACCTGCCGATATTCGGATTTCCGAACGAAGCTTTCGCTCCTCACCCCCTGCTACATGCCCAATCTCCCCAGCCGGCTTGGCTGCGAGCCACATCCCCGCCTTTGGCACGACTCATGCTCTACACTCTTCAACGAAGCCGGTAACTACCCAGCCGCCGGATTTCGCCGTACCCCGAGGGCCTGCGGGCTCGATAAAAAAAACAAAGTCGAGGATTCATTGATGCGTATCGTTCCAAAACTCCTGAGCGCCGCCATTGCCGCCGCGCTGATCAGTACTCCAGCATTGGCTGCCGAACTCACCGGCACTCTGAAGAAAATCAAGGATTCGGGCACCATCACCCTCGGTCACCGCGACGCATCCATCCCCTTCTCGTACATCGCCGATGCGTCCGGCAAGCCGGTCGGCTACTCGCACGACATCCAGCTCAAGGTAGTCGAGGCCCTGAAAAAGGACCTCGACATGCCCGACCTGAAGGTCAAGTACAACCTGGTGACGTCGCAGACCCGTATTCCACTGGTCCAGAACGGCACCATCGACCTGGAATGCGGTTCCACCACCAACAACGCCGAACGCGCCCAGCAGGTCGATTTCTCCGTGGGCATTTTCGAGATCGGCACCCGTCTGCTGAGCAAGAAAGATTCCTCCTACAAGGATTTCGACGATCTGAAAGGCAAGAACGTCGTCACCACCGCCGGCACCACCTCCGAGCGCATCCTCAAGTCCATGAACGCCGACAAGCAGATGGGCATGAACATCGTCTCGGCAAAAGACCATGGCGAGTCCTTCCAGATGCTCGAATCGGGCCGCGCCGTCGCCTTCATGATGGACGACGCCCTGCTCGCCGGCGAAATGGCCAAGGCCAAGAAGCCCACCGACTGGGAAGTCACCGGCACGCCGCAGTCCTATGAAATCTACGGCTGCATGGTGCGCAAGGGTGACGAGCCGTTCAAGAAAGCGGTCGACGACGCGATCAAGGCTACCTTCGCTTCCGGCGACATCAACGGCATCTACGACAAGTGGTTCAGCCAGCCGATCCCGCCAAAGGGCCTGAACCTGGGCTTCCCCATGAGCGACGAGCTCAAGGCGCTGATCGCCAACCCCAACGACAAGCCGGCTCCCGACAAGAAGTCGTAAGCACCACCCTGCCTTCACTCGAGCGCCGCCCGGCGTTCGAGTGAAAGCCTGTGCCCGTGAATCAATTTCCGAGGGGTATTCCCCATGAATTACAACTGGGACTGGAGCGTCTTCTTCAAGTCCACTGGCGTCGGCAGCGAGATCTACCTGGATTGGTACATCTCCGGCCTGGGCTGGACCATCGCCATTGCCGTGGTCGCCTGGATCATCGCCCTGCTGCTGGGCTCCGTGCTGGGTGTCATGCGCACCGTACCGAGCCGCTGGGTTTCGGGCATCGCGACCTGCTACGTCGAACTGTTCCGCAACGTGCCGTTGCTGGTGCAGCTGTTCATCTGGTATTTCCTGGTCCCCGACCTGCTGCCCGAAGGCATGCAGGAGTGGTACAAGCAGGACCTCAACCCGACCACCTCGGCATTCCTCAGTGTAGTGGTGTGCCTGGGCCTGTTCACCGCGGCGCGTGTCTGCGAGCAGGTGCGTACCGGTATTCAGGCGCTGCCCCACGGTCAGGAATCGGCCGCCAGGGCAATGGGCTTCCGCCTGCCGCAGATCTACTGGAACGTGCTGCTGCCACAGGCCTACCGCATCATCATTCCACCGCTTACCTCCGAATTCCTCAACGTGTTCAAGAACTCGTCGGTGGCATCGTTGATCGGCCTGATGGAATTGCTGGCGCAAACCAAGCAGACCGCGGAGTTCTCGGCCAACCTGTTCGAGGCCTTCACCCTGGCCACGCTGATCTACTTCACCCTGAACATGAGCCTGATGCTGTTGATGCGCGTGTTCGAGCGCAGACTCGCCGTGCCTGGGTTGATTTCCCTGGGAGGTAAATGATGGACTTCAGTGGAATCATTCCGGCGCTGCCGGGCATGTGGAACGGCATGGTCATGACCTTGCAGCTGATGGTGCTGGGCGTCATCGGCGGCATTGCCCTGGGCACGATACTGGCCTTGATGCGCCTGTCATCGAACAAGCTGCTGTCGCGCTTCGCCGGTGCCTACGTCAACTACTTCCGCTCCATTCCGTTGCTGCTGGTCATCACCTGGTTCTACCTGGCGGTGCCTTTCGTGCTGCGCTGGATCACCGGCGAAGACACCCCGGTCGGTGCCTTCACCTCGTGCCTCGTGGCGTTCATGATGTTCGAGGCCGCGTACTTCTGTGAAATCGTGCGGGCCGGCGTGCAGTCCATCTCCAAGGGCCAGATGGGTGCCGCGCAAGCGCTGGGCATGAACTACGGTCAGACCATGCGCCTGATCATCCTGCCCCAGGCGTTCCGCAAGATGACCCCGCTGCTGCTGCAGCAGAGCATCATCCTGTTCCAGGACACTTCGCTGGTCTACACCGTGGGCCTGGTGGACTTTCTCAACTCGGCGCGCGCCAGCGGCGACATCATTGGCCGGGCCAACGAATTCCTGATCTTCGCCGGCGTGGTGTATTTCCTCATCAGCTTCAGCGCCTCCCTTCTGGTCAAGCGTCTGCAAAAAGGTTAGCCGTATGATCTCCATCAAGAATATCAACAAGTGGTATGGCGACTTCCAGGTGCTCACCGATTGCAGCACCGACGTCAAGAAAGGTGAAGTGGTCGTGGTGTGCGGGCCTTCGGGTTCGGGCAAGTCGACCCTGATCAAGTGCGTGAATGCGCTGGAGCCTTTCCAGAAAGGCGACATCGTGGTCGACGGCACGTCCATCGCCGATCCCAAGACCAACCTGCCCAAGCTGCGTTCGCGCGTGGGCATGGTGTTCCAGCACTTCGAGCTGTTTCCGCACCTGACCATCACCGAAAACCTGACCATCGCGCAGATCAAGGTGCTGGGCCGCAGCAAGGAAGAAGCCACCAAAAAGGGCCTGCAGCTGCTCGAACGCGTCGGCCTCTCCGCCCACGCCCACAAGCACCCCGGCCAGCTGTCCGGCGGCCAGCAGCAGCGCGTGGCGATTGCCCGCGCCCTGGCCATGGATCCGGTAGTCATGCTGTTCGACGAACCGACTTCGGCGCTCGACCCGGAAATGGTCAACGAAGTGCTCGACGTGATGGTGCAGCTGGCCCACGAAGGCATGACCATGATGTGCGTGACCCACGAAATGGGTTTTGCCCGCAAGGTGGCCAACCGGGTGATCTTCATGGACCAGGGACAGATCGTCGAAGACTGCCCCAAGGAAGAATTCTTCGGCGATGTCAGCGCGCGGTCCGATCGCGCCCAGCAGTTCCTCGCCAAGATCTTGCAGCACTGATGACCGGCCGTCCTGCGCCCGCACTGCCGGGCGCAGGACGCTGGCTGCATGAAGGCGACTGTGATGAAATGCCTGCCCGCCACAAAGCCTGACCTGATCGTGAAGCCCCGCCTGATTCGCCAATTGTTCCTGCCGCCGCTGATCCTGCTGTTGACGCTGGGCCTGGGCTACGTCGGTTTTCTGGTCAGCGAGCACAACAGCATTCGCGCCCTGAGCGAAAACGGCGAACGGCAGCTTGAACTGCACGCGCGCGCCGTCGAAAGCGAAATCACCAAGTACACCTACCTGCCCAGCCTGCTGGAACTCGAGGACAGTGTCTCGACCCTGCTCAACGAGCCCGACGGCGAGCACCGCCAGGCGGTCAACGATTACCTGGAAGGCCTCAATCGCCGCAGCCGCAGCCGCGCCATCTACGTGCTCGACACCACCGGCCGTGTACAGGCCACCAGCAACTGGCGCGATGCCGACAGTTTTCTCGGTGAGGACCTGTCATTCCGCGGTTATTTCCAGGCCGCCATTCGCGGCCAGCCCGGGCGTTTCTACGGCATCGGCAGCACCACCGGCGAGCCCGGCTATTTCCTCGCCCACGGCCTGGAGGAGCACGGCAAGCTGATCGGCGTGGCCGTGATCAAGGTGCGCCTGGAAGCACTGGAAGAGCGCTGGCAGAAGGCTCGCCTGGAGGCCTTCGTCAGCGACGAGAACGGCATCATCATTCTTTCCAGCGATCCGGCGCGGCGCCTGAAGTCGGTGCGTCCGTTGACCCCGGAAATCAAGGAACGCCTGGCGCGCAGCCTGCAGTACTACTGGTGGCCGCTCAACGAGCTCGAACCGCTCGCTCGCCAGCGTCTGGCCGATGGGGTGGAGTTGCTCACCTTCACCACCCACACCGACAAGCCAGGCAAGGACATCGACGTCACCTACCTGTCGCAGTCGCGGCGCCTGGCCGACACGCCCTGGCGGTTCACGCTGCTGACCTCCATGCAGGATCTGCGGCACGAAGCCATCGTGCAGGGCGTGCTGGTGGCCGTGGCCTTCGCCTTGCTGGCCTTCCTGCTGATTGCCTGGAACGAGCGACGCAAGGTGCTGGCCACCCGCCTTGCCGCCCGTGAAGCGCTGGAACAGGCCAACAGCCATCTGGAGCGGCGCATCGCCGAACGTACCCAGGACCTGCGCGCCAGCAACGAACGCCTCAAGGGCCAGATTCGCGAACGCCGCCAGGCCGAGGAAACCCTGCGCAAGGCCCAGGACGAGCTGGTGCAGGCAGGCAAGCTGGCCGCCATCGGCCAGATGTCCACCAGTATCGCCCACGAACTCAATCAACCGCTGGCAGCCTTGCGCACCCTGTCGGGCAATACCGTGCGCTTTCTGGAACGCGGTGCGCTGGACACGGCCAGCACCAACCTGAGCACCATGAATGAACTGATCGACCGCATGGGGCGCATCACCGCCAGCCTGCGCTCCTTCGCCCGCCGCGGCGACGACAAGGGCCAGGCCAGCCTGGGCAAGGCGCTGGACGGTGCGCTCCAGGTGCTCGCCAGTCGCATCGAGGCCAGTGGCCTGAACGTGCAGCGCAACTGCAGCGAAATGCAGCTGGCGATCGACCAGACCCGCCTGGAACAGATTCTGGTCAACCTGATCGGCAACGCCCTGGATGCCACTGCCGGCCAGCCGCAGCCCACGCTCTGGCTGGACGGCAGCATGGAGGGTGAGCGCTACGCCGTGCAGGTGCGCGACAACGGCCACGGCATCGACGTCGAGACACGCAAGCATCTGTTCGAGCCCTTTTTCACCACCAAGCCCGGCGAGCACGGGCTGGGGCTGGGGCTGACCCTGTCGGCTAGCCTGGCGGCGGCCGCCGGTGGCAACCTGGCCGTCGAGCACCCCGCCGACGGTGGCACCACTTTCATTCTCAGCCTGCCGCTTGCGGCAGCGTCGCCCAGCGAGTCGCCATGAACGCCTTGACCGTCCTGATCGTCGAAGACGACCCCCACGTACTGCTCGGCTGCCAGCAGGCCCTGGCGCTGGAAGACATTCCCAGCCAGGGCGTGGCCAGCGCCGAGGCCGCGCTGGCCTGCATCGGCGACGACTTTGCCGGCATCGTGGTCAGCGATATCCGCCTGCCCGGCATGGACGGCCTGGAACTGCTGAGCCAGCTGAAGGCGCGTGACCCCAGCCTGCCCGTGGTGCTGATCACCGGCCACGGCGACATTTCCATGGCCGTGGGAGCCATGCGCAGCGGCGCCTATGACTTCATGGAGAAGCCCTTCTCGCCCGAGCGCCTGGTGGACGTGGTGCGCCGCGCGCTGGAGCGACGCGGGCTGGCGCGCGAGGTCAGTTCGCTGCGCCGGCAATTGGCCGAACGCAGTTCGCTGGAAGGCCGCATCATTGGCCGCTCACCCGCCATGCACAATCTGCGCGAGCTGATCGCCAACGTCGCCGACACCTCGGCCAACGTGTTGATCGAGGGTGAAACCGGGACCGGCAAGGAACTGGTCGCCCGCTGCCTGCACGATTTCAGCCGGCGCCAGCCGCAGCCATTCGTGGCGCTCAATTGCGGCGGCCTGCCGGAACAGCTGTTCGAAAGCGAGATCTTCGGCCATGAGGCCAATGCCTTCACCGGCGCCGGCAAGCGCCGCATCGGCAAGATCGAGCATGCCGACCAGGGCACGCTGTTTCTCGACGAAGTGGAAAGCATGCCGATACCGCTGCAGATCAAGCTGCTGCGGGTACTGCAGGAGCGCACACTGGAACGCCTGGGGTCGAATCAGAGCATTGCCGTCGACTGTCGCCTGATCGCCGCCACCAAGGCCGACCTGGACGCGTTGAGCCGACAGAACCAGTTCCGCAGCGACCTGTATTACCGCCTCAACGTGGTGACCCTGGAACTGCCGCCGCTGCGCGAGCGCCGTGAAGACATTCTCGAGCTGTTCGAGCATTTCCTGCAGATGGCCGCCCTGCGCTTCGACCGCGAGCCGCCCGAGCTCGATGCACCAACCTTGTCGCGCCTGATGAGCCATGACTGGCCCGGCAACGTCCGCGAGCTACGCAACGTGGCCGAGCGCTACGCACTGGGTTTGCCGGCCTTCAAGAAGAACGGTGCAGCCACCGTGGTCAGCCTGGGCTTTTCCGAAGCGGTGGAAGCGTTCGAGCGCAACCTGCTGACCGAGGCCCTGCAGCGTACGGCGGGCAATCTCAGCCAGGCCAGCCTCGAGCTGGGCATGGCCAAGACCACTCTGTTCGACAAGGTCAAGAAATACGGGCTGAACTGAGATAGGTGATTGGCTTGCGGGCCTCTTCGCGGGCGCTGCACTCTCCCACAAGGGTTTGGGCTAAACGGAGCCCCTGTGGGAGCGGGCTCTGCCCGCGAAGAGGCCCTCCCCGACACCCAGTCAGCTACAACCCCGCCAACACCCCCTCGCGCTGGCGCTGCTGCGCCAGGTAAGGCAGCACCGCACCCAGCAGCGGCGCCTTGAAGGCTTCCTGGAAACGATGCGCCAACCCCGGTATGAGCCGTAACTGACTGCCTTGGATATGCGCCGCCAGATGCACCCCGTGCATCACCGGCAGCAACGGATCGGCCGTGCCGTGCACCACCAGTGTCGGCACCCGCAGGCGATTGAGCAGCGCCACGCGGCTGGGCTCGGCAAGAATCGCCAGGATCTGCCGCTGCACCCCTTGCGGATTGAACGCCCGATCGTATGACAGCTGTGCCTGATGCATCAGTTCGGCGCGGTCGTCGGCGACCTGCGGGCTGCCCAGCGCCGCCAGCAAATCGGCCTGCTGCTCCAGTGCCAGTTCACGGTTCGGCGCGCTGCGCTTGGCCAGCAGTTGCAGCAACGCCGGGCGCGGCTCGGGCAGGCCCGGCGCACCCGAGCTGGACATGATCAAGGTCAGGCTCTGCACCCGCTGCGGCGCACGATCGGCCAGGCGCTGAGCGATCATTCCACCCATGCTGGCGCCCAGCACGTGGAAACGCTGCACCTGCAGGGCGTCCATCAGCCCCAGTGCGTCGTCGGCCATGTCGGTCAGGCTGTACGGGGCCGACACCGCCAAGCCCAGCTTGTAGCGCAGCACCTCGAATGTGAGGTTGGCCGACGGCGGCGCCTGTGACCAGGTGGACAGGCCGACATCGCGATTATCGAAGCGAATCACTCGAAAGCCCTGCTCACAGAGGGCGCTGACCACCTCGTCGGGCCAATCGATCAACTGTCCACCCAGCCCCATCACCAGCAACAGCGCAGGGTCCTGCGCACGTCCGATACTTTGATAGGCCAGGCTGACCTGAGCCAGCGGAGCGTGTTGAAGCGGAACATCGACATCGCAGCGCGCAGCTGCAAAAACCCACTGCCCGCACAGCAGCGCGGCCAGGAACACCAATAGACGCATGACTTACACCAGAACGCAGAACCCCATTGAGGCGCAAGTCTGATGACTTTTCATGCAGCGCGCTGCCACAGTTCTGTGACCGTTTGATGAACTCCGCCATACGGTCTTCCGTCCGATCTCAGGCCAGCCGCTGACGGGCCTGGCGCGCCGCCGCCACCATGTTGATCAGCGCCGCTTCGGTTTCGGGCCAGGCACGGGTCTTCAACCCGCAATCAGGGTTGACCCACAGCCGTTCGGCCGGGATCCGCGCCGCGGCCAAGGTCAACAGGCGCAGCATCTGCTCGGTGTCAGGCACGTGCGGTGAATGGATGTCGTATACCCCCGGACCCATGTCGTTGGGGTAGTCGAAGGCCTCGAACGCCTCCAGCAGCTCCATGTCCGAGCGCGACGTCTCGATGGTAATCACATCGGCATCCATGGCTGCGATGGCCTGGATCACGTCGTTGAACTCGCTGTAGCACATGTGCGTATGAATCTGCGTGGCATCGGCCACGCCACTGGAGCACAGGCGGAACGCCTGCACGGCCCACTCCAGATAGGCTGGCCACTGCGCTCGGCGCAGAGGCAGGCCCTCGCGAAATGCCGCTTCGTCGATCTGGATGATGCGTACCCCCGCGCGCTCCAGGTCCTGCACTTCGTCGCGAACCGCCAGGGCCAACTGCCGCGCCTGGACTTCCCGGGGCAGGTCTTCGCGGGCGAACGACCATGCCAGCAAGGTCACCGGGCCGGTCAGCATGCCTTTGACCCACTTGGCCGTCTGCCGCTGGGCGTAAGTGATCCAGTCCACGGTCATGGCGTGGTCGCGGCTGATGTCGCCGTAGATGACCGCAGGCTTGACGCAGCGCGAGCCATAGCTTTGCACCCAGCCGAACCGCGTCAGCAGATAGCCGTCCAGTTGCTCGGCGAAGTATTCCACCATGTCGTTGCGCTCGGCCTCGCCGTGCACCAGCACATCCAGGCCCAGGCGCTCCTGGACCTGGATCGCATGACGAATCTCGCAATGCATGGCATCGGTGTAGTCGTTGGCCGAGAGCTTGCCGGCCTTGTAGGCCTGGCGGGCCAGACGAATCGACGCGGTTTGCGGGAAGGAACCGATGGTGGTGGTGGGAAACGCCGGCAGGCGCAATTGCGCGCGCTGGACTTCGATGCGCGCGGCGAAGGCCGACGGCCGCCGACAGTCGGCGGCCGTGACCGCAGCCAGACGCGCTTGCACGGCAGGCTTGTGAATGCGCGGCGACTGCAGCCGGCTGGCCTGAACCGCCTGGCTCTGTGCCAGGGCCTGGCGTACCTGCGCAGCATCGGGCGTGTTCAGCGCCTGGCCAAGTACGGCGATCTCCTCGCACTTCTGCACGGCGAAGGCCAGCCAGCCCTTGAGTTCGGCATCGAGCCGGTCCTCGCGGCGCACATCGACCGGGCTGTGCAGCAGCGAGCACGAGCTTGCGACCCACAGGTTGGCACCAAAGCGCTCGCGGGCCTGGTGCAGCGACACCAGTGCCTGCGCCAGATCGCAGCGCCAGACGTTGCGACCGTTGACCACTCCGAGCGACAGCACCTTGTAGGTCGGCAGACGGTCGAGCACGGCAGGCAGCTGTTCGGGTGCACGCACCAGGTCGACGTGCAGGCCGTCCACCGGCAGGCCCACCGCCAGGCCAAGGTTATCGTCGAGGCCGCCAAAGTAGGTCGCCAGCAGCTTCTTGAGCGGCGAATACTGAAGGATGTGATAAGCGCGCTCGAACGCGTTCTTCCATTCCTGGGGCAGATCCAGACACAAGATCGGTTCGTCGATCTGCACCCACTCGACGCCCTGCCTGGCCAGGCGCGAGAGGATTTCACCGTACACCGGCAGCAGTCGTTCGAGCAGATCGAGCTTGTCGAAGGGCTGGCCCTTGGTCTTGCCCAGCCACAGGTAGGTGAGCGGCCCGATCAGCACCGGCTTGACCTTGTGCCCCAGGGCGATGGCCTCGTCGACTTCCTCGAACAATTGCTCCCAGCTAAGCAGGAAGCGCTGGTCGGCGCTGAACTCGGGCACCAGGTAGTGATAATTGGTATCGAACCACTTGGTCAGCTCCAGTGCGTGCTGCGCCTGGCCTGCTTCGCCGTTGCAGCAGGTGTTGGCACCGCGGGCCATGGCGAACAGGGTATCGAGCGTGGGCCGGCCGTCGCTGCCCAGGGCCTTGGCGAATCGACTGGGCACCGCGCCGAAGGCCAGCGAATGGGCGAGCATCTGGTCATACCAGGCAAAGTCGCCCACCGGCAGCAACTCGACACCGGCCTGCGCCTGCAGCTGCCAGTGACGGGCACGCAGCTTGCGACCTGCAAGGCGCAGCCCGGCCTGGTCGATGTCGCCTTTCCAATACGCTTCGAGCGCTTTCTTCAGTTCGCGGTCGGCGCCGATGCGAGGAAAGCCGAGGGTGTGGGCCAGTGCCATGGGTGCAGCTCCTTGGAAATGATGGCGCCATTGTCGACAACCCGGGCAACATGAGACAAACTCAATCTTTTCGTGTTGATCACAAGTTCTGCTCATGGAGACCCCGGTGCTCGAAATCCGTCACCTGAAAACCCTGCACGCCCTGCGCGAGGCCGATAGCCTGGTGGAAGCCGCCGAGCGTCTGCACCTGACCCAATCGGCACTCTCCCATCAATTCAAGGAACTGGAAGAGCGCCTGGGCCTGCAGCTGTTCGTGCGCAAGACCAAGCCGATCCGCTTCACCAGCGCCGGGCTGCGCCTTCTGCAATTGGCCGATGCCACGCTGCCACTGCTACGGGGTGCCGAGCGCGACATCGCCCGGCTGGCCGGTGGCACGGCGGGTCGGCTGCACATGGCCATCGAATGCCACAGCTGCTTCCAATGGCTGATGCCGACCATCGACCAGTTCCGCGATGCCTGGCCGGAAGTGGAACTGGACCTGGCCTCCGGCTTCGCCTTCGCGCCACTGCCAGCCCTGGCCCGCGGCGACCTCGACCTGGTGGTCACCTCGGACCCGCTGGAACTGCCCGGCATTACCTATGTGCCGCTGTTCACCTACGAAGCCATGCTGGCGGTGGCCAACCAGCACGCGCTGGCGGGCAAGCCCTTCATCGTGCCGGAAGACCTGGCCAGTGAAACACTCATCACCTACCCGGTGGAGCGCGATCGACTGGACATCTTCACCCGCTTCCTGGAGCCGGCCGATATCGAGCCGGCGCAAGTGCGCACCTCGGAACTGACGGTGATGATGATGCAGTTGGTGGCCAGCGGCCGAGGCGTGTGTGGCATGCCGCACTGGGCGTTGCACGAGTACAGTTCACGGGGCTATGTGAAGGCCAAGCGCCTGGGCGACAAAGGCCTGTTCGCCACGCTGTACGCGGCCGTGCGTACCGATATGCTCGACGCTCCGTACATGCGCGACTTTCTCCTCACGGCCAAGGACACCTCGTTCTCGACCCTGGACGGCGTCAGCGCGGTACGTTGATCGCCTGCTGCTGGACACGCCCTCAGCGGGCCATCCCCTCAGTGGACTATCCCCTCAATGGACTATCTAAGTAGCGCCCTGGCCTGGCGCGCAAGGTTCGTAATGTCGAGCGCGATGACCGCACCGGTCATCACCTCGACCTCAGGAACCGGGTTACATGCGCGATGCCAATCACACCTTCACTACTCGCCCGCTCGCATACCGCATCTATCCGATGCGCCACGACCACCTGTTGCAGGAAGGCTCCCTGCTTTGGGAACGCGCGCGCGCACGCTTGCAAGCACTCTTGCGCAGCGCCCCGCGCGCCCGCGATGCCCGCTCGACGCCCAACGCGGCGCCTGCGCGGGAGCAGGCACTGCAGCAGCGCTGGCGCGACTACTGGAACGGCCGCGCTGCGCATACTGCCATCTCGCGCCGCGCTGCAGCCGAGCAGGCCTTCCTCGACCATCTGCAGGCAGCCGCACGCCTGGCCTACTACCACGGACAGTTGAGCCACGCGCAACTGCTGCCACTGCTGACCTTGCTGGAAGGCGCCAACACCGCCGCAACAGCGTCGATCCATGTGCACACCCTTGCTCTGCACAGGGCCGAGGACGCGAGACTGCAAGCGCCTGGCGCACTGCTGCTGACCCAGGTCGGCGACGGGCCTGCGGCGCAGCTGCTCTATCTGCCCTGCGGCGATCCGGCGCTGGTCGCATTCGCTGATCGGCCCGCGTTGCACACCTATCTGCTGAAACACCGCTCGCAGATATGGACTCGGGCAACGGAGCAGACCGATGCCGCGATCGAGCTGAGCTATCCGCCAGCACAATTGGCCAGCGCCTGCGAGCAATGGCTGGACGACTGCGGCAGGCGCTATGTAGAAGAAGCGCGCACCTTCCTCGCCGCCCGTGAACGGAACTCGAGCGCAAGCCCCGGCGAAGCCGCGATGCTGTCGGCCAGCGAACCGCCATTCGCCCGCCTGGCCTCGTTCGACGCACCCGAACCGGCGCAGCCGAGCGATGATTTTGCAGCCTTCGGCAGTCTGAGTCCGGACATTCCCCAGAGCCAGCGATGGGCCGAGGTCAAGCGCCAGCACCAGGCAATGCTGGACCTGCTCGGCGATGAGCTTCGCGCGGGCGCAGACAGTCCCGGGTGGGTGCGCTTGAAAGCATTGCTGACGACCCTGACCGGCACCCAGCAGCGCGCAGCCCAGGCCGCGGCAGGGTTGCTCGAGTCTGCAAGGCTGGAGGACCTCTATCGTCTGCGCTACTTGCCCAACGTGCACTATTCGGCGCTTTACCAGGCCCGTCTGGACGGTCTGCGCGCCGAAGTGGCCGTGCAACAGGCGCTGGGCCTGTTGACCACGGCTCAGGTACAACTGATGCGCGCCGTGGTGTCGCATCCGCAAGCCAGCAAACGCGGTGCCGAGGCCGGTATTGCCTGCGCCCTGACCCTGTCCATGTCGAACGTGACGGGCAGCGGCACCACCACCCATGTCCATGAACTGCACGGCGTGGCGGCATTCATGCACCCGCAGGCCCTGGAAGGCACAGGCTTTGTAATGCTGTACTGGCCGGGGCTGGGCGGCGGGCTGCAGGCCTTCCAATCGCTGGCCCAGCTCAAGCGTTCGTTGTTGCGCCTGGACAGCAGCGCAGACGCCATCACCTTGAAGCTGTCCCCGGTCGCAGGCGATATCTTCGACTACGGCCTGCAAGGTCAATTGCACGCCTGCGAGGCGCAGGCCAGCGAGCTCATCGAAAAGCTGCCCGCCGCGACTCACTCGGCGCAGCGCCTGGAAGCCTTGCAACGACTCACCACACACACCTGCGAGCAACTGCTGGTACCCACTCACGCCGCGCGGGACCGGGCCTATGTTCAACTGACCCAGGAGGGTTTCAGTGACCGCCTGGAAAGCGGCCTGCCCACTTGGCTGAAAACCCTGGAGGCCGATGATCGCCTGCGCCTCAAGTCGCTGATCAGCGATTACATCGGCGCCGCACGCGCGTCGAATCGTCAATTGGAACGTGATCTGCCGGACCTGGACCAGTACGCCGACGCATTGCTGCAGCAGCGACTGCGCAGCGATTTCAACCTGACCGAGGACGTCGCGGTGGTGATCGATATCCCTGACCGGGTAGTCCATCGCAGGCACCCGGTGGCCGGCTCCGGGGCGCCCGGCACACCCCAGCACAGCGTGCCCACACCCGATGCCAAGCGCACGCCGTGGCCGCTCGGCCGTCTGGCGCAGCACAATATCGATGCCGACATGTTGCAGCGCCTGGGCTTCATGCGCGTGCAGGTGACCGGTGCCGATAACGAACAATGCGTGCGAGTGGCGGCAGGTATCGACCTGAACTACCTGCGACGAACGATCACCAACCTGAATGTGGCGCAAGCGTGCGAAGACAAGATCCGCCAAGCGTTTCTCGGCCGCACGGACCAGGCCCCGTACGCCTTGGCCCATCAACGTGAGTGCCTGCTCGAACCGGTGCGGCTGATGCTGCACATGCAAAGCGAGTACGCGCGCCATCAAGGCAGTATCAGCCGCAGCGGCAGTGCCCTGGCATTGCTTGCCACCGACGCCGGCAGCGCCCTGGCCTATCAGGCAGGTGGCCGTGACGTGCAACTGCTGCCGGCTCGGCTGATGGCCGGCGGCAGCGATACCGACGATTCCCCCACCACGTTGTCCGGGGTCATTTTCATTCATGATCGCAAGGGTGGCCAAACCCTGCTGTACTTGCCCGACGCCCCCGACCAGCGCTGCCTGCGCGAGTTCGCAAGCCTGGAAGAAGCGCGTCTGCGCCTGTTCGCCCTGACGTTCGACGGCAAGATGGCCGACTATCTGGCCGATCGGGCCATCGTCGGCAACGCCGCCAGCCACAAGGCGCGGATCGAACAGGCAGGCCTGCGCGGCTTCGACCGCTTGATCGGCATCGGTCGCCCCTGGCCGGCAACGACTTCGCTCGCCAGCCATCTGCTCGACGCGCACATGGGCCGGCTGGTCGAAGCCCAGCGCCGACGTGGGCGCAGCAACGACGCCTTGTATTTGCAGCAAGCGGCGCTGGCCGATGGCAATGTCTTCAACTACCTGAAAATGGCCATCGGCGTGCTGCCGTTCGTAGGCACTGCCGTGGCCTTGTTCGACGCCTGGACGGCCGCCAATGCAGCGGTCGGTGCGCTGCGTGGCGGCGAGTTCGGCGAAGCACTCAACCAGCTGGAGGCCTTGCTCTGCGCCCTGATCGACGCGGCCATGGACGTCCTGCCGGGCGCCGTTTCGGTACCTGGTGGCGGCCGCATGCTCGCGCGCAATCGCCAATGGTCGATGTTGGCGCGGCGTGCAGGCGCACCCGCCCCGACCCAGCACGCCCCGACCGGCCTGCCCAATCCATTCGCCGGCTATCAGTACACCCTCCCGCTGGACCTCAGTGGCTTGCAGCCCGCCAGCCATGGCCTCTACCGGGGCATCTATCGCCACGCCAAAGGCGATTTCATCCTGCGCGACGGCCTGCCCTACCAGGTCACGCTGCACGTCAGCCCCCAGACCTGGCGGCTGCACGGCACCACGGGCAAGACCTACCGACAGCCCATCGCACTGGACCCGACCGGGCGCTGGCAAACCCACGGAGCGCTGTACGGCACACTGGTGGAGAACGGTCTGGCCGGCGGCGGTGGCGTGCTCGGCTACCTGGGCCACCGCGCGGCGGATGGCCTGCAACCGCTCTGGCCCGTCGCCATCCGCGAACGCCTGCCACGCTGGCTGGTGGATCGCCAGTACCGTCGCCACTTCGAACTGTCCAGCAGCATCGACCACCACAACAAGCTGCTGCGCGAGCAGCTGAACCGCAATGAAGCGCTGATCATGGAACACGCCGCCGACCCGCGCCAACGGGCCAGTGCCGAAGCCGCCTGCGCCAGTGACATCGCCCGGGGCGAGGCGCTGTACCGACTGCTGCAGGAGCATGAGGGCTATGTGTCGCGCGACTTTCTCAAGCGCAACCGGCAGTTCCAGAGCGAGGTGGCCTATATCGTTGCCGGGCGCAGGATCAACCATGCGAACCTGGCCAGGCGCTGGATCACCGAACTGACCGACACCCTCAATCAAACCCGTCCTGCTGGCGAACTGTTCGATCTGCCACAACGGCAGATGCTCGAACAGCGCCGCAGCCGCCTGGCCCTGGACGAGCAATTCGGCCTCATGGAACAGCGCCTGCAGCAGGCGCGCAGCTGGGCCGAACGCGTGACCCAGCGCAGCCAACGCGCGCCCCTGCGTGAGGTGCTCGAGGGCACGGCCGAGGTCGACCTGGAGATTGCCCGGGCCTCCAACCTGACCCAACTGGCGCACAAGACCGCCAACGCCAGCGATATTGCGCAGATGTTCCACCTGCTCGACACCCAGGCCATGAGAAACCGCTTCCACCATGGCCTGGAAAGCCATTTCCAGTTGCTGGAAACCGCCGCCGGGCTGCGCGAAAGGCAGAATGTGCTGCGCAGTTCACGGCAGATCTACGTGGAGTACCGCAACCAGATGAACACGTGGGTACGCAACCGTCCGGATCGCTTCGAGCTTGCTCCGTTCGAAGGCATGATCCAGTCCCTGAATCGCTTGATCGAACATGCCGACCGGACGATGCCGCAACTGAGCAACGGGGCGCAGCGGGCGAAACCCGCAAGTCGCGCCACGCGACGAGTGTTCGAAACCCACGAGCATGATTTCTTCATCGGTGACGCTGGCCAGGCGGCAGACGGCGAGCAGATTTTCACCCTGACCGGTGCGGGCGGCAGGCTCGAAACCTATCGGCGCGTGGCGGGCCAGTGGCGCCTGCAAGATGCCCCGTCAGACGGTCCGGCGCATACTCCATCGCGCCCCCTGCCCGCGCTGATCGCCGAGGGCCAGACCTGGCTCGACGCCACCCCCGCCCATGAACGGCGGGTGCAGCGTTATGCGCTGCCTGGGGAAGCGCCCGCGAATCTGGAAGACCTCATGGTCAATCAGGGCCGGCAGCTGGAACTGCGTGCCCACGCGATCGAACAGCAGGCGCCGGCGCACGAACTTGCTCAACGCCTGCGCGCCCGCGCCAGAGAGCTCCGAGCCAAGGGCCGGGCATTGCGGATTCGTCAGGCCATGAACAGCCAAACGCCGACCGAGGGTTATCTGGACTATCTGGTCGAACAGCGCCAGGTCGATATCGTGCAGGTGGGGACGCGCCGCGACATCGCGAGCGCGAGGGATGAGGCTGATTTCCTGCAGGAGTACGTCATCCGCGACATCGGCGTCCAGCCGCCCGTGCCCCCTGTGGTACGCGCACTTTCACTATCGTCGGGAGCGGGCTGCCTTCGAGCAGTTCGACAAGGCGCACATCAAGCGCGCCGAGCAACGCACGCTCGGCTTGCGCTGGCAAGAGGCCCACGGCAGCGATGCACAGCGCATCTGGCGCGGGCCCATCGGCAAGCCGCTGGCGGTGAAACTCTTCGGGGGATTGCAGGCGTGAACCGCCTGCCATGAACCGCTGCGCGACGCCCTCGCCGGCGAATGAAAACCGGCTGGCGAGGCACGTCGCTGCAGCTCGCTACATCAGGAACAGAGTGGCCAGGCCAAGGAAGATGAAGAACCCGCCGCTGTCGGTGACAGCGGTGATCATCACGCTGGCGCCCATCGCCGGATCGCGCCCGAACCTGGCCAGGGCCATCGGAATAGACACCCCCATGAACGCGGCGAGCAGCAGGTTCAAGGTCATCGCCGCGGTCATCACCACGCCCAGCGACCAGCTGCCATACAGCAGATACGCCACCACCCCGATCACACCGCCCCAGACCACGCCGTTGACCAGCGCCACGCCCAGCTCCTTGCGCATCAGCCGCTTGGTGTTGCCGTTGCCATGGCTGACCTGGTCGAGGGCCATGGCCCGCACGATCATGGTAATGGTCTGGTTGCCAGAGTTGCCGCCGATACCGGCCACGATCGGCATCAGCGCCGCCAGGGCCACCAGCTTCTCGATCGAGCCCTCGAACAGGCCGATCACCCGCGACGCCATGAACGCCGTGATCAGGTTGATCGCCAGCCATGACCAGCGGTTGCGCAACGAACGCCATACCGAGGCAAAGATATCCTCTTCCTCGCGCAGACCGGCGGTGCGCAGCGCTTCGCTTTCGCTTTCTTCACGAATCAGGTCGACCATCACGTCGATGGTCAAGCGGCCGATGAGCTTGCCGTGCTTGTCCACCACCGGCGCAGAGATCAGGTCGTAACGCTCGAACGCCTGCGCCGCTTCGTAGCCGTCTTCATCGGGATGGAAACTCACGGTGTCGCTGGCCATGATATCGGCCACTTGCTTGTCCGGGTCGTTGACCAGCAGGCGTTTGATCGGCAGTACGCCCTTGAGAATGCCGTCGGAGTCGACCACGAACAGTTTGTCGGTGTGGCCCGGCAGCTCCTTGAGACGGCGCAGGTAGCGCAGCACCACTTCCAGGCTGACGTCTTCGCGGATGGTGACCATCTCGAAGTCCATCAGCGCGCCGACCTGTTCGTCCTCGTAGCTGAGGGCCGAACGCACGCGCTCGCGCTGCTGTGCGTCGAGGGTTTCCATGAGCTCGTGAACCACGTCGCGCGGCAGTTCGGAGGCCAGGTCGGCAAGCTCGTCGGCGTCCATTTCCTTGGCCGCAGCGAGAATCTCATGGTCATCCATGTCCGCGAGCAGCGTCTCGCGCACCGAGTCGGACACTTCCAGAAGAATATCGCCATCACGCTCGGCCTTGACCAACTGCCAGACCGTCAGACGTTCTTCCAGGGGCAAGGCTTCGAGTATGTAGGCGACGTCGGCGGAGTGAAGATCATCGAGCTTGCGCTGCAACTCGACCAGGTTCTGCCGGTGAACCAGATTCTCGACCAGCTCGTTGTGCTGGCCTTCCTGGCGGTGAGCCAGACTTTCGACGATACGCTGGCGCTGCAACAGGTCGACGACCTGGGCCAGGCGATCCTGCAGGCTTTCTTGCGTTTTCTTTGCTTCTACTTCAGACATAGGCGAACTCCACTCCCAGCAGTGGGCACGCCGGGAGAATCAATCAGTCGATTCTTGATTGGTATACAGCTTCAGCGAGTAACTACTGGGTAAGTCCATGGAAATTTTCCAAAGCCCCGGCGGGGCTGACGGGCGCAATCATACACAACTTGTACGGATTCATAGTGAAAAAAACTGGGTGAAACAACTGCTTGCGTGCGGCGCTCGATGTTCGCGCAGTACGGGGGTGGGACGACGCATTCGGTAAACAAAGCACAATGCGTGCAACGACAGTCGTGGCTAGGCTGCAGGACGACATGAACCGCAACCAAGGACGAACACCGGTGCGCATACCCTCCTCCATTCTTCTGCTGCTGGTCTTGGCGGCCCATCACTCGGCCAACGCTGCCGTGGTGCAACGCTGCGAAGGCCCTCAGGGCCACATCACGTTCACCCACTCGAACTGCCCCGAAACCCAGCCCTGGGCCTATCAGCGCGCGCTGAATCCCTCGTCCGGAAGAAAACCCATGGCGCGCAAGGCTGCGCCCCGCCCTCTGCCGGTGACCATCGTCGAAGATGGAACGCGCACGCCCCTGGCTGCGTCAGCCGCGGCGCCGCAGTCGGCAACGAAAAAAGCCAGCCGTTCGAAGAAAAAGCGAAAACCCAGGTATTTGGCCGGGGAGCAGACGCCACCGTCCAAAAAACGCAAAACGCGGAAAGCAAAAAGCCCGCAATAAATGCGGGCTTTTCACTTGTATGGTGCACTCGACAGGATTCGAACCTGTGACCGCTCGGTTCGTAGCCGAGTACTCTATCCAGCTGAGCTACGAGTGCAGGTGGTATTTTGTTGGACCAGGCTACCACTGGTTGAAACAGAAGCTGCAGACATTGCTGAAAACAACTTCTTGATTGGTGCACTCGACAGGATTCGAACCTGTGACCGCTCGGTTCGTAGCCGAGTACTCTATCCAGCTGAGCTACGAGTGCATTTGTTGCCGCGCATTATAGGCCGTCGAATTCTTTTGTAAAGCACTTTTTTCAGTAATTTCAACAACTTACGAAAAAAGCCAGGTTCAACGTACTACGCAAATAATGGCGGAGAACGGGGGATTCGAACCCCCGACACCCTTTTGAGGTGTACTCCCTTAGCAGGGGAGCGCCTTCGGCCACTCGGCCAGCTCTCCGCAACACGGGGCGTATATTAACCACCTTCTTCCCCGTTTGCAAACATAAAAAACGATAAAAATTAATGGCTTGGTTCGTCGTCCTTCTCTTTCTTGATCCGCAGGTAGATTTCTTCGCGGTGGACGGCCACTTCCTTGGGTGCATTCACCCCGATTCGTACCTGGCCACCTTTCACTCCAAGCACCGTGATGGTGATTTCGCCGTCGCCAATGATCAGGCTTTCCGCGCACCGGCGAGTCAGAATCAGCATACCTTTCTCCTTACGCTTTCATTTCAGGGACAACACAGTCTGCAAACAAGGGCACGAACCCATGGTGGGAAAGCCATGGACATAGCCCGAAAACAAAGAAGGGCGCGGTTAGCCGCGCCCTTCTCTCACTGCCTGTTACTCACCCTGTCGGGCGGCATCGAGTTCGAAGGCCGTGTGCAGCGCGCGCACGGCAAGCTCCAGGTACTTCTCTTCGATGACCACCGAGACCTTGATCTCGGAGGTGGAGATCATCTGGATGTTGATGCTTTCCTTGGCCAGGGCTTCGAACATGCGGCTGGCGACGCCGGCGTGCGAGCGCATGCCGACACCGACGATCGACACCTTGGCGATCTTGGCATCGCCGACCACCTGCCGCGCACCGATCTCGCTGGCGGTCTGTTCCAGCACGGCCAGGGCCGCCTGATAGTCGTTGCGGTGCACGGTGAAGGTGAAGTCGGTGGTGTTATCGTGAGAAACATTCTGCACGATCATGTCGACTTCGATGTTGGCCGCGCTGATCGGGCCGAGGATCTTGAAGGCCACGCCGGGGGTGTCTGGCACGCCACGGATGGTCAGCTTGGCCTCATCGCGGTTGAAGGCGATGCCGGAAATGATCGGCTGTTCCATGGATTCCTCTTCATCAATGGTAATGAGGGTACCCGGACCCTCCTGGAAGCTGTGCAGGACGCGCAGCGGGACGTTGTACTTGCCGGCGAATTCCACCGCACGGATCTGCAGCACCTTGGAACCGAGACTGGCCATTTCGAGCATTTCCTCGAAGGTGATCTTGTCCAGGCGCCGGGCCTGGGCAACCACGCGAGGGTCGGTGGTGTAGACACCATCGACGTCGGTGTAGATCTGGCACTCGTCGGCCTTCAGCGCGGCCGCCAGGGCGACGCCGGTGGTGTCCGAACCACCACGACCCAGGGTGGTGATGTTGCCGCTTTCGTCGACCCCCTGAAAACCTGCCACCACCACCACCCGGCCGGCCTTGAGGTCGGCGCGGATCTTCTGGTCGTCGATCTGCAGGATGCGCGCCTTGTTGTGCGCGCTGTCGGTCAGAATGCGCACCTGGTTGCCGGTGTACGACACTGCATCCACGCCGCGCTTGATCAGCGCCATGGCCAACAGCGCGATGGTCACCTGCTCGCCGGTCGAGACGATCACGTCCAGTTCGCGAGGTACCGGCTGGTCGCTGATCTGCTTGGCCAGCGAAATCAGGCGATTGGTCTCGCCACTCATGGCCGAAAGCACGACCACCAGGTCATCGCCGGCATCGTGGAATTTCTTCACCTTGTCGGCAACCTGTTCGATACGTTCGACAGTGCCAACCGAGGTGCCGCCAAATTTCTGTACGATCAAAGCCATTTCAAAGCCGCCTCAGCCCGTGAAGGGCGCCCATTAAATACAACACCGGGCTCGCCGTGCACAGCACGAGCCCTGCGAGGGTTGAATCAGATCGCGTGTTCGACGAAAGGCACGGCCAGGGCCAGCGCAGCGTCCAGGGCACTGGCATCGACGCCGCCACCCTGAGCCATGTCCGGGCGACCACCGCCCTTGCCACCGACGGCCGTCGCGGCCTGTTTCATCAGGTCGCCGGCCTTGAGCCGGGCCGTCAGCTCCTTGGTCACCCCGGACACCAGCACGACCTTGTCGTCGTGCACGCCGCCGAGCAGGATGACGGCCTGGCCCAGCTTGTTCTTCAACTGGTCGACCAGCGCCAGCAGCGCCTTGCCGTCCTGACCGTCGATGCGCGCGGCCAGCACCTTCACGCCCTTGACCTCGACCGCCGAGGAAGAGAGGTCGTCGCCGGCGGCACTGGCGGCCTTGGCCTGCAACTGCTCCAGCTGCTTTTCCAGGGCGCGGTTGCGTTCGATCACGGCCGCCAGCTTGTCGATCAGGTTGTCGCGGCTGCCCTTGACCAGTTGCGCGGCTTCCTTTAGCTGCTCTTCGGCCTGGTTCAGGTAGTTCAAGGCGGTCGCGCCGGTCACCGCTTCGATGCGGCGCACGCCCGAGGCGACGCCACCTTCGCTGGTGATTTTCAGCAGGCCGATGTCACCGGTGCGCTTGGCATGGATGCCCCCGCACAGCTCCACCGAGAAGTCGCCACCCATGGTCAGCACGCGCACGGTGTCGCCGTACTTCTCGCCGAACAGGGCCATGGCGCCCTTCTTGCGCGCCTCGTCGATCGGCATCTCTTCGGTCTGCACCGGGGTGTTCTTGCGAATCTCGGCGTTGACGATGTCTTCCAGGGCCTTGATCTGTTCGGGCTTGATCGACTCGAAGTGGCTGAAATCGAAGCGCAGGCGTTGACTGTCGACCAGCGAGCCTTTCTGCTGTACGTGATCGCCCAGCACCTGGCGCAGCGCTGCGTGCAGCAAGTGGGTGGCGGAGTGGTTCAGGCCGGTGGCCTGTTGCAGGGTCTGGTCGACCACGGCACTGACCTCGGCACCGACCGCCAGATCGCTCAATACGGCCACGCCATGGTGCAGGAAGGCGCCGCTGGTCTTGGTGGTGTCGCGCACATCGAAGCGCGAACCGCCGGCCAGCAGGTAGCCACGGTCACCGACCTGGCCACCGGACTCGCCGTAGAACGGCGTCTGGTCGAGGATCACCACGCCCTCCTCGCCTTCCCTGAGCACGTCGACGGCGGCACCGTCCTTGTACAGCGCAACCACCTTGCCGTTGCCGTGGGTGGCGTCGTAACCCAGGAACACGGTCGGAACGTCGACCTTGATCAGGCTGTTGTAGTCCATGCCGAACGAGCTGGCGGAACGGGCGCGTTCGCGCTGGGCGTTCATCTCGCGCTCGAAGCCGGCTTCGTCCAGGGTGAGCTCGCGCTCGCGGGCGATATCGCCGGTCAGGTCCATCGGGAAACCGTAGGTGTCGTACAGCTTGAACACCACATCACCTGGAACCACGCTGCCCTTGAGCTCGGCCAGATCCTGCTCGAGAATCTTCAGGCCCTGCTCCAACGTCTTGGCGAACTGCTCTTCCTCGGCCTTGAGCACGCGTTCGATGTGCGCCTGCTGGCCCTTGAGTTCGGGGAAGGCATCGCCCATCTCGGCGACCAGTGCAGCGACGATCTGGTAGAAGAAGCTGCCCTGGGCACCCAGCTTGTTGCCGTGACGGCAGGCGCGGCGAATGATGCGGCGCAGCACGTAGCCGCGGCCTTCGTTGGACGGCAGTACGCCGTCGGCGATCAGGAAGCCGCAGGAGCGGATGTGGTCGGCCACGACCTTGAGTGACGCCTGGCCCTGGTTGGCACAACCGATGGCGCTGGCCGATGCGTCGAGCAGGCTCTGGAACAGGTCGATTTCATAGTTGGAATTGACATGCTGCAGCACCGCGCTGACCCGTTCCAGGCCCATGCCCGTGTCCACCGACGGCGCCGGCAAGGGATGCAACACCCCATCGGCGGTGCGGTTGAACTGCATGAACACGTTGTTCCAGATCTCGATGTAGCGGTCGCCGTCTTCCTCGGGCGAGCCGGGTGGGCCACCCCAGATGTCGGCACCGTGATCGTAGAAGATCTCGGTGCAGGGGCCGCACGGGCCGGTGTCGCCCATGGTCCAGAAGTTGTCGGACGCATAGGGCGCGCCCTTGTTGTCGCCGATGCGGACCATGCGCTCGGCCGGCACGCCGATCTCTTTGGTCCAGATATCGTAGGCTTCGTCATCGCTGGCGTAGACCGTGACCCAGAGTTTTTCCTTGGGCAGGTTCAGCCACAGCTCGGAGGTCAGGAAGGTCCAGGCGTAGGTGATCGCGTCGCGCTTGAAATAGTCGCCGAAGCTGAAGTTGCCGAGCATCTCGAAAAAGGTGTGGTGGCGGGCGGTGTAGCCGACGTTTTCCAGGTCGTTGTGCTTGCCACCGGCACGCACGCACTTCTGGCTGCTTACGGCACGGGTGTAGGCCCGCTTTTCCTGGCCCAGGAAGCAGTCCTTGAACTGGTTCATCCCCGCGTTGGTGAACAGCAGGGTCGGGTCGTTGCCCGGGATCAGGGAGCTGGAGGCGACTCGGGTATGGCCTTGCTCCTCGAAGAAGCGAAGGAAGGCTTCACGGATTTCTGCGCTTTTCATAGGTTCTTCCACGACAGGCTGCGGCCAGAGGCCAGTGCGCACGCCCGGCAGGCGATGCGACGGCAAAGGGCCGCATTATATAGGCCCTGCGGCCGGGGTACAGCGTGTTTATACGATTGGCCCACTCAATTGGACAGCAGGACGCTCAGGTGCGGGCGAAATCGGCGAATACGTCGATGACCTGCTCGATCTGCGCCGCATCCACATCCAGATGAGTGACCATGCGCAGGCGTGGCGCGGCACTCACGGTGACACCGCGGGTGGCCGCGAAGTCCTTGAACGCGCCGGCGCGGCCATCCAGGTGTACATAGACCATGTTGGTCTGCACTGCCTCGACGGTGTAACCCAGCGCCAGCAGACCCTCGGCCAGACGCGCGGCGTGGGCGTGATCCTCGGCCAGGCGCTGCACCTGATGATCCAGCGCGTACAGGCCGGCGGCGGCGAGGATTCCGGCCTGGCGCATGCCGCCGCCGACCATCTTGCGCAATCGTCGTGCCTTGGCGATGAAGTCCAGGCTGCCGCACAGCACCGAACCGACCGGCGCGCCGAGCCCCTTGGACAGGCAGACCGAGACCGAATCGAAGTACTGGGTGATTTCACCAGCCGGGACACCCAGCTTGACCGCCGCGTTGTACAGCCGGGCGCCATCGAGGTGCAGTTGCAGCCCATGCTCGCGAGTGAAGTCGCGGGCCTGGGCCAGGTAACTCAACGGCAGCACCTTGCCTTGCATGGTGTTTTCCAACGCCAGCAGTCGGGTGCGGGCAAAGTGGAAATCATCGGGCTTGATCGCCGCCCTGACCTGATCCAGGTCCAGCGTGCCGTCGGCCTGGAACTCCAGCGGTTGTGGCTGGATCGAACCCAGCACGGCGGCACCGCCGCCCTCGTACTTGTAGGTATGGGCCTGCTGGCCGACGATGTATTCCTCGCCACGCTCGCAGTGCGCCATCAGGCCGAGCAGGTTGCTCATGGTGCCACTGGGCACGAACAGCCCCGCAGCGAACCCCAGGCGTTTTGCCAGTTCGGCTTCGAGGCGGTTGACGGTCGGGTCTTCGCCATAGACATCATCGCCGGTGGGCGCCGCGTGCATGGCCGCCAGCATGGCGGGAGTAGGCTGGGTAACGGTATCGCTGCGCAGGTCGATGATGGACATGATGGCCTCGGGTTCGTGTCAGCTTCTATTACTGCGGATTGCAGGGCCATGAATCAAGCCTTGTCGAAACATTTGCTCACGCGCTGTTCAGCTCGCCCGCAAATATGTTACAAAAGTTGCGCCACCCACTGGGGTGGCAAACGTTCTCAGGGCGGGGTGCAACTCCCCACCGGCGGTAATGGCGCGCAATGCGCCGAGCCCGCGAGCGCTTGCAAGCCGGCAACGGCGTGCAAGGTCAGCAGACCCGGTGTGATCCCGGGGCCGACGGTCATAGTCCGGATGAAGAGAGAACGGGATTGCGACACCTTCAAAAGGCCAACGCAGGGCCGTGCCATGCGCATGTACCCATAGATCCCCTTCGATCCACATGCCCTGTTTTTTTCTTGAACAGGAGTGAACCGATGCAACCCACTGCAATTGACAGCAAAAGCCACACCCACGAACGGATCGCTTTCGTCCAGGCTTGCTGGCACAAGGATATTGTCGATCAGAGCCGCAAAGGCTTCGTCGAGGAAATGCGCGTGCTGGGCTATCAGGAAGCCGACATCGATTTCTACGAGGTCGGCGGCGCCTTCGAAATTCCGCTGCACGCCAAACTGCTGGCCAAGAGCGGGCGCTATGCCGCCGTGGTCGGCGCTGCCCTGGTGGTAGACGGCGGTATCTACCGTCACGAATTCGTCGCCCAGACGGTGGTCAGCGCGCTGATGCAGGTTCAGCTGGAAACCGAAGTGCCGGTATTCTCGGTGGTACTGACCCCGCATCACTTCCATGACGGCGAACAGCACCACACCTACTTCTTCAATCACTTCCTGCACAAAGGCGCGGAAGCTGCACGCACCGTGGCCGATACCGTGCAGAAAGTACGCGCCCTGCGTCGCCTGCAGCAGCAGCAGAAAAGCGCCTGAGCCTCAGGCCTGCGGAGTCGGCACGATGAGAATGCCGGCGCGCAGGCCATTGGCAACCTTGGGGTTGGGGAAAATGATCCGCGCGCCCTGCTCTTCTACAACCCAGCGCTGCCCGGCGCCGTCTTCGGCCAGCAGATAGCCTGGCGCCAGCTCGGTGAAATTCTCGATGTCGTCATCCAGGTGCAGGCGGAAGGCGTCCGTGTGCTTGATGACCTCGCGCGACACTGAAAACAGCTCCAGCTGCACCAGCGGCTGATCGAGGTCCGCCTCGCGGCCTTCGATCAGCTCGCGCAGGCTGGCGTCCAGACGCGTCAGATCGACCTCGGCGTTCTGCCCGAACGGCCTCGCCTTGCCCAGTTCCAGGGTGAACGCCTCGGCGTCCAGCTGCTCGTAGGTGAACGCGCTGAACGTGATGGAGGACTTGTTCTGCAGCAACACCGCGCGCATGCCTGCCGCCTGCAGGCGTACCAGCTCTTTGCGGGAGTGCTCGCGCCCCTGCTTCCAGGGGTACAGCGCGAACTGCTCGATCCGTGAGCCACGAATGGCCGTGTGCAGGTCGTAATGCAGGCGCGTGCGTTGCGGCAGGCTGAAGAAAGTCGTGGCCAGGCGTTCCAGTTCGCAGGCGCGCAAGGCTTCATTGCCACTGGCAGCGGCATGCCGGCCGTTGAACAGGCGGTTGACGTCGCGCTCGATGTAGCGCGCACCCCGGCGCATGGCTTCGGGGTTGCCGAACAGGAACAGAATGCGCGCGCGAGGAATCAGCTGGCCCCGGGCGATGGCCTGCAGCAGGCTGTCGAGCAGCTCGATGGGCGCGGTTTCATTGCCGTGCACACCGGCCGACAGCAGCAGGTCGAGGCCGCTGTCGGTGGCGGCAGGTGGCCGCACCTCCAGGGCGCCTTCTCCCAGCCAGCGCAGGCAGACGCCGCCGGTGGTCAGCTGGATCTTCTGCGTCGGCTCATGGCCGGCCAAGGTCAGTTCGAGCAGTTTGCCAAGAGCGAGCATGGGGCGGCGTCCCTGAAGGATGAGGTTTTAGTGGTTGCAGTCGGGACCGTGAACGTGGCCGTCTTCGTCCTCGGCACCGGCGTCGGCCGGCTCCATTTCCAGCTGCAGGCTGACCAGGTTGGTCGCCAGCGGGCGCAGCAACAGGTTGGCGTATTCGGCGTCGCCTTCCTCGACGTCCACACCGATCAGCAACTGGCCGCGGCCGTCATGCTGGATCCAGACTTCCTTGCCCTGCCAGACCACGCAGAAGCGCGTGCAGGAGGTTTCCAGCTGGGTGCCGTCGGTGTCTTCGAGAATCAAGCGCAGGGCGTCGGACATAGGTGTACCTCGATGCTGTTTAGAGTTGGAAAAAATCAAAGCTCGTTGAATCAGAGCTGGAAAGGATAGACCGAACCCAACCGAAGGATCCGGGTCAGCTCGTCCAATGCCTCGCGGCATTCGATCAGCAGTTGCGGGTCGGCCATATCGGCTTCGACCAGACGGTCGCGATAGTGACGTTCGACCCAGTCGTTCAGGGTGTCGTGCAGCGCGGGCGTCAGGATCACACCTGGGTTGACCGCCGCCAGCTCCTCGGCCTTGAGCGCCACGCGCAGGCGCAGACATGCCGGGCCGCCGCCGTTGCGCATGCTTTGCTTGAGGTCGAATACCTTGACCTCGGCAATGCCTGTGCCCTGCCCGGTCAGCTGCTCCAGGTAGCTCCAGACCCGCGGGTTGGCGCGGCACTCTTCCGGGACCACCAGCAGCATGCTGCCATCGGCGCGGGTGAGCAACTGGCTGTTGAACAGGTAGGTGCGCACGGCGTCGTCCACGGAAACGTCGGCGCGCGGCACGCTGATCGCCTGCAGCCGACCACCGCGCGCGGCGAGCTTGGTTTGCAGTTCGGCCAGCACGCGGTCGCTGTCGAGGAAGGCGTCCTGATGATGGAACAACAGCTCGCCGTTGCCGACCGCGATCACGTCGTTATGGAACACCCCCTGGTCGATGACCGCCGGATTCTGCTGGGCAAAAACCACGCCCTGCTCGCTCAACCCATGCAGCCGAGCCACCGCCTGGGACGCTTCCAAAGTCTGGCGCGCCGGATATTTCTGCGGCGCGGGCACTCGTGCGTCGAAGGCGCTGCGGCCGTAGACGAAAAACTCCACGCCAGCCTCGCCATAGTCCCGGCACAGCCGGGTATGGTTGGCGGCGCCCTCGTCGCCGAACTGGGCGACGGCAGGCAGTGCTTCATGGTGGGCGAAGTGCGAGGCGTCGGCAAACATCGCCTGCAGCACCCGGCTGGTGGTGGGGTGTTCGATGCTGCGGTGGAACTTGCAGTTGAGGTTCGCCGCGGTGAAATGCACGCGGCCATCGGCCGTGTCGGCGCTGGGGCTGACAGTGGCCGCGTTGGCCACCCACATGCTCGAGGCCGAACAGCTGGCCACCAGCAACGGCATCGCATCACGCGCGGCCTGGGCGATCACCTCGGCATCGCTGCCGGCGAAGCCCAGGCGGCGCAATGCTGCCACATCCGGGCGCTCCTGCGGCGCCAGAACGCCCTGGGTGAACCCCAGTTCCATCAGCGCTTTCATCTTGGCCAGGCCCTGACGCGCCGCTTCGCGCGGATTCGAGCCTTGCTGACTGTTGCTCTGCGACGCCACGTTGCCGTAGGACAACCCACCGTAGTTGTGGGTAGGCCCCACCAGGCCATCGAAATTCACTTCACAGGGTTTCATCGGTTCGGCTCCGTGGATCTGTTCTTGTACGCAAGGGTGCAACGACCGCCTACAGCGTGATGCCCGGACTCAGGGTCGCGGGCAAACCGAGTGTGGGGGTTTCCAGCGAGGCCACCGGGTAGGCGCAATAGTCGGCGGCGTAGTAGGCACTGGCGCGGTGGTTGCCGGACGCGCCGACGCCGCCGAACGGTGCACTGCTGGCAGCGCCGGTCAGTTGCTTGTTCCAGTTGACGATGCCGGCTCGGCTGCGCAACCAGAATTCACGATAACGCGCCTCCGAGTCCGACAGCAGTCCGGCAGCCAGGCCGTACTGAGTGGCATTGGCCTCGGCGATGGCCGCGTCGAAGTCGACGTAGCGCACCACTTGCAGCAACGGGCCGAACAGCTCCTCGTCGCGACGCCCGTGGGCGCCGGTGACGTCGACAATGCCCGGCGTGAGCAAGGCAGCATCGGCCCTGGGCTGGGTCATGCTCAACAGGCTGACGGCACCGCTGTCCAGCAACTGTTGCTGGGCCTGGAGCAGCGCCTGCGCCGCGGGCAGGGAGATCACCGAGCCCATGAAAGGCGCTGGGGTGCAGTCGTATTCGCCGACCTCGAGGGTGGCACACACCTGCACCAGACGCTCGAGCAGCCGGTCCCCCCACTCGCCGACGGGTACCAGCAGGCGCCGCGCGCAGGTGCAGCGTTGACCGGCAGAAATGAACGCCGACTGAATGATGGTATAGACCGCCGCATCGAGGTCCTGCACCTGCTCGACCACCAGGGGGTTGTTGCCGCCCATCTCCAGCGCCAGGATCTTGCCCGGCTGGCCGCCGAATTGTTGGTGCAGCAGGTTGCCTGTGGCGCTGGAACCGGTGAAGAACAACCCGTCGAACCCGGCATTGGCGGCCAGTGCCATGCCAGTGTCGCGGCCGCCCTGCAGCAGGTTGAGCACGCCCGCCGGCAACCCGGCTTCGGCCCAGCAGCGCGTGGTCAGTTCAGCCACCTTGGGCGTCAGCTCGCTGGGCTTGAACAGCACGCAGTTGCCTGCCAGCAATGCTGGCACGATATGGCCGTTGGGTAGGTGCCCGGGAAAGTTGTAGGGACCGAACACCGCTACCACGCCATGGGGCTTGTGCCGCAGGGCCGCCGTGGCGTCGGCCAGCGGTGCGCTCTTCTCGCCGGTGCGTTCGGCATGGCTCTGGATCGAGATCGCCACCTTGTTGACCATGCTGGTCACTTCGGTGGCCGCTTCCCACAAGGGCTTTCCGGTTTCTTCGCCGATGCACTGCGCCAGCTCATCGGTACAGGCCTTCAGTCGCTCGGCGAACGCCTGCAATACGGCAATGCGCGCCGACAACGGCTGGCTCGCCCAGCCGACGAAGGCATGCCGCGCGGCCTGAACGGCCAGGGCCACCTGGTCGGCACTGGCACTGCGCCCCTGCCAGACCACAGCCTGGCCCACTGGATTGAGCGACGTCAGCAACTCGCCTTCACCAGGCAGCCATTGGCCGTCGATAAACAAAGTATTCATCAAAGCACCTCCCGAACGGGCGGAGTCATGGGTACCGCGCGCACCTGGTCACCCGCGCTCAGCTGCAGGCGGCGGGCGGTCAAGGGATCGACCACCAGCGTGCCGGAAGCGAAGCGCGCCGGCGCCGCTGTGATGCGGCACTCTTCGCGTTCGCGGTTGTAGATCAGAAACGGTGGGGCATCGTCGCCGGGGGTGCCGATGGCCAGAACCAGACTCTTGCTGTCGTGGACCGCGCGAATCTTGCTGGTCTCGCATTCCACCGCCGGGCCGGCGTCGAAGATGTCGACGTAGCCCTGGTAGCTGAAGCCTTCGGCCTTGAGCATGGCCAGGGCGGGCTCGGTATCGGGGTGGACCTTGGCGATGACCTCGCGCGCAGCCGGGGACAGGAAGCAGCTGTAGAGCGGGAACTTGGGCATCAATTCAGCGATGAAGGCGCGGTTGCCGACGCCGGTCAGGTAATCGGCCTGGCTGAATTCCATCTTGAAGAAATGCCGGCCCAGGCTTTCCCAGAACGGCGAGCGGCCTTCGGCATCGGAAATGCCGCGCATCTCGGCGATCACCTTGCGCCCGAACAGGTGCGGAAACTGAGCGATGAACAGCAGCCGCGCCTTGGCCAGCAAGCGCCCGTTCAGGCCCTTGCGGTGACCTTCGCGCAGGAACAGCGAGCACAGTTCCGAATTGCCGGTCAGGTCGTTGGCGAGGAACAGCGTGGGAATCTCGCGATAGATGTTCAGCTCCTGCGAGGCGCTCACGGTCAGGCCCACCCGGTAGTTGTACCAGGGCTCGCGCTGGCCCACGGCACCGGCAATGGCTGAAATGCCCACGACCGTGCCGTCATCGTCTTCGAGCACGAACAGGTAATCGGCATCGCCGCGCCCGGCTTCGCCGCGAAAGGTCTTCTCGGCCCAGCCGACCCGGTGCGCCAACCGTTCTTCGTTGGCTGGCAAGGTGGTCAGGCCGGGGCCGGTGCTGCGGGCCAACTCGATCAGCGCCGGCAGGTCACTGCTGCGTACGGGACGAACGATCATGCTTTCTCCTCGAGCAGGCACCGCGTGGTACCTGCAGAACTCGGCCTGTTCAACCAGGTATCAAACTGCAACCAGACGCACGCTGGCGCCCTCGCCCACACCCAGCGCCTCGGCGGTGGCCAGGTCCAGCCCGACCGGCTTGCCGGGCACCCAGTCGAGCTCCAGCAGCACCGCGCGGTAATCCTGCAGCAGACCGTTGGAAACCAGGTAGGGACGGCCAGGGCCGCCGCGCTCGTCCGACGCCGCGACAAGCTTGACCGGCACCACGCGGCTGTGGGCGATCGAGCGAATGCCCGATACCCGGGCATGCAGGGTGGGCCCTCCGTCGAAGATGTCGATGTAGTGATCGGTTTCGAAGCCTTCGCGCATCAGAATGTCGAACGTCACCTGCGCACGCGGGTGTACCTGGCCCATGGCCTCTTGCGCCTGGTCGGGCAGCAAGGGCACGTAGATCGGGTAGTGCGGCATCAGTTCGGCGAGAAACGTGCGGCTCTTGATGCCGCACAGGCGTTCGGCCTCGGCGTAGTTGAGATCGAAGAAGTTGCGGCCGATCGCGTCCCAGAAAGGTGAGTCGCCGTGTTCGTCGCTGTAGCCGACGATCTCGGTCACCACCGAATCGGCAAAGCGCTCCGGGTGGTTGGCCATGAACAGCAGGCGTGCCCGCGAGTTGAGCTCGGCCCAGATACTGCCGACCAGTTCGGGCACCACGTAGAAGCTGGTCAACAGGCTGTTGCCGGTCAGGTCATGACACTGCGAAAGCACGTGAATCTTGTTGTGGATCTTCAGCTCGCGCGAAGCGTGCACGAAGGTCTCGTTGCGAAAGCTGTAGAAGGGTTCGGAGTAGCCGGCGGAGGCGACGATCGCCGAACAGCCGACCAGGCGCTGGGTGCTCAGGTCTTCAAGAACGAAGAAATAGCTTTCCTCACCGTTGAAGCTGACTTCGGCGGCAAAGGACGCCTCGGACTTGGCGATCTTGTCACTCAACCGGCCTGCATCGTCGGGCAGCGAAGTGACACCGATGGGGCTGTCGGCAGCCAGGCGCTGAACCTCGGCCAGGTCAGCCATTTGCGCAGGGCGCATTACCAGCATGGTGCCACTCCTTGTCGATTGCAGCGGGTCGATTGCAGAGGTGGCGCTGGCTTTGAGCCAACGCCACGAACGGGCCGATCAGGCCTGGGTCAGGTGCGCCACGGCGCGTTCGAAGCGGTCCAGGCCTTCGTCAATGTCGGCCTCGTCGATGACCAGGCTCGGGGCGAAACGCACCACGTCCGGGCCGGCCTGCAGAATCATCAGGTCGTGCCGTTCGGCAGCATTGAAGAAGTCCTTGGCGCGGCCTTTCCAGGCGTCCCTCAAGGCGCAACCGATCAGCAGGCCCAGGCCACGGACTTCGCTGAACACGCCGTAGCGCTGGCCAATCTGCTCCAGGCGCGTCTTGAAGTGCTGGTGCCGTGCCTTGACCCCGGCTCGCACTTCGGGTGTGTTGACCACATCGAGCACCGCCTCGGCCACGGCGCAGGCCAGAGGGTTGCCGCCATAGGTGGTGCCGTGCACGCCGACCGCGAAGTGTTTGGCCAGGGCATCGGTGGTGAGCATCGCCCCGATCGGAAAACCGCCCCCCAGGCTCTTGGCGCTGGAGAGGATGTCCGGGGTGACGCCGTAGTTCATGTAGCTGAACAGCTCACCACTGCGCCCCATGCCGCTTTGCACTTCGTCGAACACCAGCAGGGCGTTGAACTGGTCGCACAGCGCGCGAGCGCCTTGCAGGTAGGCCGGATCGGCCGGTACCACGCCGCCTTCGCCCTGGACCGGCTCCAGCACTACGGCGCAGGTCTTGTCGGACACCGCCGCTTTCAGCGCTTCGAGGTCGTTGTAGGGGACGTGGCGAATGCCGGTGATCTTCGGGCCGAAACCGTCGGAGTACTTCGGCTGGCCACCCACGCTGACGGTGAACAGCGTGCGGCCGTGGAAGCTGTTGAGGGCCGACACGATCTCGTATTTCTCGGGACCGAAGTTGTCGTGCGCCACACGCCGGGCCAGCTTGAACGCGGCCTCGTTGGCTTCCGCGCCGGAGTTGCAGAAGAACACCCGGTCGGCAAAGGTGGCATCGACCAGCTTCCGGGCCAGGCGCAGGGTGGGCTCGTTGGTGAAGACGTTCGACACGTGCCACAGCTTGTTGGCCTGTTCGGTCAGCGCGCCTACCAATGCCGGGTGCGCATGCCCCAGCACGTTGACGGCGATGCCACCGGAGAAATCGATGAGCTCGCGACCAGCCTGATCCCACACCCGGGAACCTGCACCGCGCACGGGAATGAAAGCGGCCGGTGCATAGTTGGGCACCATTACCTGGTCGAAATCGGCACGTTGCACGGGGGCTTGCTCAACGGACATCGGAGTCTCCTGTCAAGGAACGCTCAGCGCAGAATGGGCGAGCGATAGGGGATTGTAAGGACTGGTGCACGCGCGGCATTGCCGCCATGCGACAACTTGTTACAGCGCCAAACCGCCATTCTACGGGGGTTGTCGCGAATGCGACATATAGGGATAGAAAGGCGCTCGCCATCCGGTTCAGTCAGCTATACCGCGGCGCGCCCTTCGCGGGCAGAGCCCGCTCCCACAGGAAGCAGGAGCAGCTCTGCCCGCGAAGGGTGCCCTCCCACCGAGATGTGGGAGCGGGCTCTGCCCGCGAAGGCCATACCGCGCTTCGCCTGGCACGGCGCAATCCGGAAAGAGGGTCAACCTCGCTCGGCGGGGACCGAAGACAATTCGAACGGGCTGCTGCTGCGACGCTGGTTGCGATCCTCGCGGGGGGTGGCGCCGAAAAAATTGCGGTAGGCGCTGGAAAAATGCGGGCCCGAGGAAAACCCGCACGACAGGCCGATCTGGATGATCGACTTACTGGTCTGCATCAACATCTGCCGCGCCTTGTTCAGGCGCAACTCGAGGTAGTACTGGCTGGGTACGCGGTTCAGGTACTGCTTGAAGATGCGCTCCAGCTGGCGCCGCGAAACACACACATGCTGGGCGATCTCGTCGGTGGTCAGCGGCTCTTCGATATTGGCTTCCATCAGCAACACCGCCTGGGTCAGCTTCGGATGGCTGGACCCCAGACGATTCTGCAACGGAATGCGCTGGCGCTCGCCGCCCTCGCGGATACGCTCCACCACCAGCTCTTCGGACACCGCCCCGGCCAGTTCGGCGCCGTGATCGCGGGCCAGTACCGCCAGCAGCAGGTCGAGCACCGACAAGCCCCCGCAAGCCGTCATGCGGTCGCGGTCCCAATCGAACAGGTGGCTGGTGGCGATGACCTTGGGAAAGCGCTCGGCGAAATCATCCTGCCAGCGCCAGTGCACGGCCGCGCGGTAGCCATCGAGCAGCCCCAGCTGCGCCAGCGGGTAGACCCCCGCCGACAGCCCGCCCACCAGGCATCCGGCCCGGACCGTCTGCTTGAGCGCAGTGGCCAGTGCCGGCGCCAGCGCCGACGGTGGCTCGTCAGCCAGCAGAAAAAGCTTCTGGCAACCCTCCAGGCGACCGTTCCACGCCTCACCGGGCAGCTGCCAGCCGCCTGGAACAGGTGGTTCGGCCTGCAGGAAAAGCAACTCGTAGGTCACTTCCGGGTGCACCTTCTGCGCCACTCGCAGGGCCTCTTCGGCCAGCGCCAGGGTCAGGGCTCGCGTGCTGGGCCAATAGAGGAAACCGATTCGTTGGGCTGTCATCTGATGCGGACCGAAACCTTAAGTATCAAAAACCGAATGGGAAATGGCACTGCGCCAGGCATGCTCGACCTGCTCGCAGGAAAACACCCGGCAGATGTTTCAAGCGGCGATCACTTGAGGCTGCCGGACAAGAACTGCTGCAACCGCTCGGAACGCGGATTGGCCAGCACCTCGCGCGGGTCGCCGGTTTCTTCGACCAGGCCCTTGTGCAGAAACACCAGTTGGTTCGACACCTCACGGGCGAAACCCATCTCGTGGGTCACGACGACCATGGTCCGCCCTTCCTGAGCCAGGGCCTGCATCACCTTGAGCACGTCACCCACCAGTTCCGGGTCGAGCGCCGAAGTCGGTTCGTCGAACAACATCACCTCGGGTTCCACCGCCAATGCACGGGCAATGGCGACACGCTGCTGCTCGCCACCGGACATGTGCCCCGGATAGGCATCCTTGCGGTGCGAAACCCCTACCTTGGCCAGATAATACTCGGCTTTTTCCAGCGCTTGCTTTTTCGATACGCCCAACACATGCACGGGCGCTTCGATGACGTTTTCCAGCGCGGTCATGTGCGACCACAGGTTGAAATGCTGGAACACCATCGACAGGCGCGAACGCAAGCGTTGCAGCTGCTTGGGGTCGGCTGCCCTGAGCGCCCCATCCTTGCCGGCAACCAGTTTGAGTTCTTCGTCGTTGAGCAGGATCTTGCCCGCGTGGGGCTGTTCGAGCAGGTTGATGCAACGCAGGAACGTGCTCTTGCCCGATCCGCTGGAGCCGATGATGCTGATCACATCGCCCGCCTTCGCCGCCAGCGAGACACCCTTGAGCACCTCGTGCGAGCCATAGCGCTTGTGCAGGTCCTGAACTTGGAGTTTGTACATGATCGGGGGTCTCGCAAATCGGTCAGTCACGGGCCAGCGGCCCGTGGCGAAAAGGTTTTTTGCTGCACGCGCTCAGTGCCTGCGCGGTGCCAGGTAGGCCAGCCAGCGGCGCTCGGCCAGCTTGAACAGGCGCACCAGAATGAACGTCAGGCACAGGTAGCACACACCCGCCGTGATGTAGGCTTCGAACGGCAGGTAATACTGGGCGTTCACCGTACGCGCTGCGCCGGTGATGTCGATCAGGGTCACGATCGAAGCCAGGCTGGTGGTCTGCAGCATCATGATCACTTCGTTGCTGTACTGCGGCAGCGCTCGGCGCAGTGCCGAGGGCAGCAGGATACGCCGGTACATCCCGGCCCTGGACATGCCCATGGCCTTGGCCGCTTCGATCTCGCCCGGTGGCGTGGCCCGCAGGCTGCCGGCGATGATTTCGGCGGTGTAGGCACTGGTATTGATGGCGAAGGCCAGGCAGGCGCAGAACGTGGCGCTCGACAACCAGGGCCAGAGCACGCTGTTGCGCACGGCCTCGAACTGGGCCAGACCGTAATAGATCAGAAACAGCTGCACCAGCATGGGCGTGCCACGGATCACGTAGGTGTAGAGCCACGCGATGCCGTTGACCAGCGGCTGCCGGGACACCCGCATCAAACCCAGCGGCAGCGCCACCAGCAGACCGAAGAACAGCGAAATCGCCAGCAGCTTCAAGGTTTCCAGCATACCGCTCATGTACAGCGGCAGGCTGTCCCAGACGACGTTGTAATCGAAGATCATAGCTCAGCCGCCTTGATGCCCACCGAGTAGCGTTTTTCGATGGCGCGCAGCAACAGCAGCGAGACACTGGTGATGACCAGGTACATCGCCGCCACCGCGAGGAAGAAGGTGAACGGTTCGCGGGTGGCATCCGCCGCCTGCTTGGCCTTGAACATCATGTCCTGCAGGCCGACCACCGAAATCAATGCCGTAGCCTTGGTCAACACCAGCCAGTTATTGGTGACGCCGGGAATCGCCAGGCGAATCATCTGCGGCACCAGCACCCGGAAGAACACCTGCAGGCTGCTCATGCCATAGGCCATGCCGGCTTCGGCCTGGCCCTTGGGAATGGCCATGAAGGCCCCGCGAAAGGTTTCCGACAGGTAGGCACCGAAGATGAAACCCAGGGTGAAGATACCGGCCAGCAGCGGATTGAGGTCGATGTAGTCGTCGTAACCCACCAACGGCGCCACGCGATTGAGGATGTCCTGGCCCCCGTAGAAGATCAGCAGGATCAACACCAGATCGGGTATGCCACGAATCACCGTGGCGTACAGGTCACCCAGCCAGGCCAGCCAGCGGACCGGCGACAGGCGCAGGGCCACGCCGAACAGACCCAGCACGATGGCCAGTGCCATGGACGACAAGGCGAGCTGCAGCGTCAGCCAAGCGCCATCGAGAATGACGGCCCCGTAGCCTTTCAACATGTAGAGATCCTCGCCCGAAGAATGAAAAATGGTGCAGACCGCGGTTTCCCGCCGTTTGCACCATCAGTCAGGTGACGCCTGCCGGCTTATTTGCCGTAGATGTCGAAATCGAAGTACTTGTCCTGGATCTTCTTGTACTCGCCGTTGGCGCGAATGCCTTCGATGGCCGCGTTGATGCGATCCACGTTGGCCTTGTCGCCCTTGCGCACGGCGATACCGATGCCGTCACCGAAGTATTTCGGGTCGTTGACCGACGGGCCGACGAATGCGTAGCCCTTGCCGGCGTCGGTGTTGAGGAAACCGTCCTGCAACAGGGTGGCATCGGCCAGCGTGCCGTCCAGTCGACCGGCGGCCACGTCCAGGTAGATCTCGTTCTGCGAGCCGTACGGCATCACTTCGACGCCCAGCGGCTTGAGCACCTCGGTGGCATACCGGTCATGGATGGTGCCGCGCTGCACGCCGATCTTCTTGCCTTTGAGCTCGGCCATGGAGTCGCTCACCTGGGTGCCGGACTTCATGACCAGACGCGCCGGAGTGGCGTAGTACTTGTTGGTGAAATCAACGGACTTCTTGCGGTCGTCGGTAATCGACATCGACGACAGAATGGCGTCGATCTTGCGGACCTTGAGGGCGGGAATGAGACCGTCGAATTCCTGCTCGACCCAGGTGCACTTGACCTTCATCTCAGCGCACAGCGCGTTGCCGATGTCGTAGTCGAAACCGACGATGCTGCCATCCGGCGCCTTGGACGCGAACGGTGGGTAAGCGGCTTCGATACCGATCTTCAGCGGCTTTTCATCGGCGAACGAGGTCGCCGACAGCACGGACAGTGCCAATGCGCCAAACAGTGCAAGTTTCTTCATTGGGTGAGCTCCAGCGAAAATGGGCAGTATGGGCAAAGTGAGCGCAGGCCCAGAATGCGAAAAATGAGGCTGAACGGGCGACGCCATGAGGTCCGGCGAGTGAGCGCATTTTAACGGCACTGTGCCAGTCGATATTTCTTCAATGCGACAAGTAGTTACAGAAGCACCGAGACACCCAGACCAAGGGATTGACAGCCCATGCCGATTGTGGCTGAGCAAAAAGACGCGCAACCTGTCCATCAAGCAATTAGCGCGCCCATTATTGGCAAAGCCTTGGCAGACGGCAAGCTTGGGGTTGTGGGAGATGTTGCATGTGACAGGCGATGGGGCCTTGGGTGGCACCCGGCGCGGCAATGGCGTTACCGCAGTAACGCCAGCGCTGCCTGAACAGCCTTGCGGGCCCCTTCGCGGGCAGAGGCCCCCGAGGTCGCGTCAACTCAGGCCGAAGCGCGATGCATTTCCTTGTGGGTGTCGATCAGCTGTTGCACCACCCCCGGATCGGCCAAGGTAGAGATGTCACCCAGCGAGTCGTACTCGGCCGTGGCGATCTTGCGCAGGATGCGCCGCATGATCTTGCCCGAGCGCGTCTTGGGCAGCCCCGGCGCCCACTGGATCACATCCGGCGAGGCGATGGGGCCGATCTCCTTGCGCACCCAGTTCTTGAGCTCCAGGCGCAGTTCCTCGCTGGTCTGCTCGCCACCATTGAGCGTGACATAGACATAGATGCCCTGCCCTTTCAGCTCATGGGGAACGCCCACCACAGCGGCCTCGGCCACCTTGGGATGGGCCACCATCGCGCTTTCGATCTCGGCCGTGCCCATGCGGTGCCCGGAAACGTTGAGCACGTCATCGACTCGGCCGGTGATCCAGTAGTAGCCATCTTCGTCGCGACGCGCGCCGTCGCCGGTGAAGTACATGCCGCGAAAGGTCTTGAAATAGGTATCGACGAAACGATCATGGTCGCCGTAGAGGGTACGCGACTGGCCCGGCCACGAATCGAGAATCACCAGGTTGCCCTCGGCAGCGCCGTCGATCAGGTTGCCCAGGTTGTCCACCAGCGCCGGCACCACGCCGAAGAACGGTTTGGTCGCCGAACCGGGCTTGAGGCCGATCGCACCCGGCAGCGGGCTGATCAGGATGCCGCCGGTTTCGGTCTGCCACCAGGTGTCGACGATCGGGCAGTTCTGCTTGCCGACCGTGTTGTAGTACCAGTTCCAGGCCTCGGGGTTGATCGGTTCGCCCACCGAACCCAGCAAGCGCAGGCTCGAGCCATCGGCGCCCTCGACTGCCTTGGTGCCCTCGGCCATCATCGCGCGGATAGCGGTGGGCGCGGTGTAGAGGATATTGACCTTGTGCTTGTCGATGATCTTCGAGACGCGGGTAATGTCCGGGTAGTTGGGCACGCCTTCGAACAGCAAGGTGGTGGCACCGTTGGCCAGCGGACCATAGACGATGTAGCTGTGGCCAGTGATCCAGCCGACGTCCGCCGTGCACCAGTAGACATCGCCCGGCTTGTAGTCGAACACTCGCTCATGGGTCAGCGCGGCGTACACCAGGTAACCGCCGGTGGTGTGCAGCACGCCCTTGGGCTTGCCGGTCGAGCCGGAGGTATAGAGGATGAACAGCGCTTCCTCGGCGCCCATTTCCTTCGGCGCGCAGGTGCTCGACGCCACCTCCAGCAGCGAGTGGTACCAGATGTCGCGATGACGGTTCCACTCGATCTCGCCACCGGTGCGCTTGCACACGATGACCTTCTGCACGCTGCTGGTTTCGGGGTTGGTCAGGGCGCGGTCGACGTTGGCCTTGAGCGCCGTTTTCCTGCCGCCCCGCAGGCCTTCGTCGGCGGTGATCACCACCTTGGACTGGCAGTCGATGATGCGCCCCGCCAGCGCCTCGGGCGAGAAGCCACCGAACACCACCGAATGCACCGCGCCGATGCGGGTACAGGCGAGCATCGCCACCACCGCCTCGGGAATCATCGGCATGTACAGGGTCACCACGTCGCCGCGGTGCACATCCTGGCCGCGCAGGGCGTTGGCGAACTTGCACACCTCGGCGTGCAGCTCGCGGTAGGTGATGTGACGGCTTTCGGAAGGGTCGTCGCCTTCCCAGATAATCGCGACCTGATCGCCGCGTTCGGCCAGGTGGCGGTCCAGGCAGTTGTAGGAGACGTTGAGGGTGCCGTCGGCGAACCATTTGATGTCGACATGGTGATCGTCGAACGAGGTCTGCTTGACCTTGGTGAAGGGCTTTATCCAATCGAGGCGCTGCGCCTGTTCGCGCCAGAAACCGTCCGGGTTGACCACGGACTGCTGGTACATGGCCTTGTAGGTCGCCTCATCGGTCAGCGTGGACGCCGCCACCTCTGGACGAACGGGATACAGGGAAGCCGCACTCATCTTTCATACCTCGGTTGAGTAGTTGTTGTTTTATACACCTGTTTTAAGGGTATCTGGCCCGTGCAGCCATTCGACGATGGTAGTACCGCTGCTTGCACCGATGCACGCCCAGACCCGCGGGATTAGTGCAGATTCGAATAAAACTGTTTATCCGAACCGGCTCTGTTTACCTCCACCGTGCACGCCTAGAATCGATTTCGCCAGCAACGGCACCGCGATCGACGAAGACTGCATCCCCCCACGAAGGCCTGTCGATCGCAACTTTCCCACTCTCAAGTTTCACACGTGACCTCACAAGGGCTGCGTGCACCCTGACGACTGCAAAACAGGAAAATCGACATGAAAGCTTTTTTGATTCTGGCGCTGATTGGCGCGAGCGGCATGGCCCTGGCCGATGAAACCACCACCGCTGCCACCGAAAAAACCACGGTGGAACCTTATGAGTATTCGCAGCACCCCGATATTGCTCACGTCATCTCGACTTCAGCGATTCCCAACGTCTGCGCCGTGGTCCCGGCACGCCTGACCTACGAAGATTCGCAGGGCAAGCGGCACATCATGGAATATCAGGTCATGGGCAACGGCTGTTCGAACAGCTGAACACCTCCCAGCGTCGGGGCTGCGGCCCCGCTGCTGGCCTGCACCAGAGCAACCCCGCCAGCAGCATCTGCATGAAGCGCCACCCATCGCCGTCTCTCTTTTTGTGCCTCGTGCCTCTATCATGAGCGTCACGTAAGCCTGTCTTCATTTCTCGTGTGCGCCGGACACCCAGCCAGCCTGCCCGCACCTGCGCCCATCACCTGCTTCCGCGACGGATCTACCTATGCCTCACTCCCAGCGCCCCATGACGGTCACGCTGCAAGTCGTCTCCATCGTCCTGTTCACCTTCATCGGCTACCTGAGCATCGGCATCCCGCTGGCGGTATTGCCAGGCTTCGTCCACAGCGACCTGGGCTACGGCGCGGTCATTGCCGGGTTGGTGATCAGCGTGCAATACCTGGCCACCCTGCTCAGCCGCCCGCAGGCGAGCAAGATCATCGACAACCTGGGCAGCAAGAAAGCAGTCATCTACGGCCTGGTCGGCTGCGGCATCAGCGGGCTGTTCATGCTGCTGGCCGGCTGGTTGCAAAGCTGGCCGGCGCTGAGCCTGACCAGCCTGCTGGCGGGTCGGATACTGCTGGGGTCGGCGGAGAGCCTGGTGGGCTCGGGGTCCATTGGCTGGGGGATTGGCCGCGTCGGCGCAGCCAACACCGCCAAGGTCATCTCCTGGAACGGCATTGCCAGCTACGGCGCCCTGGCCATCGGTGCGCCGCTGGGCGTGCTGATGGTCAAGCATCTGGGCCTGTGGAGCATGGGTGCGAGCATCATCGTGCTGGCTGGCGTGGGCATCGCCCTGGCCTGGAACAAGCTTCCCGCACCGGTGGTGGCGGGCGAGCGACTACCGTTCCTGCACGTGCTGGGCCGCGTGCTGCCCCATGGCACCGGGCTGGCCCTGGGCGGTATCGGCTTCGGCACCATCGCCACCTTCATCACCCTTTACTACGCCAGCAATGCCTGGGACAACGCGGCACTGTGCCTGAGCCTGTTCGGTGCCAGCTTTATCCTCGCCCGGCTGCTGTTCGGCAACCTGATCAACCGCATCGGCGGTTTTCGGGTGGCGATCGTATGCCTCAGCGTGGAAACCCTGGGCTTGTTGCTGCTGTGGCTTGCGCCCAGCCAGGAGCTGGCGATGGCTGGCGCGGCGTTGACCGGATTCGGATTTTCCCTGGTATTTCCAGCGCTCGGCGTCGAAGCGGTCAATCTGGTGCCGGCGTCCAGCCGCGGTGCGGCCGTGGGGGCCTACTCGCTGTTCATCGACATGTCGCTGGGCATCACCGGGCCGGTGGCAGGCGCCATCGCCGCAGGCTACGGCTTCAGCGCGATCTTCCTGTTTGCCGCCGTGGCTGCGTGCGCCGGCCTGGGCCTGACCTTCTATCTATACCGGCGAGCGGCAAGCCTGCCACCAGCGCAAGACAAGCTGGTCTAGAACGGCATGATCTAGAAATCGATCCTGCCACGCCCGGCCTTGATCGCCCCGCGCTTGGTCTTGCCTTCCAGGCGACGAGTCTTGGAGCCCAGCGTGGGCTTGGTCGGCCGGCGCTTCTTCTCCACCTTGGTGGCCAGCAGAATCAGCTCGCGCAGGCGCTGCAGGGCGTCGGCGCGGTTTTGCTCCTGGGTGCGAAACTGCTGCGCCTTGATGACGATCACGCCATCGCCGGTGATCCGGCTGTCGCGCAGCGCCAACAGGCGCTCCTTGTAGAACGGCGGCAGCGACGAAGCGCCGATGTCGAAGCGCAGGTGCACCGCGCTGGAAACCTTGTTGACGTTCTGCCCACCCGCGCCTTGCGCGCGGATGGCGCTGAGTTCGATTTCAGCGTCGGGCAGATGGACGGCGTTGGAGATTTCCAGCATGCAGCGCTCCGGTCAGGACGAGGGGTTCGACTTGAGGCGATAACACAGGTACATCCCGCCGATCCACAGAGGAATGGCATACACCGACACGCGGATGCCGGGAATCATCAGCATGATGATCAGGATGAACGCCACGAACGCCAGGCACAGGTGGTTGCCGTACGGATACCACAACGCCTTGAACAGCGGCACCTGGCCCTGGCGCTGCAAGTGCTGGCGAAACTTGAGGTGCGAGTAGCTGATCATCGCCCAGTTGATCACCAGGGTCGCCACCACCAACGACATCAACAGCTCGAGCGCCTGCTGCGGCACGAAGTAGTTCAATGCCACGGCCACCAGCGTGATCGCCGCCGACACCAGCAGCGCCCGAACCGGCACGCCACGGCCATCCACCTTGGCCAGTGCACGCGGCGCGTCGCCCTGCTCGGCCATGCCCAGCAGCATGCGGCTGTTGCAATAGGTGCCGCTGTTGTACACCGACAAGGCTGCGGTCAGTACCACGAAGTTGAGCACGTGGGCGGCCGTGTCGCTGCCCAGCATCGAGAACACCTGCACGAACGGGCTGCCGCTGTAGGCATCGCCCGAGGCATTCAGGCTGGCCAGCAGACCGTCCCACGGGGTCAGCGACAACAGCACCACCAGCGCGCCGATGTAGAAGATCAGAATGCGGTAGATCACCTGATTGATGGCCTTGGGAATCACCGTCTTCGGGCTGTCGGCCTCGGCTGCCGTAAAGCCGAGCATTTCCAGGCCACCGAAGGAGAACATGATGATCGCCAAGGCCATGACCAACCCGCCTACACCGTTGGGAAAGAAACCACCGTGGGCCCAGAGGTTGCTGACACTGGCCTGAGGGCCGCCGTCACCGCTGACCAGCAGATAGCTGCCCAGGGCAATCATGCCGACGATCGCCGCGACCTTGATGATGGCGAACCAGAACTCGGTTTCGCCGAACACCTTGACGTTGGTCAGGTTGATGGCATTGATCATCAGGAAGAACACTGCGGCGGAGACCCAGGTGGGTATTTCCGGCCACCAGTAGTGCACGTACTTGCCGACGGCGGTCAGTTCGGACATGCCTACCAGGATGTACAGCACCCAGCAGTTCCAGCCGGATAGAAAACCGGGAAACCGGCCCCAGTAGCTGTGGGCGAAGTGACTGAAAGAGCCGGCAACCGGTTCCTCGACGATCATCTCGCCCAGCTGACGCATGATCAGGAAGGCAATGAAGCCGCAGATGGCATAGCCCAGGATCATCGACGGGCCGGCGGACTTGAGCACGCCTGCCGAACCCAGGAACAGCCCGGTACCGATGGCACCGCCCAGAGCGATCAGTTGGATGTGGCGATTCTTCAGCCCACGCTTGAGCTGGTTTGGTTCAGTCATCAGGGAGAAGTCACTTCTTCGACGTTCGAGGTATCAAGAGTGCAATGGTCCGCCGCAGGCAAACCTTGTGGGAGCGGGTCTCTGCCCGCGAAGAGGCCCCCACCGACACCCCACAAAAAAACGCCAACCCTGGAAGGTTGGCGCACGTGGACATCAGTTGTCCTTACTCAGGCTTGGGCTTGCGACGGCCGAAGCCGGGACGCTGACCGGTGCCAGCGGCCGGGCCACGACGGTTGCCCGACGGCGCGTCGTCCACCAGCTTGATGCCCGGGCGCTTTGCAGCGGGCTTGGCACCCGGCTTGCCGGCAGGCCTGGCTGGACGCTTGTTCATGTCCGCCGGACGCTCGGCCACAGCACTGCCACGACCGCTGTCCTTGCGCGCAGCCGGCGCCGAATCACCGCGGGGCTGACGGGCTGGACGCTGCTCGCCGGACGGCGCCGAATCGCCGCGCGGCTGGCGAGCCGGGCGTTGGTCGGTGGACGGCGCGCCGTCCTGGGCAGGGCGCAAGGTGCGCACGCGCTCGCCGCGGCCCATCGGGCGCGAGGATTTGCGCTGCATGCGCTCCAGCTTGTCCTTGGTCTTGGTGGTCATCGACGGCATGGCCACGGCGGTCAGGCCGACTTCGGCGCTCAGGGTATCGACTTCACCCTGGGTCAGCTCACGCCAACGACCCATCGGCAGGTCGGAGTTGAGGAATACCGGACCGAAGCGCACGCGCTTCAGGCGGCTGACCACCAACCCCTGGGATTCCCACAGGCGACGCACTTCGCGGTTGCGGCCTTCCATCACCACGCAGTGGTACCAGTGGTTGAAGCCTTCGCCACCCGGTGCCTGCTGGATATCGGTGAAGCGAGCGGGCCCGTCTTCCAGGATGACGCCGTTCTTGAGGCGCAGCAGCATGTCGTCGTCGACTTCGCCGCGTACGCGCACCGCGTACTCACGGTCCATTTCGAACGAGGGATGCATCAGGCGGTTGGCCAACTCGCCGTCGGTGGTGAACATCAGCAGCCCGGTGGTGTTGATGTCCAGGCGGCCGACGTTGATCCAGCGGCCTTCGCGCGGGCGCGGCAGGCGGTCGAATACGGTCGGGCGGCCTTCGGGGTCGTCGCGGGTGCAGATTTCGCCGTCGGGCTTGTTGTAGATGATCACGCGGCGCACGGTTTCCGAAGCTTCTTCGCGCTTGATCACCTTGCCATCGACGGTAATGGCGTCGTGCAGATCGACGCGCTGGCCGAGGGTCGCGACCTTGGCGTTGACCTTGATTCGGCCTTCGCTGATCCACGCCTCGACGTCTCGGCGCGAACCCACGCCGATACGGGCCAATACTTTCTGCAGTTTTTCGCCGGCAGGGCCGATTTCCTGGCTGCCGTCTTGCTGATCGAGATCTTTCATCGTAAGCACCTCCCGGTGGGTCGAATTGAATGCTGCTCGGCGCAGGCGCGCCGGAGGGCCGCGAATGATACGCGCAACACGGCGCCTGCGCATCAAAGGCTAGCCGATTTTTTCAGGCTTTCTTCTTTTTCCGCTTGGCGGTGCCTTTCATGTCTTTCAGGCGCTGCACCGCCTGTGCGTTCACGTCGCGACGCTCGTCCTTGTCCATCTTCTTCCAGGCCTTGCACTCAGGCTTGGTGCGGCCACAGGCAATACACGTCTCGTCAGTGAACTTGCAGACGCTGATACAGGGGTTCTTGCTGCTCATGGGACGGGGCACCGGTGCGCGACTGAAGGGATAACGCTCTGACAACGGCCAGCGCCGAATGCGCCATTTTCTTTGAGCGCAACAGGCTCGAGCCTATCCGGCGGCACTTGTTGAAACCCCTTGAAAACTGACAAGCGCCACCGAGGAAACGCTGAACTAAATAATGATTCACACACGTTAAAAATGAAAAATCATATTCATTCTTCTGCCTGTCGAAGTTCTCAGCATGTGCTTAACTTTTTTTAACCGGGGGTCGCGCCCTGCGCTTGCAACACCGGTAATGATTAAAACAACTTATTCATTGAATACGAGGTGCAGCATGAACGCCAAAGACTTGAAGCCGTTTGATTTTTCGACCGTCAAACGACATCAGAAGAACAGCGTAGGCAGCGTCGCGGACCTGACAGTGGAGTTCAGTCATATCCCTGCCCGATACGCCAGCGAGTTTCCAAACAGACAGGTCGTATTCAAAGATGCACAGATTTTCGAAACCGCCCGAGGTGTGACGTTTTCAGCGAACTATGTTCCTGATCGCGGCAGTCACTGGGAGTTCATGATAAACACACCCACTTCCCCAGGCTTCCACACCATTGGCGCTCAAGGATCGGCATACGCCGGGTTGCGTCACGGGGGACACGAGATGCACTTGTTCGATTACGACACTGTCGAGCTGAAAGCGTACGCGCCAGACAGCATCTATCAGGCAAGGCTCGTCAATGCAGGTCAAGCCGGGGAGGACGGTTTCCAACTAAGCCTGGCTTCCAACGTGCAGGAGGACTGAGTCTCGAAAAATCCAGACACAAAAAAAGCGACCCGAAGGTCGCTTTCTTTGTTTGCCTCAAGGAGTTCAAGGGCCTCGAAGCTTTATATGGCGCAGCGGACGGGACTCGAACCCGCGACCCCCGGCGTGACAGGCCGGTATTCTAACCGACTGAACTACCGCTGCGTATCGCTCGGACTTGCGTCCGTTTGAAACCTTTTGACCCAGAACTTCGAGGTTCTCGATCGCTGAACCGGCGAACCGAGTCAGTGTATAAAATGGCGCAGCGGACGGGACTCGAACCCGCGACCCCCGGCGTGACAGGCCGGTATTCTAACCGACTGAACTACCGCTGCGCAGTGTGTGCTCTCTTGTTTCAGCACGTGTTGCTCTTCGTTGCGTTCTCAGCTGCATTTCAACGAAATGGTGGGTGATGACGGGATCGAACCGCCGACCCTCTGCTTGTAAGGCAGATGCTCTCCCGGCTGAGCTAATCACCCTTTGCTTCGCTGAGGCCGCGAAATTTACGCAGGTACCGAACCTAAGTCAATACCCTGTATGAAGTTTTTTTGAAAAAGGTGTTAAATGTCAGAGCTTGTGAAACCTTGCGGGCCTCTTCGCGGGCAGAGCCCGCTCCCACAGGATCCTCAGATGAACTGGGTTTGTGTGGGAGCGAGGCGGGCGGCGAGCCCTCTGCCCGCGAAGAGGCCTTCAGCCCTTACAACGCAGCCAGCCCGCGCGCCAGATCGGCCTGCAGGTCGCCAACGTCTTCCAGGCCTACCGCCACCCGGATCAAGCTGTCGCGAATCCCTGCCGCTTCGCGTTCGGCGGGCGACAGGCGCCCGTGCGACGTGGTGGCCGGGTGGGTAATGGTGGTCTTGCTGTCACCCAGGTTGGCGGTGATCGAGATCAGGCGGGTTGCATCGATGAAGCGCCAGGCGCCCTCCTTGCCTCCCTTGACCTCGAAACTGACCACGGCGCCGAAGCCTTTGGTCTGACGCTTGGCCAGTTCATGCTGGGGATGGCTCGGCAGGCCCGAGTAATGCACCTTCTCGATCCCCGCCTGTGCCTCCAGCCATTGCGCCAGCACCTGCGCGCTGGCGCAATGGGCGCGCATGCGCAGGTTCAGGGTTTCCAGGCCCTTGAGGAAGATCCAGGCGTTGAACGGGCTCAGGGTAGAGCCAGCGGTGCGCAGGTAACCCAGCACCTCGTTCATTTCCTTGCTGCGACCGCACACGGCGCCGCCCATGCAACGGCCCTGACCGTCGATGAACTTGGTCGCCGAGTGCACGACGATGTCGGCACCCAGCGCCAGCGGCTGCTGCAGCGCCGGCGTGCTGAAGCAGTTGTCGACCACCAGCATGGCGCCCTTGGCCTGGGCCACGGCGCTCAAGGCCGTGATGTCGACCAACTCGGCCAGCGGGTTGGACGGCGACTCGACGAAGAGCAGCCTGGTATTGGCCTTGATGGCCCGTTCCCAGCCGCTGACGTCGGCCAACGGCACGTAGTCCACTTCGATGCCGAAACGCTTGAAGTACTTCTCGAACAAGCTGATGGTCGAGCCGAACACGCTCTGCGACACCAGCACGTGGTCGCCCGCGCTGCACAGGCTCATGACCACGGCAGTGATCGCCGCCATGCCCGTGGCGAAGCCGACCGCCTGTTCGGCGCCTTCCAGGGCGGCCAGGCGCTCTTCGAAGGAGCGCACGGTGGGGTTGGTGTAGCGCGAGTAGACATTGCCCGGCACTTCGCCGGCAAAACGCGCCGCGGCATCGGCCGCAGTACGGAAAACATAGCTGGAAGTGAAGAACAGCGGATCACTGTGTTCGCCTTCCGGCGTGCGGTGCTGGCCGGCGCGAACCGCCAGGGTGTCGAACGACACCCCTTCGAGATCGCTATCCAGTCGCCCGGCATCCCATTCCTGTGTCATGCCGTTGCTCCCATTCAGTTGTTGTAGAGGTCTATGATCGCGCTGACCGCATGCGACTTGCTCTTGTTGGAGTCGTTGCGCGCCTGCTCGATCTTGTTCAGATAGAACGCGTCGATATCGCCAGTGACGTACTTGCCGTCGAACACCGCGCAGTCGAAGTTCTCGATCTTGACCTTGCCACCACCGACCGCGTCGATCAGGTCGGGCAGGTCCTGGTAGATCAGCCAGTCGGCACCGATCAGATCGGCCACTTCCTGGGTGCTGCGGTTGTGCGCGATCAACTCATGCGCACTCGGCATGTCGATGCCGTAGACGTTCGGGTAGCGCACGGCTGGAGCAGCCGAGCAGAAATAGACGTTCTTGGCGCCGGCTTCGCGGGCCATCTGGATGATCTGCTTGCACGTCGTGCCGCGCACGATCGAATCGTCCACCAGCATCACGTTCTTGCCGCGGAACTCCAGCTCGATGGCATTGAGCTTCTGACGTACCGATTTCTTGCGCGCGGCCTGGCCGGGCATGATGAAGGTACGACCGATGTAGCGATTCTTGACGAAGCCTTCGCGAAACTTCACGCCCAGGTGGTTGGCCAGCTCCAGGGCCGCGGTGCGGCTGGTGTCCGGAATCGGGATGACCACGTCGATGTCGTGTTCGGGGCGTTCGCGCAAAATCTTGTCGGCCAGCTTCTCGCCCATGCGCAGGCGTGCCTTGTAGACCGAGATACCGTCGATGATCGAGTCAGGGCGGGCCAGGTACACGTGCTCGAAGATGCACGGTGCGTACTGGGGGTTGGGTGCGCACTGGCGAGTGTGCAGTTTGCCGTCTTCGGTGATGTACACCGCCTCGCCCGGCGCCAGGTCGCGGATCAGGGTGAAGCCGAGTACGTCCAGGGACACGCTTTCGGAGGCGATCATGTATTCCACGCCTTCGTCGGTGTGGCGCTGGCCGAACACGATCGGACGGATCGCGTGCGGGTCACGGAAACCGACGATGCCGTAGCCGGTGATCATCGCCACCACCGCGTAGCCACCGGTGCAGCGCTTGTGCACATCGGTGACGGCGGCGAACACGTCTTCCTCGGTAGGCTGCAGCTTGCCGCGCACGGCCAGTTCGTGGGCGAACACGTTGAGCAGCACCTCGGAGTCCGAGCTGGTGTTGACGTGACGCAGGTCCGATTCGTAGATTTCCTTGGCCAGCTGCTCGACGTTGGTCAGGTTGCCGTTGTGCGCCAGAGTGATGCCATAGGGCGAGTTGACGTAGAACGGCTGGGCCTCGGCCGAGGTCGAGCTGCCCGCCGTGGGATAGCGCACATGGCCAATGCCCATGTGCCCGACCAGCCGCTGCATATGGCGCTGCTGGAAAACGTCCCGTACCAGCCCGTTGTCCTTGCGCAGGAACAACTTGCCATCGCTACTGGTAACGATACCGGCAGCATCCTGGCCGCGGTGTTGGAGGACCGTTAGCGCGTCATACAGCGCTTGATTGACGTTCGACTTACCGACGATACCGACGATGCCACACATGCGACGCAACCCCTACTTAATGAATCTGAACTGAGCACCACTCACTGCGCCTTGTTGGCCGGCAAGAGGTGTTCCTTGAACGGAATGTCAGCCGGTGCGCTGATTCCGCTGGCGAGCCACTGGCTGGACATCCCCAGAATGAGGTTTTTCGACCAGTCAGCAACCAAAAGAAATTGGGGCAGGAGCCGTGATTCCTGCCACCACGAATCCTGTTGAACGGGCCCCAGGCTCATCAGCCCGGCGGCCACCACCACCAGCAGGCCACCGCGCGCGGCGCCGAAGACCATGCCCAGGAAGCGGTCGGTGCCCGACAGCCCGGTAACGCGAATGAGTTCGCCGATCAGGTAGTTGACCATGGCGCCGACCAGCAAGGTGGCCACGAACAGTACGGCACACCCGGCGATGACACGCGCGGATGGGGTCTGGATGTAGTTTTCGAAATAACCGGCGAGGGAACCGCCGAACAGCCAGGCCACGCCACCTGCGACTATCCACGTGACCAGCGACAGGGCTTCCTTGACGAAGCCGCGTGTCAAGCTGATCAGTGCGGAGATGGCGATGATCGCGATGATCGCCCAGTCGACCCAGGTAAATGCCACGGTGCGGCCTGCATACGGATAAGGCGGCGCATTTTAGCAGAGCGCGGGCGCGGGAGTAAGCGGCGATTGTCGCCTGCACCGCAGCGCGCCCCTTCGCGGCCGCTGACCGCTCCTACAGCTTCCCGTAGGAGCGGTCAGCGGCCGCGAAGGGAGCGCCACGGCTCCACGGCTGACGAAGACTCAGCCGCGCTCGGGCTCGAAACGTACCACGAACCCCTGCAGCTTCTGCTGGCGGTTGATCACGTCACGCAGGCGCTCGGCCTCAGCGCGCTCGACCAATGGACCGACGAACACCCGGTTCTTGCCATCGGCCGTACGCACGTAGGCGTTGTATCCCTGCGCACGCAGGCTCTTCTGCAAGGTGTCGGCACCGGCGCGGTTGGACAGGCTGGCCAATTGCACCGACCAGCTGACCGGCAGCCCATTGGGGTCGATCTTACTGCCGGTGTCCGTCTTGGCGACCGGTGGCACCTTGGCCGCAGCGATGGGCGCGGAAGGCTGCACCGATTCCACCGGCTTCTTGGCAGGTGTGGCAGGCGCGGCAGGCACCGACTGGATCGGCTGGCTAGGCGGGGCAGCCTGCGTCGCGGCCTGCGCTGGAACCGGCTCCGTCTCGATGATCTGCGGCTCGGGCACAGCAACCGGCTCGACCTGCACCTGAGGCGCGGCCGGGGCCTGCGGCGCTGCCGGGGCTTGTACCTGAACCTGGCGCACGGTTTGATCCTCGCGCGAAAACAGCATCGGCAGGAAAATCACCGCCAGCGCGATCAGCACCAGGGCGCCGATCATGCGCTGCTTGAACACTTTATTGGGCAATGCCATCCACGTTCTCCCGTTCTACGTTGCCATACATCCATTTCAGGGCCTGGGCGACACAGTGGAACGAGCCGAACACCAGAATCTCGTCACCCTCGCCTGCGGCTTCGCACTGCGCTTCGAGCGCATCGGCGAGGCTGCCATGAGACGTCGTGGCAGCGCCAAGGTTCAGGAGCGCGGCGTCGAGTTCGGCGGCCGGACGACTGCGCGGTGTTTTCAGCGGTGCGACTGCCCAGTGCGTGATGACGGCTGTCAGCGGCTCGATCACCCCGACCAGGTCCTTGTCGGCGAGCAGGCCGAACACGGCCAGACGCCGGCCCGCAAGAGGCTGGCGCGCCAGCCGCTCGGCCAGAAAGCGAGCGGCGTGCGGGTTGTGGCCCACGTCGAGAAGAATTTCGACCGACTTGCCGGCGTAACTCACACGATGACGGTCCAGGCGGCCGGCCACGCGGGTGTGCGCCAGCGCCCAACCCATACGTGCAGCGTCACGCGGCAGATCGAGTGCCACGTAGGCCTGCAGGGCCAACGCGGCGTTTTCCAGCGGCAGGCTGGGCAATGGCAACGACAGCAGCTCGACCGGGTAGCCTTCGACATCCACCCCGCGCCACGACCAGTGATCGCCTTGCGCGGTGAAGTCGTAGTCGCGGCCGCGCAGATAGAACGGGCAACCCAACGTGGCAACCTGCTCGAGCAACGGCTGCGGAGGGTCGATATCGCCACACAGTGCTGGCACGCCCGCACGCAGGATGCCGGCCTTCTCGAACGCCACCGACTCGCGGGTATCCCCCAGGTACTCGGCATGGTCCAGACCGATGCTGGTGACCACGGCCACATCGGCATCCACCAGATTGACCGCATCGAGCCGACCGCCCAGGCCCACTTCCAGCACCACGGCATCGAGCTCGGCGCGCTGGAACAGCCAGAGCGCGGCCAGGGTGCCCATCTCGAAATAGGTCAAGGTAGTGGCGCCGCGCGCCGCTTCCACGGCGGTGAACGCCTGGCACAACTGGGCATCGGTGGCCTGCTGGCCGTCGATCAGCACTCGTTCGTTGTAGCGCAGCAGATGCGGCGAGGCGTAGACCCCCACTTTCAGATCGCGATCCTGCATCAGCGCCGCGATGAACGCGCAGGTCGACCCCTTGCCGTTGGTCCCGGTCACCGTGACCACACGCTCGGCTGGCTTGCCCAGGCCCAGGCGCTGCGCGACTTCGCGGCAACGGTCCAGGCCCATGTCGATGGCCGAAGGGTGCAGCTGCTCCAGATAGGCGAGCCACTGGCTCAGGCTGCGCTCGGTCATACGTTGGCGGGCGCCGGCGGAACAACGATGGGCTCGATCGGGGCGGCCACGTAGGTAGGCGTCGGCAGGCCCATGAACTGGGCCAGCAGGCTGCCCAGGCGCGGGCGCAGTTCCTGGCGCGAAATGATCATGTCGATCGCACCGTGCTCGATGAGGAATTCGCTGCGCTGGAAGCCTTCCGGAAGTTTTTCGCGCACGGTCTGCTCGATCACCCGCGGGCCGGCAAAACCGATCAGCGCCTTGGGCTCGGCGACGATCACGTCACCGAGCATGGCCAGGCTGGCAGAAACGCCGCCGTAGACCGGATCGGTCAGCACCGAGATGAACGGAATGCCTTCTTCGCGCAAACGCGCCAGGACTGCTGAGGTCTTGGCCATCTGCATCAGCGAAATCAGAGCTTCCTGCATGCGCGCACCACCGGAGGCGGCAAAGCAGATCATCGGGCAACGGTTTTCCAGGGCGTAGTTGGCGGCACGCACGAAGCGCTCGCCGACGATGGCACCCATGGAGCCACCCATGAACGAGAATTCGAAGGCGCTGGCCACCACGGGCATGCCCAGCAAGGTGCCGCTCATGGAGATCAGCGCATCCTTTTCGCCCGTCTGCTTCTGCGCTGCAGTCAGGCGATCCTTGTACTTCTTGCCATCACGAAACTTCAGGCGATCGACCGGTTCCAGATCGGCACCCAGCTCGGCGCGGCCATCTTCGTCGAGGAAGATGTTCAGACGCGCACGTGCACCGATGCGCATGTGGTGGTTGCACTTGGGACAGACGTCGAGGGTCTTCTCCAGCTCCGGACGGTACAGCACTGCTTCGCAGGACGGACACTTGTGCCACAGGCCTTCGGGCACCGAGCTTTTCTTCACTTCCGATCGCATGATCGAAGGGATCAGCTTGTCTACCAACCAGTTGCTCATGCTTTATTTCTCCAGTACCGGGGACTGCTGGCCTGGCCAGGTCCCGTGCATGCTCTTGAGCGTGTTCAGATATGAAACGAATACGTGGGCGAGCGTGGCGCAGGCTGCGCACCTGCGTGCCGCGCGTTTCGCGAAACGTATGGACGGTGCCGAGTTGCCTGCCGTCACATGCTGCTCCCACGCACCGCTTTGAGGAAAGCGTCAATTTTGCGATGGTCCTTGATGCCCTTGCTCGACTCCACCCCGCCACTCACATCCACCGCCCAGGGTTTGACCTGAGCGACGGCCTGGACGACGTTGCCGGCGTGAAGCCCACCTGCCAGCACGATCGGCTTGTCCAGGTGCGCGGGCACCAGCGACCAGTCGAAGGCTTCACCGGTGCCGCCCGGCACGCCGGCCACGTAGGTGTCGAGCAGAATGCCGCTGGCGTTGCGATAGGCCCGGCAGGCCGCCTGCAGATCATCGCCGGCGCGCACGCGCAATGCCTTGATGTAGGGACGGTGGTAGCCCTCGCATTCTTCCGGCGTTTCGTCGCCATGGAATTGCAGCAGGTCCAGCGGCACGGCGTCGAGGATTTCACCCAGTTCGCACCGACTGGCATTGACGAACAGGCCGGTGGTGGTCACGAACGGCGGCAGCGCGGCGATGATCGCGCGTGCCTGTTGCACGTTCACCGCCCGGGGGCTTTTGGCATAGAACACCAACCCGATCGCATCGGCACCCGCGTGCGCAGCGGCCAGAGCATCCTCTATGCGGGTAATACCGCAGATTTTGCTGCGAACGGCTGACATGTCGGCGAGTACCTCGACTTGGCTGGGGAACGGCGGATGTTAGCAAATGCTGTCGGCGACGTCAGCCAGTGTGTCGAACCCGGTCAGGAAGTGCGGACCGATATAGCGCTCGGGCAGTGGGAACTCATCGCGGTACTCGACTTGCACCAGGTACAGCCCGAAAGGATGGGCCGTGACCCCGCCGGTTCGGCGTACCCGGCTTTGCAACACTTCGGCGGCCCATTCCACAGGGCGCTCGCCCGTGCCGATGGTCATCAGCACACCGGCGATGTTGCGCACCATGTGGTGCAGGAAGGCATTGGCGCGCACGTCGATGACGATCATCTTGCCGTGCTGGGTGACCCGCAGGTGATGCAGTTGCTTGATCGGCGACTTGGCCTGGCACTGGCCGGCGCGGAAGGCACTGAAGTCATGGGTACCGACCAGCGCCTGGGCGGCGGCGGCCATGCGGGTGACATCCAGCGGACGGTGATTCCAGGTGATTTCCTCGCCCAGATGGGCGGGTCGGATCTGGTCGTTGTAGATGACGTAGCGGTAGCGGCGGGCGATGGCCTTGAAACGCGCATGAAAGTTGGGCGGCATGATCTTCGCCCAGGTGACACTGACATCATGGGGCAGATTGATGTTGGCACCCATGACCCAGGCTTTCATGCTGCGCTCGGCCTGGGTATCGAAGTGCACCACCTGGCCGCAGGCGTGGACACCCGCGTCCGTGCGGCCGGCGCACATCAGCGAGATGGGCGAAGCGGCAACCTTGCCCAGGGCGTCTTCGAGGGTTTCCTGTACGGTGCGCACGCCGGAGGCCTGGCGTTGCCAGCCGCGGTAGCGCGAACCTTTGTATTCAACGCCCAAGGCAATGCGATAGAAGCCGTCGGCCGCCGATTCGGCGACCGCGTTGTCGATGTTTTGCACGAAGTTGCAGCCTGTTGGTTGAGCGATGGCGGCGATTATACCGGATCGAGGAATTGCGGCGCTGCCTTCGCGGGCAGAGCCCGCTCCCACAAAAAGGGCCTCGATGTACAGATGTGGGAGCAGGTTTGGGGGTCGGACGGCGACCGCTGCACCGCGTTACCGACTGATGCGCCCAAGCATCTCGCGCGCCTCATCCTGCTGCCCGGTGCTGCCTTCCTTGAGCACTTCACCGAGAATGTCGCGGGCGCCGTCGTTGTCACCCATCTCGATGTAGGCACGGGCCAGGTCAAGCTTGGTGCCCGCCTCGTCTCCCCCGTCGAGGTAGTCGAAATCGTCTTCACCTTCGATCGGTGGAAGGTCTTCAGGCTTGGGGGGCACGGCGAAGGGTTCGGCCATGGGTGTGCGGGCAAAACCGTCGGAGAGTTTTTCCAGTTCGGCATTGATCTCGTTCAGGCGCGATTCGGGTGCCTGTGGCTCCTCGGCGTCATCGGCCAACGACAGATCGAAATCTTCCGGCAACGTCGTCTCGGGTTCGTCGGTCGAATTGCCCGCTGCAGCTTTCTGCTCGGCCAGCAAGGTGTCGAAGTCGATGTCCGCGCCTGCCGTCGGCGCGGGGTCCGGGGTGTCATCCAGGTTGAGGTCGAAATCGGTATCGAAGGTGCCGTCCAGCGAGTCGGCGGACCCCGGCTCGTCGTGCAGCAACTGCTTGACGTACTCGGCGTCCATCTGCGCTGCCGCGGCGGCTGCACCAGCAGCGGCGGCGGCAACACCGAGCATGGCAGGGAAGCGCGCTTTCAGACGCTCGACGTCGGCATGGTTCTGGCCGGTGGCGATCAACTGCCGCTCCTGGCCGACGAAGCCATCACGATCACCTTGCAGGCCATACACTTCCATCAATTTCAGGCGCAGATCACTGCGCTTGGGCTCGCGCTCGGTCGCCGCTTCCAGCAGTTCGGCAGCATGATTGAGGCGGCCGCGGGCAATGCTCTGCTCCACTTCGGCGAACAGCCCCTCATCGGTGTCGATGCTGGGGCGCAGCGGCGGCGTAGGCAGCACGGTTGGCGCAGGCGCCTCGGCGAAGGTAGCCGGTGCGGCACTGGCCCTGGCGCCCGCTACCGAGGCGGCCACCATGGCCGGGGTCAGGTGCACGGTCGCCGCCGGGCGCTCCAGCCCTTCGAAGCTGTTGGGCGGCAAATCGAGATCCGGGCCGTGATCGGGCTCTTCGGCCAGCGCGCGGGCCATGCGCATGTGCTTCTCGGCCTCCTGCTGCGCCTTGCGGCGGCGGGCCAGCAGCAACAGCAGCAAGAGCAGCGCTGCAAGGGCACTGGCACCGACCACCATCAGCAGGGTCGAGTTGTCGCTGGGCTGCTCGGCAACCGCGTCGTCGGCGGGGTCGGTGGTCGCATCCAGCGGCTCGCCCTGAGGCAAGGCCGGCGTACTGGCGGCAGCGTCGGGATTGACCTGCTCGGTGGCACCGGGTACAGCCGGTGCCGGAACCAGCGCGGCGTTGACCGGGGCATCGGAATCGCCCTCGGCAGGCTCGCCGTCGTCCAGCGCAGGGGCCAGCGCCTGCGCAGGCGCCAACGCTTCGGCCGGCACCGGTACATCGGCGCCCGCTGCCTGCATCTTGGCCAGTTGGTCGTTCTTGAGCTGAATCAGTTTCTGCAACTTGTCGAGCTGGCTCTGCAGGTCGGCGTTGCGGCTGCGCAATTCTTCGTTGTCACGGCGCGTGGAGTCCAGGGCTTCCTGGGTCACCGCGAGTTTCTGGTCGAGGGCCCTGGCATCGCCCGCCGGGCCGTTGGCCTCGCTGGCGCCTGACACCAGGCTGAGGTTGTCTTGCGGCGGCGCGGCGGCCGGCGCCGGAGCACCGTTGCCACGGCGCGTGGCATCGACCTGCTGCGCCCGCGGACCGAGGCGACGGCCTTCGCGCCAGGCAGCATTCTGCCGCGCGACTTCGGCCACGGCTGGGCCCGGCGCGGTGGCCGCGGTCTGCTGGGCGTCCGGCATGCGCAGGACCTGGCCGGTCTTGAGACGGTTGATGTTGCCGTCGAGAAACGCGTCGGGGTTGAGCGCCTGGATGGCCAGCATGGCTTGCTGGACCGAGCTGCCCTGACGATTGCGCGCCGCGATCTCCCACAGGGTGTCACGCGAACCCGTGGTGTAGGACGCCTGGTTGGCACTGGCGGCGGGAGCGCTCAGCGCCGGCTGCGGTGCATTCTGCGCCGCCTGGGCCGCCTGCGGGGCAAACTGCGCGGGATCGAGCAGCATGCTGTAGTCGCGCAGCAGACGGCCGCTGGGGAAATTGACCTGGACCAGGAATTTCACCAAGGGCGCCGACAAGGGTTGCGTCGAGGTCACGCGGATGACGCTGCGGCCACTGGCGTTGATCACCGGCGTGAAGCGCAGGCTGTCGAGGAAAGCCTGGCGCTCGACGCCCGCCTTGCTGAATTCCTCGGCCGGGGCCAGCACTGGCTGCACCTCGGCGGCAGTGAGGCCGCGCACATCGAGCAGTTCTATCTCGGCGAGCAGGGGCTGGTTCACCGCGGACCTGAGGGTCAACTCACCCAGCTCCAGGGCGTTGGCGATACCGGAGGACAGCGCCGAAGCGGCAGCCATTGCTAACACCAGTTTGCGAACTTGAACCATGGCCTAATCCTTGTCTGAACATTCCTCGGCAAGCGAGAAGAAGCTTGCGCTGTCGCATGCGAACAGCTGGGCAAAACGGGCGAACTGTCTGCAAATTGTCGGCAAGTATCTTTTAGCCATGACCTTTAATCAACAACTCGGCCACTTGTACCGCATTCAAGGCGGCGCCCTTGCGCACGTTGTCCACCGTGGCCCACAGGCTCAGCGCCTGGGGATCGTCGATACCGGTGCGTACACGACCCACGTACACCACGTCCTGGCCTACCGCATCGCCCACTGCTGTAGGGTAGTCGTCTTCCACCGTTTCGATCCCGGGCGCCATGGCGAGGGCCTGGTTGATGGCCGCAAGGTCCAGCGTCGAGCCGGTCTGCAGCGCGATGCTGTAGCTGTCGCCGAAGAACACCGGTGCCTGCACGCAGGTCACCGAAATCTTCAGCGCTGGCATGCCAAGCAGCTCGCGCAGTTCGTCGACCAGCCGCCGCTCCAGCGGCACATGGCCCTGCGCGTCGGGCGTACCGACCTGCGCCAGCAGGTTGAAGGCGATCTGGCGGTCGAAGAACTGCGGTTCCAGCGGGCGCACATTGAGCAGCTCGGCCGTTTGCCGGGCCAGTTCGCTGACAGCCTCGCGGCCCAGGGCCGACACGGCCAGGCAGGCGGTCACGTGCACCTGCTGCAGATCCAGCACGGCGCGCAAGGGTGCCAGGATCACGGCCAGCGCAGTGGCGGCAGCGCTGGGGCTGGCGACTTGCACGGGCAGCGGCAGATCGCTCAGCACGGCGGCATTGGCTTCCGGGACCACATTGGGGGCCTGGGACGCCGGCAGGCCGGCCGACAGATCGATGACCGTGCAACCGGCCGCCGTGGCACGCGGCGCCAAGCTGCGCGTCACCGCAGGGCCGGCGGCGAAGAACACCAGCTTGACCAGACTGAAATCGAACTGATCGACTTCACGCACCCGCATGTTCTTGCCGCGAAAGGCCACCGACGCACCGGCCGATTCGCTGCTTGCCAACAGGTGCAGCGCACCCACCGGGAAATCGCGCTCTTCGAGAACCTGCACGAGGGTTTCGCCAACCGTCCCGGTGGCGCCGATCACGGCGATGTCGAAAGTCTTGGGCATGGGCAGGGTCCTTGGGAAATGAACAGGCCGCGCACTTTATCGGTTATCGGCCGCGCTGTCCTCGCAGCAGACAGGCGCCGCAGTGCACCTGCCCTACCGCGGTGCGCCCTTCGCGGCCACGGACCGCTCCTACGGACAACCTCGTAACCTGCGTAGGAGCGGTCATCGGCCGCGAAGGAAGCGGTCGCGATGGCTCAGTCTTTCTTGTCTTTCTTGAAGGCGGCTTCCAGCGCATCGTTGATGGTGCGCAGTACCTTGACTCGCGCCCAGCGCTTGTCGTTGGCCTCGACCAAGGTCCACGGTGCCACTTCGCTGCTGGTGCGATCGACCATGTCGCCCACGGCGTCGCGATAGGCACCCCACTTTTCGCGGTTGCGCCAGTCGTCTTCGGTGATCTTGAAACGCTTGAACGGAATCTGCTCGCGCTCTTTGAACCGTTTCAACTGGGTCTGTTCATCGATCGCCAGCCAGAACTTGACCAGCACCACACCGGCATCGGTCAGTTGCTCTTCGAAGTCGTTGATCTCGCCATAGGCGCGCATCCAGTCGGCCGGACTGCAAAAGCCTTCGATCCGCTCGACCAACACGCGACCGTACCAGGAGCGGTCGAACACGGTGAACTTGCCCCGCGCCGGCAATTGCCGCCAAAAGCGCCACAGATAGGGCTGGGCGAGTTCGTCCTGGGTTGGCGCGGCAATCGGCACGATGTGGTATTGACGCGGGTCGAGCGCGGCGGCGACACGCTTGATCGCTCCTCCCTTGCCCGCCGCATCGTTGCCTTCGAACACCGCCACCAGGGCGTGGCGGCGCATGCGCTTGTCGCGCATCAGGCCTGCCAGGCGAGCCTGCTCGGCAATCAACTGGCGTTCGTAATCGTCCTTTTCCAGATGCCGGCTCAAATCCAGGCTGCCGATCAGGCTGCGTTTGTCGATGCTTTCACTGATGCTCGCCACGACTTTGCGCACTGGCTCGGTGGGCGCCTTCAGCGCTGCCTGCAACCCTTCCAGCAGAATTTGCCCGACCGCCAGGCTGCGGTAGTTGGCATCCACACCTTCGATCACGTGCCACGGCGCGTAGTCGCGACTGGTGCGCCGCACCACGCGTTCGCCGAAGCGCACGAAGCGGTCATAGGTCCTGGACTGCTGCCAGTCCAGCGGGCTGATCCGCCAGCTGTGCAACGGATCGTCACGCAATGACTTGAGCCGCGCCTTCATCTGATGCTTGGACAGGTGAAACCAGAACTTGAAGATCAGCGCACCTTCGTCGCAGAGCATGCGCTCCAACCGCTGCGCGCCGTTGATGGCCTGCTCCAGACGGCCATCCTTGATGTCGCCATGCACCCGATCCTGAATCATCTGGCTGTACCAGTTGCCGAAGAACACCCCCATGCGGCCCTTGGCCGGCAACTGGCGCCAGTAGCGCCAGGCCGGTGGTCGCGCCAGTTCCTCGTCGGTCTTTTCATCAAAGGTGCGCACCTCGATCAGGCGCGGGTCCATCCACTCGTTGAGCAACTTGACCGTCTCGCCCTTGCCCGCCCCTTCGACGCCGTTGATCAACACGATCACCGGAAAACGCGCTTGCTCCTTGAGCTCGTACTGGGCTTCCAGCAGCGCTTCGCGCAGGGCAGGCAGACGCGCCTCGTAAGTGTCCTTGTCGATGGCATGACCAATTTCGGCGGATTCGAACATGGGGCAGGCATTCCTCTTCGGTTAGCTTGAGCGAGCCTCGCTGGGCGAGGTGGTGCTTTGCGTATCGCTACTGAAGCCGACCCGCTCGAGCAGGGTTAGTTCGGCCAGCAAGGCGTTCTCGGCACCCTGGCGACGTCGGGCGATGTCATTGGCGCGCCGCAGGTAATCGCCGCTGCTGCCGGGTTCCTGGCGTTCGTCGAGGACGCTCAACTCCTCGGCGAACGGCGCCAGACCCCGTTCCAGTGTGCTCGCATGGCGCTCACGCAGGTAGTCGGTCCAGAATGCCTGGCGGATCATGAACGCGGCGAAGTCCGGTGCGGTTTCGGCCTGCAGCACCTCGGCCTGTGCGGCGTCGTAGATGTCGACGCCGATACCGGCCGTGGCGGCATAGGCCATGCTCTGCGGCTGGCCGGGCAAGGCCAGGCGACGGGCCAGATAGGTCCGCAGCGCCATGCGCACTTCTGCCTCGTCGACGCTCACACCCAGGCGCCGACGCTCGGCAATGATGCGCCGGGCAATGACCTCCAGCCGGTCGAGCCGGAACAGTCCACGGGCCAGCTCGTACAGGCGTTCGCCACGCTGGGCCCAGGTTGCGCCCTGCAAGGCGTAATGCTGGAGCACATGTACTTCCATATCACTGAACATCAACCGCTCCCCATCCACGCAAGTGTCCAACCCCTGGGCCATGGTGTACAGGCGTTGACGCAACTGGCGATTGGCCGATGCACCGGCAACGACATTCCAGACGCGCCGGGTCAGTTCGGTTGGATTGCGGGTGTAATCCGGTGTGTGACGCAGATTGTCGATCAAGCGGGTGAAGGCCTCGGAGCCGTCTTCATCGACCAGCCCCTGCCACAACTGTGCGCGATGGCGTCGCTCGACCTCGCTGGCACCCTGTAGCCACACATCGACCAGCGGGCGGCCGGCCCTTGCCGAGTGCACATCGTTGGTCCGATGGGCGAAGAACTGAAAACGCCGGTGTGGCCTGGGGCTATCCAGCTGCCTCAAGCTGAAGTCATCCAGCCTGTTGCGATCCATGAAAACGTCCACACCCTGCCCTTGGCTCATCTCGGTGAACACCGAGTCGGGAATATGGCGCAGCCGGGTGCGGTACAGGTTCAGGGTGCGCAGCGCGGGCAGCCGCGAAGCCCACTGTGGCCAGCTGGGCAGCACCAGACCGGCGAGATTGAGTTGCTGCAGCCTGGAGAAACCGCTGGAAGTGGCTATCGGCGCCGGAAGATTTCCGCTCAGACTCAACAGGGTCAGGTCCGGCAGACGTCCCAGGCGGTCGAGCAGCGCCTGGTCCAGGGTCAGGTTGCAGAGCGTCAGGTCCAGTTCGGTCAGCTGTGTCAGACGATCGACCGCTTCGGGCAACTGGCCCAGGTTGCACTCACGCAAGGTCAGGCTGCGCAACTGCGAAAAGCTGGCCAGCAAGTTGGTCAGCGCCGGCGCGTCCACCGTGCTGCCGGTCAGGTTCAGGTGCGTGACGAAGCGCAGATCGGCGTTCAGGCCAGGAAAATCCAGCAGCGGCGCGTAGGTCAGGTTCAGATGATAGTGGTGTCCGTTGGCCGTACGTTCCGAAGGCAGCTGACGGCGCCAGGCGATGTCCAGACGCGCTGTGACGTCGGCACGGTAATGCATCAGGTCGCCTCTGCTGGCGTTGTAGCGGGCCGGCAGGTTGGCCGGGGCCGGTCGGTGCGCCCACGCTTGCAGCTGAGCGTGCATCTGCGAACGCTCGGAGGCCAGGTTGTCCAGCCCCAGCATGATGTCGGCGCGGCTCATGCCGGCTTGTTCGTACAGTCCCAGCAGTTCGCGGGCAGCGGGCTCGCTGGTGCCCGGATAGAGGCCGCGAATGCGTGCCACCAGCACCCGTCGCGACAGGGCCACCTCTCGCCTTCCGCTCATGGGGTAACCCACGCGCCCGTAGCCGTCGCGCATCGGTGTCCTGAAGCTTTCCGGCAGAGGGGTCTGGCCCAGCCAGCGTGCACAGGCATCGCGGTGAGCGAAGGCATAGTCACGCACCGCATCGGCCGACGCGGTGTCGCCCAGCACCTGCTTGATGGCCCGTTCCAGCTCGAGGCTGTCCAGCGACTGCGCGGTGCCGAAGCACAGGCCTTCGAAGGCGCGATTGAGCCGTTGGCACTGTTGATAGGCACGCGCGCGCTCACTCGACTTCAGGGGGATGCGTCGATTGACCAGCATTCGCGCCTGTTCGCCAGGCGCCACGCCGAGCAATACCTCTTCGGCTGCGGCGACGCTCAAAGCGGGAAAATCCCTGCAAATGAGCTGGGTGGCCGGACCGCTGCCAAAATGCGTGGCGTCGTAGAGCTGTTCGAAACGTACCTGCGCGGCAGTGTCCGCAAGCCCGGCGCGTTGCACCTGGCGGTGCAGGGCAAAACGTTGCAGGGCATCGACCAGCAAGGCAGTGGGTTTGTCGGCCTGGGCATAGACCGCGTCCAGCAAGGTGGGCGGCAACCCGGTGCTGGCCAGCGCCCGATGGATATCCTCTGAATCCATGCCCGACAGCCGCCAGCCCAGGCGGTCACGCAGGGTGGTGCCGGTCACCTCGGGTTGCTGCTCGGCGGCCAGCCGCCAACCGGCACCCGTTTCCTCGATCAGTGGCAGGTAGGCATTCGCGTCGCGCGGATGGGTAATGCGCCACCGCTGGTACCGATCGTCGAAGCGAAGGTCATGCACGCGCCCGTCGATGACCACGCTGTCACGTGCTTCGTCGTGATAGAGCCGATCGGTATCGGGCAGCAGGTCGGCAGGCAGGCCCTGGGCAGCAACGTAGTCGTCGAGGTTGGGACGCCACAGGTGCTCGCGGCCATCGGCGAGCGTCACCGGGAGCAGTTCCGCCAGCTGGGTATCGGCGGCAACGGCAGGCACTCTGGGCGCGACCCAGCTGCGGCCCGCCTGCACCGCGCCGGCGAACACCGCCATGGTCGCCAGATTTTCGACCACGCTCATGGCATGGCCGAAGGCGGCATGATCATCGCCCTGGCGCCAATCGTCGACGCCACTGAACACTTCCTGCAACAGCTGGGCCGCAGCGCAGGTCAGCATGGCCGCACCCAACGCCGGGACCAGCAGGCCGGCGATATTGAGCAGGGTCGTTCCGGCGTCCAGATAACGCCGGCGTTCACGCTCCCGGATGATGGCGTCTTCGTCGGCGGTCGGCACCGCCATCACTCGAGCATCCTGGTAGGTCTTGAGCAAGCGATCATTATGTTGCAGGTCGAACAGGTCACCGACCACCGCACGCTTTTCCAGGTTCAATCGCTTCAGCCAAGCGCCACCGGAGCCGGCAATCCGCTGCTGCAGACGCTGGTCGAACGGCGCAGCGAACTTCTCGCCCACCATCGAGCAGACATATCGCTGGAAATCGGGCCGCTGGAGTTTTTCTCCCAGGCGTTCGGCGAAGGCCTGGAACGAAGGGTATTGCTTGATCGGGTGGTCGGGTTCGCCGGGCATCAGCACCACACAGCGACCGTCGACGGTCGATTCGATCAGTTGCACGCCGTACAACGCCACGGCAGCGAAATCGGCGCTGCCCAGCAGGCGCAGCCAGTGATAGCGCACCGCACTGCCCGCCCAGGTCGGGGGAGCCGCTTGGGCAACCTGCAGCAGCAGACGATAGCCGTCTTCCTCCACATCGCCGCGCAAGCGGGCGATGTGGGCCAGCACTGCGAGATGGGCCTGGTCATTGCGTTTGAACAGCGCCGCCACCCGCTCGGGTTGGTCCTCGGGCTTGAACACTGTGTCCAGGTGAGCCTGGTAGCGCTGGCCCAGGTCCAGGCGCCGGCAGGCAGTGGCGAATTGCTGGGGGTCGAGGGCGATTGCCGGTTTTTCCTGGCGGGCGCGAAAGTCGATGTCTTTGCCGGCAGTGAAGTATTCGACACCGCCGCTTGGCAGCACCATCGAACCCGGCGCAAAGCTCAGGTTCGCTTCGAAATTCTGCATGGCGGCAACCAGCAGGTTCTGTTCAATCGCCCAGCGATGACTGAAGCCCATGCCGACGTTGTGCATGGCGCGCACCAGCACATAGCCGCGCGGATCAATGTCGAGCTGGAACTGCCTGCGGATCTCCTGCCCGACCAGGTCGGCACAGAACTCGGTGACGTCGCGCAGCCCGGCCAGTACAGGGGCGAGGGCGCGCTTGGCGGCGTGGCTTTCATTCTGACTGGCGCTCAACGCCTGGCGCATCGCCGGGCTGGCCTGGCTCAGCCAGGTCGGCAACCGCTGCGCGACGATGCGCGCATGGCGGCGGTCCCGGGCGGTGCCGCCCTGGCTCATTGGGGGGTAGATCGCGTGCATGATCGGCTCCTTGCCGAAAGGGGAGCGCGCACGGTAGCCCGCGCCACAGCCGCCAGAGGCTGCATTAATAACCACCTGCAGACCGCAGTGGCCGCCGCTGCGCAGCCGTCGCAGCCGTCGCAGCGGCCTGGCGCTGGCGAAGCAGAGCCTGCGCGCTACAATGCCTGCTCGCCTATTGCCGAAGCCGTCATGAAAACCCCGAGCATCCTCGCCCAGCTGGACTGGACCGACACCGGTCATCCTCGATCGCGCGCCTTCGGCGACGTCTATTTCGCCGCCGACGGCCTGGCCGAAAGCCGCCATGTGTTCATCGAGCAGAACCGCTTGGCAGAACGCTTCGCCGCCCTCGCCGACGGCGAACGCCTGGTGATCGGCGAAACCGGCTTCGGCACCGGGCTGAATTTTCTCTGTGCGTGGCAGTGCTTCGCCGCCTCGGCTGCACCGACTGCACGCCTGCACTTCATCAGCGTGGAAAAGTACCCGCTGAGCGCTGCGGACCTGACCCGAGCCCTGGCGCTGTGGCCAGAGCTTTCGGCCCGCAGCGAGGCGTTGCTGGCGCAGTACGTGGCGGTGCATGAAGGCTTCCAGCGCCTGGTGTTCGACGGCGGCCGGGTGACCTTGACGTTGCTCATAGGCGATGCGCTGGAACAGCTGCCGTGCCTGGACGGAAAGGTCGATGCCTGGTTCCTGGATGGTTTCGCTCCGGCGTGCAACCCGGCCATGTGGACACCCCAGCTGTTTGCCGAACTGGCGCGGCTGGCGGCGCCCGGCGCAACGCTGGCCACGTTCACCAGCACCGGCTGGGTTCGTCGTGGCCTGGCAGCCGTCGGTTTCAAGATGAAACGAGTGCCGGGCATCGGCAACAAATGGCATGTATCCAGAGGCGTGTTCGTGGCCGACGCCGCCGTGGCAACACCCGCCGTCAGGCCCTGGTTCGCCCGCCCCGAGCCGGTAACCGGCGAACGCCACGCGCTGGTCATCGGTGCCGGCCTGGCAGGATGCGCCACCGCTGCCAGCCTGGCCGCGCGCGGTTGGCGGGTGTCGCTGCTCGAGCGTCATGCCGAAGTGGCTCGGGAAGCCTCGGGAAATCCGCAGGGCGTGCTGTACCTGAAGCTGTCGGCCCACGGTACGGCCCTTTCGCAGTTAATTCTGGCGGGCTTCGGCCACACGCGCAGGCTGCTTGCGCAACTGCAGCGCGGTCGCGACTGGGACGCCTGTGGCGTTCTGCAGCTGGCCTTCGACGACAAGGAAGCGCAGCGCCAGGGGCAACTGGCCGACGCATTCCAACCCGAACTGCTGCACCTGCTGGACCGTTCAGCGGCCCAGGCGCAGGCAGGCGTCGACTTGCCCAGCGGCGGCCTGTTCTACCCCGAGGGTGGCTGGGTCCACCCGCCTGCCCTGTGCCAGCACCTGGCGCGTCACCCACGCATCACCCTGCTGCGCCATCACCACGTGGCAGACCTGCGCCACCTCGACGGCCAATGGCACGCGTTCGCCGACGACACCCTTCTGGCCTGCGCCCCAGTAGCCGTGCTGGCGTGCGCCGCCCAGGCCAATGCCTTCGCCCAGACCTGCGCACTGCCACTCAAGCGCATCCGCGGGCAAATCACTCGCCTGTCGGAGACACCGCGCAGTGCTGCGCTGTCGACGGTGGTCTGCGCCGAGGGCTACATCGCCCCCGCCCGCTCGGGCGAACACACGTTGGGCGCCAGTTTCGACTTCCACAGTGAAGACCTCACGCCCAGCCAGGCGGACAACCTCGACAACCTGGCCCTGCTCGAGGCGATTTCCCCTGACCTTGCCGTGCGTCTGGGCGCTGCGCTGCTGCCCGCCGAACGCTTGCAGGGCCGGGCCGGATTTCGCTGCACCAGCCCGGACTACCTGCCGATCATCGGGCCGGTCGCCGACGCGCAGGCATTCGCCGAGCGCTTTGCGATCCTGGCCAAAGATGCCCGCCAGGTGCCTGAACAGCCCTGCCCCTGGCTGCCCGGGTTGTACGTCAACAGCGGCCATGGCTCGCGCGGGCTGATCACCGCGCCGCTGTCGGGTGAACTGATTGCCGCCTGGCTGGACGACGAACCGCTGCCGCTGCCTCGGGAAGTGGCCTGGGCCTGCCATCCGAATCGCTTCGCGCTGCGGCGGCTGATACGCAACAAAGCTTGAACCTGCATGGGGGGCCGGACTCTCAGTCACAGCCCCTCGCCGTTGCCGCGGCCCGAGGGCCGCAGCATCACCGTCATGAAGAACCTGCCCATGTTGCATATCCAGGGTCTGCACAAGACCTACGCCACACCGCAAGGCCCACTGCCGGTGCTGCAGGGCATCGACCTGCAACTGGAGCGTGGCGCCAGCCTGGCGCTGATGGGTGAATCGGGCAGTGGCAAGAGCACCCTTTTGCATCTGGTCGCGGGGCTGGACATGGCCGACAGCGGTCGTATCGAAGCGGCCGGGCAGGTGCTCACGCAGATGAACGAGCGCCAGCTGGCGCGCTGGCGGCGCTGCGACATCGGCTTGATCTTCCAGCAGTTCAACCTGATCAGCAGTCTCAGCGTGGCCGACAACCTGGCCTTTCAGGCCCGCCTGGCCGGTCGCCTGGACCCAGCCTGGCAGCGCGAACTGGCTGAACGCCTGGGCTTGTCGGCACTCCTGCAGCGGTATCCGGAGCAACTGTCCGGCGGGCAACAACAGCGCGTGGCCCTGGGCCGTGCTTTGGCCTCGCGGCCGCCCCTGCTGCTGGCCGACGAACCTACCGGCAACCTCGACGAAGCCACCAGCGAGCATGCGCTGGACCTGATGCTCGAGTTGCTGCGGGCCAGTGGCAGCACGCTACTGATGGTCACTCACAGCCCGCTGGTGGCAGCCCGCCTGGAGCGACGCGTGGTGCTGCAGGCCGGTCGCATCGTTGCCGGGACGGATCGCTGACGTGGCGGTGCTGTACTGGACCCTGCGCAGCCTGCTCAGCCATTGGCGCCGGCATCCGGTACAGGGCGTGGCGCTGATCACCGGCCTGTGGCTGGCCACTGCGTTGTTCACCGGCGTACTCGCCTTGAACAGCCAGGCACGACAAAGCTATGCCCTGGCCAGCCAGATGGTCGGTGGTCAGGCCCAGGCAAGCATCGTTGCCCGTGACGGCGCCGACCTTGCGCAATCGACCTTCATCGCACTGCGCCTGCAGGGCTGGCCAGTCTCTCCGGTGCTCGAGGGCCGGATCACCCTCCCCTCGCACCCGCAGCTGCGCCTGCAAGTGATGGGTATCGAGCCGTTGACTCTGCCGGCAGGCAGCCCCGTGGCCGGCGAGGTGCCGAGCAGCGATGACCTGAGCGCGTTCATCGGCGCACCCGGCCGTACCTGGGTGGCGCCCCAGACCTTGCGCGAGCTTGGCGTGGAGGAAGGTGCACGGTTGCCCGTCGGCACTGGCGCAAACCTTCCTCCCCTGCAGGCCCGGGCACAGATGGCTCCCGGTGTGCTGCTGATGGATATCGGCGCGGCCCAGACGGTGCTGCAGACGCCTGAACGACTGACCCGCCTGCTGCTGCCACGAACGTTCGAAGAGGCCCTGCCCGACGCTTACACCGATCACCTGCAGATCAACCGCAGCGATGCCGACGGCGACCTGGCGCGGCTGACCGACAGCTTTCACCTGAACCTGACCGCGCTGGGCCTGCTGGCGTTCGTGGTCGGCCTGTTCATCGTCCACGCTGCCATTGGCCTGGCACTGGAACAGCGTCGTGCCCTGCTGCGCACCTTACGTGCCTGCGGCGTGAGTGCCGCCCTGCTGGTGCTGGCCCTGGCCCTGGAGCTGGGCCTGCTGGCGCTGCTCGGCGGCCTGGCCGGTATCATCAGCGGCTACTGGCTGGCCAGTCTGCTGCTGCCCGATGTGGCGGCCAGCCTGCGTGGCCTGTACGGCGCAGAAGTCGCCGGGCAGCTGAACCTAAGCCCGGCCTGGTGGCTGGGCGGCCTGGCACTGAGCCTGGGCGGCGTGTTGCTGGCCGGCGGCGACAGTCTATGGCGTGCTGCACGCCTGCCACTGCTGGCATTGTCCGGTGGCGAAGCCTGGCATCAGGCCCACCGCCAGTGGCTGCGGCGACAAGGCGTGGTGGCGGCCTGTGCAGCCGTGCTGGCCCTGCTGTTGGCAGTATGGGGCAACGGCCTGGCCACTGGGTTTGCGCTGATGGGCAGCCTGTTGCTGGCGGCAGCGTTGGCCTTGCCGGTGCTGCTCAGCAGCGTCCTCGCCCTGCTCGCCCGGCGCCGCTGGGGCGTGCTGGGCCAGTGGTTCCTGGCCGACTGCCGCCAGCAATTGCCGGGACTGAGCCTGGCCCTCATGGCGTTGCTGCTGGCACTGGCCGCCAACATCGGCGCTGCAAGCATGACCGAGGGGTTTCGACAGACCTTCAATGGCTGGCTGGAACAGCGCTTGAGCGCCGAGTTGTACCTGCGACCACAGCACGCCGAGCAGGCCCAGGCGCTGCAACGATGGTTGCAAGGCCAGAACGGGATCGAGCAGGTGCTGCCCGGCTGGGAGATGCAGATTCGTCAACAAGGCTGGCCAACCGAACTGACTGCCGTGATCGACGCGCCGCTGTACCGCGAGCATTGGCCGCTGCTCGAACAGGCCGCCGGCAATCCATGGGACACCTTGTTTTCCAGTGACAGCCTGATGCTCAGCGAGCAACTGGCGCGGCGCCTGGGCGTAGGCATCGGGGCGCGCCTTGCATTGCCCGCCGCCCAAGGGCGCTGGAACCCGACCGTGGTGGGCATCTATGCCGACTACGGCAACCCCAAGGGCCATATTCTGGTCAGCGCCGCGCAGTTCCAGCAACACTGGCCCGGCACCCCACCTGCCCGCTTTGCCCTGCGCATGGCCGAGGCCGACACCGCTGCCCTGAAAAGCCGAGTGCAGCAAGCGTTTGGCCTGGACGACAGCCATGTGGTGGAACAACGCCAACTCAAGCGCTGGGCCTCGCAGGTTTTCGAACGCACGTTCAGTGCCACGGCTGCCCTGAATGCACTGACCCTGGGGGTGGCCGGCGTGGCCCTGTTCATCGGCCTGCTGACCCAGAGCCAGAGTCGCCTGGGTCAGCTCGCGCCGCTGTGGGCAATGGGCGTGCAACGGCGCCAACTGATCCTGCTCAGTGTGGCGCAGACCTTGATCCTGGCTCTGCTGACCCTGGTGCTGGCGGTCCCGCTGGGGATTCTGCTGGCATGGTGCCTGGTGGCGGTGATCAACGTGCAGGCGTTCGGCTGGCGCCTGCCCCTGCAGGTGTTCCCATGGCAGATCCTGCAGCTGTGCGGCCTGGCGCTGATTGCGGCGATGCTGGCCTCGGCCTGGCCCATGCTGCGCCTGCAACGCAGCCAACCCACCGACCTGCTGCGAGTGATGGCCAGTGAGCGTTAAGTTGATCCGAATCCTGGTGCTGGCCCTGCTGCTGGCAGCCAGCGGCTGCGAGCCAACCCCACCCCCTGCCGGTTTTGCCGGGCTTGGCGGCCAGGCCGGTGACTTCGCCCAGGTCACCCCCGGCAAGGTCTTCCAGTTTCCCGCCGACCATGGCGCTCACCCCGACTTCCGCATCGAGTGGTGGTACCTGACCGCCAACCTCGAAGACGACCAGGGGCAACGCTTCGGCGTGCAGTGGACCCTGTTCCGCAGCGCCCTGGCACCAGGCAGCACCGAACCGGGCTGGGGTAACCGCAACCTGTGGATCGGCCACGCCGGACTCACTTCCGCAACGGACCACTACAGCGCACAGACCCTGGCCCGCGGAGGCATCGGCCAGGCCGGTGTGAGCATCATGCCGTTCAACGCCTGGATCGATGACTGGCACCTGCGCAGCCAGCCTGGCGTCGAGCACACGCTCGCCGCAATGGACGTACAGGCCACTGGCGAACGGTTTGCCTACCAACTGGCCCTGACCAGCGAGCGCCCTCTGGTACTGCAGGGCGAGCAAGGCTATAGCCGCAAGTCCGATGCAGGACAGGCCTCGTATTATTACAGCCAGCCGTTCTTCAGCGCAGCCGGCCAGCTGCAGATCGACGGCAAGCGCTATAAGGTCAAGGGCCGCGCGTGGCTTGACCGGGAATGGAGCAGCCAGCCACTGGCAGCCGATCAGGCCGGCTGGGACTGGTTTTCGCTGCACCTGGACGACGGCCAGCAGTTGATGGTGTTTCGCCTGCGCGGCGCCGGCGGGCAAGACTTTCTCAGCGGTAACTGGATCGACGCCCAGGGGCGCAGCACACCGCTGGCCCCGGGCAGCATCACCCTGCGCCCGTTGCAGGACACCCGCGTGGCCGGTCGGCAGGTACCCACGCGCTGGGCCATCGACATCCCCAGCCACGGCCTGCATGTGCAAACCACCGCGTTGAACCCGAACGCCTGGATGGCGGTGGGCACGCCCTACTGGGAAGGCCCGGTGACCCTGGCGGGCAGCCACGCTGGCGAGGGCTATCTGGAAATGACCGGATACTGATACACGCACGCGTTTTTGTACAAATATCAAACCAACCTGGGTCGTCGCGGTCCTTTTAGAAATACCTAAGGACGCTCCGTCACGGCATGCCGACCTCCAGCGCTTTTGCCAAACACTGGTTCGCCAGCCGTCAATGGAAGCCCTTCGCGTTCCAGAAGGATGTCTGGGCCGCCGTCAAACGCGGCGAATCGGGCATGCTCCACGCGAGCACTGGCGCGGGCAAGACCTACGCCGTCTGGTTCGCCGCCCTGCAACGCTTCGCCAAGGCCGGGCCCGTCATTCCCAAGGGCAAGCGCAAGCCGGTCATGGCGCCGCTGACCGTGCTATGGATCACGCCCATGCGCGCGCTGGCCGCCGATACCCTGCGCGCCCTGCAGATACCGGTGGATGAGTTGCAGATCGGCTGGAGCCTGGGCCTGCGCACTGGCGACACCAGCAGCAGTGATCGCGCCAAGCAGACGCGCCGCCTGCCCTCGGCGCTGGTAACCACCCCGGAAAGCCTGACGCTGCTGCTGGCCCGCGACAAGGCTTGCGAGGAGTTGAGCAGCGTCGCCATGGTCGTCGTCGATGAGTGGCACGAGCTGATCGGCAACAAACGCGGCGTGCAGTTGCAGCTGGCATTGGCGCGGTTGCGGCAGTGGAACCCGCAGCTCATCGTCTGGGGCATCTCCGCCACCCTGGGTAACCAGGCGCATGCACAGGAAGTGCTGCTACCCGGCCAGCCGAGTGTCAGCGTGCAAGGCGCGCAGGCCAAGACGATCGAGGTCGACACGCTGTTGCCGGCGGCCATCGAACGGTTTCCCTGGGGTGGGCACATGGGTCTGCGCATGCTCGACCAGGTGGTCGCCGAGGTCGAAAGCAGCAACAGTTGCCTGATATTCACCAACACCCGTGCACAGTCCGAAATCTGGTTCCAGGCCATCCTCGATGCGCGCCCGGACTGGGCGGGCATCATCGCCCTGCATCACAGCTCGCTGTCGCGGGAAGTGCGCGAGTGGGTCGAACGGGCCCTCAAGCAAGGCCAGCTCAAGGCGGTGGTGTGTACGTCGAGCCTGGATTTGGGGGTGGACTTCCTGCCGGTGGAACGGGTGCTGCAAATCGGCTCGGCGAAGGGTATCGCGCGCTTGATGCAGCGTGCCGGTCGCTCCGGCCATGCACCGGGTCGGGCATCGCGGGTCACCCTGGTACCGACCCACAGCATGGAACTGGTCGAAGCTGCGGCAGCCCACGATGCCGTCGCGCAGCGACGCATCGAGCCACGCGAATCACCCGACAAGCCATTGGATGTGTTGGTCCAGCACCTGGTGAGCATGGCGCTGGGCGGCGGTTTCCTGCCCGACGCATTGCTGGTCGAAGTGCGTACCACCTGGGCTTACCGCAACCTGACCGAGGATGAATGGCAGTGGGCCCTGGCGTTCGTGCGCTATGGCGGCCACTCCCTCACTGCCTACCCCGATTACCGTCGAGTCGAGCCTGACGAGCATGGCCTGTGGCGCGTCCCCGACGCACGCCTGGCGCGTCGTCATCGCATGGGCATCGGCACCATCGTCAGCGATGCCAGCCTGCAGTTGAAGTACTGGAGCAAGGGCGGTGGCGGTCGCTCGCTGGGCAGTGTCGAAGAGGGGTTCATCGCCCGTCTCAAACCGGGTGACGGCTTTCTGTTCGCCGGGCGCCAACTGGAGCTGGTGCGGGTCGAGGACATGACCGCCTACGTCAAGCGCAGCACCGCCAAGAAAGCCGCCGTGCCGCGCTGGAATGGCGGGCGCATGCCGCTGTCCGGCGAGCTGGCCGACGCCCTGGTGGCGAAGCTGGGCGCCGCCGCCCGCGGTGAGTACGACAGCCCCGAGATGCGTGCCGTGCGCCCGCTGCTGGAAGTACAGCAACAGTGGTCGGCGCTACCCAGCGAAACCACGTTACTGGCGGAAACGCTGAAGTCGCGCGAAGGCTGGCACCTGTTCATCTACCCCTTCGGCGGTCGCCAGGTGCATCTGGGCCTGGGCAGCCTGCTGGCCTGGCGCCTGGCGCAGCGCCAGCCCCTGACATTCTCCATCGCGGTGAACGACTATGGGCTGGAACTGCTCAGTGCCACCGAGGTGGACTGGGCGGCCCAACTGGACCCTGAATTGCTCAGCGCGCACAACCTGTTGAGCGATGTACTGGCCAGCCTGAACGCTGGCGAACTGGCGCTGCGGCGCTTTCGCGAGATTGCGCGGATCTCCGGCCTGGTGTTCGGCGGTTACCCTGGCTCGCAGAAAAGCACCCGCCAGGTTCAGGCTTCCAGCGGCCTGTTCTTTCAGGTATTCAAGCAGTACGACGCCGGCAACCTGCTGCTGACCCAGGCGCAGGAAGAAGTCTTGAAGCAGGAGCTGGAAGTGCAGCGGCTGGAGCATGTACTGCAACAGATCGCCAGTCGGCGTCTGGATATGCACGCGGTCAAGCGTCCGACGCCGCTGGGCTTTCCGCTGCTGGTCGAGCGTTTCCGTGAAAGCCTGAGTTCGGAGAAGCTCGCCGACCGCATACGTCGCATGGTCGGCGACCTGGAGAAAGCCGCAGGATGAGTGAGTATTGCAACGTACAACTGGCAGGCGCCGAGCTATGGCTGCTGGCCGAGAAAGCGGTCTACTGGCCCGAGCACAAGGCCCTGTTGATAGCCGATGCGCACTTTGGCAAGGCAGCGGCCTACCGCAAGCTGGGCCAGCCGGTGCCTCATGGCACCACGGCCAGCAACCTTCAAGTGATTGACCGAATCCTGGAGAAGTATCCCACCGAACACCTGATATTCCTCGGCGACTTTCTACATGCACCGGGATCGCATTCGACTGGAACGCTGGATGCCTTGGCAGCATGGCGAACGGATGTCGCAGATTTGCGCATTACCCTGATTCGGGGCAACCATGACAAACGCGCGGGCGACCCGCCGGCGGAACTGCGTTTCGAAGTGGTCACCGAACCTCTGGAAATGGGCCCGTTCGCATTGCAGCACGAACCCGATCCACACCCAGAACTGCATGTCCTGGCCGGACACATTCACCCGGTCTATCGGCTGCACGGACGTGGCCGCCAAAGCCTGCGCCTGCCGTGCTACCTGCTCAGAGGCAAGGTCAGCCTGCTGCCGGCATTTGGCGCTTTCACCGGTGGCTACAACATGGACAGCGCCGCCGACCAGCGTGTGTACGTGGTCGGCGACGGCGGCGTCTGGCGGGTCGCTTGAGCGTCAGACCACCGGCGCGGGGGGCGGCTCGTCCGGAATGGTCGGGCTGCCTGGCTCCGGTGGTTGCGGGGTATCAGGATCGGGTTGGCCAGGTACGCCGCCAGCCATATGGCCGTAGGAATCGGCCAGAAGCGACCAGGCGAGTAGGCCAATCTGGTTGGGCTGCAGCTGAGCCAGTTGAGCACTGATAGTCGGGTCGATTTTCATAGACACTCCTGAGCAATGGCCCGGAATACGGTGGGTAAACCGGGCAAGTCACTCATATGGAGTAGTAAAATGATAACTAGTTCGCCTCGATGGCTTTCACCTGTCTGCCCACCTGTCTGCCCACCTGTCTGCCGGAATCAGGTGCGTGGCAGGGTCACGCCGCGCTGGCCCTGATATTTCCCGCCACGATCCTTGTAGGACACCTCGCATTCTTCGTCGGACTCCAGGAACAGCATCTGCGCCACCCCTTCGTTCGCATAGATCTTGGCCGGCAGCGTGGTGGTATTGGAGAACTCCAGGGTCACATGCCCTTCCCATTCCGGCTCCAGCGGCGTGACGTTGACGATGATGCCGCAGCGCGCGTAGGTGCTCTTGCCCAGGCAGATGGTCAGCACGTTGCGTGGAATGCGGAAGTACTCGACCGTGCGCGCCAGGGCAAAGGAGTTGGGTGGGATGATGCAGACGTCGCTCTTGATGTCGACGAAGCTCTTTTCGTCGAAGTTCTTCGGATCTACCGTGGCCGAGTTGATGTTGGTGAACACCTTGAATTCGTCGGCGCAGCGCACGTCGTAGCCGTAGCTGGACACCCCGAAGGAAATCACCCGCTGGGCGCCTTCGCCGCGCACCTGACGCTCGACGTAGGGTTCGATCATGCCGTGTTCCTGCGCCATGCGGCGAATCCACTTGTCCGATTTGATGCTCATGGCGGGTGTCCTGAATAACGAGGTGAATAAAGTCCGAAGCGCATCTTACCGGGCCTCGCGCTGCGGTTCAAAGACTGCCTCGCCCATGGCGCGGCGAACCTGCCACCAGGCTGCGCATGGCCGCCGAGCACTATTTGCAAGAAACCCTGCAAAGACCATTGGCACGTTCCTGAAAAAGGGTTAAGGTGGCGCCACTGTGTTGCTTGTGTCACTGAGAATCTCTACCCGATGTCCAACATCTTCATGAATTTTCCTGCTCTTTGCACTCAGTCTCGGCCAGGGCTTTTCCCGAACCGCAGTTAACTTTGTTCAAGGAGATACACCATGTCCAATCGCCAAACCGGTACCGTCAAGTGGTTCAACGATGAAAAAGGCTTCGGCTTCATCACTCCACAATCCGGTGACGACCTGTTCGTACACTTCAAAGCCATTCAGGCTGACGGCTTCAAAAGCCTGAAAGAAGGCCAGCAGGTCTCTTTCATCGCTACCCGCGGTCAGAAAGGCATGCAAGCTGAAGAAGTTCAAGTCGTATAACTTGAGCTGAACAGCTTCTGAAGAACCCCGCCCTCACCGGCGGGGTTTTTTTATGCCCGCAATTTGATCTTTTCAGCTACAGGTGACGGCGGGCGCCATGCGCGCCGTCACTCACGGGGCTGGGCAGTTCAGTCGTCGCTGACGGTAATGCTGGGCATTGCCTGCGCACTGGCTTCCTGCAACACGATCCGCGCACCGACATGCCGCGCCAGCTCCTGGTAGACCATGGCGATCTGGCTCTCCGGCTCGGCCGCCGCCGTCGGTTTGCCACCGTCGGCCTGTTCGCGAATCAGCATCGACAATGGCAGCGACGCCAGCAGCTCCACGCCGTATTGCGATGCCAGCTTCTCGCCGCCGCCTTCGCCGAAGAGATGTTCGGCATGACCGCAGTTGGAGCAGATGTGCACGGCCATGTTCTCGACCACACCGAGCACGGGAATGTGCACCTTGCGGAACATCTCGACACCCTTGCGGGCGTCCAGCAGCGCCAGGTCCTGAGGCGTGGTGACGATCACCGCACCCGCCACCGGCACCTTCTGCGCCAGGGTCAGCTGAATGTCGCCAGTACCCGGCGGCATGTCGATGACCAGGTAGTCGAGGTCGTCCCAGGCAGTCTGGGTGACCAATTGCAACAGCGCGCCCGACACCATCGGACCACGCCAGACCATGGGGGTGTTGTCGTCGGTGAGAAAGGCCATCGACATCACCTCCACGCCATGCGCCTGAATGGGCACGAACCATTTCTGGTCCTTGACCTTGGGCCGAGTGCCCTCGGCGATGCCGAACATCACGCCTTGGCTGGGGCCATAGATGTCGGCATCGAGGATGCCCACCCGGGCGCCTTCGCGGGCCAGGGCCAGGGCCAGGTTGGCGGCCGTGGTCGACTTGCCGACTCCCCCCTTGCCCGATGCCACGGCCACCACGTTCTTGACGTTGGCCAGCCCGGGAATCTGCGCCTGCGCCTTGTGCGCCTGCACCACGCAATCGATCTGCACGCGAGCGCGGTCGACCCCGTCCAGGTTTTCGATGGCCGTCTGCAGTACCTGGGCCCAGCCATTCTTGAACAGGCCGGCGGCATACCCCAGCTGCAAGCGCACCTGCACCTGCGCGCCATCGATATCGATGGCCTGCACGCACCCGGCACTGACCGGGTCCTGGTTCATATAGGGGTCGGTGTACTGGCGAAGGACGGCTTCCACCGCTGCGCGATTCACGGTGCTCATGGCTACTCCCGATCAAAGACTGAGCAAAACAGGCGGCTATCCTAACGCGTCTGCCCGGACACCGGCAGATTGGATTTGCGTGCCCGCCGGGGCCGGTCTGCGGCATCGGCGCGCGGCGCCCAGATTATTCAGCATACCTTTGGCCCTGCGCCCCCCAATCCGTTAGAATCAGCGCCTTTTCAAAAGCGGGAGACAGGCAGCATGGCGCAGCAGTATCAACCGGGGCAACGCTGGATCAGCGACAGCGAAGCGGAACTCGGCCTGGGCACCGTCCTGGCCCAGGACGGTCGCTTGCTCACCGTGCTCTACCCGGCCACCGGCGAAACCCGCCAGTACGCATTGCGCAATGCTCCGTTGACGCGCGTGCGCTTTTCTCCAGGCGATGTGATCACCCACTTCGAAGGCTGGAAACTGACCGTCCGCGAGGTCGACGATGCCGACGGCCTGTTGGTCTACCACGGCCTCAATGCGCAGAACGAGCAACGCACACTGCCTGAAACCCAGCTGTCCAATTTCATCCAGTTCCGCCTGGCCAGCGACCGCCTGTTCGCCGGCCAGATCGACCCGCTGCCGTGGTTTTCGCTGCGCTACAACACCCTGGAACATACCAGCAAGCAGTTGCAGTCCTCGCTCTGGGGCCTGGGCGGCGTGCGTGCGCAACCCATCGCGCACCAGCTGCACATTGCCCGCGAAGTCGCCGACCGCATCGCCCCGCGCGTATTGCTGGCCGACGAAGTGGGCCTGGGCAAGACCATCGAAGCCGGCCTGGTGATTCATCGCCAGCTGCTGTCCGGGCGAGCCAGCCGCGTGCTGATCCTGGTCCCGGAAAACCTGCAGCACCAATGGCTGGTGGAAATGCGCCGGCGCTTCAACCTGCAGGTGGCCCTGTTCGATGCCGAGCGCTTCATCGAAAGCGATGCCAGCAACCCCTTCGAGGACGCGCAACTGGCGCTGGTCTCGCTGGAATGGCTGACCGAAGATGAAAAGGCCCAGGATGCGTTGTTCGCCGCCGGCTGGGACCTGCTGGTGGTCGACGAGGCCCATCACCTGGTGTGGCACGAGGAGAAGGCCAGCCCGCAGTACTCGCTGGTCGAGCAACTGGCCGAAGTCATCCCCGGCGTTCTGCTGCTCACCGCTACCCCGGAGCAACTGGGCCAGGACAGCCACTTCGCACGCCTGCGCCTGCTCGATCCGAACCGCTTCCATGACCTGGCGGCCTTTCGTGCCGAAAGCGAAAACTATCGTCCGGTCGCCGAAGCCGTGCAGGAACTGCTCGACAAGGGCAGCTTGTCGAGCACCGCGCAACAGACTATCCATGGGCTGCTTGGCGCCCAGGGCGACACACTGGTCGCCGCGGTCAATGCGGGCGACGAGGAAGCCGGCCCACGGCTGATCCGCGAACTGCTCGATCGCCACGGCACCGGGCGCGTATTGTTCCGCAACACCCGCGCCGCCGTGCAGGGCTTCCCCGAACGCAAGCTGCACCCCTACCCACTGCCGTGCCCGGACGCCTACCTGGAGCTGCCGCTGGGCGAACACGCCGAGTTGTACCCGGAAGTCGGCTTCCAGGCCCAGGCCGAGGACAGCGACGCCGAACGCTGGTGGCGCTTCGATCCGCGAGTGGAATGGCTGATCGACACGCTCAAGATGCTCAAGCGCACCAAGGTGCTGGTCATCTGCGCTCACGCCGAAACCGCGATGGACCTGGAAGACGCCCTGCGCGTGCGCTCCGGCACCCTGGCCACGGTGTTCCACGAAGGCATGAGCATTCTGGAGCGGGACCGCGCAGCGGCCTATTTCGCCGATGAAGAATTCGGCGCGCAGGTGCTGATCTGTTCGGAAATCGGCAGCGAGGGCCGCAACTTCCAGTTCGCCCACCATCTGGTGCTGTTCGACCTGCCTGCGCACCCCGACCTGCTCGAGCAGCGCATCGGCCGCCTCGACCGAATCGGCCAGAAACACATCATCGAGCTGCATGTGCCGTACCTGGAAAACAGCCCGCAGGAACGCCTGTTCCAGTGGTACCACAGCGCGCTCAACGCCTTTCTCAACACCTGTCCTACGGGTAACGCGTTGCAGCACCAGTTCGGTCCGCGCCTGCTGCCGATGCTGGAAAACGCCGACGACGGCGAATGGCAAGCGCTGATCGACGAGGCGCGCAGCCGTCGTGAGTCGCTGGAAAGCGAGCTGCACACCGGGCGCGACCGGCTGCTGGAGCTCAACTCCGGCGGCGACGGCGAAGGCCAGGCTCTGGTGGCTGCCATCGAAGAGCAGGACGATCAATTCGCCCTGCCGATCTACATGGAAACCCTCTTCGATGCCTTCGGCATCGACAGCGAAGACCATTCCGACAACGCGTTGATCCTGCGCCCCAGCGAGAAGATGCTCGATGCCAGCTTTCCGCTCGGCGACGACGAAGGCGTGACCATCACCTACGACCGCGAGCAGGCATTGTCGCGCGAGGACATGCAGTTCATCACCTGGGAGCACCCCATGGTGCAGGGCGGCATGGACCTGGTACTGGCGGGCTCGATGGGCAACACCGCCGTGGCGCTGATCAAGAACAAGGCGCTCAAGCCAGGCACCGTGCTGCTGGAACTGCTTTACGTCAGCGAAGTGGTCGCGCCGCGCTCGCTGCAGCTGGGCCGCTACTTGCCGCCTGCTGCGCTGCGCTGCCTGCTCGACACCAATGGCAACGACCTGGCATCGCGAGTGTCGTTCGAAACCCTCAACGATCAGCTCGAAAGCGTCCCCAAGGCCAGCGCCAACAAGTTCATCCAGGCGCAGCGCGATGTGCTCGCACCGCGCATCACCGCCGGCGAAAGCAAGATCGCGCCGCGGCATGCCGAACGCGTCGCACAGGCGCAGCACCGCCTGGCTGCCGAAACGGAAGAGGAACTGGCACGCTTGACGGCGTTGCAGGCGGTCAATCCGACCGTCCGGGACAGCGAACTGGTTGCCCTGCGCAAACAGCGTGAAGACGGCCTGGCCATGCTCGACAAGGCTGCCCTGCGCCTGGAAGCTATTCGCGTGCTGGTAGCCGGCTGACCGCTGCCTTCCCGCGCGGGCGTGAGCCTGCGCGGGAGGGCGTTACGGAATCACCCCGACTGTTACTGGCCGTGTCGCCAGCGTTCGCTGGCACGCGGGTGGTTGCCGATGACCACGATCAGCAGTTGCGAAGACCGGCGCGTTTGACCTCGACCACGCACCGCCGTGGTGCATGCATTATTCCCCTACCCTTTCCTGGATCACCACCCACGGTGACACCACCACCGCCCACAGCACCGGATCGCGTTCGCAAAAATCCAAGGCCCGCGGCGCAGACAGCTTCTCGACCTTTCCATCGGCCAGCCATTGGGCGACCTCAGCGTGCTTGTCTTCGGCCAACGCCTGCCCTACGGTGATCAAATCCAGGCCAGGCTCGACCCACAACAGGGCACCCTTGGCGAAGAAGGGCTGCAATGCCTGCCAGTCGATAATTGCGGTCTCGCCAAGCAATTTGGCATAGAGGGTGCTAGCGTCTTCAGTCATGGGTTTCACCGTCAGGAAAAAATCGGCGCCATGATAGCGGTCCGAGTTGTCTGGAAAAACCCGGTTGCAATATATAGGTTCGAGTTTTGCCCCGACAAACCGGCTTTATTTGTCTGGCCGGACGCCAGCATGTACTTGAATCTATAACTTTATGTCGATTTAGCGACAACCGATCGCTTTCGCTGCAAACGCCAGCTTTCCAACCGGCAAACCGGCGCTCTACACTGTACCGGTACAGTTGTCGGGTGCAGATTCGGATGTCGTCTGCCATGGCTCGCCGAGGGGGTAAAGCGGTGAGTGTGGCCCAGATTCGGTCCGCCGCCTGTTCGGCCAGGACTATAAAAACTACAACGCAAAAATGGAGCACTAATGAATAAGCAGATTTCCAAACTGTTTGCCGCTCTGGTTCTGGCCGGCGTCGCCAGCCACTCGATGGCAGCCGACACCATCAAGATCGGCATCGCCGGGCCCAAGACCGGCCCGGTTGCCGAATACGGCGTCATGCAGTTCAACGGCGCGAAGATGGCTATCGAGCAGATCAACGCCAAGGGCGGCGTTGACGGCAAGCAGCTCGTAGCCGTCGAATACGACGACGCCTGCGATCCCAAGCAGGCCGTTGCGGTGGCCAACAAGGTGGTCAATGACGGCGTCAAGTTCGTCGTTGGTCACCTGTGCTCCAGTTCCGCCCAGCCGGCATCCGATGTCTACGAAGACGAAGGCATCATCATGGTGACCCCGGCGGCCACCAGCCCCGATATCACCGCCAAGGGCAAAAAGCTGGTATTCCGTACTATCGGCCTGGACAGCGCCCAGGGCCCTGCCGCCGGCAACTACATCGCCGATGTGGTCAAACCCAAGATCGTTGCCGTCGTCCACGACAAGCAGCAGTACGGCGAAGGTATTGCCACGGCGGTCAAGACCACGCTTGAAGGCAAGGGCGTGAAAGTCGCCGTGTTCGAAGGCATCAACGCCGGCGACAAGGATTTTTCATCGCTGATCGCCAAGCTCAAGCAGGCCAACGTCGACTTCGTCTACTACGGCGGCTACCACCCCGAGCTGGGCCAGATCCTGCGCCAGTCCAAGGAGAAAGGCCTGAACGCCAAGTTCATGGGCCCTGAAGGCGTGGGCAACGATTCCATCTCGCAGATCGCAGGCGAAGCCTCCGAAGGCCTGCTGGTGACCTTGCCCAAGTCTTTCGACAAGGATCCTGAAAACATCGCGCTGACCAAGGCATTCCAGGACAAGAAGCAAGACCCGAGCGGTCCGTTCGTCTACCCGTCGTACTCGGCCGTGCAAGTGATTGCCGACGGCATCACCGCCGCCAAGAGCGAAGACACCGACAAAGTGGCCGAGGCCATCCACGCCGGTACCTTCAAGACGCCCATGGGCGATCTGAGCTATGACGCCAAGGGCGACCTGAAGAACTTCCAGTTCGTGGTCTACGAGTGGCATTTCGGCAAACCCAAGACCGAAGCCGCCCAGTAAGCCTGGCAACACCCCCACAAAGCCCACTGCATCGCAGTGGGCTTTGTTTTACGAGTGACGGGTACGGCCGGTGCGAACTACCGGCCGGCCCCCTGAAAATCTTGAAACCGTGACCAGCGGTTCACCTGCCCTGCCCGGCAACACTGCGCCAAGGAGAGCGCTCGGGACATGGCTGGAGAAATGCGAACAGGTTTTTAGGAGCGCGGTAAATGCCTGAATTATTCCATTACATGCAGCAGTTGGTGAATGGCCTGACCATCGGCAGCACCTATGCATTGATCGCCATCGGCTACACGATGGTGTACGGCATCATCGGCATGATCAACTTCGCCCATGGCGAGGTGTACATGATCGGTTCGTATGTCACCTTCATCGTTCTGGCTGGCCTGGCCATGCTGGGCATCCACAGTCTTCCGGTACTGATGATCGCCGGTTTCGCCGCCGCCATCCTGGTCACCAGTGCCTATGGCTACAGCATCGAACGTGTCGCCTATCGACCGCTGCGCAACAGCAACCGGTTGATCCCGCTGATCTCGGCGATCGGCATGTCGATCTTCCTGCAGAATTCGGTGCAGCTGTCCCAGGGTTCCGGCAACTTCGCCATTCCCAATCTGCTCCCCGGCAGCCTGACCTTCGGCCCCGGTGGTGCCGAGGAAGTACAGATTTCCTACATGCAGATTCTGGTATTCCTGGTCACGCTGGGCGCGATGTACGGCCTGACGCTGTTCATTTCCCGCTCACGCATGGGTCGCGCCTGCCGCGCCTGCGCCGAGGACATGAAAATGGCCAACCTGCTGGGCATCAACACCAACGCGATCATCGCCCTCACCTTCGTGATAGGCGCGGCACTGGCCGCAGTCGCGGCCGTGCTGTTGAGCATGCAGTATGGCGTGATCAACCCCAGCGCCGGCTTCCTGGTCGGGCTCAAGGCCTTCACCGCAGCGGTGCTGGGCGGTATCGGCAGCATTCCAGGCGCCATGCTGGGTGGCCTGGTGCTGGGCGTAGCCGAAGCGTTCGGCGCGGATATCTTTGGTGACCAGTACAAGGACGTCGTGTCGTTCGGCCTGCTGGTCCTGGTTCTATTATTCCGTCCGACCGGCATCCTGGGCCGTCCGGAGGTTGAGAAAGTATGAGCAAGTCTCTTAGATCCGCGCTTTTCAGCGCGGCATTGGTATGGGCCGTGGCCTATCCGGTACTGGGCCTGAAACTGGCCTTCTCCGGCGTTACCCTGGTTGTGCAGAACGCCAGCACCGGCACCCTGCTGACCATTGCCGGCTGTTCGCTGCTGATGTTCCTGCGGGTGCTGTTCGCCGAGCGCATCGGTGGCCTGCGCCGCGATTCGAGCAGGCCGCTGATACCGGCCAAGGCCTCGAACTTCCTCACCCTGCCCAGCACTCAGCGCTGGTTCATCCTGGCCCTGGTGGTGCTGGCGTTCATCTGGCCGTTCTTCGGTTCGCGTGGCGCGGTTGACATCGCAACCCTGATCCTGATCTACGTGATGCTCGGCCTGGGCCTGAACATCGTGGTCGGCCTGGCTGGCCTGCTCGACCTGGGTTACGTGGGTTTCTATGCAGTCGGCGCCTACGGCTATGCCCTGCTCTCGCATTATTTCGGCCTGAGCTTCTGGGAGTGCCTGCCACTGGCCGGTCTGCTGGCGGCCACGTTCGGTTTCCTCCTGGGCTTCCCGGTGCTGCGCCTGCGTGGTGATTACCTGGCCATCGTGACCCTGGGCTTCGGGGAAATCATCCGGATATTCCTGCGCAACCTCACCGACATCACCGGCGGCCCGAACGGCATCAGCAACATCGAAAAGCCGACGTTCTTCGGCCTCTCGTTCGAGCGCCGCGCCGCCGAGGGCAGCCAGACCTTCTACCAGTTCTTCGGCCTGGAATACAGCCCGATCGGCAAGGTCATCTTTCTCTACCTGATCGCTCTGCTGATGGCCCTGGCGGCGCTGTTCGTCATCAACCGCTTGCTGCGCATGCCCATCGGACGAGCCTGGGAAGCGCTGCGCGAGGACGAGATCGCCTGCCGCGCGCTGGGCCTCAACCCGACCGTGATCAAGCTCTCCGCGTTCACTTTGGGTGCGGCATTCGCAGGCTTCGCCGGCAGTTTCTTCGCGGCACGGCAAGGCCTGGTCACCCCGGAATCGTTCACCTTCATCGAGTCGGCGATCATTCTTGCCATCGTTGTGCTGGGGGGCATGGGCTCGCAACTGGGGGTGATCCTTGCCGCCATCGTGATGATCCTGCTGCCTGAATTGATGCGTGAGTTCAGTGACTACCGCATGTTGATGTTCGGCGCCCTGATGGTGCTGATGATGATCTGGCGTCCGCAAGGCTTGCTTCCGATGCAGCGTCCCCACCTGGAGCTGCGCAAATGAGCCAGAACATTCTGCAAGTCACCGACCTGAGCATGCGCTTCGGCGGCCTGCTGGCGGTCAACGGCGTGGCCCTGAGCGTGAAGGAAAAGCAGGTGGTGGCCCTCATCGGCCCCAACGGCGCCGGCAAGACCACGGTGTTCAACTGCCTGACCGGCTTCTACAAGCCCAGCGGCGGGACCATCCTGCTCGATGGCCAGCCGATCCAGGGCCTGCCTGGCCATCAGATCGCTCGCAAGGGCGTGGTGCGCACCTTCCAGAACGTGCGGCTGTTCAAGGAAATGACCGCACTGGAAAACCTGCTGATCGCCCAGCATCGGCACTTGAACACCAATTTTTTCGCCGGCCTGTTCAAGACGCCCAACTTTCGCAAGAGCGAAAGGGATGCCATGGAGTACGCCGAGTACTGGCTGGAAAAGGTCAACCTCAAGGAGTTCGCCAACCGCACCGCAGGGACGCTCGCCTACGGGCAGCAGCGCCGCCTGGAGATTGCCCGCTGCATGATGACTCGGCCGCGCATGCTGATGCTCGACGAACCGGCGGCCGGTCTCAACCCGCGCGAAACCGACGACCTCAAGGCGCTGATCGGGGTGCTGCGTGAAGAGCACAACGCAACCGTGCTGCTGATCGAGCACGACATGAAACTGGTCATGAGCATTTCCGACCACATCGTCGTGATCAACCAGGGCACGCCCCTGGCCGATGGTACGCCGGAGCAGATCCGCGACAATCCTGACGTCATCAAAGCCTACCTGGGGGAAGCGTAAATGCTGCAGTTCGAAAACGTTTCTACCTTCTACGGCAAGATCCAGGCGCTGCACGGGGTCAATGTGGAGGTTCGCCAAGGCGAGATCGTCACCCTCATCGGGGCCAACGGCGCGGGCAAGTCAACCCTGCTGATGACCTTGTGCGGCGCGCCGCGGGCGCACTCGGGGAGCATTCGCTACATGGGCGAGGAGCTGGTGGGTAAGGAGTCAGCGGAGATCATGCGCAAGAGCATCGCCGTGGTGCCCGAAGGCCGCCGGGTGTTCGCGCGCCTGACCGTCGAGGAAAACCTGGCCATGGGTGGGTTCTTCACCGACAAGGGCGACTACGAGGAGCAGATGGACAAGGTCCTGGCCTTGTTCCCGCGGCTCAGGGAACGCTTCAGCCAGCGCGGGGGCACCATGTCGGGCGGTGAACAGCAGATGCTCGCCATCGGCCGCGCGCTGATGAGCAAGCCCAAGCTGCTGTTGCTCGATGAACCCTCCCTGGGGCTGGCACCGATCATAATCCAGCAGATCTTCGACATCATCGAGCAGTTGCGCCGTGATGGGGTCACGGTGTTCCTGGTCGAACAGAACGCCAACCAGGCCCTGAAGATCGCCGACCGTGCCTACGTGCTGGAAAACGGTCGGGTTGTCATGCAAGGCAGCGGCGAAACCCTGCTCACCGACCCCAAGGTGCGCGAGGCCTACCTGGGCGGTTGAGCGGGCCGCCAGGCATACCCTAGCAACCCTTTCGCGGGCAGAGCCCGCTCCCACACACAATCACTTGTGGGAGCGGGCTCTGCCCGCGAAGAGGCCAACATTGCCCACACACAATTCCTGCGAACACGCTTTTCACGGGCCCTGTGCTACCGTGCTCCTCATCGTTCAGGAGACCCACGATGCACCTGCCCCGCTCCCTCGCCATGCTCGCCCTGCTGCCACTGCTCGCCAGCTGCCAGTCCATCTTCAACCGCGCTGCGGATGCCCCTTCCACTGCAGGCCTGACCCGCATGCAAGGCGCCCTGCAGGGCGACAACGGCCGGCTGTTCTTTCAGCCCTGTGGTGACCCGCGCCGCTATGCGGTAACCGACAGCAACGGCACCGGCGTATTGCAGGAGGCCTCGCAACTGGCCGGCAATCGCCCTGTGGTGTATGCCGACCTGCGCGGACGTTTCGACGCCAGCACCAACGGCAGCACCGATGGCCAACTGCGCCTGCAGCAGCTGTATCGACTCGATCGCTCGCTGGCCGCGTGCAAGGACCCGGACTTCAAACTGTCCAGCCTGAGTGCCGCTGGCGAGTCCCCGCGCTGGCAGGTCAGGGTGACCGGCCAGGGCATGATCGTGGATCGCGAAGGTCAGGTTCCCTTGGCCCTGCCCTATGTCGAGGAACAGGTCGGCGATGGCCGCTTCAACCTGTCCACCGAGGCCAACGGCCAGCGCATCGAGCTGTGGGTGGCACCGCAACGCTGCGTCGATACGCGCAATCAGGGTGTGCAATTCCTCGCTGCCGAACTGCGCGTCAACGGCGACGTGCAGCGTGGCTGCGCGACCTTCGGCGGCGCACGCAATCAGTAAGCTGCACCGTCCAGCGTTTTTTACCTGACGACGGGCAGCGCATCGCGTTTATAATGCCGGGTTCTGTTATGCCCCCGGGGCGCGCCCGGATTTTTGGACCTGTCATGCTACGAATCACCGAACTCAAGTTGCCCCTGGACCACTCCGACGACGCCCTGCAACCTGCCATCGTGCAGCGCCTGGGCATCGCCGACGCCGACCTGCTCGACTTCACTCTATTCAAACGCAGCTACGATGCGCGCAAGAAGAACAGCGAACTGCAGTTCATCTACACCGTCGATCTGCAAGTGCGCGACGAAGCCGCGGTGCTCGAGCGCTTCGCCGATGACCACAACGTCAACGTGGCCCCGGATGTCAGCTACAAGGTAGTCGGGCATGCGCCAGGGGACTATGCCCAGCGCCCTCTGGTCGTGGGTTTCGGCCCCTGCGGGATCTTCGCCGCCCTGCTGCTGGCGCAGATGGGCTTCAAGCCCATCGTGCTCGAGCGTGGCAAGGAGGTGCGCCAGCGCACCAAGGACACCTGGGGCCTGTGGCGCAAGAACGTGCTGAACGCCGAGTCCAACGTGCAATTCGGCGAGGGCGGTGCCGGCACCTTTTCCGATGGCAAGCTCTACAGCCAGATCAAGGACCCACAGCACCATGGGCGCAAGGTTCTGCACGAGTTCGTCAAGGCTGGAGCGCCCGAGGAAATCCTCTACGTCAGCAAGCCACACATCGGCACGTTCCGCCTGACCGGCATGGTCGAGAACATGCGCCAGCAGATCATCGCGCTGGGCGGCGAGATCCGCTTCGAGCAGAAAGTCACCGACCTGCTGGTCGATGGCGAGCGGCTGCAGGGAGTGGTTCTGGAAAGCGGCGAGCAGTTGCTCTCCAACCATGTGGTCATGGCCCTGGGACACAGCGCCCGGGATACCTTTCGCATGCTGCACGCGCGCAATGTGTTCATGGAAGCCAAGCCCTTCTCCATCGGTTTTCGCGTGGAGCACCCGCAGGGCATCATCGACCGCGCCCGGCTGGGCAAGTACGCCGGCCACCCGAAGCTGGGTGCCGCTGACTACAAACTGGTCCACCACGCCAAGAATGGCCGCTCGGTGTACAGCTTCTGCATGTGCCCCGGCGGTACCGTGGTCGCGGCCACGTCCGAACCGGGTCGCGTGGTCACCAACGGCATGAGCCAGTATTCGCGCAACGAGCGCAATGCCAACTCAGGCATCGTCGTCGGCATTACCCCGGAACAGGACTATCCCGGCGGCCCGCTGGCCGGCATCGAACTGCAGGAACAGCTCGAGTCCACGGCTTACCTGCTGGGTGGCAGCAACTATCAGGCGCCGGCGCAATTGCTGGGCGACTTCGTTGCCGGCAAGCCCTCCACAGCACTGGGCAGCGTCGAGCCTTCGTACAAACCGGGGGTCACGCTAGGCGACCTGGCACTGTCGCTGCCGGCTTTCGCCATCGAAGCGATCCGCGAGGCCCTGCCGGCATTCGAACGCCAGATCAAAGGCTTCTCGATGCATGACGCCGTGCTGACCGGCATCGAGACACGCACGTCCTCGCCCCTGCGCATCACCCGTGGTGCCGACTACCAGAGCCTGAACCTCAAGGGTCTGTTCCCGGCCGGTGAAGGTGCGGGCTATGCGGGCGGGATCCTCTCCGCCGGCGTGGACGGCGTACGTATCGCCGAAGCCGTAGCGCGGGATATTCTGGGTCTGCACTGACCCTTCGCCACTGCGTATTGGCATTGCCTGGAAAACGCATGCCGCTCACGCCTCAAGCGGGCGCAAAAAAACCGGCCTAGGCCGGTTTTTTCGTCGACGAGTTCGCTTAGTGCGAAACGCGGCTGGTGCCGTCTACCGTCATGATGCGTACACGCTCGCCGACACGGAACACTTCGTTCTCCTGTACGGCCTGAACGTAGGCACGCATGCTGCCGTCGTCCTCGCGCACGGTGATTTCCACACCCTGTGTGCGGGTGAATCCTTCTTCGGTGGCCGAGCCCAGCAGACCGCCAGCCACGGCGCCGATCACGGCAGCGACGATGCTGCCGCGACCGCCACCGACTGCACTGCCGGCAACACCACCGACCACGGCACCCGCGCCACCGCCGATCGGTGTCTTGGTGCCTTCGATCTTGACCGGACGCAGCGACTCGATGGTGCCCATGCGCACGGTTTGCACACGGCGCGCCTCGTCGCGCGAGTAGGAGTCGCCCGACAGGTTGGAGGCACATCCGCCCAGCAGCAGGGACATCGTGGTGAAGCAGGCAACTAGCAGAACTGACTTGCGCATTTTGGCAGGACTCCATGGGACATGTGTGCATTAGACGCCGCAGGCCAACGGCTGTCACGACACGGTCTATAAAAATTTACGTCAAAGGTGCGTCAAAGGGCGCGGACGCGGGCCTGGATGCTCGACGAGCCACTGAACGTCTGGACAACGGGCAGTGGCAAAAGGTCAAGGCAGGGTCAGGGAGCCAGACGTTCGCGAACCCACGAACCGGCTTGCAAGCGATAGTTGAGGCGGTCGTGCAGGCGACTGGGACGCCCCTGCCAGAACTCGATTCGATCAGCCACCAAGCGATAACCACCCCAGTGCGCGGGGCACTCGGGCTCGGCAGCGCTGAAGCGCTGCTCGGTTGCCTGCAGCAGCGCTTGCAGCTCGCTGCGATCGGCAATGACCTGGCTCTGCGGCGAGGCCCAGGCACCGAGGCGACTGCCAAGGGGACGGACCCGATAGTAGGCATCGGATTCGGCCACGCTGACCTTGCTCACCCGCCCTTCTATTCGCACTTGTCGCTCGAGGGTAGGCCAGAAGAAGGTCATGGCCGCAAACGGCCGATCTGCCAGCTGCTGGCCCTTGGCACTGTCGTAGTTGCTGAAGAAGGTGAAACCCTGATCATCCAGGCCCTTGAGCAGCAACACGCGACAATGGGGACGACCTTCGGCATCGACGGTGGCCAGCGTCATCGCGTTGGCTTCCACCGGCGCCTGCTCGGTCTGGACTGCCTCGCCGAACCACTGGCGAAACAGCGCGAAGGGCTCGGACGGTGCCTGCGCCTCGTCCAGCCCATCACGGGTGTAACTACGGCGCATGTCGGCCAGGGCTTGCGTCATGGCAGCGATCCTTGCATCAGTGCGCCTTGGCCTGGTCGTTGCTCACGGCTTTCTTGGCGACGGCTTTCTTGGCCTCGGTTTTCTTGGCAGCCGGGGCGGCTTTCTTGGCCACGGCTGGCTTGGCTGCGGTTTTCTTCGCGGTTGCAGCCTTGGCAGGCGCCTTGGCGGCAGGTTTGGCAACCGGTGCAGGCACGGCTTTGACGTCCTGGGTGGCAAGCATTTCAGCGGCAGTGAAAGTCGGCTGGTTGTACTTGGCCAGCAGGGCCAGCATGGTGTTCTGCGGGGTCAGGAGAATTTCCACGCGACGATTGAGCGAACGACCTTCGACACTGTCGTTGGCGGCACGGGGCATGACCGAACCCATGCCACGCAGCATCAGGCGATCACGCTGCAGACCGCTGAGGCGGAAGATCGAGGCGATCGACTGCGCACGCTCCTGGCTCAGTTTCTGGTTCAGCGGCCCGGGGCCGCTGGTGTCGGCATGGCCCAGGACCAGCACGGCTGTCTTGTGATCGGCGTCGATGGCCTTGGCCACGCGGGTGATCGGGCCGAGGCTGATCGGCAGCAGCATCGAAGGCCGGTCGGGGTTGAACGAGGAGTCGACCGGTGCGGTGATCACCAGCAGGTCTTCGCGACGCTCGAGTTCGAACTTGCTGTCCTTGATGGCTTCGCGCAGCTTCGGCTCGTAGGCGTCGAGCCAGGCCTGGGTGACCTTGGGGTCGACCTTCGGCACGTCGGCAACCTTGGCCTGGGCAGGGGTGCTGCTGGCGCCGAACGGCCACCACCAACGGCTTTCGCTGTCGGACTTGGAATCGGCTTTGGCCACCTTGTCGGTGATGGCCTGCTCGACTTCCTTGTCAGCCGCCTTGCTGGCGACTGCGTCACGGCCAAATGGCCACCAGGCATGCCCGCCCTGGGCCGAGGAATCCTGGGGAGTTTGAGCACAACCGGTAGCGGCCAGGCACAAGGCAAACGCGATGGATTTATTCGGTGACATGGTGCATTCCACAAGGTGTTGGTAAATACAAACCGGTTTAACAAACCGGCCTAAATTATTGATTGATAGAGTAGAGCAGTCATAGCCCAATGGGCGACCGCTGGTCGATTTGTGATCAATCGCTTCAGAGACAACTGCGCAGAACGCGCACCAGGTGCTGTGCCCGCGGGTCCATCAGTATATAGGGGCCCAGGGTGTTCACGGCAAAACCAAAGGCAACATCATGTTCCGGATCGGCGAAGCCCACCGAGCCCCCTGCCCCGGGGTGACCGAAGGCGCCCGCACCCAGGCCGAAGGTGGCGTTGGCCACCTGTGGCTGGTCGAGCATGCAGCCCAGGCCGAATCGCGTGGGCGTCATGAGCGTCTTGTCCAGGCCCAGGCTGTGCTCCCGGGTAAGCTCGGCAAGCATGTCGGATTCGAGCAGGCTGCCGTCGAGCAAACCGGCGTAGAAACCAGCCAGGCTGCGGGCATTGCCATGGCCGTTCGCCGCAGGCTGTTGCATGCGTCGCCACTCCGGCTTGTTGGTACTGGTCAGCACCGATGGCGGATTGGTGAAGGCGCGCGTGGCCATGGCCGCGGGTTCGCGCATGGTCACCTGCAACAGACGCTGGGCCGCTTCGTCGCCGACATTGCCCTTGCCGCGGGCGATGTGCGCGACGCGGTGGAACTCCTCATCCGCCAGCCCGACGTGGAAATCCAGCCCCAGGGGTTTGGCCACCCGCGCCACGATGGACTCGCCCGGCCCGCGGTTATCGGCCCGCCGCAGCAGTTCGCCGACCAGCCAGCCGTAGGTGATGGCCGCATAGCCATGCCCGGTACCTGGTTGCCACCATGGCGTTTCCGCCGCCAGCGCGGCAGTCATCCGTGGCCAGTCGTAGAGCGCCTCGGGCGGCAGCATGTCACGCAAGGCCGGCAGGCCGGCCTGATGGCAGAGCAGATGGCGCAAGGTGATCGACTGTTTGCCGGCGGCGGCGAATTCCGGCCAGTAGCGGGCCACCGGAGCGTCCAGCGCCAGCTTGCCCTCGGCCACCAACTGCAGGGCAGTCACGGCGGTGAAGGTCTTGGTGCAGGAGAACAGGTTGAGGATGGTGTCGCTGTGCCAGGCCTGGGCACCGTCCTTGTCGGCGGTACCGGCCCAGAGATCGACGACCGTCTCGCCACCCACCTGGATGCACAGCGCGGCGCCGCGCTCCTGAGGGTTGTCGAACAATGCCGCGAACGCTTCACGCACGGCTTCGAACTGCAACTCGAAGTGACCTTGTATCTGCACCCTGACTCCCATCGACCACGCCGCGAAAAATGAAGCGCATTGTTTCAGCGATTCAGCGCTTTGTGAACCGCCCTGCCCTCGATTATCGTCGCACCAGGGCCGTGCGGGCCGTCAGGAAATCTCCCGACGGAACGGTGGCAATGCGTTGAGGATGGCCTTGCCGTAGCGCTGGGTGACCAGGCGTCGATCGAGCAGCGTGATGGTGCCGCGATCCTGCTCGGTACGCAGCAATCGCCCGCAGGCCTGGATCAGGCGCAGCGAAGCATCGGGCACGGCGATTTCCATGAACGGGTTGCCACCGCGGGCCTCGATCCATTCGGCCAGTGCCGCCTCCACCGGATCGTCAGGCACTGCGAAGGGGATCTTGGCGATGATCACATGCTCGCAATAGGCACCGGGCAAGTCGACGCCTTCGGCGAAGCTGGCGAGACCGAACAGCACGCTGGAGTCCCCGCCATCGACACGCGCCTTGTGCTTGTTCAAGGTTTCCTGCTTGGACAGGTTGCCCTGGATGAACACCTGCTTGCGCCAGTCGCGGTCCAGGCCGTCGAACACGTCCTGCATCTGTTTGCGCGAGGAGAACAGCACCAGGGTTCCACGATAGCCTTCGACCAGGTCCGGCAGGTCGCGGATGATCGCAGCGGTGTGCGCCGCCGCATCGCGGGGGTCGGCTCGCAGGTCGGGTACGCGCAGCACCCCGGCCTGTTCATGGTGAAAGGGGCTGGGCACGATGGCGGTTACCGAGGCTTTGGGAATCCCGGCGCGCATGCGGAAACGGTCGAACTTGCCCAATGCGGTCAGGGTAGCCGATGTCACCAAGGCACCGTAGGCGACGTTCCACAGGTTGCGGCGCAGCATCTCAGCCGCCAGGATCGGGCTGGCATTGACTTCGATATCGTACAGCGCACCGCCATCGGCCAGGGTCAGCCAGCGCGCCATGGGCGGACTGTCTTCTGGGTCTTCGGCGGTGAACGCCGTCCACAATTCCCAACTGCCCTGGGCGCGAGCCAGCAAGCTGCCGAACAGCGGGTACCATTCCTCGGCCTGATGGCTGGCAATGCCCACGTTTTTCTCGCCGTCCATGCCTTCCTTGAGCAACTCGCTCAAGCGGGTGAACAGGTCGGTCAGTTTGGAAAAGCCCTTCTTCAGCTCGATGCCCATTTCCCGCATATGCTCGGGCACCACCCCGCCGACGAAGCGATGGCGTGGGCGCTCACGGCCTTCCATGTCTTCGCCGGGCTTGAAGTCCGCCAGTTGCTCGCAGGCGCTGAACATGAACTGCTGCTGGGTCTTGATCTCACGGGCCAGCTCCGGCACCTGCTCGATCAAGCGCCCCAGGTCACCCGGCAGCGGGTGCTGGGCGAGCAGCTTGGTCAGGTTCTTGGCCGTGGTTTCCAGCCAGTCGGCTGTAGAGCGCAATCGGCTGTAGTGAGCGAAATGGCCGATCGCCTTGTCAGGCAGGTGATGGCCTTCGTCGAATACGTACAACGTGTCGCGCGGGTCGGGCAGCACTGCCCCGCCGCCCAACGCCAGGTCGGCCAGTACCATGTCATGGTTGGTGACGATCACATCGACCTTGCCCATGCCTTCGCGTGCCTTGTAGAAGGTGCACTGGGCAAAGTTAGGGCAATGGCGGCCGGTGCACTGGCTGTGGTCGGTGGTCAGGCGCGACCATTGCTGATCTTCCAGGGCCACCGGCCAGCTGTCGCGGTCACCGTCCCATTTGTTGCCGGCCAGTTTCTCGATCATGCTGGTGAACAGTTTCTGGCTCGCCTCGTCGACCTCGATCTTGAAACCTTCCTCTTCGAACAGCTGCGCGGTCGCGCTCTGCGCGTGTCCTTCCTGCAGCAGCACGTCGAGTTTGGACAGGCACAGGTAGCGTCCGCGGCCCTTGGCCAGCGAGAAGGTGAAGTTCAGCCCGCTGTTGCGCATCAGGTCGGGCAGATCCTTGAACACGATCTGTTCCTGCAGCGCGACCGTGGCCGTGGCAATCACCAGGCGCTTGCCGGCCGCCTTGGCCACCGGAATCGCGGCCAGGCTGTAGGCAACCGTCTTGCCGGTGCCGGTGCCCGCTTCCACCGCCACCACCGCCGGATCGCCCGTACGCCGGCCTTCGTCATCGCACGCGATGTCGCCCAATACCTTGGCGATTTCGGCGATCATCAGGCGCTGGCCATAGCGCGGCTTGAGGCTCTTGGCTTCGAGAAAACGCGTGTAGGCGCCCTGGATCGTGGTTTTGAGTTCGTTACTGATCATCGGCTGGTCATGGCGAAAGGCTGGATATATTTTCAGTGGTTCTCATCGGGTCGCTATCATACCCTGCTCGACTTCGATGTGCTGGCTGGAGATACCCATGAGCGCCGACAGCGTGTTTCAAACCCTGCATGGGCTCGCTGTGCTGATGTGGCTGGGCGGCATGCTGGCGACGTGGACGATCCTGCGCCCGGCCGGGCTGGCAGTGCCTTCGCGGGTTCAGCGCCTGCAGCGTCTGGTGGATATTTTCCCACGGCTGTTCGGCGGGGTCTGGGCCGCCGTGCTGATTCTTCCGATCAGCGGCGTCGCCCTGCTGCGCCTGCGCTTCACCGGCTTCGAGACGGCGCCACGCGACGTACAGATCATGATGGGCCTGTACGTGGTCATGGTGGCCTTGTTCCTGCGCATGCAGGGCCTGCAACTGCCCGCGCTGCGCAAGGCCGTGGCGGCCCAGGCGTGGGCGGACGGCGCGATCGCCGTGAAGCAGCTGCGTCGCCTGGCGGTGGGTGGCCTGCTGCTGGGCCTGGCGACCGTGGTGCTGGGTATGGCCAGGCAGTTCTGAACCAACCTGGTCAGAAGCGCTGGATGCTCAACGTGCCTTCGGTGCCCGCCTCGCCTGCTCTCCCCGGCAAGCCCTCGCGACCCGACTTGCCGCCTTCGGCGCGGTACACCACGCAGCCCTTGGATTTGCCTCCGGCGCCCGGACGTCCGGGAACACCGGCAGCGCCGCCCTGGCCGCCGTCGGTGCGCACCTGGATCGCTTCGCTGGCGAAGGTCGCCGGCAGACGCAGGCGGACATTGGCGCCAGGCGCACCAGGCAGGCCGTCGCCGCCATTGTCACCGTTGCCACCGCGTCCCGCCGAGCCCCAGGTACAACCGGGCGCCTGGCCATTGCCACCGTCCAGACCCGCATAGCCATCGGCACCCGCGCCGCCGCGCGCGTCAATGTTCACCTCCAGGGCGTCCAGCGATTGCAACTGCACGTCAAGATTGCGCCCTGCGCGAGCCGCCTTCTGATGGGTACCGGGCGCGCCACGGGCGAGGATCTGGCTGCCGCTGCCAAGCTCTGCATGCTGCGCGCGCAGGCGCAACTCCTGCTCGCCCGGCACTATCGCAATCCGCGCCTCATGCCCCAGGCGCAATTGCTCGACACTGAGTTCGGTCAGGTTGGCGGGAATCAGCAAGGTGCCGTAATCCGCTACCTCCAGGCGCTGCAGCTGCAGCACGCTGGAGCTGGCCGGCAGGCGCAACAGCGAATGAGGTTCGACACTGACCGACTCGGCCAATGCCAGCGGCGCAAACAGTACTGCCAACAAACCCAGCTTACGCATGGCTAGCCTCGGTATCGGACGGTGCGGGAATGGATTGGATGTGAAAGATCCCGGCCAGCAGGATCTGGACTCGGTCAAGCCACGGATGGCTGCGCCCGCGCAGGCGCTTGTTGAAGGCGATCGCTTCGATCAGGTGCAGGAACAGCAACGTGCCGCCGGCCAGGTTGATCAGTGCATGAAACGGTTTGACCATCGGCATGAACAGGTTGAGCAGTACCACCCACCAGAACAGCAAGGTCAGACATTTACCCAGAAAAAAAATCCTTTCATGTGCCCCCCACGGCATTGGCTAGGCGCACATTAACGGCTGAGAGGTGACGGTGACCAGAGGCCGGCAGGAAAAACCTGCCGACCCACATCGATCAATGGCTCAGATGGATTTCCACGCGACGGTTCTTGGCGCGTCCGGCGTCGGTGTCGTTGCTGTCGACCGGCTCGCTTTCACCGCGACCCTCGCTGCTCAGCTTGTCTGCCGCAACGTCTTGGCCCAGAAGGAAGGAGACGACACTGGCGGCACGTTGCTCGGACAGCTTCTGATTGAAGGCATCGCTGCCGACGCTGTCGGTATGACCGACGATCTTGACCATGGCCACCTGGGCCGTCTTCATCCGCGCTGCCAGCGATGTCAGCTCGGTGCGGGCACTTGAGGTCAGTTCGGCGCTGCCGAATTCGAACGGTACGTCGCCCGCATCGCTCAAGGTGACCACTTCGGGGATATCGGCCACTGGCGGCTCGGGCGCCTTGGTCACGGCGGGGTAGACCGGCAATGGGCAGCCGTTGTGCTTGACTGGCGTATTGGCCGGGGTATCGGGGCAACGATCGCGTCGATCGAATACGCCGTCTTCGTCCTTGTCGCCGTCCTGGGCATAGCAGACCAGACCGCTCACCACCGCGCCGGCCAAGCCACCGCCAGCGGCCCACGCACCACTTTCAATGGCACCCAGCCCACCACCGGCGAGGCCACCCAGCACGCTGCAGACAGGCCAGGTACGCGAGTTGAGTGGGGACGCCCCTTCAGGGGAGGTGGTACAGCCGCTCAGCACACCGGCGACCAGCAGAGCGGGAAGTACGGTCCGCGATAGATCTTTCAGCTTCATTCAAGGCTCCTGAGTCGCCGGCGGGCGCCGGCAACTGAGAAGTAAAGCGTGCCGCCGGTCGTTGTACAAGGGGACCGGCGGTTGGCGCTAAAGGTTCAACGCTGGATGAGAATCTCGGTACGACGGTTCATGGCGCGACCGTCGGCCGTGTTGTTGTCGGCAACCGGCTGGGCCTCGCCCACGCCCTTGACCGATACCACGCTGGCCCGCGGTACGCCGCCGCTGACCAGGTAGTCAGTCACTGCCTTGGCGCGCTGCTCGGACAACCGTTGATTGTAGGCGTCCTTGCCGACACTGTCGGTATGACCGCTGACGCTCAAGCGCGCAGTGGTCGCTTCGGTCTTCAGGCGGGTGGCGACGGTATCGAGCTGCGCCCGGTCGGCGGCGGTGAGGGTGGCCTTGTCGAATTCGAAATGCACGTTGCGGATGACGATCGTCTCCTCCTTGGGCATCGGTGCCGGCTCGGCAGCGACTGGCATCGGCGCCGGGGCAGGCGGCGGGCAACCATTGGCGTCTACCGGCGTGCCCTTGGGAGTGCCGGGGCACTTGTCGCGGCTGTCCGGTACGCCATCACCGTCTTCGTCGCCATCGCCATGCACCCAGCAATAGGCCGCGCCGACACCGGCCGCCGCCGCGCCAACACCGGCTGCCAGCGACCCGCTTTCGATTGCACCCAGCGCCGCACCGGTCACACCGCCCACGGCCGCGCACATCGGCCAGTCGGTTTTCTGCAAGCCTGCGCAACCCGTCAACACGCTGCCGACCAATATCAAGGGTAGTGCCGTCCGAACTATGCTCATCTAGTTTCTCCTCAGGGAATCGGCAGCAGGGGCCGACGTTCTGGGAGTAAAGACCGTGGTTGGCATATGCGCCAGCAATAAGCCATAGGGCACGCCATCCAATCAATGCTGGGCCATCGGGTCGGGGCCCTATAATGTGGTGGCCACGACCGAGGAGCTTCAATGACCGACGCAGTATCTTCCCGTACCCCGCAACAGGCTCTGGCGGCCTTGCTCGAACGTCACGCGCCGCAGCGCCTGCTGCTGATCGGCGCGAGTGCATTCCCCGCCCTGGCCGCGTTCGAGGCAGCGCACCCCGAAACCCGTATATACAGAGCCGCGCCCGGGCCCCTGCCCGCAGACCTGGCCGGCCAGCGTTTCGACCTGGCGCTGGCGGTGGATTGCCTGGAGCATCTGAACAAGGCCGAAGGCACGCGTCTGCTGGCCGGCATCCGCAACCTCAATGCGAGCTGCATCGCCGTGCTCGCCGACCCGGTCGCAAGCGGCTGGAGCGACACCGACTTCTACGCCCTGGCCCTGCAGGCCAGCGAACGCTTCGCCCGCGACCAGCAGGTGCTCAAGCTGTACACCTATGATGTGCGCGAATACAAACAAGTCCCGGACTGGCTCAACGCCAAGTTCTGGGCCAACCCGGAAAACTTCGGCAAGTATTGGTGGTGATATGAGCGTTTCGATCTGTCCGTGCGCAAGTGGCAACCTGCTGCCGGCCTGTTGTGGTCGCTATCACGAAGGCCAGCCGGCGCCCGATGCGCAGAGCCTGATGCGCTCGCGCTACAGTGCCTACGTGCTGGGCCTGGTGGACTATCTGGTGAACACCACCCTGCACGCCCAGCAGGCCGGCCTCGACCGCCAGGCCATTGCCCAGTGGAGTTCGCAGAGCACCTGGCTGGGCCTGGAGGTGGTCGCGGCGGAAGTCTTCGGCGGCCAGCCGGAACACGCGTTCGTGACCTTCACTGCGCGCTGGCACGACAGCACGGGCGAGCACTGCCACCGCGAGCGGTCGGCGTTCGTGCAGCACGACGGCCGCTGGTATTTCATCGACCCGACCGTCCCGCTCAAGGCCAGCCGTAACGACAGCTGCCCTTGTGCCAGTGGGTTGAAGTTCAAGAAGTGTTGCGCGGGCTACATCAGCCAATGATTTTCAGATGAGAGATGTCCGGCACCTGAATGGTTTGCTCGTGCCGCAACTGGCCCATGTCGCTGCCGGCAGGCGCCAGGCTGAACTGCTGCAGGTTCAGCTTCGCCGAGCGCTGCGCGGGTCGTTCATCCTGCAGATCGGCGCCCACTTCGGCGATGGCGAAGTCCGGCGCATCCACAGCCACGAACGCTGCCATGTACGCATCACGCGGCACGACCTCGGCGCGGCGGGCCACTGCCATGGGTTTCTGGCCGAAGTCGCCTGCCGCCGCTGGCGCGGTCATGATGATTTCTTCGATGTCCTGAGCCATTTCGTCGATGCTGGCCACCGCCCCTGCGCGTGCCAGCGCCGCGCGGTATTTTTCCGCCGCTTGGGCGTCGAGGTTGTTCTTGAGGACCAATCGGCGTCCGGAAAACAGCATCTCGATTCGCTGGGCGTCGGCCTGGAACAGTTTTGCCAGGTTGCTCTTGACCTGGTCCAGCGCCGCGCCGGGCACGCATTGACCGCTGAAGACGATCTCGTAGAAACGCATGGCAACTCTCCTGGCATGGCGCCGTTGCGGGCAGTAGGCGTCCGCACAGATGCCGAAAAGCCAGCACCGTAGCAGTGATTATGGACCACGATGTTTCGGCGCAACAAGCTCGCCCTTGTCATGCCCGCGCGCCTTGTTAGACTCAAGGCAAATCCGGAGGTCCCTGCCATGTCCGCTTGCACTCTCGTTCTGCGCAGCATCGGCTTGCTGTCACTGCTGGGACTCACGGGCTGCGCCACCTGGTTCACCGGCAACTACCAGGATCCTCAGGTGCACTTGGTCAAGGTCGAGGTGGTCAAGGCCAACATGCTGCAACAGCGCCTGATCCTGCGTTTCCGCATCGACAACCCCAACGGCCGCAGCCTGCCAGTGCGCGGCATGAGCTACAGCGTGCGCCTGGAAGACATGCTGCTGACCGAAGGCGACGCCAGCGACTGGTTCAGCGTGGCCGCCAACAGTGGCGAATACTATGAGCTGCCGGTGCGCACCAATCTCTGGCAACACGCGCGCGAGCTGTCACGCCTGCTCAAGCACCCCGAGCGAGGGATCCGCTACGAGCTGCGCGGCGAATTGCGCACCGGGGTGCTGTTCGGCCACGACGTGGTGCTCAACCACACCGGCGTAATCGACGCACGCGGCTTGTCCGATCGCTGAGACGTCGCAAAGATTTTTCCCGCAGCGCTGCTATTCCGAACCCAGGGTGAGATAATTCCGGCCAATTTCACCTGCGGAGTATTCTCGATGTCCCAGCAACCCCATGTGCACGGCCCCGACTGCAATCACGACCATGACCACGATCACCCTCATGAGCACGACCACGGTCACGTGCATGGCCCGCACTGCAACCACGCCCCACAGGAACCGGTGCGCAATGCACTCAAAGATGTAGGCCGCAACGATCCCTGCCCCTGCGGCAGCGACAAGAAATTCAAGAAGTGCCACGGCGCCTGAGCCGCGGCGATGCCCGAGGGTGCTGCGTGCTGGCATCCCTCCCTTGACCCCAAACCCACCACTATGCGCTGTGCCCGCGAGCGGCCCGGGCACGAAGAAAATATCCCCCGCCTGACGCTTGCGCGTCGCCCCCGCCCTCTCTAACGTAGCGCCTTTTACGCCAGCCCCTGCAGGAGCTTCGCCATGGCCTCGCCCGCCCGTTTTTTCTTCTTCACGCCCACGTTCGGCTGCGCCGCCGTGGTCACCGGCATGCTCACCCTGACCGGCTGCCAACAATGGCTGGGCGGCTCCGCCGAGCAAAACCTGCCGCCAAGCGTGGGTGTACAGCCGCTCAAGGGCCTGGCGCAGAACGTCTCGGTCAGGCGTAACGGGCTGGGCATGCCGTTGATCGAAAGCAATACCTTCCACGATGCCCTGTTTGCCCAAGGCTATGTGGCCGCCAGCGACCGCATCACCCAGATGGTCCGTCTGCGGCTGCTGGCCCAGGGACGCCTGGCCGAACTGGACGGCGTCGAAGCGCTGGACAGCGACCGCCTGCTGCGCAGGGTCAACCTCAAGAAAAGCGCCGACCAGTTGTATGCCGCCGCGTCACCTCGTCTGAAGCGTTTCTTCGATGTCTATGCACGGGGCGTCAACGCCTACCTGTTTCGCTACCGCGGCAAGCTGCCCGCGCAGTTGGCAGGCTACACCCCCGAATACTGGAAGGCCGAAGACTCGGCGCTGATGTTCGCGCTGTGGTCGTTCAGCCAGTCGCTCAACCTGCAGGAAGAGCTGGGTTCGCTGGTACTGGCGCAGAAAGTGGGCACCGACAGACTGGCCTGGCTGCTGCCGGTCTATCCGGATGAGAGCCTGCCTTTCACCGAGGCCGACAAGCTCAAGGGCGTGCCTCTGGGCAACTCGTTGACCCACCCGGCGGGCCTGGCCACGATGAATCGCGAACTAGCGCGACTTGGCGCGCCAAGCTCCAGCAACTGGGCCATCGGCCCGCAACGCACGCGGGCCGGGAAAAGCCTGTTCGCCAACGATACCCACGCAGCGACGAGCGTTCCGTCGGCGTGGAGCTTCGTGCAGCTGCGCGCGCCGCGCTTTCAGGCGGCAGGTGTCGCCCTGGCCGGTTTGCCGGGCGTGCTGGCCGGCTTCAATGGTCAAGTCGCCTGGGGCATGGCGGCAGTGATGGGCGACAATCAGGATGTTTTTCTGGAGAAGGTGCGCAGCGAAGGCGGCCGCGTGCTGTATCAGTCCAACGGCAAGTGGCAGCCGGCCCGCGTGCGTCAGGAGACCTACCTGGCCAAGGGGCAGCGTCCGCTGCGCGAGGCGGTCTACGAAACCGGTCACGGCCCGCTGCTCAACGACGTCAGCGGCATGCCGGCAAGCGGCGGCTACGGCTTGGCCCTGCAACTGCCGGATTTGACCGACGACAAGAGCCTGGATGCGCTGTTCGATCTGTCGCGCGCCAGCAATGTCGAGAAGGCTTCGGATGCCAGCCGGCAGATACGCGCCGTGGCCACCAACCTGCTGTTCGCCGATGCCAGCAGCATTGGCTGGCAGGTCACCGGCCGCTTTCCCAACCGTCTCGAAGGCAAAGGCATGCTGCCCTCGCCCGGCTGGGACGGTCGGCATGACTGGGATGGCCTCGCCGACCCCATGCTTCACCCTTACGACCAGGACCCGCCGAAGGGTTGGCTGGGTACCGCCAACCAGCGCATCGTCCCGCCCGGCTATGGTATCCAGCTGTCCAACGCCTGGTACTACCCCGAGCGCAGCGAGCGCCTGGCCGAGCTGGCCGGTGCCGGCAAGCACGACACACGCAGCATGATTGCCATGCAGTCCGATCAGACCACCCCCTTCGCCGCCAAACTGAAAAAGATGTTTCTTGCGCCCGGCATGGCACAACCGCTGAAAAGTGCCATCGATGCGCTGCCCGAGGGCGAGCGGACCAAGGCCCGCGAAGCCTACACTCGCCTCATGGCCTTCGATGGCCGCCTTGCCGCGCAATCCGCCGATGCCGCGCTGTACGAACTGTTCCTGCAGCAAAGCGCGCAGCGGACCTTCCTCGACGAGCTGGGCCCGCTCGACAGCGCCAGCTGGAAGGCCTTCGTGGCCCAGGGCATGTCTTCCTACTCGGCCCAGGCCGATCATCTGCTGGGGCGTGACGACAGCCCGTTCTGGGACGATCTGAGCACCGCGCAGAAGGAAGACAAGCCGGCCATCCTGGCGCGCAGCCTGGCCGCTGCAGTCAGCGCCGGCGAGGCGCAGCTGGGCACTGATCGAAGCACTTGGCAATGGGGGCGTCTGCATCGCACCACCTGGACCGACACGGGCGGGTCCGATGCCGGCGCACCCGTGCTACGCGGCCCGGTTGCCACCGGTGGCGATCACACCACCTTGAACGCTGCGCCCTACCGCTGGGGCGACAGCTTCGACACCGCGTCGATACCGGCGCTGCGCATCGTCGTCGACTTTGCCCAGGCCGAGCCGATGATCGGCCTTAGCAGCAGCGGGCAGTCGGGTAATCCGGCCAGTGCCAACTACACCGACGGCATCGACGCGTGGCTCAAGGGTCAATACGTCAGCTTCCCGATGCAGCCGCAGCATTTCGACAAGGCCTACGGGACCAAGCGACTGACGTTGACGCCGCAGAAATGACCGTGTGAATTCGCCGCTGAAAACGCAAGAGAGCCCCCGTTACTCGAAACGGGGGCTTGATCACTGCGCTGGATCCTGCCCTATCGGGAAGAACACCCCGCCACTCCACACCCCCAGCCAACCGTCACGCACCACGGCCAGCTCGACCAGCCGATAGAACACGTTGCGGTGAATGCGTGCTTCCAGGTTGTTGCGCACCAGCACATAGGGTGAAGGCTCCTGGGTACAGGGGTCGATGTCTACCCGCAGCGGGTGCTGCGCGTCGGCGTCGACGCAGTCCTCGACATTGCTGGTGAAGCGCAGCGACTGCTGCTCGCCTTCCCCCGACACCTGCATGTCGATGGCCACGAACGGTGCGTCATCGACGACGATGCCGACTTTTTCCACCGGCGTCACCAATACGTACTCGTCGCCATCGCGGCGCAGGATCCCGGCGAACAACTTGACCATCGCTGGTCGGCCGATCGGCGTGCCCTGGTAGAACCAGGCACCGTCGCGGGCAATACGCATGTCGATGTGCCCGCAGAAATCGGGATTCCACAGGTGCACGGGCGGCAAGCCCTTCTTGGCAGTGGGAATGTGCGCCAGCAAATCGTCGGCCTTGCCCGTCATGCTCGTCTCCTCAGCGGCTTACGCCCAACAAGCTGCGAGCGTAGTCCTCAAGGGGTGGGCCAAGCAAATCTTCCGGTTTGTTGTCGCGCATCGTCAACAGCCCGCCACGGCTGCGGATGGTCGCGGTGTCGATGAGATAGCGGGTGCTGGTTTCGATGAGCATGATCTGAATCACGCTGCTGTCGACGCCGAGCCGGTCCAGAGCTTCCTGGTCGGCCCATTCGTCAGCATTGCCGATGCGGTCGTCGGCGCGTGCAAAACGGGTGTAGAGCAGGTAATGCGCGCCGGCATTGCGCGCCTCGCCCAAGGCCTGTTCCAGGCCCAGCGGTGCCGGGGCGCGGCGTACCAGGGGAAAGTACTCGACGAACGCTTCGAACGCCTGTTCAGCCACAACGTTGGGCCGCGGGTAGGCGCCGCCGGGAGGCACGAACGCGCCCTGGCCAATATAGATGAACGAGTCCGGCTGCACGCGCAGGTTGTTGAACCGACGAGTTTCACTGTGATTCAACACACCCGCATCGCTCAGGTGATAGCGAGCGCCTTCGCCCAGATCACTGACCTTCATGCAACCGCCCAACGCCAACAGCGCCAGCAGCACGACCAGGTTACGCATGCATCCTCCAGAGCCGGCGACAAGATCCCGGCGATCAGCCACATGATGCAGCTTCTGCGCCAGTTTGCAGGGCTCGGGATGGCTTGAGGGTCAGGCTTCTTTGGGGCCGGGTATTTCCGGATCGCGTTTGCGCTTGTTGCCCATGCGCACGCCGATGTCCATGAGGAACTGGAAAAAGCCTTCCTGATCTTCCAGTACGTTGCTCCAGAACGGCGAGTGGTACAGCGCCACCGCGCCGTGTACCAGCGCCCAGGCAGCGCAATAGTGGAAGTACGGCGGAACGTCTTCCAGCTTGCCCTCGCTGATTCGCCCCTCGATGAGGAACGTCAGGCGTTCGAAATTCGACGCGCGGATCTTGTGCAGCTGCTCGACGAGCTCGGGCACCTGGTTGCCCTTGACCACCTTCTCTTCCAGCCGGTCGAACAGCCGATAGCGCTGCGGATCGCGCATGCGGAACTCGAAGTAGGCGCGGGACAGGGCTTCCTTGTCTCGATCGATGTCGGCCGAATGCAGCAGCGCGTTCAGGTCGCGCTCGTAGTCGAGCATCAGGCGCAGGTAGATCTCGGCCTTGGACTTGAAGTGTTTGTAGATGGTGCCTTTGCCGATACCCACGGTGTCGGCAATCAGCTCGACTGTAACGCTGTCTTCGCCTTGCTCGAGAAACAGCGCCAGTGCGGTGTCGAGGATTTCCTGCTCGCGGCGGCGAAATTCACGGACCTTACGAGGTTCTTTTTGCATAGGAAGGACTGGATCGAAAGCGGAGGCAGTCATTATGCCTGTATGAGGTCAAAATGCACGGATCATCCCAAATCTCTGGCTTTATGGCGCATATGCCACGCACCCCTGCAATCTGTACTGAGCAGCAGCGGGCGTATTCCAAATACGTTTAAGAAAACCCTGCAAGGCACTGGCGCCCCTGACCCATTCGACAATACTTGAACTGTCGTCGCGCCATACTCCCCCAAGTGATGCGGCGGCAAGGCGTCGATGGACCACGCGCCTGTTGTGACTCCTAATGGTCTTGACCCGGGATTCTCCCCCCAGAGCCCGGGTTTTTTTGCCCGTGCAGGCTCAAGCCTGGCGACGAACACGCGCCAGGGGGAACAGCCGGCAGAAATTGTCGGTGGTGCGCTCGGCCAGGCTTTCGAACGTCTCGCCGCGGACCGTGGCGATGCACTGTGCCACTTCGCGGACGTACTGCGGCAGATTGGACTTGCCACGGTAGGGAATGGGTGCCAGATAGGGCGAGTCGGTTTCGACCAGCAAGCGATCGGCCGGCACCTGCCGCGCGACTTCACGCAGGGCATCGGCATTGCGGAAGGTCACGATGCCCGACAGCGAAATGTAGAACCCCAGGTCGAGGGCGGCCTTGGCCATCGCCCAATCTTCGGTGAAGCAATGCAGCACGCCGGCCTGGGGCAATTGCGCCTCGCGCAACAAATCCAGGGTATCGGCGCGTGCGCCGCGGGTATGCACGATTACCGGCTTACCGGTCAGATTGGCCGCCTGCAGGTGCAGTCGAAACGACTCCTGCTGCAGCTGCGCCGCCTCGGGTTCGTAGTGGTAGTCCAGGCCGGTTTCACCGATCGCCACCACGCGTGGTGCGTCGAGCTCGGCCATCAGCCAGTCCAGCGCGGGCGGCTTGCCGGGAGCGAGGTCGAGGGGATGAATGCCGACCGAGCAATCGACGTCGTCGTAACGGCCGGCCAGGGCCTTGACCGTGGCGGCGTTCTCGGCGCTGACGCCGATGCACAGGAAATGCCCGACACCGCAGGCACGCGCGGCCTGCAAGGCGGTGTCCAGGCAGCCGTCGTGTTCGGCAAGGTCGAGGCGGTCGAGGTGACAGTGGGAATCTACGAGCATGGGGGTATGGGGACTACATCGTGTGAGTGGGACGGTCGGACTTCAGGGCGCCGGCCAGATAGGTTTCGATCTTGTTGCGCGCAGTATTGTCGCCGTCGTTGAACTGCACGCCCACGCCCGCAGCACGGTTACCCTGGGCGCCCTTGGGGGTGATCCAGGCGACGCGACCGGCCACGGGAATCTTCTCCGGCTCATCCATCAGGTTGAGCAGCATGAACAGCTCATCGCCCAGCTTGTAGCTCTTGCTGGTCGGAATGAACAAGCCGCCGTTTTTGATGAACGGCATGTAAGCCGCGTACAGGACGGCCTTGTCCTTGATGGTCAGGGACAGAATACCGTTGCGCGGTCCGGGACTGACGGGTTGATTCATTCGTGCTCCGTTACTGATAGTGAGTTTTCGCAGCAGTCAAACCGCGTCTGCCGCATCCGGCGTCCCCGCGTCGCACCGACCCAACTACTTCTGCCGTCGACGCGGCTTGCGCCGCTGCTACAACCGGCGCATCCATCATCCGGCGTCACCGCGTCGCACCGACCAAACCACGTCCGCCGTCGACGCGGCTTGCGCCGCTGCTACAACCGGCGCATCCCTGTAGCAGCGGCGCGAGCCGCGTCCGGTATCACCACGGTACATCAGACAAGCCGCCGCCAACACCGGCAGCGTTCGATCACAATGCACCCATCACGTCTGTCCCGGCAAGGCCATCCAAGACACCAGCAGCGCCTCGATGAGCAATACCCGGTTCAGGTTGGCCTTGGCCAGCACTTTCTGGCGCTGCATCAGCACCCAATCCTGAATGGCCAGCACCTTGTTCTGGGTACTCTTGTCAGCCAGATATTGCAGCACCTTGCGCATGTCGCTCAAGCCCAGCCCCTGCTCGTCCGTCGTCAGGCGATAGCGCAGCAACAGGTTCGACCACTCACAGAACCAGTCGAACAGCAGCAGCAATGGCACCGCGCTCCAGGCTTCGGCCAACTGGCTGGGCGTCTGCTGCCCTTTCAGCAGCTTCTTCACCCCTTCGACCACCAGCGCCCGCTGCTCGACGATACCGCCAGCCTGCAACCTCACCGCTGCCAGCGGCGAGCCTGCGGCCAACGCGAGCAGATCGGTGCGCGCAGCCCCGTCCACTTCCGGCAGCGCCGTGGCCAGCCACTGCAGGCTGACGGCCTGAGTAGGCAACGGGCACGCCTGCTGCACGCAACGGCTCTTGACCGTGGGCAGCAGTCGACTGGGCTGATGACTGACCAACAGCAAGACGGTATTGCCCGAAGGCTCCTCGAGACTTTTCAACAATGCGTTGGCCGCATTGACGTTCATCGCTTCGGCAGGCTCGATCAGCACGACCTTGCGCCCGCCCATTTGCGCGGTCTGCACCACGAAGGCGACCAGCTCGCGCACCTGGTCGACCTTGATCGCCTTGTCCGCTTCCTCAGGTTCGAGGATGAAATTGTCCGGATGGCTGCCGGCCTGCAGCAACAGACACGACTTGCAGGCCCCACAGGCGTGCTGCGCGGCCGGACGCTGGCACAGCAACAGTGCCATCAGGCGCTCGGCCAGGGCACGCTTGCCGATGCCCTGCGGCCCGTGCAGCAGGTAGGCGTGAGCATGCTGAGTGCGCCCGGCCAGCTTCTGCCAGAGGTCATCCTGCCAGGGGTAGGCGTCAGCCACGCGGCAAACCTCGCAGCTCGGGCAGCAACGCATCCAGCGCCTGCTGGACCTGCGCCAGGCTCTGCCCGGCATCGACCACCCGATAGCGCGCAGGCGCTGCAGCGGCGCGCGCCAGGTAGGCGCCACGCACGGCCTCGAAGAACGCCCGGCCTTCCTGTTCGAAACGATCGAGGCGACCCCGCGCGCTGGCCCGCGCCAAGCCGACTTCCACGGGCAGGTCGAACACCAGCGTCAGGTCCGGGCGCAACGTGCCCTGGACGAAGGTTTCGAGCTGGGCGATGCGTTCCTGGGACAACCCACGGCCGCCGCCCTGATAGGCGTAGGTGGCATCGGTGAACCGATCGCACAACACCACCGCGCCACGCGCCAGCGCCGGGCGAATCACCTGGGCCAGGTGTTGCGCGCGCGCGGCGAACATCAGCAGCAGTTCGGTATCCACGCACATGGTTTCATCGCTGGGTGCCAGCAGCAGTTCGCGGATACGTTCGGCCAGGGGCGTGCCGCCCGGCTCGCGGGTCAGCACCACGTCCAGTCCGCTGGCGCGCAGACGCTCGGCCAGGTACTCGCGATTGGTACTCTTGCCCGCGCCTTCCGGCCCTTCCAGAGTGATGAATAAACCGGTCACAGGGTGTCCTTGCAAAGTCATGGAGCAGGTGCCTCGACGGCGTCCGGCTTCTCTTGTGGCTCGCGCGTACCGGTCTCTGTCGGCGCCGCGGCAGGCGCGGGGCTCGAGCGATAATCGGCGCGGCGTTTGAGTTGGTACTCGCGCACGGCGTTGTTGTGGGCATCCAGATCGTCGGAAAAGACATGGCTGCCGTCGCCGCGCGCGACGAAATACAGGCTGCTGCCGGGGACCGGGTTGAGCGCGGCATGAATCGCCTCGCGGCCCACCATGGCAATGGGCGTGGGCGGCATTCCGGCGATCACGTAGGTGTTGTAGGCCGTCGGCTCGCGCAGGTCGGCGCGGGTCAGCTTGCCGTTGTAGCGCTCGCCCATGCCATAGATGACGGTCGGGTCGGTCTGCAACAACATGCCCGTCTTGAGACGACGCACGAAGACCCCGGCGATCTCGCCGCGCTCCTGGGGCACACCGGTTTCCTTTTCCACCAGCGAGGCCATGATCAGCGCCTGGTAAGGCTCGCTGTAGGGTGCGCTGGCGGCGCGCTCGCTCCATTCGCTGGCCAGCACTTCTTCAAGACGGGCGTAGGCCTGCTGCAGCAGCTCGACATCGCTCATGCCACGCACGTACTTGTAGGTGTCAGGGAAGAATCGACCTTCGGGGAACGCCTTGGGGTGGCCGATGCGCGCCATGACCTCACTGTCGCTGAGCCCGCCCAGGGTCTGCTCGAGCTTGTCCTGACGCGCCAATGCCGCGCGCACCTGACGGAAATTCCAGCCTTCGACCAGGGTCAGGCTGTACTGCACCACCTCGCCGCGCTGCCAGACGTTGAACAGGTCGTTGACGGTCATGCCGGGCGTCATGCGGTATTCGCCGGTGTGCAGAGGCTGTCCGGCACGGTTGAAGCGCCAGTACAGGCGCAACCAGAACGCATCGCGCAGGGTGCCCGCCGCCTGCATGCGCAGGATCGTGCCGCCGGGGGTTGCGCGGTTGGGCACGTCGAGCAGCTGTTCTTGAGCTACGGCCAGCGGCTGGTTCAAGGCACTGTCGACTTTCCAGGCCGCCACGCCCGTCGCCAGTGCGGCAACAACGATGAGCGTTTCCAGCAACAGCAGAAATTTACGCTTCACAAATCAGGCATCCAATAGCGCGTGGGCAATGCCTTGCAGTTTACGGGTGAGCGGTCCCGGCGACCACCTCAGCGACGTGAAAGCGCGCACCGGCCACACGCCGTAGACACTGTTGCAGACAAATACTTCGTTGGCCCGTGCCAGGTCCGCTGGCCACAGGTCACCCACGGACACCTGCAGACCCAGCGTCGCGGCTTGCTCCAGCAGTTCGGCGCGCATCACTCCGGCCACGCCGCAGCGATGCAGCGCGGGCGTGTGCAACACCCCGTCGACCACCAGGAACAGATTGCTGTAGACCCCTTCGACGAGGCGCCCGGACACGTCCAGCATCAAACCTTCGGCAAAAGCCGGGTCGCTCCATTCGGCGCGGGCCAGTACCTGCTCCAGGCGATTGAGGTGCTTGAGTCCGGCCAGCAAGGGTTGCTCGGCGAGCCGCGTGCTGCACGGGTAGAGTTCCACACCCTGCGCGCGGTGCGTCTGCGGATAGGCAGGGCTGGGAGAACCTTGCAGAATGCGCCGCGCCGCGGCCTGCGGATCAGCGGCATAACCGCGCGCACTGTCACCGCGAGTGACGATCAACTTGAGCACGCCCTGACCCAGTGCCGCCGCATAGCGCACGACCTCGTCGCGCAACACCGCCAGTTCGGCCACGATCGCCAGACGCTGGCAGCCCAGCGCAACGCGCGTCAGGTGACGGTCCAGCAGCACCGCCTGGCCATTGCGTACGGCAATGGTTTCGAACACACCATCTCCGTAGGCCAGGCCTCGACTCTTCAGGCCCAGCGCATCGCCTGGCTGCCCGTCGAGCCAGGCCTGCATCAACCGGGAAAGCGCCGGAACACCAGGGAACCGTTGGTTCCACCGAAACCGAACGAGTTGCTCAGCACCACGTCGATCGGCATGCTGCGCGCGGTGTGCGGCACGAAGTCCAGGTCGCAGCCCTCGTCCGGCTCGTCCAGGTTGATGGTCGGCGGCGCCATCTGGCTGTTGATGGCCAGCACACTGAAGATGGCCTCGACGGCACCGGCGGCACCCAGCAGGTGACCGGTCATCGATTTGGTCGAGCTTACCGCCAGCTTGTACGCATGGTCGCCGAACACGGTCTTGATGGCGCTGACTTCGGCCAGATCGCCCGCCGAGGTCGAGGTGCCATGGGCATTGATGTACTGCACCTGGTCGGGCGTGATGCCGGCATCGCGCAGCGCATTGGTCATGCAGCGTGCCGCACCGGCGCCATCTTCAGGCGGCGAAGTCATGTGGAACGCATCGCCGCTGGTGCCGAAACCGATCAGCTCGGCATAGATGGTCGCACCACGCGCCTGGGCGTGCTCGAGTTCTTCGAGCACCAGCGCGCCTGCGCCATCGGACAGGACGAAACCGTCGCGGCCCTTGTCCCACGGACGGCTGGCCCGGGTCGGCTCGTCATTGCGCGTGGACAAGGCACGCGCCGCGCCGAAGCCGCCCATGCCCAGCCCGCAGGCGGCCATTTCCGCACCACCGGCGATCATCACGTCAGCCTCGCCATAGACAATGTTGCGCGCGGCCATGCCAATGCAATGGGTGCCGGTGGTGCAGGCGGTGGCGATTGCGTAGTTGGGCCCCTGCGCACCGAGGTGAATCGACAGGAAACCGGAAATCATGTTGATGATGGAGCCAGGCACGAAGAACGGCGATATCCGCCGTGGCCCGCTGTCGTGCAGCATGCGGCAGGTTTCTTCGATATTGGTCAGGCCACCGATGCCCGAGCCCATGGCCACGCCGATACGCTCGCGATTGGCGTCGGTGACTTCAAGGCCCGCGTTGCGTACTGCCTGGAAACCCGCGGCCAGGCCATACTGAATGAACAAGTCGAGCTTGCGTGCCTCCTTGACCGAGAGGTATTGCTCGACATCGAACCCCTTCACCGAGCCGCCGAAACGGGTCGAATAGGCCGACAGATCCGTATGTTCGATGGGACCTATGCCACTGCGGCCGGCCAGGATGCCCTGCCAGCTGCTCGGCACGTCGGTGCCCAGCGGTGACAGCATGCCCATACCTGTGACCACGACGCGTCTACGCGACACAGCACTCTCCTTATTCTGGAAACATCACCGCGCGGCCGTCTAAAGAAAAAACCGCACGCCAACGAAGGCAGTGCGGTTTTCCATGACAAGCAACGGCGATTACAAAACGTTACGCCTGGTGGGCGGTGACGTAATCGATGGCAGCTTGAACAGTGGTGATTTTCTCGGCTTCTTCGTCAGGAATCTCGGTTTCGAATTCCTCTTCCAGAGCCATCACCAGCTCAACGGTGTCCAGGGAATCGGCACCCAGATCTTCAACGAAGGAAGAAGTGTTGTTGACCTCCTCCGCTTTGACGCCCAGTTGCTCGGCGACGATCTTCTTGACGCGTTCTTCGATGGTGCTCATACCTTGTTTTCACTCCTAATGGACATATGTCAGGCGGCTGGCCGGTACGTAAGTTTATAGAAGAAGCTCGGCTTTTCAAACTGAAAGCGTCACTGCGACCCCACGTAAGCCCGCCACCTAGAATTCGGATGCAGCTTTATAACGGATTTTGGATGCCGGGTAAGACATTTTTTTGAAGCAATCCGTCACATTTTCATTTACATGTACATGCCGCCGTTCACCGGGATTGTAGCCCCTGTGACGTAGGCTGCACCGTCGGAAGCCAGAAAACCGACCACTTTGGCGATTTCGTCGGCCTGACCCAGGCGACCCAGCGGAATCTGGCCCTGCAGCGCTTCGCGCTGTGCTTCGGGCAGTTCGCGGGTCATGTCGGTGTCGATGAAACCGGGCGCCACCGAGTTCACGGTGATTGCGCGCGAGCCGACTTCACGTGCCAGGGCACGACTGAAACCCTCGAGACCGGCCTTGGCCGCGGCGTAGTTTACTTGGCCGACGTTGCCCATTGCACCTACAACCGAACCAATGCTGATGATCCGACCCCATCGCGCTTTGGTCATGCCACGCAATACGGCCTTGGACAGACGGAACAGGCTGTTGAGGTTGGTATCGACCACATCGTGCCATTCGTCGTCTTTCATGCGCAGCATCAGGTTGTCGCGGGTGATGCCGGCGTTGTTGACCAGAATCGCCGGGGCGCCGAACTGCTCCTGGATCTTGGCCAGGGTGGCAGCCACCGACTCGTCACTGCACACGTTCAGCTCCAGGCCGGTGCCTTCGATGCCGTGCTCCTTGAGCGTGGCAGCAATGCGTGCGGCGCCGCTTTCGGAGGTAGCGGTGCCGATGACGGTGGCGCCCATGCGACCCAGTTCCAGGGCAATCGCCTGGCCAATGCCACGGCTTGCGCCAGTGACCAGTGCAACTTTACCTTGCAGGCTCATGCAAGTTCTCCTTGATCAGGCTTGCGCCGCGCGGGTGGCGGCGAAGGCTTCGGGGGTGTTCAGGTTGTCGGTGCTCACGACCTCGGCGCAGCGCTTGTTGAGGCCGGCCAGGACTTTGCCCGGCCCGCACTCGACCAGACGCGGCGCACCCTGGGCAGCCAGGTACTGCACGGTTTCAACCCAACGTACTGGCTTGTACAACTGCTCGAGCAGGTCGCGCTTGAGGGTGTCGAGATCGGCCGGCACGGCGGCGCTGACATTCTGCACGACCGGGATCTGCGGCGACTGCCAGTCGATGGCATTGACCGACTCGGCGAAACGCTCGGCAGCCGGTTTCATCAAGGCACAGTGCGACGGCACGCTGACCGGCAACGGCATGGCGCGCTTGGCGCCCTTGGCCTTGCACAGTTCGATGGCACGGGCAACGGCTTGCGCCGAACCGGCAATCACCACCTGGCCCGGAGAGTTGAAATTGACCGCGCTGACCACGTCGCCCTGGGCCGCTTCGGCGCAGGCTGCCAGCACATCGGCGTCTTCCAGGCCAAGAATGGCCGCCATGGCCCCCTGCCCGGCGGGAACCGCTTCCTGCATCAACTGGCCGCGACGCTCCACCAGCTTGACCGCATCGGCCAGGGACAGGCAGCCTGCGGCCACCAGCGCACTGTATTCGCCCAGGCTGTGGCCGGCGACATAGGCCGGACGCTCGCCGCCCTCGGCCAACCACAGGCGCCAAAGCGCGATGGAAGCGGCAAGAATGGCGGGTTGCGTCTTGTCGGTCTGGTTGAGGCTTTCGACCGGGCCCTGTTGAACCAGCGCCCAGAGGTCATAGCCCAAGGCGTCGGACGCCTCCTTGAAGGTGTCCATGACCAAGGGGTACTGCGCACCCAGCTCGGCCAGCATGCCGAGCGACTGGGAGCCTTGCCCCGGGAAAACGAATGCGAGGGATGCAGACATTGAACAAGCCCTTGTATGATCTTGTTGCCGGAAAATTCGACGCCGGAAGCGTGTCCGGCGCACTGAACTGACAGTTGGATAACGTACACCTGCCAGTGGTCACATTTAAGCACCTCTGGCCGCGCACGCCTAAAGCAGCCTCTGCGCCAGCTGCCCATGCAGGCGTCGCGGCAGGTTTTCGCGAATCTCGTCGCGCGCCCGGTCTATCGCACACTGCAGCCCTTCCACGCCAGCGGCGCCATGGCTCTTGACCACGATGCCCTGCAGGCCGAGCAGACTTGCGCCGTTGTAGCGCGCAGGGGCCAGGTCGGCCTGCAGTCGCTTGAGCAACGGCAGAGCCAGCACGCCCGCGGCGCGCGCCATCAGGCTGCTGCGAAACAGCGCCTGCACGCGCTCGGCGAACATGCCGGCCAGGCCTTCGTTGGATTTGAGCAGGATATTGCCGACGAAGCCGTCGCACACCACCACATCGGCCTCGCCTCGAAACACGCCGTCGCCTTCGATGTAGCCGGTATAGTTCAGGCTCTGCGCCTTGCGCAACAGGCTGGCGGCAAGCTTGACCTGCTGGTTGCCCTTGATGTCCTCGGTGCCCACGTTGAGCAGCGCAACCCGCGGCCGCTCGACGCCCAGTGCCTGGGCCGCGACCGAGCCCATCACGGCGAACTGATACAGGTGCTCGGCACTGCAGTCGACATTGGCGCCCAGGTCCAGCAGCTGGCAGTACCCTCCCCGTGTCGGGATCGCGGCCATCATGGCCGGGCGGTCGATGCCCGGCAGGGTCTTCAGCAAGTGCCTGGACAAGGCCATCAGAGCCCCGGTGTTGCCGGCGCTGACCACCGCCTGGACCTGCTCGTCACGCAGCAGCTCGAGCGCCACACGCATCGACGAATCCGGCTTGCCGCGCAACGCCTGGGACGGGCGCTCGTCCATGCCGACCACTTCACCGGCGGCAGCGATGTGCAGGCGTGAGCGATCCATTGCCGGCTGGCTGGCAATCAGTTCTTCGAGGAGTTGAGGGTGACCGACGAGGGTCAGGTGCAGCGAGGGCGTAGCTGACAGGCAGGCAAGGCTGGCCTGAACAATGCTGCGGGGACCGAAGTCCCCGCCCATTGCATCAATCGCGATGGACTGAGCGGACAAGATTTACTCGTCAGCGCCCTTGTCGATCACTTTACGGCCACGGTATACGCCTTCTGGCGATACGTGGTGACGCAGGTGCACTTCACCGGTGGTCTTTTCGACCGACAGGGTGCTTGCCTCGAGTGCGTCGTGCGAACGGCGCATGTCACGGGCAGAGCGGGATTTTTTGTTCTGCTGAACAGCCATAATTGATTAACTCCTAAACGTTTGGGTCACGCTTTAACTGCGCCAATACACTGAACGGGTTGGACCGCGTTACCTCGTCCTCGCTCGGATCGGGATCATCTGCTCCCGCCGGCTGCTGGCATTCTTCCGGATGATGAGCAGGCACGATAGGCAAGGCGAGCAACAGCTCCTCCTCGACCAGCGCCTGCAGATCCAATGGATCTTCGCCCAGTTCCAGCACGTCATAACCTTTCGGTAACGACTGGGTGTTCGCACCCTCCTTCACCACGGCATAACTGCATTCGCTGTGGATCGGCAGGGTTACCAGCTCAAGACAACGCTGGCAAACCATCTTGACTTCGACGTCCAGGCAGCTGTGGATGACCACGGCCTTGCGTTCGTCTCGCTCGAAAATGAATTTGGCCTGCACCGTACCGACGGTGTCGGAAAGCGGGTCGCAGAGTCTCTCCAAATCGGCCAAGAGCAGCGAACCTTCTAGGGTTACGCCACGATCTGCCAATTTGCGCGGGTCAACGTGAGGTGGAATCGGGTCATTCAACATAGGCGCAGCATTCTAGGGACGACCCCCTCACCTGTCAAAGGAAATTCAGGCCCAAGTGCATGATAGAGTGGCCGTTCATCCACAGGAGCCTGCCATGCCTGCTTTGCTACTCGCTTCCAGCTCCCCCTACCGCCGCGAACTGCTGGCGCGGCTGCGCCTGCCGTTCACCTGCGCATCACCCGACATCGACGAAAGTCACCTGCCAGACGAGCCGGCCTGCGCCCTGGTCAAACGCCTCGCCGAGCAGAAAGCCCGGGCGCTGGCCGCGCTGCATCCCGGGCATTTGATCATTGGTTCGGACCAGGTTGCGGTGCTCGCAGACAGGGTTCTGGGCAAGCCTGGCGGCTTCGCACAGGCGCGCGAGCAATTGCTGGCTGCCAGCGGCCGGTCCGTCACGTTTCTGACCGGGCTGGCGCTATTGAATGTGGTAAGCGGCGAGTGCCAGGTCGATGTGGTGCCGTTCACGGTGCACATGCGCCCGCTATCGGCCGCTGCCATCGAACGCTACCTGTTGGCAGAGCAGCCTTATGACTGCGCCGGCAGCTTCAAGGCCGAAGGGCTGGGTGTGACTCTGTTCCAGAGCACCGAAGGTGCGGACGCCACCAGCCTGGTGGGCCTGCCGCTGATTCGCCTGGTGGACATGCTGCTTGCAGAGGGTGTGCAACTGCCTTGAGCCTTGCGGGGGGTGATTACTGCCGCTTTCGCGGGCAGAGCCCGCTCCCACAAGCGCAGAAGCGGCCTTCTGTGGGAGCGGGCTTTGCCCGCGAAGAGGCCATCGACAGCGCTGCAACGACTCAGCGCAGGCTCGGCCCCTGGAATCCCATCCACATCGCGATCTGATCGGCAACGCTGGCACCGAACTTCTTCGAGAAGCGGTCGAGCGGCGATTCCTTCACGGTGAAGTCGACCATGTCCTTGGCGCCGATCACGTCGCGGGCAACCATGCTGCTGCTGCCCAGCGCGTCGACCAGACCCAGTTGCAGTGCCTGCTCGCCCGACCAGATCAGCCCGGAAAACAATTCGGGATGCTCTTTGTCTTTGAGTCGGTCACCACGGCCGGCCTTGACGCTGTCGATGAACTGCCGGTGGGTGGTCGCCAGCACGCCCTTCCAGAACTCGGTCTCATCGGCACGCTGCGGCTGGAACGGATCCAGGAATGCCTTGTGCTCGCCCGAGGTATAGGCACGGCGCTCGACGCCCAGCTTCTCCATGGTGCCGACGAAGCCGTAGCCGGCCGCCGTCACGCCAATGGAACCGACCAGGCTGGATTTGTCGGCGTAGATCTCATCCGCGGCGCTGGCGATGTAATAGGCCCCAGACGCGCCCAGGTCGGCAATGACCGCGTAAACCTTGATGTCCGGATGCTCACCGCGCAAGCGACGGATCTCGTCGAAGACGTAGCCGGACTGCACCGGACTGCCGCCAGGGCTGTTGATGCGCAAGATCACGCCCTTGACCTTGGTGTCTTCGAATGCACTGCGCAGGCTGCCGACGATATTGTCCGCGCTCGCGGCCTCCTTGTCGGCAATCACACCGCGCACGTCGATCACCGCGGTATAGCCGGACGCACTGCTGCTCGTGGCCTTTTCCATATCCAGCAGCGGCGAGAAGAGAAAGATCGCGCCGAACAGATAGATGAACGTCAGCAGCTTGAAGAAGATGCCCCAGCGGCGAGCGCGGCGCTGTTCCTGCACACTGGCCAGCAGGGTTTTTTCGAGCAGTCGCCAGCTTTTCTCATCACCTATGGGCGCGCTGTCTTCTTCACTGCGTGGAGCTTTCCATTGATCGGACATTCTCTACCTCTTGTTCAGGCTGATACGCGACGACTGTCGAGCCACGCGGGCAATTGGTCGAACGATTCGATGCACACCTGCGGTTCGTATTGGCGCAGCACATGCAACGGCAGGGCGCCGTAACCGACGGCCACGCTGTGCATGCCGGCATTGCGCGCCATCAATAGATCGAACGAGGCATCGCCGACCATCAGCGAGCGCTCAGGCACCGCCTCGCAGTGGCTCATGATCTGCTCGAGCATCAGAGGATGGGGCTTGCCGCGGGTTTCATCGGCAGCACGGGTGATGTCGAAAAAGTCTTCCCAGCCATGCGCCTTGAGCACTCTATCCAGCCCGCGCCGCGCCTTGCCGGTTGCCACGGCAAGGCGATAGCCCTGCTCGCGAAACCCGAGCAAGGCTTCGCGTACACCGGGAAACAGCGCAGACGGCGTGGCGTCCAGGGCCATGTAGGCATCGGCGTAATGCGCGCGCATGGCCAACACCTGGGCCTCGTCAAGCTGGGGATACAGCACGCCGATGGCTTCGGACAGGGCCAGGCCGATGATGCCCTTGACCGCTTCGTCACTGCACGGCGGGTAGCCGGACAGTGCTGCGGCGGCGTGCATGGCCTCGACGATCCGGCCTATGGAGTCGCACAGGGTGCCGTCCCAATCGAAGATCAACAGCGAGTAATCAGCTTGCACTCAGGCGCTCCACGGTCCGGGCCCAGACTTCGTCGACCGGCGCCTCGACTTTCAACTCACCGCCATCGGGCAGCGGCACCGTCAAGGCATAGGCGTGCAGGAACAGACGCTTGCCACCCAGCTCGCGAATCTCCTTGGAGAAGTTTTCGTCGCCGTACTTGGTGTCGCCGGCAATCTCGTGCCCGGCATGCAGGGCGTGTACGCGGATCTGATGGGTGCGCCCGGTGATCGGGCGCGCCTCGACGATGGTCGCGAAGTCGCCGAAGCGGCGCAGCACCTTGAACAGGGTCAGCGCTTCCTTGCCTTCTTCGTTGATCTCGACCATGCGCTCGCCAGAACGCAGGTTGCTCTTGAGCAGGGGCGCATTGACCTGCTTCTTGGCGGTCGCCCAATGCCCGCGCACCAACGCCATGTAGCGCTTGTCGACACCGTCGCCACGCAGCGCCGCGTGCAGGTGGCGCAGCATGGAGCGTTTCTTGGCGATCATCAGCAGCCCGGACGTGTCGCGATCCAGGCGATGCACCAGTTCGAGCTCCTTGGTGTCGGGGCGCAACTGGCGAAACGCTTCGATCACGCCAAAGCTCAGGCCGCTGCCGCCATGCACGGCAATGCCTGCCGGCTTGTTCAGCACGATCAAGGCCTTGTCTTCGTAGACAATGGCATCTTCGAGCCGCTGCAGCAGCCCTTGCGCAACCGGCACGGGCGCGTCGCGCTCGGGCAGGCGCACCGGCGGCACGCGTACGATGTCGCCGGCCTGCAGCTTGTATTCCGGCTTGATGCGCCCCTTGTTCACCCGCACTTCGCCCTTGCGCAGGATGCGATAGATCAAGGTTTTCGGAACGCCCTTGAGCGCCGTGATGAGAAAGTTGTCTATGCGTTGGCCGGCAAGTTCCGGCGCAACCTCGATCAGCTGAACGCCGGAGGTTGGGGGAGTAGTAGTCGTCATGGCCGCGATCATAACAATTTTTTATGGATTTGAAGCACTTAATGATTGCTGCTATAGTCGCGAACGCCGCCATAAGCGGCTGGGCAGCGGACAAGCGGTTATGAACCGGCCCTGACCAACGCAATTCTCGAGGACGCGAGGCCGTCCTACGGGGCTTTTGCCAGTTACGGAGTGTTTGAGGGCAACGCCGCGCAGGTGCGAGAAAACCGATGAAAGCCCAGGAACCCCGGCATACCGGACACCTTCCTGCCTTTTGTTCGACGCCACTTACGCTTTGCAGTCGTCCTTACCCAGTTCAGGTACAAGCTTCGGAAACCCAATGCCTTAGTCATACAGGGCGAACTTTACGAATTGAAGTTCGCGATATTGCCAACCCGTTGCGGATTCAGCGCGCGGCAGCACCCGAATTATCAGGGATACGTGTAGGGTGGAGATGCACAACCGTCGGACCGTGTAGTACCGCGTCACGGCAGGAAGCAGCCTCAGGCACTTCTGCCATGCCGGTCTTGAACAAGACGCTCAAGGGCGTCCACGCCAGACGATTGATTCCTCCTCCTGACTGAGTGCTTTTGACACCACAGCAAGCAGGACGCGTCGTCGCGGTTCCGCCCCTGTTGGGCAGAAATCGCTGGACACTGCAGTGGCCTAGGCCCTGTTGACGCACCTGACACCGACCGTGAGAAGTCGTGTGTGCCGAACGCCGTTTCCGGCAGCCCGGAAACCGACGGTACTACATGAAAAGAATGCTGATCAACGCAACTCAACCCGAAGAGTTGCGTGTTGCCCTTGTAGACGGCCAGCGCCTCTACGACCTAGACATCGAGTCGGGCGCCCGCGAGCAGAAGAAGGCCAACATCTATAAAGGCCGCATCACTCGCATCGAACCCAGCCTTGAAGCCGCCTTCGTCGACTTCGGCTCGGAACGCCACGGCTTCCTGCCCCTCAAGGAAATCTCCCGCGAGTACTTCAAGAAAAACCCCGAAGGCCGCGTCAACATCAAGGAAGTCCTGAGCGAAGGCCAGGAAGTCATCGTCCAGGTCGAGAAGGAAGAGCGCGGCAATAAGGGCGCCGCCCTGACCACGTTCATCAGCCTCGCCGGTCGCTATCTGGTACTGATGCCCAACAATCCGCGTGCTGGCGGCATTTCCCGTCGCATCGAGGGTGAAGAGCGCAACGAACTGCGCGAGGCACTCAACGGCCTGGTCGCTCCTGCCGACATGGGCCTGATCGTTCGCACCGCCGGCCTTGGCCGCAGCAGCGAAGAAATGCAGTGGGACCTGGACTACCTGCTGCAACTGTGGACCGCGATCAAGGAAGCCTCGCTGGACCGCTCCGCACCTTTCCTGATCTACCAGGAAAGCAACGTCATCATCCGTGCGATCCGCGACTACCTGCGCCAGGACATCGGCGAAGTGCTGATCGACAGCGTCGAAGCCCAGGACGAAGCCCTGACCTTCATCCGCCAGGTGATGCCGCAGTACGCCAGCAAGATCAAGCTGTACGAAGACAGCGTGCCACTGTTCAACCGCTTCCAGATCGAAAGCCAGATCGAAACCGCTTTCCAGCGTGTGGTCGAGTTGCCTTCCGGCGGTTCGATCGTCATCGATCCGACCGAGGCACTGGTGTCCATCGACATCAACTCGGCGCGCGCCACAAAAGGCAGCGACATCGAAGAAACCGCCCTGCAGACCAACCTCGAGGCTGCTGAAGAGATCGCGCGCCAGCTGCGTCTGCGCGACATCGGCGGCCTGATCGTCATCGACTTCATCGACATGACGCCGGCCAAGAACCAGCGCGCCGTGGAAGACAAGGTCCGTGAGTCCCTGGAAGCCGACCGCGCTCGCGTACAAGTAGGCCGCATCTCGCGTTTCGGCTTGCTGGAAATGTCCCGCCAGCGCCTGCGCCCCTCGCTGGGCGAAAGCAGCGGCATCGTCTGCCCGCGCTGCAGCGGCACCGGCATCATTCGCGACGTCGAATCGCTGTCGCTGGCCATCCTGCGCCTGATCGAAGAAGAAGCCCTGAAGGACCGCACTGCCGAAGTCCGCGCCCAGGTGCCGATTCCGGTTGCAGCGTTCCTGCTCAACGAAAAACGCAACTCCATCACCAAGATCGAACTGCGCACTCGTGCGCGCATCGTGATCCTGCCGAACGATCACCTGGAAACGCCGCACTTCGAAGTACAGCGCCTGCGTGACGACAGCCCGGAAGCGCAGAACAGCCAATCCAGCTACGAAATCGCCGCTGCCGAAGTGGAAGAAGTGCTGCCGGTTGCCGCCACGCGCACCCTGGTCCGCCAGGAAGCCGCAGTGAAAACCGCGCCGACCCGCGCCGCCGCGCCGGTCGTAGCCGAAGAAGCTGCCCCCGTGGCTGCGGCAGCGCCTGCTCCCACTCCTGCTCCGCAGATCGCCGAACCCAGCCTGTTCAAGGGCTTGGTCAAGTCGCTGGTAAGCCTCTTCGCCACCAAGGAAGCACCTGCTGCACCTGTGGTCGTCGAGAAACCCGCTGCCACCACTACCGAGCGCCCGGCGCGCGAAGAGCGTCGCAACGGTCGCCAGCAGAGCCGCAACCGCAGCAGCGGTCGCCGCGACGAAGAACGCAAGCCACGCGAGGATCGCGCACCGCGTGAAGATCGCGCTGCCCGTGAAGACGCACCTGCCGCCCGTGAAGAGCGCCCTGCCCGCGCACCGCGTGAGGAACGCCAGCCGCGCGCACCACGTGAAGACCGTCGCCCACGCAATGGTGGCGACGACGCTCCACGCGTCCGTGAACTGCGTGAGCCGCTGGACGCTCCAGCCGCACGCGAAGAACGCCCGGCCCGCGAAGAGCGCGCGCCACGTGAAGAACGTGTCGTCCGCGAGGAACGTGCTCCGCGCGAAGAACGTGCGCCCCGCGAAGAGCGTCCGGCCCGCGAAGAACGTGCACCGCGCGAAGAGCGTCCGGCCCGTGAAGAACGCCAGCCCCGCGCTGCGCGCGAGGAGCGTGTCGATCATCCGGAAAACCCGGCGGAGACCGAAGTCGACAATGCCGAAGAGGCACTGACCAACGAGGAACTGCTGCAGGACGACAACCAGGACAGCAACGACGGCGATCGTCCGCGTCGCCGCTCCCGTGGTCAGCGTCGTCGCAGCAACCGCCGCGAACGTCAACGCGATGCCAACGGCGACGTGATCGAGGGCTCGGAAGAGTCGAACGAATCGGCCACCGAAGGCGAGTCGAACGGTGCAGCCCTGGCCGCCGGCGTTGCCGTCACCGCAGCGGTTGCGGAAAGCTCCATCAGTGCTTCCGCCGAAGCCCAGGCCCACGAGCAGGCCGAACAGGCCAATCGCAGCGTGCAGCCTGCCACCGTCGAAGACACCGCCGTCGAAAGCGAAAGCCTGGCTGCACCGGAGATCGTCGCCACCGCGCCGACCGCCGAAGCGGCTGTTGAAGTGCCGGTAGACACTGCAGCAATTGCTTCGGCCCAGGCCCACAGCGAGCCCGAAGTCGAACGGCCTGCCACGGTCTCGGCGCCCGACAGCTGGGCTGCGCCTGCCAACGAAAGCGCCGCACCGGTAGTCGAGCAGCAGCCCGTCACCGAAGCAGCCAAGCCTGCCGAGGCCGTCGAAGCCGTCGAGCCTGCGCAGGAGCACGTCGCCGAGCCGGTGGAACTGACGCCTCCGTTCGACGCCACGCCAACGCCGATCAGCCAACCTGGCGCCGACGTCGAAGTGGACGCACCGGTGGTGGTCGATCCGGCACAGGTCAGCGAGCCGACGCCTCAGCCTCGCGCTGCCGAGCCTGCCGCAGACGCACCGTGGTTGCCTGCCGAGCCTGCCTTGCACCACATCAGCGAACCGGCTGGCGCGGAACCAGTAGCCGCCGAGCCTGTAGTGGTCGAACCGGCTGCCGTCCTGCCGGTCGTCGAGCCGGTGCAGGCAAGCGAGCCCGCAACGGTCGTGGAGCCCGAGCCTGCTCAGGAAGTCGAACCGGCGCCGGCCCTGCCAAGCAATGGTCGTGCACCCAACGACCCACGTGAAGTGCGTCGTCGCAAGCGCGAAGCCGAGGAAGCGGCGAAAGTCGCTGCCTCGAAGCCCGACACTGAGGTATCCAGCGCCGCTGTCGCGCAAGATACCCAGGACGAGCCCAAGCCACTGGTGTAATCAGCCCGTGTGAATCAGCCCCCGTCGTGCAAGCGCCGGGGGCTTTTTCTTGCCGTTGGTGCAGGAATTCGGCCTGATTCGAACCTTAATGCATTTTAAGCGTTGACAGCCTTTCAACTATCTGTAGAATGCGCCTCCACAGACGCGGGATGGAGCAGTCTGGTAGCTCGTCGGGCTCATAACCCGAAGGTCGTCGGTTCAAATCCGGCTCCCGCAACCAAACATCGGAAGGGCCACTCTATAAACGGGTGGCCTTTTTCGTATGCGCTCGATAAAGCCCTCCGCCACGGCAACACGCCCTGCACACCTGCAATGTGAAAGTTGCTTTACAGTTCGCCACGCGTCGGTCACCGGTCGTGCGCAGGCGCTAGAATGGCGCGAATTATTTTTTCCACAGGGATTGGTACTTTGACGGGATCCCGGCATCCTGTTGCGCACAATCCAAGAGGTGATTGATGCGCTCTGACTTGCCCGATTCAACCGCTGTGGAACTCCCCCCGCCGCTGCCGCTGCCAGTCCGATCAAGCCTGCGCGTGCCCGCTGGCTCGATCTGCTGAGCCGCTACCGGCAACCGGTGGGGCTGGCCGTTACCCTGTTGCTGTTCGCCATCGCGCTATTGGCCTGTCGGCACCTGCTCAGCGAGCTGGACATCTACGCCTTGCACGACTCGGTCCTGGCCACCCCGCCTGCCGCTTTGGGCGGGGCGCTGCTGGCCATGGTCTGCGGGTTCATCATCCTGCTGGGCTACGAATGGTCGGCCAGCCGCTATGCCAACGTCACCCTCCCCGCACGCACCCTGGCCCTGGGGGGGTTCACCTCGTTCGCCATCGGCAATGCCATTGGCCTGTCGATGCTGTCCGGCGGTTCGGTGCGTTATCGGCTGTACTCGCGGCTGGGCGTGGGCGCCGGCGAAGTTGCGCGCATGACCCTGTTCGCCAGCCTTTCGCTGGGTTGCGCCCTGCCGCCGCTCGCTGCGGTGGCCACCCTCAGCAGCCTGCCCGCCGCTTCCATGGCTCTGGGGCTGTCACAGGGGCTGCTGGGGATGATTGCCGCAGTCGTGCTGGTACTGACCGCGTTGCTGGTACTGGGCGTCTATCGACGGCGCCTGGCCGAGCAGCCGCTGCCTCACAATCTGTTGGTGCGAGCGGGACGTCGCACGCTGCGACTGCCCAGCGCACGCCTGACACTGCTGCAACTGGTCATCACCGCGCTGGACGTGGTGGCCGCAGCCACCGTGCTGTATCTGTTGCTGCCCGAAGCGCCGCCGTTCGGCGCTTTCGTGCTGATCTACCTGCTGGCGCTCGCCGCAGGCGTACTCAGCCACGTGCCTGGCGGAGTCGGCGTGTTCGAAGCGATCCTGCTGGCGGCGTTCGCCGATACCCTGGGCGCCGCGCCGCTGGCAGCTGCCCTGCTGCTGTATCGCCTGATCTATGTGGTGTTGCCGATGCTGGTGGCGTGCGTGGTGCTGCTGGCCAACGAAGCGCGCCGCCTGTTTTTCGCTCAGCAGGCGATTCGCGTGGCTTCCGGGCTGGCTGCGCCGATATTGGCAGTGCTGGTGTTCCTCTCCGGCGTGGTGCTGCTGTTTTCCGGTGCCACGCCTGAGATCGACACCCGCCTGCAGGACCTGGGCTTCCTCATTCCCCATCGCCTCATCGACGCCTCGCACCTGGGCGCAAGCCTGGTGGGCGTGCTGTGCCTGCTGCTGGCCCAAGGGTTGCGCCGACGCCTGTCGGCGGCCTGGGTATTGACCATGGTGCTGCTGCTGGCGGGCGCCGTGCTGTCGCTGCTCAAAGGCTTCGACTGGGAAGAAGCGTCGTTGCTGTGCATGACCGCACTGCTGCTCGCCGTGTTCAAGCGCTCGTTCTACCGACCCAGTCGCCTGCTCGAGCTGCCGTTTTCACCGCTGTACCTGATCGCCAGCGTGTGCGTGGTGGGCGCGTCGATCTGGTTGCTGTTCTTCGCCTACCAGGATGTGCCCTACAGCACCAAGCTGTGGTGGCAGTTCGCACTGGATGCCGATGCCCCCCGCGGCCTTCGCTCGGCCCTGGGCAGCGCGGTGCTGTTGATCGTGGTCTCGCTGACCTGGCTGCTGCGTACCGCACGCCCGGTGATTCACTTGCCCACACCCGAGGAACTGCAGCGCGCCGCGACCATTCTCAAGGCGTCGCACCAGCCCGATGGTGGCCTGGCCCTGACCGGCGACAAGGCGTTGCTGTTCCACCCCAAGGACGAGGCGTTTCTGATGTACGCTCGCCGCGGGCGCAGCCTGGTGGCGCTGTACGACCCCATCGGCCCGACCCAGCCGCGTGCCGAAATGATCTGGCAGTTTCGCGACCTGTGCGACTTTCACCACGCCCGCCCGGTGTTCTATCAGGTCAGGGCAGAAAACCTGCCGTTCTATATGGACATTGGCCTGACCGCGATCAAGCTGGGTGAAGAGGCTCGGGTCGACTTGCACGCTTTCGATCTGGAAGCCAAGGGCAAGGAAATGAAGGATCTGCGCTACACCTGGAACCGCGGCGGTCGCGACGGCCTGTCCCTGGAGATCTACGAGCCCGGCCAGGCACCGCTGGACGAGCTCAAGGTCATTTCCGACGCCTGGCTCAGTGGCAAGAACGTGCGCGAGAAGGGGTTTTCCCTGGGCCGCTTCAGCCCGGAATACCTGAACCATTTTCGTATCGCGATCGTCCATTTCGAGGGCAAGCCGGTGGCGTTCGCCAACCTGCTGGAAACCGACAGCAGAGAGCTGGCCAGCCTGGACCTGATGCGCGCGCATCCCCAGGCGCCCAAATTGACCATGGAATTCATGATGGTAGGCTTGATCCAGCACTACAAGAAACACGGTTACGCTCGCTTCAGCCTGGGCATGGTGCCGCTGTCGGGCCTGCAGCCTCGGCGCGGCGCACCCCTGACCCAGCGCCTGGGTTCGATGGTCTTCAACCGTGGCGAGCAGCTGTACAACTTCCAGGGCTTGCGTCGCTTCAAGGACAAGTTCCAGCCGACCTGGGAGCCTCGTTACATGGCCGTGCCGGCAGGCCTTGACCCGCTGGTCGCACTGGCTGATACCGCCGCCCTCATTGCAGGTGGCCTGACAGGATTGGTGAAACGCTGATGATTCGACGTAACTGGCGCAAGTTGTTCGCCTTGATCGTGGTACTGCTGCTGGCGGTAGCCGGTTATTACTGGTGGGCCACCCGCCCTGTCCCTGCGGCGCAGCTCAGCGCCCAACGCCTGAACAACGGCAGCGATGCCCGCGAAGTCGTCCCCGGCACTCGGACCAAGTCGCGAGTGGCGATTGCACTGCCTGCTGCCGAAGCCTTGACCGACAAGCAGCTGCTGGACCTGAGCCGGGATGCCTCGGCGCACATCGTCCAGGTGATCCTGCCGGAAACCGACTGCGGCCTGCAGCAGGCCGCCCTGGACGCTGCCATCAAGCGTCTCGACGGCGCACCGGACCTGGTGGCTGGCATAGGTCCGGGTGCGTCGCTGGCCTGGCGCTGGTTGGCCACCCAGGACAATGACAAGGCTCAGGCCGTGTCGGTGGACCTGAGCGTGGAGAAACCGGACGGCTGTCTGCCGGAACTGCCGAAGAAGGCCGAGCATGGCCAGTGGATGGTTGCCTGGAATGACAACCCCGACGATGCCAGTGCAGCGTTCGTGCGTGACCAGCCCAATGCGCAGACTGTCATCAGCGACTACGACGTGAAGCTGCCGCAGGTGCTGAAGAACCAGATCACCGCCATCCTGGTCGGCACCGAGGGCACCCATCTGGCCATCCCGGTAGTCGAAGTGCCCGCCACGCAGAGCAACGAGACCGTCAGCCTGTTCCTGTCGGGCGACGGCGGCTGGCGCGACCTCGACAAGGCGGTTGCCGGCGACATGGCGACGATGGGCTACCCGACCGTGGGTATCGACACCCTGCGCTACTACTGGGAACACAAGACGCCCGAGCAGAGTGCCGACGACCTGGTCGAGCTGATGCACTTCTACCGGCAGAAGTGGGGCGCAAAACGCTTCGTGCTGACCGGTTATTCGTTCGGTGCCGACGTGCTTCCGGCCATCTATAACCGCCTGCCCGCCGAGGCACAGGATAGCGTCAGCGCTATCATCCTGTTGGCGTTCGCCCGCAGTGGCAGCTTCGAGATCGAAGTCGAGGGTTGGCTCGGCAACGCTGGCAAGGAGGCCCCCACCGGGCCGGAAATGGCCAAGCTGCCGGCCGCCAAGGTTGTTTGCGTGTATGGCGAAGAAGAGGCCGACGAAAGCGGCTGTACCGAGGCGACTGCAGTAGGCGAGAAGCTCAAGCTGCCGGGTGGCCACCATTTCGACGAGAATTACCCGGCGCTGGCCAAGCGCCTGGTGCTGCAGATCGACAAGCGTACCGGCTCGAACTGACCGGGCTGCAAAAGCAAAGCCCCGGACCTGCGCAGGTACCGGGGCTTTTTTTTGTGCGGCCTACACCGAACCTACATCTCCACCTGCGTACCGAGTTCGATCACCCGGTTCACCGGCAGTTTGAAGAAGCGCAGGTTGCCATTGGCATTCTTCAGCATGAAGGCGAACAACTGCTCGCGCCAGCGCGCCATGCCGGCCAACTTGGAGGCGATCACCGTCTCGCGGCTGAGGAAATAGGTGGTGCGCATCGGGCTGAAGTCCAGCTCCGGCAGATCGCACAGGGCCAGGGCGCCGGGCACGTCCGGTTCGTCCATGAAGCCGTAATGCAGAATGACCCGGAAGAACCCTTCGCCATAGCTCTGCACCTCGAACCGCCGTGCAATGGGCACCCTCGGTGTGTCTTCGTTGACCACCGTCAACAGCACCACCTGCTCATGCAACACCTGGTTGTGCAGCAGGTTGTGCAACAACGCGTGGGGCACGGCATCGGAACGTGCAGTAAGGAACACCGCCGTGCCCTGGACGCGATGCGGCGGCTGTACGCTGATGCTGCCGATGAAGATCGGCAGCGGCAACCCGCCCTCGTCGATCCGTTCGACCAGCAGTTGCTTGCCGCGCTTCCAGGTAGTCATGAGGATGAACAACACGGTCCCTGCCAGAACCGGGAACGCACCGCCCTGAATGATCTTCGGCACGTTGGCGGCGAAGAACAGGCCATCGACCAGAAGGCAACCCAGCAGAACCGGCACGGCCAGCACCGGCGGCCACTTCCACAGCAGCAGCATCACGGCCGACACCAGGATGGTGGTCATCAACATGGTCCCGGTGACGGCGACGCCATAGGCCGAGGCCAGCGCACCGGAGGATTCGAAACCGATCACCAGCAGCACCACGCCAACCATCAACGCCCAGTTCACCGCGCCGATATAGATCTGCCCCTGCTCGCTGCTCGACGTGTGCTGGATGTGCATGCGCGGGATGTAGCCCAGCTGGATAGCCTGCTGGGTCAGGGAGAACGCGCCGGAGATCACCGCCTGCGATGCGATCACGGTGGCCAGGGTGGACAGTGCCACCAGCGGCACCAAGGCCCAGCCTGGCGCCAGCAGGAAGAACGGATTGCGCGCCGCCTCGGGGTTTTCCAGCAACAGGCCGCCCTGGCCGAAGTAGTTCAGCACCAGGGCAGGCAGCACCAGAATGAACCAGGCACGGGCAATCGGCTTGCGGCCAAAATGCCCCATGTCGGCATACAGCGCCTCGGCGCCGGTCAGCGCGAGCACCACGGCGCCGAGGATCGCCACACCCATGCCGGGGTGAACGATGAAGAAGCGCACTGCCCAGACCGGATTGAACGCCTTGAGCACTTCGGGGTGCTGGTATACCCCGTAGGCACCCAGCAGCCCCAGCACCAGGAACCACACCACCATCACCGGCCCGAACAGCTTGCCGATGCGTTGTGTACCGTGCTTCTGGATCAAGAACAGCGCCACCAGTACCACCAGCGCCATCGGCACCACCCAGCGCTCCAGGCCATCGAACGCCAGTTCCATGCCCTCGATGGCCGAAAGCACCGACACCGCCGGGGTGATCATGCTGTCGCCGTAGAACAGCGCGGCACCGGCCAGCCCGCACACCACCATCAAGGCACGCAGCCTGGGCAGCGAGGCGGTGGCACGCGTCGCCAACGCCGTCAGGGCCATGATGCCGCCTTCGCCCTGGTTGTCGGCGCGCAACACGAACAGCATGTACTTGATCGAGACGACCCAGATCAGCGACCAGAAAATCAGCGAGAGGATGCCCAGCACCCCGTCGTGGGAAATGGGCACGCCATAGCCCCCGGAAAAGACTTCCTTGAGCGTGTACAACGGGCTGGTGCCGATGTCGCCATAAACGACACCGACCGCTGCCACCAGCATGCCGATCGGTCGGGCCGCCGAATGTCCGCCATTGCCGTTACTGCTTGCCTGAACCATCGACCACTCCCGCACCCGTGATTTGTAACGCCATGTGGCGAGATGCGGCGAAGCATAGCGCAGCACTCGTCGCAATTCCTCGCATAATGCTGGTCAAGCGACCCGGCCATCGCTAGAATTGCGCACTTTTTGATCAGAGGCGTACCCAGCGCCCACCTGTGTGGCCCACGAGGCCCTATCGATACCGAGGTTAGCCATGTCCACCACTCCTTCGTCGGCCGCTCCAAAGGTCGGCTTCGTCTCGCTGGGTTGCCCCAAGGCCCTGGTCGATTCCGAGCGAATCCTGACTCAGTTGCGCATGGAAGGTTACCAGGTGGTGTCCACCTACGAAGACGCCGACGTGGTGGTCGTCAACACCTGTGGTTTCATCGACACCGCCAAGGCCGAGTCCCTGGAAGTGATCGGCGAAGCGCTCAAGGAGAACGGCAAGGTCATCGTCACCGGCTGCATGGGCGTGGAAGAAAATGCCATTCGCAAGGTGCACCCCAGCGTGCTGTCGGTCACCGGCCCGCAGCAGTACGAGCAGGTGGTCAACGCGGTGCACCAGGTGGTGCCGCCTCGGCATGACCACAACCCGCTGATCGACCTGGTACCGCCACAGGGCATCAAGCTGACGCCGCGTCACTACGCCTACCTGAAGATTTCAGAAGGCTGCAACCACAGCTGCAGCTTCTGCATCATCCCCTCGATGCGCGGCAAGCTGGTCAGCCGTCCGGTGGGCGATGTGCTGAGCGAGGCCGAGCGCCTGGTCAAGGCCGGGGTCAAGGAAGTGCTGGTCATCTCCCAGGACACCAGTGCCTATGGGGTGGACGTGAAGTACAAGACCGACTTCTGGAACGGTCGCCCGGTCAAGACGCGCATGCTCGAATTGTGCGAAGCCCTGAGCACCCTGGGCGTCTGGGTGCGCCTGCACTACGTGTACCCCTACCCCAACGTCGACGACATCATCCCGCTGATGGCCGCCGGCAAGATCCTCCCGTACCTGGACATCCCCTTCCAGCACGCCAGCCCGAAAGTGCTCAAGGCCATGAAACGCCCGGCCTTCGAAGACAAGACCCTGGCGCGGATCAAGAAGTGGCGCGAGCAGTGCCCGGACCTGATCATCCGTTCGACCTTCATCGTCGGCTTCCCCGGCGAGACCGAAGAAGATTTCCAGTACCTGCTGGACTGGCTGAGCGAGGCGCAACTGGACCGCGTTGGCTGCTTCCAGTATTCGCCGGTCGAGGGCGCGCCTGCCAACCTGCTGGACGCTGCCATCGTCCCCGACGACGTGAAACAGGACCGTTGGGACCGCTTCATGGCGCACCAGCAGGCCATCAGTGCCGCACGCCTGCAGATGCGCATCGGCAAGCGCGTGGAAGTGCTGATCGACGAGGTCGAGGAACAGGGTGCGGTGGGCCGTTGCTTCTTCGACGCCCCGGAAATCGACGGCAACGTGTTCATCGACGATGCCACCCACCTCAAGCCGGGCGACAAGGTCTGGTGCACCATCGTCGATGCCGACGAATACGATCTGTGGGCCGAACTGGCCTGATTCGAGCTGCCCTGGCTCGACAGGCAAGACGGCGGCGACCGGCCCGGTTCGCCGCCACGCCAGCCGCGGGCGCCAGACGCCGGGCAATCTGCGCGGGCTTAACCGCCTCCAGGCAGTTACACTAGCGCCCTTTCCTTGCTACGGCCGCAGTCATGTCTGAACCCACTCGTCTTTCCAAACGCCTCATCGAACTGGTCGGGTGTTCCCGCCGCGAGGCCGAACTCTTCATCGAAGGCGGCTGGGTGTCCGTTGACGGCGTGGTGGTCGACGAACCGCAGTTCAAGGTGGACGCACAGAAGGTCGAGCTCGATCCTCAGGCCAAGGCCGAAGCACCGGAGCCGGTGACCCTGTTGCTGCACCAGGCACCGGGACAGAGTGCCGAAGACGCGCTGGCTACGCTCAACGCCCAGACCCTGTCCAGCGAGCACGGCTTCGGCAAGCGTCCGCTCAAGGGCCACTTCCTGCGCCTGAGCTGCGCGGCCGAGCTGCCTGCCAATGCCAGCGGCCTGCAGATCTTCACCCAGGACTGGAAGACCCTGCGCAAGCTGACCGCCGATGCGGCCAAGATCGAACAGGAATACGTGGTGGAAATCACCGGCGAGATGAGCCCCCACGGCCTCAACCGCCTCAATCATGGCGCGATGTACAAGGGCAAGGCGCTGCCGGCGGTGAAAGCCAGCTGGCAGAACGAGACACGCCTGCGCTTCGCCTTGAAGAACCCGGCACCCGGGGTGCTGCAGCAACTGTGCGCCAGTGTCGGTCTGACGATCGTCTCGATCCGCCGCATTCGCGTGGGCGGTGTGTCGATGGGCAAGCTGCCCCTGGGCCAGTGGCGCTACCTGACGACCAAGGAAAAATTCTGAACCCTCTCTTTTTCCGGCGCTGCCTGGGCAGCGTCGTTCAACCAGGATACACACCATGATCCACAACGATGTACTGCGCAGCGTGCGCTACATGCTCGACATCAGCGACGGCAAAGTTGCCGACATCACCGCTTTGGGCGGACTGGAAATCAGCAAGGCCGACGTCATCAGCTACACCAAGAAGGACGAAGAAGAAGGCTTCGTGCATTGTCCGGATGCTGTCCTGGCGCATTTTCTCGATGGCCTGGTGATCTATCGCCGCGGTCGCGACGAGAGCCGCCCCGCCCAGGCGGTCGAGCTGCCGGTCACCAACAACATCGTCTTGAAGAAACTGCGCGTGGCTTTCGAACTCAAGGAAGACGACATGCACGCCGTGCTCAAGTCGGTCGACTTTCCGGTGTCCAAACCTGAACTGAGCGCCTTGTTTCGCAAGTTCGGCCACAACAACTACCGTGCGTGCGGCGACCAGTTGCTGCGCAACTTCCTCAAGGGCCTGACCCTGCGAGTCCGCGGCTGAGCCCCATGGCCTATAGCGTCGAACCCATCGGTTTTATCCGCTCCTGCTTCAAGGAAAAATTCGCCATTCCGCGCCAGCCGCAACTGGCGCCGGCCGCGCGCGGCGTGCTGGAGCTGCTGCCACCGTTCGATCAGGGCGAGGCCGTGCAGGGCCTGGAACAGGTCAGCCATGTGTGGCTGCTGTTCCTGTTCCATGAGGCACTGGAAGACAAGCCGCGTCTGAAGGTCCGTCCGCCGCGCCTGGGCGGTAACAAGTCGATCGGCGTTTTCGCCACGCGGGCCACCCATCGGCCCAATGGCATCGGTCAATCGGTGGTCCGCCTGGACAAGGTCGAAGGCGCGCGCCTGCACCTCTCCGGCATCGATTTGCTCGACGGCACGCCGGTGCTGGACATCAAACCCTACGTGCCCTATGCCGACAACGTGCCTGCTGCCGTCAACGCCATCGCCAGCGCCGCGCCTGAGCCCATTGCCGTGCAGTGGCTGGACGCGGGACTGGCGCAAGCCAGCGCGCACGCCATGCGCCTGGGTGAGCCGTTGGTGTCGTTGATCGAGCAATGCCTGGCCCAGGATCCGCGCCCGGCCTACCAGAAGCCTGCACCCGAGCGCGAATACGGCGCCCGGTTCTGGGATGTGGACGTACGCTGGCATTACCCGCGCCCCGACTGCATTTGCGTGCTGGAAGTGGTGCTCTCCTGAGCCTGCGCATCGCTCACAAAAAAACCGCCCGAGGGCGGTTTTTTCATGGTGCTGGCCAGCCGCTTACTTTTCGACGAAGGCGCGCTCGATCAGGTAGTCACCCGGCTCGCGCATGCGCGGCGAGACGGTCAGGCCGAAGCTGTTGAGCACTTCGCTGGTTTCGTCGAGCATGCTCGGGCTGCCGCACAGCATGGCACGGTCGTCCTGCGGGTTGATCGGCGGCAGGCCGATGTCGCTGAACAGCTTGCCGCTGCGCATCAGATCGGTCAGGCGGCCTTCGTTCTCGAACGGCTCGCGCGTCACGGTGGGGTAGTAGATCAGCTTGTCGCGCAGTGCCTCGCCGAAGAATTCGTTCTGCGGCAGGTGCTCGGTGATGAACTCGCGGTAGGCGACCTCGTTCACGTAGCGCACGCCATGGCAAAGAATGACCTTTTCGAAACGCTCGTAGGTTTCCGGGTCCTGGATAACGCTCATGAACGGCGCCAGGCCGGTGCCGGTGCTCAGCAGGTACAGGTGCTTGCCCGGCTTGAGGTCATCGAGAACCAGCGTGCCGGTGGGCTTCTTGCTGATGATGATCTCGTCGCCTTCCTTCAGGTGCTGCAGCTGCGAGGTCAGCGGGCCATCGGGCACCTTGATGCTGAAGAACTCCAGATGCTCTTCCCAGTTCGGGCTGGCGATCGAATAGGCGCGCATAAGCGGGCGGCCGGTGGGTTGTTGCAGGCCGATCATCACGAACTGCCCGTTCTCGAAGCGCAGGCCCGGATCGCGGGTGCACTTGAAGCTGAACAGGGTGTCATTCCAGTGATGAACACTGAGTACACGTTCGTGGTTCATGTTGCTCATGTACGGGGCTCCTAGAAAAAGCGTACGCCTGACAGGGGCGCGATTGCGCAATAGTTTACGGGGCTCAACAATATCTGTTAAATGGATTATTAAGATATGGGTAATCGGTTATATAGATATGCGATTCACACTTCGTCAATTGCAGGTATTTGTCGCCGTGGCCCAGCAGGAAAGCGTGTCACGCGCCGCCAACCTGCTGTCGCTGTCGCAGTCGGCGACCAGCACCTCGATCACCGAGCTCGAACGGCAATCGAGCTGTCAGTTGTTCGACCGCGCCGGCAAGCGCCTGAGTCTCAACGCCCTGGGTCATCAACTGCTGCCCCAGGCCGTGGCCCTGCTCGACCAGGCCAAGGAAATCGAAGACCTGCTCAACGGCAAGTCAGGATTCGGTTCATTGGCAGTAGGCGCGACTTTGACCATCGGCAACTATCTGGCCACTCTGCTGATCGGCCGTTTCATGCAGGTGCATCCGGAAAGCCAGGTCAAGCTGCATGTCCAGAACACTGCGAACATCGTTCAGCAGGTGGCGCACTATGAAATCGACCTGGGGCTGATCGAGGGTGACTGCAGCCATCCAGACATCGAGGTGCAACCCTGGGTCGAAGACGAGTTGGTGGTGTTCTGTGCGCCACGGCATCCATTGGCTTCGGTGCCCAGTGCCAGCCTGGCCTTGCTGACCCAGGAGGCGTGGATTCTGCGCGAACAGGGCTCGGGCACGCGCCTGACATTCGACCAGGCCATGCGTCACCATCGTCTGGCACTCAACATCCGCCTGGAACTGGAACACACCGAAGCGATCAAGCGCGCCGTGGAGTCCGGGCTGGGCATCGGGTGCATTTCCCGGCTGGCACTGCGCGATGCCTTTCGGCGCGGCAGCCTGGTGCCGGTGCACACGCCCGAGCTGGATCTGGCGCGGCAGTTCTATTTCATTTGGCACAAACGCAAGTACCAGACCTCGGCCATGCGCGAGTTTCTCGACCTGTGCCGCGCCTTCACCGCCGGCGCGCAGCGCAGTGACGAGATCGTCCTGCCCGACATCGCCTGAGCCAGGCATCGGTCAAAGCAGAATCACCGCCCACACCAGCACGATCATGCTCAAGGCAACGAACTGAGCTGCGCTGCCCATGTCCTTGGCATTCTTCGACAATGGGTGACGCTCCAGCGAGATGCGATCGATAGCCGCCTCGATCGCCGAGTTGAGCAATTCAACGATCAACGCCAGCAGGCACACCGCGATGAGCACCGCGCGCTCCACGCGGCTGACCTGCAACAAAAAGCTCAGCGGCACCAGCACGACGTTGAGCAACACCAACTGGCGAAACGCCGCTTCGCCAGTGAAGGCTGCACGCAGACCATCGAAGGAGTAACCCGTAGCATTGAGAATACGTTTGAGGCCGGTCTGGCCCTTGAAAGGTGACATGCGCGACGATCCAGGAAAGGAAGACGGCCGACGATGAAACGTTCGGCGTGAAAAAGGCGTGACGGTGCAGCTCAGTTGGCGGAGGTTGACTCTAATTGTTGCAACAGCAGGGCAGCCTGGGTGCGAGTACGCACGCCGAGCTTGCGAAAGATCGCTGTTACATGGGCCTTGATGGTGGCTTCCGACACGCTCAACTCGTAGGCGATCTGCTTGTTCAACAAACCTTCGCACACCATGGTCAGTACCCTGAACTGTTGGGGCGTCAGGCTGGCAAGCCCTTCGCTGGCCGCCTTGGCTTCCGCCGAAACGCTGACCGCCTCGAATGCCTGCGGCGGCCACCAGACTTCCCCATCCAGCACCTCGCGTACGGCCGCTTGAATGGTTTCGAGCGAACTGGACTTGGGAATGAAGCCACTGGCGCCGAATTCACGCGAGCGCACCATGACCCAGGCGTCTTCCTGAGCCGAAACCATCACCACGGGTATGTGCGGATACTGGCCGCGCAGCAATACCAATCCGGAAAAACCGTAGGCGCCGGGCATATTCAGGTCCAGCAGCACCAGGTCCCAGTCGGCCTTTTCGTCGAGGCGCCCTTCGAGCTCGGCAATACTCGCCACCTCTACCAGACGCACTTCTGCGCCCAGACCCATGGTCAAGGCTTGATGCAGCGCGCTGCGAAACAGCGGATGGTCGTCGGCGATCAGGATTTCGTAAGTGGCCATCGATCACAGGATTCCAGGAAATGAAGCCGTTCGGACAGTATCCGCCCGATTCGGCGCCAAGAATGCCGACCCCGGCCATGGTGGTCAAGCGACTCCATGGCCAGAGCCCGCGTCGCCGCCAGGATTATAGATAGTCGGCCAGAAACCGATGCGCCGCATCGGTCTCGTCCACTGGCTCCTGGAATTTCGCTGCCAAGTAATGCGCACTGAACACATCGAGGTAGGCATCCAGTACGCGCGCCGCCTGCTCGTCGCCGGCCAGCTCCAGACACAGCGCCGCCACCTCGGCGGTGCAGAAGTGATCGTCGCGCTTGGAGCGGCGCAAGGTGTAGCGCGACAGTTGTTCGGGCGCCAGGCTCAACACCGGCAGCGAGGCCAGGTACGGACTCTTGCGGAACATCTTTCGCGCTTCGGTCCAGGTAGCGTCCAACAGTATGAACAAAGGCCGTCGACCGAGCTGCGGCGCCACGCTGCTGGTTACCCGCTGCGGCTCGACGAACTCTCCGGGAAAGACCAGATAGGGCTGCCACTGCGGATCCGCCAAAAGTGCCAGCAACCGCGGGTCGACGGCTACGCGCGACCACATGAAGGCGTGGGTGTCGGCGATCACGTCGGCAATCAGCCAGCCGGTGTTGCTCGGCTTCATGGGTTCCACGTCATGCATCAGCAGGCACATGGCCGACCGTGCGTCGACGTTGGGACGCCACGCGCACAGGCAGTACTGCGGAATGACTCGGCAACGCGGGCATCGAGGCGCGCGTGAACCCCGTGCGGTAAATGGCTGGGTACTGCGCGCCAGGCGCTCGGCGCGCAGACGGGAAACGGCATGGCTCATTGCGGATCACGGTAGAGTCTGGGGGCGCGGATTCTAACAGAGCTGGCTCCGGAACGATGTCGATGGTGAGCCGACGTGCCGCGCCGTATAATCGGCTACCCTCAGAGGTGGGTGAACGCCTGCGCCATTGGCGGGTCTTACGCCCACTTGTCTTGCCCGGCTTTTTGCCCAGGAGTGTTTCATGCTGCGCTTTATCGCCCCGTCCCTCGCCTTGCTGCTTGCCTTGCCGCTGGCCGCCCACGCTGCATCGCTGAAGGAACTGGAGCTGTCGAAAAACCTGCAGAAAGTGGCTCAGCAAAGCAGTGTGGGTACACCGCGCGCAATCAATGAAGACATCCTCGATCAGGGTTTCACCGTCGAAGGCAACCAACTGGTCAATCACCTGAGCGTTCGCGAAAGCCAGGCCTACGAGATGCGCCGCGACCCCAAAACCGTTTACCTGCAACTGGGCGCAAGCGTATGTCGCAACAAGGGTTTTCGTGATCTGATGGCACAGGGCGCCGTGATGCGCTATGACTTCACCGAATACAAGACCAATCGCGCCATCGGCAGCCAGTCCTACACTGCCAAGGACTGCGGCAAGTAATACTCCAGGAAATGTGGCGGTGCTACTCGACGAACACCGCTGCCTCATCGGCAGAAGGGATCAGTCCAGATCCTTGCCGTTGAGCAGGCGAGAAATCAGCTCCATCGGGTAGCCCCGATAGGCCAGAAAACGCGTCTGCTGGGCGCGCTCCTTGAGTTCAACGGGAAGCCTGGCAGCGAATTTTCGCTCCCAGAGCTCGCGTAGCTGCACCGCCCAATCGAATCCGCTTTGACGAAGTGCCTGCTCGACATCGGCGCGCTGCAAACCGCGCTGGGTCAGGTCTTCGCGTATTCGTGCGGGCCCGTAGCCGGAGTTGGCCCGATAGCGAATGAAGCTTTCCAGGTAGCGTGCTTCCGACAACAAGCCTTCGTCGGTCAGACGATCAAGCTCGGTATCGATCATTTCGGGAGGGGCGCCGCGCTGACGCAATTTGCGCGTCAGCTCGACTCGACCATGCTCGCGACGTGCGAGCAGGTCCATGGCAGACCGTCGCACGGCGACGGGTGTATCCAATACGACAGGTGGCATGAGGCTGATCAGAAATCGGCTTCAGCTTCAGCCGTATCGGCAGCTGGTGCAGTGGCGGAAGCCTTGTCAGCTGCAGCCTTGTCGGTACCGCCAGTCAGCAGCTTGTCGCGGATCTGCTTTTCCAGGGTGGCCTTGATCTCGGGGTTGTCTTGCAGGAACTTGGCCGAGTTGGCCTTGCCCTGACCGATCTTGCTACCTTGATAGCTGTACCAGGCGCCCGATTTCTCCAACAGGCCGTTGGCCACACCCAGGTCGACGATTTCACCGTTGAGGTAGATGCCCTTGCCGTACAGGATCTGGAATTCAGCCTGACGGAATGGCGGTGCCACCTTGTTCTTGACGACCTTGACGCGGGTTTCGCTGCCCACCACTTCGTCGCCTTCCTTGACCGCGCCGGTCCGGCGAATGTCCAGACGAACCGATGCGTAGAACTTCAGCGCGTTACCACCGGTGGTGGTTTCCGGGCTGCCGAACATCACACCGATCTTCATGCGGATCTGGTTGATGAAGATGACCAGGCAGTTGGCGTTCTTGATGTTACCGGTGATCTTGCGCAGTGCCTGCGACATCAGGCGTGCCTGCAGACCCACGTGCATGTCGCCCATCTCGCCTTCGATCTCGGCCTTGGGTACCAGTGCAGCGACGGAGTCGACGATGATGACGTCAACCGCATTGGAGCGCACCAGCATGTCGGTGATTTCCAGCGCCTGCTCACCGGTGTCCGGCTGGGATACCAGCAGGTCATCGACATTGACGCCCAGCTTGCCGGCGTACTCGGGATCCAGCGCGTGCTCGGCGTCGACGAAGGCGCAGGTTGCACCGGCCTTCTGGGCCTGGGCGATGACCGACAGCGTCAACGTGGTTTTACCCGACGATTCCGGGCCATAGATCTCGACGATCCGGCCTTTTGGCAGACCACCGATACCCAGCGCGATATCCAGGCCGAGCGAACCGGTAGAGATGGCCGGGATCGCTTGACGCTCGTGGTCACCCATGCGCATGACAGCGCCTTTACCGAATTGACGTTCGATCTGACCCAGGGCCGCAGCCAAGGCACGCTTCTTGTTGTCGTCCATTGAAGTCCTCACGTAATCAATAAGGCCTGACGGCCATAACACCTGTATAAGTAGCCAGTATTATTCCACACACCATGCCCCTCGCCTACCCCTGAAATGGTTTTTCTCCAGTGGCAAGGTGTAACAAACCCTGCAGGGCTGCCACGACGGTTTGCCGGCGCACGGCCTCGCGATCGCCGGCAAACTGCTCGCGTCGACAAAACGTCTGCGCACCGTCAGCCCAGGCCAGCCATACCGTGCCGACAGGCTTTTCAGCGGAGCCGCCGCCGGGGCCGGCAACGCCGCTGACCGCCACCGCAAAGCGCGCTTTGCTGTGCCCCTGAGCACCGCGCACCATGGCTTCGACCACTTCGCGGCTGACCGCCCCGACCTGCTCGAACAGCTCGCTCGGAACCTGCAGCTGAGCGGTTTTCTGCGCGTTGGAATAAGTGACGTAGCCGGCCTCGAACCAGGCCGAACTGCCGGCGATGCGAGTGATCGCCTCGGCGATACCGCCGCCCGTGCAGGACTCCGCCGTGGTGGCTTGGGCGCCCAGGGCGAGCAGGCGCTGGCCGAGTTCGGCAGAGAGTGAGGTCGAGGCGTCCATAACAGCTTCTTGATCAGGCGGCCGATGAGGCTACGCCCTCCTGCCATGCAGGTCAAAGTCGCCATGGCATGCCTGGGTATGACCGGCCCAAAGGGCAATCGTGCCACCGCGTAACCGGTGCCAACGCCCTACATGGTGAAAAAAATCCCTGTACTATTGGCGCCTGCCTTACGTCCCCAAGACACCCGCGAGCTAAGTCCTTGAATGTCCGATTTTTCTAACCACACCCCGATGATGCAGCAGTACTGGAAGCTGAAGAATCAGCATCCCGACCAGTTGATGTTCTACCGCATGGGCGACTTCTACGAAATCTTCTACGAGGATGCGAAGAAGGCTGCCAAATTGCTCGACATCACCCTGACCGCCCGTGGACAGTCGGCGGGGCAGTCGATCCCCATGTGCGGTATTCCCTACCATGCAGCCGAGGGCTACCTGGCCAAACTGGTCAAGCTGGGCGAGTCGGTGGTGATCTGCGAGCAGATCGGCGACCCGGCCACCAGCAAGGGGCCGGTCGATCGGCAAGTGGTACGGATCATCACGCCCGGCACGGTCAGCGACGAAGCACTGCTCGACGAGCGCCGCGACAACCTGATCGCGGCCGTGCTGGGCGACGAGCGCCTGTTTGGCCTGGCGGTGCTGGACATCACCAGCGGCAGCTTCATGGTCATGGAGTTGGCGGGATGGGAAAACCTGCTGGCGGAGCTCGAGCGGATCAACCCGGTCGAACTGCTGATTCCCGATGACTGGCCGCAAGGGTTGCCGGCGGAAAAGCGCAAGGGCTCCCGCCGCCGGGCGCCTTGGGACTTCGAAAGGGACACTGCGCACAAGAGCCTGTGCCAGCAGTTCGCAACCCAGGACCTCAAGGGCTTCGGCTGCGAGAAGCTGACGCTGGCCATCGGCGCCGCGGGCTGCCTGCTCGGCTACGCCAAGGAAACCCAGCGCACTGCCCTGCCCCATCTGCGCAGCCTGCGTCACGAACGGCTGGACGACACGGTGGTGCTGGACGGCGCCAGTCGCCGCAACCTGGAGCTGGACACCAACCTTGCCGGCGGACGCGACAACACCCTGCAATCGGTCATCGACCGCTGCCAGACTGCCATGGGCAGCCGCCTGCTGACCCGCTGGCTCAATCGACCACTGCGTGACCTCAAGGTGTTGCAGGCGCGTCAGGGCTCCATCGGCTGCCTGCTCGAGGGCTACCGCTTCGAAAGCCTGCAACCGCAGCTCAAGGAAATCGGCGACATCGAGCGGATTCTCGCAAGGATCGGGCTGCGCAACGCCCGACCGCGGGACCTGGCGCGACTGCGCGATGCGCTGGCCGCCCTGCCCGAACTGCAGGTGGCAATGGCCGAACTCGAAGCGCCGCACCTGGCGCAGCTGGCGGCCATTGCCGGGACCTACCCGGAACTGGCCGATCTGCTGGCCAAGGCCATCGTCGACAATCCGCCCGCCGTCATCCGCGACGGCGGCGTACTGAAAACCGGCTACGACAGCGAGCTAGACGAATTGCTGTCGCTGAGCGAGAACGCCGGCCAGTTCCTGATCGACCTGGAAGCCCGGGAAAAAGCCCGTACGGGCCTGTCCCACTTGAAAGTGGGTTACAACCGCGTCCACGGCTACTTCATCGAACTGCCCAGCAAGCAGGCCGAACAAGCCCCGGCGGACTACATCCGGCGGCAGACGCTCAAAGGTGCCGAGCGCTTCATCACCCCTGAACTCAAGGCCTTCGAAGACAAGGCGCTGTCGGCCAAGAGCCGTGCCCTGGCCCGTGAGAAGTCGCTGTACGAAGCGTTGCTGGAAAACCTCATCGGCCATCTGCCGCCACTGCAGGACACCGCCGCGGCGCTGGCTGAACTGGACGTGCTGAGCAACCTCGCCGAGCGAGCGCTGAACCTGGACCTCAATTGCCCCCGCTTCGTCGACGAGCCGTGCCTGCGTATCAACCAGGGTCGCCACCCGGTCGTGGAACAAGTGCTCACCACACCCTTCGTGGCCAACGACCTGAGCCTGGACGACAGCACCCGCATGCTGGTGATCACCGGTCCGAACATGGGCGGTAAATCCACCTACATGCGCCAGACTGCCTTGATTGTGTTGCTGGCGCACATCGGCAGTTTCGTGCCAGCGGCCAGTTGCGAGTTGTCGCTGGTGGACCGTATTTTCACCCGAATCGGCTCCAGTGATGACCTGGCTGGCGGCCGCTCGACGTTCATGGTGGAGATGAGCGAGACCGCGAACATCCTGCACAATGCCACCGAGCGCAGCCTGGTGCTGATGGACGAAGTGGGCCGCGGCACCAGCACGTTCGATGGCCTGTCGCTGGCCTGGGCTGCCGCCGAATGCCTGGCCGGACTTCGCGCCTATACCTTGTTCGCCACTCACTACTTCGAGCTGACCGTGCTGCCGGAAAGCCAGCCACTGGTGGCCAACGTGCACCTGAGCGCCACCGAACACAACGAGCGCATCGTTTTTCTGCACCATGTGCTGGCTGGCCCTGCCAGCCAGAGCTACGGGTTGGCGGTCGCGCAATTGGCCGGGGTACCGGCCGCAGTCATCCTGCGCGCCAAGGAACACCTGAGCCGTCTGGAAACCACCAGCCTGCCCCATGAGGCGCCAACGCCCATGCCCGGCAAGACAGCGAAGCCCCATCAGGCTGACCTGTTTGCCAGCCTGCCGCACCCGGTGCTGGAACAGATTGCCAAGACCGACATCGATGGACTGACCCCGCGGCAAGCGATCGAATTGCTCTATGCACTGAAGAACCGGGTCTAACGCTTATTCCTACAAGCTGATAGAATCCCGCGCGGTTTGGGAATGCCAATGGCTTTTAGCCTGGTCTGCGGCTGACCTGCCCAAACCAAGCGGCCCTGTGAAGGGCTTCGCTGCCGCCGCCTGAGGAGAGAAATAGAAATGACCTTCGTCGTCACCGACAACTGCATCAAGTGCAAATACACCGACTGCGTGGAAGTCTGTCCGGTGGACTGCTTCTACGAAGGCCCGAACTTCCTGGTGATTCACCCGGATGAGTGCATCGACTGCGCACTGTGCGAGCCTGAATGCCCGGCCCAAGCCATCTTCTCTGAAGATGAAGTGCCCGAGGACATGCAGGAATTCATCCAGCTGAACGTGGACTTGGCCGAAGTCTGGCCTAACATTACCGAGAAGAAGGATGCGCTGCCCGAGGCTGAAGCGTTCGACGGCGTGAAAGGCAAGATCAAGGACCTGGAGCGCTAGGGCACGCTCGTTGCCTCGTGCCAGCTGATTGCGACCGTCACGCCTGCCGCGCAGGCGTGCGTGACACCGGACGGCGCTGCTGGCCACTCGCTCTCGACTTCAAAAAAAAGTCAAAAAAAAGTCAAAAAAAAGGGGCGGTAATGAGCCGCCCACCTTTCCCTGTCCCTTTTATCCCTGTCATCGTCCTGATGAATCGCGTCACTGCGATATCCCTTTTGGGCGCTCGATCCTGAGCACCTGTGTCGTCCCTGAACACGCCTTGATATTAACGCATCCTGTGCGCAGGACAACCGCGAATAATTCCCATCATAAACTGACTTGGGTGTCAGTTTATTCGATAATGTGTTCAAGAACGTGCAGTTAGATAGACAAGAGTTCCAACTTACAAAACTTTGACTGGATAAATAGCCAAAGGCTTACACAAGGTCACAGTGAACACTGACAACATCGCACTGCGCCTAGGCTAACAACAAAAACGCCCCTTGAAAAAGGGGCGTTCAAGTCGTGCGGTAACGGCGGCTATTGAAACAATGACTCGCTGGACAGCCCATTCTTTTCGAGTATCTCGCGTAGTCGCTTGAGGCCTTCCACCTGGATCTGTCGCACGCGCTCGCGGGTCAGGCCGATTTCCAGGCCAACGTCTTCCAGCGTGCTGCTCTCGTGGCCACGCAGGCCAAAGCGGCGTACCACCACCTCGCGCTGCTTGTCGGTCAGCTCGGACAGCCACTGGTCTATGCTCTGCGAGAGGTCGTCGTCCTGCAGCAGCTGCAAGGGGTCGGTGGGCCGGTCATCGGTCAGGGTGTCGAGCAAGGTCTTGTCCGAGTCCGGCCCGAGCGAGACATCCACCGAGGATACCCGCTCGTTGAGCCCAAGCATGCGCTTGACCTCGCCCACCGGCTTTTCGAGCAGGTTGGCGATTTCTTCGGGGGATGGTTCGTGATCCAGTTTCTGGGTCAGTTCGCGCGCGGCGCGCAGGTAGACGTTGAGCTCCTTGACCACGTGAATGGGCAGGCGAATGGTCCGGGTCTGATTCATGATCGCCCGTTCGATGGTCTGTCGGATCCACCAGGTGGCATAGGTTGAGAACCGGAAACCGCGCTCGGGATCGAATTTCTCGACCGCACGAATCAGCCCCAGGTTGCCCTCCTCAATGAGGTCGAGCAAGGACAGGCCGCGATTGACATACCGGCGGGCGATCTTGACCACCAGGCGCAGGTTGCTCTCGATCATGCGTTTGCGACCGGCCGGGCAGCCGCTCTGGGAAAGTCGTGCGAAGTGCACCTCTTCTTCGGGAGAAAGCAGAGGCGAAAAACCGATTTCATTCAAATACAGCTGGGTCGCATCGAGCGCCCGCGTGTAGTCGATGTATTTGTGCTGTTTGAGCGATGTGGAATTGCGTGCCTTGGTGCGAACCGCAGGTGCAGCAGGTTCTTCGTTCGACATCACATCCAATACGACGCCGGGTTCCATAAGGAGCACCTCATCGTCGATGTCAAACTCCGGCGCTTCTTTGCTGAGAGCCATTGTTATAGTCCTTTGCTGAGTTCGACCTCAAGCTCCAGCGGCGCCAATCTCCATGGCAGCGCGTGAGCCCGTCCCCACTACGTGGAGGAACAGGCTGGTAGTGCAAATCAACGACGTGGCAGGAATTGCAGCGGATCTACGGGCTTGCCTTGACGGCGAATCTCGAAGTGCAGCTTCACCCGGTCCGTCCCCGTTGAACCCATTTCGGCAATTGTCTGACCGACCTTGACCTGCTGACCCTCCCGAACCAACAACCTGCGGTTATGACCGTAGGCACTGACGTAGGTATCGCTGTGTTTGATGATGACCAATTCGCCGTAGCCCCTCAAACCACTCCCGGCGTAGACCACCGCACCATCAGACGCAGCAAAAACAGGCTGTCCCAAATCACCGGCGATATCAATTCCTTTATTCAAACTGCCGTTTGAAGCGAATTTCCCGATCAAAACACCGTTTGCCGGCCATGCCCAGCCGCCTTGGGTGCGCTCGCCCGCGGGTACCGGGGTAGGCGAAGGGACGGGAATGGCGACGCTGCTGGTGGCGGTCGGTGCCGGGGTGAGCGGACGGCGGGTGACTGTGGTGCGGCTCGAGGAAGACGCAGAGGCGCCGCTCTGGGTGGTCACCACGGTGGTGGCTGGCGCGCCCGAGTTGCCGTCGAAGCGGATCACCTGGCCTGGGCGGATGGTATAGGGCACGGGAATATTGTTGCGCGCAGCCAGGGCCTTGTAGTCCCAACCGTAGCGAAAGGCGATGGAGAACAGCGTGTCGCCTCGCCTGACTGCGTATTGGCCTGTGGTCACCGGCTGGCGCTGCGCCGCTTTGGCCGCGTTGTTGCGATCGACCACGCTGACCTGGCTGGAGGTGCTGGAACAGCCGGACAGAAAGGCTGCGATCGCAACCCCGAGCATCAGGAGCTTGACGCTCGAACTACCTGCACGCTGCCCAATGATTGTGAGGCTCACCCGCCGCTCCTTTGTTGTGGTGACAAGAAAATATCCAACTTCACTACTCGACTTCAAGGCGCATGGGTGCAAGCTGCGGCCGTACCTGCGCCACGACCCGCTGTCAGACAGACGGCGCCGCGCAGAATTCACTCTGCGAACTCACACCGGTCAAGCCAGCGGACCATTGAGCAACGGCACGAAGCGCACGGCTTCCAGAACATGCCGGGAGAACCCGTGCTCTTCGCGCACGATCAACATCAGTTGCTGGACGTCGCCGGCGCCCACCGGAATCACCAGTCGCCCACCGGGCGCAAGCTGATCAAGCAGGGCCTGGGGCACATCGGTCGCCACTGCGGTAACGATGATGCCGTTGTAGGGTGCCAGGGCCGGCCAGCCTTCCCAGCCATCGCCCCAGCGAAAGACCACGTTGCGCCGCTCGAGCGTCTGCAGGCGCTCCTTGGCGCGATCCTGCAGGACCTTGATCCGCTCGACCGAGAACACCCGCTCGACCAGCTGCGACAGCACGGCGGTCTGGTAGCCCGAGCCGGTGCCGATCTCCATGACCTTGTCCAGTGGCCCCGCCGCCAGCAGCAGCTCGCTCATGCGTGCAACCATGTAGGGCTGGGAAATGGTCTGGTTGTGGCCGATCGGCAGTGCGGTGTCTTCGTAGGCGCGGTGCGCCAGTGCTTCGTCGACGAACAGATGGCGCGGTGTGCGACGCAGTACCTCGAGCACCTGGGTATTGGCCAGGCCTTCGTCGCACAGGCGCTGAATCAAGCGTTCGCGCGTGCGCTGCGAAGTCATGCCGATGCCATGGTGCTGATTGTCTCTCTGGCGCATCAGCCAAGCTCCTCCAGCCAACCTTGAACGTGGCCGAAGGCCTCGTTGAAGGTGCGATCCAGTTGCAGTGGCGTGACCGACACGTAGCCCTGCATGACGGCATGGAAATCGGTGCCCGGGCCGCCATCTTCGGCGTCGCCGGCCACGGCGATCCAGTAGCCCGGCTTGCCCCGCGGGTCGACCATGCGGATCGGCGCCGCAGCCCGTGCCCGATGGCCCAGGCGAGTCAGCACCATGCCGCGGATACGCTCGATCGGCAGGTTGGGGATGTTCACGTTGAGCACGGTGCGAGGCGGCAGGTTCAACCGGTCTCGGGCCTCGATCAGCTTGCGCGCGTAGTAGGCTGCCGTCGGCAGGTGCTCGGGCTGGCGAGACAACAACGAGAACGCAAACGAGGTATGCCCCAGAAAACGCCCCTCGAGGGCAGCAGCCACCGTGCCCGAATACAGCACGTCGTCGCCCAGGTTGGCCCCCAGGTTGATACCTGAAACCACCAGGTCGGGCTCGAAAGGCAGCAGGCCGTTCAGGCCCAGGTGCACGCAGTCGGTGGGTGTGCCGTTGACGCTGATGAAGCCGTTGGGCAAGGTCTGCGGATGCAGCGGGCGGTCCAGCGTGAGCGAACTGCTGGCGCCGCTACGGTCCTGATCGGGGGCGATCACCGTGCACTGGGCATAGTCCTGCAACACGTCGTGAAGCGCGGCCAGGCCGGGGGCGGTGACCCCATCATCGTTGGAAATCAGAATACGCATGGACTTTCCGTCTGCCCTGTCGGCACCAGATCGACGAGTTCGCGCACCACGACAGTGGCGAAGCAACCGGCCGGCAGGACGAAGTGCAACTGCAGGATGTCAGGCTCGGGATAATGCCACGTCAGCTCGCCGATGGGCAGCCGCAGGATGCGTCGCTCCTGTGCCAGGCCCGCTTTTGCAAGCCAGGCACACAGCGCCGGGTGCTGGTCGCCGATGGCATTTTCCAGTTCGGCGCAGCGACCGGCGGCGACCGATGCGCCCTCGCCCCACAGCGCTCCGGTAGGGTGCAGGTCGAGGATGTCCAGGCGTGGATCACTGCATTCGGCTTCACCGGCGGGAAAGAAGCTGCGGCTGTCGGTGAACGCCAGCAGATCACCGATCCGGGCGCGGTTCCAGGTACCGTCGGCGACGCGCGCGGCAAGTATCTGGTTGAACAGGAAACTGCGCGCCGTGGAGAGCAGCCGCGAACGCACATTGCGCTGCTCGGGCAGCGCCTGGCGTTCGGCATACTGCTGAGCGTCGAACACATTGCCGCCCTGGAAACCGAAGCGCTGGGTGCCGAAATAATTCGGTACGCCGGTCTGCTGGATTTCTCCAAGGCGCGCATCGAGCGCGGCCCGGTCGGCCTTGAGCGCAGTCAGGCGCACGGTGAAGCCGTTGGCCGAGTGCGCACCGCGTTGCAGTTTGCGCGAGTGCCGGGCCTGCTTGAGGATGGCCAGGGTGTCGCCCTGCGCCGCGCTCAGGTCCGGATCGGCCTTGCCTGGCAGATGCAGGCTGAACCACTGCCGGGTCAGCGCCTGGCGGTCCTTGAGGCCTGCATAGCTGACCGTGCGCAACGGCACGCCAGCGGCCTTGGCCAGGCGGCGGGCTGCTTCTTCGGTATTGAGGTTGCGCTTCTCGACCCAGAGCCAGAGGTGCTCGCCCTGGCCGGCCAAGGGAATGTCCAGCACTTCGTCGACCTGGAAGTCTTCGGCGCTGGCCTTGAGTACGGCGCTGCCCAGGCTGTCGCCCGTGGCCCGCGGACCCAGCAATTCGAATTCGGTCATGCGCGCAGCAACAAGGCGACCGCATGCACGGCGATACCTTCCTCGCGCCCGGCGAACCCGAGCTTTTCGGTAGTGGTCGCCTTGACGTTGACTTGATCCAGCTCCACGCCCAGGTCGGCGGCGATCCGTTCACGCATGGTTTCTATGTGGGGCGCCATTTTCGGCGCCTGGGCGACGATGGTGGCGTCGACATTGCCGACCTTCCAGCCTTTGCTCGCCACGACCGCGAGCACGTGGCGCAACAGCACGCGGCTGTCCGCGCCCTTGAACTGCGGATCGGTGTCGGGAAAATGCTTGCCGATGTCGCCCAAGGCAGCTGCGCCGAGCAAGGCATCGCTCAAGGCATGCAGTACGACGTCGCCGTCGGAATGAGCCAGCAGGCCGAACTTGTGTGGGATTCGCACGCCACCCAGGGTAATGAAGTCACCCTCGGCGAAACGGTGCACGTCGTAGCCGTGGCCAATACGCATAGAAAAAAACGCCCCGATTGAGTCAGGGCGTGATTCTACCTGCTTTGGCGCAGGTTGGGCGGATCAAAACATCTGCAGGTGACTGTGCTGGCGCCTTCGCGGGTAGAGGGCGCCAGATCAGTCACTTCAAGGCCTTGGCATGATGGCGCAAATGGTCATCGATGAAGCTGGCGATGAAGTAATAGCTGTGGTCATAGCCCGGTTGCATGCGCAGCGTCAGTTCATAGCCGGCCGACTTGGCCGCCTGACTCAGAGCCTGGGGCTTGAGCTGGCTCTCGAGGAAATCATCGCGATCGCCTTGATCCACCAGCAGCGGCAGATGTTCCGCCGCATCGGCGATGAGCACGCTGGCATCCCATTCGCGCCAACGCGAGCGCTCCTCGCCCAGGTAATGGGAAAACGCTTTCTGGCCCCAGGGGCAATCCATCGGATTACTGATGGGCGAGAACGCCGAGATCGACCGATACCGCCCCGGATTGCGCAGCGCGCAGACCAGCGCTCCGTGGCCACCCATGGAATGGCCACTGATGGAGCGCTTGTCCGACGCGGGGAAATGCGCTTCCACGATGGCTGGCAATTCATGCACCACGTAGTCATGCATGCGGTAATGCTGCGCCCACGGCTGCTCGGTGGCGTTCAGATAAAACCCGGCACCCAGACCGAAATCCCATGCCTGGTCCGGATCATCCGGCACTCCCGCCCCGCGCGGGCTGGTGTCGGGCGCAACGATGATCAAGCCCAACTCGGCAGCCAGCTCCAGGCCGCCGGCCTTCTGCATGAAGTTCTCGTCGGTACAGGTCAGCCCCGACAGCCAGTACAGCACCGGCAACTTGCCGCCCTGCTCCGCTTGCGGCGGCAGGTACACGGCGAAGGTCATGTCGCAACCCAGCTCCTTGGAGCGGTGCTTGTAGCGTTTGTGCCAGCCGCCGAAGCTCTTCTGGCAGGACAGGTTTTCCAGGCTCATGGCAGACCTCAGAAGTGGATGACCGAACGAATGCTCTTGCCTTCATGCATCAGGTCGAACGCTTTGTTGATGTCTTCCAGGCCCATGGTGTGGGTGATGAAGGTATCCAGCGGAATCTCCCCGCTCTCGGCCATTTCGACGTAGCTGGGCAACTCGGTACGCCCGCGCACGCCACCGAATGCCGAACCGCGCCAGACCCGCCCGGTAACCAGTTGGAACGGGCGCGTGGCAATTTCCTGGCCGGCACCGGCCACGCCGATGATCACCGACTCACCCCAACCCTTGTGGCAGCATTCGAGGGCTGCACGCATCAGTTGCACGTTGCCGATGCACTCGAACGAGAAGTCCACGCCGCCATCGGTAAGGTCGACGATGACTTCCTGGATCGGCCGGTCATATTCCTTGGGATTGATGCAGTCGGTTGCACCCAGCTGGCGGGCGATCTCGAATTTGCTTGGGTTGATGTCGACGGCGATGATGCGACCGGCCTTGGCCTTGACCGCACCGATGATGGCCGACAGACCGATACCGCCCAGGCCGAACACGGCCACGGTATCGCCCGGCTTGACCTTGGCCGTGTTGAGCACGGCGCCGATACCGGTGGTGACGCCACAACCCAACAGGCAGACCTTTTCCAGCGGCGCCTGCTTGTCGATCTTCGCTACCGAGATCTCCGGCAACACGGTGTACTCGGAGAACGTCGAGGTGCCCATGTAATGGAACAGTTCCTTGCCGTTGTACGAGAACCGCGTAGTGCCGTCCGGCATCAAGCCCTTGCCCTGAGTGGCGCGAATGGCCTGGCACAGGTTGGTCTTGCCCGATTTGCAGAACTTGCACTGGCGGCATTCGGGCGTGTACAGCGGAATGACGTGATCGCCCACCGCAACCGAAGTGACCCCCTCACCCACCGCTTCGACGATGGCGCCGCCTTCGTGGCCCAGTACCGACGGGAAGATGCCTTCAGGATCCGCACCCGACAGGGTGTAGGCATCGGTATGGCAGACCCCGGAAGCGACCACGCGCAACAGGACTTCGCCTGCCTTGGGCATGGCCACGTCGATCTCGACGATTTCCAATGGCTTGTTGGCTTCGAATGCAACCGCGGCGCGGGACTTGATCATCAATGCTTGCTCCTGAAATGAACGGGACTGCCAACAGTGTAATTCATGGGCGGATGCGGAATAATCGCCCCTTGCGCAAAACATTGATGCCGTACAGGGATAATCGATTGAATGAAAACCGCTGGGAGGGTATCGACGAGTTCGTCGCAGTCGCCGAGTGCGCGCACTTCACGGCCGCAGCGCAGCGGCTGGGCGTGTCGTCGTCCCACGTCAGTCGCCAGATCGCCCGATTGGAAGAGCGCCTGCAGACCCGCCTGCTCTATCGCAGCACGCGACGGGTAGCGCTGACCGAGGCAGGGCAGACATTCCTCCAGCATTGCCAACGCCTGCAGGACGGTCGCGACGAAGCCTGGCGAGCCATGAGCGACCTGACCGGTGAACCCAAGGGGCTGCTGCGCCTGACCTGCGCCGTGGCCTATGGCGAGCGCTTCATCGTGCCGCTGGTCACGCGCTTCATGGGGCTGTACCCGCAACTGCGCGTGGAGATCGAGCTGAGCAACCGCACCCTCGACCTGCTTCACGAAGGCCTGGACCTGGCCATCCGCCTGGGACGCCTGCAGGACTCGCGACTGGTGGCAACCAGGCTGGCGCCGCGGCGGATGTTCCTGTGTGCTTCACCGCACTACCTGGCGCGCTATGGCCGGCCCCACAGTGTGTCGGAATTGACGCGGCACAACTGCCTGGTGGGCAGTTCGGATATCTGGCCGCTGCAGGTCGATGGCAAGGAACAGGCGCAACGCGTGCAGGGCAACTGGCGCTGCAACAGTGGCCAGGCGGTCCTCGACGCGGCGTTGCAGGGCGTCGGGCTGTGTCAGCTGCCTGATTACTACGTGCTGGAACACTTGCGCAGCGGCGCACTGGTGTCGCTGCTGGAGGCGCACCAGCCGCCCAACACGGCGGTGTGGGGGCTTTATCCGCAACAGCGGCACTTGTCGCCGAAGATCAGGAAGCTAGTCGATTATCTCAGAGAAGGGTTGGCCGAGAGGCCAGAGTATCTGTAGGAGCGGTCATCGGCCGCGAACGACGCCACCGCCCCCCTCAGCCACGCATCGCCCAACGCTGGCGCAGCCACTCCAGATCTTCAGGCCGGGTCACCTTGAGGTTGTCCGCCCGGCCCTCCACCAGCTTCGGCGCGAAACCGGCCCACTCGATGGCCGAGGCCTCGTCGGTAATCGCCACTCCGGCCACCAGGCTGTCGGCCAGAGCCCGATGCAGGGCGCCCAGACGAAACATCTGTGGCGTGAACGCCTGCCAGATCGTGCTGCGATCCACCGTATGCTGAACCCGCCCAGTCGCATCGGCACGCTTGAGCGTGTCGCGCGCGGGCACGGCCAACAGACCGCCGACGCTGTCATCAGCCAGCTCGGCAAGCAGTTTGTCGAGGTCGGTGCGAGAAAGGTTGGGCCGCGCCGCATCGTGCACCAGCACCCAATCACTGCCGTCGGCGCCCTGGGCGTGTAAATGCAGCAAGGCGTTGAGCACCGAGTCGGCACGCTCGCGACCACCGGCAACGCGCTGGATCAGCTCGTTGCTGGCACTGGGCAGGTCGGGCCAGAACGGGTCATCGGCGGCGATGCTGACGACCACGCCCTTGAGCTGTGGATGGCCGAGGAAACAGTCGATGCTGTGTTCCAGGATCGTGCGACCACCCAAGGTCAGGTACTGCTTGGGGCGGTCCGCTGCCATGCGCGCACCTACGCCCGCAGCGGGAATCACTGCCCAGAAGGCTGGCAGCGAGGTATTCATTGGGCCAACTGGTAGAGGGTTTCACCCTCCTTGACCATGCCCAGTTCATGGCGAGCGCGTTCTTCGACGGTCTCCATGCCCTTTTTCAATTCGAGTACTTCGGCGTCCATCACGCGATTGCGCTCCAGCAGCCGTTCGTTCTCAGCATGCTGTTCGGCGATCTGCTGTTTCAGCTCGGCTACCTGCTTGAGACTTCCGTTTCCGACCCACAGGCGATACTGCAAACCACCCAGGAGCAGAAGCAAGACAAGAAACAACCAATAAGGACTGCGCATCACGTTACCCAGTGGTAAAAAACTTCAACTCTGCGACCAGATAGCACGAAGCCTGGCATCCGCCAGGCTCCGCATGTCGTCTTTCTACCATCTATTGCTTAGCCGCGAAACTCGTCGCGACCACGATAGATCGCCTTGGAACCCAACTGCTCTTCGATACGCAGCAGTTGGTTGTACTTGGAAACACGGTCCGAGCGGCACAGCGAGCCGGTCTTGATCTGGCCTGCAGCGGTGCCCACGGCCAGGTCGGCAATGGTCGAATCTTCGGTTTCACCGGAACGGTGCGAGATCACCGCGGTGTAGCCGGCAGCCTTGGCCATCTGGATGGCTTCCAGGGTTTCGGTCAAGGTACCGATCTGGTTGAACTTGATCAGGATGGAGTTGGCGATCTTCTTGTCGATGCCTTCCTTGAGGATCTTGGTATTGGTCACGAACAGGTCGTCACCCACCAGCTGGACTTTTTCGCCGATCTTGTCGGTGAGAATCTTCCAGCCAGCCCAGTCGGATTCGTCCAGGCCGTCTTCGATCGAGATGATCGGGTAGCGCTCGGTCAGGCCCTTGAGGTATTCGGCAAAACCTTCGGCGTCGAACTTGTGGCCTTCACCGGCCAGGTCGTAGGTGCCGTTTTCGAAGAATTCGCTGGCAGCGCAGTCCAGTGCCAGGGTCACGTCGGTGCCCAGTTTGTAGCCGGCTTTCTCGACGGCTTCGGCAATGGCGCTCAAGGCATCTTCGTTGGACGCCAGGTCCGGCGCGAAACCACCTTCGTCACCGACAGCAGTGCTCAGGCCGCGAGCCTTCAATACCGCCTTGAGGTGGTGGAAGATCTCGGTGCCCATGCGCAGGGCGTCGGAAAAGGTCTTGGCGCCAACCGGCTGGACCATGAATTCCTGAATGTCGACGTTGTTGTCGGCGTGCTCGCCACCGTTGATGATGTTCATCATCGGCACAGGCATGGAGTAGACGCCCGGCGTGCCGTTGAGGTTGGCGATGTGCGCGTACAGCGGCAGGTCCTGATCCTGCGCGGCGGCCTTGGCAGCGGCCAGGGACACGGCGAGGATGGCGTTGGCGCCCAGCGAAGCCTTGTTCTCGGTACCGTCCAGGGCAATCATGGCGTGATCCAGACCCTTCTGGTCGACCGGATCCTTGCCCAGCAGCGCATCGCGAATCGGGCCATTGATGTTGGCCACCGCCTTCAGAACACCCTTGCCCATATAGCGGCTCTTGTCGCCGTCACGCAGCTCCAGCGCTTCGCGCGAGCCGGTGGAAGCGCCCGACGGTGCACAGGCGCTGCCGATGATGCCGTTTTCCAGAAGCACGTCGGCTTCTACGGTAGGGTTGCCACGGGAGTCGAGAACTTCACGACCTTTGATGTCGACGATTTTTGCCATTGTTATGAACACTCCAAAGTAGACGAGACGACGCAGCTTGGGCTTTAGCGATCCCCTCGCGGGCATAGACCCGCTCCCACTGGGCTCGATGTGGGAGCGGGTCTCTGCCCGCGAAAGGGTCACCGCAACAAATCGGGCACTACTTTACCGCAATCAGGCCGTTTCGATCGCCGGGAAACCTTTGACCAATTCATCCAGCGCCTTGAGCTGGGCAAGAAACGGTTCCAGCTTGTCCAGGCGCAGCGCGCAGGGGCCGTCGCACTTGGCGTTGTCCGGGTCCGGGTGGGCTTCCAGAAACAGACCGGCCAGGCCCTGGCTCAGGCCAGCCTTGGCCAGGTCGGTGACCTGGGCGCGGCGGCCACCGGCCGAGTCGCTGCGACCGCCCGGCATCTGCAGGGCGTGGGTCACGTCGAAGAACACCGGGTACTCGAACGACTTCATGATGCCGAAGCCGAGCATGTCCACTACCAGGTTGTTGTAGCCGAAGCTCGAACCGCGCTCGCAGAGGATCAACTGGTCGTTACCGGCTTCCTCGCACTTGGTCAGGATGTGTTTCATTTCCTGCGGCGCAAGGAACTGGGCTTTCTTGATGTTGATGACCGCGCCGGTCTTGGCCATGGCCACCACCAGGTCGGTCTGGCGCGACAGGAAGGCGGGCAGCTGAATGATGTCGCAGACTTCGGCGACCACGGCAGCTTGTTCAGGCTCGTGCACGTCGGTGATCAGCGGCACGTTGAAGGTCTTCTTGATCTCTTCGAAGATGCGCATGCCCTCCTCCAGGCCGGGGCCGCGGTAGGAGGTCACCGAAGAACGGTTGGCCTTGTCGAAGCTGGCCTTGAACACGTAGGGGATGCCGAGCTTGTCGGTCACCCGCACGTATTCTTCACAGACCTTGAGGGCCATGTCGCGTGATTCCAGCACGTTCATGCCACCGAACAACACGAACGGCTTGTCGTTGGCGATCTCTATATCGCCAACGCGGATGATCTTCTGCGCCATGGTGATCAGGCCTTCTTCTGATGTTGAGCCAATGCGGCCTTGACGAAGCCGGTGAACAACGGATGACCGTCACGCGGCGTCGAGGTGAACTCGGGGTGGAACTGGCAGGCCACGAACCATGGATGGTCCTTGGACTCGACCACTTCGACCAGCGCGCCGTCACCCGAGCGCCCGGAGACGACCAGCCCAGCTTCGACCAGTTGCGGCAGCAGGTTGTTGTTCACTTCGTAGCGATGACGATGACGCTCGACGATCACGTCGCGGGCGTAGCAGTCGTGGACCTTGGAGCCGCCGACCAGCTGGCAGTCCTGCGCGCCCAGACGCATGGTGCCGCCCAGGTCGGAGGCTTCGGTGCGGGTTTCCACGGCGCCGGTGGCGTCTTCCCACTCGGTGATCAGACCGACGACCGGATGGCCGCTGGCGCGATCGAATTCGGTGGAGTTGGCGTCTTTCCAGCCCATGACGTTACGGGCGAACTCGATGACCGCCACCTGCATGCCCAGGCAGATACCCAGGTACGGCACCTTGTTCTCGCGAGCGTACTGCACGGCGGTGATCTTGCCTTCCACGCCACGCAGGCCAAAGCCGCCGGGGACCAGAATGGCGTCGACGCCTTCGAGCAGGGCGGTGCCCTGGTTCTCGATGTCTTCGGAATCGATGTAGCGCAGGTTGACCTTGGTGCGGTTGCTGATGCCGGCATGGCTCATCGCTTCGATCAGCGACTTGTAGGCATCGAGCAGCTCCATGTACTTGCCGACCATGGCGATGGTCACTTCGTGTTCGGGGTTCAGCTTGGCATCGACCACCGCTTCCCATTCGGACAGGTCGGCGCCGCCGCACTGCAGACCGAAGCGCTCGACGACGAAATCGTCGAGCCCCTGGGAGTGCAGGATGCCCGGGATCTTGTAGATGGTGTCGGCGTCTTCCAGGGCAATCACCGCACGCTCTTCGACGTTGGTGAACTGAGCGATCTTGCGACGCGACGACGTGTCGATCGGGTGATCGGAACGGCACACCAGCACGTCAGGCTGCAAGCCGATGGAGCGCAGTTCCTTGACCGAATGCTGGGTCGGCTTGGTCTTGGTCTCACCCGCGGTGGCGATGTAGGGGACCAGCGTCAGGTGCATCAGCATGGCGCGCTTGGCACCGACCTCGAAACGCAGCTGGCGGATCGCTTCCAGGAACGGCTGGGATTCGATGTCGCCAACGGTGCCGCCGATTTCGACCATGGCCACGTCGGCATCGCCGGCGCCCTTGATGATGCGCCGCTTGATCTCGTCGGTGATGTGCGGGATGACCTGGATGGTCGCGCCCAGGTAATCACCACGGCGCTCCTTGCGCAGCACGTGCTCGTACACCCGGCCGGTGGTGAAGTTGTTGTTCTGGGTCATGGTCGTGCGGATGAACCGCTCGTAGTGCCCCAGGTCCAGGTCGGTCTCGGCGCCGTCGTGGGTGACGAACACTTCCCCGTGCTGGAACGGGCTCATGGTGCCCGGGTCGACGTTGATGTACGGGTCCAGCTTGAGCATGGTGACTTTGAGCCCCCGCGCCTCCAGGATGGCCGCCAATGAAGCCGAGGCAATGCCTTTCCCCAATGAAGAAACAACACCGCCCGTGACGAAGATGTAGCGCGTCATGAAAAACCCTAGAAGTCTGCGTTAAAGCGGCAGAAGCCGCCGGGGAAAGCGAAGGAAGGCCGAAGCCCCCGACGGCCAAAAACGGTTTGGCAATCGGCAACGTCCGTGAATCCGGTGGGTTCACAGAAGTTGTATCAAGAAGGGAGCGTAGTCTACCGGATTCCCCCTTTCATCTCAAACTCTGCTCGCCGGTTGTCGGCGACCAGAGCAGTCGCCCTTCGATGGCAGACAGCGGCAGGTTGGCTACGGCAACCAAGCGGTCGTGGATGAACAGCAGCGGCAAACGATCGCGCACGAACCCTGGCAGCCGGCTTTCATTGAGCAAGCGCTTGAGGTCACGCTCGCCGCGAACGGGCAGGCGCAGGCGCTCGCCGCCCTGGCGGTAGCGGATCTGCGCGTGCCCCGGCAACGGGCCGCCCTGCCAATGCACCTCGCCGTTGCCGACCAACTGCAAGGCTTGTCGGGTGTCTGGCCAATCCTGAGACGGGGGCTGGGCCTGCGACCATTGGCCACTGACCCACCAGATCCGCCCGTGGGCCCTGTGCAGCTCGCCGTCGGCCAGGCGCCAGACGGGCGTAGCGGCGGGATCCGCGTCGCGCAGGGACGTCCAGCCAACCCAGTGCTGGGTATCGGGCAAGCGCGTCAGGGGCGCAAGCCAGTATTGCAGGGCATTGCGCTGACGGCTTTCGGACAGGGTACGAAGCTGCGCCAGGGTCAGGCTGGGCAATGCCAGCCAGGAAGGTTCGCCAGCCGTGTGCGCAGGCGCAAGGTCCGCGGCGGCCAGTTCATCCAGCAGCTGCGCCGCCTCGCCTAGGTGCGCGGCGGCCCTGCCGATACTGCCGGCAGCCTGGGGCCAGCGCGCCGTGATCACGGGCAGGACCTCGCCACGCAGATAGTTGCGAGAGAAACGCGTGTCGGTGTTCGAGGGGTCTTCGATCCACTGCAGGCCATGGTTGCGAGCGTAGGCAAGCAACTCGGCGCGAGGCTCGTCGAGCAACGGCCTCACCAGTATCCCCTGCCCTTGCGGCCGCTGCCTGGGCATTGCTGCAAGCCCTCGCACACCGGCGCCGCGCAGCAGACGAAACAGTACGGTTTCGGCCTGATCGTCCTGATGCTGGGCTGCGAACAGCACATCAGCGGCGCCGAGCAGCGCATCGAAAGCGAGATAGCGCGCCTGGCGTGCGGCCTGCTCCAGGCTGGCACCGTCCTGCACCCGAACCTTGATCACCTGCAAGGGCACATCGAGCTGATCGCAGAGTGCCTGGCAATGGGCAGGCCAGGTGTCGGCAACCGCTTGCAGGCCGTGATGGATATGAATGGCGGTCAGCGCTGGACGGTTGGGCACGCTGGCCAACAGGTGCAGCAGGACGGTGGAATCGAGGCCACCGGAGAGGGCGAGGTGCCAGGCGGGGGCTTGCAGATAAGGCTGCAGCCTGTTGCTCAGGCGCTGGGCCAGGGCGGAGGGTTCACGCATGGGGCGACCCCTTTCTGGTGCATGAATCAGGATCGGCGGTGCTGCCTTCGCGGGTAGAACCCGCTCCCACAAGGAACGAAGTACGTTTCAGGCATATGAGAGCGCGGTGCTGCCTTCGCGGGCAGAGGGCTCAGCCGCCCGCCCCGCTCCCACAATGGACGAAGGTGGGAGCGGGCTCTGCCCGCGAAGGGCGCGCCGCGGTCTCGGCCCTTACAACCCGTAGCTCATCAACCGGTCATAGCGGCGGCCGAGCAAGGTCTCGGTGTCGAAACCCTTGAGCATGTCCAGCTGGCTGGTCAGCTCGGCGCGAATAAGGGCCGAGGCAGCGGCCGGATCGCGATGGGCGCCACCCAGGGGCTCATCGATCACCTTGTCGACGATGCCCAGGTGATTCAAGCGTTCGGCGGTGATGCCCATGGCTTCCGCAGCGTCCGGCGCCTTCTCGGCAGTCTTCCACAGAATCGACGCGCAGCCTTCGGGCGAAATCACCGCATAGGTCGAATACTGCAACATGTTCAGCTGGTCGCAGACGCCGATGGCCAGCGCACCACCGGAACCCCCTTCGCCGATGACGGTGGCGATGATCGGCGTCTTCAGCCGCGCCATCACCCGCAGGTTCCAGGCGATCGCTTCGCTCTGGTTGCGCTCTTCGGCATCGATGCCCGGATAGGCGCCCGGTGTGTCGATGAAGGTGAGGATCGGCATCTTGAAGCGCTCGGCCATTTCCATCAGGCGGCAGGCCTTGCGATAGCCTTCAGGGCGCGGCATGCCGAAGTTGCGACGGACCTTCTCGCGCACTTCACGGCCTTTCTGGTGGCCAATGATCATCACCGGCTGGTCGTCGAGGCGGGCGACACCACCGACGATGGCGGCGTCGTCGGAGAAATGCCGATCACCGTGCAGTTCATCGAATTCGGTAAAGATGTGCTGGATGTAGTCCAGGGTGTACGGGCGGCGCGGGTGACGCGCGAGCCGGGCAATCTGCCAACTGGTCAGGTTGCCGAAGATGCTTTCGGTCAGCGTGCGGCTTTTGTCTTGCAGACGAGAGATCTCGTCGCCGATGTTCAACGAATTGTCGTTGCCTACCAGGCGCAGCTCTTCGATCTTGGCTTGCAGGTCAGCGATCGGCTGTTCGAAATCAAGAAAATTCGGGTTCATAGGCATCCGTCTTGGGTCGACGGCCAAGCGGCCGGCCGGTTGATCCGTTTGGCGCCATACCTTAAAGGAAACGGCGCGTTCAGGTCGAGTTTATTAATTGTGGTCGAACCCGCCCCGCAGGGCCAGTTCAACGATATTGCAGAAAGACGTTCTCGCGGCCGAACTGGTCACGCAGCGCTTGAATCAAGCTGTCGGCCGGGTCGATCCGCCAGCCTTCGCCAAACTGCAGCGTGGCCTTGGCATCGCTGCTGGTGTATTCCATGGTGATCGGGCAGGCGCCACGGTGCTGGCGACACAATTCACCGAGCCAGCCCAGCCGGTCGCCGCCCAGCCCGTCGGCGTGCACCTTGAGGCGCAGGCTTTCGGCCAGGTTGGTGCGCGCATCCTCCATGCTCATCACGCGCTTGACGCGCAGGCGCAGCCCCCCGGAAAAATCGTCGTTGCTGACCTCCCCTTCCACCACCACCATCGCATCGGTCTGCAGCAGCGACTGAGCGGACATGAAGGCATCGGCGAACAACGACGCCTCGATACGGGCCGAACGGTCGTCGAGGGTAATGAAACCCATCTTGTCGCCCTTCTTGTTCTTCATCACCCGCAGGGCGATGACCATGCCCGCCACCGTCTGGGTTTCGCGCGAAGGCTTGAGGTCGATGATGCGCTGGCGTGCGAAGCGGCGGATCTCGCCTTCGTATTCGTCGATCGGGTGCCCGGTCAGGTACAGCCCCAGGGTTTCCTTCTCGCCGCGCAGCCGCTCCTTGAGCGTGAGTTCCTTGGCCTTGCGGTGGCTGGCATAGACATCGGCATCGGCTTCGACGAACACCCCGCCAAACAGGTCGTCGTGGCCGCTGTCGTGGGTGCGTGCAGTCTGTTCCGCCGCCTTGATCGCCCCTTCCATGGCTGACAGCAAGACTGCGCGGTTGCGATCGATGTTGGCCTGGTAGGCCTTGGTTTCATCATGGAAATGCGGGCCCAGCCGGTCGATTGCGCCACTGCGGATCAGGCCGTCGAGGGTGCGCTTGTTGATGCGCTTGAGGTCGACGCGCTCGCAGAAATCGAACAGGTCCTTGAACGGGCCGGCCTGACGCGCCTCGATGATCGCCTCCACCGGGCCTTCGCCGACACCCTTGATCGCGCCCAGCCCATAGACGATGCGACCGTCGTCGTTGACCGTGAACTTGAACTCGGAATTGTTCACGTCCGGCGCGTCCAGGCGCAGCTTCATGGTGCGCACTTCTTCGATCAGGGTCACGACCTTGTCGGTGTTGTGCATGTCTGCCGAGAGCACCGCAGCCATGAACGGCGCCGGGTAGTGGGTCTTGAGCCAGGCGGTCTGGTAGGACACCAGGCCATAGGCGGCAGAGTGGGACTTGTTGAAACCGTAGCCGGCGAATTTTTCCACCAGGTCAAAAATGTTCCCGGCCAGGTCCGGGTCGATATTATTGCTCGCGCAGCCTTCGATGAAGCCACCGCGCTGCTTGGCCATCTCCTCGGGTTTCTTCTTGCCCATGGCGCGGCGCAGCATGTCGGCGCCACCCAGGGTGTAGCCCGCCATGACCTGCGCGATCTGCATCACCTGCTCTTGATACAGGATGATGCCGTAGGTCGGCGCCAGCACCGGCTTCAGGCCTTCGTACTGGTAATCCGAGTGCGGATAGGCCAGTTCGGCGCGGCCGTGCTTGCGGTTGATGAAGTCGTCCACCATGCCCGACTGCAGTGGCCCCGGTCGAAACAGGGCCACCAGGGCGATGAGGTCTTCCAGGCAGTCGGGCTTGAGCTTCTTGATCAGCTCTTTCATGCCGCGCGACTCCAGCTGGAACACCGCCGTGGTCTCGGCCTTCTGCAGCAGCTGGTAGGTCGGTTTGTCGTCGAGCGGAATGAACGCGATGTCCAGCGGCGCTTCGTTGACCTTGGCACGGTCGCGGTTGATGGTCTTCAACGCCCAGTCGATGATGGTCAGGGTGCGCAGGCCGAGGAAGTCGAACTTGACCAGGCCGGCGGCTTCCACGTCATCCTTGTCGAACTGGGTCACCAGGCCGTCGCCGGCCTCGTCGCAGTAGATCGGCGCGAAGTCGGTCAGTTTGGTCGGCGCGATCACCACACCACCGGCGTGCTTGCCGACGTTACGCACCACGCCCTCGAGCTTGCGCGCCATGTCCCAGATTTCTGCGGCTTCTTCGTCGACCTTGATGAAGTCGCGGAGAATTTCTTCCTGTTCGTAGGCTTTTTCCAGGGTCATGCCGACTTCGAACGGAATCATCTTGGACAGCCGGTCGGCCAGGCCATAGGACTTGCCCTGCACCCGCGCCACGTCGCGCACCACCGCCTTGGCCGCCATGGAACCGAAGGTGATGATCTGGCTCACCGCATTGCGGCCATATTTGTCGGCCACGTAGTCGATGACCCGGTCGCGGCCATCCATGCAGAAGTCGACGTCGAAGTCGGGCATGGAGACCCGCTCGGGGTTGAGAAAGCGCTCGAACAGCAGGTCGTATTCCAGCGGATCGAGGTCGGTGATCTTCTGCACGTAGGCCACCAGCGAACCTGCGCCCGAACCGCGGCCCGGACCGACCGGCACGCCGTTGCTCTTGGCCCACTGGATGAAGTCCATCACGATCAGGAAGTAGCCGGGAAAGCCCATCTGGATGATGATATCGAGCTCGAAATTCAGCCGGTCGACATAGACCTGGCGGCGCGCCTCGTAATCCTCGGTGGTGTCCCTGGGCAGCAGCACGGCAAGGCGTTCTTCCAGGCCGTCGAACGAGACCTTGCGGAAATACTCGTCAATGGTCATGCCATCGGGAATCGGATAATCGGGCAGGAAATGCTTGCCCAGCTTGACGTCGATGTTGCAACGCCTGGCGATCTCGACCGTGTTTTCCAGCGCCTCGGGCAAGTCGCTGAACAGTTCGGCCATTTCCTCGGCGCTCTTGAGGTACTGCTGGTCGCTGTAGTTCTTGTTGCGGCGCGGGTCGTCCAGCGCCCGGCCTTCACCGATGCATACGCGGGTTTCGTGGGCTTCGAAGTCTTCCTGCTTGATGAAGCGCACGTCGTTGGTGGCCACCAGTGGCGCGCCCAGACGGTCGGCCAGGGCCACGGCCGCGTGCAGGTACTCTTCGTCGTTGGTACGATTGGTGCGCTGCACCTCGACATAGAAGCGCTCGGGGAAAATCGCCATCCATTCGCGCAACAGGTTGTCGGCATCGCCCGGGTAACCGCCCAGCAGCGCCATGCCGATCTCGCCCTCCTTGCCCGCCGACAGGCAGATCACCCCTTCACTGGCTTCGGCCACCCACTGCCGTTCGACGATCACCTGGCCATTGCGCTGGCCCTCGATGAAGCCACGGGAAATCAGTTCGGTAATGTTGCGATAGCCGACTGCGTTCATCGCCAGCAGGCTGATGCGGCTCAACTGTCCATCGGGGTCGCGGTTGGCCAGCCACAGGTCGGCACCGCAGATCGGCTTGATGCCGGCGCCCATGGCCGCCTTGTAGAACTTCACCAGCGAACACATGTTGTTCTGGTCGGTCACCGCCACCGCCGGCATGTTCATGCCGGCCAGCGCCTTGACCAGCGGCTTGATCCGCACCAGGCCGTCGACCAGCGAGTATTCGGTGTGCAGGCGAAGATGAACGAAGGAAACCGACATGTTGATCCTATGGGTTGCGGTAGAACGACAAGGCCCGGATTGTACCGGGCCTTGATCAAAACATCAGCCTGCTAGACCCAGGCGGGCGCTTGATCGCTGCTTTCGCGCGCCTGCCATGCGGCACGAACCGGTGCGAACGATCGCCGGTGAATGGGCGTCGGGCCCAGCCGGGCCAAGGCTTCCAGGTGCACCGGTGTAGGGTAGCCCTTGTGCCCGCCCATGCCATAGCCGGGGTAGATCAATTCGAATGCAGACATTTCCCGGTCGCGGCTGACCTTGGCCAGGATCGAAGCGGCGGCGATCGCCGGGACCTTGGCATCACCCTGGATCACCGGAGCGCTGGGCACGTCCAGTTGCGGACAGCGATTGCCGTCGATCAGTGCAAGCCTTGGCGTGATGCTCAGGCCCTGCACCGCCCGCTGCATGGCGAGCATGGTTGCGTGCAGAATGTTCAGGCGGTCGATCTCTTCGACTTCGGCGCGCGCGATGCACCAGGCCAGGGCTTTCTCGCAGATCTCTTCGTAAAGCAGTTCACGACGCGCTTCGGTGAGCTTTTTCGAATCGTTGAGCCCGAGGATCGGCCGTCGCGGATCGAGAATCACCGCTGCCGTCACCACCGCGCCGCACAGCGGCCCGCGGCCGACTTCGTCGACACCGGCAACCAGCTCTTCGACCAGATCGAAATCCAGCCCCATCTGCAGTTGCCTGCTTGTCTGTGGAGGCTTAGCCATCGTTCCTGCCTATCAGTTGCAGCACGGCCTCGGCCGCCTGGTTGGACGCATCACGGCGCAGCGTGCGGTGAATCGCATCGAAGCCGCTGGTCTGTTCTTCACCGCTCGCCAGCAGGGGCAGCAGCCGGTCGGCCAGGGCCTGGGGCGTGGCCTCATCCTGCAGCAGCTCGGGGACCAGCATGCGCTGGGCGAGCAGGTTGGGCAACGACACGTAGGGGCTTTTGACCATACGCTTGAGAATCCAGTACGTCAGGGGCGCCAGCCGGTAGGCGACGACCATCGGGCGCTTGTACAACAAGGCTTCGAGGGTGGCCGTGCCGGAGGCGATGAGTACCGCATCACAGGCGGCCAGCGCGGTGTGCGAGTCACCGTCGAGCAAGGTCACCGGCAACGTCCGCCCGACGAGCATCTGCTCCAGTTGCGCGCGGCGCTGTGGGTTGGCGCAGGGAATGACGAAACGCATCTGCGGGTGCGCCTGCAACAGCAACTGGGCACTGTCGAGGAACAACTCGCCCAGGCGCCCGACTTCGCCGCCGCGGCTGCCCGGCATCAGCGCCACGACCGGAAAATCATCCGCCAGGCCCAGCTGTGCGCGGGCCTGACCGCGATCGGCGTGCAGCGCAATGGTGTCGGCCAAGGGATGGCCAACGAAGCGCACCGGCACGCCCTGCTCCTCGTAGAACCTGGCCTCGAAGGGCAGCAGCGTCAGCATCAGGTCGCAGCCCTGGCGAATCTTCAGCACCCGCTTCTGCCGCCACGCCCACACCGAAGGGCTGACGTAGTGCACGGTCTTGATCCCGGCCTGGCGCAGCTTGAGCTCGATGTTGAGGGTAAAGTCAGGAGCGTCGATGCCGATGAACACGTCCGGCTTGCACGCGATCAGCTCGGCAACCAGCTGCTTGCGCCGGGCCAGCAGTTCGCGCAGGCGACCCAGCACCTCGACTAGGCCCATGACCGACAGACGCTCCATGGGGAAGCGACTGACCAGCCCTTGGGCTTCCATCAGCGGACCCCCGACGCCGATGAACTGGATGTGCGGATGGCGTGCCTTGAGCGCGCGCATCAGCCCCGAACCCAGGATATCGCCGCTGGCTTCACCTGCCACCAATGCCACGGTCAGCGCTGCGGGGTGAGACATCAGCGGGTGATGCCGCGGGTCGAGGACTGGATCGACTTGAGGAAGACGTCGACCTCGGGGTACAGACGCGCTGGCTCGGCCAGATCGAGCAATGCCTGCTCGACGGTCAAGCCTCGGCGATAGACCGTCTTGTAGGCACGGCGCAGGGCGTGGATGGCGTCGTCGCTGAAGCCGCGGCGGCGCATGCCTTCGAAATTCATGCTGCGGGCTTCGGCCGGGTTGCCGAACACCGTGACATAGGCCGGCACGTCCTTGCCGATGGCCGTGCCCATGCCCGAAAAGCTGTGGGCACCGATGTGGCAATACTGGTGCACCAGGGTAAAGCCGGAAAGGATCGCCCAGTCGTGCACGTGCACATGGCCGGCCAGTGCCGTGTTGTTGACCAGGATGCAGTGGTTGCCGATCACGCTGTCGTGCCCGATGTGGGCGTACGCCATGATCAGGTTGTGATCGCCCAGCGTGGTTTCGGCGCGGTCCTGCACGGTGCCACGGTGAATGGTCACGCCTTCGCGGATGACGTTGTGGTCACCGATGACCAGGCGGGTTTCTTCGCCCTTGTACTTGAGGTCCGGCGTGTCTTCCCCGATGGAGGAAAACTGGTAGATGCGGTTGTGCCTGCCGATGCGGGTCGGCCCCTTGAGGATGACATGGGGACCGATCACGGTGCCCTCGCCGATTTCCACGCCCGCACCAACGATCGACCAAGGGCCGACTTCGACGCCATCTGCCAGAACGGCGGACGGGTCGATGATGGCGCGAGGGTCAATCAAACTCATAGCTTGCGTTCCGCACAGATGATCTCGGCCGAGCAGACCGGCTTGCCGTCGACCGAAGCCTTGCAGTCGAACTTCCAGATCTGCCGCTTGCAGCTGATGAACTTGGCTTCCAGGATCAGTTGGTCGCCGGGCAGCACGGGCTGGCGGAAACGCAGCTTGTCCGAACCCACGAAGTAGTAGAGCGTACCGTCGGCCGGTTTGACATCGAGCATCTTGAAACCAAGGATGCCGGCGGCCTGGGCCATGGCTTCGATGATCAACACGCCCGGCATGATCGGGTGCGCGGGAAAGTGACCATTGAAGAACGGCTCGTTGATGCTGACATTCTTGTAGGCGCGAATGCTCTGGCTTTCGACGTCCAGCTCCACTACGCGATCCACCAGCAGAAAGGGATAGCGGTGCGGCAGGTATTCGCGAATCTCGTTGATGTCCATCATTTCGGGGGGAAGCCTGTAGTAAAGATAGGGAGCGCGCGGCTGACGCGCGACACTCCTATTGCAAATCAAGGGGCAGTCTAGCGGCTGGGCACACTTGATATGGAAAGGGTATCAGCCATCAGATGACGCTTTACCGCCTTGGGTCACTGCCTCGACACGCTTTTCCACCTGCTTGAGGCGGCGCGCCATGTCGTCCAACTGCCGCAGTCGCGCGGCGCTCTTGCGCCACTCGGCCGCTGGCTGCATCGCCGTACCCGAGGAATAGGCACCGGGTTCGGTGATCGAATGGGTCACCATGGTCATGCCGGTGATGAATACCCCATCGCAGATCTCGATGTGCCCGACCAGGCCTACACCGCCTGCGAGCATGCAATTCTTGCCGATCTTGCTGCTTCCCGAAATGCCGACACAGGCGGCCATCGCGGTGTTGTCGCCAATCTGCACGTTGTGGGCAATCTGGATCTGATTGTCGAGCTTCACACCGTTGCCGATCAGGGTATCGGCCAACGCGCCGCGGTCCACGGCAGTGTTCACGCCGATCTCGCAGTCGTCACCGATGCTGACCCCGCCGATCTGGGCGATCTTCTGCCAGACGCCCTTCTCGTTGGCGAAACCAAAGCCCTCGCCACCCAGCACCGCACCGGACTGTATGACCACGCGCTTGCCGATGCGCACGTCGTGATAGAGGGTCACGCGCGGCGCCAACCAGCCACCTTCACCGATCTCGCACCGCGCACCGATGAAGCAATGCGCGCCGACGGTCACCCCGGCAGCGATCCTGGCACCGCTTTCGATCACGGCAAACGGCCCGACACTGGCGGCGGCATCGACCTGTGCGTCGTCTGCAATGACGGCCGTCGGATGAACACCGGCGCTGGCGCGAGGCTTGGGATCGAACAGGTGGGAGATGCGCGCATAGGCAAGGTAGGGATCGGGGACGATCAGTGCATCGCCCTGAAAGCCTTCGGCATCGGCGGCCTTGAGCAGTACGGCGCCGGCATGGCTGTCGGGGAGAAACTTGCGGTACTGCGGGTTGGCCAGAAAGCTCAGCTGAGCTGGGCCGGCCTCCTGCAAGGTGGCCAGCCCAGTGATGATCTTCTCCGGGTCGCCACTGACCGTGGCCCCCAGGAACTCGGCCAACTGGCCGAGCTTCATGGTCGCTGTCATATCAGCGCGACTGATTCATGCGCTCGATGACCTGGCGAGTGATGTCGAACTGAGGTTTGACATCAATCACCGCACCGCGCTCCAGCACCAGGTCGAATGCACCTTTCTTGATGACTTCTTCAACGGCGCCGTCGAGCTTGGGCTTGAGCTGCTTGAGCATTTCGCGGTCGGCAACGGCCTTGGCTTCGTTCAGTTCCTTGGACTGGAACTGGAAGTCACGCGCTTTCTGCTTGAATTCAAGCTCCAGACGCTCGCGCTCGGGCTGGGCCATCTTGTCGCCACCGGCAACCAGACGGTCCTGAATGCTCTTGGCGCTGCTTTCCAGGGTTTTCAGCTTGCTCAACTGCGGGCCGAATTTCTTCTCGGCGTCTACCGCGTATTTCTTGGCAGCGTCGGACTCGAGCAAGGCCATCTGATAGTTCAGAACGGCGATTTTCATGTCGGCGAAGGCCGGAGCAGCACCCAACGAGGCGGCGAGCGTCGCTGCCAGAACAACCATTTGAGTCAACTTGCGCACGATAAACTCCTACAAAATCCGTTGTTGTTGCCAAGGAACAGACCTTAGAAGGTCTGGCCCAGAGAGAATTGGAAGACTTGGGTTTCGGCATTGTCAGGCTTCTTGACCGGCATCGCCAGGCTGAAGCTCAACGGGCCCAGGGCGGTGATCCAGGTCACGCCCAAGCCCGCGGAAACGGCCATGTTGGCGATGTCGATGTCGTTGCAGCGAACCTTTTCACCAGCTTCCGTGGTCGTGTCATTACAGTTGGTGTCGAACACGTTACCTACGTCAACGAACAAGGAAGTCCGCAGCGAGCGCTGGTCCTTAACGAACGGCAGCGGAAACAGAACTTCTGCACCACCAGTAATCTGCACGTTGCCACCGAATGCCAAAGGATCTTGATCCGGATCCTCAAGAGTGCCTGGACGCTTGCCTCTGCTCGGTGTACTACGCGGACCTAGCGTACTGTCTTTGAAACCGCGTACCGAGTTGAAGCCACCGGCGTAGTAATTCTCGTAGAACGGCAAGCCGTCGGTAGAGCCATAGCCGTCACCGTAACCCAGCTCGGTGTGGAAGCGCATGGTGTAGTTTTCAGTGATCGGCACGAATGCCTGGTTGCGGTAGTCGACCTTGAAGAACGATAGATCGCTGCCCGGAATGGTCACTTCGCCGGTCAAGCTTTGCGAAGCGCCACGGGTTGGCAGCACGCCCTTGTTCAAGGTAGACGAAGACCAACCTGCCGAAGCCTTGAAGTTGGTGAAGTTCTCGCCTTCCTTCTCGATGAAATCGAAGATCTCTTCAACGGTGTATTTACCAGTCTTGATCTTGTCATTCTGCACGCTCAAGCCGAAGGTCAAACGCGAGGTTTCGCTGATCGGGTAGCCGAAGTTCATGCCGGCGCCGAGGCTGTCCACGGCATAGCTGGCCACGTCGACGTCGAGGTCGTCGTAGTCGGTGGAGCGGTAGAAAGCGTTGTAGCCCAGGCTGACGCCGTCCGGCGTGTAGTACGGATCGGTGTAGCTGAAGTTGTAACGGCTCTGGTATTCACTGCGGGTCAGGCCGATGGACACACGGTTACCGGTACCCAGGAAGTTGTTCTGGCTGATCGAACCACCGAGGATCAGGCCGGCGCTCTGGGCGAAGCCGACGCTGGCGGTGATCGAACCGGAGGCTTGCTCTTCCACGGCGTAGTTGACGTCGACCTGGTCGTCGGTGCCCGGTACGGCCGGCGTCTCGACGTTCACTTCCTTGAAGAAACCAAGGCGCTCGAGGCGGGTCTTGGATTGGTCGATCAGGTAGGTCGACGCCCAGCCGCCTTCCATCTGGCGCATTTCACGACGCAGCACTTCGTCTTCCGACTTGGTGTTGCCACGGAAGTTGATGCGGTTGACGTAGGCACGCTTGCCCGGATCGACCACGAAGGTGATATCGACCGTGTGGTCCTCGTCGTGCGGCTGAGGCACGCCGTTGACGTTGGCAAAGGTGTAGCCGTCGTTACCCAGGCGGCGGGTGATCAGCTCGGACGTGGAGGTCATGACCTTGCGCGAGAACACCTGGCCCTTCTTCACCAGCATCAGCTGCTGGACCTGGTCTTCGGGGACCTTGAGGTCGCCGCTGAGCTTGACGTCGCGAACCGTGTACTTTTCGCCTTCGTTGACGTTGACGGTGATGTAGACGTGCTTCTTGTCCGGGGTGATCGACACCTGGGTGGAGGCGATGTCCATGTTGATGTAGCCGCGGTCCAGGTAGTAGGAACGCAGACGCTCCAGGTCACCGGACAGCTTTTCCCGTGCGTACTTGTCATCGTTGCGGAAGAACGACAGCCAGTTGGACGTCTTGAGTTCGAACAGGTCGGTCAGGTCTTCTTCGGGGAATACCGAGTTGCCCACCACGTTGATGTGCTGGATGGCCGCAACCGTACCTTCGTTGATGTTGATCTTCAGGGCCACGCGGTTGCGTGGCTGGGTGACCACTTCGGTATCGACCGACGCCGAATAGCGACCCTGAGCCACGTACTGGCGCTGCAGTTCGTTGCGCACGCCCTCGAGGGTGGCACGCTGGAAGATCTCGCCTTCAGCCAGGCCGGACTGCTTGAGGCCCTTCATCAGGTCTTCGGTGGAGATGGCCTTGTTGCCTTCGATGTCGATACTGGCCACCGAGGGTCGTTCGACCACGGTGATCACCAGGACGTTACCGTCCCGGCCCAGCTGGATATCCTGGAAGAACCCGGTTTTAAAGAGTGCACGGGTCGATTCCACCAGGCGACCGTCGTCGGCCTGGTCACCTACGTTCAACGGCAACGCGCCAAACACGCTGCCGGCGGAAACCCGCTGCAGCCCGTTGACACGGATATCGGAGATGGTGAAGGACGCGGCGTGAACTTCAGCGATCATCAGTACGGCAAGAACCGCAGTTAGCAGCAGACGTTTCATGAAGTCCTTTCTTATTCCAACTGGCAATAAACAAACTGCCGCAGAAGCGGCAGGTTCGCAAACGAGCGAAGCGTTACAGTCGACCCAGATCGTTTATCAGGGCAAGCAGCATGACCCCAACCACCAGACTGATGCCGATCTGGATTCCCCAACCCTGTACCCGATCGGAGACTGGGCGACCACGCACCCACTCGATCAGGTAGAACAACAGATGCCCCCCATCCAGTACTGGAATGGGCAGCAAATTGAGAACTCCGAGGCTTATGCTCAGGTAGGCGAGGAAATTCAGGAAATCCCCAAAACCCGACTGGGCCGAAGCGCCCGCCACTTTAGCAATGGTTATCGGTCCACTCAAGTTTTTTACCGAGAGCTCGCCGAACAGCATTTTCTTCAGGGAATCAAGGGTCAGCACGCTCATGGTCCAGGTACGCCTGGCGCCCTCGACCACGGCATCGAGCGGCCCGTAGCTGACTTCACGCAGCATCTGCGGTGGCCACTCGACCGGTTTCACCCCGGCGCCGAGGTACCCGGCGGCCTTGCCTTCACCTTTGGAAACCAGGTTGACCGGGACATCCAGTGGCGCGTTGTCGCGCTCCACGCGCAGCACGATTCGGCTGTCCGGACGTTCGCGGACCAGGTCCACGACCTGCTGCCAATCGCCCAGGGGCCGGCCGTCCAGCGCCAGCAGACGGTCCCCGGTACGCAAACCGGCGGCCTGCGCCGGACCGTTGGGATCAAGCTCGGCGAGTATCGGCGCCAGCGCCGGACGCCATGGCCGAATGCCCAGCGAGCGAATCGGATCAGGCTCGTCGGAACCTTGCAACCACTGGTTCAGGGCCAGCGAGCGAGTGGCTTCGTTGCTGGAGCCAGGTTCGCGCACGGTCAACTGCAAGGCACCGGTTTCGCCCAGGCGCCGTACCATTTGCAGGTTCACCGCAGCCCAACCGGCGGTGCTTTCGCCATCCACCGCAACGATTTCCTCACCTGCCATCAGACCGGCGGTTGCCGCGATGCTGCCCGGCTCGACCGAACCGACCACCGGCTTGAGCTGCTGGGTGCCCAGCATCGCCAGCAGCCAGAAGAACACCAGGGCGAGCAGAAAGTTGGCCGCAGGCCCGGCGGCGACGATGGCGATGCGCTGACGCACGCTCTTGCGATTGAACGACTGCTCGACCTGATCGGCCGGCACGTCGCCCTCGCGCTCGTCGAGCATCTTGACGTAGCCACCCAGCGGAATCGCCGCCACCACGAACTCCGTGCCCTGACGGTCATGCCAGCGCAACAGGGGCGTGCCGAAGCCCACGGAAAAACGCAGCACCTTGACGCCACAACGCCGTGCGACCCAGAAATGGCCGAACTCGTGAAAGGTAACCAGCACACCCAATGCCACCAGGGTGCCGATAATCATGTAGAGCGCACTCATAACTCTCTCCGAACTACGGCCATGCAGGGGTCAGCACCCGTGCTGGTTCAACCATTGCTGGGCCAGGTCCCGCGCGCGAGCATCCGCGGCGAAGACCGTGTCGAGCGTATCCAGCGCCACCACCGGTTCCCGACTGAGGACGTCCTCGATCATACGCGGGATCTGCGGGTAGCGTATGCGACGCTCGAGGAACGCCGCTACCGCGATTTCGTTCGCCGCGTTGAGCATGGCCGGGGCGCTGTCGCCCGCCTCCGCGGCCTGCCGAGCCAGGCGCAGGCAAGGAAAGCGTTGTTCATCGGGCGCTTCGAAATCGAGCCGCGCAATGGCGAACAGGTCCAGGGGTGCCACACCCGAATCGACACGCTGCGGCCAGGCCATGGCATGGGCGATCGGCGTGCGCATATCAGGGTTGCCCAGCTGAGCCAGCACCGAGCCGTCGACATAGTCGACCAGGGAATGGATCACGCTCTGCGGATGCACGACCACTTCGATCTGCGCGGGTCGCGCGTCGAACAGCCAGCACGCCTCGATCAGCTCCAGGCCCTTGTTCATCATGCTGGCCGAGTCGACGGAAATCTTGCGTCCCATCGACCAGTTGGGATGAGCGCACGCCTGCTCCGGCGTGACCTGTTCCAACTCTTCCAGCGGCGTCTGCCGAAACGGACCACCCGATGCAGTCAGCAATATGCGCCGCACGCCGACATTGCCCAGGCCGCGCTCGAAATCACCGGGCATGCACTGGAAAATCGCGTTGTGTTCGCTGTCGATAGGCAGCACCACGGCCCCGCTGTCGCGCACGGCCTGCATGAACAGTGCCCCGGACATGACCAGCGCTTCCTTGTTGGCGAGCAGCACTTTCTTGCCGGCATGGACCGCGGCCAGGGTCGGGCGCAGCCCGGCTGCGCCGACGATGGCCGCCATCACCGCATCCACTTCCGGCGCAGCGGCCACCTGGCACAGCCCTTCTTCACCCACCAGCACTTCGGTGCGCGAGCCGGCCTGGCGCAATGCCTGCTGCAAGGCGCTGGCACGCTCCTGGCTGGGCACCACGGCAAACACCGGGCGATGCACGAGGCACAGTGCCAACAGTTCGTCCATGCGCGAGAAGCCGCTCAGGGCAAATGCGCTGTAGCGGTCCGGATGCCGGGCGATGACGTCGAGTGTGCTCAGGCCGATGGAGCCGGTCGCGCCCAGCACGGTAATGCGCTGCACGCCGCTCACATCACGCCCCAGCCGGCAGCCCACAGCAGCACGGCAAACACCGGTACCGCCGCGGTCAGACTGTCGATGCGATCGAGCACACCGCCATGGCCCGGCAACAGATTGCTGCTGTCCTTGATGCCGGAGCGACGCTTGAACATGCTTTCGGTCAGGTCACCGACGACCGAGAGGGCCACCACGATCGCCGCGCCGATCAGGCCCGCGAGCATCTGGCCGATTCCCCAGTCGCGCACCAGGCCGATCGCCAGGGTGATCAGCAGGCTGGTCACCAGCCCGCCGTAGAAACCTTCCCAGCTCTTGCCGGGGCTGACCTGGGGCGCCAGCTTGCGCTTGCCCAGGGCCTTGCCGGTGAAGTAGGCGCCGATGTCGGCACCCCATACCAGCACCATGACGGTCATGATCAGCCAGTTGCCCAGCGGCCAGCCCTTGAGCAGCACCAGCCCTTGCCAGGCCGGCAGCAGGATCAGCAGGCCAATGAGCAGCTTGCAGGCAAGGCTGGCCCAATGTTCGCTGGTGCGCGGGTAGGTCAGCACCAGGAACGTGGCCAGGCACCACCACAGCACCGCCGCGCCGAGCACGAACGGCGCCAGGCCCGGCGTCAGGTAGAGGAAGAACAACAGACCCGCTACCACGGCGGCGAAGGCAATGCGCGCCGACTGTTTTTCGAAGCCGGCCAGACGCGCCCACTCCCAGGCGCCCAGAGTGACCACCAGGCCGATGAACAGGGCGAACCCTGCGCCTTCGAGCAGGAAGAAGCCGCACAGGGCAACCGGCAGCAGGATCAGCGCAGTGATGATGCGTTGTTTAAGCATTAAGCACGGGCTCCGGCTTCGACCTGCTCGCTCGTTTTACCGAACCTGCGCTGGCGCGAAGCGAAATCGGCCAGCGCCGTGCGCATGGCCTCGTGTTTGAAATCCGGCCAGAACAGGTCGGAAAAATACAGCTCGGCGTAGGCCAGTTGCCACAGCAGGAAGTTGCTGATGCGATGCTCGCCGCCGGTTCGGATGCACAAATCCGGCAAAGGCAGGTCACCGGTGGCCAGGCAGGTCTGCAGCAGATCGGGAGTGATCTCCTCCGGCTTGAGGTGACCGGCCTGGACTTCCCGGGCAAGACGCTGCGCCGCCTGGGCAATGTCCCACTGGCCACCGTAGTTGGCGGCGATTTGCAGCACAAAGCGGTCGTTACCGGCGGTGGCCGCTTCGGCTTCGCGCATGGCGGCCTGCAGGTCGGGGTGGAACCGCGAGCGATCACCGATGATCCGCAGGCTGATGCGGTTGTCGTTCAGCCGCCGCGCCTCGCGGCGCAGTGCACTGAAGAACAGCTCCATCAATGCCCCGACCTCGTCGGCCGGGCGCTGCCAGTTCTCGCTGGAAAAGGCGAACAAGGTCAGTACCTCGACCTTGGCCTCGGCACACACCTCGATGACCGCGCGCACAGCATCCACACCGGCCTTGTGCCCAGCGACACCGGGCAGCAAACGTTTCTTGGCCCAGCGATTGTTGCCATCCATGATGATCGCAACATGCCGCGGTACCGTGGAAGGTACAGCCAACTTGGTCTTTTCCATGAGACGGACTAATTCCTTAAACGGCCATCAGGTCCGCTTCTTTCTGCTTCACGGCCGTTTCGATGTCCGCGACGAACTTGTCGGTCAGCTTCTGGATGTCATCGGCGGCGCGACGTTCTTCGTCTTCGCTGATTTCCTTTTCCTTGACCAGATCCTTGTACTGGCTCAGTGCGTCACGGCGAATGTTGCGCACAGCCACGCGGGCGTCTTCGGCAGCGTCACGCGCCTGCTTGGTGAAGCCCTTGCGGGTTTCTTCGGTCAGCGCAGGCATGGAGATCAGCAGCAGCTCGCCCAGGTTGGTCGGGTTGAGGTTGAGACCGGCGGCACCGATGGCCTTGTCTACCGCGCCGAGCATGTTGCGCTCGAACGCGACAACCTGCAGGGTGCGCGAATCCTTCACGCTGATGCTGGCGACCTGGTTGATAGGGGTGTCGGCACCGTAGTAAGGGACCTGAACGCCTTCCAGAATGCTGGGGTGCGCCTTGCCGGTACGGATACGACCGAACGCGTGCTGCAGCGACTCCAGGGATTTCTGCATGCGCGCCTGTGCATCTTTCTTGATTTCGTTGATCATACTTCGCCTTCCTCGATCAGAGTTCCTTCGGCGCCGCCCACTACGATGTTCAGCAGAGCGCCAGGCTTGTTCATGTTGAATACCCGCAACGGCATCTTGTGATCGCGGCACAGGCAGATGGCGGTCAGGTCCATCACGCCCAGCTTGCGATCCAGTACTTCATCGTACGTCAGGCGATCGAATTTCTCAGCATGGGGATCCTTGAACGGATCGGCCGTGTAGACACCGTCGACCTTGGTCGCCTTGAGCACCACGTCGGCATCGATCTCGATGGCGCGCAGGCAGGCTGCGGAGTCGGTGGTGAAGAACGGGTTGCCGGTGCCGGCGGCGAAAATTACCACATCGCCGGAATTGAGGTGACGAATACCCTTGCGGCGATCGTAATGGTCGGTCACGCCGACCATCGAGATGGCCGACATGACGATCGCGGCGATGTTGGAGCGCTCCAGCGCATCGCGCATGGCCAGGGCGTTCATCACGGTTGCCAGCATGCCCATGTGGTCGCCGGTGACACGGTCCATGCCGGCAGCGCTCAGGGCGGCACCGCGGAACAGATTGCCACCGCCAATGACCAGGCCCACCTGGACGCCGATGCCTACCAACTGGCCCACTTCGAGGGCCATGCGGTCCAGCACTTTCGGGTCGATCCCGAAATCTTCGGACCCCATCAGGGCCTCGCCGCTAAGTTTGAGCAAAATGCGTTTATAGCGAGGTTGACGACCACTCACCTGCTGAGCCATTGCGTGTCTCTCCTGCGGCGTTTAATAAATTCTGGACGGGCCGGTGTACGGCGCGCCTAACTCTAGCTTGCGGCACTGCGACAGTACCACCGGACCTGCGCCTTGTAAGCGGCTAAATCCGGGTGCCAACTTTGAAAAAGAGGCTGCGCGCGTAAGCGGGCAGCCTCTTTGGGGCAACAGGACGAATCCGTCTTATTGCTTGCTGGCAGCGGCCACTTGTGCGGCAACTTCGTCAGCGAAGTTGTCGACAGGCTTCTCGATGCCTTCGCCTACCTTGAAGTAGGTGAACGAAACGATTTCGGCACCGGCTTTCTTGGCCAGGTCACCGACCTTGACTTCAGGGTTCTTGACGAACGCCTGCTCGACCAGGCTGGCTTCGGCAAGGAACTTGCTGATGCGACCGGCAACCATCTTCTCGACGATCTCGGCTGGCTTGCCCTTGATCTTGTCTTCGTTGAGGCTCATGAAGACGCCCTTCTCGCGCTCGATGGCCTCGGCCGAAACCTGCGATGGCAGCAGGAATTCCGGGTTGCTGGCTGCAACGTGCATGGCGATGTCGCGAGCCAGTTCGGCGTTGCCGCCGTTCAGGGCAACGATGACACCGATCTTGTTGCCGTGCAGGTAGGCATCGACAACGTCGCCTTCCACACGCACCAGGCGGCGGATGTTGACGTTTTCGCCAACCTTGCCGACCAGGGCTTCACGCGCTGGCTCTTGAGCGGCGATCAGCGGAGCGGCGTCGGTCAGCTGGTCGGCGAAAGCCTTTTCCACGCTGGCGGCGACGAAGTTCTTGAAGTCGTCCTGCAGAGCCAGGAAGTCGGTCTGCGAGTTGACTTCCAGGATGACTGCGGACTTGTTGTCGGCAGCAACCTTGACGGCGATGGCGCCTTCGGCAGCAACGTTGCCTGCTTTCTTGGCGGCCTTGATGGCGCCGGAAGCACGCATGTCGTCGATGGCTTTTTCGATGTCGCCGCCGGCCTTGGTCAAGGCCTTTTTGCAATCCATCATGCCTTCGCCGGTACGCTCGCGCAGTTCTTTGACCAACGCTGCAGTAATCTCTGCCATTTCAAATTCCTCTTGGATAGGTGTCTAACCATTCCACCCGTTAACGGGCGCTCAATTCTTGACCTTGCCAGCGGCTCTTTACAATTGGAGCGATGACGATGCCGGCAATGGTTCTCGAGGTGGCAAAAAGGGGGCCTAGCCCCCTTTTTGCGTACCGAGTAAACGCTGGGCGTCTAGACTCAGCCTTCTACCGCTGCGGCAGGTGCGTCCTGAACGTATTCTTCAGTACCGCCAGCCACGTGGTTGCGACCACGGATGACCGCGTCGGCCATCGAACCCATGTACAGCTGGATGGCGCGAATGGCGTCATCGTTGCCTGGGATGATGTAGTCGACGCCTTCAGGGCTGCTGTTGGTGTCGACGACGCCGATGACCGGGATACCCAGCTTGTTGGCTTCGGTGATCGCGATGCGCTCGTGGTCGACGTCGATGACGAACAGTGCGTCAGGCAGGCCGCCCATGTCCTTGATACCACCCAGGCTGCGATCCAGTTTTTCCAGATCACGGGTGCGCATCAGCGCTTCTTTCTTGGTCAGCTTGGTGAACGTGCCATCTTCGGCCTGGGTTTCCAGGTCGCGCAGACGCTTGATCGAAGCGCGGATGGTCTTGAAGTTGGTCAGCATGCCGCCCAACCAGCGATGGTCGACGTACGGCGAGCCGCAACGTGCTGCTTCCTCGGCCACGATCTTGCCGGCGGAACGCTTGGTGCCGACGAACAGGATCTTGTTCTTGCCCTGGGCCAGGCGTTCTACGAAGGTCAGTGCTTCGTTGAACATCGGCAGGGTTTTTTCGAGGTTGATGATGTGGATCTTGTTACGCGCGCCGAAAATGTACTTACCCATTTTCGGATTCCAGTAACGGGTTTGGTGACCGAAGTGCACACCGGCCTTCAGCATATCGCGCATGTTGACTTGGGACATGATAGTTCCTTGATAAGTCGGGTTAAGCCTCCACGTATCCCAATGACCAACCGGCGGCATAACCTCCGGCACCCAGGTCATCGTGTCGACACGTGTGTGGGTTTGGTTGCTTCCAGGGCATCCCCGGAAAGCGGCGCATTTTATACCATAGCCGCCCCGATATAGAAACCTGAAATAGCGTCGATGCACAACGGCTTTTGCGCCGCTGCCTGATTCGCGCGACAATGCACGCCATCGCCTCTTATATAGAGGCGCCGCCAGCGCCGCGCGGCAGTCCGCGGCGGCTCTGGTAGAATCGCCTCGATTTCCAGCCTGCGAACGCGCGCAAGCGCTCAGAGAGCCCCGAATGACCGTTACCATCAAGACCCCCGAAGACATCGAGAAGATGCGAATTGCCGGCCGCCTGGCGGCCGATGTGCTGGAGATGATCGCGCCTCACGTCAAGCCCGGTGTCACTACCGAAGAGCTCGACCGCCTGTGCCACGACTACATCGTCAACGAGCAACAGGCCATCCCTGCCCCGCTCAACTACAAGGGTTACCCCAAGTCGATCTGCACCTCGATCAACCATGTGGTCTGCCACGGCATTCCCAACGACAAGCCGCTGAAGAATGGCGACGTGCTGAACATCGACGTCACCGTGATCAAGGACGGCTACCACGGCGACACCAGCCGCATGTTCCACGTCGGCAGCGTGCCGGTATGGGCCGAGCGCCTGTCGCAGGTGACCCAGGAATGCTTGTACAAGGCCATCGAGCTGGTCAAGCCCGGATGCCGCCTGGGCGACATCGGCGAAGTCATCCAGAAGCACGCCGAGAAGAACGGTTTTTCCGTGGTACGCGAATTCTGCGGCCACGGCATCGGCAAGGTGTTTCACGAAGAACCGCAGGTGCTGCACTACGGGCGTGCCGGCACTGGCATGGAGCTCAAGGAAGGCATGACCTTCACCATCGAGCCGATGATCAACCAGGGCAAGGCCGACACCAAGGTGCTGGGCGATGGCTGGACGGCCATTACCAAGGACCGCAAGCTGTCCGCGCAGTGGGAGCACACCCTGGTGGTGACCGCCAGCGGCTACGAAATCTTCACCTTGCGCAGCGACGACACCATTCCCCGCGTCTCGGCGTGAAGCCACGCGTGCGGGCGACCCGTTCAGGCCACTAATCTCTTCAGGAATACGACATGCCGCAGGTGGATCCGGAGTTGTTCGATCGCGGCCAGTTCCAGGCCGAACTGGCGCTCAAGGCCAGCCCTATCGCAGCCTTCAAGAAGGCGATTCGCCAGGCACACGATGTGCTCGACGAGCGTTTTCGCAACGGCCGTGACATTCGCCGGTTGATCGAAGACCGTGCCTGGTTCGTCGACAACATTCTGGAGCGGGCGTGGAGCCAGTTCGACTGGGACGAGGATGCCGACATCGCCCTGGTCGCCGTGGGCGGCTACGGTCGCGGCGAACTGCACCCCTACTCCGACATCGACCTGATGATCCTGCTCGAGAGCGCCGACTACGAGGTGTTCCGCGATTCGATCGAGCGCTTTCTCACGCTGCTGTGGGACATCGGCCTGGAAGTGGGCCAGAGCGTGCGCTCCATAGATGAATGCGCCGAGCAGGCGCGCGCCGACATCACGGTCATCACCAACCTGATGGAAAGCCGCACCATCGCCGGCCCGGAACGGCTGCGCAAGCGCATGCTCGAGGTCACCAGCACCGAGCGGATGTGGCCCAGCCGCGAGTTCTTCCTGGCCAAGCGCGCCGAGCAGAACGCCCGCCACCACAAGTACAACGACACCGAGTACAACCTGGAACCCAACGTCAAGGGCTCGCCCGGTGGCCTGCGCGACATCCAGACCCTGCTGTGGGTGGCGCGCCGTCAGTTCGGCACGCTGAACCTGCACGCGCTGGCCGGGGAAGGCTTCCTGGTAGAGAGCGAGAACAACCTGCTGGCCTCTTCCCAGGAATTCCTCTGGAAGGTGCGCTACGCCCTGCACATGCTTGCCGGTCGTGCGGAAGATCGCCTGCTGTTCGATCACCAACGCTCCATCGCCGGCTTGCTGGGCTACAAGGACAGCGATGCGAAACTGGCCATCGAGCGGTTCATGCAGAAGTACTACCGCGTGGTGATGAGCATCGCCGAACTCAGCGACCTGATCATCCAGCATTTCGAGGAAGTGATTCTCGGCGACCCCGAAGCCGGCTCCACGGTGCCGATCAATTCGCGCTTCCAGCTGCACGATGGCTACATCGAGGCCACCCACACCCAGGTCTTCAAGCGCACACCGTTCGCCATGCTGGAAATCTTCGTGCTGATGGCGCAGAACCCGGAGATCAAGGGCGTGCGCGCGGACACCATCCGCCTGCTGCGCGAGCATCGCCACCTGATCGACGACAGCTTCCGCAACGATATCCGCAACACCAGCCTGTTCATCGAGCTGTTCAAGTGCGAAGTCGGCATTCACCGCAACCTGCGCCGCATGAATCGCTACGGCATCCTGGGCCGCTACCTGCCCGAGTTCGGCGATATCATCGGCCAGATGCAACACGACCTGTTCCACATCTATACAGTGGATGCGCACACGCTCAACCTGATCAAGCACCTGCGCAAGCTGCAGTACACCCAGGTTTCGGAGAAATTCCCGCTGGCCAGCAAGGTCATGGAGCGCCTGCCCAAGCCGGAGCTGATCTACCTCGCCGGGCTGTACCATGACATCGGCAAAGGCCGCAACGGCGACCATTCCGAGCTCGGCGCAGTGGATGCCGCGCAGTTCTGCCAGCGCCACCAGTTGCCCGCCTGGGACAGCCGCCTGATCGTCTGGCTGGTGCAGAACCATCTGGTGATGTCGACCACCGCGCAGCGCAAGGATCTGTCCGACCCGCAGGTCATCCATGACTTCGCCCAGCAGGTGGGCGACGAGGTGCACCTGGACTACCTCTACGTGCTCACCGTGGCCGACATCAACGCGACCAATCCCAGCCTGTGGAACTCCTGGCGTGCCAGCTTGCTGCGCCAGTTGTACACCGAAACCAAGCGCGCCTTGCGTCGCGGCCTGGAGAACCCGCTGGATCGCGAAGAACAGATCCGCCGCACGCAGAGCGCGGCGCTGGAGATACTGGTACGCGGCGGCACCGATCAGGACGACATCGAGCAGCTCTGGTCGCAGCTGGGCGACGACTATTTTCTGCGCCACAACGCCGGCGACGTGGCCTGGCATACCGATGCCATCCTGCAGCAGCCCGCCAATGGCGATCCGCTGGTGCTGATCAAGGAAACCACCCAGCGCGACTTCGAGGGCGGCACGCAGATCTTCATCTACGCGCCCGACCAGCACGATTTCTTCGCGGTGACGGTGGCGGCCATGGACCAGCTCAACCTGAACATCCACGACGCCCGCATCATCACCTCCAGCAGCCAGTTCACGCTCGATACCTACATCGTGCTGGACAACGACGGCGGCTCGATCGGCAACGACCCGCGCCGCATCGCGCAGATTCGCCAGGGCCTCAGCGATGCGCTGCGCAATCCCGATGACTACCCCAACATCATTCATCGCCGCGTGCCGCGTCAGCTCAAGCATTTCGCGTTCCCCCCGCAGGTCACCATCCAGAACGATGCCCAGCGTCCGGTCACCATCCTGGAGCTGAGCGCGCCCGACAGGCCCGGCCTGCTGGCACGCATCGGCAAGATCTTCCTGGAGTTCGACCTGTCGTTGCAGAACGCCAAGGTTTCCACGCTGGGCGAACGCGTGGAAGACGTGTTCTTCATTACCGATGCGAACAATCTGCCCCTGTCCGACCCGCAACTGTGCAGTCGGCTGCAGGCCACCATCATCGACCAACTCAGTGTCAGCCAGGCGCCCGGCGTCGAGCTGTCCCGTTTGAGCATTTGATATGAACCACGCGTTGAACCAGCTGCAGCCCTACCCTTTCGAGAAATTGCGCGCCTTGCTGGCGGGCGTCACGGCCGCTGCGGACAAACGTCCGATCGCCCTGTCCATTGGCGAACCCAAGCACGCCTCGCCAGCCTTCGTGAAGCAGGCACTGGCCGACAACCTCGACCAGATGGCGGTGTACCCGACCACCCAGGGCATTCCAGCACTGCGCGAAGCCATCGCCGCGTGGTGCGAACGACGCTTCCAGGTCCCGGCGGGCTGGCTGGATCCGGCGCGCCACGTATTGCCGGTCAACGGCACCCGCGAAGCGCTGTTTGCCTTCACCCAGACCGTTGCACAGCGTGACGTCGACGGGCTGGTGGTCAGCCCCAACCCGTTCTACCAGATCTACGAAGGCGCCGCCCTGCTCGCCGGTACCACACCGCACTACCTGCCTTGCCTGGACCAGAACGGCTTCAACCCGGATTTCGACGCGGTACCGGCCGAGGTCTGGCAGCGCTGCCAGATCCTGTTCCTGTGCTCGCCCGGCAATCCAACCGGTGCCCTGGTGCCGATGCCGACCTTGAAGAAACTCATCGCCCTGGCCGACGAGCATGACTTCGTGATCGCTGCGGACGAGTGCTACAGCGAGCTGTACTTCGACGAAGACGCGCCACCGCCCGGCCTGCTGACCGCCTGTGCCGAGCTGGGGCGCAGCGATTTCAAGCGGTGCGTGGTGTTCCACAGCCTGTCCAAGCGCTCCAACCTGCCGGGTTTGCGCTCGGGCTTCGTGGCCGGCGACGCCGACATTCTCAAGGCCTTCCTGCTGTACCGCACCTATCACGGCTGTGCGATGCCCGTGCAGACCCAACTGGCCAGCATCGCCGCCTGGGAAGACGAAGCCCACGTACTGGCCAACCGCGACCTGTACCGGGAGAAATTCGATGCCGTGCTGGATATCCTCACGCCGGTAATGGACGTCAAGCGCCCCGACGGCAGCTTCTACCTGTGGGCCAAGGTGCCCATGGACGACGCGCAGTTCTGCCGCGAGCTGTTCGAGCAGGAGCACGTCACCGTGGTGCCCGGCTCCTACCTGTCGCGCGACGTCGATGGGCTCAACCCAGGCGCCGGCCGCGTGCGCATGGCGCTGGTCGCACCACTGAGCGAGTGTGTCGAAGCCGCCCAGCGCATCCGGCGCTTTCTCGAGCGTCGATAACACATAGCTACGCTTTTGCATGGCGTTTGAACGACATCATCGGTGGCTCTTTTCAAGGAGTCATCGATGATGTGCAATCCCCTGTTCTGCAAGACCCTTCCTGAACTGGATGTCGAGGCATCACGCCGCGTCGCCATGGCCGAACGCCCGACCAATGCGCTGAGTGCCTCGGCGAACGGACGCTCAAAGCGCGCCCTGGGCCAGTTCTCGAAATTCTGGGCGCCCGGCCGCACGCTGACCATTGGTTTCTTCAACGACACCCCTATTGCGCACAAGGCGGCCATCGAGAAAGTGGCGCGGCAGTGGCTGCGGTCGGCCAACCTGAAATTCGATTTCGTCGACGGCATGCTTGCCGATATCCGTATCTATACCGACGGCGACGACAACTACAGTCAGGTCGGCACCGATGCGCTGCTGGCCAGCCCGATGGATGCAACCATGGCCCTGGGCGTCAAACCGGACGATCCGCTGTTCGGGCGTACCGTGTTGCACGAGTTCGGCCACGTGCTGGGGCTATTGCACGAGCATCAGCACCCCAAGGCAAACATCCCTTGGGACATCCCCAAGCTGTATGCGTACTTCGCCGCCAAGGGCGTTGATCAACAGACCGTCGACATCAACCTGCTGGACAAGACCGACAAGGCACTTGCCAAGGGCACGGCCTATGACCGCGCGTCGATCATGCATTACTCGGTGCTGCAGGAGCAGACGGTGGGCGACTGGGAAGTGGGCATCAATCACACCTTGAGCCGCCGCGACCGGATGTTCGCTCGGCGCATCTACCCCAAGGTCGTGGCCTAGCGCGCGTGGCCGAGGCTGGCTTGGTTGATGTCGAACTCGGCCAGCGGCTCATTCATGGCCGCACTGTCCATCAGCCGATGTCGACGCACTACCGGGCGCACCGTATAACGCGGTAGATGCGCGAACTCCTCTTGCGCCCACGCCTGCTGGTGGCCGGTGCGCTGGAAATCAGGCCACTCGCCAATCACCAGAAAAACCACCTGCGGTACCAGCGCGATAGCCAGCAGGGTATTGAAGTCAACCAGGCCCAGCCCGCCCAGCGCCGAGCCAACGACCACGGGTACAGCGCTACCAACGGCAGTCCACAGTTTGGATAATCGGCGCATGGGATGTGACCTCGCATGAGTTACTGTATGCATATACAGTACACAGAACCGGCCGCGTGTTCAATCCCTGAAAGCGCATCGATAACCCGTCCAACGCCTGCATCAGATCAAGCGAACGCCCCAAACATGTCCGCCACCGCCTGCTCGCCCAGGGCCGGTCCGACGCTCATGCCCACTCCGCTGTGCATCAGCGTCGCACTCAAGCCTGGCGCGATGTTCAAGCGGGAAAACGGCTGGGGCCCCTTGGCACCATAGACACCTTGCCAGCGCTCCATTACCTGAATGTTGCAGCCCAGGGTGTCCTGTGCCAGCTCCAGCATCCACTGGTCGACCTGCTCGGCATTGAACGGCGAAGCGTCCACACCGTATTCATGGGAATCGCCGATGATCAGGTCACCGTAGGGTGTCGGACTGATCAGCAAGTGAATGCCGTGCGTTTCGAGGTGCGGACTGTCGCGCTCGATCTCGCGACGGATGGCAGCCGCTTCGGGCAGATCGGCGAAAGCCCCGTAGTGAACGCAACTCAAACCGGTAAGTACCGAGTGCTGCAGGTTCAGGTTCGACACGGGGCGAGCGCGGAGCATCTGTAGACGGCACACCTGGGGCTTCAGCGCAGCCATGGCTTCGGCGAGCAGCGTCAGGTAATCGTGACCGGAGCACACCACGACCTGCTGGCCACGAAAGGGGCCAGCGGTGCTCTGCAGCTTTCCCGGCTCGACGCCATTGACCAACGTCGAGAAGTGAAACTCCACGCCCAGCTCGCGCTGCAGATAGTCAACCAGCTTGGGTACGGCTTCGCGCGAATAGAGCTGCTGGTCGTCGATGCCGTGCAAGGCCGCTCGGTGGTGGCTGAATCGGCCGCCGTACAAGTCGTCCAGCGGCTTGCCGCGCAACAGCTCGACCCGGTAGCCGTGCTCCGTGGCGCGTCCTGTAGTGAAGGCGGCCAACAGGTTCTCCTCAGCTTCGGTACGGGCGAACAACAGCGAGCCGTTACGCTTGAGTTCGAAGCCCGCTCGAGCGCTCCAGTTCGCCCAGATACCGCGGCTGGCTTTGGCCAGGTCGAGCATGATGCCCGGTGGCTGACCGGTCACCAGGGCTTGACCGAAGTTGCGCACCGACGCGCCGATCGGACTCGCCGAACGCTCGAACACCCGCACTTTCAAGCCACGCCTGGCCGCCGCATAGGCGTGGGAAAGCCCGAGAATACCCGCACCCACCACCAGCAAATCACTTTCATACCGATTCATTTAAACCCACTCCCTACGGCTTGGCCGATTTGCCGTCATAGCGTTTGCGCCATTCGGCCAGAATGTTGTCGCGCTCTTTCGAGGCCCAGGCGAAGTCATTCTTGATCAGGCGCTGCTCGTAGTCGGCAGGCAGCTCGGTGGGAGGCTTGGCCAAGCCTTCCTGGGCCAGCACCGCGAAGTTTTGCTTGTACAGTTCCATGCCCGCCGCGCTGGCGGAGAAATCAGCCAGGCGCTTGGCGGCCTCGGGATGGGCGGTGCCCTTGATCACGGCAGTGGCCTCGATCTCCCAGCCAAGGCCTTCCTTTGGCAGGATGATGTCCAGTGGCGCACCTTGACGTTTGAGCTGTACCGCCGGGTATTCGAATGAAATGCCGATAGGGAACTCACCCGCTGCGGCCATCTTGCAGGGCTTCGAACCGGAGTGGACGTACTGGCCGATGTTCTGGTGCAGCGCGTCCATGTAGGTCCAGCCTTGTGCCTCGCCAAAGGTTTGCAGCCAGGCGCTGACGTCTAGAAAGCCCGTACCGGACGAGGCCGGGTTGGGCATCACGATCTTGCCGCGATAGACCGGATTGGTCAGATCTTGCCAGCTCACCGGGCGCGGCAGGTTCTGCTTCTCGGCTTCGATGGTGTTGAAGCAGATGGTGGCGGCCCAGACATCCATGCCAACCCAAGCCGGCGGATTGGCCGGGTCGCGGTACTTGGCGCCGATCTTGGGCAGATCCTTGGGGGCATAGGCTTCGAGCATGCCTTGCTGATCGAGGATTGCCAGGCTCGAGGCGGCCAGACCCCACACTGCGTCGGCTTGCGGGCGAGCTTTTTCGGCCAGCAGTTTGGCCGTGATGATGCCGGTCGAATCCCTCACCCATTTGATGTCGATATCCGGGTTGGCTTTCTCGAACGCTTTTTCATAGGTCTGCAGCTGCTCGGCTTCCAGTGCGGTGTACACAGTGAGCTCGGTGGCGGCACTGGCGTGAAGGCTGAAGCCTGCGAACACTGCAGCGAAGGCAAGGGGCTTGAACATGGTTTGATCCTGAGTGAAGTAGACAAGGCGGTATCGGTTGGCCGAACAGGTTCTATCAATGGCTGCCGGGGGTTTCACCACGAGCCATGCGTGCGTTGATCCGATCGATGATCGCTGGCAGATCGGCAATGGTGTCGGCCAGGTAATCGGGCTGTACCGGGGCGAACAGGGCATCGATGCGCAGCCTGTGCCGATCGAGCTCGGAGGGCGTGAGCGCCTGGAAGGCCGGGTAATCCAGGCCGAGAAAATTGCCGGAAAAGCGCAGCCCGACCGTCCACATCCCTGCGCTGCGGCCTTCGAGAATGCCCGGCAAGGTGTCGTCGACTTTCACGCAGGCAGCGACGTCACCGATGCTCAGGGCGATGACGTTGGCCAACGCCTGGGCGGGGCCGGGGCGGCCGGTTGGCAGATCGTCGGCAGCCACCACATGATCGGGCTGATAGCCCGCCACTGCGGCCAGTGCCACGACGTGGTCCATGACCTGCCGAGGGTATCCGGAGGTGGTGCCGATCTTGAGCCCGGCCTGACGCATGTGCTCGATGGCCGGCAGCGCACCGGGGATGAGCGCGCTGTGCTTGCCGACATTGGCAATCTGCAGCGGCATGAAGCGCTCGTAGATGGCCGTCACGTCCGCGTCGCTCGGTGGCCTGGCAAAACGCTGCTCGAAGCGCGCCGCGATCTGCGGCTGGTCGCACAGGCTGCGAATGTGGTCCCACTTGCCCATGCCCATGGGGCCACGAGCTTCATCCAGGCTCAGTTCGATATCGAACGTGGCGAAGGCTTCGACGAAGATTCGGGTGGGTGCGAAAGAGCCGAAATCGACGACGGTGCCGGCCCAGTCGAGAATGACCGCTTGCAGTTGGGCAGGGGCTTGATAGTGCATGGTGTTCTCCGAAAATCAGCAGGTAGGCGTGCTCTGGCGCCAGGCTTGTGAACGTCGCAGCAAGCCGCGTGAAACCCAGGCGAGCAAAAGGGAAACGGCTGCCGAGGTGAACAGGATCAGTGTCGACATGGCGGCGGCGCCGCCGACATTGCCCGCGTCGTCCATGTTCAGTACGGCCACAGCCGCGAGGATGCTGTCTGGCGAGTACAAAAAGATGGCAGCGGAAACGGTGGTCATTGCCGAGACGAACAAGTAGCGAATGATGTCCAGCAGCGCGGGCAGGCAAATCGGCAATGTGACGCGCAGGTAGTGCCGATACAGGGGAGCCTTGAGCGATCGCGCGGCCGCCTCGAATTCGCTGTCCAATTGGCGCAGAGCGGTAGTTGCCGTCATGTGCGCGGTGGTCAGGTAATGAGCGATGGTGCAGATCACCAGCAGCGCCATGCTTCCATAGAGGCTGTGCAATGGGTTGTCCGGCAGGTTGAAGAAGAAGACGTAGCCCAGGCCAAGCACCAGGCCCGGCACGGCCATGGGTATGAAGGTAAGTATGCGCAGGGCCAGGTTGAGGGCGGGTTGCCCGTGGGTTTTCTCCATCAGATAGGCACCGGTGAAGATCAGCGCGCTCCCCACCACCGCGCTACAGCTCGCCAGCACCAGGCTGTTGCGATAGGCCAGCCATCCCCCGCCTGCGGTTTCACTGAACAGGTAGTGCTTGAACGACAACGAAAGGTTGTAGGGCCAGAACTTCACCAGGGAAGAAAACACCGCCATGCCCAGCACCGCCAGCAGGCAGCCGCAGATGAGCACCACGATCAACAGGTAGCAACCGTCCCGCCCTCGCGAGGGCTGGGGCGTGAGTACCTGCGCCCGGCCACTCATGGACGAACGTTGGCGGCGGCGCAACCAGGCATCCATCGAAAAGCTGATCAGTGCGGGCACCAGGAGCACCATGCCGATCAGCGCCCCACGGCCGAACTGTTGCTGACCCACCACTGCCTTGTAGGCTTCGATGGCCAGGACCTGATAGTCACCGCCGACGATCACGGGCACGCCGAAGTCAGTGATGGTCAGGGTGAACACCAGGCAGAACGCGGCGAACACTGCTTGTCGCGTCGCGGGCCAGGTGATGCTGTGGAATGACCGCCAGGTGCTGGCGCCCATGCTCGAGGCCGCGTCGAACAGGCGTGCATCGCTCATCGAGAGCGCTGAGAGCAGAATCATCAGGGCGTGGGGAAACGTGTAGATCACCTCGCCGATGACGATGCCCCAGAACCCGTAGATGTTGTCGGTGAACAGGCCGCGCAGCAGCCCCTGGTTACCGAAAAGGTAGATCAGCGCGATGGCGGGCAGCATCGATGGCGCCAGCAGTGGCAGCAGGGATATTCCGCGCCACAAGCCCTTGGCAGGAATCAGGGTGCGTTGCAGCGCGTAGGCGAACAGGTAGGCCAGGGGGACGACGATGAGCGCAACGCTGACCGAAACGCGCAGGCTGTTACCCAGCAACCAGTGAAAGTTGTCGCTGCCCAGCAGCTCCCGCGCTGCGATCAGCCCACCGCCCTGCCCTGCATCGCCGCTGAAACCGCGCCAGAAGATCGCCAGCAACGGCAACAGCAGCGCCATCACCAGGAGCAGCAAGAACAGCACTTTGCCACCGACGACAAATACCTGGTCGTCCTGGTCGGCGCGCTGAGCCCGGCGTGCATGACCTTTGCCGCTCACTGACAGCTTGGCGGTAAGCATCTCAGGCAAACACCTGCAAGCTGTGTGGCGGCAAGGCCACCTGGATATGCCGTGTGCCCGAAGGGGGCAGCTGACGCGCGCTGATTTCGGCGGTCAGCGATTGGCCCGGCAGTTCGTCGAATTCGAAGCTCATCCGGCATCGATTGCCGAGGAAGGTCACGTCCTGCATCTGCGCCGCGAACAGATTTTCCTCCGAGTGCCGAGGGTTCACGCAGATCGACTCGGGACGGCAGAACAAGCGCCCGACGCAGCGGGGCGCGACGGCATCGGCCAGTCGCAACTGAAGTGGGCCCACTTGCGCATGACCATTGCCATTGCCTTCGAAAGCCAACCAGTTGCCCTGCCCCACGAAGTTGGCCACAAACGGCGTCTCGGGACTTTCATAGATTGATTGCGGGCTGGCGTATTGCTCGATGCGCCCCTGATTCATCACCGCAATCCGATCGGCCATCAGCATGGCTTCTTCCTGGTTATGCGTAACCATCAAGGTGGTAATGCCAAGCCGCTGCTGCAGCGTGCGCAGCTCGGTGCACAGGTGTTCGCGCACCTGGGCGTCGAGCGCAGACATCGGTTCGTCCAGCAACAGCAAGGATGGCGCGGGAGCCAGCGCACGGGCCAAGGCGACGCGCTGTTGCTGACCACCGGAGAGCTGGCCCGGATACTTTTTCTCGCTGCCGGTCAGCCCTACCAGCTCGAGCATGGCAGCGACCCGCTGACGAACGATATCGCGCGCGCTGCCGGCGAGGCCGTAGCCGATGTTTTGCTCGACGGTGAGATTGGGGAACAACGCGTACGACTGAAACACGATGCCATAGTCCCTGGCCTGGGGCGGCAGGTTGGAGACATCCCTGGACCCCATGTAGATGGCCCCGCGATTTTGCTGCTCCAGCCCTGCGATGCAGCGCAACAACGTAGTCTTGCCGCACCCCGACGGGCCGAGCAGGCACACCAGTTCGCCCGGCGAGATCTCCAGGGATACGTCGTCCAGCGCCTTGAACGCGCCGAAGTTCTTGCGCAGACCGGCGATCCGTATCGTCACGCCTGGAGAGGCTTCATCAGTAGGGCTGGAACGCAGCATGGGGCACCTCATCAAGTGGAGCACGCGCCGCCTGTGGAGTGCGGCATGCGTGTCGATGAGGCAATGCTAGGGCGTTATTGCGACGACGATGTGGCAGATAGCCAAAAGCTGGCGATAGTCCTATTGGTGAATTTGCCCAGTCTTCAGGATGGCTACAGCTGACGCGCGATGCTGTCGCGAGCGACGTCGAGAAAAGCCGCTGGCAAACGGGCCTGCCTGCGGTCCTTGAGGCAATACAGATACTCGGCGATCTGCGGCGCGCCTTCTATCGCAATGATCCGCAGATCCGGGTTGACGGGCACTTCCTGGCGAGCGATCAGGCTCACGCCGATATTGCGCAGAACGGCTTCGCGGATGGATTCCCGGCTGCCGATTTCCAGCTCGATGCCTGGGCGAACCTGATGGGCGTTCAAAAACTGCTCGGTCAAGGTTCTGGTGGTCGAGCCATGTTCGCGCATCAACAGGCATTGGCCCGCCAACGCGCTGGGCGGTACACACTCTTGCACGGCCAGCGGGTGCTGCTTGTGAACGGCCAGTACCAAAGGATCGGTGCCCAGCACCAGGTGCATCAAGCGAGGGTCGTCGAGCCATTGCGAGGAGGCCGCCAGGTCGACCCGGTAGTCTTCGAGCGCCTCGAGTACATCCTGGGAGTTGCCGATCTGCACCGACACATCGATGTGTGGCAGCCGCTCGCGAAATGACTTGATGAGATCGAGGATATAGTAAGGCGCCGTCGCTCCGATCCTCAATGCGCCAAGGGCCTGGCCGCAGTTTCGCAAATGAAACTCGATATCTGCCTCATGCTGCAACAGCGCCTTGACCTTGGGCAACAGCCGGGCACCCTCGTCGCTGACAGTCAAACGACGCCCTCCCCGATAGAACAATTCCACGGCGTAGCGGCTTTCCAGTTGCCGAATCTGCGTGGTGACCGTCGGCTGGCTCAAGCCAAGCTTCTTGGCGGCCTGGGTGACGCTGCCTAAGAGCGCGACGGTGTAGAAAGCCTTGAGTTCTGCACTGAGCATGGTCGGGCGGGTTCCTTGCAATACAGCGAGATTGGATTGTCTGCTGGGTGACATGGCGCCGGGTTCTGTCGATGGCCAGGCCCTGGCCTCGAGGTTACACCGCAGCGGCGGCTCGACTCTTCGGCCAACGCTCAGCGCCCACGGCCCAGATTCGCCTCGTTCATGTCCAGTTCGGCCAGCACTTCGCGCACGACGTCGTCGCCGATCTTGCGTTGTCGACGCATTTCATACAACGCCAGGCGTTGCGCACGCAGGGCCTTGATACGCAGGTGGCGTTCCAGTTGGTCCATCTGCCGGGCCAGCGCCTGGGCTTCGGCGGAGTCTTCGAACACCGCCAACTGCTGCCGGTACTCGGACATGATGCGCGCCTTGAGTTCGGTTGCCAGTGCGGCCTGGCTGGCGTCCTGTTCGGTGGCCTTCTGCGCCTGGTCTTCCCCTTCCAGCGAACGGATGGCCGATTCGGCGGTGTAGCGCCAGGCATCACGCACCTCCTGGCGAGCACTCTGGTCATCGCTGGCGGCGACTCCGCGCAACAACAGCGGCAAAGCGATGCAGGCCACTACCAGCGAGAGCAGGATGACACCGGCCGCGATGAAGATCAGCAGGTCGCGCTGGGGAAAGGCCTGGCCAGGCGCCATCAGCAAGGGCACTGACATGACACCGGCCAAGGTCACCGCGCCACGCACGCCGCCCAGGGTCAGCAAGGCGCAGGAGCGTGCGTCTGGCAGGCGGGTGATGGTAGTCTTGCCGCGCAGGCGGCGTACCCACGATATCGCACGCCAGGTGCTCTGGACCCAGACGAAGCGCAGCAACAGCAGGATGCCGAAGATCGCCAGCACTTCCAGGCAGCGCCACGACAAGGCTGGCCACAGCGTAGGTTCGTGGCTGATCACCGCCTTGACGATGTCCGGCAACTGCAGACCCAGCAGCAGGAAGATCAGACCGTTGAAGGCGAACTCCAGCAAGGCCCAGACGCTGCGGTTGAGGATGCGCGTGCGCGTCTGCCGAGGCAGCAGATCGAGCCAGCTCTGCATCATGCCGGCGGCCACTGCGCTGAGGATACCCGAAGCTCCCAGGCGCTCGGCCAGCACATAGGCGGCGAACGGCAGCAGCAGCATGAACACCACGTGCGTGGCTGGATCGTCCCAGCCACGGGCGATCATCCACACGCGCAGGCGCCCTACCACCCAGCTGAGCAGCACGCCCAATGCCAGGCCACCGACCGCGACCAGAACGAACGTGACACTGGCATCGGCCAAGGAGAACACCCCGGTGATCGCCGCGGCCAGGGCAAACTTGAACGTCACCAGGCCCGATGCATCGTTCATCAGTGCCTCGCCCTGAAGGATGCGCATCAAGGGTGTCGGCAAGCGGTCCTGAGCGATGGCCGATACTGCCACCGCATCGGTAGGTGACAACACGGCGGCCAACGCAAACGCCACCGGCAGCGGAATGTCGGGCAGCAGCCAATGGATGAAGTACCCGGCGCCCAGCACCGTGAACAGCACCAGACCCACCGCGAGCATCAGCACAGGGCCGCGGTAATGCCACAGGTCACGCTTGGGGATGCGCCAACCATCGGAGAACAGCAGCGGCGGCAGGAACAGAAACAGGAACAGCTCGGGCTCCAGCGCCACGTGCAGGCCCAGGGTCGGCCAGGCGAGAATCGCCCCGGCGGCAATCTGCAAAAGTGGCAATGGCAGGGGAATGACGCGGGCGACCAACCGCGAAACGCCGACCAGCATGAGCAGGATCAGCACGGTGTAGGCGGTTTGCATGGGGCAGGATTTCCTTTGAATCGACAGACAGTGGCCATGGTACCGGCTTACGCACGGTTGGCGCATGACATGACACAACGCGACTCGTCCGTGGAGCGGGTCGGCAACGTCAGTCGAGTGGCCCGGCGCTGATAACCCTGGATCATCCTAAGCCCGGCGAAAATGTAGATTCTTGCGCCATGGGCTTGTCCGTAGACTGGACACACCCGTCAGGATCAAGCAGCCATGTTGCCAGACACCGCACACTCATCGACGGCAACGTTTCCCGATCCGCCCGCGCCAGTGCTGCAATGGGCGAATCACAAGGTCTGCGTCATTGGCTTTCTGCTGCTCGACGGTTTCTCCCTGCCCTGCTTTACCCAGGCACTGGCGGTTCTGTCGACCGCCAACATGATCAGGCCGGGCGCGGTGAAGACGCGCACGTTCTCGGGCAACGGCACCGAGGTGGTCAGCGACCTGGGCATACCGATCCGACCGGACACACCCCTTACCGACGTGCGAATGGCGGAACTGGATGTGTTGATCGTGTGTGGCGGTCTGCGCACCACCCGAGTCGCTCCACCCTGGCTGACGGTGTTGTTGAAGAAACTGGCGAGGACACCGGTGGCGCTCGGCGGGCTCTGGAACGGCGCCTGGTACCTGGGAAAAGCCGGCCTGCTGGATGGGTATCGCTGTGCCATTCACCCGGAGCAACGCACTGCGCTGTCCGAACGCTCGCCCTACGCCAGCGTGACTACGGAGGTGGCCGTCATCGACCGTGACAGGCTCACGGCCGCCACCCCCACTGGCGCCTATCACGTCATGGTGAACTGGCTCAAGAAACAGTGCGGGCAGGCATTGGCCGAGGCGATCGCCGACCTGCTCAACTACGACCAGCCCCGCTCACGCAAGGTCGATCTGGGTCGGCAGCAGCATCTGAGCCGGCCGCTGCGCGAAATCATCCAGCTGATGCAGACTAACCTGGAAGAATCGTTGGATCCGGAACAGCTGGCCGCTTGTGTCCACCTGTCCAGGCGGCAGGTGCAGCGCCTGTTCCGCGAGCAACTGTCCACCACACCGCAGCGCTACTACTTGCGCCTGCGCATCACCGAAGCACGCCGGCTCATTCAGAACTCGAGCATGCCGATTACCGAAGTGGCGATCGCGTGCGGCTTCGTTTCCGGCCCTCACTTCAGCAAGTGCTATCGAAGCTTCTTCGGCTACCCGCCTTCCAGGGAACAGCGCTATGAAGTGTGACGCCGTCTGTAGCCTGCCCCGGGACGGGCTACCCCCGACCCTGGGATAGGGTCGGGGCGGCCCTCACTGGCAGGGTTACGACGCGTCGATCCAGATGGTCTTGATCTCGGTGTATTGATCATGGGCCCAGATCGATTTATCACGCCCGCCGAAACCGGATTCCTTGTACCCGCCGAATGGCGTCGAGGCATCACCCTCGCCGAAGCAGTTCACGGTGACGATGCCGGCGCGGATGCCTCGGGAGAGTTTCAGCGCATTGCGCAGATTACCGGTGTAGGCCGACGCGGCCAGGCCGTAGGCGGTGTCGTTGGCCAACTCGATCGCCTGCTCGACGGTGTCGAAGGTGGTCACGGTCAACACCGGGCCGAAGATTTCTTCCTGAAAAAGACGACTGTCGCGCCCGACGCCATCGATGATCGTCGGCTCGACGAACATGGGCGCGCCTTCACCTCCGCCGACCAGAAACTCGAGTTTTTCGTCAGAGGCCTGGTCGATGTAGGAGCGTACCTTGTCGAAGTGAGCCTTGCTGATCATCGACCCCAAACGGTTCTCTGGGTCGAGTGGGTCGCCCATCTGCCAGTCGCGCAGGTGCACGACCACGCGTTTGATGAGTGCTTCCTTGATGTCCTTGTGCACGATCAGCCGCGAAGACGCCGAGCAGTTTTCACCCATGTTCCAGAAGGCGCCGTTGACCACGTGCTGGGCGACCTGATCCACGTCTTCCACATCGTCCATCACCACCGCTGGATTCTTGCCACCGCATTCCAGCACGACCCGCTTCAGGTTGGATTCGCTGGAGTACTTGAGGAAACGACGGCCCGTCTCCGTCGAACCGGTAAAGCTGATCATGGCCACGTCCGGGTGGCGGCCAATCGGTTCGCCTGCCTCCTGGCCACTGCCCGGAACGACGTTGAAGGCGCCAGCAGGAATGCCGGCCCGATACGCAAGCTCAGCCACCCGCAACGTGCTCAGCGTGGTTTCCTCGGCCGGCTTGACCACCACCGAGCAGCCTGCAGCCAGTGCAGGACCGATTTTCCATGCCAGCATGAGCAGCGGGAAATTCCACGGCAGGACCAGGCCGACGACACCTATGGGCTCGCGCACGACCATGGTCACGGCGCCGGAACCGACGGGCGCGGTAGCGTCGTAGATCTTGTCGGCCAGCTCGGCGTGCCAGCGAATGGTGTTGATGGTTTCGGGAATGTCGATGCCTTGGCATTCACGGACAGGCTTGCCGCTGTCCAGGCTTTCCAGAACGGCCAATTCGTGGGCGTTGTCTTCCAGCAACTGGGCGAAGCCGAGCAGTACGGCCTTACGCGCGGCGGGAGACAGCGTGCTCCAGCGGCCATCTTCGAAGGCGGCCTTGGCGCTGGCGACTGCCAGGTCGACATCTTGGCTATCGCAGGCGGCCACATCGGCAAGATGCGCACCGGTTGCCGGGTTGCGGGTGGCGAATGTCCTGCCCGACCGTGCGGGGTGGAATGTGCCATCCACGAACGCCTGGGTATGGTATTCAAGCCGACCGGCCAGTTCCAGATAGCCTTCTTTGCTCAGCAACTCGGTCATTTCATGCCTCCCCAGTGATGTGGGCAACGTTCTGCTTGAGGGTGCTCACGACAGCGGCAAGCTCGGCCTTTTCGGCTTCTTCCAAGCCCTTGAGGGGGGCGCGCACACCGCCTGCGTGAAGGCCACTGAGCTCGCTGCCGTACTTGATGGACTGGACGAACTTGCCGGCTTCCAGAAAATCCATCAGTGGCAACATCGCGGCCATGATGCGCCGTCCCTTGTCGAAGTCCTTGTCGATCACACAGGCTTCATAGAGCGCAACGTGTTCGCGGGGAATGAAGTTGGAACCGGCGCAGACCCAGCTGCGCGCGCCCCAGGCGAAGAACTCGAGCGCCTGGTCGTCCCAGCCGCAGGAAATCTGGATGGCAGGGTGAGCGGTAGCCAGCCGGTGCAACCGCGCCATTTCCCCGGAGCTCTCCTTGATCGCAACAATATTCGTGCAGTGCGCCACGGCCTCGAAGAACTCGTTGCCCATTGCCACACCCATCCGTGCGGGATAGTTGTAGAGCATGATGGGCAGCCCGGCGGCCTGGTCGACGGCCAGCACATGGGCGGCGATTTCATGCTGGGTCGGCAGTGCATAGGGCGGCGACCCCACCAGGATGGCATCGGCCTTGATGTGCCGAGCCTGCTCGGCGAACTGCACCGAGTCTTCGGTGCGGATGGCACCGGTGCCGATCACCAGGGGCAAGCGCGAGCCGATGACGTCCCTGGCCTTTTTGGCCAACTCGATGCGCTCTTGCGGCGAATGCGCGTAGTACTCGCCGGTGGAGCCGCCGATGATCACGCCATGCACTTTCGAATCGATCAGGTATTCGAGCACTTCGGCAAACGCGACAGGGTCGATACTGCCGTCCGCCTTCAATGGCGTGATGGCGGGCGTGAAGATGCCGTCAAAGTTCATGGTGTAGCCTCCAGTAGTTGAATGTCTGAATCTCGAACACTTCGCAACACGTCAGCTCTCGCGTCCGGCGCGGTACTGTCCCCACTTCAAATTCATGTTCACCCCCGCTGACAGAAACGGTTGCGGCGGGTTGGTATTGGGCCGCGGCGCACTGAGCAGGTAGTCGATCAGGGGGTCGTGTTCGCCGGCCAGCCAGTCGGCGAGAAGCTTCCCGGTGATGGTGCCCCGCGTGACGCCCAGGCCATTGCAACCCAGGGCACCGTAGACGTTGCGGGCCAGCTCACCGAAGAAGCCGTTGTGGTTACGCGACATCGCCAGGGCGCCGCCCCAGGTGTATTCGAAGTTCACGTGCGGCAACATGGGAAAGCGCACATCGAATGACGCCTTGTGACGACGCACGAAGCGGTCGTTGAATTTCTGATTGCTGCGTCCATCGGGATTGAAGCTGAAGCTGTTGCGAATGAGCAGCCGGTTGTCCGGGGTACGCCTGACCGTGGTGCCGAAGGGATCCGCCGGAATGGCGCCCCAGAACGGCTTGCCACCCAGCGCCGCTTGTTCTTCCTCGGTCAGCTGACGGGTAATGCTGCCGTAGGTGTAGATCGGCAACATTCGCCCCTGAAGAAATCCGAAACGCATGCCGAACGAGTTGTTGGCCAACACCAGCTTGTCGGCGGTGATGCTGCCATGGGCATGCCTGAGGACCGTCTTGGCGCCATACTCGACATCGGTGATCGGCGTGCGCTCGTAGAGCGTGACGTTCGCAGGCAGGCTGTCAGCCAGGCCTTTGACCAAGGCAGACGGTTGGATCAGCACCGCGCCTGGGGTGTACAGGGCCTTTCGGTAGAAACGCGTTCCGAGGTGATCGGGCAGTTCATCGGCGCCGATCATCTGGTAGGGCTGGTCGAGCTTGTCCAGTCCCCGGCGATACGCTTCAAGTACGGCGATGCCGCGCTCCTCGACTGCCGCCTGATACTTGCCGCAGGCCTTGAGCTGGCAATCGATCGCGTGCTGGCTGACCAACTCCTTCAACGACAATTGCCCAGCCAGGTTCAACCTGAGGCTGATCTTGGCCAGTTCGATATCGCCGATGTAATCTTCAGCGGCAATATCGTGGGGCAGGTCGATGGCGAAACCGGCATTCCTGCCCGAGGGGCCGAGCCCGACTTCCTGGGCCTCCACCAACACGATCTCTTCGTCGGGAAAGCGCAGCGCCAACTGCCGTGCAGCCGCCAGACCGGTGAATCCTGCGCCTACCACGACCCAACGCGCAGTCCTGTGCCCCGAATGAGTGGGCATCGGCGTGCGTGGGTAGCTCAGATGAAACCAACCACAGGTCTTGTCGTCCGCAGGCAGCGAAGTAACTTTCATGATCGTGACCATCGATAGTTGAGTTTGCCTGCCGCCAGCATGAGTTCACGGACAGGTAACAGCGCCAATGAGAAGTACGCGCGCAGCCGGACGCGGTCCGTTGATACGTACGTATCGGCAAAGCAGTGCGGTGACAGGGTGTGGCGGCCCTGACGGCAATCATCGTCAGGCGCCGCCGGGTGCGGGCAGGCACAGGGCCCGGCGTGGCAGCCGGCCCCTGTGTCATGCGTCTATTTCTTCGCCGCGGCGCGAGCGTCCGCCAGCCAGCCGTCGTATTCGGCCTGGTGCGCCTTGATCCATTCGGCGGCATGCCGCTTGATATCGGCCAAGGACTTTTCACCTTTCTGCATGCGCAAGTTCTGCGCACTTTCATCGGCCGTGGTAATACGCACTTCGGACAGGAACTTGGTGGCCACCGGATTCTCTTCCGAGAACTCCTTGTTCATCACTGCGTAGACGGTGTCTACCGGGAAGCCCAGGTTTTTCCCGTTATAGAAAGTGTCCTTGGATTCCTTGCCATCGGGCAGCGAGGTGAAGGGCACCGGCAGCCAGACCACGTCGCGGCCCTCCACCAGTACGCCGGCGATCCACTGCGGCACCCAGGTGAAGAACAGGATGGGCTTGCCTTGTTCGAAGCGCGCAATGGTGTCGGCCATGAGGGCGAAGTACGAGCCGCGGTTGTCAACCACCGTAGGCTCCAGACCATAGGCTTTCATGTGGTACTCGACCATGACTTCGCACCCCCACCCCGGGTTGCATCCGGTCAGGTCGGCCTTGCCATCGCCATTGCTGTCGAACAGCTTGGCGATTTCCGGCTTCTTCAGATCCGACAGGTCCTTGATGTTGTAGGCGTCTGCAGTTTTCTTGTCGATCATGTACCCCTGCAGTACTCCCTTCATCACTTCGCCGACCTTGACCATCGACTCATCGCCGCCAGCCTTGTTGTAGAAGCCTTCATGCAAGGCGCCCCACTCATGCACGGTGAAGTCCGCGTCACCGTACGACAGTGCCAGGAACATCGCCGGGTAATCGACCTCCTTGGGTGGCTTGACGTTGTAGCCCAGGTCTTTCAGGCCGGCTATGGCCACCTCCCCCCTGAAACGCTCTTCGGCGATGGATGGAAAGATGGGGGTGATCGACTTGCCGTCCCCAGGCTTGTTGGCATCGGCGGCGAACGCCCCGAAGCTCAGAACGGTGCCAAGGACTGCCGCGGCGAGGCTGGCAAGCGCGGATTTCTGGAGGGTTACAGGGTTCATGAGTCACCACGTTCAAGGGTTAGATAGGGTGAGCAGGCACATCAATGAGTGATCGCAGTTTCGACTGGCTTCTTCTTTTTCAACTTCATCAGCAGACCTACAGGGCCGGTTTCGTACCAGCGCTGACCCGTTGCCAGATCCTTGCTGCGCTCGCCCATGGCCTGGGTGAGTCGATCGAGGAACACGGCAAGCAGCACCAGCCCGGCGCCACCGACACTGGCCAGGCCCATGTCCAGCCTGCCGATACCGCTGAGCACCATCAGGCCCAGGCCACCTACGGAAATCATGGACGCCACCACCACCATCGAAAGCGACAGCATGAGCGTTTGATTGAGGCCGGCCATCATGGTCGGCGCGGCCAGCGGCAGTTGGACCTTCAAGAGCATTTGCGTCGCCGTGCAACCGAACGCCCTGGCGGCCTCGACCTTGTCTTCGGGCACCTGGCGGATGCCCAGATTGGTCAGGCGTACCAACGGCGCCACCGAGAAGATGATGGTGACGATCACTCCGGGCACGTTGCCGATGCCGAACAGCATGACCACCGGCACCAGGTAGACGAATGCCGGCAGCGTCTGCATGGCGTCCAGTACCGGACGAATGATCATCTCGAGCCGATCGCTGCGCGCGCTCAATATCCCCAGTGGAATGCCGATGACGGCACAGAAGACCAGCGATGTGAGCACCAGCGCGAGGGTGACCATGGCGTCCTCCCACACACCGATCAGCCCCAGCGCGGTGAGCGTGGCCAGGGTGAACAAGGCGATTCGCTTGCCGCCGATCTGCCAGCTGATCAGCGCGGCAATGATGATGAACACGGTAGGCGGCGCTGACAGCAAGCCTGCCTGGATGCCATCGAGTACCTGATCCACCGGCCAGCGAATCGAACGGAATACATCACGGAAGTTATGAACGAGATACTTGAGAACGCCCTCGACCCATGTCCCGAGCGGTACGTTTATGGTTTTGAAAGGATCCAGAAGATTAAAGTCGGACATAGCCCACCTCAGAGACGACCCGAAAGCTGATCGTGGATTTATCGGCTGCTCAAGCAGTTCAACAGGTGACCTTGCGAGATGGTCCCCTTGTACAAACCCCCACGGTCCACGACAGGCATGGGCGTGTGCGAGGCGGCAACGAGCGGAACGATTTCGCGCAGCAGCGCATCTGCATCGATAGGCGTGTGTCGGCCGGGCTCGTAGACGATGCGGGCGTCCAGCTGGGCGATATCGCCCGCGCGCAGGATGCGGCTGGTATCGAACCCTTCGAAGAAGTCCTTGACGTACGTGTTGGCTGGATTGCAGAGCAGTTCGCGCGGGGTTCCGATCTGTACCACTCGGCCGCCCTCCATGATCGCAATGCGATGCCCGATCCGAACGGCTTCTTCAATATCGTGGGAAATGAAGATGATGGTGCGGTTCTGCTCGGCCTGTAGCTTGAGCAGTTCGCCCTGCATTTCGCTGCGAATCATCGGGTCGAGTGCCGAGAACGCTTCGTCCATCAGCAGGATGGCCGGGTCGTTGGCCAGCGCCCGTGCCAGCCCGACGCGCTGCTGCATGCCGCCGGACAATTGATGCGGGTAGCTGTGTTCTTGCCCGGCCAGCCCCACCTGCCGCAAGGCCACCACTGAACGGCTGTAGCGTTCCTTTTCGCTGACGCCGCTGATCTCGAGGCCGAAGCTGACGTTATCGATCACGCTCATGTGGGGCATGAGGGCAAACGACTGGAAGACCATGCCCATGTCCTTGCGGCGCACTTGCAGCAGATCTTTGTCGGCCAGGCCGGTGATTTCCTTGCCATTGAGGAATATCGAGCCGGAAGTGGGCTCTATCAGCCGGTTGAAGAGGCGCACCATGGTGGATTTGCCCGAACCGGAAAGCCCCATGATCACGAAGATCTCGCCACGCTTCACGGAAAAGTTCGCATCGAACACACCGATGACCTGGCCCGTCTTTTCGAACACTTCGGCCTTGGAAGCGCCCTCGCGCAACATATTCATGGCCACTTTGGGTTGTGCCCCGAAGACCTTGTATACATTGTGTACGGATATTATATCGTCGGCGTTATTCATACCTTGCCTCCTTCGCGGCGGCACTCATTGCAGTAGGCAAATCATGGCAACGCGAAACATGTTGTAAGGGGCAGTGGTACGGGTAATTGTTCATCGCAACGATTTCCTTGTTTTTTATTCTTACCCCCAGGAATTAGGGTGTTTTTTCAATCTATGCCCAATGTGTATTCAGATCCAACAACATTTACAGCCCTTATTCGATAACGTTGGGTTATAGGTTCTGCATGGGTTGTGCAGCAGGCCTCGGGCATGCCAGCAAGCGACCGAGGCGCATCGAAAACGACACCGAACCGACACGGCGAAGCCAGGGTGCTATACCCTCGCCGCCGACCGAGCACAGCGGTACTGACAGGAGGTTGAGCATGTCGAAGCACGTTGACCCGGATACGATTCTGCTCAAGATGCCTTCGCTGCGTGCAGTCAAGGCCTTCGTGGCCGCCGCCAAGTACGAAAGCTTCACACGGGCTGCAGAGGCGCTGTGTGTATCCCAGGCAGCGATCAGTCGCCAGATCAAGGAACTCGAGGTTCACCTGGGCGCGGCACTGTTCACCCGTGTAGGTCGCGCGGTGGAACTGACCCCGGCAGGGACGCTGTTTTTCGACGCGGCCCACCTGTCGTTCGTCAATATTGCCCAGGCCGCCGAGCGTATTCGTAGCGCGCAATCCGAAAAGCGGGTGCTGACCATCTGTTGCTCACCGGCGTTTTCCGCGCTATGGCTGTCGAGCAACCTGCCGGAATTCTTTGCCCAGAGCGAAGGCATCGAGCTCAACCTGATTACCACGCAGAATTTCCTGACCATGGAGCCCGGCGTCCAGCCGGACGCGTTCATCACCAAGATTGCGCGCATACGCGACGGCTACAAGAACTACCACCTGTGCCACGACCTGATCTATCCGGTGTGCACGCCGGCGTATCTGCAGCAGCATCCCGAGATCGCCTCCCTGGACGGTATTCGCGACTCGGCGTTGCTCAACCTGAGTCCCTATGGCCGTTCCCAGGTCGCGGAGCATGTCGACTGGGGGGTATGGTTCGCCTTCCAGGCCATCGACCTGGACGATCGCCCCGCCGCCAGCCCGGCCATTTTCAATGCCAATGACTACAACTTGATCATCAGTATGGTGCTCACCCATCAGGGCATCGCATTGGGCTGGAACCATCTGGTCAGTGGACTCATCGGCAAAGGCCTGCTGGTCAGGCCGATTGCGGATCAAGTGCAGTTGCGCAATAGCTGCCACTACCTGGCGTGCAAGGAAAACTCGGACAACGAAGATGCGTTGCGCAGATTTCGTGAATGGATGCTCGGCAAATTTCCCAGACGGTGACATTCAAGCGCCGTTCAGCATTACTGGACGTTATGCATAGCCCTGCGAAAAAGTTGCTCGCGCCTTGGCGGCGATGCGCTCATCGTTGAATCACGTCGGTCAGCACTGACCTGCAGGATCATTCGAAGGAGCCGCTGGATGTCGCTATTCCTGTTCTGCCGAGATTTCGATTTTCAACAGGCACCTGCCAAGACCCAACAGATCCTCATGAACAGCCTGCTCGATATTCTCGGGGTCATGGCCGGAGCGACGGGCAACGACACCAGCAAAGCTGTTCGACGATACGCCCGAGCGCATTACCCTGGGGGGCGAGTTCACCAGCCGCATGATCTTCGACGGCCAGCGGGTCAATGTGCTCGGTGCCGGCTGGGCGGGTGGATTCACTGCCGACAGCCTCGACGCTCACGAGGGTCACTTCACCTCCAAGGGCCACGCAGGCGCCACTGTGGTGCCCGCCCTGCTCGCCCTGGCAGATGCGCTGGCCCACCAAGGCAAGCCAGTGAGCGGTCGTGAACTGTTGACGGCGCTGTGTATCGGCTACGAAACCGCCCTGCGCGCAGGCGTCGCATTGATGGCCACCTCGCCGACCTACCATGCCTCTGGCGGCTTCTCGGGCATTGGTGTGGTGTGTGCCGGGGCGAGGATGCTGGGCTTCGACGAATCGACATTCCGGCACGCGCTGGGCATCGCCGAATACTTCAGTGCACGCTGCCCGATGATGCGCGTGGTGCAGTCACCGACCATGCTGCGCGACGGTCACGGTGCCGGCGCATTCGCGGGGCTGAACGCATTGCTGATGGCACGCGAAGGCATGACGGGGGCACCGGCGGAAACCATAGAGGACGAATCCGTCGCGGCGTTCTGGCAGGATCTGGGCCATCGCTGGGAAATCGACAGCCAATACTTCAAGCCATGGCCCGTCTGCCGTTGGGCGCAGCCTGCGCTTACGGCAATGGTGGCACTGCAGCAGGTATCGGGCGGCATCGAGGTCAATCGGATCGAGAAGATTCGCGTCGAGACGTTCTTCGAATCGGTCTGCCTGCAGGGGCACACCCCTGCCAACGCCGACGAGGCGCAATACGCCCTTGCATTCCCTCTGGCCGCGCTTATCGTCCGGGGCAAGGTCGGGCCCGAAGAAGTCACGGGCGCATCGATCTGCGCCCCGGACATTCTCGCCATGAGCGCCAGGATCGAGATCGTGGAAGCGCCGGATCTTTCGGCGCGCTTCCCCGAAGAGATCCTGTCACGGGTCATCGTTACCCTTGACGACGGTAACGTACTGCGTAGCCAGACCACCGCCGCCAAAGGTGACCCGGAAACCGCGATGACCATCGCGGAACTCGAGAGCAAGTACGACATGTTCGCTTCGGTGTCGCTGGATGAAAAAACCCGTGAAGCGATCAAGGCAGGGGTCAAAAACCTGGCTTCATCGTCATCGGCGGTAGAAGCGCTCTCGGAAATCTTTCAAGCCCCAACTGCACCGGGGGCCAACCCGCCTGAAGTGCGCCACGCACGGCTCGACGAAGGGAGCGAGCAGGCGATCCATTCATAACCTGCCCGCATTGATTGCACGCCTTAAATGTCGTTTGATCCGCCTCGATTGGCGGGTATAGGCTGCGATCAATAGCCAGTCGGCAATGCCGAGCTGCATCTAACCTGGCCCCCAAGGTCTGCATCCTGGAGGAAATATGGATTTCAAGAAAACCGTTTTTGATCTGGTTTCCCAACGCAAGCCCAACCACTCGCTACCGGGCGCGCTATATAGCAGTAATGAAGTCTATCGCCAGGACCTCGAGCAGATCTGGCACAAGGACTGGATCTTCGCAGGCCATACCTTCGAAGTCGCCAAACCCGGTCAGTACATGACGCTTCAAGTAGGCGATTACCCCGTGGTCATCGTGCGCAGCAAGGACGGCGAAGTCAGAGCGTTCCACAACGCCTGCCGCCACCGTGGAGCCAAGGTCTGCGAAGCCGCGCAGGGCAAGGTCGCCAAGCTGGTCTGCCCGTACCACAAGTGGACGTTCGAGCTCGATGGCAAGCTGCTGTTCGCCGGCAACATGGGCCAGGACTTCGACAAGAGCCAATACAACCTCAAACCGGTGCACTGCGAAGTGGTGAACACTTACATCTACGTGTGCGTAGGTGTAGTCAAACCTGACTTCGAATCGTTCCGAAAGGCTGTGGATCCGTTCGTGGCACCGCACAACCTTGAAGAATGCAAAGTTGCCTTCGAGTCGAACATTATCGAGAAAGGCAACTGGAAACTGGTGTTCGAGAACAATCGCGAGTGCTACCACTGCGACGGCTCGCACCCTGAACTCTTGAACTCGTTCGTGGATAATCTTTCAGTGGGTGGCACCAGCGGGGAGGACGATCCGGAACTGGCGGCATACTGGAACAAGTGTGAAAAGGCAGGCTTGCCCAGTCGCCTGGTCATGGATATCCATGGCCGTTTCCGTATGACCCGGATACCGCTGTCGGCGGGCGCTGTCAGCTACACCATGGACGGCAAACCTGCCGTCAACGGTCGCCTGGACAAGTCCGGCGAGCCCGACATCGGCGCCTTGCTGTACTTCAACTATCCGTCGACCTGGAACCACTTTCTGGGCGACCACGCGTTGAGCTTCCGCGTGCTGCCCATCAGTGCCACTGAAACCCTGGTGACCACCAAGTGGCTGGTGCACAACACCGCCATGGAAGGTGTGGACTACGATCTGGATCGCCTCACCAAAGTCTGGATTGCCACCAACGACCAGGACAGGACGCTGGTGGAGGGCACCCAGCGTGGGGTCACTTCCCCGTCGTTCGAACCGGGCCCGTTTTCCGAAACGGCTGAAACCGGCGTTTGCCAGTTCGATGACTGGTACTGCAATACCATGCTCGATCGCCTTCAGGGGCCGATCCCTTTGAAGTCGGTTGGCTAGGTTCGAAGCCGGGGGGGCATTTGCACCCCCGCGCCCTGTCTGCACAGCGACCGCGTGGCCGAATCACGCGCACCGCCTTCCCTCCTCGCCACGCAAGCATGGCGCTGTCACAGTCGATGCCGCATAATTCCCCGATTCGTTTTCGGGAGGCAGTGGGGCGCATTCGCAGCCCCTCCTAGATCAATGGCTCATATTCTCTACGGCATCAAAGCCTGGGATGCCGTAGCGGATCTTGAAAACTTATTTATTTTCAGAGAGTTACACAATTTTCTATCAAGAAAACGCCTGTTTTTTACGAACGCCAGTATTTCAATAACCATTAACCCAAACGGATGTGTTTTGGGGAAGTTTTGCTCCCGAGCATCAAAATTCTAGAATGGCATCTCATGACCGAAAATATCTCTATCTGGTCCCATTGCAACGAGTGCTCTCGATCCACAAAGCATGAACAGATTGCCAAAAAGGTTCAGGCGGAGGATGAGTTCAATGAGTGGGGACATGACTACTCATGGAGCAAAACTAGCCTGATGCTCGAGTGTAGAGGCTGCGAGTCGATATCTATGAGGGTGGAATGGTGGCATTCGGAGTTTGACGCATCCGACGATATTGACTACTACCCACCTCGCGTCTCCAGGAAACCGCCCGTGTGGCAGTCGCATCTTCCTGCAGACTGGCAAAGCATGCTGCGCGAGATTTACACGGCTCTTCACGCTAACAGCAGAAGCTTGGCAATGATGGGCGCCCGGGCAATAGTCGATATGTACATGAATGATGCGGTCGGCGACATTGGCGGTTTTGCAAAAAAACTTTCGAAACTTGTCACTGATGGGCACTTGAGCAAGCAAGATAAAGAGATTTTGGATGTAGCATTGGAAGCCGGTCATGCAGCAGCGCATCGAGGTCATACGCCAACTGTTCAAGAAGTGGCGCATGTAATGGACATCGTTGAAAATCTCCTACAGAAATTTGCGCTCAGACATCACGCTGCAGAGCTTTCGAAAGGGACACCTCGCAGACTGATTAAGCAGGTAGCGCCTGATCCTAATAATTGAACTGCTGATGATGCAGCATTAGTGGTTAAAAGGTGCTCAAGGCCGTGATCGGCGTGCCCTCGCGGGCCTACCTGTCTAAATCGCAAGGGCCTCAAAGCTCAACTTAAAGGCAACAAACGCAGGGTAGGAACCGCCAGTATTAGACAGATGTTCAGCCCTTTCTCCGAGCGTTCTGCTCACTCTCACCCCACATTCTTGCACCACCACGACTGCGCATAGAGACATCCGCCCTCTTCCTCCAGCCCGCTCAGCACGAACCCGTTCGGCGCCATCCACGACAGCACTGCCTCATGCAGCAAAGGCAGCTCGCTTGCACCGATAGAGTTCACGCCCTTGACGCTGGCCGTCTTCGAGTTCCTGCCCAGGGCTTGGCACAACTCTTCATTAATCCGCAGATCGCCCATGGCCGCCGGCAGCCCACGGATCTCGGCCGCCTCAATCGGCTTGCCCAGGCGCATCCTGCGCGTCACTTGGCACCTCATGGCTCGATGCCATGCTGACGCACGCTGTGCGTCACGACGCCCCACACGGTGAACTCGTCGCCTTCCATGATGAAGCGATGGTGGTGGCCATCGCCTTCGGACTTCAGCACCGGCATGCCCCGAACATAGTCCAGACGCTTCACCATCGGCTCCTGATTCACCACCCCGATTATCACCTGCCCCTTCTTCACTTCCGCGCCCTTGTCGACGATCAGTAGGTCACCGTTGAATATCCCAGCACGGGTCATGCTGTCACCGGCGACGCGCACCAGGTAGGTGAGCGCGTCGGTGGTCAGACCATGGCCAAGCACCACGCCAAGCTGCGCAACGAGCGCGACAAGGATTCGCTCAACCTGCGCCACCTGGCCGAACAAGGCTACAGCGTGAAGGAAGCCGCTGAAGCCATGGGCACCTGCGAAAAACGAATCAGGCTGATGGCAAGCGAGAACGGTATTGCGATCGGGCATCGGCTTTGAAGCGAACGATCGACCGCCACTTGCACCAGCGTACCTGTCTGGGCTGGCTGGATATACCCGTGAGCGGACTGTATGCAAAAGATCACTCGAAACCACACAAACCATCGCTGCCGCGCCAGCCACCAGCGGGCAAAGCTCACTACTGAACAAGTATCCGCCATGCGCGCCGAGTATGAAGCGGGCGTTGGCGGCTACGAATACCTGGCGGCCAAGTTTGGGTGCGGCGTTTCCACTGCTCGCGACATCGTGAAGTACCGCACCCGCTGGGCTAGCTGAACTACATCGCCTGGAGATACGTAATGCCTACACCCACGGATACCGCCGAGTTCCTCGAAGAGTTGAACGGCGGCGCTTTCGCCAGCCAGATCGGCCACGCCCTGTCCGAAATCGCCTCGGGCGTCGTCGACCACGGCAAGGCCGGGAAACTGGTCATCACACTGGACTTCAGCCAGATCGGAGAATCCCACCAGGTGAAGATCAAGCACAAGCTGGACTGCAAGGTGCCCACCAAGCGGGGTACGCGCAGTGAGAACACCAGCTTGGATACCCCGATGCACGTCGGTTCCGGCGGCCGCATCAGCCTCTTCCAAGAGAAGCACGACCAGTTGTTCAGTCGTGAAGACGCCCCGATCAAACCCCGCACCTGATCTCGAACCCCACCACCAGGAATAGAAGAATGTCCCTGACCAAAGATGCAATCCAGCAGATTACCGAGACCGCACTGTCGGCCGCCGGCAAGATGCTGCCCACCAACACGCCAGTCGCGCTGATACCAGACGCCGTGAGCGTAGCCGACCTTGAGCGCTACATGGCCGGCCGGAGCCGGTTCCGCGGTACCTTCTCTACCCATTCGCTGGCTGATTTCGTCGGCCATGTGATCAAGCGAAACATGCCCGGCGCCAAAGGCTTCATCGACCAAGACGAGATGTCCTGCTCGCTTTTCTTCAACATCGGTGACGAGCTCAGCCCGGGCCACGCTGACGACCGTGCCTTGGTCAAGCTGAAGCCGTCTGCAGGCTACAAGGCCGCTCAGTTGGTCAACGGCAAAGCGATGACCCAGAAGGATATGAGCGACTGGATCGAGGACTGGCACCAGTACCTGACCCCGGTCGACGAGAACGAAACTGCCATCGCGATCGCCAAGGCTATCGCCGCGGTGCGCACCATCACCGTGAAGGCCACCAGCGAATCGGAAACAACGGTCGGGGATACCAGCGCCAGCCGCAGCGCCATGGACCAGATCGAAGCGCGCAGCAAGGAAACCATGCCGGTGGCACTGCTGTTCAACGTCATCCCGTTCGAGGGCCTGACGGAGCAGCAGATCAAGTTCCGCCTTTCGGTCATCACCAGCGGCCAGCAGCCGGTGTTGAAGCTGCGTTGGATCGGTGAAGAGGTCCAGCGCGAAGACATTGCCCAGGAATTCAAGGCAGTGCTCGAGGACAAGATCGGCGAAGCGGCGAGCCTTGCACTGGGCTCGTTCGATCCACGTTAAAAATGCGCGGGCCTGTGGCGGGCCCGCCCACCCTGCAAACGAAGGAGACCATCAATGCCGGCCAGCAAGAAGCCCACTAAAGTCCAACTTGAAACGCTCAAACACATCAAAGAGTATATCAAGGCACACCAGTACTCTCCCACCGTCGCCGAACTGGCTGCTGCTGCAGGCGTCACGCCGAACTGCGTCGCCGAAAGACTTGGTGCTCTGGTGAAGCTTAGGCTGGTCAGCAAGACGCCAGGCATCGCACGCAGCATTCGCCCGGTGTGACCACCCCTCCTTATTTGCCAGTCATCAGTCATATTTCTAAGAAAGATCAAATACACCACCGCAGCAAAGCATCGAAAACCAGCGCACTTAAATTCGGGCATTAAAGCCTTGCTTAACATATAGCATGTTATGTCGCAACCTTGAAAAGCTGCTCAACACATCCATATCTATAGATAATAAATCAATTAGAGCCTTATACTTTGGAATCGTATCGCATGCGAATATGACTTATGATGTCAGCCATCTCCATATCTTCATAGTCAGCATATGCGAGAGAACTATAAAGATTTAAGATGCCGGAATCATACTTCACCACTCTTCGCTCCAGATTTTTTAACATCGAATATTTTTCGACGTAGTACTTTAGCCCCAGACCTTGCTGCGACAAACAGTTAAGGAATAAACATGCAACTTCATTACTGCTAAGCTGAGCTCGTAGGATGTTTGCATAATCTCTCTGCAATCTATAGGAGCGCATCGCTCGCCTAATCTCCATACCCATCGGCGCTTTACTTGGAGAGCCTGATGAAATCTGCCCCATCCCATCAACATACTTGAGTATTTGGTAGATATTTCTAAAATAATGTCCAACCGACTCTACGTATGCAGATAGGAAATCTTGGGAATTCTTCTGAACGGCATCTACCTGCCCTTCACCAAGCTCCAAGCACTTGGAAATTAAAACGTTTTCAGTAAAATAAATCTTAACGATTTTTTCAAAAGCATCAGCACCATGATGGTCGGCTATAGTTACGCCGCGCCGGCCTTGAATCTTCAAATTCGTTGAAAGCTGCGAATGGACGTCAAGCAATCTAAAAAATACCGATTCAAAATTTTGTTGCTTAAATATATTACTCTGTTTATTTTGTATATCCTGCGCGTCTTTGGCGTCTCTCCGAGCCAACGCAAGCTCCTCTCTCTGCAACATCAAGTTATACAGTACGGCCATTAAAGCAAAAAAGCTTAATAAAGGATTTAGTACTCCGCCTATGAAATCACCTATTTGCCCCCAATATTGAGCGGTTTGTGGGTTTTTAATTTCCACCCACATCAAATCCACACCCAACTGGAAATGAACGAACACCAGCGCACCAACAGTCATCGACAGTATCAGTGCTAGGACACCTAGAAAATAGATAAAATTCCTACTTGACCCGTCCCTCCGACTGTGGATTCTACGTTTTATTGGTATCTTCATAGCGCTCTCCATGCTCAAAACGCGACATTTTACTGCTGAAAAAGATTCGTGGAAATGGATTACAGCGGCTACGGTGGTTTGCCTGTTTACGTTGCACATCCTCATCCAATTAGAGGCGGCATAAACACTTACCATCGTATCCCCAAACCGCTCCGCCTACCCGTGCAACCCCTCGATTTTCAAACAGCTGCACCAATGCGGTGTATACCGCGCCCAACGTGAACACCGCTCCGGCTCCAAACAAAAGCCAGTAGCGGTATGTAAAAGCGAGGAAAAAATGAGCCTACTAGCCGCTCAGTGCGTCATCGTGTGGCTCTGCCTGCAACTCCCCCTCGGCATGATCCTCGGCCGCTTCATCGCAAGTTCCGACATCATCGCCAAGTAACCCCTTCCCCTTCAACTCAAAGTCAGCCGCTGTAGCGGTGTGGCGGAGCTATCCCCATGAATATTTACCGGCACACGTTCGCGGCCACCTGCCCTTCGGACGGGGACACGATCATCTACAGCCTAGAGATTCGTACGTTGGACGTGGTGATGGTCGAGCACATCCGGACCGCCACGGCGCTGGTCAAGTCCGGCTACCACGAACGAATCGCGGATGAGCTGGCCGAGCGCTTGGGCGGCGACCAGACGATCAAGGCTGTGCACCAGGGCGTCGAGATCGAAACGTTGAGGGTGAGCAGATGATCCATTATCACGGTACTCCAGTCGGAGGCACCCGCCAGGACGGTGCGCGCTTTCTTGCGGGCCGGCACGCCCTGGTGCCCTTTCCGCGCCAGGACGACGTAGGAATAGTCGCTGAGGTGTGCCAATCGTTCGTGTTCGACAACGGTGCCTTCAGCATCTGGAACAAGGGCGGCACGCTCGACGTCGACGGCTATACCCGCTGGGTTGAGGACTGGCACCGCCACCCAGGCTTCGACTGGGCGTTGATCCCTGATGTGATCGACGGGGATCAGGCGGCGAACGATGCGTGGCTGACAGCGTGGCCTCGGAACATACGCGGCGTACCTGTCTGGCACCTTCACGAATCGCTCGAACGCTTACAGCGTCTCGCTAGCGAATGGCCCATGGTGGCCTTTGGCAGTTCAGGGCAATGGCGTTCGCCTGGTACCCCGGCTTGGTGGAAGCGTATGGGGGCGGCCATGAACGCGATCTGCGACGACCAGGGCCGGCCGGCATGCCGGTTGCACGGTCTGCGCATGCTCGACCCGAACATTTTCCAGCGCGTGCCATTTACCTCGGCAGACTCCACCAACGCCGCGGTCAACGGTGGCAGCATCAGCCGCTTCGGCATGTACGCGCCTCCCACCGCCGGCCAGCGCGCCTGCGTGATAGCCGACAGGATCGAAGCTTACAACAGTTCGCCGAACTGGCAGATCGAATCGCAAATAGACTTAACTTGGTAGTACTAAATACGCTATTCACCTTAGTAGGCTTTATGGGGGGTATATCCGCCTGGATACATACTGTAATCGTGATCCCCATAATAATCTGCTGGAACTCGAGGGCCGAAGCTTAGTGACATCACCGGATCTTCTTTTGATGCCTGCATTTTACCTCTCAAACATAATCTTTCAAGTTCTTCGTCCAAACCCGAACTCATCCCCCTATGGTACCTACCAGATTTAACAACAAAGCAGCCACCACTAATAGTTTGTGGATCTAGAGTCAAATGCTTAACGTAGTTACAGTTTTCGTCTACCGCCCAGCAATAGCCTGTTTTTATCTCAAGCGGAAAAATATCCCCCGCTCTCATCATTGCAATGAGTGCTCGCATTCGAGACGAATCAGGATATATAGAGATAATCTCATGAATTAAATCTCCCGAAGATTTGTATTTTGCATATCGCACCTTATATTTAGCGGACTCATCCTGATACTTTATTTTTGGCACAATAAAACCTAGACCTTACGACTCGAAACATGAGAATACATAGCCTCCGCAAACAGCTCAATACAAATATTGCTATCTGCGAAAACCCCCTAGCCAAAAATAAGCTCATTGCAATAGGTGGCTACATTGTAGGCCTGCTTCCAACACAACGAGGTCTGCAACGAATGCGGCCAATACCGCGCCCATGGAAACCACCGCTCCTGCTCCAAGGAGCCCCAGCAGCGGTATGCACAAGCGAGAAAAAAAAGAGCCTACTAGCCTCTAAATGCGTCACCGCTTGGCTCTGCCTGCAACTCCTCCTAGGCATGCTCCTCGACCGCTACATCGCAAGCGCCGACGTCATCGCCAAGTAACCCCTTCCCTCCCATCTATGCAGCCTGCCGGTGATCGGCGGGCGGAGCTATGCCATGACAAAAGAAGAACTCGAAGGGCTGCCCAAAAAGATCCGGATAGCCGTGGCCGCAGGCGTCGAGGCCGCTAACGCTCAGCCAGACGATGGCGGTAGCGCAAATCTCGATCGCGTCGTTATCCCGATTCGCAAGGTTCGTGAATCCACAATCGCAAAACACGGCTTGCCTGGCTACCTCTCTGAGGCCAGCCGCTGGCACGGACGGGCGCTGCACCTTGATACGCCATTTAAGGGCCAGGGGAATCGTCGCTATGCCGGTGTCCAGGCCATGCACAAGTCGCTGCAAGCCCAGGGCGTCAACTGCTACGTCTATTACCAGATCGACTAACCACTTCTGCCGCCAAGCGCGGCACGGAGCATACCCATGAGCAAGGTAACCCTTGAAGAATGGGCGGCGGACCAATTCAGGACGCCGCCCAGCGCCAATACGTTGCGCAAATGGGCGCGGGACGGCTGCATATTCCCTGCGCCGGTCAAGCACGGCCGCAGCTACTATGTCGAGGATGACGCTTGCTACCGCGAGCAAGTGCGGCACCAAATCCCCAAGGGCACAAGCCTTATCAGCCGAATCGAAAGCGCACGACATGGCACCAAGGCCGCGTAACCCCGGATCGAAGGACCTGCCGCCCAACCTCTACAAGAAGAAGGACAGCCGAACCGGAGCGACCTACTTCACCTACCGTGATCCGGTGAGCAATCGATGGTTTGGCTTGGGCAAAGACAAGGACGCAGCCATTCGTGAAGCGGTGTCCGCCAACCTGGCGGATGCACACCGACCAATGTTGGCGACTCGGATGGTAGCGGCTGCGGCGCCAGCGGCACGGCTGTTTGGTGACTGGCTGGATAAGTACGAAGAGGTATATCAGGAGCGGAAGCCGGCCGAGTCCAGCAAGAAGAGCGTGCGCATGCGCGTCAAGCGTCTCAAGACGGCATTCGGCGGAATGGATATTCGCTCTGTGTCGACAATGAACATCGCAAACTATCTGACTGCGATGTCCAAAGAGGGAAAGGACAGATGGCGCGCGCTATGCGCTCATTGCTTCGTGACGTGTTCACGGAGGCCATTGCTGCGGGCTGGACTGAAACCAACCCCGTAGAGCTCACCAGGGCAGCCATGGTGACAGTGAAACGCGAGCGCCTGAGCTTGGAGTTATGGTTGGCCACCCTGGAAGAGGCAAAGCAGCCTTGGTTGAAGCGGGCGATGGAGCTTGCGTTGCTGACCGGCCAGCGGCGTGAGGACGTCGCCAGCATGCTTTTCAAGGATGAGCATGACAAATACCTGCATGTGGTCCAGTCCAAGACTGGCGCTGGGCTCCGGATAAGCACTGCGCTGCGCCTGGAGTCCGCCGGGCTGGAGCTGGCGATAGTGATAAAACGCTGCCGTGACCGCGTATTGTCGCAACACCTGGTGCATCACACCCGAACCATCAGCCGCGCAAAGGCCGGTGACCGGGTCGTACTCGACACTTTGAGCAAAGAGTTTGCATTGGCACGTGACAGAGCAGCCGCCAAGCTGGGCATCACACTCGGCGACAGCCCGCCGACGTTCCATGAGCAGCGATCCTTAGCCGCCCGTCTCCACGCCGCCGAAGGTCGTGACCCGCAAACGCTTCTTGGTCATAGGTCGGCAAAAATGACGGATATGTATCGTGACAGCCGTGGCGCCGAGTGGATAGATGTGGCTTAGATACGACTTCTATGCAGCTGCGGTGCTCTGAAGTTCAGATATCCGTCTCGACAATCTGCTGGCCTCAGCCAGTACAAGCTCCACCGTTGTCTGGGTAACGGTCTTGCTGAGGTAATAGTCGGAGATGACACGATGACCGTGCAAAGCCTTCAGCTCACGACTTAAAGCCTGCAGCTTAGTCATCAAAGGGCGATTGGATGTAGCATGAGACTTCAGTGCTAAAAAAAGGCTGGCATGAGTCGAGGCTTTGATCTCGGACAAATCTATTTTTAGATCAAACTCCACAAGCTCTAGAGCGGAATGAAATACAGAATAGTATGCCCTACCAACAATATTCCGCCGCTCAACTTCAGTTAGCGCATCATTCTGATTCAGAAGTGCAGCATAGCTAAGAAGATCGCACGCTCCGATAGTCATATCGACTCTCCAACGGATGCCAAAGACACCACAGCTTTCTCTTCAACTTCATCATCAGATAACGGCACAAAGTGGTAGATAAGCTTGTCTGCCTGCTCGCAAGAGAAATCGTACACGCTCAATATCTCAGCAGTCAGCTGCTCGTTCATCTGAACGACTATATCCACAGTAGCTTGTACCGAAACATAAACTGACAAGTAGCAAAGCCCGTCTTCGCCGATAAGTGTGTGACCTAAACCACGATCTCGAACCTTGAATGCTCTTACAACCTTACCCACTAAAGCGTGCATAGTTTCAGCAAAACTAAAATCGATTTCTGCCGATTCAAACATAGCTTTACATTTTTGTGCACTATGAACTGTAGTGGATATCCTATTGGACATCTTGCCGCCGGCAGTGACATACAAATCCAAACCATCAGCTATGAGATCCGGACGATTCGAACCAATACAGCTTAGCAAGTACTGATAAGCTGCTTCTTCAGAAACTCTGGAAATCTGCACCGCTTTCAAATAAGATTGCCGAGACTCCGAGTCATACGAGAGCCTGCCTAAAACAACAGCCTGATTCATGTATAAAAAAATATTGGATGTCGAAATCGCTTCGGCTTTAGCGAAGAATATCCTGGTGTTTTTTTCATCCCAAAGATATGAATACAAAATACCCTTGATGACATACCCAGAAAAAGCATCAGTAGTTAGAAGTCTGTCAGCCTTTCTTAAAAGAAGACCAATCTGAAACTGATTCGCGTCAGCATCGTTCACAGCATCTAATTCAGCTATTAGGTCGTGTGCGATGGTGGCAGGTATGCTCATTTAATCTCCTCATAGAACCATTGCCGAAGGGCTCTCCCGCCCAGTTACTAGACTGGTCTTCGGAAACCGAACAGCTTGATCGCTCTCGTCCATTGCGATCCTGGCTGAACAATCTGTAGCCTCACTGCCCAATTTCAACGCGCTTGAGCACGGCGGAGCTTACCTTGAGCTCGAGTTCATGGCAATCCACGCTGATCAATCTCCCGTGAACCGAGACGCCTCACATAGCGTAGCGTCCGACAATCGCGCATAATCTTAGGCATATTACTTTTGCAGGAGTATTGGGGGAGTTTTGGAGGAGTCCGATTCGTCCATATAAATCAATGAGTTATACTCTCTACGGCATCAAAGCCTGCGACACCATGAAAAAGGCCCGTACCTGGCTCGACGAGCACCAGGTGGAGTACGCCTTTCATGACTACAAGAGCGCCGGTATCGACCGCGAGCACCTGTCCCGCTGGTGCGACGAGCACGGCTGGCAAATGGTGCTCAACAAGGCCGGTACCACCTTCCGCAAGCTTAGCGACGAGCAGAAGGCCGACATCGACCAGGCCAGGGCCATCGAGCTGATGCTCGCCCAGCCGTCGATGATCAAGCGCCCGGTGTTGCAGCTTGGCGACAAGACCGTGATCGGCTTCAAGCCTGATATCTACGCAGCGGCCCTTGCCTGACGCGGGCCCGCACTTATTCTGCACGAGGTAATTCCATGTCCAATTCCCTGTTCAGCCTGGCCTTCGGTGTCGGCACGCAAAACCGTCAAGGCACCTGGCTGGAAGTGTTCTATGCACAGCCGTTGACCAACCCGTCCACTGCACTGGTCGATGCCATCGCTCCGCTGCTGGGTTACACCGGTGGCAACCAGGCCGTTGCCTTCAGCAACACCCAGGCCTCGCAGCTGGCCGAGGCGCTCAAGCACGTCGACCCGGCGCAAGCCGCCCTGTTGACCCGCCTGGCCGAAAGCCACAAGCCGCTGGTCGCGACGCTGCTGGCCGAAGACGCCGCGCTGACCTCCACGCCCGAGGCGTACCTGAAGCTGCATCTGCTGTCGCACCGTCTGGCGCAGCCACACGGCCTGAACCTGGCCGGCATCTTCCCGCTGCTGCCCAATGTCGCCTGGACCAGCCAGGGCGCGGTCGACCTGGCCGAACTGGGTGAGCGTCAGCTGGAAGCACGCCTGAAGGGCGAACTGCTGGAAGTGTTCTCGGTGGACAAGTTCCCCAAGATGACCGACTACGTGGTACCGGCCGGCGTGCGTATCGCCGACAGCGCGCGCGTGCGCCTGGGCGCCTACATCGGCGAAGGCACCACCGTCATGCACGAGGGCTTCGTCAACTTCAACGCCGGCACCCAAGGCCCAGGCATGATCGAAGGCCGTGTCTCGGCGGGCGTGTTCGTCGGCAAGGGCTCGGACCTGGGCGGCGGCTGCTCGACCATGGGTACCCTGTCCGGTGGCGGCAACATCGTCATCAAAGTAGGCGAAGGCTGCCTGATCGGCGCCAATGCCGGTATCGGCATTCCATTGGGCGACCGCAACACCGTCGAAGCCGGTCTGTACATCACGGCAGGCACCAAGGTGGCGCTGCTCGATGAACAGAACCAACTGGTCAAGACCTTGAAGGCACGGGACCTGGCCGGTCAGCCCGACCTGCTGTTCCGTCGCAATTCGGTCACCGGTGCCGTGGAGTGCAAGAGCCACAAGTCGGCCATCGAACTCAACGAAGCGCTGCACGCTCACAACTAAGTGGCGATATCGGGCCCGGCATCCCTGCCGGGCCTTTTGCCTGGGGTCTTCGACCATGTTCCACGCCTCCCCCTGGCGCTCTGACTTTCCAGCCATCGCCGCCTTGCACCAGCAGCAGCAGACCTACCTGGACAGCGCTGCAACCACCCAGAAACCGCAAGCTCTTATCGACGCCATCGGCCACTACTATGGCCACGGCGCGGCCAACGTACATCGCGCCCAGCATCTGCCGGGATCCTTGGCGACCCGTGCGTTCGAAGCCAGCCGCGAGAAGGTCGCGCGATGGCTGAATGCAGGCAGTTCCGAGCAGATCATCTTCACCCACGGCGCGACCAGTGCGCTGAATCTGCTCGCCTATGGCCTGGCCGAGCAACTGCAGCCCGGCGACGAACTGGTGATCAGCGCCGCCGAACACCATGCCAACCTGCTGCCGTGGCAACAGCTGGCCAAACGTCGTGGCCTGCCACTGCGGGTACTGCCGCTGGATGCCAGTGGCGTGGTCGACCTGCAGGCGGCTGCGCAGATCATCGGGCCACGTACCCGGCTGCTGGCAGTGACCCAACTGCCCAACGTCTTCGGCGCGTGGCAACCGCTGCCGGAACTGCTCGCGCTTGCGCGTGCACAAGGCGCGATCACGGTGGTGGATGGCGCACAGGGCGTCGTCCATGGACGCCATGATGTCGAGCGTCTGCAGTGCGATTTCTATGTATTTTCCAGCCACAAGCTGTATGGCCCGGACGGTGTCGGTGTGCTGTATGGCCGGCGCGAGGCGTTGCAGAAACTAGCGCACTGGCAATTCGGCGGCGAAATGGTGCACCAGGCCGATTACCAGAGTGCGAGCTTTCACCCGGCGCCCTTGGGCCATGAAGCGGGCACCCCAGCCATCGCCGGTGTGATCGGACTGGGCGCAACCCTGGATTACCTCAGCGGCCTGGACGCCCAGGCCGTGGCCGCACACGAAGCGTGCCTGCATGCGCAATTGCTGGCGGGGCTGCACGCGCGCAGCGGTGTGCGCTTGCTCGGCACGCCGCAGATTGCGTTGGCCAGTTTCGTCGTGGACGGCGTACACAACGCCGATCTGGCGCACTTGCTGACCGATCAAGGCATCGCCGTGCGCGCCGGGCATCACTGCGCCATGCCATTGATGAAGCACCTTGGCCTGTCCGGCGCCATTCGTGTGTCCTTGGGCCTGTACAACGACTCTGGCGACCTGCAACAGTTTTTCGAGGCACTGGACAAGGCGTTGGAGATACTCACATGACCTTGAACCCACAGGCTGAAGACGCACTTCAGGCTTTCAAGCAGGCCGCCGGTTGGGAACAACGGGCGCGGCTGTTGATGCAGTGGGGCGAACGCCTGGAGCCGCTGGACGAAGGGCAGAAAGTGGACGCCAATCGTGTGCACGGGTGTGAAAGCGTGGTGTGGTTGGTGGCTGAGCGGCAGGATGAGCGCTGGCACTTCAAGGCCGCCAGTGATGCACGGATGATCCGTGGCTTGCTGGCGCTGCTGCTGGTGCGGGTCGAGGGCCTGGATTCGCAGGCGCTGCGCGAGCTGAAGCTGGCCGACTGGTTCGAACAACTGGGCTTGGGCCGCCAGCTGTCGCCTTCGCGCAGCAATGGGCTGAATGCGGTGTTGAAGCGGATGGCCGAGCTGGTGTGAACCTTGTAGGTCCGGTGGGCAGTCCTTCGCGGTGTTATGACTACCCTGCCCTCAGACTCCCGCCTTGACCCTATCCGCCGGACGCCGCACCCCGGCCACGATCTTGTCGACCGCCTTGGTCGCCGCCACCATGCCAAAGGTCGCCGTCACCATCATCACCGCCCCGAACCCCCCGGCGCAGTCCAGCTTCACCCCGTCACCGACGAAACTCTTCTGCAGGCAAATGCTGCCATCGGGCTTGGGGTACCGCAGCTGTTCGGTGGAGAACACGCAGGGCACGCTGTAGTGGCGCGTGACCGTGCGTGAAAACCCATAGTCGCGACGCAGTGTCGAACGCACCTTGGAGGCCAGCGGATCGTTGAACGTACGGTTCAGGTCGCAGACCTGGATCAAGGTCGGGTCGATCTGCCCGCCGGCGCCCCCGGTGGTGATGATCTGGATCTTGCGCCGCTTGCACCAGGCGATCAGCGCGGCCTTGGCATTCACGCTGTCGATGCAGTCGATCACGCAATCGATGTTCGGCGTGATGTATTCGGCCATGGTGTCGCGAGTGACGAAATCCGCCACCGCGTGCACCGTGCAGTCGGGATTGATACCGCGTAGCCGCTCGGCCATCACCTCGACCTTGGGCTTGCCCACGGTGCTGTCCAGCGCATGCAACTGCCGGTTGGCATTGCTGACGCAGACGTCGTCCAGGTCGAACAGCGAAATCTCCCCCACCCCGGTGCGGGCGATCGCTTCCGCCGCCCACGAGCCGACGCCACCCACACCGACGATGGCCACGTGGGCGTCACGCAGGCGCTGCATGCCCTCCAGGCCATAAAGGCGGGCAATGCCGGCGAAACGGGGATCTTCTGTACTCATCACACGGCACCTCAAAAAACCGGCGCGCAGTATACACCACCGCCCAATGTAGGAGCGGTCATCGGCCGCGAAAGGCGCGCCGCAGTCTGCCTGAGGCACCGCGCCGCCCTTTTCGCGGCCACGGACCGCTCCTACGCACGGGAAACCGTTAATATAGCGCCTGACCGTCATTATCAGAGGTGAACCCCATGAGTTCGTCCACACCCCATACCGCCAAGCTCGATCGCATTCTCGCCGATGCCCAGCGCGAGCGCGAAAGCGGCTATCGCGACAAGGCCCTGCGCATGTACCCCCACGTGTGCGGCCGCTGTGCCCGCGAGTTCGCCGGCAAGCGCCTGAGCGAGCTGACCGTGCACCACCGCGACCACAACCACGACAACAATCCCCAGGACGGCTCCAACTGGGAACTGCTGTGCCTGTACTGCCACGACAACGAGCACTCGCGCTACACCGACCAGCAGTACTACGCCGAAGGCTCCACCAGCAGCCCGACCATCGCCAAGGCGACCCACAACCCCTTCGCGGCCCTGGCCGGATTGATGAAAAAAGACTGAGCGAGCACGTGGCCAACAAACGGTACAGCTGCATCGGGTTGTTCAACCCCAAATCCCCGGAAAACGTCGGCTCGGTCATGCGCGCCGCCGGTTGCTACGGGGTCAACTCGGTGTTCTATACGGGCAAGCGCTACGAGCGTGCACGTGATTTCGTCACCGACACCAAGCGGGTTCACTACGACATTCCGCTCATCGGCATCGACGATTTGCAGAAAATCATTCCGCTGGGCTGCACCCCCGTGGCCGTCGAGCTGGTCGATGGCGCACGTCCGCTGCCCGAATACACCCATCCGGATCGCGCCATCTACATCTTCGGCCCCGAGGACGGCAGCCTCGACCAAAGCGTGCGCGACTGGTGCGAAGACACCATCTACATTCCCACCACAGGCTGCATGAACCTGGCCGCCACGGTCAACGTCGTGCTTTACGACCGCCTGGCCAAGGGCAACAACACGCGCTCCGGGCCCAAATTCAAATAAGCCGATGGAACAGCGTGAAGATTTGGCAGTCAGCTTGTTATCACTGCCCTATCAGGAGATTCACCATGAGCGACAGCAAAACCGTGGACGTCATCAAATCCGTTACCCAGCCCGACTACCATAACGTCAAGGGTTGGGAACGCGCCGGCTCGCTGCTGGTGGGCGTCGTCTCGATCGGCAAGGGTCTGCGCCGCGGCGGGATCTTCGGTCTGATCCAGGTGGCCATTGGTGGCGCAGCCCTGGCCCGCGGCTGGAGCGGTCACTGTGCAGCCAAGTCGCTGGCCGAGAAAGGCCGCAGCGATCTGGAAGAGATCCGCAACAAGATCGAACGCGCTGGCGAAGATCTGCTGAACCTGAAGAAAAATGCTGATTCGGCGACCGACACCGCTACCGTGACTGGCGAAGACCCGGCGGTAACGCCAAAGATCTGAGTGCCTCGAGCCTCAAACGCGCCCCTCTGCAGTCATGCTGCAGCGGGGCGCAGCTTTATCGGCCGAGCGACCGGCGCGACGAATCAACCCGCGCGAAAGATCAGATAGTCTTCCCAATCGTCTTCGTCGACATCCTTCTCGCTGACCATTTTGCCGGACTGCGAAATACGCTGTTTATGCACCTGTTCGCGGTCACCGCAGACCAGATGATGCCAAAGCGGCAGGTCCTGGCCCTGGCTGACCAGGCGATAACCGCAGGTCGGTGGTAGCCATTTGAATTGGTCGGCCTGGCCCGGCGTCAGCTGGATGCAGTCCGGCACGAAAGACTTGCGCCGCGGATAGTCGCTGCACTGACAGGTCTTGAGATCGAGCATCTTGCAGGCCACACGGGTGTAGTAGACGCTCTCGTCGTCTTCGTCCTCGAGCTTCTGCAGGCAGCACAGGCCACAACCGTCGCACAGGGACTCCCACTCGAGCGGATCAAGTTGCTCGAGCGTCTTGCGCATCCAGAAGGGTTCGACGATGGCAGCCATGTGACCGAGAGTCCTGTACGAAATTGGCGGCTCAGGCGCGGGCAGTACCTGAAAGGGCCGCCAGTCTAGTGCGCCCTGCAGCGCGGGCCAAGCTCTGGCGACTGCCGGTAAGCTTCACTTGTCAGGCGCGATCGATTCGCAGTAGTTTTTACCCCCTGCCCTCCATCACCCTTCAATCAGGAATGCCATGAGCGCCAATCCCCGCATCGCCGACTATGCCATCCACGAGCAATTCATCAATCGCTGGTCGCCGCGCGCGTTCGAGCCGGTCGAAATCGAACAGGACACCCTGCTCAGCTTCTTCGAAGCCGCCCGCTGGGCCGCCTCGGCCTACAACTCGCAACCCTGGCGCTTTCTCTACGCGCGCCGCGGCACGCCGAACTGGGAGCGCTACCTGGGCCTGCTCAATGAATTCAACCGTTCCTGGGCGCAGCACTCGTCCGCCATCGTGATCATCGCCTCGAAGACCACCTTCACCGCCCCCGGCGCCACCGAAGAATCGCCGGCGTTGTGGCACACCTTCGACACCGGCTCGGCCTGGGCGCACCTTGCGCTGCAAGCCAGCATCAGCGGCTGGCACACCCATGGCATGGCCGGCTTCGATCAGGATAAAACCCGTGAAGAGCTGAAGATCCCGGCTGAATATGCCGTGCATGCGGCCGTGGCCATCGGCAAGCTGGGTGACAAGGCCACCCTGGCCGAGTACCTGCAAGGTCGCGAACTGCCGAGCCCACGCCTGCCGTTGAGCCAGCTGGTGGCCGAAGGCGATTTCACGCTGTAAGCCAACCCGTAGACCGATGGGGCGGCAGACTCTGCGCCGCCGCCCCTGACCCACTCAATACCCGCGAGCGAAATCCACTTCGCCGCGCAGCGCCTTGCCGTCCTGCCACGCCTGCAGGTTCTCGACGAACAGCTCGACCATGGCCGATGGCGAGGTTGGCGCTGCGCTGTGGCCGGTGAGCAGCAAGCCCCAGGCCGTCCAGAACGGGTGCTTGACCGGCAGCGGCTCCTGACGACAGACGTCGATCACAGCCCCAGCCAGGTGCCCTTCCTTGAGCGCTTCCACCAGATCGGCATCCACCACCGCCACGCCGCGCCCGGCATTGATGAACAGCGCCTGCGGCTTGAAGCGCTTGAACAGCGCGGCGTCGAACAGATCGTGGGTCTGCACGGTGTCGGGCAGCAAGTTGATCACGTAGTCGGCCTCTTCCACCAGACGCCCGAGCTCAGCGAGCGGCGCCACCTCGATGAACGGTGACAACTCTCTCGCCGTGCTGGCTACGCCCAGCAGCGTGACCCCGAAGGGTTGCAGGAACCTCGCCACGGCCTGGCCGATCTCGCCGATGCCGACGATCAGCACGCGACGCCCGGCCAGGCTGCAACCGGGACGTGGATCCCACTTGCGCTCGACCTGGCTGACCAGCCGCGCCAGCACTTCGCGCTCATGGCCCAGCATGTAGGTCAGCATGTACTCGGCCATGACCTGGCCAAAGATGCCCACGGCGCGGGTCAGGCGATAGGCACGCGGCAGGCCGTCGCCCAAGAGCGGGGTGATGCCCGCCCACGTCGACTGCGCCCATTGCGGGGTCGCGCCGGTGCGCAGCAGGTTGACGAACAGGTCCGGCTGGCCGAGCCAGACCGGGCAGTCTGCCGCCAGCCGCGCCAGCTCGGCAGGGTCGCCGCTGGTGTGTACATTCAAATGGGGAGCAGCTGCGCCGAGCAACTTGGCGTAAACGGCATAATCGTGTTCGGCGATCAGAACGCGGGTCATTGCGAGGCCTTGGTCAAGACAGCTGCGCGACCCCGTATCGGCAGGGCGGCAGCAGGCAGGGTTGGTCAGATAAGGAGAGTCAGATAGGGTCGTTGCGGCGCAGCAGCTCTTCGGGAAGATGCTCGATGTACTCGTCTTCGGCAGGCGGCATCTGCAGGTGGTAACCCTGTGTTTCCAAGTGCTCGAGCACCAGGTTGATGTCTTCGCGCGCCAGGGCACGTTCCGGGCTGAGCACCAGATCGAAGGCGTGCACCGGTTTGCCGAACACGCTCAACAGGCCTTCGGGAACGCGCTCGAGCGCATCGCTCTTGAGCACATAGAGGTACATTCCGTTCTTGCACGGGCTACGGTAGATCGAACAGATACGTTTCATGGCTGGTCTCCAGCGGTGGCCAGGCTGTCGAGCAGGGCCTGCCCCATGCGCTCGCGTCGCCATCCACGCAGCGAATCGGGCAAGTGATAGGGGCCGTCGGGGTAGCCTGTCTTGAGCAACGCCTCGAGGGTCTTCTTGCGCAGCATCAGCTCGGGCGCCATGTTCAGACGCTCGGCCTCACGCTGGCCAATCGCACGCAACTGCTTGAGCACGGCCGACGCTTCGATCGGCAGCGGCTCGGGCAGCACCGATGGCCACTGCTCGGGCGCAACGCTGGCCGCAGCCTTGATCAACGCCAGAATCTGCTCGCCATCCTGGCGGACGGTGCGCGGATGCATGTCTTCGATCTTGGCCAGCGTCTGCAGGTTATCCGGTTGCAGCTTGGCCAGCGGCCACAGCGACTGCTCGCGCACGATGCGGTTGCGCGGCAGGTCGCGCGCACGGGCTTCCCGTTCGCGCCACGCGCACAGTTCGCGCAGTACCGCCAGTTGCGCGCGTGACAGTTTCCAGGCCAGCTTGGCGTCACGGTACAGCTCGTCGGGGTTCACTTCGCGGCGCAGCTGTGCCACCAATTCGGCGCCGTCTTCGAGGACCCAGGCGTACTTGTCAGCGGACAGCTGCGGGCGCAGCTTCTCGAACACCTCGGCCAGGTGCACGGCATCCTCGGCAGCGTAGCTGACCTGGGTGTCGGACAGCGGCCGCTGCAGCCAATCCGAACGCGTCTCGCCCTTGGGCAACTCGATGCCCAGCACTTCCTGGACCAGGCGCGAGTAGCCCATGGAGAACCCCAGGTTAAGGTAGGCGGCGGCCAGCTGCGTGTCGAACAGCGGCGCCGGCAGGCTGCCGGTCAGGCGCAGCAGCACTTCCAGGTCTTCGCTGCAGGCGTGCAGCACCTTGATCACCGCCGGATTTTCCAGCAGTTGGGTCAGTGGCTGCCACTGGGTAATCGACAACGGATCGATGAGGAAGGCGCTGGCGCCATCGCCGATCTGCAACAGCCCTGCGATGGGGTAGAAGGTGTCGACCCGCATGAATTCGGTGTCGAGGGCAACGTACGGCAAGCTCTGCCAGTGGGCGCAATGCTCAGCCAGGCTGGCATCGTCGCGAATCCAGTGAATATCGATGGCCACAAGGCTCTCCCACGAATAATGGCGCGCAGTATATATCGGCCCTGCTTCCACGGGGACATCCGTGCGTGCCTGCGGTCGTTAATCCGGCGAGCGCCCGTTGCGGGCACATGCATTGAACGATCTGCCCCCAACGGGGGGTCGAACCTAGGCATCGGGTCATTTTCCATGGCCCACCATTCTGTCCACCCCACCCAGAGGTGTCGAGATGCCGGTAAAACACAACCTGTTCGCTGATCTGAAACAGAGCAAGGAAGAAGTCGAAACCCGCGCCAAGAGCGACGATCGGCTTAGCCAGCTACTGACCCAATACCATGTCAGCGATGCCGACGTGGTCAAGGCCGAAGACCGCGCCGCGCCGGACGACGAGGTCAAGAAGCTCAAGGAAAAACGCCTGCTGATCAAGGACAAGATCGTTCAGCATCTGGGCTGACCCTACCCATCGCAGCGGCGCATGCGCGCCGCCTCCCGCCGCACCGATCCTGCACGCTTCACAACGTCGACGATTCGCGCTTCAGGTCTGCATGGCGAAAGGGCTTTGTCGCCCCGGACAACGATGTGGCGACTTGATCGAGCCAGTGCTCGGCAGTGAATTTTGGCGCAGCCCCGGCGAGCGTGATCAGCATCAGGCCAGGCAGCAACGTAGCCGGCCCCAGGCGCTGCAAGTTCCAACGCTCCAGCACCAGCAAAAATCCAAAGGCGGCACTCCCCCCGATCAACGCGCCCATGATGGCCTCCGCCATCGGGTGGATCACATTGCCCACCAGTGTCGCCGCAAACCATACTCCAAAGCCGATACCTGCCAAGGCTGCTGGCCATCGCAGGTATGGGTGAACCTGCCGCGCCAGAACGCTCGCCAGCACCGGCACCATCAGGCAGGCATTCATCGCATGACCGCTGAACACGGCAATGTTCAACGACGGCAGGCCGATGCCCCAGCCCTTGAACAGGATCTTGCTGGCACCCACCAGGCCATAGGCGCACAGCACCGTCAGCAACCACACCGTACAAGCCGCGCGTGAACCGGCCAACCACAACCAACCGGCAATCACCAGCGCAATTGGAAACATCACGGTGATAGCACCGTATTCCAACAACATGCATCACTCCTTCAAAATCGAACAGGCGGCGCCAGGCGTGAAGCCCGGCGCGACGTCAAAGCGTCTTGTTGAGCGTTATACGCGAGATATCATTCACCGCGATGTACTTCTTGGCATTCTTCGACACACGCATGCAACCAAACACCAGCACGTAGGCACCGGCCAGGTCTTCCAGCTCATGGATGGGGAAACGCTGGGTGAAATCATCGACCAGCGAACCGTCGACCACCACGCTCAAGTCCTGCCGCCCGCCGGTGTTGAGCCACAGGCTCGGCGGCTGATCGCCCGACTGCGCCGCATCGGACACCAAGCCCCAGTAACCGCGCATGCGCTCCAGCTCATCGAACTCGGCGCGGGCGAACGGCACGAAGAAATCGCGCACCTTGAACAGCCCGCTTTCCACCGAAATCAACTGCTCGGAGCGACGGAAGTCCTCACTCAGGATCAAGTTCTTCAACAGCGTGCTCAACCGACGCTGACGCGTCTGCGCCCCCTGGGCGGCATGCCCGCCACTGTGCCGGCCCACCCCGTAGACCGGCTCGGCACCCTCCTCTACCCCGTAGTGACGCAGCGGCGCACCGAAGGCAAAGTCCACCTCGATGCGCTCGCCACGATTGACCACATCATCCTGCTCCAGCGTATCACCCCGATACGACTCACTTTGCGGGCCGCCCATGTCGCAGAAGTCGGCATGCGGCCGCGCACCGAAACACGACGCCTGGCCACTGCGCGCCGCCTTGCGATAGAACCCCGGCCCCAGGCAACGCGGACACAACAGATTGCGCCGCATGACAGCCACGCAATTGGGGCTGAGCGCCTCGAATCCGGCGATGTCGTAAACGGTGTTGTTGATGGTGCACAAGGCGACGTCCATGCAGCTCTCCGGCTCAAGCGTTTGGTAAGGGAAAGCCGAAGGTTGGCAGGGGGTGGGGTAGGACGATAGGCAAAGGGGGGATTTTCAGATTTGTCCTACAGGGTTTCTTCAATGCGGCGTAGGTATGCCGAAGAGCCTGAGTAACGAGCCGGTAACCGGCTCACCCTGGACGCAGGCAGGGGCTGTTGGACCCATGGAAAAAAGGTTCGCCAGACCGCTTTTCAGGCCTTGGCAATCTCTGGCGCCAGCAGCCATTCGGCACTGTCATTCCAGACGTCCATGCGCACTATCCTGCCATTGCGTACCTCGAACCGATCCAGATAACGATTACCCGAGAAACTCCGGCCATCAGCCCATTCGCCGAACAGTGTGCCGTTCGAATACACCACGGTGTGATCGCCACGATCCATCCAGTCGAAGTTACCCAAGGCCTTTTTGACCCAAGCGTAACGTGAACCGTTGAACGCAGTGATTGCCTGGGGATCGGGCATCACCCGCCCGCCGGTAAAGGTGATCTGCACATCCTCACTCATGAACGTCGCAGCGCGGACCGGATCCGGCGCCATCGAAGCCTCGAGGAAACTGCTAACAATCTGTACGTCTTCGTTCATCTCAATCATTGCTGTAACTCCTGAATCAAGGGAAACCCGCTAACCAGGCATGCCTCTGCCTGGTGCGGACCGCTTTATTTTGGCGCGTAAACAGGCGCCCGAATGGATACTTAAGCCGTTTCCAAGGATGTAACGACTGGCACCCTACTTGCTAGCAATAAATATGCAAATGCTAGCAATCAGGAGAGTAAACCATGGCCACCTGGCTTCCAAACCTGCAACGTCTGCTGTTCCCCGTGGCTGCGGCAGCCACTCTCAACCTGGCAATGGTTCTCGGCGCGCACGCGGCCGAACCGCCGATCAAAGTCGGTCTGGTAGCCGCCCTTTCGGGTCAATCGGCCAAGTCCGGCGAAGCCCTGACCCGCGGCCTGAGCATGGCCATCAATGAGGTCAACGCCCGCGGCGGCGTGCTTGGCCGTCAGTTGGAGTTGGTGCGCCGTGACGACGAAAGCAACCCGTCCAAAGGTATGCTCGCCGCCCGCGAACTGGTCCAGCGCGAGAAGGTCACTGTGCTGTTCGGCGGCTTGGACACGCCGGTTTCTCTGGCAATCGTACCGCTGGCCAATCAGCTGAAAGTACCGTTCATGGGCATCTGGGCGGCAGGCACGAAGATCACCGAGAACGGCGCGGCAGATAACTATGTGTTCCGCGTCTCTGCCGTCGACGAGCTGGTGGACGAGGCGCTGGTGCAATACGGCGTCGCCAACGGCATGAAAAAGCCGGGCATGATCCTTATCAACAACCCATGGGGCGAATCCAACGAGGCAGGTTTCAAACGTGCCCTGGAAAAACGCAGCCTGGCCAATGCCGGTGTCGAGCGCATCCAGGACAGCGATCTGGATGTAGTTCCGCAGTTGACGCGCCTGAAAAACGCCGGTGCGGACACATTGCTGATGGTCGGCAATGTGGGTCCATCGGCGCAGGTCGTGAAGTCTCTGGACCGCATGGGCTGGGACGTCCCGGTGGTTTCCCACTGGGGGCCGGCCGGTGGTCGCTTCGGCGAACTGGCGGGCCCGAATGCGTCCAAGGTGCATTTCATCCAGACCTACGTGTTCACCGAACACAACAGCGCCAAGGGCGATGCATTGCTGGCCGCATTGAAAACAGCCTACCCGCAGATCAAGACCGTGGCCGACGTGACCCCGGCAGTCGGCATTGCCAATGCGTACGACGCGCTGCATCTCGCCGCTCAAGCCATCGAAAAGGCCGGCAAAACGGACGGCCCGGCCGTGCGCGATGGTTTCTACGCCATCACCGACTATGACGGCTTGATCAAGCACTACAAGCAGCCGTTCAGCCCATCCAAGCATGACGCCCTGGGGCCTGACGACTATATCTTCAGCCACTTCGTCAACGACCAGATCGTACCGCTCAAGCCTCAGGAGTAAGCGATGTTCACCGCCGCCATTGTTACCGGGCTTGGCCTGGGCAGCATGTATGCGTTGCTGGCGTTGGGTTTTCACCTGACCTACGTCGTATCGCGCACCGTCAACTTTGCCCAGGGCAGCGCCATGATGGTCGGTGCGGTGCTCGGCTACACGTTTTGCATCAACTGGGGCTGGCCACTGTGGCTGGGCGTGCCGCTGACACTGATCCTCTGTGCGCTGTATGGCCTGGTGATCGAGCGCTACCTGGTGCGACCTTTCCACAGCCGTGGCTCGCAGGCCTGGCTGATGGCAACGGTCGCGGGCGGAATTCTGGTGGACAACCTTGCGCTGTTTACCTTCGGCAAGGAGCCTCGGCAGTTCGAAAGCGCCTTGGTGAACCTGAGTGTCGAGCTGTTCGGCAGCCACATCAGTGCCCTGCAATTGCTGATTCCGCTGGCGGGCGCAGCCGTCGCCTTGGCGCTGCATCTGGTGCGGCGCTACACCCGGCTGGGCAAGGTACTCGAAGCCTGCGTACAGAATCCGCGCGCCGCGATGTTGATGGGTATCAACGTCAATCGGGTGGTGGCCATCGCCTTCGCGTTGTCGACCGTCTTCGCGGGGGTGGCGGGCCTGCTGATTGCGCCGCTGTTCAGCGTCAACGCGGAAATGGGCATGTTGTTCGGCCTGAAAGCCTTTGCAGTAGCGATTCTCGGCGGCATCGGCAGCGCGGGCGGGGTCTTTGCCGCCGGATTGCTGTTCGGCCTGGCCGAAGCATTGATCACCTTGTACTTCGGCTCTGCATTCACCCAGATATTTACCTTCGCGCTGGTCATTCTGGCGCTGGCGATTCGTCCCAACGGTCTGTTTGGCAGCCGGGCATTGGTGAAAGTATGAACAACCTCAAAACCCTGGTCGCTCCGGCGTTCATCGCCTTGCTCGCTGTGCTCTGTGGCGTTCTGGCGTTCACCCTCGACAGCTACTCGCTGTTGGTTTTCACCCTCTGTGCGCTGGCGGCAGTGGTCGGTGTGGGCTTGAACATCCTGATTGGCCTGAGCGGGCAAATTTCCTTCGGACATATCGCGTTCTACGCGATTGGCGCTTATGTATCGGCCCTGCTGAGCATGGCGGGATGGACGCTGTGGCTGGCCCTGCCAATGGCCGGTGTTGTGGCGGGTCTGATCGGCGCGCTATTGGCGATCCCCGCGCTTCGGGTCAGCGGCCCGTATCTGGCGATGATCACCATCGCCTTCTCGTTCGTGGTGCATCACGGCTTGATCGAATGGCGGGATGTAACAGGGGGCTCGAATGGCCTGATGGGTATCCCGCTGCCGGAGTTCGCGGGCCTCGATCCGGCGATCCTGCTCGCGCTGCTCGCCGCCGCGCTGATGATCGGCGCGCTGTTGTTCTATCGGCGCCTGAGCCAGAGCGGCTGGGGCAAGGCCATGCTGGCGGTGAAAACCTCGGAAATCGCCGCGCGCTCGCTGGGCTTCAACCCGGTGATAAGTAAAACCCTGGCATTCGCATTGTCGGCGGCCTTGACCGGGCTGGCAGGTGGGTTGCTCGCGCCCTTGCTGATGTTCATCAACCCGGAATCCTTCCCCTTCTCGCAATCCATCCTGTTCGTTCTGGCCGTGATCGTGGGCGGCAGCGGTATGCTGTTCGGGCCGTTGATCGGTGCCGTGTTGATCGTGCTGGTGCCGGAACTGCTGTCGGATTTCGCTGAATACCGGCTGTTGATTTTCTCCATACTGCTGCTGATCGTGCTGTGGATCGCGCCCAACGGCTTGCTCGGTGCCCTCGCCCGGCGCGTGATCAAACCCGCTCGCCTGCTGCCGCCGACGTGCATCGATCACGCACGCATCGCTGCTCATTTACGCAGCCGCGGCCCGTCCTCAGGCCTGCGGGTGACGGACATCGGCATCCGCTTCGGCGGCGTGCAGGCTGCGCAACACGTCAGCCTGCAGGCTCCCGCTGGCAGTATCACCAGTATCATCGGCCCCAACGGTGCAGGCAAAACCACCGTTCTGAACATGATCAGCGGGTTTTACGCCCCTGACAGCGGCCAGATCGAATTGCAGCAACCGCTGGCTGGGCTGCCTGCCTGGAAGACTGCCAGGGCCGGTATCGCCCGTACGTACCAGACCACCTTGTTGTTCGGCGAACTGTCCGTACTCGACAACCTGCTCGTGGCGATGCAGAAGGGTCGCCTGGGGCTGCCGTTCAGCCGTGCACTGGAAACGCAACGCAGCCTGGCGCTGGATCTGCTGGCGTTGGTGGGCTATCGCGGCGAAGTGAACATTGCCGCCGAGGATTTGCCCCACGTAGACCGCCGCCTTGTGGAAATAGCCCGGGCGCTGGCGACTGCACCGACCGTGCTATTGCTGGATGAGCCAGCGGCAGGCCTCAGCCGTCGCGACACCGACGACCTGGCGATACTGCTGCGCAAGCTGGCGGATTTTGGCCTCACGGTGATTCTGGTCGAGCACGACATGGCACTGGTGATGTCGGTGTCCGAGCATTTACTGGTGCTCGATGCGGGCAAGCCGATTGCGTCGGGGCCACCCTCCGAAATCCGCCAGAACCCGCAGGTGATCGCCGCGTATCTGGGCGGCACCGACTACCAAGCCACCCCGCGCGCACAACCCTGGGCGGGTAGCCGCGACGCGCGTTTGTATGTCAAGGATCTGGTCATTGATTACGGCGCGTCCGCCGTGGTCAACAAGGTCAGTCTGCTGGTCAATCCCGGCGAGCTGGTGGCCATCCTCGGCGCGAACGGCGCGGGTAAATCCAGCATCCTGCAATGCCTGGCCGGCCTGCATCGCGCCAGCAGTGGCAGCATCCTGCTCGACAACGAAAATATCGAACAGACCAGTGCCAGCCTGATTGCCGCGCAGGGCCTGGCGTTGGTACCCGAAGGTCGTCAGGTCTTTCCTTACCTGAGCGTGCGCGACAATTTGTTGCTGGGTGGTTACTCACGTCGCGAAGTCTTCGACACCGACGCTGAAATCGAGGCCATCCTCAAGCGCTTCCCTCGTCTGCGGGATCGCATCGACAACCCGGCCGGTCTGCTCTCCGGTGGCGAGCAACAGATGGTCGCGGTGGGTCGCGGCCTGATGGCGAAGCCGAAAATCCTTCTGCTCGATGAACCGTCGCTGGGCCTGTCACCTGCCATGATCGGCGAGCTTTACGACGCGCTGGCTGCGCTGCGCGACGAGGGCGTGACCATTCTGCTGGTAGACCAGATGGCCAACCTCGCGCTGCAGGTGGCTGACCGCGCGTATGTGCTGGAAACCGGAACCATTGTGAAGTCTGGCAGCGCCGCGCAATTGCGCGACGACAAAGACCTGGCCGCGGCCTACCTGGGCGAAGGAGTCAGCGCATGAACGCTTTGCAGATCATCAATGCGCGGCTTGGCGACGGTAACCACCTGACCCAGCTGCAGGTAGAGAACGGCTATTTCGTCGACGCCTGGAGTGCCGACACACACCAGTGGGACACCCTCGATCTGCAGGGGCAGCTCATCATGCCCGGCCTGATCGAAACCCACATTCATCTGGACAAGGCCTGCATCATGCAGCGCTGCCACCTGCAGGAAGGTACGCTGGCCGAAGCGGTGGCCCAGACCCGAGCGGCGAAAGCGGGGTTTACCGAAGACGATGTGTATCGGCGCGGTGCCCTGGTGCTGGACAAAGCCATCGTGCAAGGCACGACACACATGCGCACCCATGTCGAGTTGGACCCGCAGATCGGCTTGACCGGCTTCCATGCCATTCGCCGCTTGCAGGCTGACTATGCCTGGGCGATCAGCCTGGAGCTGTGTGTGTTCCCGCAGGAAGGGCTGCTGAACAATCCGGGCACCGAAGCACTGTTGTGCGAGGCACTGGAAAGTGGCGCAACGGTCCTGGGCGGGTGTCCGTACATGGACAGCGACCCGCTGGGACAGATCCAGCGCTTGTTCGAATTGGCTACGCGTTACGACTGCGACCTTGACCTGCATCTGGATTTCGATTTGAACCCCGAAGGCCTGACCGTCATGGAAGTCGCACGCTGTACGCGGCTGCATGGCTGGGGCGGACGCGTGACCATCGGCCATGTGACCAAGCTGTCCGCCCTGCCCAGGGAATCACTGACGGTAATCGCCCTCGAGCTGGCCGAAGCAGGCGTACAGGTGACCTGCCTGCCCAGCACCGACCTGTTCCTGATGGGTCGCGAGGTGTTCCACAACAAGCCCCGCGGGCTGGCGCCGCTGGCGTATCTGCACGCCTGTGGCGTGACGTGTTCGGTGTCTACCAACAATGTCGGCAATCCGTTTACGCCCTATGGCGATGCCTCACTGGTGCGTCAGGCCAATCTGTTCGCCAACGTCTGTCAGATGGGTACCGTCGGGCAGTTGCTGCAATGCCTGGCTTGGGTATCAAGCGAGTCGGCACGCCTGCTCAGGCTGGAAAATTACGGCCTGCTACCGGGCTGCCGCGCCGACTTCATCGTCTTCGACGCGCCCTCACCCGCTGCGGTGATCGCCGAGATCAGCGCCCCGGTGATGGGTTTCAAGGGTGGCAGGCAAACCTTCAGCAGACCGGTTGGGAAGTTGCTGAGGCCGTGATCGAACAGGCAACGCCTGCGCATCAGCCACGCAGCGCTTGCTTGAGGTTGAACTCCTCCAGCGCTCGCTCTTCCAGCGCCAGCTGCCCTTCCAGTTCGTCCAGGTGTTCGAGCATGACCGCCACGGCCCGTGCATTGTCGCCCTGCTCCAGCGCGGTAATGATTTCCTGATGCTCATCCGACGCGCACGACGGCACGTCGTTACGCTGGTACAGCGCCACGATCAACGAGCTGCGCACCATCAGGTTGCCCAGGATATCGCTGAGCACGGTATTGCCGCTGATCTCGCCGAGCAGCAGGTGAAATTCGCTCAGCTCGCGAACGATGGCGCGGCGATCGGTATCGCTGGTGGCTTTGCGTTCGTTACTCATATGGCTGGCAATGCGTTGCCGCTGCTTGCGCATCACGGCCGGGGTAATGGCCTCGACAATGGCCCGCTCGATGGCACGACGGGCGCTGAAGATATCCCGGGCTTCCTTCGCCGTCGGCTGGGCAACCATGGCGCCGCGATTGGCTTCGATGGTCACGACTTTCTGCATCGCCAGGCGCTGTAGCGCGACCTGCACATGATTGCGGTTGGCCTGCAAGGTTTCGACGATGTGGGCTTCGACCAACCGGGTGCCGGGCGGCAGGCGATGTTGGGCAATGGCCTTGAACAACGCATCGACGATACGCTGCACCTCGAGCTGTTTGGCAGTGACGGTACTCAACCCCATCGTTTCCTCTGTTGTCTGGAAGGCCTCATGCCTATACACGAGATGCCCCGTATCCGGCAAATGCCCGGTTCGACGCTCAGTCTACCTGGCCAAGGGCCGTACCCTCACCTCGCGGATCATGCATGGCGCTGCGCCGACCCTCGGCATCAATGGCAATGATACCGGCATGGCCCGTCATCGGGCTCTGCGCAGCTATGATTTCCACCTCATGGCCGAGCGCCGCCAGGCCTTCGATGGTCGCGGCAGGCATATCGCCCTCGAGCTTGAGGTTGTCGGTGCTGTCGAAAAAACTGCGGCCCAACAGAAAGCGCGGAGTGGCCAGCGCCTGATCGATGGGCTGCCGATAGTCGATCAGCTGAGTCGCCAGAACCATCTGTGTCTGCGGTTGGCCATCGCCCCCTTGCGTGCCGAAGAACCAGCGCTGGCCATCGTCCGCCAGGTAACAGGACGGGTTGAGCGTGTGCGCGGGACGCTTGCCAGGAGCCCAGCCGTTGACGTGCTCGGGGTTGGCGTTGAAACCCGCAGCACGGTTCTGCCACAGCACCCCGGTGTCACCCAGAATACAGCCAGAGCCAAAGTCGTGAAACAAACTCTGGATGAGGCAGGCCGTGCGACCCTGGGCATCGGTCGCCGCCATCCACACCGTATCGGCCGGACGTCCCGGCTCGTTCCACGGAGCTGCACGCTGGTCGTCGATGGCATCGGCATACCCTTGGATGTGCCGTTCATCGAGACTGGCGGCAAAATCCCAAAGCGTGTTCAGGGGGTCGCACAACTGCGCGTTACGGCGCAGCAGGCCTTGCTTGATGGCTTCGACCAGGTAGTGGTAGTAAAGCGCGCCGCCGTTGCCGACCCGCGCGAGCGGCTTATGCTGCAGTGCGGCCATGGCTTGCAACGTGTACAGACCCTGGCACGGCGGCGCGACGTTATAGAGTCGGCCCTGGCGATAAGGTACTGAGATCGGGGCAACCAGCGGCGCTCGCGTGGCCGAAAGATCGGCCTGGGTCAAGCCACAACCTAGCCGATCGAACGCCGCCTCGAAGGCGTGGGCCAACTCGCCCTGATAGAAGTCCTCGACACCGTGCCTGGCCAGATGCCGCAAGGTATTGGCCAGCGCCGGCTGGCGCAGCGTATCGCCCGCGCGTAGCCAACGCCCATCGGTTTTGCAGACACCGTGCAGGTCCGGCAATTGCTCGATGAGTGGCTGCCGCAATGTCTGCCAAAACAGCTGCGACTGTGAAACCGGCGTGCCCGCCTCCGCCACGCTGGCGGCGTCCTGCAACAGGTCGGCCCAACCAAAATTCGAACCCCACTCATGTCGGCTGATCGTCGCCGCCGTGTGCCAGCTCGCCAGCGCACCCGCCGTGGTGGCGACCGACGATGGCCCTCTCAAACCGATGACTCCGCCGTCGGGCAAACGCTGTCCGGCCTGCCCGATCCCCACGATGGTGCGCACCTGGGTGTCGTGGATCATCCACAGGGCATCCCCGCCCAGGCCGGTCATGTGCGGGAAGACCACGGCGAGCATGGCGCTGGCTGCCAACATGGCATCAATGGCAGTGCCACCGGCTTCGAGGATCTGCATCCCAGCGGCACTGGCCTGGGCGTGAGGCGTGCAGATCACCGCACGAGAGGAGGTAGCGATCATGATTTGGGGGCCCCGGCTTTGCTAGCTATCTATGAAGTTATTGTTAGCAGAGCAATATGTGTGCCGTGGTTTTTACTGGTGGCGGATGAGGCTCGGGGGCATGGATAGCAACGCGGTTTCACGATTGAAGTCGTTGGGGTACTCGGATCTGTCCGGAGGGATTGCGCGGTCAGCGGGAGCACGATCTGTGCCCCCCGCTTCGGTCATTGTGCAGCGTCGAACTGCGGGGTGGCCTCGATAGGTGCCTTGACCAACAAATACGGCGGCTGCCGGGTGTCGAATCCCTTGCCCATCCGGCTCCACTGCCCCAGCGTCACGTACACCGACTCGGCAGTCACGAATACCCCGTCCGGCCACACCAGTCGCGGGTCGCGCACGACCACGTCGAGGCGGCCATCCGGCCAGCGACGCAGCACCTGATGATGCTCGGCATCGGTCATGTACAGACGGCCCTGAGCGTCCATGTCCATCCCATCGACCATCACCTTCTCCCCTTCATCCTTGATCTGCTCAGCCAGTTGTCGGTCATTGAGGTTGAAGTCAGCAAGGGCCGCGGTCGGTAGACTCCACAGGCTAAACGAGCATAAATTAACACTCAGAAAAGTCATAGCCTACTATTATAACAGTTTTTAAATTTGTTGATTATGGGAATCTCTCGGTTCCGCTAGAGATGGAGTCGCTTAATCCCTAATGGCTTACCAAAATTAAGCGGAATTTATTCGCCATTGATTGTCGAAAACGGTGAGCCCATCGTAGCCATATGTTCACTTCTGGATGAAAGCGTCATTCGCCCAAGGCATGCGTGCGCCGAAGGAGTACTTGGTCGCCCGCCGCTCCATGTATGATCACGCGGACCCACACTCTTTTTTATGAGAAATCTGGAATGCAGCAGCTCCGAAAAGACCACCACTACGTGCCCCGGCTCTACCTAAAGCAATGGGCTCTCGGTGGTCTGATCAAAACTTATCGACTACTAGTACCGAACGAAAGCGTCCCGTTATGGAAGCCGCAGTCCTTGAAGGGCATTGCATTCCACCAGCACCTATATACCTACCTAGCCGGCCAAGAAGAAACAGACGAATTCGAGAGGTGGCTGGATACCGAATTTGAAAATCCCGCCGCAGAGGCTATCCGCAGAGTGACACAGGAAGATCGTATGTCTCCCGAACATTGGAGACGGCTGGTGCGGTTCGCCGTTGCTTTGGACGTCCGCACTCCAGCTCGTTTGAAGGACTTCATCCGTCGTCAGAATGACTCACTGCTAGCATCTATGGAGCAGTCCATGCAGCGCTCCGTCAGCCACCTAGGTGAAGCAGCAGAGCTGAGCAAGCCTCTATCGGCCGGCAAGGAAGACATCGAAAATTTGTCAATTTTCAAAGTCTCAATTAAGACTGCTCCAGGCGGGGATCGCTACGTTAAAGCCGAAACAGTCGTCGGTAGGCGGTTGTGGATCTGGCAGATGAAGCACTTGCTCACCAAAACGCTTGGACGTATACCCACACACAAGTGGACCATCCTGCATGCCCCCCAAGACATGGCGTGGCCTACATCGGACAACCCACTCATTCGTCTTAACTTCCAAGATACAGAAAACTACGACTTTCGTGGAGGCTGGGGAGTCCAGAATGGAGACATCCTGCTACCACTGAGCCCAAAGCACCTACTCTACACAAGTATCGGTAATCAGGTCTGGCCGAGAGGTACCACGCTTAGCGCTACGACGGCTAGTTTGATTAGGAAGATCATCATCGAGCACGCTGATCGCTATGTCTTCGCCCAAGAATCAGGAGACATTCATTTAATTCGGCCAAGGGTGGTTTGCCCAAAAACCTTTAACGTCGAGCTTGCAGCCTGGAAAAACTGGCACGAAGAGCAGTGTCTTGCGGAGAGGCAATTACAAGACAGACCTTGAGGGCGCTTAGCGTTGATGATCACGCAAACACCTTACCAAAAGACGCCTGCTGGTTGCATTCTGCGAAGCAGGTCCTGGAGGCGCACTCCAAGAAATGGTAACAGACGGTCCACACAACACAATCTCACTTCCTGCCAAAGAGATGACTACGAGAAACGAGATTGCACCCGCAGCCATACGCTGGGAGATGTGATCTACAGTCGCTAGCGGCCATTTGTTACACGCTGCAAAGCGGGCCCTGAAGACTCGTTCATATCACACGCAATTGGCGACCTTCAGACGAAGCTCAGTACTACCTTGAATGCCGCCAGCGTTCTCCACTGGCGTCCTCTGCCTAAGACACAATCTCATCAGGTCCTAGATACTCAAAACGAAGTTGATTCGCAGCTCCATTCGATTCAGCTATCACTAGTCCGAGAGCTTCTGGATTAGGGCTCCAGCGCAATCGTCCGATCTCCGAGTAATCTGCTGCGAACACTCCACGGGGATTTCTTCCAGGAAGTCCAAATCGGAGTGCAGCGCCTTGAGGCGGGGGGTCCCCTAACCAGTCAACGTCGGCAAAATAGGATTTCACAGCCCACGGCTTGACCAGAGGGGTCTTGGTAGGGTGTACGAATTCCTGCCAAAGGCTGTGAGACTCGATAGTTGGCCACCAAGGCAACAGACCATGCTCTCGCACCTCTGGAGTCGCTAACCACATGTTGAGACCTTGCACTGAGTCAAAGTCACCATTCGGGAGCCCAACCGCAGCAATCGCCCCTAGGCGGGAGCTGAAGCCAGCTTGAATTAGGGTAGCGGCCGCCATGTTCAACGTACCGGTTTCTAAAGCGACTACAGGGTGCGCCATGGGGAAGTCGGTTAGGGAAAGAGTGTCAGCAAAAGGATCAGCGTTTACCTCCGCACGAACACGCACAGCCTCCATCGCCCAAGGCAAATTGTAAACGAATGCCTGCTCGATAAACTGGATGGTTTCATCGTCAGCTCCTACCAATGATCTCCCCGCCAACCATCCTGCTAGGATCCTACGCCAGTCATCATGGAGCTTGGTTGGAGCGAAGGGGGGGATCGAAAAAGCAACCGTTGCGAACGTTTCAATAGCTAGGATAGCGACATCAAACTTTCCATCCTCAATCGCAATGTTCGCCAGAAGAAGTTGTTCCTCCAGCTCGGCTGCCTTCGCATCCAGCTCTTTGCCCGTAGCTAAACCTACGCCAGCCAGAAAATAGCCTCGTCGTTGAAGAGGAGTCGTCTCACGCCAGATAAATTCCGCACGTTTAACGAGAGCACCCCGCAAGGCAATTTGATTTGGTTCGATCTGACGAGCAATCCTGCGTATGAAGAGCGAGCGCTCTAACGCTGCCTCGAGCTTTGACTCAATCTCATCATCATCGATTTCCTCATCCCCCAAAAGGCTCAGCAGCGCCGTATCGAGGCTCATCAGATAGGAACGCCATTTTTTATGTTGGACCTCCCGCTCAGAGCTATCCTCTGCGACTACCTCTGGGAAATCCCATGCGCCTTGTCCTGCGACGTAGGTCAACAGCGTGTTGAGATCGAGGCTGCCCAGTTTTGAGCCCATGCGGACAAGAAGCGACAGAATAAGCTGAAGGATGCCGCTCTCCATTTCTCTGCCTTTTTGACTGGAAATGAGTTGATTCCAATCCCGGCGGCGATTTTTGTGCTTGTCAAACATCGGATACAGAACCAACCCTTCGATATCAATGTACGCTCGCCCCGCCCTTCCCACGACGTTGCGAAACTCGGAAATATCGATGGGGTCACGGGCGCGATTTAGACCATGAAATATCAGGCTGGTCGCAGCCAGGTTCAATCCTTGCGCCAAAGTAGGCGAAGATACGGTGACTTTTAGCACACCCTCCCTCAACAGCCTTTCGACCTCCTTTCGATAGCCTGTAGGCAGCGCCCCATGATGAATAGCAATACCAAGTCTCAAGCAAGCAAGAATGTCATGATCTTGACCAAACCATTCAGCTCCGACTGTGAGGGCTGTGGATAAGATCTCAGGCGAAACCTCTAGCACAGAATCAATGTGCCCCCGCCTATTCATTTCAATAATTTTCCGAGCAAAAGGCATGACTGAGCGACGCTGGGGACAAAAGATCAGAACTGTTTGTCCATCATCAACAAGCCTCCATGCAGTTGCGAGGCAAAGCTCTGCTTGATCTGACGGAAACAGCTTTCTTGCCCTGCCTTTAGTAGGTTTTTTAGCAACCACGAACTTGGGAATATACGGTTTCTCATCACCTACGGTGAAATTCAGTCGACCCTGATCAACTTTCCAATCGATCTCACCGTACCTCAATCGTGTAGGTCGCCAGCTGTGCTTGATCAGCCCGTCGTCACTATCATTGGTCAGCCATGCGGCGAAATCTTCTAACTGGCCTCCGTCAGGGAGGATCGCTGAAAGGCAGACAATTCTTCTTACTCCGGCATCTGAGCGACGCAGCAGCCTTTGAATCTGGGCCTCATAGCGAACCTCGCGCTCACCCAAGCCGATCATGTGCCCTTCATCCAGAACCACTAGGCCGACATCGGCTAAAAGAGAGGGATCACTTCTAAGAGCAAAATCTAGCTTTTCGGGTGTGGCTACTACAATGTGAGCATTTTTCAGGGTATTGGAATCTTCACCGCTAACTCCGATGCTTCCATAGAGACTAGACACAGTTTTGCCTAGCGGAGCAAAGGTGCGTCTTAAGCTAATCTCCGTCTGAGCAGATAGCGCACGCAGGGGGGTGACAAATACCACACGCTTATCTTCTGCCAAGCAGTTTAAGATGCATAACTCAGCAATCCGCGTTTTCCCGGCGCTGGTGGGCAATGATAGAACAAGGTGCGCATTGCTATCCACAACCTTTGCTGAGGCTTCTAATTGCGACGGCCACAACTCGATCTCAGATTTATTTCTTTTGTAAAGAGATGCAATAAAGACCCTCCTCAGCCATAACCAATTTTCCGAAAGCTCCCCTGAAGGCCCACTGACTGGTAATGTCTCGTGAAAACTCGTTTGCCAGAGTCCTCGGATTAGATATACCGCGATGCGGTGAATCCACCACTGGGACACCGCATTAAGCTCACCAGCCACCTCTAAGCCGTGATCCAAGCGCGTGCACGCTTCATCTACAAGTCCCGGTTTACCAGTTTCAAGGGCAGTCATGAAAATTGACATTGCGGCCATAAAATTATCTTCTATAGCCAAATCTATTGCTTCATCCAGCGGACCAAAGTCTTCAGAATTTTCCGACCGGTCTGAAATCCCAACAAAATTTGATAGTTCGTCTATAACAGCTCGCTCTGAGCCCTTGCCAGACGCAAACCAACTTGAAATACCTTCGGCGAAGCCGGTTAAGTCTCTCAACATCAATTGAGTTAATGCAAGCTCACTAGTCGTCAGATTAGGCTTTGCCATGCCCTGATAAAGCAGGGAATAGGCTCTTGCGGAAAAACGACCCAAGTGGTAAGACGATGCAGCGATTAGTAGATGAAAAGCTTTGTCATCCGTTTCTGCCCCCTTGAAATAAACTGCCTCAATTGCCTCAGCTGCAATTTCAAATCCCACACGAGCAGTTTCGGGTTCCCCGCCCAAGTCCAGAAACCGAAGCGCATGAGCTAAAAGCGAATAACCGTAAGTCAATAGGTCATCGGACAAATCAGAACTGAAATTAGGCGCACCGGCTGGCAGCTCTCCTTCTCGCCATATCATTCCGCGAGACTGACCACGAGCCAAAAGCTTGTGACGAAATCCTTGCTGGGTGGCCAGCTTTAAATGACTGCGGACCTCTTCGAGTGTGCTCGCCATTACTTGACCACCGTTTCAAATACCGACTTGATGAATTCTTGATGTTCGGATACCGTCAAAGCGACATATTGCTGGGGGACTGTCCCCGAATAGCTATTCAAATTCTTTGTTAGCAGATTGCTGGGGTTGCTACCTGAAAATGTAAAAAGCATATGCGTAACTTGGGACTGTTTGATTCCGCCTATTAATTGAGCCTTATCAAGAGCATCACGAAGTACTGCGTCACCGGCCTCATTCAGTCTGTCTGCTACAAAGGAGATAGCATGGGGGGACGGAAGTTCATTATTATAGGAAAGCGCATCTCGCGCCTCGCTTATCACAGCCGATGTCATAGATGCCCGACTTTTAACTTCAGCCTTCAGTATATAGAGCCCTCCCTTAAGATCTAAACTAAAGGCTAGAACATCCTCACCCCGCATAGACATCTCACGATGGTCTTTCCACCGGAGCCGCCTTACACCTAAATTAAATCTTGTTGATTCTAGCACGTACGCATTGCACAAAATTTCACCCAGATCACCCGAACGAATGGCTTTAGTCACCGGAAGTTTCGTTGCTATGTAATCTGCGGCGGCAGGTTTACCAAGCTTGGCTAGAAGATCCGAGAGCCTGGAAGGAATGGCGTAAAAGCTCGGGACCGCCTCAGCGACGACCGTCACTGCGTGAGCAATTTTCGGAGACTCCGCATTAAGCCGGTGCAACTTATGGGCGGAAACGGGTGTTTCGGTTTCCACACACCACTCGACGAACCTAGTCATTTTGACCTCAAAGCGTACTGGTGGGCACGCCACCATCCATGGCAGGGAAAGCAGATCCCCAGTGTCGACATCCTATACTCTGAGTGGCAAAAAGCCAGCGGCTGACGAAAATCCTTTTGCTCAGTCCCAATCACACCAAACCAAACCAAACCAAATCATATGAAGCATACATATAAAGCTAACAATACAAACAACAGTTATAAAATGCTGTATACTTACAAAAACAATAATGAAATAAGATCATGAACAATAAAAAATCGCAAAACCAAAGTCATTTCTCCGACAATACCAAATCATTAATTAAGAACAATACAGTCGTCACCCTTACCAAAAATGAACGCCCAATACAGCGCGGTCCATCAAGTTCAGAACAAAGCATAATAAAATCGCTACTTCCTTCGATCTCTGAAATTGAGGCTTCGCAGGTTGAATCGCATGAACTTCGAGTCAAGGGACCACGCAAGCGTCACAGCTATCCTCGAATAGCTATTCTTTTATCCAAAGATCAACTACCCGAAGTGGATACATCCACAACTATCACCACGGAAAAATTCTCTTTACTAGCAGGCATCAGCCTCTCATCGCTTCTGGTCTGGCAGTGGAACGAAAACTTTAGAACCGTCCTACCCTTTCAGGGCAATGGCATATCAGCGACGTACACAAAGGCGGACATCATTAAGTTCCTAGTTCGAGGTCGCGCTTATTGGATGGAACAATCCCACAGATTCTGCAAAAAACATAAGCCTGGTAGATCTAACATCTGAGCGGATTGACGCTCCCGAAAAGGCGACTAATTTACTCCCGCCGAATTAGAGCTATTAGTGGCAAATCAGCTACCACTGACCGATATAGTATTACTCACAATTTCTCAGATCCGAGGCTATCAAATGATTCTATTTATTTCAGGAGAGAACGGAGGAAGTGGGAAGACTATCCTGACGTGAAAAGTTGCAATTTGGCTATCTAAATCGGATTATTACATTTGGTCTTAGATAGTGACACCCAAACTTTCGCCAGTCGACTCTTTGATCGATACGAGCAGAAATGCATGCTACGGAATAGTTGGCGATCAAAAACTGGAGATTTTTATTTTACTCTACAAGGGCTTAACCACAGATTTCAGCTTATCATATTCGGCGTGCGTTACAGGGACAGTCGTGAACTTCGTACTGCATGCTGGCTGCGGATGTAGTAATCGCGCTATATCAAGCATCTCAGCTTGACCTTGAGACCCTTCCATATTTTGAGGGAGCGATTGATGGCGCAATAGTGCTGAATTCAAGCATGCGAAGCATGGGGGGTTATTACTAGGACCTCAAACTATCCAGCTCAACGGGAATTGATAGACGCAAAAAAGTCACTCAGTATCTCAAATGGATTGCACCTTTGAAGCAACTGATTATGGGCCGAAAAATCTACCGGTACGCTTTTATTGAAGGCAAGGGCGTTATAGAGACGAAAAACCAAAGAACGAAAGCAGAAATACAGCTTCTGGGGCTAGAGATACTAGCCGGAGCTAGCTAATGAAGAGCGCGCGTTGACTTCATATCAAATGACATCATCTACAACGGAATACTATAATGTCGTTCAACCTCAATCCACCTAGAATCAACCCGCCACCTGACCACGTCGAGCGCTTTGCGTCGAAAGCGAAAATCAATCCACCTCTAAGCCCATATACGGCCACAGAGACCAAAGCATTTAATTCGAGAAAATTGAATCTATTCTTTCCCGCTGGTCAAGGTCCGTTTCCGACGACATAGAGTTTGTGTTTCAGCATCCAAACATCTAGAGCAGACAGAAGTTATTGGAGTCGTTGATAATCCCGACGACAAGTAAACCTGTAGATCAGACTTCAGCAAAAACGTAGACGATGCGGATTCATCCGACTAAACGATGACTGAATCGTCCCAAATGCGCATAAAGCACCAGTAACGTGACTCGAGGATGCAACTCTTCTAGTATGCTCCTTTGACAGGAGACTCTTGAATGGATGCCGCGCTTCTCGATAACGCCTTGGGCACGATGTGTTTGCTCCTTGATGCAGAGGGAGAGTCGGAGGCGGCTCAAATCCTTCGCGTTGCAAATGCACGTTGCGAGGAGGTTGGTTTTGACAATTGGAATGGGGGTACGGAGCTGTGGGACGTCATCCTGTCGCTGGATACCGCGGAATATGCGAAGCTCGGGAATAGACGCGAGGGCATCATCGCCATCCTAGAGCGCAGCCTTAAAGAAGTTACGTCTAATCTAACGCCTCACTGGTATTCGATAAAAATTGCCCCGCTTATCAATGTCAAACCAAACTGGCGGGCGGTGGGTCCGACGCTTTCGATCGAAGCTCGTCAAGACATCGCAGACACCTTTCGTGACGGAGTGTCTTGGTCCGGGGCTTTAGATGAAGTAACTTTTCTGAAGCGTCTCTACGATCTCCAAAACCTGCCATCCAACGATTCACGATACGCGTCTGCTGAGGGCGACATCTTCCAGCACCGCATAAACAATGATACTGGGACGAATTCTGGATATTCGACGACTCACGATTCGGCCTGATGACAAGTTCCGCTGACAGCTTCTTGAGATTCGTGTGCGAAACCCTCAACCCTCTCGTGCGCCCAACTCAAGCCGAAGCAAGATCTATCGCTGAGAACATCAACAAACCGCTGCGTTCTGAAGGGTGGGAGATCGTAGAACAACACAGAATGGGGGCACGATGGCGCTACACAGCACGCCGAACGACCCAGTCGAACGCCCGGGCAATTAGCCGGGCGAAATCAGCAGCCGATCTGCTTGATGCTAACCACATGGAGATGGAAATTGAGCGCCTAGAACGGGCTATCGAATCCGATCCAGGGCTCGCTATTGGCACCGCGAAAGAACTCGTCGAGAGCTGCTGCAAATCGATCCTAACAATTCGCGGAATCGCATTTACCCGAACTGCTGACGTTGGTGATCTCACTAAGCTCTTGGCAAAAGCGTTGGACCTCGTACCGGATGGTATTTCTGATCAAGCCAAAGGCGCTGAAAACATCAAGAGCATCCTCAGAAGCCTCACAGCAATACCTCACCACCTCGCCCTTCTCCGAGGTCTGTATGGAAGTGGGCACGGCCGAGATGGAGCGCATAGAGGCTTAGAAGCACGTCACGCTCGCCTCGCCGTCAACGCGGCCGTAAGTTTCATCGACTTTGTCACAGAGACGCATAAGCATAGAGGCCAGTAACGGCGAGGCTATAGGTAGCCCCTGCTGGTTCCATCCCACGCAAGCAGGTCCACACCAGCAGCCTAGGAAACCTTCTTAAGGAGTACGCGGAGGCTATCTTAGGAAGATCCTGGCATACACCGAGCCTCTCACATTGGAAAGGTCTACCGAGGATTAACTGGGCTCGAAAATCGAGGCATGCATTAGCCATGTACGAGATTTCAGCTATGAAATTCGGGCACGATCTTGCGGACGAAAAAAAGCCCAACCGTGGGGTCGGGCTTTTTCAACAAGTGGGATCATTGTGGGATCACCGCCAATTTTACTGCACACCCAAAAGTCTGAAAAAAATCAAACCCTCGATAAATAATGGCGGAGAGATAGGGATTCGAACCCTAGGTACCGGTGAAGGTACAACGGATTTCGAATCCGTCCCATTCGGCCACTCTGGCATCTCTCCAACGGCGCGAATCATACCAGCGTCTGCGCCAAACGCGAAGCCCCTGATGCAAAATAATTTGCGAATTCAGGCGCTTGCGCGTCTGCAGCGGTGTTACAGCGGCACGCCCAGGCGGTTGGCCACTTCTTCGTAGGCTTCGATGACGTCGCCCAGGCCCTGACGGAAGCGGTCCTTGTCCATTTTCTTGCGGGTGTCCTTGTCCCACAGGCGGCAGCCGTCGGGGCTGAATTCGTCGCCCAGAACGATAGAGCCGTCGCTGAACACGCCGAACTCGAGCTTGAAGTCGACCAGCAGCAGGCCGACGTCGTCGAACAGCTTGGTCAGCACGTCGTTGACCTTGAGCGACAGCTCTTTCATCTTCGCCAGTTGCTCGGCGGTGCCCCAGCCGAAGGCGACGACGTGGGATTCGTTGATGAACGGGTCACCCTTGGCGTCGTCCTTGAGGAACAGCTCGAAGGTGTACGGGTTCAGCTTCATGCCTTCTTCGACGCCCAGGCGCTTGACCAGGCTGCCGGCGGCGTAGTTGCGCACTACGCATTCGACCGGAATCATGTCGAGCTTCTTGACCAGCACTTCGTTGTCGGCCAGCAGCTTGTCGAATTGGGTCGGGATGCCAGCGGCTTCCAGTTTCTGCATGATGAAGGCGTTGAACTTGTTGTTCACCATGCCCTTGCGGTCGAGCTGTTCGATGCGCTTGCCGTCGAACGCCGAGGTGTCGTTGCGAAACAGCAGGATCAAGCGGTCGGCGTCGTCGGTCTTGTACACCGACTTGGCTTTGCCGCGGTAGAGTTCTTCACGTTTTTCCATGATGGGCTCCGCTTGCTAAAAGTATGGGCTAGGCGCCCCTTTGGGACGCTAGGCGATGTGGCGCCAGTCGAGCCCTGAATCTTGGTCGGCCAGTTGCAGCCAGTCCGCATCGCACCCCAGGGTGTCGACGAAGCATTGCCGGGCCAGCTGCGGCAGGTTGTTCTTGCTGCTCAGGTGGGCCAGCACCAGGTGTTGCAGGTTCTGCCAGCCCAACTGTGCCACCAGGCCGGCTGCCTGGTGATTGTTCAAATGGCCCCAGTCACCGCCGACGCGCTGCTTGAGAAAATAAGGGTAGTGCCCACGGGCAAGCATGTCGCGGCAGTGGTTGCTTTCGATCATCAGGGCATCCAGGCCCTGGTAATGGTCACGCACCCTGGCGCAGTGGGAGCCCAGGTCGGTCAGCAGGCCGAAGCGTCGCTTGCCGTCGCTGAACACGTACTGCGTAGGCTCCAGGGCGTCATGGGCCACGGCAACCACTTCGATACGCAACGCACCGATTTCCAGCACGTCGCCGCAGCGCACATGGGTGCGTACCGGCACCGGCTTGCGCAGGCCGCGCTCGGTGCCGAGGCTCATGTAGACAGGCACGCCATGGCGGCGCGCCAGCAGCTCCACGCCATGCACATGGTCGGCATGTTCGTGGGTCACCAGCACGGCGCTCAATTGCGCGGCGCTCAGGCCCAGGCGGGCCAGCCGACGTTCGGTTTCGCGCAGGGAGAAACCGCAATCGACCAGCACATGGGTGTCTTCGCTGCTGATCAGCGTGCCATTCCCTTGGCTACCGCTGCCGAGAACGGCAAAACGCATCGCTTAACCCAGGTTGTCTTGAATCACACCCAACACGCGGCGGGCAACATCTGCCGGGGCCACGGTGTTGATGTTCTTCTCGACGGTGACCTGGACGCTGTCGCCCACCTTGCTCAGGCGCACCTGATAACGCTCGGCGCGGGCTTCGATTTCTTCCTTGCTCGGCGCATTGCCGAACACGCGGCTGAAGAAGCCGGGCTTGTCGTCGGCGCGCTGGGCGGACTCGGCAACGTTGATGTAGTACAGGCCCAGGCTGCGGTTGATGTCTTCGATGCGCCACTGGCCCTGCTCCAGGGCACGGCCCACGCTGGACCAGGCACGGTCCAGGTCGGCACCGACGTTGAGCACCGGGTTGCCGCTGCCGTCTTCGCTCATGGCCACACGGCTGGGCGCGTCGAAATCACGCGCGGCAACCAGAGATACGGAGCCACCGCGCTCTGAGTCGCGGGTCATGCTGGCGAGCATCTGGTCGACCAGGATCGAGTCCAGGCCGGTGTTCACCGAGCGCGCCGGGAAATCGGGCTCGGTGCTGCTGCCGGCCGGGCGCTCGACGCTGACCACGTAGATTTCGCTGCTGTTGCGCTGTACGCCTGGTTCGATGCGCACGCGCACGCGGGTTTCGCTTGCACTGGAGGTGGTAGCACCGCTCAGGCGCTGTGCCATGGACGCGGAGAGCTCGTCGAAGCGCTGCCAGGTGGTGGTGAATTCACCGGTTTGCGGACGTTCTTCGGCGATGCGGAAACCGTTGTCCTCGAAGAACTGGTGAGCGATCGGCCAGACCTCGGCAGGCGCACGCTGGGCCATGATCCAGCGGTTTTCGCCGCTGCGCTGCAGCGAGAAATCACTGGCCTGCGCAGCCACCTGCAAAGGCAGTGGGCGCGGCACTTCGAATTCGGAAGCCTTGGCGTTATCGTCGGCGACGTTGCGCGGGATCGGCAGCAGCGGATCCAGACGCTTGTCGGTTTGCACGCCGGGCGGCAGTTGCATCGGGGCGGTTTGGGTCGCCTCGAGGTAATCATTGCCACGATCGCGGAAGTAACCGTTTTCGCCCCAGAGCCACCCGCAACCGCTGGTGCTCGAAATGACCAAGGCAAGGGCAGAAAGGCCAGCCAATCGCTTCATGCGTCTTACTTCCTCAATTAAACCAGGACGCCGGACTGGCGCAGGGCCTGCCGCAGCGGTTCATGACAGGTGGCGCTCAACCAGGTGAGCGGCAGGCGAATGCCTTCGGGCATCAAGCCCATTTCATGCAACGCCCATTTGACCGGAATCGGGTTGGCTTCCAGGAACAGGTTCTTGTGCAGCGGCATCAGCTTGTCGTTGATGGCGCGGGCCAGTTCGGCCTCGCCCTTCAACGCCGCATTGCACAGGTCGGCCATGGCGCGCGGGGCGACGTTGGCGGTGACCGAAATATTGCCCTTGCCACCCAGCAGAATGAGCTCGACGGCAGTGGGATCATCGCCCGACAGCACGAGGAAGTCGCTGTCGACACGGCTGATGATGTCCTTGGCACGGGCCAGGTCGCCGGTGGCTTCCTTGATGCCGATGATGTTGGGCACGCTGGAAAGGCGCACGACGGTGTCGGCCAGCATGTCGCAGGCGGTGCGTCCGGGAACGTTGTAGAGGATCTGCGGAATGTCGACGGCTTCGGCGATGTGCTTGAAGTGCTGGTACAGGCCTTCCTGGGTCGGCTTGTTGTAGTACGGCGTGACCAGCAGGCACGCATCGGCGCCGGCCTTCTTGGCATTGCGGGTCAGCTCGACGGCCTCGCGGGTGGAATTGGCGCCGGTACCGGCGATGACCGGGATACGCCCGTTCACCTGCTTGACCACGTGCTCGATGACCTTGATGTGTTCTTCGTAGTCGAGCGTCGCCGATTCGCCGGTGGTGCCGACCGCGACGATGGCATGGGTGCCCTCCTTCAGATGGAAGTCCACCAGTTTGCTCAGGCTGTCCCAGTCCAGACGCCCTTGGGCGTCCATGGGTGTGACCAGTGCCACCATACTGCCCGCAATCATGCAACCGCTCCTGCCGGAAAAAGAGAGCGGTAATGGTACTGGCGCTATCCACCTTGCACAAGCGAAGTACCACGCCGCGAGCATTCCCCTTGGCGCCGGTTTTCTATACCCTTTCAGACTTTGATCGGCAGGGGTTGCCTTTCTTGCCTGGTCATCGCCTGCCGTAACGGCGCTTCGAACCCCGTCCCTGAGCCTTGCCACCTGGCTTTACCCCGTATTTGCGGGCGTTGCCGGGCGGTTGGCAGGGGTACGCACGAGGTACGGCGCAGGCCTTGAACCAGTCATCCGGCCCCTTGACGCCGCCGACCGCTCATCGCTTTAGGAATGCTGCATGTCCACCCCCACAGTTCGCGAACAATTCCTCGTCATCAGCGCCCTGGGCCGCAATCCCATGGAACTGACCAATGTACTGTGCCGCGCGGCCCACGACGCCCGCTGCTCGGTGTCCACCTCGCGCCTGACCCGCCACGGCGAATACAGCGCCCTGGTGCTGCAGGTAGCAGGCAACTGGGACGCCCTGGCGCGCCTGGAAACCAGCCTGGCTTCGCTGGCCAAGAAACACGACTTCACGGTCAGCCTGGTGCGCAGCGCCACCCTCGACAGCCGCCCGCAGGCGCTGCCGTACGTGGCCTACGTCAGTTCGGCGTACCGCTCGGACATCATCAACGAGCTGTGCCAGTTCTTCATCGACCACAACGTCGAGCTGGAGAACCTGACCTGCGACACCTACCAGGCGCCGCAGACCGGTGGCACCATGCTCAATGCCACGTTTACCGTGACACTGCCCGCCGGCGTGCAGATCAGCTGGTTGCGCGACCAGTTCCTGGACTTCGCCGATGCCTTGAACCTGGATGCGCTGATCGAACCCTGGCGCCCACAGAACCCCATGTAAGGACTGACCGATGGCTGTCGCTCTCAACGAACCTGTAGCCGATTTCCAAGCCCAGGCCACCGGCGGCCAGACCGTCCACCTGAGCGAGCTCAAGGGCCGCCAGGTGGTGGTCTACTTCTATCCCAAGGACAGCACGCCGGGCTGCACCACCCAGGGTCAGGATTTCCGTGACCTGCTCGAGCAGTTCAAGGCCGCCGACACCGAGGTATTCGGGGTGTCGCGCGACGGGCTCAAGTCCCACGAGAATTTCAAGGCCAAGCAGGGCTTCACCTTCGAGCTGATCAGCGATCAGGACGAGGCGTTGTGCCAGCTGTTCGACGTGATCAAGTTGAAGAAGCTGTATGGCAAGGAATACCTGGGCGTGGATCGCAGCACCTTCCTGATCGACCGGGACGGTGTGTTGCGCCAGGAATGGCGTGGCGTGAAGGTGCCGGGGCATGTGCAGAGCGTGCTGGAGGCGGCACAGGCGTTGAGCAAGGGTTGAGAGGGGGTTGGATTTTTCGCGGCTACTGACCGCTCCTGCGACGATCGTGTGTAGGAGCGGTCAGCGGCCGCGAAGGCCGCGCCGCGGTTTCAGAGCATCGGCGCCACGGTGGGCTCCTGGCGCGGCCAGGCATCGAGCACGGCCTTGAACAAGGTTGCCAGGGGGATGGCGAAGAAGATTCCCCAGAACCCCCACAGCCCGCCGAACAGCAACACCGCGCAGATGATCGCCACCGGGTGCAGGTTCACCGCCTCGGAGAACAGCAGCGGCACCAGCACGTTGCCGTCCAGGGTCTGGATGATGCCGTACACCACCATCAGGTAGATGAACTGGTCGCCCCAACCCCACTGGAACAGTGCGATCAAGGTCACCGGTACGGTCACCACCACGGCGCCCACATAGGGCACCACTACCGACACGCCTACCAGCAGGGCCAACAGCGCCGCGTAGTTCAAGCCCAGCGCAACGAACGCGATGTAGGTCACCACCCCGCAGATGAAGATCTCGATGACCTTGCCACGGATGTAATTGGCGATCTGCCGGTTCATCTCCTGCGCCACCCGAGTCAGCAGCGCCCGCTCGCGCGGCAGGTAACCGCTGACCCAGCGGCCGATCATCACCCGGTCCTTGAGAAAGAAGAACACCAGGATCGGCACCAGCACGAAATAGATCATGATGTTCACCAGCAGTGGCAGGCTGGACAGGGAAAAGGTCAGTGCCCACTGGCCGAACTTGCCGATCTCGCCGCGCGCCGCTTCGATGGCCTGCAGCACCTGTTCGTCGCTGACCAGGTGCGGATAGCGTTCGGGCAGCAGCAACAGCAGTGACTGCCACTTGCCCAGCATGCCGGGCAACTCGTTGAACAGCGTGATCAACTGGTGCCAGAGCAGCGGCACGAGCACCAGCATGAACAGCGCCAGCGCACCCATGAAAAGCGCGAACACCGCTCCCACGGCCACGCCCGAAGGCACCCGCAAGCGTTCCAGGAAATTGACCAGGCCCTGCATGAGAAACGCCAGCACCATCCCTGCCAGCACCGGCGCCAGCATGCCGCCCAGGGTCAGTACGGCGGTGAACGCCAGCACCAGCAGCACCGCCAGGACGACGGCCTCTTCGTCGGAGAAGTACCGCTGGATCCAGTTGCGTAACACTTTGAACATTGAAATTCCCTTGAATGGCCCAGCTACCGAAGGTGGTGGCTCAGGCCTTGCGCAACCAATACGAGTAGACCCCGTCCAGCGCCTGTTCATGTAACAGCGCGTGACCTGCCAACGTGGCGAACGAGCGGAAGTCGCGCTGCGAGCCGGCGTCCGTGGCGATCACCTTCAATACCGTGCCACTGGCCATCCGGTTCAGTTCCAGCTTGGCCTTGAGCAGTGGCAACGGGCAATTAAGACCGCTGGTGTCCAGCTCGGCGTCACATTCAGGCGCATCGCTCATCGATATCTTCTCCAACCAAAGAAAGCCGTGATGCCGCCTCGATCGCGGCAGCCAGCGGCGCGACAGGATAACCCAAGGCCGGCGCCTCTGGTGGTCGTCGGATGGGGCGGCTACAGTAGGGCCTTTCATCTGCCGAGCTCAGTGCATGCCCTTTCTGCGCCCTACCCTGCTGACACTTGCCTGCCTGCTGGCGCTGCCGGGCCACGCCAGCGATCTGCCGTCACTTGGCGACGCCAGTTCCGCGATCGTCTCGCCCCAGCAGGAGCATCAGTTGGGTCGTGCCTGGCTGAGCCTGCTGCGCGGTCAGGTCAAACAGCTCAATGACCCACAGCTCAAGGATTTCGTCGAAACCAGCGTGTATCGGCTCTCTGAAACCAGCCAGCTGAACGACCGGCGCCTGGAGTTCATCCTGATCGACAGCAAAGAGCTCAATGCCTTCGCTGCGCCAGGGGGCATCGTCGGGGTCAATGGCGGGTTGTTCTTCAATGCCGAAACCGAGGGTGAGTACATCGGTGTGCTGGCCCACGAACTGGCGCACTTGTCGCAACGCCACTTCGCGCGCGGGGTCGAGGCGCAGCAGCGCATGCAACTGCCGATGATGGCGGCGCTGCTGGCCGGCATCGTGATCGCCGCGTCCGGTGCCGGTGACGCCGGCATTGCGGCAATCGCCGGCAGCCAGGCTGCGGCGATCCAGGAACAGCGACGCTTCTCCCGGCAGAACGAGCAGGAGGCGGACCGCATCGGCATCATCAACATGGAAAAGGCCGGCTACGACCCGCGCAACATGCCGACCATGTTCGAACGCCTGATGCGCCAGTACCGTTTCGATGCACGGCCGCCGGAATTCCTCCTGACTCACCCGGTCAGCGAATCGCGTATCGCCGACACGCGCAACCGCGCCGAACAGGCCGCCAAAGGGGGCAAGGAAGACAGCCTGTGGTACCAACTGATGCGCGCGCGCGTTCAGCTGTACTACGAGGAAACCCCAGGGCTGGCAGCCAAGCGCTTCCGCGCGCAACTGGATGAAAACCCCAATGCGCTCCCCGCGCGCTATGGCTTGGCGCTGGCTCAGGTCAAGGCTGGCCAACTCAACGAAGCGCGGGAGAACCTCAAGCAGCTGCTCGGCAAACAGCCGGACGACATCACCTTCAACCTGGCGCAGGTCGATCTGGACATCACCAACAACCGCATTCCCGATGCCCAGCAGCGCATCGATCGGCTGGTGACGCAGTATCCCGGCAACTACCCGATCAACCAGAAGCGGGTCGACGTGCTGCTCAAGCAGAACCGCATGGCGGATGCCGAAAAAGGCCTGGAAAACCTGCTCAAGAGCCGCTCGGACGACCCGGACGTGTGGTACCTGGTGGCCGAAACGCGCGGGCAGAACGGCAACATCATCGGGCTGCATCAGGCACGCGCCGAGTTTTTCGCCCTGGTCGGCGAGTTCGACCAGGCCATCCAGCAACTGGACCTGGCCAAGCGCCGGGCTGCGGACAACTTCCAGCTCGCCTCGCGAATCGATGCACGGCAACGCGAGTTGATCGAGCAGGATCGGTTGGTCAAGGAAATGCTGCGCTGAGACCCCGGCGGGCCGAATCGGGCCCGCAGAGTCGATCGGAATGAACCGACATATCCGACACATTGATTTTCACATTTTTTTCACGCAACTGCTCTAGCGTCTAGACTTGCTCCAGGTGCGATGAATTTTCCGTGACCGGTGTGAATATCTATGGGCGTTTTGTGGCAAACCGAACCTGACAAGACTGCAACCCCGGCTGGCAGTCCTGACCCGTCTCCATTGCCAGATAGCCCACGTCAACGTCACCTGTGGTGGCGTCTGTTCTGGTTGCTGGTGGTGATCACTGTCGCGGCACTGGCGTATGCGATGTACGCGGAAATGCGGACGTCGCGACTGCAGGCGCGCGAATTCAGCCGTTGGGCGGCGTCGCTGACCTACGAGCTGCAGCCGGGGCCAAGCGAAGCTATCGTCTATCCAGGCGAGGGCCCGTTCGACAAGCGCCTGGGCTACAGCGCCCTGGGCGATTTCATTCCACGGCTGCTCAAGCGCAATTACGTGGTCGAACGACAGACGCATTTTTCGCCGGCGCTGATGCGTTACGCCGGGCACGACCTGTTCGTGCCCTATCAGGAAAAACCCCAGGCCGGGCTGGTGATCACCGATTGCCGGGGCGACCCGTTGTACCTGTATCGCTACCCCCAGCAGCTCTACACCGAGTTCGCCCAGATTCCGCCAGTCATGGTCAACAGCCTGCTGTTCGTCGAGAACCGCGGCCTGCTCGACAGCCCCGAACCCCTGCTCAACCCTGCCGTGGATTGGCCGCGCTTTGCCAAGGCGGCCTGGTCGCAGGTAGCCAAGATGTTCGCCCTCCCCGGGCAGTCGGCCGGTGGCAGCACCCTGGCCACGCAATTGGAGAAGTATCGACACTCGCCCGACGGCCTGACCGGTTCCGGGCCGGAGAAGATTCGCCAGATGATCTCGGCCAGCGTGCGTGCCTATCAGGACGGTCCGCAGACCCTGGAGGCACGCCAGCGCGTCGTGCGCGACTACCTCAACAGCGTGCCGCTGTCGGCCGTGCCCGGCCATGGTGAAGTGCACGGCATGGCCGAAGGCTTGCGGGTCTGGTATGGCGCCGATTTCGAGCAGGTCAACCGCGCCCTCGCCAGCACCACCACCGACCCCGCCAGCGAAGCCGCGCGTGGGCTCGCCCTGCGCCAGGTACTGTCGCTGATGATCGCCCAGCGCCGTCCTTCGTACTTCCTCAACAAGGGCCATGACGACCTCGCCGAGCTGACCGACAGCCATATTCGCCTGCTGGCCGCCAACGGTATCGTTGACCCGACCCTGGCCACCGCAGCCCTGGCCAGCCAGGTCATGTACCGCGATTGGGTGCAGGAGCCTACCTGGCAACCCAACGAGTCGAACAAGGGCATCAGCGTGGCGCGCAACCGCCTCTCGTTCATGCTTGACCGACCGTTGTACGACCTGGACCGGCTGGACCTCTCGGCCACCACCACCCTGCATGCCGATCTGCAGAAACAGGCCAGTGATTATCTGCGCCACCTTGCCGACCCGGCCTTCGCCCAGCAGATCGGCCTGATCGGCGAGCGCCTGCTGACCTCGGCCAGCACCCGAGAGGTCAGCTACAGCTTCACTCTGTTCGAACGGACGGCCGACGGCTCGCGGGTACGAGTGCAGACCGACAACACCGACCAGCCCTTCGACATCAACGAAGGCAGCAAGCTGGAGCTGGGGTCGACGGCCAAGATGCGCGTGCTCACCACCTACCTCGAGATCATTCACGAACTGCATGAGCGCTATGCCGGGCAGACACCCGCGCAACTGCGCCAGGTGAAGATCGAAGAAGCCGATCGGCTGTCGCGCTGGGTGCTCGACTACATGATCCAGAACCCCGGCGTCGATGCGCGGGCACTGCTCGGCGCCGCCCTGGAGCGCAAGTACTCGGCAAGCCCTGCCGAGAGTTTCTTCACCGGCGGCGGGATCCACACTTTCGGCAACTTTCGGCGCGAGGACAACGGCCGCATTCCCACGCTCAAGGAAGCGCTGCAGGAGTCCATCAACCTGCCCTTCATCCGCCTGATGCGCGACCTGGTGCGCTACAGCACCTACTCCGCGCCAAGCAACAGCGGGCAGTTGCTCAGGGACGACGACGATCCGCGTCGCCAGGAATACCTGGCCCGCTTCGCCGATCGCGAAGGCACGGAGTTCCTCCAGCGCTTCTGGAAGAAGTACCAGCGCAAGACCACCGAGCAGCGCCTGGAAACCTTCCTCGACGGCATGCGTCCTACCCCGCAGCGGCTGGCGGCCGTGCATCGCTACCTGTACCCCAATGCGCCCCAGGCGCAATTCGATCGCTTCGTGCGCGAGCACAGCAAAAGCGACAACGTCACCGACAAGCGCCTGAACGAGATGTACACCGGCTATGGCCCAGGCCGCTACAACTTGCCGGATCAGGGCTACATCGCGCGCGTCCACCCGCTGGACCTGTGGCTGCTGGGCTACCTGCTCAATCATCCGGATGCCAAGTTCGGCGAGGCGGGCGCGGCCAGCCGGTTCGAACGGCAGGAGGTTTACAGCTGGTTGTTCAACAGTCGCCACAAGCGCGCCCGCGACAACCGTATTCGCACCATGCTCGAGATCGAAGCGTTTACCGATATCCATCAGCGCTGGCAGCGCGTGGGTTATCCGTTCGATCATCTGGTGCCATCGCTGGCGACCGCCATCGGCAGCTCGGGTGACCGCCCTGCGGCCTTGGCCGAGCTGATCGGCATCATTCAGAACGATGGCATCAAGCTGCCTACCGTGCGCATCGACACCCTGCATTTTGCTGCCGACACCCCCTACGACACTCGGGTGATCAGCGATCCGGACCGCGGCAAGCGAGTTCTGCCCGCCGAGGTCGCGGCGGCCATGCGCGAGGCGCTGTCGCAGGTGGTGGACGCCGGCACCGCGCGGCGGGTATCGGGCAGTTTCAAGACCGATGACGGCACGGCGCTGGTGATGGGCGGCAAGACCGGCACCGGTGACAACCGCATTTCCAGCTTCGGTGCCGGGGGCCGGGTGATCAGCTCGAAGGCCATCAACCGTACCGCCACGTTCGTGTTCTTCATCGGCGAGAACCACTTCGGCACCCTGACCGCATTCGTGCCGGGCAAGGCGGCGGAGGGCTTTCGCTTCACTTCGGCGCTTCCGGTGCAGGTGCTCAAGGGCATGGCTCCGATTCTCACTCCCTACCTGCAGCCGGGTGCACACACCCAGTGCAGTGCGCCCTTGCAGGCTGCACGTTGAATGGCAGGGCGCGCGGCGAACGAATTCATTCACGCGGGCCTGGCGGCGTAATAAGCTATGTCGATAGCCCCCTATCGGACCAGGAGCCCCGCAATGAAGGCAGACAACCCATTCGGTATTCATCGTGTCATGCACGAGATCAAACGTCGCCGCCTGCAGGTGTTGCGTGTTGTGCAGCTCACCCCACGCATGCGCCGCATCACCCTCGGCGGCCCCGAGCTGGCCGGTTTCGTGAGCGAAGGCTGCGATGACCACATCAAGCTGATGTTCGCCACCACCCCGGAGCAGCAAGCGGCGCTCGACACCATGGTGCTGGGAGCACCGACGCCGGACGAAGCCAAGCCCGACATGCGCGACTACACCCCACGGCGCATCGACCTTGCAGCCGGCGAGCTGGACATCGACTTCGTCCTGCACGGCGACGGCCCCGCCGCAACCTGGGCGGCCCAGGCCGAGCCGGGTCAATTCCTGCACATCGGCGGCCCACGCAGCTCGATGCATGTACCGGATGTGTTCGACGCCTACCTGCTGATCGGCGACGAAACGGCGATCCCAGCCATGGCGCGCCGTCTGGAAGAACTGTCGGCCAACCGTCGTGCTCTGCTGGTGGTCGAGGTAGAGAACGCCGACGAGCAGCAGTCGTTCGACAGCGCGGCGGCATTCGAGGTGATCTGGGTCGACCGTCGCCATGGCGACCTGCTGCAGACGGTCAGCGACCTGCGCCTGCCCGAAGGCGTGGTCTACGGCTGGATCGCGACCGAGGCGGGGCTCTCGCGCAAGTTGCGGCGCGTGTTGCTCGACCAGCATGGGCTGAGCGAAGAGCAGATCAAGGCCGCCGGCTACTGGCGGCTCGAAGGTGACGACGGCGAGTGACGCTGGCGCCTGGTCGGTGCACGGGGTCGCCTAGCGCGTGCCCCGACGCCCCCACCAGCGGTCCACAGCCAACACCAGCACGGAGCAGCCAAGGAAGGCCATCAATACGCCCAGTGCATTCAACCAGACCTGCCCCATGCCCAGCTTCGAAACGTCCAGGAACGGATAAGGGTAGACGCCGATGCTCTGTCCACGCAGCAACAGGTAGGCGAAATACACCAGTGGATAGATCGCCCACGCCGGTACGTGCCACAAGCGCAACGTACCTTTGGGCACGCAGAGTGCCCAATACAGCACGAAAGCGACCGGCAGCACATCGTGCAGCAACTCGTTGGCCAGCCATTGCCAACCCTGGGGCTGCCACAGGTTGCGCAGCAACAGGCTGTAGGCCACGCCGACCACAACGATACTGACCATGACCCCACTGCTCACCGCGGGCCGCAGGCAGATACGCCGCCATTTCGAGTCGCACGTCGACACGTGAGCGGTCAACACGCCAGCCACTGCCGTATTGGTAAGAATGGTGAAGAAGCTGAAGAAATGCACCAGCCCACCCAGCAGGCTCGCTTCGATCTGCCAGCGCGACCACAGCACCAGATACAGCTGCAGGGCCAGAGCAAACCAGGTGGCGGCCGCCGCCAGCGCAACCAACCGGCGTTCGCCAGGGATCAACGCTTGCCGCGCTGCAGTTGCACATAGAGCCGTTCGACTTTTTCCCGCGCCCAAGGCGTCTTGCGCAGGAAGGTCAGGCTCGACTTGATGCTCGGGTCACTCTTGAAGCAGCGGATGTCGATCCGCTGCGCCAGTCCTTCCCATTGGTAATGCGCCACGAGCGCAATGAGGATCTGCTCCAGCGTTACGCCGTGCAGGGGGTTGTGTGTAGGCTCATGCATGCCAGGCTCCAGAAACGGCGGGGCAGAAGGTGCGCACCTTAACCAACGGGCACGGCGGCGCAAAGCTTTTATTGGGCGCTCGCCATCGGCCGCAATGCCCATTCGGGCAGGCGCCAGACCGCGCCGTGCGTGCGCGCCGCCTGCGGCAAGCCGCCGCACTGTTGCAGTTTCGGCAACTGACCCTCTTTCAAACCCGGCTTTAAAAGCGGGGCCTCGAGCTATATCCTTCCGCCGCAACAAACTGAAACGTTTCACTTTTGAAAAATAACGAAGCGCTTCTCGAACAGCTTCGGACCCACCAGAAGAACCCTCTGCCAATGCCTCTTACTGCCCCCTCACGCCCCATGGCGTTTTTGCCGTTCACCGCGTTACTTGCACTGGGTACCCTGGGCACCAGCCAAAGCGCTGTTGCCCTGCCCGCCTTCGATTCGCAGTCTCCGTTCATGTTCGGCGACTGGAACGGCACCCGCGGAGATCTTTCCGCCAAAGGCTACGATTTCAAGCTCGACTACACCGGCGAAGTCGGCAGCAACCTGCACGGCGGTTACAACCACGACCATGCCACGCGCTACAGCGACCAGTTTGCGTTGGGCGTGCACATGGACCTGGAGAAGATCCTCGGTTGGCACGACGCCGAGTTCCAGCTCACCCTGACCGACCGCAACGGCGACAACATCAGCAACGACCGGATCAACGATCCGCGTGTCGGCGGTTTCACATCGGCGCAGGAAGTCTGGGGGCGCGGCAACATTACGCGGATCACCCAGCTGTGGTACCAGCAGAAGTTCTTCGACCAGCGCCTGGACATCAAGGCCGGTCGCTTCGGTGAAGGCGAAGAATTCAACAGCTTCCCGTGCGACTTCCAGAACCTGGCGTTCTGTGGCTCACAGGTGGGCAACTGGGTCGGCAGCGTCTGGTACAACTGGCCGGTGAGCCAGTGGGCGTTGCGCATCAAGTACAACATCACACCGCAGCTGTACGCCCAGGTCGGCATTTTCGAGCAGAACCCCTCGAACCTGGAGAACGACAACGGCTTCAAGCTCAGCGGCAGCGGTACCGAAGGCGCCATGCTGCCAGTCGAGCTGATCTGGAAGCCGACGCTCGGCGGGCTGCCGGGCGAGTACCGTGCCGGCTACTACTACAGCACCGCAGACGCCGACGACGTCTACAAGGACCGCAGCGGTCAGCCTGCTGCAATCACCGGCCAGGATTACCGCAGTGCTTCCAGCCGCCACGGTTTCTGGCTGGGTGCCCAGCAACAGCTGACCCGTGTCGCCAGCGACAACTCGCGGGGCCTGAGCGTGTTCGCCAACGCCACCCTGCATGACAAGAAAACCAACGCCATCGACAACTACGTCCAGGCCGGCGTCGTCTACAAGGGTCTGTTCGATGCGCGTGCGCGCGACGACATCGGTTTCGCCGTGGCCAGGGTCCACGTCAACCCGGCGTATCGCAAGAACGCCGAGTGGCACAACCGTACCCTCGCGCTCAGCGATTACAACGATGCCGCGTACCTGCCGATCCAGGACACCGAGTACAGCGCCGAGCTCTACTACGGGGTTCACATGGCCAACTGGCTGGTGCTGCGACCGAACCTGCAGTACATCCGCCACCCGGGCGGCGTCAGCCACATCGACGACGCATTGATTGGCGGCTTGAAGATTCAAGCATCGTTCTGAAACTAAACGGCGCTGAAATACCCTTACACACACGAGCTCAGAAAAACTTGAACTCTGCTGAACCATTTGAACATGACGGAGAAAACTCACTATGAGCACTGACGGTGCTTTGCGTCGGTCGCGCCTGCTGCCCAAACTTCTGGGTATCGTGATGCTGCTGATGGGTCTGGCCTTGCTGGCCGGCGGTATCAAACTGGCCACCCTGGGTGGCTCGCTGTACTACTTGATCGCCGGTATCGGCGTAGGCTTCACCGGCGTGCTGCTGCTGCAGGGTCGTCGCTCGGCCATCGGCCTGTATGCAGCGGTATTGTTCGCCAGCACCGTCTGGTCGTTGTACGAAGTGGGTCTGGACTGGTGGCAACTGGTGCCGCGCCTGGCCCTCTGGTTTGCCTTGGGCGTGGTCCTGCTGCTGCCCTGGTTCCGCAAGCCACTGCTGCGCCAGCCTGCACCCAAGGCCACGGCTGCGCTGAGCATCGCCGTGGTTCTGGCGGGCCTCTGCGCACTGGCCAGCCAGTTCACCAACCCTGGTGAAATCAAAGGCGAGCTGGACCGCGAAACCGCCAACATGCCCAACACCGCACCGGCGATGCCCGACGGTGACTGGAACTCCTACGGTCGCAGTGCCCACGGCGATCGCTACTCGCCACTGGCGCAGATCACCCCGGAAAACGTCAGCAAGCTGACCCCGGCCTGGACCTACCGCACCGGCGACATCCCTGGCCCGAACGATCCGGGCGAGACTACTGCGGAGAACACCCCGCTCAAGGTCAACGGCATGCTCTACGTATGCACGCCACACAGCCAGGTCATCGCCCTGGACCCGGACACCGGCAAGGAAATCTGGCGTTTCGACCCGAAGATCAGCACGCAGAACGCGCCGAACTTCAAGGGCTGGGCCCACATGACCTGCCGTGGCGTGTCGTATCACGATGACGCTGCCTACGCCGCCGCCAGCCCGGCCACCGACGCCACCGCACCTGCGGCTGCGCCGACTGCCTGCCCGAAGCGCATCTTCGTGCCGACTGCCGATACCCGTCTGATCGCTCTGAATGCCGACACTGGCAAGATGTGCGAAGACTTCGGCGACAAGGGCCAGATCGACCTGCGCGCCAACATCGGCGAGTTCGCTGCGGGTGGTTACTACTCCACTTCGCCACCGGCCGTGACCAAGAACCTGGTCGTGATTGGCGGCCACGTGACCGACAACGTTTCGGTGGACGAGCCTTCGGGCGTGATCCGCGCCTATGACGTGCACGACGGTCACCTGGTATGGAACTGGGACAGCGGCAACCCCGACGACACCACGCCGATCGCTGCGGGCCAGACCTATACCCGCAACTCGCCGAACATGTGGTCCATGTTCAGCGTCGATGAAAAGAACGGCATGCTGTACCTGCCCATGGGCAACCAGATGCCCGACCAGTGGGGCGGCAACCGCACTCCCGAGTCGGAGAAGTACAGCGCTGGCCTGACCGCGCTGGACATCGACACCGGCCATGTGAAGTGGACCTACCAGTTCACCCATCACGACCTGTGGGACATGGACGTGGGCGGCCAGCCTACCCTGATGGACCTCAAGACCGCCGATGGCGTTAAGCCGGCCGTGCTGGCCTCGACCAAGCAGGGCAGCATCTACGTGCTGAACCGCTTGACCGGCGAGCCGATCGTGCCGATCCACGAAGTGCCGGTGCCCCAGGGCGCGGTGGAAGGCGACCACACCTCGCCCACTCAACCAAAATCCGACCTCAACTTCATGCCACCGGTCATGCAAGAGCGCGACATGTGGGGTGTGACGCCATTCGACCAGATGCTGTGCCGGATCGACTTCAAGTCGCTGCGCTATGAAGGTCCGTTCACGCCACCTTCGCTGCAGGGCACCTTGGTGTACCCAGGCAACTTCGGCGTGTTCGACTGGGGTGGCCTGTCGGTCGACCCGGTGCGTCAGGTGGCGTTCGTCAACCCAAGCTACATGGCTTTCCGCTCCAAGCTGGTGCCTGCTGCAGAAGTGGCCGGCGGCCCTGGTCGCAAGAGCGAAACCGAGGGTGTGCAGCCCAACAAGGGCGCGCCGTACGGGGTAATCCTGGAGGCGCTGCTGTCACCGATGGGCCTGCCTTGCCAGGCGCCTGCCTGGGGCTACGTGGCTGCGGTCGACTTGACCACTCACCAGACCATCTGGAAACACAAGAACGGTACCGTGCGCGACAGCTCGCCTGTGCCAATCCCGTTGAGCATGGGCGTGCCGAGCCTGGGTGGCGCTTTCACCACGGCCAGCGGCGTGTCGTTCCTCAGCGGTACGCTTGACCAGTACCTGCGTGCCTACGATATCCGCAACGGCAAGCAGCTGTGGGAAGGTCGCCTGCCTGCAGGCGCACAGACCACGCCGATGACCTACACCGGCAAGGATGGCCGTCAGTATGTACTGGTGGTCGCTGGCGGGCACGGCTCGCTGGGTACCAAGCAGGGTGACTACGTGATGGCGTTTGCACTGCCTGAAAACAAGTGATGTCGATGTAATGAAAAACGGCTCCCTCGGGAGCCGTTTTTTTGAGTGTGTCAGTGACGACCATTCACCCCGCTACTTCTCAATCACCTCCCCCCGCTGCGCCGCCAGCCTGACCAACAACCGATTCTGCGCCGGCACCGGAACTCCCTGGGCTTCCATGGCCTTGATCAGATCCTCCACCAGCGCGTTGAACTCGCTGCGGCTGATCTGCTGGCCCTTGTGCGCTTCCACCATGTCATCCCCGGTGTACTCGCACGGCCCGCCCGCCTCGACACAGAACTTGTCGATCAACTGCACACGCAGCAACTCGATGTTGACGTTGCGAAAGTGCGCCACGATTCGCTCATCCCGAGCCACGTTCAGCAACATCCCCTCCACGATCCGGCTGATCCCCGGTTTGCCACCCAGCGCCTGGTACAGGCTGTCGTCCTTGGCCGGCTGCTGGTGACCCGTGCAGGCACCCAACAGCAGAACCATGCCCAGCACACACATGCGCATGTCAAAAACTCCCTTGCACGGACAGGTAGGTGCCGTTCTGGTTGTCCAGCGTGGCGATCTCGCCCAGTTTCGCGTAGGCCAGCACGATCGCCAGATGCTTGTTGGGGAAATACCCCAGGAACACATCCGCCCAGTCGCTTTCGCCGGCGAACGACAGGTTGTCCGGCTTCTCTCGGTACTCCACGCCCAACGCCCAGCGCGGGTTGAACAGCACGGCCAGCGAACCCTCCTTGAGCAGGCTGCGGCTGTCGCGGCAATCACCGCCGAAGCCCAACAGGCCCAGTTCGTTGGCGCGGCTGTAGCGCACTCCGCCATTGACCAGCAGGTTGTAGCCAAACGCTGCGCCCATGAACAGGCGACTGGCCGTCAGGTAACCCTCGACATCTTCGTCACGCTTGGCGCCGACCAGGCTGGGAATGAGGAAATCCTTCTGCCGCTTGTAAGCCAGGCCCAGCGCCACCTGTGGCAGTTGGTCGTAGATCAGGTCACCGAACAGGCGCACCTTCACCCCGAAAACGTCCTGGCTGAGGCTGTCTTCGGGCAGCCCCAGCTTGTGCACCAGCGAGCCCAGGTCGAAGCGTTGTCGGGCGTAGGAGAATTCGATGCGATTGTCGTAGCTGGCGGCCATGCCTGCCACGTCGAGCCGGTAGTCCGGCAGGTCCACGCGGGTGGCAAATGCCGTCGCGCCCCACTCGCCCTGCTCGCCATAGCCGGAAAGCACGGCCCAGGGCGTGATCCCCCCACCGGCAGCGCCGTCGATACTGCTGGCACCGCCGGTGGCCAACAAACGGCCCTCGTTGGCGTAGAGCGACGGTTGCCAGCACAAGGCCAGCGAGCACAACAACACGGCTTTTCGCATCATGACATCAGTGAACCACGGCAATTGAAATGGGCGAGGACTGCTGCATCCAGGCTTCGAAGGCGACAGCGGTCAGCGGCCGGCTGATCAGATAGCCCTGGGCGGTGTCGCAGTTCCAGCGTTCGAGCAAGCGCAGGCTGTGTTCGTATTCGACGCCCTCGGCCACCACTTTGAGGCCCAGGTTGTGGCTCATTTCGATGGTGGACCGCACGATCACCGCATCCTCGCTGGTTTCGTCGAGGTTGCGCACGAACGACTGGTCGATCTTGAGCTCCTGCACCGGCAGGCGCTTGAGGTGGGCCAGCGACGAATAGCCGGTGCCGAAGTCGTCGACAGACAAGCTGATACCGCAGTCGCGCAGGCTGTTGAGCACCTTCAGCGCCTTCTCGGGCTCGCGCATGATCGCGCTTTCGGTGATCTCGAAAATCAACTGCTCGGCCGGTACCTGGTGCAGGCCGAGCAGGCGCACGACCCGCTCAGGCAGGTCGGACCCCAGCAGGTCATCCGCCGAGATGTTCAGCGACAACTGCACGACCAGGCCGCGCGTGTTCCATTCGCTCAACTGTCGAATGCCTTCCTCGATCACCCACCGGGTCAGCGTCTGGATACTGCCGGTGCGCTCGGCCAGCTCGATGAATTCACCGGGCGAGACATTGCCCAACTGTGGATGCTGCCAACGCAGCAAGGCTTCGGCCTGGCGTACCTGCTTGTCGCGCAGGTCCAGCTTGGGCTGGTAGTGCAGGGACAACTCGTTGTTCGCGGCGGCCCGACGCAGGTCGCGGATCAGCCGCACCTGACGCTGGTGCGCGAGGTCGCGACCGTGCTGATACACCTGCAGGCGACCCGGCATGTCGGCGGCGTCTTTCATCGCGATTGCCGAACGCGCCAGCAACTCCTCGGCGCTCAGGCCGTCGGAGGGGAAGGCCGCGATGCCGATACGGCAGTCGATGGCAACGTCGTGGCCACCGAAACGGTGGGGTTGCAGCAGCACCTGTTGCAGTTTGTCGGCCACCGCCACGGCGCTGTCGCTGTCGAGGTTTTCCAGCAGCAGGAGAAACTCGTCGGTGATCAGGTGCGCGACCGTGTCGCCGGGTCGCACCAGCTCCAGCAGCGTCTGCGCGACTTGCTGGAGCAGTTTGTCGACGAAGGTCGGTCCACCGCTTTCACTGAGTTCGCGCAGGTTATCGATACCGATGTACAGCAGTGCGATCGGTCGGTCGGCGGCAATGGCGCTGCCCAGGCGCTCCATCGCCAGCGTGCGGTTGGGCAAGCCAGTCAGCGCGTCGTGCAAGGCATTGTGGGCCAGTTGCAGCTCGCGCTCGGCGATCCCGGCCTGCATGCGACTGATGGCCTTGGCCAGCACGCCCAGTTCGTCGGTGCGGTCCAGCGGCACGTCGGTCTGGTAGTCGCCATGGCCGATGCGCCCAGCGGCCCGCGCCAGGCTCTGCACCGGCAGCGAGACACTGCGCGCCAGCAGCAAGGCACCCACCAGGGAGGCCAACAATGCGGCGAAGGCAATACCGAAGATATTGCGATCCAGGGCGACGAACGCGCGCATCGCTTCATCCAGCGGGCTTTGCAGCAGTGCCATGACTTTTCCGCCCTCCGGGCCACTGCTGCTGGCCAGCAGCAAGGGCTGGCTGAGGTAGGTACGATCATTGTGTTCGGAAAGGGAAATGTGCTGCGCCGCCGATTCATTGACCTGCATCCACTGACTGATGCTGGCGGACAATTCGGTCGGCTGGGTGCTCACCAGCGTGCCGACCTTGCCGGCCTCGGTAGTCAGGAAGGACACCTGCAAGTTGGTCAGCGAGTGCAATTCCTGGGCAAGGGTCACATCCATGCTGAAACCCATCACCACCCGCGCGATCGGCAGCGGTGCCAGCACTGGCGCTTCCACCAGCAAGTGCGGCAGCCCCTGCAGCGGCACGAACAGCATCGACTGGCTGGTTCGGCGGGCTTCGCGCAGCGCCGTGTCATAGGGAAACACGCTGCCGGTGGGGACCTGGTCCACGGTACTGGCCAGGACACGACCGTCCATGCCCAACACGAACATGTCGGTGGCGCCGATGCGCGCGCCCTGGTTCTGCAGCGCCGAACGGATGGTCGGCGAGTCGCCGCTGGACACCGCATCGCGGAAACCGAAGTCGGCAGCCAGCAACTGCACGCCGTCGCGCAGGCGCCGACCGCGCACATCCAGCAGACGCTCGAACACTCGCGTGCCCACTTGCAGCTGCTCGCGGGCCTGGGCGCGCACGGCATCGTTGGTGGCCACTTTCACGGCCACGGTCAAGGCCCCCACTACCACCGACAGCAGCAGAATGAGTACGCAGGCGATGCGCGCCTGGAAACTATTGCGCAGCTTCACCGGCAGCCTTTTTGAACGCATCGCTGAACGCGCCGGTCGCCGGCTCCTGGGCAGCGTCGTCTGCTGTTGCCTCGACCTTCAGGGTGTAGTTCTGCGTCATGGCCGTCGCCGTCATGTCGATCTCGCCTCCTGGCTGTACTTGCGCATCCACGCTGCGCGGATGCCACAGGCTCACGTGGTAGCGGCCTGCGGGTAATTGATCGAAACGCACGCGCCCTTGCTCGTCGCTGACGGCGAACCAGGGATCATCGGTGACATAGATATAGCCAAGCATCCAGTCGTGAATATTGCAACCCAGGACTACCACACCAGGCTTGTCGAACAGCTCCGGCTTGCTCGGCGTGCCCTCATAGAGCCGCAGCTCGAAGCGCTTGGCGGGCGAAAAGGAATACACCTGATGGCGGATATTGTCGCTGTTGGGAAATGAAACCGAGGTACCGGTGGCCACGGCCAGCACGTGCGGCAGGTACTTCTGCGCGCGCTGGTCCATGACCGCCGTGGCCTGCCTGGATCCGGCGGCCGCCGGCCCTCCGGACAGGCTGAACACTGCGTCGGCCAGAGGCTTGCCGTCGGCCTGGGTGATACGTGCCTCGAAGGAGGCCGCGCTGACCCACGTACTGAGGACGAGACTGCCGAGCAAGGCGCCAAACCTGATCATGAAAATTTACCTGACGGATGAAAGTGTCGCCTGTTGCGGCCCACTTGGGCCACAAGCCCGGTTACAACCTTATCGGCAGCCGGCCGCAAAGCTTCAGTGCAACCATTGAAACCAGTCGCACCCTGCCCCATCTAAGCAGCATAGTCATTGACGCAGGTGCCCCATGAGCGACCAGCAGGAATCCAACGAGAATCCGTCCGAAGATCTGGACAACGAGCACATCGAGCACTCGACCCACTCCAGCACCGAGCTGGCCCTGCCTGGGCAGAACCTGCCGGACAAGGTCTACGTCATCCCGATCCACAACCGCCCGTTCTTCCCCGCGCAGGTGCTGCCGGTCATCGTCAACGAAGAGCCCTGGGCGGAAACCCTGGACCTGGTCTCCAACACCGAGCACCACTCGCTGGCGCTGTTCTTCATGGACACCCCGCCCGACGATCATCGCCATTTCGACACTTCCAGCCTGCCGCTGTACGGCACGCTGGTGAAGATCCACCACGCCAGCCGCGAAAACGGCAAGCTGCAATTCGTCGCGCAGGGGCTGTCGCGCGTGCGTATCCGCACCTGGCTCAAGCACCATCGCCCGCCGTATCTGGTAGAAGTCGAATACCCGCAGCAGCCCATCGAGCCCACCGACGAGGTGAAGGCCTACGGCATGGCGCTGATCAACGCCATCAAGGAGCTGCTGCCGCTCAATCCGCTGTACAGCGAAGAGCTGAAGAATTACCTCAACCGTTTCAGCCCCAACGACCCGTCCCCATTGACCGACTTCGCCGCCGCGCTCACCTCGGCCACGGGCAACGAGCTTCAGGGCGTGCTCGACTGCGTGCCGATGCTGCGGCGCATGGAAAAAGTCCTGCCGATGCTGCGCAAGGAAGTCGAAGTCGCACGGCTGCAGAAAGAAATTTCCGCCGAAGTGAACAAGAAGATCGGCGAGCACCAGCGTGAGTTCTTCCTCAAGGAACAGCTCAAGGTCATCCAGCAGGAGCTGGGCCTGACCAAGGACGATCGCAGCGCCGACGTCGAGCAGTTCCAGCAGCGTCTGCAGGACAAGACCTTGCCGCCCGCCGCGCAGAAGCGCATCGACGAGGAAATGCAGAAGCTGTCGATCCTGGAAACTGGCTCGCCGGAATACGCCGTCACGCGCAACTATCTGGACTGGGCCACGGCCCTGCCATGGGGTGTGTACGGCAAGGACAAGCTCGATCTGAAGCATGCGCGCAAGGTGCTCGACCAGCACCACGCCGGCCTCGACGACATCAAGACACGCATCATCGAATTTCTCGCGGTGGGCGCCTACAAAGGCGAGATCAGTGGCTCCATCGTGCTGCTGGTGGGCCCGCCGGGCGTGGGCAAGACCAGCGTCGGCAAGTCCATCGCCGAATCCCTGGGTCGTCCGTTCTATCGCTTCAGCGTCGGCGGCATGCGTGACGAAGCCGAGATCAAGGGCCATCGCCGCACCTACATCGGTGCCCAGCCGGGCAAGCTGGTGCAGGCGCTCAAGGACGTCGAGGTGATGAACCCGGTGATCATGCTCGACGAGATCGACAAGATGGGTCAGAGCTTCCAGGGCGACCCAGCGTCGGCGCTGCTGGAAACCCTGGACCCGGAACAGAACGTCGACTTCCTCGACCACTACCTGGATCTGCGCCTGGACCTGTCCAAGGTGCTGTTCGTATGTACTGCCAACACCCTGGATTCCATCCCCGGCCCGCTGCTCGACCGTATGGAAGTGATCCGCCTGTCCGGGTACATCACCGAAGAGAAAATGGCCATCGCCAAGCGCCATCTATGGCCCAAGCAACTGGCCAAGGCCGGTGTCGACAAGAATCGCCTGACCATCAGCGACAGTGCGCTGCGCACGGTGATCGAAGGCTATGCCCGCGAGGCCGGCGTGCGCCAGTTGGAAAAACAGCTGGGCAAACTGGTACGCAAGGCCGTGGTGCAGTTGATCGACAAGCCTGATGTACCGATCAAACTTGTGCCCAAGGACCTCGAAGCTTCCCTGGGGATGCCGGTGTTCCGCAGCGAGCAGGTGCTGTCGGGCAAGGGCGTGATCACCGGCCTGGCCTGGACCAGCATGGGCGGCGCCACCTTGCCGATCGAGGCGACACGTATCCATACGCTGAACCGTGGCTTCAAGCTGACCGGGCAATTGGGCGAGGTGATGAAGGAGTCGGCGGAAATTGCCTACAGCTACGTCAGCTCCAATCTTGCGCAGTTCGGCGCCGATTCCAAGTTCTTCGACGAGGCCTTCGTGCACTTGCACGTACCCGAAGGCGCCACGCCCAAGGACGGCCCGAGCGCGGGTGTGACCATGGCCAGCGCGCTGCTGTCCCTGGCCCGCGACCAGGCGCCGAAGAAGGGCGTGGCCATGACCGGCGAGCTGACCTTGACCGGGCACGTGCTGCCGATCGGCGGCGTGCGCGAAAAAGTCATCGCCGCGCGGCGGCAGAAGATCATGGAGTTGATCCTGCCCGAGCCAAACCGTGGCAATTTCGAAGAGCTGCCGGATTACCTCAAGCAGGGCATCACCGTGCATTTCGCCAAACGTTTCGCCGACGTCGCCAAGATTCTCTTCTAACCCATCCACCCCCTGTAGCGGCGGCGCAAGCCGCGTCAGGGGGCATTGCCCCCCTTCAGACATACTTCATCTACCGCCGACGCGGCTCGCGCCGCTGCTACGACGGCCCCATCCGCCACACCCTTGCGCCCTGACGCGGCTCGCGCCGCTGCTACGACGGCCCCATCCGCCACACCCCTTGCGCGCCGACGCGGCTCGCGCCGCTGCTACGACGGCCCCATCCGCCACACCCCTTGCGCCCCGACGCGGCTCGCGCCGCTGCTACAACGGCCTCATCCGCCACACTCCTTGCGCGCTGACGCGGCTCGCGCCGCTGCTACAACGGCCTCATCCGCCACACCCTTGCGCGCTGACGCGGCTCGCGCCGCTGCCACAACGGCCCTATCCGCCACACCCCTTGCGCCCTGACGCGGCTCGGGCGGTGGCTGCAACGCCCCGAAACGACACGACCCCCTGTAGCAGCGGCGCGAGCCGCGTCCGGCCCCACCACCGCCCCACCAGACTCACCACAATCTCCCCAAACGCGGCTCATACGCCTCACTCCTGCACATTCGACGAACTGGGTTATGCTTTCCAGATCCTCGTCCGTTCGGAGCCACCATGTCCGTCGTCCGCCTGATCCTTCCCGCCAGCCTTGCCGCGCTTACAGCCTGCGCCCAGCAACCGCTTCACAGCGTCGTGCTGGAAAGTCAGAGCCAATGCCCGGTTTTCCTCAACGTCGACCAGACCGTCACCCTGCAATTGCCGACCAACCCTAGTACCGGCTACCGCTGGCTGGTGCAGAATCCGGGCGCGAGCGTTTTGCGCAGCCTCGGGCCAGAGGTCTACAGCCATCCAGAAGAAGCCGGGGTGGTCGGGGCTGCCGGGCAATCCACCTGGCGTTTCCAGGCGCGCACCCCAGGCAAGGGTCACCTGATGCTCGTGCTGCAGCAACCCTGGGCCCCGGAAATCCCCCCAGCTCAAACCTTCAGCTGCGACATCACCGTAAAATAATCCGTAGGAGCGGTCATCGGCCGCGAAATGGGCACCGCAGTCCAACTGCTACACCGCGGGGGCCCTTCTCGGCCACAGACCGCTCCTACAGCAATCGTCATCCCCCGTAGGAGCGGTCATCGGCCGCGAAACGGGCACCGCAGTCCAACTGCTACACCGCGGGGGCCCTTCGCGGCCACAGACCGCTCCTACAGGAATCGTCCCCCCCGTAGGAGCGGTCATCGGCCGCGAAATGGGCACCGCGGTTCCACTACCACACCGCACATCCCACAAAAAATGCACCCCCGCCCTACATCCGCTAAAATGCCGCCCCGATTTCCCGCAACCCGCCTGGATCGCCCCGTGAGCAAAGAGCCCGACCGCCTATTCGCCCAGCCCCTGAGCCAGGTCCCCGACTTCGCCTTCAACGAAGACGTGGTGCGCGTGTTCCCGGACATGATCAAACGCTCGGTCCCCGGCTACCCCACCATCGTCGAAAACATCGGCGTGCTCGCGGCGCAATTCGCCCAGCCCAACACCACACTCTACGACCTGGGCAGCTCCCTGGGCGCCGTCACCCAAGCCTTGCGCCGCCACGTGCGCGCCGAAGGCTGCCAGGTGATCGCCATCGACAACTCCCAGGCGATGGTCGAGCGCTGCCGCGAATACCTCAACGCGCAGAACTCCATGTTTCAGGAACTGCTACCGGTCGACGTCATCGAGGGCGACATCCTGGCCCTGGGCTTCAAGCCCGCGTCGGTTATCGCGCTCAACTTCACCCTGCAGTTCATCCCCCCGGCCCAGCGCCTGGAACTGCTCACCCGCATACATCAGGCCCTGGTCCCCGGCGGCGCACTGATCCTCTCGGAAAAACTGCGCTTCGAAGACGACCAACAACACGACTTGCTCACCGACCTGCACATCGCCTTCAAACGCGCCAACGGCTACAGCGACCTGGAAATAGCGCAGAAACGCAGCGCCATTGAAAACGTCATGAAGCCCGACAGCCTCGAAGAAAACCGCGACCGCCTGCTCGCCGCCGGCTTCAGCAAGGTCGTGCCCTGGTTCCAATGCCTCAACTTCGCCTCGATGATCGCCCTGCCATGATTGACCTGTCCCCGCTCGTCCGCCGCCTTGCCAACACCCCGCTGGCTAACTGGGCCAATGGCCTGCAAGCCCAGCTCGACACCAAGATGGAAAAAGGCCACGGCGACCTCCAGCGCTGGCAGAGCGCCCTCGACGCCCTGCCCCCGGTAACCGCCTGCAACATAGACTTGGTCAACGGCCTGCGCCTGGACTGCGAAGACAACCCCGGCACCTACGACCAGATGCGCGCCGCTCTAATGGGCCTGTCCCCGTGGCGCAAAGGCCCTTTCGACCTGTTCGGCGTCCACGTCGACACCGAATGGCGCTCGGACTGGAAATGGGACCGCGTCGCCCCCCACCTCGACCTGCGCGGCAAACGCGTGCTCGACGTCGGCTGCGGCAACGGCTACTACCAGTGGCGCATGCTCGGCGCCGGTGCCGACAGCGTCATCGGCGTCGACCCCAACTGGCTGTTCTTCTGCCAGTTCCAGGCCGTGCAACGCTACCTGCCCGACCTCCCCGCCTGGCACCTGCCCTTCGCCCTGGAAGACCTGCCCGCCGGGCTGGAAGGCTTCGACACCGTGTTCTCCATGGGGGTGTTCTACCACCGCCGTTCTCCGATCGAGCACTTGTTGGCGCTCAAGGATTGCCTGGTCAAAGGCGGCGAACTGGTCCTGGAAACACTGGTAGTGCCCGGCGACGAGCACCAAGTGCTGGTTCCCGAAGACCGCTACGCGCAGATGCGCAACGTCTGGTTCCTGCCTTCCGTCCCAGCCCTGGAAAAGTGGGTGCGCCGCGCCGGCTTCACCGACGTGAAATGCGTGGACGTGAGCATCACCACCGTGGCCGAGCAACGCGGCACCGAATGGATGAAATTCCAGTCACTGAGCGACTTCCTCGACCCCGACGACCACAGCAAAACCGTCGAAGGCCTGCCGGCGCCGATGCGCGCGGTGATCACTGCCCGGAAATAGGCCGTGAGGCTGGAAGGGGCAAATGGACGGTGAAATAAACGCCGTCGCACTTCCCTTCTTGCCGCTCATCGACTCCTTCACAGAACCATAAAAAAACTTGAAATGGTTGCATTTGCTGCAAGCCAAGCAGGGCAAGGTTTTGCGCCCAGCACATCGATAATCTGGCTGATTTCTAACCAGCTCATTGGGTTTTCAACCCGAACTCAAGCCTATATCCTGTGTCCACTTCTTACCAAAACCACCACATAGGCGATTTTTGGTGCAAACCAGGGCTTTCAGGTCCTGACCGGACGACTGGCATCAAGGTTGTAAGAAATATCCGTTTCGGCGGTTTTTTTGTGTCCTGGCGTGAACACGAGCAGGCAAAAAACCCTATAATCGCCGCCCACTTCAAGGACCTGAGACATGACCCATCGCGACATCGAAGCCGGCACGAGCACCTCGACCGAAGCTTGCCCGCGAAGTCAGCGTCTCAGCGCGCTCCAACCGGATCGTTGATAGCCCACGCCAGGGCACCACGCTGAAAAAGCCTGGACCCGGCGACGCAACACGCACACCAAGCCAGCTTGCGCCACGCAACCTCGGCAATCAGATTTCTAAATTCATCAGCCGCCCACAGCGGCCTCGAGCAGGAGCCTCCCCCATGCTGAGCTGGGACGAATTCGACAAAGAAGACGCAGCCGAACCCGCCAAAGGCGCCAACGCCGGCCACGCCAGCGAAGCTGCGATGGACAAGCTCGACAGCGCCGGCGGCGCCGCCGCCCAAGAGGCCCGCGCCGCCAGCGCCAGCGACTCCGCTGCCGTAGCCCGCGCCAAAGCCGCGCTGAACAAACTCGACATCGCCGAAGGCCTGGCCGAGCTCGAAGGCTCCGCCGCCCGCGTCGCCGTCGACGAGAAGCGCATGATCAACTGCCGCGCCGACCTCAACCAACTCGTACCCTTCAAGTACGACTGGGCCTGGCAGAAGTACCTGGACGGTTGCGCAAACCACTGGATGCCGCAAGAAGTCAACATGAACGCCGACATCGCCCTCTGGAAAAACCCGGAAGGCCTGACCGACGACGAACGCCGCATCGTCATGCGCAACCTGGGCTTCTTCAGCACCGCCGACTCCCTGGTCGCCAACAACCTGGCCCTGGCCGTGTACCGCCTTATCACCAACCCGGAGTGCCGCCAGTACATCCTGCGCCAGGCCTTCGAAGAAGCGATCCACACCCACGCCTACCAGTACTGCATCGAATCCCTGGGCATGGACGAAGGCGAAATCTTCAACATGTACCACGAGATCCCATCGGTCGCTAAAAAAGCCGCCTGGGGCCTCAAGTACACCCGCGCCATCTCCGACCCGGAATTCAACACCGGCACCGTCGAAACCGACAAAGAACTGCTGCGCAACCTCATCGGCTACTACTGCGTACTCGAAGGCATCTTCTTCTACTGCGGCTTCACCCAGATCCTCTCCATGGGCCGCCGCAACAAGATGACCGGCGTCGCCGAGCAGTTCCAATACATCCTGCGCGACGAATCCATGCACCTGAACTTCGGCATCGACGTGATCAACCAGATCAAGATCGAAAACCCACACCTGTGGGACGCCGAACTCAAGGAAGAAGCTTCGCAGATGATTCTGCAAGGCACCCAGCTGGAAATCGAATACGCCCGCGACACCATGCCCCGCGGCGTGCTGGGCATGAACGCGGCGATGATGGAGGACTATCTGAAGTTCATCGCCAACCGTCGCCTATCGCAGATTGGGTTGAAAGAGGAATACCCAGGGACCACGAACCCGTTCCCTTGGATGAGCGAGATCATGGACTTGAAGAAGGAGAAGAACTTCTTCGAGACGCGGGTTATTGAGTATCAGACGGGTGGGGCTTTGAGCTGGGATTGATGGTGGATCCTGCTTAGCACTACTAGGAAGAGGCCGCCTTTGGGCGGCCTTTTTTTGTGCCGGGAATTCAGGGGGTTTTGACCCATCGGCCGCGCAAGATGCTCTTCAGTTCATCAAGGGAAAAGGAACATATTGAGAGTTACGTGGCATCAGGGAGGCCCATGCTGTCAGCGTCGAGTGACTACTACTTTCCTCGATGTGATCCATGACCTAGTCTCGATGCCTCAGACCGATCGAGGCGCGGCAGTTCCGGGACTCGACACTTCCCTGCCTATAAGGCCAACACGCACGTTCTTTCATGCTGCGCGATTGCCGAATGATTGTCAGATCCACTCCCTTTGGAGCCGCTTTCGCTGGGAAAGGATCAGAGCCAGTTCGAAAGGCAACGACGTTGTCAGCACCTCTCGGAATGAAGTTCTGCTCGTTGAATACGGTTTGCCGAGCTGTATTGGCTGGCAAAGGTATTTCGGATGATGCTCGAGGCAGAGAGAACTCGGGGACTTGCCTGGAAGGCATTTCATTTGCTCGGCCCGTTTCCTCGACGCTAACGACTGCGCCGATTGACTGTTTGTGTGTTGAGTCGAGGCTGAGGGGTCGGCTGATCAGCAGGAACGCACTTATTGTGGCTATGCCTCCAATCGCCAGACAGGCGACTGTGTAGAGAACGCTATGTTTTCGACGTCTTCGAATGACTCGTTCCGGCGCGTCGCTAATGTCAGCTTTCATCCACTGTCCTGCTCGTCCTTGGGTAGGTAAGGGCCTTAAGCCCTTAGCTCAGCTCCGCAAAATCCAGCCTAGCGGATGCGACGGTCACTCAGGCCGATTGAATCATATCAGCGAGATGCGGAGCGACTGCTTTTGCCGATTGCAGCCTGTCGCGAAGGTCCGCAACAGACCCATAGCTGACGTTGGTGACAGGCAGGAATCGGCCAAAAGCAGACAACAAACTACACTTTATCGAAGATCTCGCTACAGGTAAGATTTGACGCTAGCTCGTATCTTGTTAAGCAGAATAAGTAGTTTCCTTTTTTGAATCGACGGACGGAATACTCATGACACAAGAGAAGCACGGAATCCAAATCTTTGATCAGACGGGAGGCCCTGTCCTAGAAATTGGGCCGCATCTCGTTCGTGAGAATTCTGAGTTTGCTGAGACAATAGGCATAATCGCCGCATCATGGGCACAGGCAGAGGTTAATTTGAATTGCCTATTCGCAATCCTACTGGATACAACTCCGGACGAGGCCGCGGATCAGCTCAAAAGATACAGGAGCGCAGCAAGAGCGGCAGATGGAGCAAGGAAGCTCGCTGCGGAATACCTGACAGGAGCAGAGCTTGAGTCCGTCACAAAAGCTCTGAACCAACTCGATTTGGTACGGTTACGACGTAATCGAGTGCAGCATGACGTATGGGCTAAGAAAGACGACGACAATCAAACAATGTTTGCCATTCACGCTGATCAATACTTAGCTTTCACTACCAACTTTGTAGCGGCAACAGAGTTAGCGATCCCTGAGGACGAAAAAAGTGAGATAGTCCTAAATTTAGCGAACGAGTTCGCGGCGACAATAACAAAAGGCCACACCATTAGAGACCTTCAAGAAATTGACCACGAGTTGAACCTTGCAAGCAAGTCTCTCATGGAGGCGATGTTCTTCCGTATATCCCAGCGTTTGAAGGAAAAAGGTGCTGCGCTGGCTCAGCGTTAAATCTCGACGACAGTCCGCTTCTGGCTTGTATCAGCCGCCTACCGATGTCTACTATTGGCCGGTTAGCGACCGTTGCTCCGATTAGCCATCCTTGTCCCTCCACGTGTGGAAGGACAAGGATCGGTCAATAGCTGCCCTTCGCGGATGTGAGCTATCGGCCATTAGCGGACGTTCGCAAGCGACCGCTACGGACGAAAAGCGGCAACTCCGAGCTTCTACCAAACTAGGGGCGGTTCACTCCGCCTTCCGTAACCGGATAAGATTGTAATAAGATAGTGACTTAGTGCCTGCGTGTTTGGTACGTTTCGTTTCTAAAAGCGATTAACCTGCTGAGGTTGTGATGGAAAAGGATTTGGTTGCAGATTTCGATGCAAAGAGGGAAGTTTATAATTCGTTTGCAAAAACGGTTGCCGATCTTTTGGAACGATTACTGCTAGCCAAAAAAACCTCGTATCACTCTATCTCCTTCAGATGCAAAGCACGAGATAGCCTTGAGCGAAAAGTAGATGCTAAGCAGCGCTATAATACGCTAGAAGAAATAACCGACTTGGCAGGCGCCAGGATAATCACACATTTCTCAGATGATGTAGATGTAGTGGCCTCAATGGTGGAAAGCGAGTTTAAAGTCGATAGGGCCAACTCTATCGACAAACGCGCATCGCTAGACCCTGATAGATTCGGTTATTTGTCTCTGCACTACGTAGTATCATTAAAGCGTGAGCGAGAAAAACTTCAAGAATATTCTGCTTTTAAAGGAATGAAGATCGAAATTCAGATACGTTCGATTTTGCAGCATACTTGGGCAGAAATAGAGCACGACATAGGATATAAAAGCTCAATTGAGGTGCCTCGAGCCACAAGACGAAAATTTTCTCGAATGGCTGGTTTATTGGAGCTGGCCGATCAAGAGTTTGTATCTATAAGGTCAGAGTTACAGAAATATGAGAAGTCTATAAAGTTGGAAATCCTTAGGAATCCAGAAAAGGTCGCGCTCGATAAAATTACGTATCTGGACTTTATCTGCTCTGATCAGAAATGTGTATCAATGGATTCTGAAATTGCTAGCTTATGTAATTTTAAATTTTTTGAGGAACCAAAAAATGTCGCCAAACAGTTGGATGGGCTCCTGTTTTTCGGTTTGAGAACTATTGAGCAGCTCAAAAAATCATTAGTTGAGAATGAACGGTCAATAATGCGTCGCGCCGCGGACGTTAATGCTCAGCTAGATACAATTGATAAGCCTAGGCTTGTATCAAGAGGGATTTCTATCTTTTATCTTTCGCAGGTTCTGGCTGCGAATAGCAAAGATCCTGAAGTGATTGAAGCGTACTTTGCCGCAAGAGGGATAAGCGGTACTAAATTCAAAGAGTATCTTCTTCAGTTCGCACGATGAGTTAGCTTTTTTAGCAGCATATTTCTGGTCGTAGAATTATCAGCACCATTGTTTATAAATATTGAAAGGGGACAGATTGATTTTTCTATCACTGTCCGCTTCTGGCCGATAGCAGACGCTCGCAAAACCGCGTCGATCCAGGCTCGCCAAGCCCACCAGACTCCAAGTCCCGCTTCAAACGTCAATACTCAGCATAACTCAACAACTGCGATCGCTCCCAACAAACGCGGATGCCCCACCCAAAACTGAGTGGCGAAAGTTTCAGAAAAGTCCTAAGCACCTCTCCATTGCCTCATCCCACCATCCGCCCTACCCTGCCATCGCGCCGAAGAAACGCAACCACACAGCGGTCTACCGCCCCCGACAGATGCGGCTTCTGGAGCCTACGGTTACACTTCGCCTCCAGAAAATCTCTGTTATGTCGGGAGTGGGCTAATACAAGACCTGAAAGGGGAATATGTCCGGCCCTCTGTGTGGGGTTTCTTAGCTCCCGACACCCAGCCCTAAGAAGCTGCAATTACGCAGAGGTAAAGGAAATGCCTATTCATTGCACCCCCACCCTTTTCACCCGCCACAACCGCCCCCTCCACACCCTCTGGCTCGAATCCCAAGCCTGGTTCCACGCCCGCGACCTCGGCCGACTCATGGGCCGCTTCCTCGACGCTCACGCCGTACGCAAGCTCGACCCCGACCAATACCGCACCCTTACGCTCCTGCAATACGGCAAATACCTCGACACCTTGATGATCAGCGAATCCGGCGCTTACGCTCTGCTCGCCCAGCACTGCATCCCGGAGAACCGCAGCCTCCGACGCTGGCTCACCCATGAGGTGATTGCAGTGATTCGTGATGCCGAGCTGCTGGCTAGTGATTCAGTGCCGAGTTTGAGTGTGATGCAGTGGCCAGGGTTGCGGCTGAGTCTGTTGCAGTGGCAGAGCGAGAGTTGGATGCGGATGAGGGATTTACCGGTGGTGTTGGAGAGTGATGAGATTGATCGGGGCCGAGCTAAGCTGCGCGTACAGGCTGGTTGGCGGAAGGCTTCAGCGTGGCTGTTCATGTGAAGCTCGCAGGCGTGCCTGCAGCGGCTTATCCAGGTCTGCCCTACGACGAAGCCCTCGCATGGCGCTATGGTCATGTCGCTGAAATCGGTTTTCAGCGACATGACATGGGCGCATCGCCTCGGAAATGGCACCCATTCATGCGTACCACCCAGCGTCATGCAGCCTTGTGTGTTAGCTGTCGAGTTCGGTGCTGCGAGCTTGAGTTTGTTGTTGTTCCAAGGTGGTTAGCCGTTCGGTGAGGGCGCTGTGAACACGGTCGTAGGCGTCGCTGCCGAGCAACAGGCGTTTAGGCGCTGGGGTTGAGGCGGCTACGAGGATCATCTCGCGCGCCATTTTCTCGGGATCGCCTTTCAGCGCAAAAGCACCACTGGCCACCGCTCGGCGGACGTCCCCGGCTGGAGTCTGCTCATAAACGGCCATCGGCGATGGGCTGACCAGTGCAGCGCCGAAGTTGGTGCGGGTCGGGCCTGGCTCGACCAGAGTGAGCTGGATACCGAATGGCGCGACTTCCTGGGCAACGGCTTCGACGAAGCCTTCGATACCCCATTTGCTCGCGTGGTACAGGCTGAAGTTCGGATACGCCAACTGCCCGCCCTCGGATGACACTTGCAGGATCCGTCCACCGCCCTGCTCCCGCAGGTGTGGCAGGCAGGCGCGGATCAGTTGGATGGAGCCGATCAGGTTGGTTTGCAGTTGCTGTTCGATCTGTTCGTCGCTGACTTCTTCGGCGGCGCCGAACAGGGCATAGCCTGCGCTGCTGACTACTACGTCGATATGGCCGAGGTCGTTGAACGCTTGCTGGACTACTTGGCGAATGGCGGCGGGGTCGTTGACGTCCAGTGCGCCCAGCCACAGTTGTTCGCCGTATTGAGTTTGCAGTTCGCTCAACACGTCGGTGCGGCGCAAGGTGGCCGCTACTCGATCACCGCGTGCGAGCAACTGCTCGACCAGCGCGCGGCCTATGCCTGATGAACTGCCGGTTATCAGCCATGTGGTGCTCATGTTCGTGCCCTCTCGTGTTGGCTATCAGAACATCCACCCTAGCCTTCGAGCACTGCTGTTACTATCCGGTGAATCTCGGATGCACTGGTGAAATATCCCCATGAATAAACCGTCACCGTCTCTGGCCGAGCTCAACGCTTTGGCGTTGATCGTGTCCCATCGCAGCTTTCGCAAGGCGGCGAGTGAGTTGGGGCTGTCGGCGTCGACCTTGAGCCACATGATGCGCACGCTGGAGGCGAATCTGGGCGTACGGCTGCTTAACCGCACTACGCGCAGCGTCGCGCCTACGGCGGTGGGTGAGCGGCTGGTGGCGCGTCTCACGCCGTTGATGCGCGGCTTCGCGCTGGCGCTGGAGGAGCTCAACGAGTTCCGTGATTCGCCCAGTGGTGTGCTGCGCATCAGTGCCAGCGAGCCGGCGGCGCGGGTGCTGATGGAGCACGTGGTGCCGACGTTTCTGGAGCGTTACCCGAACATGGCGATCGATCTGAAGACCGATGGCCGGCTGATCGATATCGTCGCCGAAGGTTTCGATGCCGGCATTCGCCTGGGCGAGTCGGTGCCGCAGGACATGATTGCGGTGCGGCTGGCGCCGGATACCTGTTTCATGACCGTGGCATCGCCGGGCTATCTGGCTCGGCACGCGGCGCCGGTCACGCCGGATGATCTGCGTGAGCATCAGTGCATCTGCATTCGTATGCCCAGTGGCACGCCGTATCGCTGGGAGTTCGAGCAGCATGGGCAGCCGATGACTCTGGAGGTGTCGGGCAATCTTACGTTGGATAATTTGGAGATTATGGCGGACGCAGCAGCACGCGGGCTGGGGATTGCGTATTTGCCCGAGCATACGGCGGGGCGGTATCTGCGGGATGGGCAGCTGGTGCAGGTGCTGGAGGATTGGAGCCCACAGGTGCCGGGGTTGTTTTTGTATTACCCAGGGCATCGACATGTGCCGGGTGGGCTGCGGGCATTGATTGAGGTGGTGCATGAGTTGACTTGAGAGGCAGTACGCTGGGCGGGGGTGTCAGAAATTTTGTGTTCGGGCATAACATGAGTAAGAGGTGCATGTATGCCAACGGGGGTGTCAGAAATTTTGTGTTCGGGCATAACATGAGTAAGAGGTGCATGTATGCCAACCAAAAAGAAACCCGAGTTACGGAAGCTACCGAAAATCCCAAAAGAACTGCTTGAGCAGTTCAGCGAAGGGATGATGACCGCGGAAGCCATCGAGGACGCCTCTGCGGCGTTCAAGAAGGCTTTGATCGAGCGAGCTCTGGGTGCCGAACTCGGCCATCACCTGGGCTATCCGCCGGGCGCGCAGCGCCCCGAGGATGAGACCAACCAGCGCAATGGCAAAAGTGGCAAGACGGTTCTGACCGGAGATGGCCCCATCCGACTGGATATTCCGCGCGACCGGGACGGCAGTTTCGCGCCCATCCTGATCCCCAAACACGAGCGCCGTTATACCGGTTTTGACGACAAGATCATCGCCATGTATGCCCGTGGAATGACGGTCAGAGAAATCCGTGCATTCCTCTCCGAGCAGTACGGTACGGACGTTTCGCCCGACTTCATTAGCTCGGTAACCGACGAGGTCATGGCCGAGATCGGCGCATGGCAGCAGCGGCCTCTAGAGCCGATGTATCCGGTGATTTTCTTCGATGCCCTGCGGGTCAAGATCCGTGAAGAAGGGCTAGTTCGCAACAAGGCGATCTACTTGGCCTTAGGCGTTTTGCCCGACGGAACGCGCGATATCCTCGGCATCTGGATAGAAAATACCGAAGGCGCGAAGTTCTGGATGAAGGTTTTTAACGACCTCAAGACACGCGGCGTCGAAGACGTACTAATTGCCGTCACCGATGGCCTCAAAGGCATGCCAGAAGCCCTTGGAGCCGTGTTCCCGGATACGACATTGCAGACCTGTATCGTTCATCTGATCCGCAACAGCCTTGATTACGCGGCTTGGGATAAACGTCGCGAACTGGCGAAGGCGCTCAAACCGATCTATCAGGCGGTCACCGCCGAAGCGGCTGAGCAAGCCCTCGATGCGTTTGAAAACGGGCCATGGGGCAAGCAGTATCCAACAGTAGTGGCGGCTTGGCGTCGGGCTTGGGATCGAGTGATTCCATTCTTTGTTCCCGCCAGCGATCCGAAAAGTGATCTACACGACCAACGCCATCGAGAGCATCAACGCTCAGCTGCGCAAGATCATCAAGACCCGCGGCCACTTCCCGACCGATGATGCGGCGACGAAACTGATCTGGCTTGGGCTACGCAACATCACGGCAAACTGGGGCTCAGCGGCCCATGATTGGAAGAGTGCGATGAATCAATTCGCGATTCTGTACGGAGATCGATTTATCAGGCCGACCTGGTAAAAGCACGGCCTGCCTGGCGGCAGGCCGTTAACGCCCCGCACACAAAAAATCTGACAGTCCCCGCTGGGCTAATGACATACCCAACATACCCCAGCGCTACAGCTCAACGCAGAGGCGCCAAACTAAACCGCCCCTCCCCCAACGATCGCGCATCATTCCCCCTATCATCCCGCGCATCCAAATCCGCGCCCTTCGCCGCCAACGCCTCGAGAATATCCTTGCGCTGAAACAGCGCCGCATACATCGCCGCGGTTTGCCCCGAGTTATTACGCTCATCCGGCGCACAGTCTGCGCCGAGCAATCTATGGGCGATGCTCACTTCACCCTTGAAGATGGCGCCCATCAACGCAGTGTTGCCGCGCTTGTCCTGGCTACACGGGTTGGCGCCCGCTGCGAGCAACTGTTCCACGGCATCTTTATGGCCGTGATAAGCCGCCAGAATCAGTGCGGTGTAGCCGCTTTCATCGCGGCTGTCCAAATCATAATGAGCGTCGATGAACGCGCCCAAGCGGTCGGTACTGCCCGTGCGTGCGGCTTCAAAGTACAGTGCTCGAAGTTGCTGCCGGGTATCGGAAGGCGGTGTGTCATCGGCCAAGGCGACCGTTGCGACCATCATCGCCGAGCAGATCCAGGGAATGAAATAGCGCATTAGGTTTTGCTCCTGAAGATCACCGACCGTTGTTGCACGGCCGGTGATCGGATGCATCAGTCCTGCAGCTTGGCGGCCAACTGTTTGACCTTTTCCAAGTCGCCTTTGGCAACTTCGGTTACGCCTGTGCCATAGGCCGGATCGGCCTTGTACAGATACGACAGCATGATGTTTTTGCTCTCGGTATCGGTGTCAGCCAGAGAACCGCCGAAGCTGTTGACCAGGTCCTGCTGCTCCTTGGGCGAATAGGAGCGGTACAAGTCGCCCGCTTGTTTGAAGTTCTGCTCGCGCTGAATCTTCGCCTGTTGGGTAGTGCCGCTCAAAGCCGTTTGGCTATAACGCGCACTGTCGTCACTTGGGCGCGGCGCAAGACGGCTCGGCTCGTAGTTCACCCCACCGGTGGTATGGCCGCTGTTCAAGGCGCCATCCTGGTTACCGTTGTTGACGGCCACGCGAGGGCGGTTGATCGGCAGGCTCATGCCGTTGGCGCCCAGGCGGTACATCTGGGTATCGGCATACGAGAACACACGGCCTTGCAGCAGACGGTCTTCCGACGGTTCTATACCCGGCACCACGTTGGACGGTGCCATGGCAACCTGCTCGGTTTCCTGGAAGAAGTTGTCGACGTTCTTGTTCAGCACCATCTGCCCGATCTTCTGCTCCGGCACATCTGGCCAGATCTTGGTCGCGTCCAGCGGGTCGAACGCAAACTTGGCCAGGTCTTCAGGCTTGAGCACCTGGATGTACAAGTCCCACTTGGGGAAATCGCCCTTGTTGATTGCGCTGACCAGGTCATGGGTCATGTGCGCGTAGTCTTTGCCCTGGGTTTGCACAACCTGATCCGGGTCCAGATTCTTCAGACCTTGCAGGCTTTTCCAGTGAAACTTCACGTAGTGCACTTCGCCCTTGTCGTTGACGAACTTGTAGGCGTGCACGCCATTGCCGTCCATGAAGCGATAACCCGCAGGCGTGCCTTCATTGGAATACAGCAGCGTGAGGGTACGCGTCGCTTCCGGCACGTGGGAGAAGAAATCGAAACGACGGGAGTCGTCGTCGAGGTTGGTGCGCGGATCGGGTTTGAACGCGTGCACCATGTCTGGAAACTTGATCGCGTCACGAATGAAGAAGGTCGGGAAGTTATTGCCGACCAGATCCCAGTTGCCGTCCGCCGTATAGAACTTGGTCGCGAAACCACGTGGGTCGCGCAGCGTTTCCGGCGAGTGGTTGCCGTGGACGACCGACGAAAAGCGCACGAACACCGGTGTGTGGGTTCCTGGCGTGAACACCTTGGCCTTGGTCAACTCACTGATGTTGCTGGACGCGACGAACTCGCCATGTACGCCGGTGCCCCGGGCATGCACTACGCGCTCCGGAATGCGTTCGCGGTCGAAGCGCTGCAGTTTCTGCAACAGCTGAACGTCTTGAAGCAGCGCCGGCCCGTTGGGTCCGGCTGTCTGTGAATTCTGATTGTCGCCAACGGCGGCACCGTTGTCGCGGGTCAAAGTGTCGGCAAAAGCGGATGATGAGAATATGCCGATGGCCAATGCCGTGACCGCATACCCTGATAAGGTTCTGATTTTCATAGTGAATCCCTCACGCTTCTTATGTTATGAAGAAACCTTGAGGGTAACGGCAGCCACCAGCATGGCTAAATTGGAAGAGCCTATTGGCCCGATAGGCAAAGATGCCTGCCGGTGTTATTGGACGGACCCGTACCCCTAATCCGGTACCGCCTACGCCCGCAACCCATCCTCCGGCACGAATATCCACCCCTCCACCGGATCGATATCCGCCATCGGTTGAGCCAGCCACTGCGGCTTGTGCTCGAACGCCCACGCCAGCAGCGCGCAGGTCAGCGCATCCTGTGCATCGACATGTTCGAACCCCGGCACGAAACTTCGCGGCACACTCGCCTTCTCGACATGGAAAGGCACTCGCAAGGCCTCGATACACGCCGAGCGTTTGCATGCCGAGGGATAGGCTTCGATCGCTCGCAGCATCTGCCCGTCCGTCCATACGCCACAGGCTTCACGAATGGGTGCGAATCGCCCCAGCACATGCATGCCCTTGGTCGCCTGGCTTCCGATCATGTCCTTGATCGGCGACAGCGGATAAAGCCCGCGTTCGAACAGGAAATGCTCGGTGCGGCGGTGCAGGTAGGGATTGCTGGATGATTCGCCAACGGTGGGCACAGCGATGCCGCGGGTAATGAGGTCTATGAAAGGCCTGGAGAAGCCGAGCGGAGTGTCGATGCCGATGAGCACGCGTGGCGCCTGGTGAAGTGCCGGGGCTATTTCACACAGTCTCAACAGCCCATCAACGAATTGCTCGGTCGAACTTGCTTGGTTGATCGTCCGCCGCAGATTACCCCGCCACGGCTTGCCCACGAGTCGGCGCTCGGCGTTCAACACGACCAAGGCATCGCGGCTCGCCGGGTTTCGATCGCAATTCCACCCGCCTACGTCCCAGCCTACGAACAGTGTGGTGGGGTTTGGGTAAGTCATGGTGAACACTCACGTAAGTAGATTCGGGTTGCCATCGGGCATCCGCGTAGCACGGCGCCTCTCAGCAGGTTCCCCATACGGAACATCAGACGCAAAGTTAAGACAGTCCCCTCAACCCTCCACCTGCGCCAACGCCTGTGCCCGGCAGGTTTCCAGGATTTCGTCAGCCAGCGCGGAGTCATCCGGACAGGCTCTGGAAAGCATCAATGCGCCGACCAGATGCGCCAGTGCATTGATTCGTTCGGCCCGGGCGCTCTGCTGCGTGAGCTTGTCTGCATCGGGGTCAACGGGCGTCGCGTTGGCCAACAGCCGTTCCATTCCCTGCGCGAATACCGCTTTGATCTCTTCGGGCTGCCGTGCGGCATCGGCCGACAATGCGGCAAGGGTACAGCCATCACCGGGTGCGTCGCGGTGCTCGCGCGACAGGTAGCGCTCGATCAGCGTTGCACGTTCCGCCTCACCGGTGCTGGCTTCCATCTGCGCGAAACCACACGCCGCCGCCTCGCTCATGAGGTCTGCCTTGGAGCGAAAATGCTTGTAGAAACCACCGTGGGTAAAGCCAGCGGCTGCCATCAGATCAGCCACGCTCACACCGTCGTAACCCCGTTCGCGAAACAAGGTGGAGGCGGTTTCAACGATGTGCGCACGGTTGGCCTGCGCCTGTGCCTTGGAGACTTTCATGCCGGTGCCTGTGAAATAGAACCAGGGACCAGCATACATTGATGTTGATCAACATCAAAACGCTTGACCGTTTAGATTTCGATCATCATCATAAAAACGTCACTGCCCATCCTTGCCGCGCGTCTCTCCCAGGAATGAATCCCCATGAGCAATCTCCCTGCAGTACTGATCACCGGCGCCTCCAGCGGCATCGGCGCTACCTACGCACGACGCTTCGCCAGTCGTGGCCACGCGCTGGTGCTGGTAGCGCGCAATCGCGAACGCCTGGACGTCCTGGCTGCACAGTTACGCGAAGAAAGCGGCGTGAACGTCGATGTCATCCAGGCTGACCTCACCCGCGCTGAAGACCTTGCGCAAGTAGAACGACGCTTGACCGAAGATGCCAGCATTGGGGTCTTGATCAACAATGCCGGCGTAGGCCAATCAGGCGGCTTTTTGCAACAGCGCGTCACTGCTCTCGACAGCCTGCTGGCACTGAACGTCACCGCAGTGACCCGCTTGGCGGCAGCCATCGCTCCGCGCCTGATTCAAGCGGGCGCTGGAAATATCGTCAACGTCGGCTCGGTCGTAGGGCTCGCCCCGGAAATGCAAATGACCGTCTACGGCGCCACCAAAGCCTTCGTATTGTTCCTGTCCCAGGGCCTGCAGGCGGAACTGGGCCCCAAGGGCGTCTACGTGCAAGCCTTGCTGCCCGCAACCACCCGCACCGAGATCTGGCAGCACTCCGGGATCGATATTGCAACCTTGCCGGAAATCATGGAGGTGGATGATCTGGTAAACGCCGCCTTGGTGGGCTACGACCGTCGCGAGCTTGTGACCATTCCACCGCTGCACGTGGCCGAGCGTTGGGAAGCGTTGGAAGGTGCCCGTCGCCTTCTGCTTTCGGATCTACGCCAGGCAAGTCCAGCCGAGCGCTACCTGGCTTCTGCCCCTGTCGGGCAATAACCCATGAAAGCCTTCGTCATCGATCGTTACGGCAAACGTGTCATCGGCCGGATAGCTGACATGCCAGAGCCCACCTTGGCGGCCGACGATGTCCTGGTGCAGGTACACGCGGCGAGCGTCAATGCGCTGGACGTCAAGATTCGCAACGGCGAGTTCAGGCTCATCCTGCCCTACACCCTGCCGCTGATACTGGGCAATGATGTGGCAGGCACGGTGCTCGAAGTGGGTAAGAACGTCACCCGCTTCAAACCGGGCGACGATGTGTTCGCCCGGGTCCATCAAACGCGTATCGGCACGTTCGCCGAACGCATTGCCATCAATCAAACCTGTGTGGCCAACAAACCCGTCAACCTGACCATGGTCCAGGCGGCATCGCTGCCCCTGGTGGCATTGACTGCCTGGCAAGTACTGGTTGAAACCGCAAAAGTCACACCCGGCCAGAAGGTTCTGATTCACGCAGGATCCGGCGGTGTAGGCACGGTGGCGATACAGCTCGCCAAACACCTGGGTGCCTATGTCGCCGCTACCACCAGTACGGCCAATGTCGAGTGGGTGAAGGCCCTCGGAACCGACCAGGTGATCGACTACACGACTCAGCACTTCGTAGAGCAGCTTCACGATTACGACGTAGTGCTCAATAGCTTGGGACCAGACGTATTGGGCAAGTCAGTGAAGGTGTTGAAGCGTGGCGGCCGACTGATCTCGATCTCAGGCCCACCGACTGCGGAATTTGGCGCCAGACAAGGTCTTGGCTGGCCCTTGATACAAGTAATGCGTGCATTGAGCTACCGCATTCGCAGCCAGGTCAGGCAACGGGGCATGTCTTATGATTTCGTGTTCATGCGTGCGAGCGGCGGCCAACTCGGGGAGATAGCTTCACTCATTGAAGCCAGCGTCATCACGCCCGTAGTCGAGAAGGTCTATGCCTTCGAGGCCACTGCAGATGCCCTGGCCCATGTTCAAGACGGCCGCGCAAAGGGAAAGTGGTCATCCAACTGCAGCGCTCATAGCACCGTTTGGATCAGGTTGCGCATGAATGAAGTTTCTCGCAGTCAACGTTTTGCATATGGACCCATCAGGCGCAAGCGCTTAGGCTGACCCGTGCTCAGCCCGGTACGTTGGCCGGGCTGGACGCGATGCTTCTCATCTCATTCAAAGGACTTGAAATTCGTGAAAGCGCTAATCGTCATCGATGTACAACAAGGCCTGTTCCAAGCGGACCCAGCGCCGGCCTTCGCCGCTGAAGTCATTGAACGCATCAACACACTGACGGCACGTGCCAGAGCTGAAAACGTTCCGGTCATTTTCGTTCAGCATGAACTTGCCAGTGGCGAATTTTTGGTGCGCGGCAGTGAAAGCTGGAAAGTCGACAACCGGCTCGTGACAGCTGACACTGATCACTACGTCAGCAAGACCACGCCAGACTCTTTCCTCAGGACCGATCTTCAGCCGCTGTTGCAGCAAGCCGATATTTCACACCTGGTAGTGTGCGGCTATGCGACCGAGTTCTGTGTGGACACGACGATCCGTCGTGGCGCAGGCCTGGGTTACGAAATCACCTTGGTGAGCGACGCTCATACCACCCAGTCCAAGGCGGATGCCGATGCGGCGCAGATCATCGCTCACCATACCGCCACGCTGCCGAGCATCAAAAGCTTCGGTGTACGCATCCAGGCGCAGGAAACCGCAGCGGTCGATTTCGTCAGCTGACTGTGGGCACGTCTGCTGCCTTGGGTAAATAACTCGATCGCAGCTCAGCGGGACGTCCGTGCATTCAATTCGAATGTACGGATGCGCACAGCATCTGTACGAACCCTTCCCTGACCGGATGCCCATCAGTGCGCTTGTGGGTCAGCAGAAAGTTGTCCACGCTGTCGAACTCGAGTGCGTCACAGACAGCCAGTCCTTCGAGGGCGCGGTGGTTGCAGTAGACGCCCCTGGGAACCACCGCCATGCCTATGCCTTGCGCCACGCACGTCAGAATGCCCCCCCAACTTCCACATACCACCCATTCCACCCCTTGCAATGACTCCTCGCACCAAGCCTGCGCAACAGCGTGAAACGGACAACCCTCAGGCCACGCCAGGACTTTTCTATTGTTCAGATTCAAGGGTCCGTGTTGCAACCACGTCTGCGGATAAACCAGCACCGGTCGATCACCGGGTAATCTGCGGCTGACAAGTCTCGGGTTGGCCGTATCCATCGCCACCACTGCTACATCCAGCTTCCCGTCCAGAACGTGTTCTACAAGTTCTGGCCAGGTATCGGTAACGATCTCCAGGATAACCTGCGGATAGTCCCGCTCGAATGCTGCAGCGATGGCCGCAAGCCGCGTACTGACGAAGGAATCTATACCCCCTATCTTCAAAGTCCCGCCAAATGTTTTACTGTCGTTGAAACAAGACTGTGCCTCGCCAAAGGCCTGCAGTACTTTCTCTGCATGCATAAGCAGGTGTTTACCCGCAGCACTTAGTTCCACGCCCTTATCGCCTCTATTCAACAGGCAACATCCAACTTCGGCTTCCAAAGCCTTCATGCGCGCAGTGACATTCGATGGTACGCAGTGTACGGACTTGGCGGCCTTGACGATACTTCCCGCTTTGTAGATAGCGGTGAGCATGCGCAATTGCGAAATATCCATATACACCTCGAGTGAATCACTGATTCATTTTTTGTTGGTTGTGCGAGTCCCCTTGCCCGTGGATTCTACTGCCAATGCCAAGCTGATACCAAAAACCAAACGGCAACTTCGAAGCACTAGGTTACAAATAAGGAGCTGCGCATGTCAGGTTATTATGAAGAGATCACTAAACTTGCAACCTCTGTGCATCAGCACGGGGCGCTGAACAACGCGTTCTATGCACGTTGGATGGACGCACCCCTGCCTTTTGACGAGCTGGCCCTGTTTGCCAAGAATTATCTGGTAAGAACTTCACAAACGCCGACGATGATTGCATTGTCACTGCTGCACACCGACAACCTGTGCGCGCGTGTCGAGATCGCCAAGAATCTGTACTCAGAATATGGCTACGGCCAACCGCAAAAAGCACACATTCATATGCTCGAGAACTTCCTCACTGATCTACTCAGTCGAGTGGCTGTTGCCTACAAACCGGTGACCAAGCTGAGTGATGAGCTGATCCTGCCCAGTACCCGACAATTCATCGAGGAACAGCAAACCCTATACACCCGCCGCCCTGACGAGCGTGGCTGTCAGCGCATACTGGGGACACTGTTGGCTCAGGAATGGTTGGCCTTTTCCATGCTCACGCGCTTGTACGAAGGCGTGCGGCACTACCAGCACCTATACGCCTCAAACGACGAGTTCCACGAACACTGCGAGTACTTTTACGTGCATATCGGCAATGCCGAAAAGGAGCACAAGATACAGGCCATCCACGCTGCCACACTCGAATGCCGCAACGACGATGAATTTGCGGCGTTGGCAGATGGCTTCTACGACTTCATGACCCTTACCGATCAGTACTGGAATGGCATTGCCCATGCCATGGGGTATCGTCCCCGCTAAGGAGAGGCCTACCGACAGCCAGGCGTGGAATACCACGCCGGAAAAGACAAAACCCCTACCTGCTCACGCAGATAGGGGTTTCGAATTGAATCTTGACGATGACCTACTCTCACATGGGGAAACCCCACACTACCATCGGCGATGCATCGTTTCACTGCTGAGTTCGGGATGGGATCAGGTGGTTCCAATGCTCTATGGTCGTCAAGAAATTCTGTAGCCAGGATGCCCTTGGGAGGCACTCCAGCGAATCGGGTATGTGATGTTTGTAGGTTGTCTTGCTGCGAACTTTCGGTTCGTGTCATCTCCACAGTCACCGCAATCTGGTCGTTCGACACAAATTGCTTGGGTGTTATATGGTCAAGCCTCACGGGCAATTAGTATGGGTTAGCTCAACGCCTCACAGCGCTTACACACCCCACCTATCAACGTCGTAGTCTTCGACGGCCCTTCAGGGAACTCAAGGTTCCAGTGAGATCTCATCTTGAGGCAAGTTTCCCGCTTAGATGCTTTCAGCGGTTATCTTTCCCGAACATAGCTACCCGGCAATGCCACTGGCGTGACAACCGGAACACCAGAGGTTCGTCCACTCCGGTCCTCTCGTACTAGGAGCAGCCCCTCTCAAATCTCAAACGTCCACGGCAGATAGGGACCGAACTGTCTCACGACGTTCTAAACCCAGCTCGCGTACCACTTTAAATGGCGAACAGCCATACCCTTGGGACCGGCTTCAGCCCCAGGATGTGATGAGCCGACATCGAGGTGCCAAACACCGCCGTCGATATGAACTCTTGGGCGGTATCAGCCTGTTATCCCCGGAGTACCTTTTATCCGTTGAGCGATGGCCCTTCCATACAGAACCACCGGATCACTAAGACCTACTTTCGTACCTGCTCGACGTGTCTGTCTCGCAGTCAAGCGCGCTTTTGCCTTTATACTCTACGACCGATTTCCGACCGGTCTGAGCGCACCTTCGTACTCCTCCGTTACTCTTTAGGAGGAGACCGCCCCAGTCAAACTACCCACCATACACTGTCCTCGATCCGGATAACGGACCTGAGTTAGAACCTCAAAGTTGCCAGGGTGGTATTTCAAGGTTGGCTCCACGCAGACTGGCGTCCACGCTTCAAAGCCTCCCACCTATCCTACACAAGCAAATTCAAAGTCCAGTGCAAAGCTATAGTAAAGGTTCACGGGGTCTTTCCGTCTAGCCGCGGATACACTGCATCTTCACAGCGATTTCAATTTCACTGAGTCTCGGGTGGAGACAGCGCCGCCATCGTTACGCCATTCGTGCAGGTCGGAACTTACCCGACAAGGAATTTCGCTACCTTAGGACCGTTATAGTTACGGCCGCCGTTTACCGGGGCTTCGATCAAGAGCTTCGCTTGCGCTAACCCCATCAATTAACCTTCCGGCACCGGGCAGGCGTCACACCCTATACGTCCACTTTCGTGTTTGCAGAGTGCTGTGTTTTTAATAAACAGTCGCAGCGGCCTGGTATCTTCGACCGGCATGAGCTTACGGAGCAAGTCCTTCACCCTCACCGGCGCACCTTCTCCCGAAGTTACGGTGCCATTTTGCCTAGTTCCTTCACCCGAGTTCTCTCAAGCGCCTTGGTATTCTCTACCCAACCACCTGTGTCGGTTTGGGGTACGGTTCCTGGTTACCTGAAGCTTAGAAGCTTTTCTTGGAAGCATGGCATCAACCACTTCGTCGTCTAAAAGACAACTCGTCATCAGCTCTCGGCCTTAAGATCCCGGATTTACCTAAGATCTCAGCCTACCACCTTAAACTTGGACAACCAACGCCAAGCTGGCCTAGCCTTCTCCGTCCCTCCATCGCAATAACCAGAAGTACAGGAATATTAACCTGTTTTCCATCGACTACGCTTTTCAGCCTCGCCTTAGGGACCGACTAACCCTGCGTCGATTAACGTTGCGCAGGAAACCTTGGTCTTTCGGCGTGGGTGTTTTTCACACCCATTGTCGTTACTCATGTCAGCATTCGCACTTCTGATACCTCCAGCAAGCTTCTCAACTCACCTTCACAGGCTTACAGAACGCTCCTCTACCGCATCATCCTAAGATGATACCCGTAGCTTCGGTACCTGGTTTGAGCCCCGTTACATCTTCCGCGCAGGCCGACTCGACTAGTGAGCTATTACGCTTTCTTTAAAGGGTGGCTGTTTCTAAGCCAACCTCCTAGCTGTCTAAGCCTTCCCACATCGTTTCCCACTTAACCAGGATTTTGGGACCTTAGCTGACGGTCTGGGTTGTTTCCCTTTTCACGACGGACGTTAGCACCCGCCGTGTGTCTCCCATGCTCGGCACTTGTAGGTATTCGGAGTTTGCATCGGTTTGGTAAGTCGGGATGACCCCCTAGCCGAAACAGTGCTCTACCCCCCTACAGTGATACATGAGGCGCTACCTAAATAGCTTTCGAGGAGAACCAGCTATCTCCGAGCTTGATTAGCCTTTCACTCTGATCCACAGGTCATCCGCTAACTTTTCAACGGTAGTCGGTTCGGTCCTCCAGTTAGTGTTACCCAACCTTCAACCTGCCCATGGATAGATCGCCCGGTTTCGGGTCTATACCCAGCGACTAAACGCGCTATTAACACTCGCTTTCGCTACGCCTCCCCTATTCGGTTAAGCTCGCCACTGAATATAAGTCGCTGACCCATTATACAAAAGGTACGCAGTCACCCAACAAAGTAG
>NZ_OX352319.1:3547500-4127500 GCF_947090715.1 Pseudomonas sp. MM227
TTCACGCACGTTCTCAAGCCCATGGGTCTGGAGTAGGATCCGAGTCCTGACCTTATTGGAGTTTCGTCGATGCGCCGCACTTGCCTGTTTCTCGCTTTCACGCTGGGCCTGGTCAACGTGGCCTGGGCTGCCAAGCCAGCACCGAGCGCCCCGAAAGCGCAGACCGTCAAGACGCTCGACGGCAAGTTCATGTTCACCCTGCCTGCGGGGTACACCGCCAACCCGCTGCCACCTGCCGATCCGAAAAGCGAAGCTGCAGGTGCCAAGGGCATGATGTACATGAATGAAAGCGAAAGACGCGTGGTGGTGACCACTGAACTGCCCATTCCCAAGGGTGGGCATGCCGCCGACAACGATGATGAGTTCCTGACGGGCGCGACGGCAGGTTTCATCAAGCAACAGGCGACTGCGTTGCCTGACTTCAAGAAGACTGCGGAAAAACGTATCACCTTGCGAAAGCTGGGCGTGGAACAAATCGACAGCACCGCGACCATGGGCGGCGGCGCAACCATGACGACCACCTTCGTGGCCGGCTCGGGACCGACCATGTCGGTTGTCCAAGTGATTTCGCGCGCCAGCGACCAGACGGGTCATGCGGCCATGGTCAAGCGTATCGTGACTGGCAAGTAACGGAATCGGCCCACCCTGCCCGGCTGTGGCAGGGGGTTTGCTGTGCGCAGGACAAAACAGCGCCCAACAAAAAACCCGCCGAAGCGGGTTTTTTGTCTAGCCATTCCAACATCCTGTCAGCAGCTTCCTTGCAATGGCCGGTCCTCCCTGACCCTGAGTCGCATCCTTCGTCTCAGTTAGTGAGGCTAGATTACTGGGATGACGATGATCGCAATAGAGGCGATTGGAGCCACAGCGTGTAAGTGATTCGCTATACCGCTGCTACGCGTCGTAGCCAGAGGGTAACGGTTGTGCCCTCGCCCAGCCGGCTCTCGATACGTGCGATACCCTCTGCGCTCGACGCGAAACCGTACACCTGCGACAACCCCAACCCGGTGCCCTGCCCGGCAGTCTTGGTGGTATAGAACGGTTCGAAGACCTGTACCAGTACGTCTTCCGGGATGCCCGGCCCATCGTCGGCAACGCTCAGGCAAAGGTAGGTGCCGTCGGCCAGTTGGGCGTCGCCGCAGACGACACGTTCACAGGTGGCCACGCGGATCTGCCCGGCACCGCGCAGCGCATCCCGCGCATTGACCAGCAGGTTGAGCAACGCAGCATCCAATTGATGGGCGTCGCACATCACCGCCTGCGCTGGCGCTTGCAGATCCAGCTGCACCTTCGTCGCCGTACCGAGCGCGCGACCGAACAGGTCACTGTTGTGCTCGATCCGCTCGTCGAGTACGACCGCCTGCACGCTGGGTTCTTCGCGGCGGGCAAAGGCGAGCAGGTGATGAATCAATTGCGCGCCCTGCCGTACCGCCTGCAGGCCGATTTCGGTAAGGCGTTCGACTTCCAGGGGCTTGCGTGCCTTGAGGCGAGTCATCTGCAAGCTGGCACTGACGGCCTGCAACAGGTTGTTGAAATCGTGGGCGATACCCGCGGTGAGTTGGCCCAGCGAGGAAACCCGTTGGGCGTGGCGCAGGGTCTGCAGGGTTTGCTGGTGCTCGCCCAGCACGTTGTCGAGCTGCCGGGACAAGGCAAGGGTCTGTTGCTCGCGCTCGGCGTTGAGCAGGCGCAACTCCAATTGCGCAGCCGTTTGCCGTGCCAGAGCCTGCAGAGCGCTGCACTGCGCCGCATCCAGCGTGCGCGGCACGGTGTCGATGACGCACACCGTGCCCAGTGCCAAGCCCTGGCGCGAGATGATCGGCGCGCCCGCATAGAAGCGAATATAGGGAGGGCCCAACACGAGCGGACTGCCCTTGAAGCGCAGGTCAAGATGAGTGTCCTGGACGATCATCACGGTATCGGGCGCGAGGATGGCATGGGCGCAGAACGCCAGGTCGCGATGGGTCTCGGAAACGTCGAGCCCGACACACGCCTTGAACCATTGACGCTCGCGGTCCACCAGAGAAACCAGGCCGATGGGTGTCCCGCAGAGCTGAGTCGCCAACTGGACGATGTCGTCGAAGCCCGGCTCCGGGACACTGTCGAGCACACCCAGATGTTCGAGCGCAGCCAGGCGTTCGGACTCGTCGATAGGCGATGGGGCCGGGCTGTGGGACATGCAAAGGGCCAGGTTGAGGAATTGATTGGCGATAATGCGCGCGGCGAGCCAAGGCGGCAAGCATGTGCAAGCATATTGCGCATGAACGAAAAAGGGCGACCCTTCCGGATCGCCCTTCTGCACCGCCCAGCAGAGCGGATTTTGTTTGGTAGGCGCGATTGGACTCGAACCAACGACCCCCACCATGTCAAGGTGGTGCTCTAACCAACTGAGCTACGTGCCTGCTGTGGCGCGCAATTTTACGGATTGAGGCGCCACTGTCAACGGCAATTTGCCGCCAATCGTAAAAAAATCACTCACTTGCAACGTACGTACTCGATGCGCAGGTCAATGCAGACAGCATTGCTTGAATTTCTTGCCGCTGCCGCAGGGGCAGGGATCGTTGCGGCCCGTCTTGGTTTCGCCGGTGATGGGCGTCTTGCCCGGACGACGCTCGAACCAGTACTGGTGCAGACGAATGGCGGCCATCTGGATCATCTCCATGGCCTCCTCGGCGTCCAGTTGCTCGCCTGATGCGTCATGTTTCAAGAGGTCGACACCTTGGGTGTGCAGCGTGATCAACGCCAGGAGGTCCTGCTCCTGGTCGGGCATGTCGAGCCAGCTGCCACCGACCACCACCCCACGTTCGTAGCCATAGCACCAGTCCTCGACGCTGACCACTTCTTCGTCGTCGAACAGGTTGAAGATCGGCGCGAAGTTTTCGAAGTCTTCTTCCAGCAGCATGGCCAACTGGTTCATGTGTTGGATGAGCAGGTCGAAGAATTTCTCGAACTGCTTGTCATCCTTGAAGACCGGCAACTGATCAGGCCCACCCCACAGCGCTGCGTACCAGTCGTCGAAAGCGATTGCCTGAGGGCACGAAACGATGGCTGTGAAAAAGCCATCGAGCTCGGAGATGCTGCCGACCGATTTCTCGCTGGCGTATTGCCCCAGTACGTCTTCCACGTAATCCAGTTGTGCGTCGGTCAGCGCGTCATTGCTGATGTTGTAGGCCATGGTCTGCTCGGTCGGGTCATCAAAAAGAATGCCCGCATTGTAGCCGCCAGCGTGGACGATGTCCCCGGATCTGCCGCCGATCAGTTGTCCAATTGGCTCAGGTAACGCGTGATGTCGTGCTCTTGGCCGCTACCGACCAGCATCCAGAGCAGGATCCGACACTTGCGCGGGCAGAGAAATCTACCCATCACGGCGCCCTTCGCCTGCAGGTCCAGCTCGCCTCCCGCGAAGCCGTAACTACCGCTGGCCGTTGGCCCGCTGCCCGTGCGAGTGGCCACTATGACCGGCATATGCCGGGCAATGACGTGCAGGCTGGCGGCCCAGCGCTGCGATACATGCCCGGCGCCGAAACCGCCAATGACCACGCCCCGATACCCGGCGTCGACGACCCTGTCGAGCAGCAGGGTGTCTGCATCCAGTGTGGCTTCGAGTAGCAACACGGTGTGATCGGTTCGGGTGGGATACGGCAGGCAGCAGCGCGCTGCAGGCGCGGCGGCGTAGTGCACCCGACCTTCGATCATCAGGCCAATCGGCCCGTAGGGTGCCGAGGCGAAGGCATCCATGGCCAATGCCGCGACCTTGCGCACCCGGGACGCCGCGTGCACCTGATCGTTGATCACTACCAACACGCCACGCCTGCGACTGTGTTCGGCCAGCGCCACCTGACTTGCAGCCAGCAGGTTCGCCGGGCCATCGGCACCGCAATGCGAGGCCGCACGCATGGCGCCCGTCAGTACCAGAGGTTCGTCGAGATCCCACAGCAGGTCGAGGAAAAAAGCGGCTTCTTCCAGGGTATCGGTGCCTTGGCTCAAGACTACCCCGACGGCTCCAGCCGCGATGCAGCTACGGGCCCACTCCAGGGCCTCGAGCAAGGCCTGGAAACTCAAGGAGGCGCTGGGCAGCAGATTCAGTGTGTGCACCTGAACCTCGGCCAGCGACGTCAACTCGGGCAGCAGGTCCACCATGCCCTGCCCGCTCAAACTGGGTTGAACACCTGCCCCAGTGGCCTGGGTCTGCATGCTGATGGTGCCGCCCAGGGCACCTACGGATAGTCTGGGTAGAGCCATGGGCGGTACTCCGTCAGAGGTTTGGGCTGCCGATGATCAGACCGATCAGCGGAAGGATGAGCACGGTGCTGATTGCCATGGACAGCACGTTGCCGATGTAGCCATGCATGTAGGACGGCAGCCGCTGGCTGATGGCGACGGCCAGGGGCGGCGCCAGCAGTGCGCCCAATGCGGCACTGAGGATGATCACCGGCAGGCTGCCACCATGGACCAGAATCGCGGCGGGGGCTACCGAGACGACGGGAATGTAGGTCGGATACCAGCCGCGAGCAATCCATTGACGGCGCCAGATCAGCACACCCAGCGCCGAGGCCAGGGTTTGCGCCGCCAACAGCTGCAACAGCCAACCGGAACCGTAGAACGGACTGGCCGGATTGAGCATCAGCGCCAGCAGCGCCCCCAGCACCAACCCCAGGCTGGCCCATTCGTTGCCGAAGAACGGGGCCTCGGAGAAATCCGCAAGGATACGGCGCAAGGTCCAGCGCAGGCCGTAGTTGGCCGGAGAAGCCACCACCGGTGGCGCTTGCGCAGGCGCCGCGTCGGGCCTGACCAGAACCGGGAAGCGCTTGCACAGCAGGAAGCCGATTACGCTGCCCACTGCCATGCCGGTAACATTGCCGATCACCACTGGCAATGCCAGCGGGGTACACACGTACTTGACGATCAGCAGGCAGGCCGGGGTGATCAGCACGGCGCCCATCACGGCCCCGGTAAGCGCCACGCGCCAGCCACGCCCGAACAGCAGCACCGTGGCCGCCGGCATGGACACGAACGCGACGAAAGTCGGCTGCCAGGTATCGGCCGAAAGTGTCCATCCCCAGAGCAGATTGCCCAGACCCAGGCCGAGCAGCGAGCTGGTCACCACCCATGGCCAGAGCCCGGTGCCGTAGCAGATCGCGAAGCCTTGCCAGCGCTTGCCGGTGTGATTGGCCCACCAGCCCAGTCCGGCACCTGCCAGTAGGCCGATGGAGGCAAACTCATGCTTGTAGAACGCGACTTCGCTGATATCACCCACCACCCAGCGCCACCAGGCTGCTGGGTGGTGCAAGTTAGCCATCATGTCGCCATAGCTGGGCCACAGTGCGTCGATGGCCAGCAGCTTGCCGCTGATGACGGTCAGGGTAATGGCCAGCGACAGCATCAACAGGCCAGTTAAAGTCCCGCTGGATGCGCGGGTTGGTGTGTCTTGCAGAGAGGATTGCATGGCCAGCCCTCCTCAGCGCGGCAGCGCGGCGTGACGGTCATAGCCCAGCATCGAGCCATACAGGTCGACCCGACGGTCGCGCGGCAGATCGTTGAGGCTGTTCCAGATCGGCGCGCTGCGTGCGGACACGAGGTCGACGTCGGCATAGAGGATGGTTTCCTCTTCGGCTCCGGCCACCTCGCTGAGCGGCCAACCGTTGGTACCGGCGATCAATGAGCAGCCCAGGAAGCGATCGCCGCGATCGGTACCGATGCGATTGGCTGCAGCGATGAACGTGTTGTTGACGTGCGCTGCAGTGATGGTCAGGTAAGACGCCATGCATTTGCCGGTTTCGTCGAACAGCGGCGGCGGCGTCCAGACCCAGTTGTTCAGGCTGCAGATGATGTCGGCGCCCTGCAGGCTCAGCAGGCGTGGCACTTCCGGAAACCAGACGTCCCAGCAGATCATCAGCCCGATGCGCCCGATGGGCGTTTCGAACACTGGAAAACCGAGGTCGCCGGGACTGAACCAGAGCTTTTCGAGATTCCACAGATGAGCCTTGCGGTACTTGCCTATGAAGCCGTCGGGCCCCACCAGCATTGCGCAGTCGTAAAGCTTGTGCCCGTCGCGCTCCGCCAGGCCGGCGGCGAGATAGACCTTATGTTCGCGCGCGAACTCGATCCAGGCCTGCGCGCTGGGGCCCTCGGGCACGGCCTCGGCCAACGCGAACGCTTCTTCGCGGTTGCGGTAGGCGTAGCCGGTGTTGGCCAGCTCCGGCAGCACGATCAGTTGAGCGCCTCCCGCGACCGCGCGCTGGGCCAGGTGAAGGCTATGGGAGAGGTTGAACGAGCGATGCTCGAGACCGCATTGTGGATCGAACTGAACGACAGCGACCCGCACGGGGCTGATAGCGGAAACAGAGGACATGGAGGCACCTTCTTGTTGTTTTTGGATTGCCTCCGCATAGAAACGCATTCGTTCAGATCATAGAACCGGACGCTTCCCAAGCATCTGTAGGATTAATCCGGCAGGTAGGACAAGAGGGTACAAAGTCGTTCAGGACTCGGTGCCATACCGAGGGTAATGAGACAGGTCGAACCCGGCGTTGAACACTGCGCCCTGGTTGGCGCAGAGGTTGATCACCGCGTCCACGGCGCCACGCATGGCCGGTTCGGTCCAGCCGGCGTCGACCGAAAACGATTCACCTGCGAGGTACAGCCCGGATAGACGGCTGTAATCGCGGTTGTAGCTCATGAGCCCGACCGCATCCTGATACGCACCTGCCCGGTAAAGCTTGGCGCAGCCCAGCGCATTGCGGTCAGTGACCCAGCGCTGCACGCGTGCGTTGGCCGTGTCGATGAATGGGGAAATGCGCGTGCCGACGTTGCTGCAGCGCATCAAGATGCGGTCCAGCTCGCGCACACAGTTGTCGACCAGCTCGGCGTCGCTGAACGCCGCCAGCTTGGTCGCATCGTCCTCCCAGGTGTAGCTGAGCAGGATGCAGTCATAGGCATAGTTGTCGTTGTAGCGGTAGGCATAGACGTCGTGCACGAAACTGTCGGTGACGAGTATCTGCGGTATGTCACGCCTGGCCGAGAGAAAGGTTTTCTTCAGCGGCGCGTAGACTTTGCAGCTGGTTTCCCAGTGCGCGGTCTTGTAGGCATCGATGGTGGCCTGAGGCAGCATGGCCGAGGTGAAACCAGCCACCTGGATTCGCGTTTCGAGGATCCAGGAGGGCACCGTGACGATCACCGAGTCGAAGCTCTGTTTCACCTGCCGGCTGGCCAGCGCGTCGCTTTGGTGCCAGCGGTAACCCACTTCTATGCTGCCGTCGGCCAGTCGCGTGAGGCTGTTCACCGGGCTGTCGGTGATCAGGCCAGCAGGCTGCTCGCGCAATCGTTCGTAAGGCGAGCGAGCCCCCTCCCCCAGCGGCATGAACATCAGACACTCATCCAATGCAGCCAGACCCAGGTAGCGAGGTGTGGCGAACGCCACACCTTTGGAGTCAGTCACGGCGTGCTCGGTGAGGAACGGGGCTGGTAGCGGCATACCTTGGCCATCGACACGGCCGTGTACCAATTGCAAATGGCTGCTGAAGCCGAATATCGCGGTGCGCAGTGGATAAAGGCTGCACACGTCGTAGAAAGCGCCCCAACTGCCATCGCCTATGCCGATGGCGTAGAAGATCGACGATTCGGCGGCCGACATGCCCAGACCACCGAAGTCGCCCGGCCGGCTGGGATCCCAAGTGGGTACGCAAGGAGCGCGAACCAGCTCGCGGAACGCTACATGCTGGTAGCGCGTGACAATCGCAGACCACAAGGCGGGCCACTGTTGACTGCCGAACACGGCGGCGACCTGCATCGCCATTCGCTCGGCGAACAGCTTCCATTTCTGGTGGACGGCTTGCAGCACGGCGGTAGGTGGCGGTGTGCTGCCGTCGGGATTGTTCCAGATCAGCAGTTGGGGTTCGGTTTCCCCTGCCAGGCGACCTTCGCGCAGATAGATGCCGGTGGAGTGTACGAAGGGCGTGCCGGGATTCGGGAAGTCTGAGGTCTTGAGATCGTACAGGCCTGCGTAGTAGGCCATCAATGAGCGGCCGTCCACAGGCGCCTCGCCGGTGCGATTGAAAAAGGGCATGCGCATGGCGCCCATTTCGAAAGGCGTCGAGGGCGTGGATTGAGGGCTGTCGACCTGCACGGTGAGGTGACGTCCGCCGAGGCGGCGCGACTGCTCGATCAAGGTGATGCGTTCGAAGCCACAGCGCAGCAGTTCGCGAGCTGCCACCAACCCTGCGACGCCCGCGCCAATGATGCAGATGCGGTGTTGTGCGTTACCTGCGTGAGCGATGCCCCCGGTTTGTTCGAGCAGGCGGCGGTAGTCGAAGCATAGATCCGGAGGGTTGGGAAAGCGGGCGGCCCACGGCAGGCTGGCGGGGTTTTGCACGGCGGCTGCGATGTCGGCGGGATGGTTGTGGGATGAGCCGATGGTCATGAATGACAGTCCTTGTCGGTCGGATTGAGGAGGCGTCAGTGTGCGAAGCCGCGGTGCGTCCAGGCAGAGGGATTGGGGGGCTGCGGTGTAGGAAGGATTTGGGGCGTATGTGGGAAGCAGGTGCGGTGGTTCAGGGAAGTTGCGGTGTGGCCGGACGCGGCTCGCGCCGCTGCTACAGGGGGCCGGGTGTGTCGCCGCGTCGGGTGTTAGACGGGACGGGGGTTTGTAACGACGTTCTGGAGGGGCTGGCCTTGGTGCAGCCGGTTGATGTTGGCGGCGATGAAGGCGTAGCGGCGTTCGAACAGGCCGTGGGTCCAGCCGGAAGCGTGGGGGGTGCAGTAGGCGTTGGGGAGGTCTTCGAAACGGTATTCGGCTGGCGCGACCGGGTCGGTGTCGCCGCTGGGATAGCGGTACCACACGTCCAGGTAAGCCTTGGCGATGAGGCTGTCGCGCAAGGCATGGTAGAGCGCGTGGGGGTCGATCACGGCGGCGCGGGCGATGTTGATCAGGACGGCATCCTGGCGCATTGCGGCAAACTGCGTAGCGCCGAACGAGCCGCGGGTGCGCTCGTTCAATGGGCAGGTGAGGATGACGAAATCGGCACGCGTGAGTGCCTGGTCGAGCTCATCGGGGGTGTACGCTTCGTCCATTGGGCCTTCGACACGTCCGCCGTTGGCGCGAGCGGAAATGGCGATGATGCGCAGGCCGAAAGCTTGGGCACGGGTGGCAACAGCCTGGCCGATTCGGCCAAAGCCGACGATGACGACCGTCTTGCCGAACAGCTCGCCGCGCGGCTGACGCTTCAGGTAGGCACCCGTCCAGTGTTCGGTACTGAAGCGCGCACGAAGATCCGCCAGCTCGATCTGGTGTTCGAGCATGCAAGCCAGGGCGTATTCAGCCATGGGGATTTCATGTTCGAACACATTGCAGACAGTGGCAGCGAGCGGCAGCGCTGCGAAGTCGATGCCATCCAGGCCGGCGCCGGGTACCTGCAACAGGCGGAACGCCGGTGCGGCGCCACTGCGCTGGAAGCGCATCGAGACCAGCACGTCGGCGCCTTCGATCTGCGCGTCCCAGGCAGCCGATTCATGGGCCTCACGGGGCAGCGCAACGAACTGCGCCGGGCAGTCCAGGCCTGCGGCAAGCATCTCGCGGTGTGTCGCGGCCTCTCCCACCATCACGATTTTCATGTGTCGCCCTCTTGTGTCGAAACGCTGCCCGCAATGGTAGCGCAAACATTGGTAGTCGGCGGACAGTAGAATATCGGCTCGGTCATGGCAATAGAGCGTTCGCATTAGGCACCGGGCAACCGTCCCGAACGGTACCTGACACCGCTTGAAATCAATTTGCAATGAACAGCCTGCAGTGCGTTCCGGTCCAGTGAAGAGACCCGTCTGGAGTGTGCATGCATGGCAACACCTACCACCACGCCCCGTCGTCGGCGCTGGCTTCCCTTTCTGCTGCTGGCTCTGGCGATAGGTATCGGCTTGCCGTATGGCTGCTCGCAACTGGCCTATAAGGAGCGGCAATTGCTGTTCAACATCGAACCAGGCACGGCGAGCTGGTATTCGGGACTGCCGTCCGGGGTGACCGAGCTGCAGATTCCGGTCGAGAAAGCCTTGAGCAGCACCCAGTACCTGCACGCCTGGTGGTGGCCGGCATCGCGCGCCGATGCGCCGGCGGTGCTGTATCTGCATGGCACCCGCTGGAACCTGACGGCACAAGTGAGGCGCATCAGTCAGCTGCGCGAGCTGGGCTTCTCGGTGCTGGCCATCGACTACCGCGGTTTCGGCGAAAGCCCCGGCGAGTTGCCGTCGGAACGCACCGTGTACCAGGACGCCCAGGCTGCCTGGGCACGGCTGGTGCAGTTTCAGCCCAACGCCGAGCGCCGATTCATCTATGGTCATTCGCTGGGCGGTGCGATCGCCGTGGATCTGGCCGAGCATCTGGCCGAAGGTGACGAGCCCAAGGCGGCCGGGCTGATCGTGGAGTCCACCTTCACCGATCTGGCCGCTGCCGCAGCGGCCGTGGCCAATACGTCGCTGCCGGTGCGCTGGATCATGTCGGAGAAATTCGACTCCATCGACAAGATCGGCGACATCGGGATACCGGTGCTTATCGTTCATGGCCTGGACGACCGCTATGTACCGCCGCGTTTCAGCCAAGAACTGTTCGATGCCGCTGCCCAGCCCAAACGCTTGCTGCTGGTACCAGGTGGCACGCACAACAACAGCATGACGTTGGGTAGCCAGGCCTATGCCGAGGCGCTGCGTGAGGTGTTCGGTCTGTAGTGGATGCAAAGCGTGGGGTGACGCAACTTATTCAGCGCCCTGAAGGTCTGTGCTGTGGCAGCCGTGCACCGGGCACGCGCGCCAGCGCATTCGCAGGAACCTCCATGGAAAAGCACGAACCCAGCCTTGATGCCTCTGAAGAAGACGGCAAGACCCCTGGACTGTCGGCCGACGAAAAAGCCGAGGTCCATGAGAATCAACCGCCCCGTGCGGCGGTGCTGCATGAAACCATTCGTATACAGGGCGACCACGAACTCGAACGTACGGTAGCCGCCCTGTGGTGGTCGGCCCTGGCCGCCGGACTGACTATGGGCCTGTCGCTGATGGCCATGGGTCTGTTCAATTCGCGCCTGCCCGACGGCGAAACCAGCAAGGTCATTGCCAGCCTGGGTTACTCGGCCGGTTTTCTTGCAGTGATCCTGGCGCGCCAGCAACTGTTCACTGAAAACACCCTGACGGCCGTATTGCCGATCATGAGCAAGCCGAGCCTGAGCAATTTCGGCCGGCTGTTCAAACTATGGGGCGTGGTCCTGGCGGGTAACCTGGCGGGGACCTTGCTGGTGTCCTACGTCATGCTTCATTTGCCCATCTTCGATGCCAAGACCGATGTCGCCTTTCTCGACATCGGCCGCAAGGTGATGGAAAACGACCTGTCGCAGATGTTTTCCAAAGGCATCATTTCGGGCTGGATGATCGCCACCATGGTCTGGATGATTCCTTCGCAGGAAAGCGCCAAGATGTGGATCATCATCCTGGTCACCTACCTGATGGCATTGGGCGATTTCACCCACATCGTCGTGGGTTCGGCAGAGGTCTCCTACCTGGTATGGGCCGGCGAGCTGGACTGGAAAGCCTTCTGGCTCGACTTTGCCGCACCGACGCTGGCCGGCAACATCATCGGCGGCAGCTTCATTTTCGCCCTGATCAGCCATGCGCAGATCAGAAGCGAAAGCGGCCTGCCGCCCAAGGACGATGGCCAAGGCAAGGCGCGCAAGGAACCCAACGCCGACGCCTGAGCCCGGGCTGAATCACGGTGTAGCCACGGGGGCCGGTGAATCGACTTGCTCCCACCAGTGCACACCGGCCTGGGGATTGCGCATGTCGACCCGCTCCCCCATGCGCGGCGTGCTCAACGGCACGCTCTTGGCCTGCGCAAGTGCGCTGATGCGATCGAAAGGTTCGTGCCAATCGTGTATGGAAAGGTCGAAGGTCCCATTGTGGATCGGCAGCAGCGTCTTGCCGCGCAGGTCCAGGTGCGCCTGCAGGGATTCTTCGGGCTGCATGTGCACGTTCGGCCAGGCGACGTTGTAGGCACCGGTTTCCATCAGGGTAAGGTCGAAGGGCCCGAACCGTTCGCCGATCTGCTTGAAGCCCGGGAAGTAACCGGTATCGCCGCTGAAGAACAGCCGGAAGTCCTTGTCGATGATCACCCACGATGCCCATAGCGTGCCGTTGCTGTCGAACAGGCTGCGCCCGGAGAAATGCTGCGATGGGGTCGCCACCAGACGCAACCCGCCCACTTCGGTTTCCTGCCACCAGTCCAGCTGACGCACCTTGCTGGCGGGCACGCCCCAGTCGACCAGGCGGTCGCCCACGCCCAGGGTGGTCAGGAAGTACTCGGTCTTGTCTGCCAGCGCCTTGATCGCGTGCTCGTCCAGATGGTCGTAGTGGTCGTGGGAAAGGATGACGGCCTTGATCGGCGGCAGGTCGGCGATGCTGATCGGCGGCTGGTGGAAGCGCAATGGGCCCGCCCACTGGACAGGCGAGGCGCGCTCGGAAAAGACCGGGTCGGTCAAAAGGAACTGGCCATTCATCTTCAGCAGCACGGTCGAGTGCCCCAACCGCCACAGGCTGTAGTCCGGCGCCGCCAGCAGTTGCTGGCGAGACAGGCGCTCGACTGGCAACGCTGCCTGCGGACGGGTTCCTGGCGGCTTGCTCAACAGCAGGTACTTGATGCCGATGCGCAGCTTCTTCATGAAGCCGTCCTTGGGCAGGACCACCTGATTGCGATACTGGCCGTCCTCGCGCAACGAGGTTGGCAGTTCTTCGGCGTTAGGTGAAAACGACGTCATAAGCGCAAGCACTCCGAAAAGCAGTGGAATATTCATGCAGCCCTCTGGCTGGAAGATGCGTGCTACAGCATACGCTTTCGGCTTGGCGTGAGAAGCCCGTGCCCGGCCCCGAGCGCCGGGACGGTGACTGCATCCGGCGCTTGGTCGCCCATCGGGAACCATGTCGCGGGCGCAACCGTCCAGATGAGCTCAAGAAACGTCTGTTCGCAAGGACCGCTGCTCATGAATGTTGTTGATGCCGCCAACCCTTCCCGCTATTCACGCCGCGCACGGCTTCTGGTGCTGGCGTTCGTGCTGCCCATCCTTGCCAGCGTGCTGATTGCCGGCGGCGCCGTACTCGGCGTTCCCGGCTCGGTGGAACGCGCCGGCAACCCATCGGCAGAAACGGTCGGCGCGGACAGTGTGAGTGGCGAGCGCGATCTGGGCGAAAACAGTGGTCGGCCGCTGATCTCTCTAGAAGATACCGGCACAGGACTGCCCCTCCAGACGCCACCGCCGGGTAGCGAACCCCTCTGGGCCATGTCGCCGTCGACGATTGCCGCATTGTTGCTCGTCGTGCTGATCGTCTCTGGCGGGCTGTTGCTCAGGACGTTGCGCAGCTTGCGCGAAATCGACCAGGACCATGCGCGGTTGCAGAACGAGCATCGAGCCCTGCAATCGAGCGAAGAGCGCCTGCGAGACCTGACCAGCGCCAGTTCGGACTGGATATGGGAGACCGACGAGTTCCTGCGGGTCAGTTATCTTTCATCGGAATTTACCGCTTCCACCGGTTTGGCAGGTGATGCCTGGCTGGGCCAGCCGATTGAATTGCTGTTGCAGTGCGAAACCCTGCCTCCGGGCCAATGGCTGCAACAGCTGGGAAACACCGCCGCAGCAGCAGGGACTGGTCAGTTGCGCTGCAGCTACCGCGACAGCGCGGGACAGACCCGCCAGAGTCGCATTGCAGCGCGGCCCATCGTCCACGAATCACGCGTGGTCGGGTACCGCGGTACGGTGGTCGACGTCACCGACCATGTCAGCGCCCAGGCCCAGCTGGCTCACCGCTCCACCCACGATGCCGTGACAGGCCTGGGTGATGAGCATGCCCTGACGCGGTTCCTCGACCAGACCCTGGCCGATCGCCTGCGTCCGCTGCCATTGACCGTGCTGCTGCTGGACCTGGAAGGGTTTGACGCAGCGCAGCAAACCCTGGACAAGCCCGCACGCGAATGTGTTCTGCGCACAGTCGCCAGTCGCTTGCGCGACAGCACGCGCAGCAATGATCTAGTGACCCGCCTGCACGCCGGGCAGTTCATGCTCGTGCTGGCCAGCATCGACGAGATGATCGAGATCGAGCATTTCTGTCAGCGCCTGATCGACAACATCCAGCGCCCGATCGCGCATGGCATCAGACAGCTGCAGGTGGGTGTGAATATCGGCGTGGTTCACGACCGGCCCGCACGTGGCGATGCCAGCGAGTGGAAGCGCTGCGCGGACGTCGCCCTGCGTCAGGCCAAGGCTCAAGGCGCCGGCAGCTGGCAGCATTTTGTCCCGGCGCTGGACCGACAGAACCAGCTCAGGCAACTGGAAACCGATCTGGCATCAGCCATACGCCATGAACAACTGCTGCTGCAGTTTCAGCCCAGGTATAGCGCCGAGGCCGACCGAGTGGTCGCGGTCGAGGCACTGCTGCGCTGGCAGCACCCGGTCGAAGGCTTGCTCACCTCGGACGTTTTCCTGCCTTTGGCCGAGCGCAGCGACCTGATCGTAGCGATCGGCCGCTGGATGTTGGGCGAGGCCTGCAAGGCAGCGCGCCATTGGCCACAGTCGATTGCCGTGTCGCTGAGCCTGGCACCGGCGCATTTCAGCCGCGGCGATGTTTCTCGCGATGTTCGGGACGCGCTGGCAGAAGCCCGCTTGCCTGCCAGCCGTCTGCAGGTGCAGGTTGCCGAGCAGGTCATGCTGGGCTGTGCCGACGGTGCCGTAGGTGCATTGACCGCACTGAAGGAACTGGGTACCGGGCTGATTCTCGATGAGTTCGGCAGTGGCTACTGCTCCCTGGGATACCTGCGTCTGTATCCCTTCGATGGGTTGAAGATCGAACGACGCTTCGTGGCCGGCATGAGCGACAACCCGAGGGACCGCGCCATGGTGCGCGGCATGATCGACCTGGGCAAGGCCATGGGTGTTCGTGTGATCGGCGCCGGTGTCGATACCGAGCAACGGCTACTCTGCCTGCAGCAAGAAGGATGCGCAGAGGTACAGGGTGATCATTTGAGCACCGCTCTGGATCACCTGGCGCTGGAGCCATTGCTCAAGCAGCAGAGCGCCTCGCGCAGGGTTCGTGAGGTACCGCAGGCATGTGATTACAGCTGATATAAGCCGTGCGGACTCAAGATTTTTTTACAGGCTCGAGCGGCATCGCTAGAATCGGTGTACCGTCCGGACACGACCAGCCAATGGTTCCGGCATGCGCAACCACAGTGGACACTCCATGGGCACGACTGCAGCAGCCGACATAGCCACCCTCGCGCGTATCGACGCGGTCCCGGCAATCCTGCAGGTCATCTGCGAAACCACCGGGATGCGTTTTGCAGCGGTAGCCAGAGTTACCGAAGATTCGTGGACCACGTGCGCGGTGCTCGACAGCATCGGCTTTGGCCTGGGTGTCGGCGACGAACTGGACGTGACCACTACCTTGTGTCACGAGATACGCGTCAGTCAGCAGACCGTCATCATCGACAAGGTCAGCGAAGACGAGGTGTACTGCAACCATCACACTCCGCGCATCTACAAGTTCGAAAGCTATATATCGACGCCTATATTCCGCGCCGATGGCAGCTTTTTCGGCACCATCTGTGCGCTCGATCCACGGCCTACCTGCCTCAAAGGCAGCACCATCGAACCCATGATGGAATCGTTCTCGCGTTTGCTGTCGCTGCAGATGGAGAATGAAGAACAGCACCAGCGCACGGCTACCGCGTTGCTGGAAGAGCGTGAAATGGCCGATCTGCGTGATCAGTTCATTGCGGTGCTCGGCCATGACTTGCGCAATCCGCTGTTTGCCATCAACGCCGGCTCGGAGCTGTTGCAGCGACGCGTCACCGATGAGCGCAGCCTGGGTATCGTCAAGCATATCCAGACCAGTGCACGTCGCGCCTCGCAGCTGATCGAAGATGTGCTGGATTTTGCCCGTGGACGACTCGGTGCCGGCATCGTGGTGGACCTGCAGCCCGACGCCGACCTGACGCGGAGCCTGGAGCACGTGGTCTCCGAGCTGCAGCGCATTCACCCCGACCGGGTCATCACGATGGATGTCGATGATCTGCAAGGCGTGCTGTGCGACAAGGAGCGTATTGGCCAACTGCTTTCCAACCTGGTGTCCAACGCGATCATCCACGGTGCTCCGGACAGCGAGGTGCGCGTGTGCGGCCGACTGTCCAATCAGGCATTCACCCTGTCGGTGCATAATCAGGGGCCGGCGATCGCTGAAAACGTGCGCTCGCAGTTGTTCAAACCCTTTGCCCGGCCCAGTGTGCGCAGCCCCGCGGAGGCCTTGGACTGGGTTTGTACATTGCCTATCAGATCGCCCTGGCACACGCCGGTCGACTGGAAGTCGCGTCGAGCGATGAAGACGGTACGCAGTTCAGCTTCCACCTGCCCGTGAACACCGACCGCGACTGAGGCCTGGGCCTGCTACGCGGAAAGTGGCCGGCACGACGGCTGGCGATGGTAGCATCGCCCTACCTCCACACCCTGCCTGGCACCCACATGGCGAGACCTGACCCCGGGATCCCCCCCACTCATGGCCAACGCAGCGCGCGACAGCTGAAGCTGCTCACGGGCGGCAGCGAGCCCGACCCACGTTTCACGTTGGCCAACGAACGCACGTTTCTGGCCTGGATTCGTACAGCCCTGGCCTTGATGGCTGGCGGCATCGCTGTCGAAGCATTCACCGCAGACGTGTTCGCACCCGAGTTTCGCAAGAGCCTGGCGGTCATCCTGCTGCTGCTGGGCATGCTGCTCAGTGCCAGTGCGAGCCTGCGCTGGCTGAACGTGGAGCGGGCGATGCGTCACAAGCAGCCCTTGCCCATTCCGTTGCTGGTGCCGCTGCTGTCCATCGGCGGTGCGTTGGTCACGGCAGCGCTGATAGCCTTCGTCGTATTGCGATGAGCCCGCTGCAAGCGGGACATCAGGACGAAGGCCTGCAGCCTGAACGGACGTTGCTGGCGTGGGGGAGGACCCTGTTGGCGATGTTGGTGGCGAGTCTGTTCTTTCTGCGCTGGATGCCCTACCACGGGCGCTTCGCTGGCGGCCTGATCGCATTCACTTTGCTGGGAGCGCTGTTGATCTGGCTGAGCCAACGGCGTCGATACCGCTGCAGGGTAGAAGGGATCAGCCGCGCGCGCTTCCCGGCCGACGTAACGGGCGTGCTTGGCCTGGGCAGCATGGTCACGGTGATCGGCGGCGCGGCGATCTGGATCACCTTGATGACCTGAAGCCTCAGGCGTATTCGTTGCGCTCGGCCTTGAGCAATGCCCACGCCAGCCCGGCGACCCACACCAGTGAAGCGAAGTAGTTGACCCGCTGGAACAGGCCGAAGCCACGGCCAACGTCCATCGCTGCAGCCATCCACGGCAGGCAGCCCAGCGCAAACAGGCTACAGATCAGGGACAACCAGACCAAGCCCTTGCGGCCCTCGCGGCGTGCCACGACAATCCACAGCGCACTGGCGAGCAACAGGCTTGCCGACATGATCACGCTGGCGATGGTATGCAGGTTCTGCTGTGTCGAGGGGTATTGCAGGGAACAGCCGGCGTCGCAGGTGAAATACCCAGCGGCCAGGCTCGCCACACCGTGCACGATGATCAGCGAGGCGCTGAGCCGCGCAAGGCGCAGATGAGCATGTCCCGCGTATAGGCCAATACCGAACGCTATCGACAACAGGCCCAGCGGGTAATGACCGAGCCAGGCCCAGAGGGCGTGGGTGGGTGCATCGATGGCGCCCAACAGACCCATCGCCTGATCGATGTGGCTGTACCCAGCGTACAAGCTGCCGGTCACGATGAGGCTGGCGGCCAGCCATAGCGGGCTGATCAGGCCAGCCAGATAGAGTAATTTGCGAATCGGCTGCTGCACAGCGCATCTCCGTCATAAAAAGAGGCCCGGACCTTACTACAGCGCCGGTGCGGTCACGAAGCAATTTCTCCCGCCATTGGGCAAACCTGGCGCTTTGGCAATAACAGGACACATTTACGTGGAATTCATCGAACTACAGACCTGTGCGCGACCGCTGCTGGACAAGTTCTACAAGTCGCAGAACAGTCGGATGCGCAGCGTGGGCAATGCCCGCTGGTGGGTAGCACGGAGCGACGGAATCGTTGCAGGTTCGAACTTCCTGCCGGTGGCCGGGGGGCACTGGTTGACCGGCCTGCACGTGGCTGTCGATCAGCGCAACAAGGGCTTGGGCCGACGCTTGCTCAGCACCGCCCAGGCTACGCTGGGCGGGCCGGTATGGTTGTTTTGCGAACCGCCGTTGCGTGGTTTCTACCTGAGCGCCGGCTTCGAGGATGCAACCACTCTGCCTGCCGAGCTGACCCAGCGCCTGCAGCGCTACCGAGCCAGCAAGAACTTGCTGGCCCTGGTGCGTCCGACTGCCGCTTGATCTGCATAGCCTCGGCTCAAGGCTGCGGGCGCGCTGCTACCGATGACGGCGTGGCAGGGTTTGCACGCAGGTCCTTTTCGCCCGTGGGCACGGTCCCGGTCTGGTCCACAGCGGGGGTGGTATCTTCAGGGTCCTTGGCACCCTTGTCCTTGCCCTCGGCCGACATGTGCTCGATCACCGCATTCATCTCGGCACCGAGCAACAGCACCGCAGAAGAGATGTAGAAATACAGCAGCAACACGATGATCGCGCCAATGCTGCCGTACATGGCGTTGTAGTCGGCGAACGTCTTCACGTAGTAGGCAAAGCCCAGCGATGCGACGATCCACACCACCACGGCGAGCATCGAGCCAGGCGTGATAAAGCGGAATTCCTGCTTCACGTCAGGCATGACGTAGTAGATCACCGCGACGGCGATCATCAACAGAATGACGATCAGCGGCCAGCGCAGGATGGTCCACAGCGTGACGATGAAATCTTCCATGCCGATCTGCCCGGCCAGCCACTGCATGACCTGGGGACCGGTGACCATCAACGCCGCTACGCACAACAGCATGCCTGCAAGGCCGATGGTGTACAGAATCGACAGGGGAATGCGCTTCCAGGCCGGACGTTCTTCGACTACATCATAGGCAGCGTTCATTGCGCTCATGGTCAGGCGCACGCCTGCCGAGGCAGTCCACAGCGCAACCACGATACCAATGGAGAGCAAACCACCTTTGGACTGCTGCAACTGGTCGATCACCGGATTGACCTGTTCCAACGCCTGTGGCGGCAGCACCAACTCGGATTGCAGACGCATCCACGAGAAGAAATCCGGCAGATGCAGGAAGCCGATCAAGGCAATCAGGAAAAGCAGAAAAGGGAATAGCGAGAACAACATCTGGTAGGCCAATGCCGAAGCATAAGTAGGCATTTCGTCGTCGACGAATTCCTTGACCGTGCGAACCATGACCTTCATGAAAGGCAGGTTGTTCATGTGGGGAAATAGCATAGCGTCTCCTTGCGCCACTCGACTTTCGAATACCCTGCCTGAGTGGATGCGTAGCCCAACTGAGTCAGGCAGCCGCGGCAGGCTTGTAGCGGCACGCTTTCTACCGTAAAGCTGCAGGAAAAACGACAATCAGAGTATGTACGTCCGTGTCTGCCCAATAGCACAACGGCCATCGTTTGATGACCGTTGGCGAACTTCACTCAGGCAGGAAACACGCTGCCTCAGGGTTTTTTTACAGCGTCTTTCACAGTGTTCTTGACTTCGCCTTCTACTTGCTGGGCTTCGCCTTTCTTTTCTTGCACTGCACCTTTGACCTGCAGTTCTTCGTTACCGGTGACTTTGCCCACGCCTTGCTTGACGTTGCCGACTGCTTCGTTGGCCATGCCTTTGATCTTGTCTGAAGTGCCGCTCATGGTATGTCTCCTGGTCATTTAGGAATGTCTTGTCTCGACACAGGAATTGACCGGCACCGGCCATCCAGAGTTTCAAATTATTTTGCGTGGCAAAAGACGCCGTGGTCGTGCAGCAGGCACATGGGTTTTGCCAGCGCTTTATGTTCGGCCGATTTGCCCGCAGAATGCCGGTCGGATTCGGCCAGTGCGCCGAAGCGTCATACCTGTAGGAATTTTCATGAAACTCGACAAACCCCAAGCCATCGCCCGTCGCAACAAGGAACTGGGTGGCGCGGTGCTCGGCGTCAACAACTGCCATTTCACCGTGCTGGACGCCAAACGCAACATCTGGTGGTTCGACATCCCTGTGGCACGCCTGCAGATCGGCCAGTACGAATGGATTCACCTGCTGCTGCACACCCCTTCCAGTGATCAGCTACTGCACCTGAAAGTGACGACGGCGTTTTTACGTGAACACATGGAAGGGCTGGTGGTGCGCAACGCCGGCAAACGCAAGTCGACGGTCAGCCTGGAGCTGAGCGCCGACAAGGATTCGTTCCTCAAGGATGTGCGCCCCACCGGCAGCGGCGTCGGCTTCGCGCCGTTCCTGCAGGCCTGAAAGCGGCCTGCGTGACGGGCTTCAGACCAGTTCGATACGGTCGGCGTGGATGACGATCTGGCCGTCCTTGTACAGGGCGCCGATGGCCTTCTTGAAGTTGCCCTTGCTGACACCAAACAGGTCGCTGATCACCTGCGGATCGCTCTTGTCGCTGACCGCCAGGGTGCCCTGGTTGGCGCGCAGCTTGTCGAGGATCTGGGCATTGAGGCTGCTGGTGAGCTGCGCGCCGATGGGCTGCAGGCTCAGGGCAATCTTGCCGTCGCTGCGCAGCTCCTTGATGTAGCCCTTCTCCTGCTTGCCGGAGCGCAGGAACTTGAACACTTCGTTCTTGTGGATCAGGCCCCAGTGGGCGTTGTTGATGATGGCCTTGAAGCCCATGTCGGTTTCTTCGACCACCAGCAGATCGACTTCCTGGCCTACCTGATAGGCCGGCGGCAGCTTGTCGAGGTAGCGATCCAGGCGGGCGGTGGCCGTAATGCGGCGCGTACGCTTGTCCAGGTACACGTGTACCACGCAGTACTCGCCCGCTTTCATCTGGCGCTTTTCTTCGGAAAACGGCAGCAGCAGGTCCTTGGGCAGCCCCCAGTCGAGGAAGACGCCGATGCTGTTGATCTCGACGACCTTGAGGCTGGCGAACTCACCCACCTGAACCTTGGGCTTTTCAGTGGTGGCCAGCAGTTTGTCTTCGCTGTCCAGATACACGAAGACGTTCAGCCAGTCTTCGTCTTCGCTGGGCGTATCTTTAGGGATGTAGCGATTGGGCAGCAGGATCTCGCCGTCTGCGCCGCCGTCCAGATACAGCCCGAAGTCCGTATGTTTTACCACTTGCAATGCGTTGTAGCGCCCGACTAAAGCCATTTCGAATTTTCCTCGTCACCTGGCTCGGCATTCTACCCGAGAACCCTTCGGTTCGCTGCGCAAGGCGCCTTGCGCGACAGGTATTGGTACGCCGGAACCTTGCTGGACAAAACCTTGATCACAGGGGATCCCACTGCCACCGCTGGTCCATATAGCCCAGCCGAGAGGGGATAAATCATGTACAATGCCTGGCCATATTAATTTTTGACAGGTTAATGGCAGCCATGCGCGTTAAAGCATCCAACAGCAAAGTCAAACCCGCTCCAGCCGTAGAAACCAGCGAGTCGATCAACGAACAGATTGCTGCGTTTCTCAAGTCCGGTGGCGAGATCCAGCAGATTGCCAAGGGCGTGAGCGGCCAGACCTTCACCCCGTCCAAGCACATCAGCCTGGGCAAGAAGTAAGTTTGCGGCCCGGCCGTGGCGCCGGGCAAAACTTCAGCGTCATGTAACTCCTCGCATCACCCTCATCCCCCCTGAATCGACGAATGGCAGCGTGACGCCGCCCATGAGCGGTATGCTTGCACCCTTCTAGATCGGGCCGTCCAGGCTTACTGGAGGTAGGTATGCTCAGACCCAGCTGGTTATTGATAGCCGGACTCGTGGTCCCCCCTTCCCTATGCGCCCAGGTCATTCAACGTGACATCGGCGATTTCAACCTCAAGCTCGGCACTACACCGTCGCGCAGCATGGCCGTGGGCCTGGTGCAGCCAAGCGCCGGCAGTTCCTTCCATGGCGGGCTGGACCTGACCCACGACAGCGGTCTGTATTTCGGCCAATGGTCGCCCAACATGGGCCTCACCTCCTCCAGTAATCTGGAGGTGGATTCCTATATGGGCTACAAGCATCCGTTCGATAATTCGCTGGGCTATGAAGTGGGCGTGATCCAGTACAGCTACCCCGAGCTGGATGCCCCTTCGACGCATGCGTTCTACGCCGGCCTGCGCGTACTGGATCGGCGCTTCGGAGCCGCGTTCAACAATACCCCCGACGGCCAGAACAGCACGCTGTTCGCCGACCTGGGCGGCCTGCCCCTGTTGGATGTGGGCTTTACCATGAAGGTCAGCAACCATCAGCTCACCACCCCGTTCACCATTGGCGAGGGGCAGGAAGTGCGCGCATTCAACGACTGGTCGCTGCAGATGTCACGGCCGATCGGCAGCTTCGACCTGGATTTCATCTACAGTGGCTCGGACCTGAGTGGCGCCAATTGCGCTGCCTATTCAGGCCAGAATGGCCAGTGCGACAGCATGTTCATGCTCAAGGCCCAACACGCGTTTTTCTGAACCGCACGCACTGGCATGGCTCTATAACCACAACAACGCCATCGCACGGACCGCTGCCATGAATCCTTTGTTTCGTCGCTTGTCGCATTGTGTGCTGCTCATGGGCCTGTGCCTGGTGTTCAGTGGCTGCACACGAGTGGACCTGGCCTATCGCAATCTGGACGTGATCATTCCCTGGTCGATGAACGACTACCTGGACATGAATCGCGAACAGAAGAACTGGTTCGACGAACGCCTCAAGGAGCATCTGCGCTGGCACTGCACCACGCAACTGGCCGACAACCTCCAGTGGCTGGACAAGGTCCAGCGCATGGTCGCCGAGCAGCAAGTGACTGCGCCGGCGCTGCGCGAACGCACCGCCGAGGCCAAACAGGCGATCTCGGCCATTGCGGTGCAGGTGACGCCCTCGGCGGTCGAGTTGCTGCAGGGCCTGGACGACAATCAGGTGCGCGCCCTGCAGCAGGCGCTCAACGAGGATCTGGTCAAGCGCCGCAAAGAATACGTGGAGCCGCCACTGCAGGCGCAGATCGACGAACGCGCCAAGCGCATGAGCAAGCGTCTGATACCTTGGTTCGGCAAGCTCACCGATACGCAGCAGCAGCGCGTGCAGGCCTGGTCGCAGAGCCTGGGCGAGCAGAATCGTGAATGGATCGACAACCGCGAGCACTGGCAGGCGCAGTTCATGGCCGCCTTGCAGCAGCGCCAGTCGGCGGAATTCCCTGCGCGGATCGCGCAATTGCTGCAACAGCGCGAAGCGGTGTGGACCCCGCAATACAAGCTGGCCTATGCCCGTACCGAGCAGGCAGCCATCGACCTGATGAGCGGCCTTGCGGCCGACAGTACGCCTGAACAACGCGAGCGTATCGAGCGCAAGCTGGGTGAACTACGCGAAGACTTTGCCAACCTCAAGTGCCTGAAGAACGCCTGATCCGCTGCTTCAGGCCCAGCCTTCCAGACGCAGCGTGGCACGTACCAGACGCTGCTCTTCCCCTTCGATTTCCCGCAGGTTGGCGCAGATGCTCTCGATATGCGCCACGGCTGCCTTGCGTGCCTGCTCGGGCTGGCGATTGATCACTGCGGTGTAAAGCCTGGCGTGTTGCTTGTCGATCTGTTGTTTCTGCGGCTGGCGGTGGTACAGGTTGTTCACGCAGGCAAACACCGAGTTGAGCAGCAGGTCGGTCAACGAGCGCAGCGTCTGTACCAGCACTGGATTGTGCGAGGCATCGCAGATGGCCAGGTGAAAAGCGTGGTCCAGGTGCGCATGCCGGGTGGCGTCCAGCGGCTGGTCATGGGCCGCCAGCAGCGCCTGGTAGCTGCGCTCGATCAACACAAAATCAGCCTGGGTACCGCGCAGTGCGGCCAGCCGTGCCGACTCGCCTTCGAGCAGCGAACGCACTTCGAACAGGTCATAGAGCGTACGCGGCTGGGAACTGAACAGGTGCATCAGGGGCGTGGCATCGTTGGCAGGCGACAGCGACGCGACGAACGAACCGCGGCCCTGCTCGGTGGCGATGATGCCACGGGCGCGCAACAGCTTGAGGCCCTCGCGCAGCGCGTTGCGCGACACACCGAGCTTTTCCACCAGACGCCGTTCCGACGGCAGTGGTTGTCCGGTCTTGAGAATGCCATCGACGATGAGCCGCTCGATGCGCTCGCACACTACATCGGCGACTTGAGGTTTGTTGTGCATGCCATGCCTGCTGGTAGGACCATCGCCCGAGACTGTCGTCAACCATTCGACGACCACCCGAAAATAAGCCAGTAGACGCTTCGATAGAAGCCCCCCGACCAAAAGAACTGGTCCTACCAGTGGTTCAACCCGTAGACAGGCCTGGTGTTTGCGACCACTGTTGAGCGCATAAGAACGACAAGCCGGTGGCCTGCGCCCATGAACATCCTCTACGACGAACGCATCGACGGCGTCCTGCCCAAGGTCGACAAGGCCGCGCTGGTGCAGGCACTGCACTCCCGCATCCCCGACCTTACCGTACTGCATCGCGCCGAAGACCTGCGCCCTTACGAGTGCGACGGGCTCAGTGCCTATCGCACCGTACCGCTGCTGGTGGTGTTGCCCGAGCGTATCGAGCAGGTTGAGGCTCTGCTCAGGTTGTGCCACGCGCAAAAGGTGCCCGTCGTCGCACGCGGAGCAGGTACCGGACTGTCGGGGGGCGCCCTGCCCCTCGAACAGGGCGTGCTGCTGGTGATGGCGCGCTTCAAGCAGATTCTCGAGATCGACCCCGCTGGGCGCTGGGCGCGCGTGCAGCCTGGCGTGCGCAACCTGGCGATCTCCCAGGCGGCGGCGCCCTTCGGCCTGTACTACGCCCCCGACCCTTCGTCACAGATCGCGTGCTCGATTGGCGGCAACGTTGCGGAAAACGCTGGCGGCGTGCACTGCCTCAAGTACGGTTTGACCGTGCACAACCTGCTCAAGGTGCAGATGCTGACCATCGAGGGTGAACGCCTGACCCTGGGCAGCGATGCCCTCGACTCGCCCGGTTTCGATCTGCTGGCGCTGTTCACCGGCTCCGAAGGCATGCTGGGCATCATCACCGAGGTGACCGTCAAGCTGCTGCCCAAGCCGCAGGTGGCCAAGGTGCTGCTGGCCAGCTTCGACTCGGTGGAAAAAGCCGGCGCCGCCGTGGCCGACATAATCGCCGCTGGAATAATTCCCGGCGGCCTGGAAATGATGGACAACCTGGCCATTCGCGCCGCCGAAGACTTCATCCATGCCGGTTACCCGGTGGACGCCGAAGCGATCCTGCTGTGCGAGCTCGATGGTGTGGAAGCCGATGTGCACGACGACTGCCAGCGCGTCTACCAGGTGCTGACGGAGGCCGGCGCGACCGAGGTCCGCCAGGCCCGCGACGAGGCCGAACGCCTGCGTTTCTGGGCCGGGCGCAAGAATGCGTTTCCTGCCGTGGGCCGACTCTCGCCTGACTACTACTGCATGGACGGCACCATTCCGCGTCGCGCCCTGCCGGGCGTGCTCAAGGGCATCGCCGAGCTTTCCGAACAATACAGCCTGCGCGTGGCCAACGTGTTTCATGCCGGGGACGGCAACATGCACCCGCTGATTCTGTTCGATGCCAACCAGGCCGGTGAGCTCGAACGCGCCGAAGCGCTCGGCGGGCAGATCCTGGAGCTGTGCGTGGCGGTGGGCGGCAGCATCACCGGCGAACACGGTGTGGGGCGGGAGAAGATCAATCAGATGTGCGCCCAGTTCAACAGTGACGAGCTGACGCTGTTCCATGCGGTAAAAGCCGCGTTCGACCCCGATCGGCTGCTCAATCCCGGCAAGAACATTCCGACCCTGCAGCGCTGTGCCGAATTCGGCGGCATGCATATCCACCATGGGCAACTGCCATTCCCTGAACTGGAGCGCTTCTGATGACCGGCAGCGATTTGGACGCCAGCGGGCAACTGCTGGATCAGGTTCGGCAGGCGCTGGCCGACGACCGCCCCTTGTGCATCCAGGGCGGCAACAGCAAGGCCTTCCTGGGCTGCATCGGTGCCGGCGAGCACCTCGATACGCGCGCGCACTGCGGCATCGTCAGCTACGACCCTACGGAGCTGGTGATCACCGCACGGGCCGGCACGCCCTTGCAGGCCCTGCGCGCCGCCGTTGAGCAGGCCGGGCAGATGTTGCCTTTCGAGCCACCGGCCTATGGCGAGCAGGCCACCCTGGGCGGCACGGTTGCGGCCGGACTGTCGGGGCCACGTCGTCCCTGGGCCGGTTCCGCCCGCGACTATGTACTGGGCACGCGGGTCATCACCGGGTTGGGCAAGCACCTGCGCTTCGGCGGCGAGGTGATGAAGAACGTCGCCGGCTACGACCTGTCCCGGTTGCTGACCGGCAGTTTCGGCACGCTGGGCGTGCTGACCGAAGTGTCGCTCAAGGTACTGCCCAAGCCGCGTGCCTGTTTCAGCATCAAGCTGGCCTGCGACGCCGAGCGCGCCTTGCTCAAGCTCGCCGAATGGGGCCAGCAGCCGATGCCGATCAGTGCCGCATGCCACAGCGATGAGGTGCTCTATCTGCGCCTGGAGGGCGGCGAAGGCTCGGTGGCTGCGGCCCACGAGCGCATCGGCGGCGAGCCCATCGACTCGGCGTTCTGGGATGAGCTGAACGAGCATCGGCTGCCCTTCTTCGCGCAGCCCGAAGCGCTCTGGCGATTGTCGCTGCCCAACAACACCGCTGCCTTGCAGCTACCGGGCGAACAACTGATCGACTGGGGCGGTGCCCAGCGCTGGCTGAAATCCAACGCCGGCGCCGCGTCGATTCGCCAGGTGGTCGAGGCAGTCGGCGGGCATGCCACCTGCTACACCACAGGCGTCACCCCCGAGCCGTTTCAACCCTTGCCCGAGCTGCTGCTGCGCTACCACCGCCAGCTCAAGACGCAGTTGGACCCACAGGGCATCTTCAACCCCGGCCGCCTCTACGCGCAGCTGTGAACCAGGAGCCGTGAACCCATGCAGACCCAATTGAGTGATCAGGCCCGCCTGCTGCCGCGTGCCGAGGAAGCCGAGCGTATTCTGCGCAGCTGCGTGCACTGCGGCTTCTGCAATGCCACCTGCCCCACCTATCAACTGCTGGGCGACGAACTGGACGGCCCGCGCGGGCGCATCTACCTGATCAAGCAGGTGCTCGAAGGCCACGAGGTGACGGCGCACACGCAGCAGCACCTTGATCGCTGCCTGAGCTGCCGCAACTGCGAGACCACCTGCCCTTCGGGAGTGGACTACCACAACCTGCTGGACATTGGCCGTGCTGTGGTGGATCAGGCGGTGCCGCGGCCGGTCGAGCAACGCTGGCTGCGCGGCGGTCTGCGCGCGCTGGCCCCGCACCCGACCGCTTTCAAGGCGCTGATCCAGCTCGGCCAGACCTTTCGTCCACTGCTGCCGCAACGCCTAAAGGACAAGCTGCCGCGTCAGGTGCATGCTGCCGTGCCGCGGCCTGCCACGCGGCACGCGCGTAGGGTGCTGATGCTCGAAGGCTGTGTGCAGCCCGGGCTGTCGCCCAACACCAATGCCGCCGCCGCGCGAGTGCTGGACCGCCTGGGCATCAGCGTCACGGCGGTTCGCCAGGCCGCTTGCTGCGGCGCGGTGGATTACCATCTGGACGACCAGGCCCGTGGCCTGCAGCGCGCCCGACACAACATCGACGCCTGGTGGCCTGCAATCGAAGCAGGCGCCGAAGCCATCGTGCAGACAGCCAGTGGCTGTGGTGCTTTCATCAAGGATTATGGCCACCTGCTGGAACAGGATCCGGCCTACGCAGCGAAGGCCCAGACGGTCAGCCGCCTGGCCAAGGACCTGGTCGAAGTGTTGCGCGACGAGCCGGTGGAGCAACTGGCCGTTCATACCGACCTGCGCCTGGCCTTTCACTGCCCGTGTACATTGCAACATGCGCAGAAGCTGGGTGGCGTGACCGAACACCTGCTGCGTCGGCTGGGTTTTCATTTGACCGACGTACCGGACGGCCACCTGTGCTGCGGTTCCGCCGGTACCTACTCGGTGACTCAGCCGGTGTTGTCGCGGCAGTTGCGCGACAATCGCCTCAATGCCCTGGAAAGCGGCGCACCCCAGGTGATCGCCACTGCCAACATCGGTTGCCAGAACCATCTGGACGGGGCCGCGCGCACCCCGGTACGGCACTGGATCGAACTGGTCGAACAGGCCATGGCCGACTGACCCCATATTTTTGAATGCACTGCACTTTGAACCTCTCGACAATAGAACTGGAGAAGCCCATGCAAAGCAAAGCGATTCTTGGCCACGAAGACGTCACCCGCATCCTCGCCGCAGCACGCGCCGAAGCGCAGAAGAACAACTGGGCAGTGGGCATTGCCGTGGTCGACGACGGTGGCCATCTGCTGGCGTTCGAACGCCTGGACGGCGCCGCGGCCAGCACGGCCTACATCGCGCCGGGCAAGGCACGCACCTCGGCCCTGGGGCGCAAGGAATCGGTGGTGTTCGAAGAGATGGTCAACAACGGACGTACCGCGTTCCTGTCGGGTAACCTCATGACCTGCCTGGAAGGTGCCGTGCCACTGATCCACGAAGGCCAGGTCATCGGCGCGGTCGGCGTGTCCGGGGTCAAGCCCGGTGAGGATGCGCAGGTCGCCAAGGCCGGCGCCGCTGCCCTGGTCTGAATTACCGCCCCCGTATTCGAGGAGACTGCAATGAAGCACCGCATGAGAGCCCAGCGTCTGCAGGTCGACGCCACCCTGTACGATTTCATCGAGAACGAAGTATTGCCTGGCAGCGGGCTGGAATCCGAAGCGTTCTGGACCGGCTTCGACGCCTTGGTCCATGAATTCGCGCCGCAGAACCGCCTGCTGCTGGCCGAGCGCGATCGCTTGCAGACCGAACTGGACAACTGGCACCGCGCCCACCCCGGACCGATCCAGGACCCGGCTGCCTACCGCAGCTTCCTGCAGTCAATCGGCTACCTGCTGCCACAGCCCGACCGCGTCGAGATCAGCACCTGCGATGTCGATGACGAGATCGCCCGTGTGGCCGGCCCGCAACTGGTGGTGCCGTCGACCAATGCCCGCTACGCCCTGAACGCGGCCAATGCCCGCTGGGGCTCGCTGTACGACGCGCTGTATGGCACCGACGCCATCCCGGAAAGCGATGGCGCAAGCAAAGGCCAAGGCTACAACCAGGTTCGCGGCGACCGCGTGATTGCCTTCGCCCGCGCCTTGCTCGACCAGAGCACCCCGCTGGCCAACGGATCGCACCGCGACGCCAACGGCTACCGGATCGAGGGTGGCCAGTTGCAGGTGAGCCTGGCCGACGGCAGCGTCAGCGCGCTGGCCGAGCCGAGCCAGTTCGTCGGCTTCCAGGGCGATGCGCAGCAACCGGTTGCCGTGCTGCTCAAGCATCATGGCCTGCACATCGAAATCCAGATCGACCCGACCTCACCGATCGGACGTACCGACGCGGCAGGCGTGAAGGACCTGCTGCTCGAAGCGGCCCTTTCGACCATCATCGACTGCGAGGACTCGGTGGCGGCGGTGGATGCCAGCGACAAGGTGGCGATCTATCGCAACTGGCTGGGCCTGATGCGCGGCGATCTGACCGAGGAGCTGGAAAAAGGCGGCCAGCGCATCACCCGCCGGCTCAATCCGGACCGTCAGTACCACACGCCGGCAGGCGGCGAGTTGACCCTGCATGGCCGTTCGCTGTTGTTGATCCGCAACGTCGGGCACCTGATGACCAATCCGGCGATTCTCGACGATGAAGGCCGGGAGATCCCCGAGGGTATCCTGGACGGCGTGGTCACCAGCCTGATCGGACGCTACGACCTGGAGCGCAAGGGCAACTCGCGCACCGGCAGCCTTTATATCGTCAAGCCGAAGATGCACGGCCCGGCCGAGGTGGCCTTCGCGGACAAGCTGTTCGCTGCCATCGAAGACCTGCTCCAGCTTTCGCGCAATACCCTGAAGATCGGCATCATGGACGAGGAACGCCGTACCTCGGTGAACCTCAAGGCCTGCATTGGCGCAGCCTCGACCCGCGTGGCGTTCATCAACACCGGCTTCCTCGACCGCACCGGCGACGAGATCCACAGCGCCATGCAGGCTGGCCCGATGATGCGCAAGGGTGACATGAAGGGCAGTGCCTGGATTGCCGCGTACGAGCGCAACAACATGCTCACCGGACTGGCCTGCGGCTTGCGCGGCAAGGCGCAGATCGGCAAGGGCATGTGGGCGATGCCCGACCTGATGGCCGACATGCTGGTGCAGAAGATCGGCCACCCCAAGGCCGGCGCGAACACCGCCTGGGTGCCCTCGCCCACTGCGGCCACGTTGCACGCCCTGCACTATCACCAGGTGAACGTCAGTGAGGTGCAGCAGACCCTGGAGCAGATCGACGCAGCAGGCGAGCACGATGCCCTGCTGGACAACCTGCTGACCATCCCGGTGGTGGCCAATGCGCAATGGAGTGCGGACGAGATCCGTCAGGAACTGGACAACAATGCCCAAGGCTTGCTGGGCTATGTGGTGCGCTGGGTCGAACAGGGCATCGGTTGCTCCAAGGTGCCGGACATCCACGACGTCGGGCTGATGGAAGACCGCGCGACCCTGCGTATTTCCAGCCAGCACCTGGCCAACTGGTTGCTCCACGGCGTGGTCAGCCGCGAGCAGATCGTCGAAACCCTGGAGCGCATGGCAAAGGTGGTCGACCAGCAGAATGCCGGAGACCCGTCGTACCGCCCCATGGCGACCGACTTCCAGAGCTCGGTGGCCTTCACGGCGGCCAGTGCGCTGGTGTTCCAGGGTTGCGAGCAGCCCAGTGGCTACACCGAGCCGTTGCTGCACCGGTTCCGCCTGGCATTCAAGAACGCCCAGGCGTGACATCGGCCGGGATGGGAAGGTTGTCGCCAGCCTGTCCCGGCACTGCTGCGGCGGTTTCCCGCTTGCTGTAGTATCGCGTTCCGAATGAGAATCATCCGCGAACGCAATCATCATGAATCCTCCCTCTCCTCGCTTGCTGGTGGTCGATGACCACCGCAAGATCCGCGAGCCGCTGGCCATCTACCTGCGCCGATTCGGTTTCGACGTGCGCACCACCGAAGACGCCGCCGGCATGTGGGCGCTGCTCAAGCAGGACGTGTTCGACGTACTGATCCTCGATGTGATGCTGCCCGACGGCGATGGGTTCGAGCTGTGTCGCACGCTGGCGCACAAGTCCACGGCGGCGGTCATCCTGTTGACCGCGCGCGATGGCTGCGCCGACCGCGTTCAGGGCCTGGATGCTGGAGCCGACGACTACGTGGTCAAACCCTTCGAGCCGCGTGAACTGGTGGCGCGCATCCACAGCGTGCTGCGCCGGCGTGGCACCTTGGGCACAACGGTGACGGCCGTGCCGCCAGCCCTGCCAGCGCCCTTGCGCTGCTACCAGTTCGCCGACCTGAGCTTTCGCAGCGGCTGTAACACGCTGACCCGCAGAGATCGAAGCCAGGTACGCTTGAGCACCGTGGAAGGCCGTTTGCTGGAAGTCTTCCTGGATCATCCCAATACGGTGCTGGGTCGCGAACGCTTGATCGAACTGACCTCGCGGCCCGGCAGCGATCTGTTCGATCGCGCCATCGACCGGCAGATCAGCCGCCTGCGTCGCAAGCTGGACGACAGCGCCCTGCAGCCCCTGTTGCTGCAAACGGTGTGGGGTGGCGGCTATCGCCTGGCGGCCAACGTCGCCCAGCAGCCCGGATGAAGCGCCTGCGCAAAGCATGGCCCCAGACCATGGCTCGCCAACTGGCGGTACTGCTGCTGCTGGCACTGCTGGCGTCCAACCTGATTGCCGTGCTGCTGCTGCAACGCACCGGCTCGCTGGTGCACCCGCTGTCGCGCACGCTGGTGGTCGAGCGGCTGGCCAGCGCCTACCACGCCGCCCGCGATCTGCCCCCGGCCGCTGCGCAGCACCTGCTCGAAGCCATGACCACTGCCGATACACGTTTCTGGATCGCCCCCGACGCCGAAGTCCAGCCGTTCGTCATGCACAGCGAAGAACAGCGCCTGGCCACGGCCGTGCGCCAGCGGCTGGGGTTGCAGCACGACACCGTGGTCGTCCTGCAACTGGAGCGACGCAATGGCGGCCCGGCCCGTGAGCACCTGTTCAAGCGCGCCGGTTGGGAAGCGCTGCGCCTGCGCAGCTCGATAAGCCTGCCCAACGGTGCACAGCTCAATGCCGAGCAGGCACCGGCCGGTGCCTATGAATGGGGCCGACTGCTGGCCTACAGCGTGCCGGTCAGCACCATTCCGGTATTGTTGATCGTGGCTTTCTTCATGCGCCGGGTGGTCGCGCCCGTGAAGCGCCTGGCCCTGGCCACCGAACGGGTCAGCCGTGGCGAATGGATCGCGCCGCTGCTGCTGTCCGGCCCGCGCGAAGCCCGGGAACTGACGCTGGCGTTCAATGTGATGCAGGCGCGGATCGCCCGGCATGTCGAAGGCCGCACGCGCATGCTGGCCGCCCTCAGCCACGACCTCAACACACCCATCACCGAGTTGCGCCTGCAGGTCGAGCTGCTGGAGGACCCGACCCTGCGCGGGGACATGCTCGATAGCCTCGACGAGTTGCGGGCAATGGTCAGCGAAACCCTGAATTTCGTGCGCGGCGATGCGGTGCAGGAAGCGACTACCGAGGTGTCGCTGAGTGATTTGCTGGAAGACCTGGCGCGGCGCTACCAGACCCTGGGCACGCCCGTCGAGTGGGCAGGCTCGCCCCCCGTGACGTGTCGCTGCCGACCACTGGCGCTCAAGCGCGCCCTGACCAACCTGATCGACAACGCCTTGCGCCATGGCGGCGATGCGCGATTGCGCCTGTACCGCGAAGATTCGGGTGGGCTGTGCATCGAGATCCGCGACCACGGCCCGGGCATCGACGCTGGCTGGTTGCAACAGGTGTTCGAGCCGTTCGTGCAACTGGGCAAGGGCGGGGCCGACCCCAGCCAGGGAGGCGGGTTGGGCCTGGGCCTGGCGATTGCCCGCGCCTGCGTACAGGCCCACGGCGGCGAACTGCTGCTGGAAAACCGCGCACCGGGGCTGGCAGCCCTGGTGCGCCTGCCAGGCTGAACGTCGGCGGGTATCAGAAGCGCAGCGTGGTACCCATCCAGAAGGTACGGCCGTAATTGACCGTGCCGTAGGTGTCGTCGTCCAGGCGCTTGTCGGCGACGTTGTACACCGCGGCCTTGAGAGTGATGTCGCGGGTCAGCTCGTACGAGCCGCCGACGTCGGCGGTGGTATAGGCCGGTGCCGGTTCGCCGCTCAAGGTGGTGCCGTATTCCTGGCCATAGTAGTTGACCGAGGCCCAGGCCTGGGCGCGGTCAGACAAGGTCCAGTCGGCGCTGATATTGGCCTTGTGCTCGGGTGTCAGCGACAGCGGTGCGCCGGCATTGCTGCCGCTCTTCTGCTCCGAGTCGGTGTAGGTGTAGTTGCCCTTCAGCGCCACCGCGCGAGTGATGTCCCAGCGTCCGTTGACCTCGGCACCGGTGATCGTCGCTTCGTCGACGTTGATGCGGTCCTGGACGATGTAGCCGTTCCAGCGCCGCGCGGTGTTTTCCGTGGACAGTTTGTCCTTGAAGACATTGTGGAACACCGTGGCCCCGGCCGACAGGTCGTTGCGATTGGACCACAGCGCCGACAGCTCGTAGTTGGTGCTGGTTTCGGGCTTGAGGTCCGGGTTGCCGAGATTGACGTAGGTGTTGCGGCGAATGGTGGCGTAGCCGGGCACCACTGCGCGAATCTCCGGAGCCTTGAAGCCGCGCGCCACGCCACCTTTGAACGTCCAGTCCGGGGTGGCGCGCCATACTCCGTAGATCCGTGGGCTGACGTGGGTGCCGTATTGCTCGTGCTCGTCCACCCGGGCACCGGTGGTCAAGGCGAAATCGTCGGTCACCGACCATTCGTTCTCGGCGAACAGCGCTTTCTGGGTCACCGAAAACTCATAGTCGCGGCCGTCCATCAAGCCCTGGTTCCAGTCGGTCAGCTTGGCGCGGTTCCATTGCAACCCGGTGGTGGTGATGTTGTAGGCCGTAGGGATGACCAGCTTGGCATCGAGCACGGTGTTTTCCACCACTGGCTTGCGTCCGAGAATCTCCGGCTGGTTGGCCGCCGCCTTGCCTTCGCGGCTGGCCCTTTCATAAGCGAGGGACACGTCCGAGGTGGCCCAGCCCCAGCGGCCCTGGTGCGAGATGGAATAATGATCGCGGTTGTTTTCCTGCTCGCGGGTGGCCCAGTTGACGCTGGTACCGTCGCCGTTCTTCAGGCGCGTGGCACCGCCTTCCAGGAGGATGTCGTGATCCTCGGTGGGCGTGAAGGCCAAGCGTGCGGTGAGGTCCTTGTGGTCGGCCTTGGTGAAACCATTGGTGAGTTCCACGTCGTCATCGGCCTGACGGTCGAGGTAGCGGCCCCAGACCTGCACCCCCAGGTATTTTTCCACCAGCGGGCCGTTGAGGTAGAACTGGGTCTGCCGCGAATTGCCCTGGTCGCTGTGCTGACGCGCGGCGTAATCGTAGGAAACCGAGCCACCCCATTGCGTGGAGACCTTGCGGGTGATGATGTTGATCACGCCACCGATGGCGTCCGAGCCGTACAGCGAAGACATCGGTCCGCGGACCACTTCGATGCGCTCGATGGCTTCGGCCGGTGGCACGAAACTCTGCTCGTAGCCACGGTTGCCGTTGACTCGGGTTTCACGGCTGCTCTGGCGTTTGCCGTCGACCAGAATCAGGGTGTAGTCCGGTGGCATGCCGCGGATGGAGATATCGGTTTCATTGGCGCTGCCGTTGACGACGACCCCCTCGATGTTGCGTACGGCGTCGCCGAGATCGTTGTAAGATTTTTTGCGCAGCTCATCGCCGGTGATGATGGTGACGGAGGCCGGAGCGTCCTCCACGCTTTGCTCGAAGCCTGATGCTGTGACCACGACCTCGTCGAGGACGGTCGGTGCAGCCAGTTCGATCGGTTCGGCTTGCGCCAGCCCGGCAGTTACCAGGGCGATCATTGCAGCCAAGGGCCGCAAGGAAAGTGGAGGATGCATGGAACTTCCCTACGATTCTGTTGTAAAAGCGAATCGTATGCATCCTCAGGCACGAAGGTTGGACAAGGTGTGACAGGGGCAGGATTTGCGGTGTCAGGGCTGGCCGAGCGGTCAGCCGAACAGCCAGTAACCCAGCGCCGTCAGCACGACCACTGCCAGTACTGGGCGCAGCACGCGGTATGCCTTGGGATTGGCTCGCTTGAACTGCTTGACCTTGCCACTGAAGCGATCGCTGAAGGTCTTGCTCCAGGCATAGGCCTGGTTGATGCCGCCCACGCGTTCGTCGTCAAGGTTCTGCGGTGCGGTGGCACGCCCTAGAAAGGCGCTGACGCGCTTGTTCAGGCTCGCCATGAAGCGGTTGCTCAGCGGGCGTTCGATGTCGCAGAACAGGATGACCCGGGTGTGCTCGGTCTCGTTCTTCACCCAATGCACGTAGGTTTCGTCGAACATCACGTCGTCGCCATCGCGCCAGGCGTATTCCTCACCGTCCACGAAAATGCGGCAGGCATCGGAGTTTGGCGTCGACAGGCCCAGGTGGTAGCGCAGCGATCCGGCAAAGGGGTCGCGATGCGGGTTGAGGTGGCTGCCGCCCGGCAATAGCGCGAACATTGCGCCCTTGACGTTGGGGATGCTGTTGACCAGTTCGACGGTGCGCGGGCACAGCGCGTCGGCCGACGGCAGGGATTTGTCGTACCACTTGAGGTAGAAACGCTTCCAGCCTTTCTTGAAGAACGAGCCGAAACCGGCATCGTTGTTCTTCTCGGCGGCGCGGATGTAGCCCTCGTCGAACAGGTGCATGGCCTCGTCGCGGATGACCTGCCAGTTGTCCTTGAGCACATCCAGCTCCGGGAATTTGCTGCGGTCCAGGTAGGGCTTGGACGGCACGCTGGAGAACAGGTACATCAAGGCGTTGTAGGGAGCGAACAGGGCCGAGTGGTTGACGAACTGGCGCAACACCGGCAGACGCGCCTTGCCCCGCAGGTGCACGTAGAGCGTACTGCCGATGAACAGCAGCAACACGGCAGCCTTGGCGGCAAAGGAAAGGGTCATGGAGCGGATCCTCGAGTGGGCAGTGCGCCATGATAAACCCTGGTGGCCCGACTGGAAATGAAAGGCGTCGGGCAGCGGTCGGCACATGGACGGGCTTGCAGTGTGTCAGGCATACCGCGGCGCGGCTTTCGCGGCCGCGGGCCGCTCCTACGGAGGTGGCGTATACCCGTAGGAGCGGTCATCGGCCGCGAATAGGCCAGCGCGGTGTGTCAGATATACCGCGGCGCGGCTTTCGCGGCCGCGGACCGCTCCTACGGAGGTGGCGTATACCCGTAGGAGCGGTCATCGGCCGCGAAAAGGCCAGCGCGGTGTGTCAGATATACCGCGGCGTGGCTTTCGCGGCCGCGGACCGCTCCTACGGGGGTGGTGTATGGCCGTAGGAGCGGTCCGCGGCCGCGAAGGCGTCAGCCGTCACACAACAGCGATCAAGCCTGCAGTTCGGTTTCGGTGAACAGGTCGCTGAACAGCATGCTCGACAGGTAACGCTCGCCCGAATCGGGCAGGATCACCACGATGGTCTTGCCCTGCATTTCCGGCTTTTCCGCCAGCTTGGCCGCGGCCGCCATGGCCGCGCCACAGGAAATACCGCAGAGGATGCCCTCCTCCTGCATCAGGCGCCGCGCCATGGCCTTGGCTTCGTCGTCGCTGACCAGCTCGACCCGATCCACCAGCGACAGGTCGAGGTTCTTCGGGATGAAGCCGGCGCCGATGCCCTGAATCTTGTGGGGTGCCGGGCTGATTTCCTGGCCGGCCATGGCCTGGGTGATGATGGGCGAACCCAGCGGTTCGACCGCGACGCTGAGAATCGACTTGCCCTGGACGTGCTTGATGTAGCGCGAGATGCCGGTAATCGTGCCGCCCGTGCCCACACCTGCCACCAGCACATCAACGGCGCCGTCGGTGTCGTTCCAGATCTCCGGCCCGGTGGTCTTTTCATGAATGGCCGGATTGGCCGGGTTGTCGAACTGCTGGGGCATGAAATACAGCTCGGGATCACTGGCGACGATCTCCCCTGCCTTTTCGATGGCGCCCTTCATGCCCCTGGCCGGCTCGGTCAGCACCAGTTCGGCACCCAGCGCCTTGAGCACCTTGCGGCGCTCCAGGCTCATGGACGCGGGCATGGTCAGCATGAGCTTGTAGCCGCGCGCAGCGGCCACGAATGCCAGGCCGATGCCGGTATTGCCCGACGTCGGCTCGACGATGGTCATGCCCGGCTTGAGCTTGCCCGAGCTTTCAGCGTCCCAGATCATGCTCGCGCCAATGCGGCACTTGACCGAGTAGCCGGGGTTGCGCCCCTCGATCTTGGCCAGCAGGGTCACCCCGCGCGGACCGATGCGGTTGATCTGCACCAACGGCGTGTTGCCAATGGAATGGGCGTTGTCGGCGTAAATGCGGCTCATGGCGTAAGGGTCCTTGTGCTGCAGGAGGAAAAATCCAAGGTTAAGCCCGCGATGGGGGCGAGTCCAGCGAACGGATGAGACTGTGGACAGTCAATCGCTAACTATCGTTCTGGAGAGTCTGCCATGAAACGTCGTTACAGCTGGCCGCTATGGACCGTGACCGGCCTGGTCGTATTGGTGCTGGGGCTGCACATCGCCCTGCCCTATCTGGTGCGCGACTACCTGAACGACAAGCTGGCCGACATGGGCGACTACAAAGGCCGTGTCAGCGATGTGGACCTGGCCTGGTGGCGCGGCGCCTATCAGATCAACGGCCTGCAGATCGTCAAGACCTCCGGCAAAGTGCCCGTGCCGCTGCTCGACGCACCGGTGATCGACATCGCGGTGAGCTGGCACGCCCTGTGGAACAAGCATGCTGTGGTCGCACATGTGGAATTCCTGCGCCCCGAGCTCAACTTCGTCGACGGTGGTACCAACAAGCAGGCCACCCAGACCGGTGCCGGCACCGACTGGCGCGACCAGATGAACAAGCTGCTGCCGATCACCTTGAACGAAGTGCGGGTCAACGATGGCAAGATCAGCTTCCGCAATTTTTCGTCCAAACCCCAGGTCAACCTCAGCGCCACCCAGGTCAACGCCAGCCTGTACAACCTGACCAATGTCGAGGACCTCGAAGGCAAGCGCGATGCGCGTTTCGAAGGCCACGCAAAGCTGTTCGGCCAGGCCCCCATTGAAAGCACCGCCACGTTCGATCCGTTCAGCAACTTCGAAGACTTCGAATTCCGCTTGCGCGCCACCGGCATCGAGTTGCGTCGGCTCAACGATTTCTCGGGGGCCTATGGCAAGTTCGATTTCAACGCCGGCAGTGGCGACATCGTGATCGAGGCCGACGCCGACAACGCCCGCCTCAGTGGTTACATCAAGCCGCTGTTGCACAATGTCGACGTGTTCAACTGGCAACAGGACGTCGAGAACAAGGACAAGGGCATCTTGCGTTCCATCTGGGAGGCCGTGGTGGGCGGGACCGAGACGGTATTGAAAAACCAGTCGCAGAACCAGTTCGCGACCCGGGTCGAACTCAGCGGCAATGTGCATCGTCAGGACATCAGCCCGTTGCAGGCGTTCTGGCAGATCTTGCGCAACGGGTTCGTGCAGGCTTTCAATGCACGCTACGAACAGGCGCCGCCGAAGCAGCAATGAGGTGATTGACAGGCCTGGCCCCTTCGCGGGCAGAGGGCCAGCCGCTCTCCTTGGGTTTTCTCGTAGGAGCGGTCTTTGGCCGCGAACCAGGCGCTGCAGTGTATCTGGCGCACCGCGTGGCACCGTTCGCGGCCACTGACCGCTCCTACGGGGGTTGCGCCAAGCCTTCTGGCACACCACAAGCAGCTCGTTGCGCTATATAGTCGGCCACCACTTTTGATCACCGAGGACAGCCCCATGAAGTTCGAAGGCACTCCCGCCTATGTCGCCACCGACGACCTCAAGCTGGCGGTCAATGCCGCGATCACCCTGCAACGACCCCTGCTGGTCAAGGGCGAGCCAGGCACTGGCAAAACCATGCTGGCCGAACAACTGGCCGAGTCCTTCGGCGCGCGCCTGATCACCTGGCACATCAAGTCCACCACCAAAGCCCACCAGGGGCTGTACGAGTACGATGCGGTCAGCCGCCTGCGCGACTCGCAACTGGGCGTGGACAAGGTCCACGATGTGCGCAACTACCTGAAGAAAGGCAAGCTGTGGGAGGCGTTCGAGGCGGACGAGCGGGTCATCCTGCTGATCGATGAAATCGACAAGGCCGACATCGAGTTCCCCAACGACCTGCTGCAGGAACTCGACAAGATGGAGTTCTATGTCTACGAGACCAACGAAACCATCAAGGCCCGTCACCGCCCGATCATCATCATTACCTCCAACAACGAAAAGGAGCTGCCCGACGCATTCCTGCGTCGCTGCTTCTTCCACTACATCGCCTTTCCCGACCGCACGACCCTGCAACGCATCGTCGACGTACACTACCCCGACATCAAGAAAACCCTGGTGGCCGAAGCCCTGGACGTGTTCTTCGACGTGCGCAAGGTGCCCGGCCTGAAAAAGAAGCCCTCTACCTCCGAGCTGGTCGACTGGCTCAAACTGCTGATGGCCGACAACATCGGCGAAGCCGTGCTGCGCGAACGTGATCCGACCAAGGCCATCCCACCGCTGGCCGGTGCACTGGTCAAGAACGAACAGGACGTGCAATTGCTCGAACGCCTGGCGTTCATGAGCCGACGCGGCAACCGCTGATCCCCCTTTTTCGACTGCGAGGGCGTCGGCCATGCTGCTCAACCTGTTCAATGAAATGCGCGCGGCCAAGGTACCTGTGTCGGTGCGTGAACTGCTCGACCTGATCAATGCCCTGGAACAGCGCGTGACGTTCGCCGACATGGACGAATTCTACTTTCTGGCGCGGGCGATACTGGTCAAGGACGAACGTCACTTCGACAAATTCGACCGGGCGTTTTCAGCCTATTTCAATGGCCTGCAGCACCTCGATCAACACCTCGAAGCACTGATCCCGGAAGAATGGCTGCGCAAGGAGTTCGAGCGCTCGTTGAGCGCCGAGGAACGTGCGCAGATCCAGTCCCTGGGCGGGCTGGACAAGCTGATCGAGGCCTTCAAGCAACGCCTGGAGGAACAGAAAGGCCGGCATGCCGGCGGCAGCAAGTGGATCGGCACCGGAGGCACCAGTCCGTTCGGCTCGGGTGGCTATCACCCCGAAGGCATTCGCGTGGGCGATGCCGGCGAGCGCCAGGGCAAGGCGGTGAAGGTCTGGGATCAGCGCGAGTACCGCAACCTGGACGACGGCGTGGAACTGGGTACGCGCAACATCAAGGTGGCACTGCGTCGATTGCGCCAGTTTGCCCGGCAAGGGGCGGCCGAAGAGCTGGACATCGACGGCACCATCGACCACACCGCACGCGATGGCGGGCTGCTCAACATCCAGTTGCGTCCCGAGCGGCGCAACAACGTGAAGCTGTTGCTGCTGTTCGATATCGGCGGTTCGATGGACGCCCACGTCAAGGTCTGCGAAGAGTTGTTCTCGGCCTGCCGTACCGAGTTCAAGCACCTCGAGTATTTCTACTTCCACAACTGTGTCTACGAGACGGTCTGGAAGGACAACCAGCGCCGCAACGCCGAGCGCATCAGCACCCACGACCTGCTGCACAAGTACGGCCCCGACTACAAAGTGGTGTTCATCGGCGACGCCGCCATGGCTCCCTACGAGATCACCCATCCGGGCGGTAGCGTCGAGCATTGGAACGAAGAAGCGGGGCTGGTCTGGTTGCAGCGGTTCATGCAGACCTACCGCAAATTGATCTGGATCAATCCCTACCCCGAGAACACCTGGGGGTACACGGCGTCGACGCACATCATTCGCGATCTGGTGGAACAGCGAATGTACCCGCTGACCCTGAGTGGCCTGGAAGACGGGATGCGCTACCTGGCCAAGTGAAAGGTATTGCGTGAGGTTGTTCGCGGCCGCTGACCGCTCCTACGGTGAAGGTAGGAGCACGCTCTAGCGTTCGCGGCGTACCAGGGGCTCGGCCACGGGTTTGGCACGGCGGCGGCCGAACCACAGGGTCCAGCCGATGAACAGGATGATGCATTCCACCACCCAGGCCAGCACCAGCGCACAGGCGATGCCCCAGGCAATTGCCTCAGGCGCCAGCAGCACCTGATAGCTGTAGCCATTCAAGGTTTCCTGGCGCAATTGCGGATCGGCCTGGGCCACCACATGCCAGGCTTTCGCATACCAGGGCCCTTGCAGCGCTTGCCACTCGCGTTCCAGCAACTGGTTGCGGGCCAGCAGCGCGCCGATGCTGGCGGCGTCGCTGCGGAACACCGGGTCTTCGCTGGCACGGTAGTGCGCCACCAGCGCCTGCAGGTCGCCATTGAAGAAGCGCTGCGCGGTCTCGCTGAAACCACGCAGGCTCTGCTGCGCTTCGAGCCGATGGGCCTCGACCCGCTGGCTGTAGTCGTTGATCACGCCGGGTACTTGCACACCCACCAGCAAGCCGACGGCAAACAGCACAAGTCGCAGGTAGCTTCGCAGCATGAACGTCCTCTCAGTCAAAGGTGGCAGCGCCACGGTGGGGTATCAGGCAGGCTGCGCCTGCCCGGTGGCCACGCATTCGCCCTGGCGCCACAGACCCCAGTTGCCGGGCGCGTAGCGGTTCCAGGTTTCGTTCTCGGTCAGCGGCTCGGTGGCGATCACTGTGACCACATCGTCGGGCGTGGTCTCGGCCTGGAAATCCACGATCACGTCCACGTCTTTGAGCCGGGCCGGACCGAAAGGTGCCCGCCGGGTAATGTGCACCAACTTGGTCGAGCAGAAGCAGAACAGCCAGTCGCCGTCACTGAGCAGGCAATTGAACACACCCTGGCCACGGTACTGCTCGCAGGCCTGCACGAGGATGGGCAACAGGCGCTCGAACTCGACCGGCTCGGGAAAGCATTCACGGACGCGGTTGAGCAGGTCGCAGAACGCCGCTTCGCTGTCGGTATCACCCACGGGGCGGTAGAAATCGGCGCGCGGGTTGAACTCGGCCAGTTGGCCATTGTGGGCGAAGCACCAGTTGCGTCCCCACAGCTCACGCACGAAGGGATGGGTATTGGCCAGGCAGACCTTGCCGACGTTGGCCTGGCGAATGTGGCCGATGACCACTTCGCTCTTGATCGGATAGCGCTGCACCAGCTGCGCCACTTCCGACTCGCTGCTCGCGGTCGGGTCCTGGAACAGGCGCAGGCCACGGCCTTCATAGAAAGCGATGCCCCAGCCGTCGCGGTGCGGACCGGTGCGGCCGCCGCGCTGCATGAGGCCCGTGAAGCTGAAAACGATATCGGTCGGTACGTTGGCACTCATGCCCAGAAGTTCACACATGCACGGTACTCGAGACGATGGAACGTGGATTCAGATGCGCGGTTCGACCCGCAGGTTGTCCCGTGGCGGCGTGGGCACGGGGCGCTCTTCGCGTTCTTCAACGCCACGTGCGCGGGTTCGATCGTCGCCCTCGCGCTGCGCGGCGGCGTCTGCCTCGGCCTGCGCCAGGCGCCGGGCCTGGGCCTTGCGCAGGAACGGCAGGCGCACCAGCGCGAAAATCACGTACACGCCCAAGGCAATCACTGCGGCCATGGTCAGGTCGGAAATCGCGCCCCAGGCACTGCCGCCCATCTTGAACAACAGCTCCAGGGCGCTGATCGCCACGGCGGGGGCCAGCAGGTCGCGGGCCGGGTCGACCACGGTGGGCGTCAGCAGCAGCACCACGCCGAGCAGGCGCAAGGGCTCGCGCAGGTAGCGCCACATCCAGCGGGTGATACGAAACCACACCAGAATGCAGCCCAGGGCGGCGAAGGCGTAGATACCCCAGGCGAGGAAATAGTCGTTCTCGGTCATGGTGTCCGTGGCATGGCAGGCAAATAGGCGCTTATGATAACGGCTTTTCGCCTGCCCGGCGCTGCTGTTGTCGTGCCCCCGAGGCATGCACCGCCAGCACCCGCGCCAAGAGAGCCGCTCATGTCCCAGCCTATCGTCGCCCCCATCGCCCATGTCGCCCCCGGTGACGACCCCTACGCCTGGCTGCAGGTGCGCGACCGCGCCGACGTGCTTGACTACCTCAAGGCCGAGAACGCCTGGCAGGAGGCACAACTGGCCGACCAGGCCGAGCTGCGCGAGCAATTGTTCGAGGAGATCAAGGGGCGCATCCGGGAAACCGACCTGTCCCTCGCCTCGCCGTGGGGGCCGTGGTTGTACTACACCCGCACCACGGCCGGCGACGAGTACCCGCGGCACTATCGCTGCGCACGCCCGGACGACGGCTCGACCCAGGTCGACGAGCACTCCGAGCAGTTGCTGCTGGACCCTAACGTGCTGGCCAACGGTGGCTTCCTGTCGATGGGCGCGTTCAACATCAGTCCTGACCAGCAGCGCCTGGCCTACAGCCTGGACACCAGTGGCGACGAGATCTACCGCCTGTTCGTCAAAGAGCTGGGCAACGATGCGGTGGTCGAGCTGCCTTTCGAGGATTGCGACGGCAGCATGACCTGGGCCAATGACAGCCAGACCCTGTTCTTCGGTGAACTGGACGAAACCCACCGCCCTCACCGGCTGCACCGCCACACCTTGGGCAGCGACGGCGCCGAGCAGGTATTCGAGGAGAACGACGGGCGCTTCTTCCTGCACTGCTACCGTTCCAGTTCCGAGCGCCAGCTGATCCTGCTGCTCAACAGCAAGACCACCAGCGAAGCCTGGGTGCTGGATGCCGACCAGCCTGCAGGGGATTTCACCTGCTTGGCGCCAAGGGTCGAGGACCATGAGTACTATCCGGATCACGGCCAACTCGACGGTGCCTGGACCTGGTTCATCCGCAGCAACCAGTCGGGCATCAACTTCGCCTTGTACCAGGCCGCCGACACGGGCGCGGCGCCGACTCGCGAGCAGTGGCGAACGCTGATCCCACACCGTGACGATGTGATGCTCGAAGGGGTGACCCTCAATGCCGCTGCCTTCACCTTGAGCCTGCGCGCGCGCGGCCTGCCGATCATCGAAGTCCATGCCCAGGGCCTGGCGCCCTACCCGGTGCAACTGCCGGATGCCGCGTACAGCCTGTATGTCTCCGACAGCCTGGAGTTTGCCAGCGAGCAGATTCGCTTGCGCTACGAGGCCTTGAACCGGCCTGGCCAGGTTCGCCAACTGAACCTGCGCGACGGCGCCCAAGTGGTGCTCAAGCAGACCCCGGTGCTGGGTCGGTTCGACGCCGACGACTATGTCAGCCAGCGCCTCTGGGCCACCGCCGCAGACGGCACTCAGGTGCCGATCAGCTTGGTGATGAAGAAAGCATTCGTTGGGCAGGCCACACCGCTGTACCTGTACGGCTACGGCGCCTACGGCGAGAGCCTGGATCCGTGGTTTTCCCATGCGCGGTTGAGTTTGCTGGACCGCGGCATTGCCTTTGCCATCGCCCATGTGCGCGGCGGCGGCGAGTTGGGCGAGGCGTGGTATCGGGCTGGCAAGCAGGAACACAAAGGCAATACCTTCAGCGATTTCATCGCCTGTGCCGAACACTTGATCGAGCAGGGGCTGACGCGCGCCGAGCAGCTGGTCATCAGTGGCGGCAGCGCGGGCGGCCTGTTGATCGGCGCAGTGTTGAACCAGCGTCCGGAGCTGTTCCAGGGGGCGGTAGCGGAGGTGCCGTTCGTCGATGTGCTCAACACCATGCTCGACCCCGACCTGCCGCTGACCGTGACCGAATATGACGAGTGGGGCAACCCTCAGGACCCCGAGGTGCATGCGCGCATCAAGGCTTACGCGCCGTACGAGAACGTCACCGCGCAGGCGTATCCGCACGTGCTGGTGATCGCTGGCTACAACGACAGCCGTGTGCAGTACTGGGAAGCGGCAAAATGGGTAGCGCGCTTGCGTGCGCGCAAGACCGACGACAACCTGCTGCTGCTCAAGACCGAACTGGGCGCCGGCCATGGCGGCATGAGCGGCCGTTACCAGGGCCTGCGTGACGTGGCGTTGGAATATGCCTTCGTGCTCAAGGCCCTGGGGACACCCAAGCAATCTTGATGTGGCGTGCCTGAAGAAACGCGGTGAACCCGGACGCGGCTTGCGCCGCTGCTACAGGGTTCGCGGCGCATCGGATGCGGTGGGGATTGCGGGGTTTCAGGCGGCTTGTGAGCCCCTGTAGCAGCGGCGCGAGCCGCGTCGGCGGAGAATGCGGTATGCCAGGGAAAACGCGATCAACCGCCGGGGGATTTGGGCTTGACCGGGGTTGGCGGCGTGTCCTGACGTTCGGGTTCGGGGACGTTCTCGGCCTTGGGTGGCGCAGGCAACGGTATGGGCGGTAGCAGCGGCGGTGAACCGCTCATGCCCTCGCCGCCATGGGTCGAGGGCACGGTAACCTGTGGATAGGGGGTTGGCGTGGGTGTACCCGGCGATCCCGGGGGCAGCGACGAGGCCGATGCGACACCGGCACACAGGGCAACACATGCAAAGACCGATACACTGCGCAACTTCATTGAACACCCCAAGGCCTGACTGCCTGTTCCGATGACACAGGCTACTACCATGGCACTACCTTGTCCTCCTTCCGAGATTGACCGATGAAACGCTTCGTACTGCTCGACACCACACCGATCCCCGACAACGGCGGTGCGCTCTGCCTGTTCGAGTACGGCGAAGACTTCGTCATCAAGATCCAGGGAGGCGATGGCGGACAACTGATGAACACCCGCATGCACGGTTCCGAAGACGCCCTGGCCGAGATCCCCTGCCGCAAGGTGGCCGGGCGACCGAACTCGCGGGTGCTGATCGGCGGTTTGGGCATGGGCTTCACCCTGGCTTCGGCGCTCAAGCATCTGGGCAAGACCGCGCAAGTGGTGGTCGCCGAACTGGTGCCCGGCGTGGTCGAGTGGAACCGTGGCCCGTTGGGCGAAAAAGCCGGCAACCCCCTGGCCGATCCGCGCACCGTCATCCGCCTGGAGGACGTGGCCAAGGTGCTGCAGGCCGAGCCGGCCGGTTTCGACGCGATCATGCTGGATGTGGACAATGGCCCCGAAGGTCTGACCCAGAAGGCCAATAGCTGGCTGTATTCGAGCGGTGGCCTGGCGGCCTGCGCGAAAGCCTTGAGGTCCAAGGGTGTACTCGCCGTGTGGTCGGCCAGCGCCGACCGCCAGTTCAGCGACAAACTGCGCAAGGCCGGCTTCAAGGCCGAAGAAGTGCAAGTGTTCGCCCACGGCAACAAGGGCACCCGCCATACCATCTGGATCGCCCAGAAAATCTGAACCCACTGCGCCGCAGGAGCGGTCCGTGGCCGCGAAGGGCGCAGCACGGTCCGCTAGATGCACCGCAGCGTCTGCTTCGCGGCCAATGACCGCTCCTACGGTGAGGAGCATTCCTGTTCGGCTGTGGAAATCGGCTAGGAGGTTTCACGGCAAACTTCTGAATCGGCTCACTTACGGGCTGTTCAGCGGCTTCTAGAGTTGGCGGTGTTGCGATGTGCAACCACCATTAACCAATCTGGAAATCAACATGACCCTTATATCCCGTCTGCTTATCGGCACCACGCTGCTGGCAGCACTCCCGACCGCGATGGCGGCTTCAACCGTTGATTTGAGTGTCACCGGCTCGATCGTACCGGCCGCTTGCACCCCATCGCTCTCTGCCAGCGATTTCCACCACGGCAAGATATCGAAGAGCGACCTCAACGTGGATGGGCCAACAGGTTTCACCGAGAACAAGAAGGTCGCCACCCTGAGCGTCAATTGCACGGCTGCTACGGTGTACGGAATCCGTGGGATCGACAATCGTGCAGATACCGTCGGAAATAACTGGTACGTGACACCCTACGGGCTGGGCTTGACGCCCAAAGGAGAGAAAATCGGTGCGCATTTTCTGGAAATCTACCCACGCGAATCACTGATTGACGGCAAACCTGCTTTCGTAGGCGTAGGTAATGCGGCGGGCACCGTATGGACCAGTGCGACCCAGGGCGAGAAAGGTATTCGCAACTACGGCGAGCTGTTGGGTTTCACCGATACAGCAGGGGCTTTGGCGCAACCGCTGCCGATCAAGGATGCCACTTTCGCACTCAAATCCTATCTGGTCATCGCTGCGGCCAAAGGGCTGACCCTGACCGACGAAGTCGCCCTCGACGGTGCCGCCACCATCGAACTCGTGTACCTGTAACGACACCGCGTTGCGGTAGTTTCTTTGTCGGCAAAGCCTGGCGCAGATACGTCCTACGTCGCTTGCAATCTTTTCGTCCTGCACTTGCTGAAGGGTCCGAGCCGAGAACGCGCGGATTGCTTTTAGAGTACTGCTGCCCTTCCCCCTCACACGATCTTCCCGGCACTGCGGTGTCGAGGAAGGCGTGGTCGTACCTGCCTGTTGCGTTCCCTGTCTGGAGAAACCGATGAACCGCCGCAACCACGTTTTGTATGCGTACCTGGGCATCACAGCGTTGCTGATCTGCAGTCCTGAAATCCATGCCGACGGCATGATCCCGGAAACCTCGGTGGTCATCGTCTACGAAGGCGATGCCGAAACCGCCATAAAAGTGACCAACAGCGACCAGCATCCTGCGCTGCTGCACGTCACGCTGGATCACATCCCCGAAGACAAGGCGTCGCTGTTGTTCGTCACACCCCCCATCGCGCGCGTCGAGGCGGGTGAATCGCAGCTGGTGCGCTTCATCCTGTCGAACTCCGAACCGCTCACCACTCAACGCTTGAAAAGGGTCATCTTCGAGGGACTGGCGCAGAACGACCAGCCAGGTAAACCCGGCGAGGCACGAGTATCGGTAAACGTACGACAGAATCTGCCGGTGATCCTGCACCCCAAAGGCCTGGTGAGGAACGCCGAGCCTTGGAAGGGCCTGCACTGGTCGCTGCAGGACAGCCAGCTTACGGTATCCAACCCCACTCCCTATGTCGTGCGTCTGTCACAGGAAGTGCACAGCCTGCCGAGCAAGACCCCTTGGCAGCTGCCCCGCAGCTACGTATTGCCCGGTGATCGGCTGACTCTGCCCGGCAAGGCGCTGGCCGTCGCCGATGGGCAGGTCCTGTTTACCCCTGCCACGGTGTACGGTTTTGCCGTAGGTACGCATCAGGCAACGCTGAATCAGGGCGCGCCTTGATGAAGGCGCTCATTGGTAGCACATTGTCCGCAGTGACGTTGGCGCTGTACACCCAGACTGCAAGCGCAACAAGTTTCGACAGCGAAACCCTGCGCCTGCGTGGTATCGATCCTGACTTGGCCGCCTACTTGAGCCAGACCGCGCGCTTCACAGAAGGCGTGCACGCTGTGCGACTGTGGGTCAACGGTCAGCCCAGAGGCGTTGTCCAAGCCGCCTTCGACACCGCAGGTGCCCTGTGTATCGACCAGGCCGTGCGCGACGCCGGGAAACTGGTCGATACCGGGTCAGGCTGCGGCGAGCTCATCGAGCAATTTCCGCAGACCCTGATCGAACTGCTACCCCAAGCCGGTGAAGTGCGGCTGTTGGTACCTGCACCTGCCTTGCGCACTGCATCGGCCGACCAATCGGCCTTTACCCGAGGTGGGGTTGCCGGCCTGCTCAACTATGACGTGCAGGGCCTGTACAACCAGTTCAATGGTCAACGCAGCCGGTTTCTTTCGGCCAACACCGAGGCTGGCGTCAATGCAGGCGATTGGATCCTGCGCAGCCGTCAGTTCTATAGCTCGGTGCAGGGCAAGGCGAGCCTGCAGCACATGGAAGCCTATGCGCAGCGCACCTTCAGCGACCAGCAGGCGATGCTGCAGTTGGGCCAGATCAACCTGAGCAACCCGGTGCTCGCCGGCGCGCGCGTCACCGGCGCGCAGTGGATGAGCGAACCGGCGCTCGGCGGCAGCGGCCGTGGCGCTCGGGTGCAGGGCATTGCGGCTACCCAGGCGCGGGTGGACGTTCGCCAGAGCGGCGTGCTGATCTATTCAACCGTGGTGCCGGCCGGACCTTTCGAGTTGAGCGATATTCCCCAACTTGACCGGCGCAGAGACCTGGAGGTCACGGTGATCGAGGCCGATGGCGAACGTCGCACCTTTACCGTCCTGGCCGCCACCTTGGGCCTGGAGTTGCCCTCACAGGGCTTTGCTGTGGGCATCGGACAGCTGCGCAACAGTGGGCGCAGCGCTCGGGAACCCTGGGTGTTGAGCGCCGGAGGCAGCTACCCACTGGCGCCGGCCGCCAGTATCAGTGGCGGTGCCCTCATCGGCCAAGGCTACAACGCCGGCGGCGCCGGGCTCAACCTGGAACCGTGGCCCGGCTCGCGAGCGCAGAGCCTGTTACAGGCCGCGCATGCCAGCGAATCGGACGACCAGGGGGTGCAGGGCAGCATCAGTCTCAATCAGCAGCTCGGCGATCGCTGGTCAGCCTTGCTCAGTGCAGGTCGGCAGACAGTCGGCTATCGAGAGTTGATCGACAGTGGGTGGAATCAGCCCGCTGGCCAGCGAAGCCGAGTGCGTGATCAGTACGCCTTCGGCCTGGGCTGGACCCATCCCTGGACGGGCAGCCTGAGCGGCACGTGGTCCACCGCCACGGCGTTCGACGGGCAACGCTCCAGTCGAGCCCAGGTCAATTGGGGGCGACGGCTCGGCCCCGTGTCTCTGACCGCTACCGGGCAATGGCAGCTGGCCGGCGACGGTGGCCTGGGTAATGCCTTGTATTTCAGCGCCAGCCTGCCCCTGGGTGACGGTTTGAACTGGCGTTCGACCGCCCGCAACGACAGCACCGGCATCCGCCTGGGCAGCGGTGTGCAAGGCCGCTGGGACGAGCGCACTCAGTACCGAGTCGCCGCCGAGCGCGCCAGTCGCACTGGCGCGGTGAGCTACAACGGCGGCGTATCGCGGCTGACCCAAGCCAGTCAACTGGACGTCGGCTATGCCAACTACGGCAGCGACAGCCATGGCTACAGTGGCGCTGCACGAGGCGCCGTGGTGCTCCACGAAGATGGCTTCACCTTGTCACCCTACCCGTTGCAGGACACCTTCGGCCTGTTGACCCTGGAAAATGTCGCAAACGTGCAGATCGATACCCCCGGCGGCAGCGTGTGGACCGACCGCAAGGGCCGCGCCGTGCTGCCGCAACTGGCTCCGTTCGGTCGCAGCAACGTGCAGGTGGCCACTGCATCGTTACCGCGCAACGTCGACGTGCATCAAGGCGCAGCCACCCTCCAGGCCGCGCGTGGCGCAGTGCCGCGCATCATGTTCGGTGTGGAGGTCACGCGGCGCTTGCTGCTTCAGGTGCAGGACGAGGCCGGGCGGCGCCTCAACCGTAGCACGGGCGTCACCGATGCGCAGGGCCAACTGGTGACATTGGTACAGGAAGACGGCGCGGTCTTCGTGCCCAATATCCATGCGAGTCCGCAGTTGTGGAGCCGCACGGTAGACGAGCAGCCGTGCCGATTGCAGTTCGAACTGCCGGCCAGCGCCGATGCCGAGGCGTATTACGAGCAGACCACGGCGCAGTGCCGGGTCGAGGAGAGCGAATCATGAGCCGTTGCACCTTCCTGACGGCGCTGGTGGCCACCGCATTGGCCACACCGTTGCAGGCATTTGCGCAGGGATGCAGCCTGTCGCTCAGCCCGGCCGACATCGACCTGGGTCAATTCAATCGCACGACCGTGCAGTTGGCGTCCGGCGAGGTGCCTTTGCCGCCGCGTCGACTCAGCCTGAGCGTACTGTGTGAAACCGAACAGGATCTGACGCTTGCCTATCGGGCCGGCCAGTTCTCGAACCAGGGCTATGCCTTGGGTTCGCAAGGCGCCTACCGTCTGCGCGTGCTGCAGGCATCGGTGGACGATCAGCCCGTACAGTGGGGCCAGGTGGCGGCCGCTGCGCCACAGGTTGCAACCCGCACCGGCGCAGCGGCGCTGGAAGGTGACCAGCCACTGCAACCGCTGCGGGCCGGCCACGCGGTCAGGGGCAAACGCCTGCAGGCGCAGATCGAACTGCAGGCCACGCTTGCCCCCACCGTGCTCGCCGTCAGTGACGCCCATGAGCTGTCGGCCAGCGGCAGTTTCGACATTGTCGGTCAGCAAAAGCCATTGCTGGTGAAGGCCGGGTTCGCTCCAGCGGCGTGTCGGCCCTCGCTGGCGGGCAACGCGAACGTGAACTTCGGTCGCATTGGCATGGCCGATCTGCGGCGCGAATCGGTCACCACGTTCAGCCGGCAAACGGTGCTGGAAGTGGACTGCGACGCACCGACGCGCTTCGCTATCCGCGCGCTGGATAACCGGGCCGGCTCCGTCAGCGACCAGCTCCTGGCTGCCGCTCCGACGTTGTTCGGCATCGGCCGCACGGCGGACGGTCAGGCCTTGGGCGGTTTCACTGCTCGGCTGGGCACGGGGATCGGTCGTGACGGCAGCAGTGCTTATCCCTTGCTCGGAGACGCTTCTGCGCAAACCTGGCGACTGCACCCCGATGGATGGCTGCGCAGTGACGGCCCGCCCACCGCGCTCGGGCGACAAGCGACACCCGGCGTCGCCCCCGGCGCCTGGTCTGGACTGTCATTGCCGCTGACCGTCGACCTGCACCTGGCTCCAGCCCGAGGGCTGGACGTGCGCCAGGAAACCCCGATCGACGGCTCGGCCACACTGGAGATCATCTACCTGTAGCGCATGCTTACAGGTAGACCAGCTCCACGGTGACGTGTCCGTCCAAGGGCACGGCATCGGTCAAGGTCAGGCTGCGCGCAGGAGCGATAACGCCATGGGCGCGGATGCCCAGCTGGGCCATTCGTACCACTACGGCACCGGTGTCTACGCCGACACGGTCGACCAGCCCCAATAAACTGCCGTCGGTAGGCAGCGCCATCGGCTGGGCGGTAGAAGTGCTCCACAGGCTGCCGGTACGATCGCCGAGGCTGAGAAATACACGACGGCCATCGACGGTCGAACGTGCTGGATCGACTTGCAGATGATACGCGCCAATCTGCTCATCCGCCGCCGTGCGGCCCATACCCAGTCGACCAGCAATGCCGGAGTCATAGGCTGAACCGGCGCGGTTGTCCACCAGGCGCAGACCATACAAGGTCGGTGTGCCGCACTGAATCGTCAGGTTCGGCGTGTGCTCGATCATCGCGGTAGGCCGCTCGGGGTGCAGGTCGGCCGAACTCACGGTGCCGAAGTGCAGCGTGCTGACACTCAGGATGGGCGTGCAAGCGCTGGGAACGAGCGTTCCGGTGACTTGAATATCCACAGTGGAAGCGCAGAAAGCAGGCGTGGTGAAGCCGAGCGCCAGCATGGCGGTCAGCGTCCGAAAGCCAGGATGCATGATGTTGTCCCTCACTGTCCGATGAGCTGACCGGCACGGGAAACCGGTCACGCTCTTCAGGCTGAAGGGGAAGTTTCCCCTTTGAAAGAGGAAATTTCTGAAGAAAGGTAAATCTGTTCCTACGAAAGATCTTGGTACAGGTAGATCTGACTGCACCTAGTTCTTCCTTCACGTAGTTCTTCCTACAAGTAGAACAACTCAAGGGTAGCGGCACCGGCCAAGGGCACTTCAGCGTCCAACGTCAAACTGTCGGTCGGCGCGATGGTCAGGTAGGACACCAGGGTCAGCACTGCGTCCTTTGCCGGCATGGGTCCGCCGCCATCGTTTTTTCGGCTGGCCAGACCAATGAGCTGACCATCGTTGCGCAAGCTGCGCGCACGGCGTTCGGCGGCAGACCAGGCATTGCCCGTGGGGCTGCCTATCAGCAGCAGAAGCGGTTCGCCATCCAGGCTCGAGCCTTCAGGATCGATGCGTAGCCTGTAGGAGCCGATTTTCTCGTTCTTGCTGGTCAAGCCCAGCCCGAAACGGCTGTCGTCGATGTTTTCCAGGACTGAATCGGCGCGATTGTCCACCGCACGAAGCGCGTAAGCGGTAGCGGCTTCGCAATTTATGTTCAACGTTGAGGTACGGGCACGATCGAGCAGGACGGTGGGCGCTGAAGCAAGCAGGTCGCGGGTATACAACCGCCCATGATCGAAAAGCGCGTTGTTCAGGGTAGGTGTGCAGCCACCCGGCACGATCGAACCGGTGACGGTAATGTCCACCGACGGCGCGGCGACGGCCGTGGCGATGGAGGTGAGCAGCGTGGCAAGCAGGGTAATGCGGGTAACGGCGTTCATGTCGTTGTCTCAGGCTATGCGCTCGCGTGAAGGAGGTGGCGCGTGCGGCATGGTGATAGCCACGCGCGGGTCAAGACATGAGAGATCGGCCACTGCACCCGACGAAGGTGCGCGCAGCGGTGTAGGTCCTGGGACGCGAAAGCGCCGCCAGCAGGGGTGCGGTGTTGGCCCATGCGTTTTTGCTTTACCATATCGCCCCTTTGCCGCCCCTGCTTTTGGAGTTTTCATGACGGCCGCCGCCGACCTTTCGCCCACGCTGCAGCTTGCCTGCGACCTGATCCGCCGCCCTTCGGTCACGCCTCTGGACGCCGATTGCCAAAAGCTGATGATGCAACGCCTGGGGCAGGCTGGCTTTGCGCTGGAGCCGATGCGCATCGAAGAGGTGGATAACTTCTGGGCCACCCACGGTACCCAGGACGGTCCGGTGCTGTGCTTCGCCGGGCATACCGACGTGGTGCCCACCGGCCCCACCCAGGCCTGGCAGATCGCTCCATTCGAGGCGGTGATCGACGAGCAGGGCATGCTCCACGGGCGCGGCGCGGCCGACATGAAGGGCAGCCTGGCGGCCATGCTGGTGGCCGCCGAGCGCTTCGTCGGCGACCATCCGAACCACAGGGGCTCGGTGGCCTTCCTGATCACCAGCGACGAAGAAGGCCCGGCCCATCACGGCACCAAAGCGGTGGTCGAGCGCCTGGCTGCACGCAACGAGCGCCTGGACTGGTGCATCGTCGGCGAGCCGTCGAGCACCACCCTGGTCGGCGACGTAGTCAAGAACGGCCGACGCGGCTCGCTCGGTGCGACTCTGACCGTGCGCGGCGTGCAGGGCCATGTGGCGTATCCGCACCTGGCCCGCAACCCGATCCACCTGGTCGCCCCAGCCCTGGCCGAGCTCGCCGCCGAGCACTGGGACGACGGCAACGCCTTCTTCCCGCCAACCAGCTTCCAGGTGTCCAACCTCAACAGCGGCACGGGCGCCACCAACGTCATTCCCGGTGAACTGACGGCGGTGTTCAACTTCCGTTTCTCCACCGAGTCCACGGTCGAAGGCCTGCAGCAGCGCGTGGCCGCGATTCTCGACAAGCATGGCCTGGACTGGCACGTGGACTGGGCGCTGTCCGGCCTGCCGTTCCTGACCGAGCCCGGTGCGCTGCTGGACGCGGTGGCCGCGAGCATCAAGAACGTCACTGGGCGCGACACCCAGGCCTCCACCAGCGGCGGCACCTCCGACGGGCGCTTCATCGCCACCCTCGGCACCCAGGTGGTCGAGTTGGGCCCGGTCAACGCCACGATCCACCAGGTCAACGAACGAATCCTGGCCAGCGACCTCGATGTGCTGACCGAAATCTACTACCAGACCCTCGTCGAGTTACTCGCCTGATGCTCACCTGCCCCCTCTGCACTGCCATGCTGGCCAACGCCGACAACGGCATGGTCTGCCCCAGCGGTCACCGTTTCGACCGCGCGCGCCAGGGCTACCTGAATCTGCTGCCGGTGCAGCACAAGAACAGCCGCGACCCCGGCGACAACCAGGCCATGGTCGAGGCTCGCCGGGACTTCCTCAACGAAGGCCACTATGCGCCGGTGGCCCAGCGCCTGGCCGAGCTTGCAGCCGAGCGCTGGCCTCGGCGCTGGCTGGACATCGGCTGTGGCGAGGGGTACTACACCGAACAGATCGCCCAGGCGCTGCCGCGCGCCGACGGGTATGCCCTGGACATCTCCCGCGAGGCGGTCAAACGCGCCTGCAAGCGAGCGCCGTCGGTGCATTGGCTGGTTGCCAGCATGGCGCGTGTGCCGCTTGCCGATGCCAGCTGCCAGTTCCTGACCAGCGTCTTCAGCCCGCTGGACTGGGACGAAGCCAAGCGTCTGCTGGCGCCGGGGGGTGGCCTGATGCGTGTGGGACCCACCAGCGGCCACCTGATGGAGCTGCGCGAACAGCTGTATGACGAGGTGCGCGACTACGTCGACGACAAACACCTGTTGCAGGTGCCCGAGGGCATGCAGCATGCCCACCATGAAACCCTGACCTTCAAGCTCAAGCTGATCGACGCGCAATCGCGCGCCAACCTGCTGGCGATGACGCCGCATGGCTGGCGCGCCAGCGCCGATCGACGGACCGCGGTGATCGAACAGCCGCGGCCGTTCGTGGTCACGGTATCCATGCGCTACGATTACTTTGTGCGTCAAGACTGAGCGAGCCTACCCATGCGCCAACCCGATATCGAGATTTACCTCAAGGACGCCGACGTCGATCACAAGGCCATCGCCGCATGGCTCGGCCAGGCCCTGGGCCCCTGCAGCGACTGGCAGCAGAAAGGCCAGACCTGGAAGTGCCAGGCCGGCGACGTGCCGGTCACCTGGCTGCCCAAGGCGGTCGGCAAGTGGAACAGCCTGTACCTGGAGAGCGACGCCACGCCGTGGGACGACGACGTGGCCTGCGCCCGTGCAGCTTTCAAGGCCCTGAATGTGGAGGTGCGCTGTGCGCCTGGCAGCTGGGTGGAAGAAGAAGGCGAAGAGAATGCCGACCGCTGGATCCGTATCAGCGACGATGGCGAAGAGGAAATCACCTGGCGTACCAGTTGATACACCGCAGCGCGACGGCTCGCGGCCACTGGCCGCTCCTGCAAAACCATTCGGGACCGCTGCGGGCAGGCCATGCAAAACCCCTGCAGGAGCGGCCAGTGGCCGCGAAAGAGCCCGTAGCCGCGCGAAGATATTCGCCGACACCCTGCATCACTTACCTCGGCAAAAGCCGGTAAAATAGCGTTTTCCCCCCAAGCCCTGGCCTATGACCCGCTCACCTCTGCACCGCCTCGTGTTCGGCACCTTGCGCCGCTTGTTGTACCTGTGGGTTCGGTCTGAAACCATCAACCAGTCCTCGTTCACCTTGAACCTGGATCGCAGCAGGCCCGTGCTGTACGCCTTGCAATCGCCTTCGCTGGCCGACCTTGCCGTGGTCGACCGCGAATGCAGCAAAGCCGGCCTGCCACGCCCGGTGCTGCCCGTGGCCATCGGCGATCTCATGGAGCCGACGGCGGTGTTCTACCTGACCCCGGACCCTGACTGGCTGGGCCGGCAAGACAAGCGCGGCGCCCCGCCCACCCTGGCGCGGCTGGTCACGGCACTGGCCCAGAACGCCGGCGAAGATGCGCAGATCATTCCGGTAAGCGTGTTCTGGGGCCAGTCGCCAGCGAGCGAATCCAGCCCCTGGAAGCTGCTGTTCGCCGACAGCTGGGCGGTTACCGGGCGCTTGCGCAAGCTGGTCAGCATTCTGATCCTGGGACGCAAGACCCGCGTACAGTTTTCCGAGCCGATCCACCTGGCCGAGCTGGTGCAGCAGAACAAGGGTCACGAGCGAACGGTGCGCATGGCCCAGCGCATCCTGCGTGTGCATTTTCGCAACCTGAAGACGGCAGTCATCGGCCCCGACATTTCCCACCGCCGCCATCTGGTCAAGGGTCTGGTGCGCGACCCACTGGTGCGCCAGGCCATTGCCGAAGAAGCCGAACGCGAGCACATCACCCTGGAAAAGGCCGAGGCCCGAGCGTTGCACTACGGCAACGAAATTGCCTCGGACTACACCTACACCGCCATCCGCTTCATGGAAGTGGTGCTCAGCTGGTTCTGGAACAAGATCTACGACGGCATCAAGGTCAACAATATCGACGGTGTGAAGGACGTTGCCCGTGGCAACGAGATCATCTATGTGCCATGCCATCGCAGCCACATCGACTACCTGCTGCTGTCTTACCTGCTGTTCAAGAACGGCCTGACGCCACCCCATGTTGCTGCCGGCATCAACCTCAACATGCCTGTGATCGGCAGCCTGCTGCGCCGAGGCGGGGCGTTTTTCATGCGCCGCACTTTCAAGGGCAATCCGCTGTACAGCGCCGTGTTCAACGAATACCTGCACACCCTGTTCACCAAGGGTTTTCCCGTGGAGTACTTCGTCGAAGGCGGGCGCTCGCGCACCGGACGCATGCTGCAACCCAAGACAGGCATGCTGGCCATCACCCTGCGCAGCTACCTGCGCTCCTCGCGTACGCCCATCGTCTTCGTACCGGTGTACATCGGCTACGAACGGGTGCTGGAAGGCCGTACCTACCTGGGCGAGTTGCGCGGAGCGACGAAGAAGAAAGAGTCGATTCTGGACGTTTTCAAGGTCATCGGTGCACTCAAGCAGCGCTTTGGCCAAGTGGCGGTCAACTTCGGCGAGCCGATCAAGCTGCAGGCTTTTCTCGATGAGCAGCAGCCTGGCTGGCGCGAGCAGGACCTGGCGCCGCAGTTCAAGCCCGACTGGCTGAACGAAACCACGCATCGCCTGAGCATCCGCGTGGCTCGCCACATGAACGAGGCTGCAGCCATCAACCCGGTGAACCTGGTGGCACTGGCACTGCTGTCGACCAGCAAGCTGGCTCTGGACGAACGGGCAATGGAACGGGTACTCGACCTGTACCTGACCCTGCTGCGCCAGGTGCCCTACTCGCCTCATACCACCGTTCCCACTGGCGATGCCCGCAGCCTGATCGCTCATGTCCAGGGCATGCAGCTGCTGTCCGAACAGAGCGATGCCCTGGGCAAAATCCTGTATCTGGACGAACAGCACGCGGTGCTGATGACCTATTACCGCAATAACGTGTTGCACATCTTCGCCCTGCCCGCGCTACTTGCCAGCTTCTTCCAGAGCACTTCGCGCATGACCCGCGAGCAGATCCTGCGCTACGCCCACGCGCTGTACCCCTATCTGCAGGCCGAACTGTTCATCCGCTGGAACGCCGGGCAGCTCGACGAGGTGATTGACCAGTGGCTGCAAGCGCTGGTCGAACAAGGCCTGCTGCGCCTGGAAAACGGTGTGTACCTGCGGCCCGCACCGAGCTCGCGGCAATTCGTGCTGCTGACCTTGTTGTCGCGTGCCATCGCGCAGACCCTGCAGCGTTTCTACATGGCCATCGCCCTGTTGCTCAATGCCGGGCAGAACACCCTCAGCGCCGAAGAACTGGAAAACCTGTGCACCACCATGGCCCAGCGCCTGTCGATCCTGCATGGCCTGAACGCCCCGGAGTTCTTCGACAAGAGCCTGTTCCGTCACTTCATTCAGACCCTGCTCGATCAAGGGGTACTGCGCCGCGATGCCCAAGGCAAGTTGAGCCACCACCCCATGCTCGATGAGCTGGCCGAAGGCGCTGCCAAACGGGTATTGCCCGCTGAAATACGCCTGTCGATCCGCCAGGTTGCGCTGCACCGCAGCGATGAGGCCGCCGATGGGCTGTGATCGACGACGGTCTCTGCCTATGCTTTTGCCTGACGGCCGAATTTGTAAATGGAGATAACCATGAAGCGCCTTTCACTGATCGTACTCAGCGCCCTCATCGGCGCCTGCAGCAGCATGCAGCCCGCACCCAAGGCCACGCTCGAGGGGGAGGCGTTCTATCTGCAGCGCATCGCCTTGCCGCCTTCGGCCGTATTGACCGTGAGCCTGCAGGACGTGTCCCTGGCTGACGCCCCTGCGGTGGCCCTGGCCCGGCAGAGTGGCCCGATCACTGGCCAGGTGCCGCTGCCGTTCAAACTTGAATACGACCCGGCCCAGGTCAAGCCGGGGCATCGCTATTCGGTGAGTGCCCGCGTTGAAGCCGACGGGCACCTGTTGTTCGTCAGCACCCAGCATCACGGCGTGACGCTGGATGGCAAGGATGAGCAGCCGCTGCGTATCCGCATGGATGCCGCTTCGCGGTAGCCAGGGCTGCGGCGGTGTTCAGAACCGATAGACGCTGCTCAACACCGCCGCACGACCATCACCGAACTCCACGGCCGAGGAACGGGTATCGCTGCCGACGACCGTGCGTACCCGCTCGACGTACTTCGTGTCGGTCAGGTTGCTCAGGTTCAGCTGCAGCTCGAGGTTGTCGGATGCCCGGTAGCCCAGCATCGCGTCGTGTACCCAGTAGGCATCGAGCTTGATTTGATCCTGGGACGTCAGGTTGCGTTTGCCGACGTGGCGGATGCCGTAGGCCAGGGTAATGTCGCTGGGAAGCTGGTAGGCGGTCCATAGATTGAAAGATCGGGGCGCCGTGTTTTTCAGTGCCTGACCTATGCGTTCGGGATTGGCCACCGACTTCAGTGTCTCGCTGCTTTGCAGGGTGTAGTTGGCGAACACGTGCCACTTCTCGCTCAATGCGCCCGTGGCTGCCAATTCCAACCCCTGCACGCGCTGCTTGCCGGCAAGCAAGTTGCTGCCGTCGCTCAAGCGCTCGCGCACGTTGTCCTTGACCACCCGGAACAGCGCGCCTTCCAGCTGCAGCCGCTCATCGAGCAATTGCCACTTGGTACCCAGTTCCCAAGTCTTGCCCTTCTCGGGTTCCAGGCTCTGGGTGCTGTCGGAAAGACCACCGCCGTAGGTCAGCAGGTTCTCGGCCGAAGGGTTGAACGAGGTGCCGTAGGCGACGTAGAAGCGGCCGTTCTCGGCGGGCTTGTAGACCAGGCCGGCACGTTGGCTGAACACGCCGTCGGTTGAGCCGGCCTGGGTCCGAACGCCGCTGGCCGAGCGATTGCTGGCCTGGGCCCGCATGTGGTCGTAGCGCAGGTCCAGGCTGAGGTCCCACTGCTCGTCCAGGGCCAGGGTATCGAACACGTACAGGGCGCGATCTTCCATGCTGTTGTGCGCCACGCTGGTAGGCGACTTGACCTTCGGCCCGCTCCAGTAACCCGGCGGGTTGGCCAGATCGTAGCCGTTGGCTGGGTAGAAGGACTCCACGGCATAGCCCGAGGCCTTGCGGTCGTAGGTTTCGCGCGACAGTTCCGCGCCGACCACCAGGGTATGGCCCAGGCCGAAGGTATCGAAGTGACCGGTCAGGCTGGTCTGGTTCATCGCCAGGCGGGTCTGCACGTCGCGCCGATAGGCTTGCGGCCCTGCCGGCAGGTAGCGTAGCGCCGGAAGCTTGGCCAGCCTGACATGGGAAGCGGACACGGTGGCATCGCGGTCAACCTGGCTGAGCCGGGCAAGGTTCTGCACGCTCCAGTCCGGGTTCAGGTCGTGCTCGTACTTGACCGTCAGGCTGTCGGTGTCGGTGCGGTCCTGGTCCAGGTTGCGCCAGCCATAATAGTGACTGGTCTTGACGCCCGGCAAGCGCTTGCCATCGCGTGCAGGCACGCCGTAGTCAGGCAGGTTGTCATCGCTCTGGTGGAAATAGCTGAGGGTCAGGCGCGTGTCGCTGCCGTGCCCGAACATCAGCGACGGCGCCAGGCCCCAGCGCTGCTGTTCGATGCGATCGCGCCCCGGCACGTGGTTCTCGTGAGCCATCAGATTGAGACGAAACAGGGTGCCGTCGCCCAGGTCGTGCAGCTGCTGATTGGTGTCCAGGGTCAGGCGGCGATAGCGATCGGTACCAACGCCGGCGCCCAGCTCGGTGAAGCTGTCGGCAACCGGCAGCTTGGTGATCAGGTTGATGGAGCCGCCGGTGGCGCTCGCGCCACCGAACACCGAACTGGGCCCCTTGATGACCTCGACCTGCTCCAGGTTGAACAGGTCGCTGCGGCTGGTCTGCGCAGAGTCGCGCAGGCCGTCGATCTGCAGGTTGGCATTGGCGCTGAAACCGCGGATGTTGATGCTGTCTCCCGACCCGCCGCCGCCCTCGCCGGCATTGAAGGAAATGCCGGAGACGTTGGACAGTGCCCGGCGCAGGCTCAGGGCATTCTGCTCGCGCATGATCTGACGCGGGACAACGGTAACCGTTTGCGGCACGTCGAGCAGTGGCACGGCGTACTTGGCGGAAGCCGAACGCTCGACCTGGTAGGGTGGCGCGGCCTGCTTGCCGGTCACGCTCAGCTTGTCGAGCACCAGCGATTCGGGCCCTTCGTGGGCATTGGCACCTGCGGCGCAACCGATCAACGCCAGGCCCAGCGCCGAACGGCGGGGCAATGTGCAAACTCCTGTAGAACGGTACATGTATACAGCCTCATTACAAATGAGACTTGATTCTATTTGAGCGCGCCGCGCTATAACCGGTTGGGAAAAAATCAGGACCGATCCTACGTACCCCCGGGCGCCGGGGTCGTTCTGGCCTACAACCTGCGTCCATTCATCACGTCGGCTTCAGCGCTTTCTTCGGATAGATATCGTAGCGGCTGGACTTGCCTTCCAGCGCATGGCTCGGTTTGCAGCCCTCAATGCACGGCGCCTTGCGCGGTCGTTTGACCACTACCCGGTGGCTGGCCAGGGCCAGGGCGGCGGCCAGCAGGGCCGGCGCGTCCATGTCATCGCCCACCAGCGGCCGGAACAGGCGCATTTCCTTCTTCACCAACGCACTTTTTTCGCGATGGGGAAACATCGGATCCAGGTAGATCACCTGGGGCGCTTCGCCCTGCCACTGCTGCATGACCTCGATCGAGTTGCCCTGAAGCAGATGCATGCGTGCAACGATGGCGCCTACCTCCAGGTCACCCTGGGCACGGGCCAGTCCGTCCTCGAGCAGCGCGGCGATGATCGGCTGACGCTCTACCAGGCTCATCTCGCAGCCCAGGCTGGCCAACACGAACGCGTCCTTGCCCAGGCCGGCCGTGGCATCCAGTACCCGCGGGCGCACGCCAGGCTGCACGCCAACGGCCTTGGCGATCATCTGACCGCTGCCACCGCCGTACAGTCGTCGGTGAGCGACGGCGCCCTCGACGAAATCCACACGCACGGGCCCCGGCGCGTCCGCGCCCAGTTGTTGCAACTGCAGGCCGGTTTCGCCGACCTGCAGCACGAAATCGGCGTCGGGCAACTGGCGAGGCAGATGCAGGCGTTGCGCCCATCGTTCGGCTTGCGGTTCGCAGGCGTCGTTCTGTGCCTGAACCTGGATGCGACCACCGGCTTGCTGCTCCACTGAAGATTCCTGTATCGAAAGGCTAAAAGATCGGCGCACGCCGCCGATAAGAACTTTGCCAGGCATTTTGCCAGAGCCCAAGCGTGCCGAGTGCCATGTCCGTCATCAATTCCACAGCGCCAGGTTACATTTCGCCTATCGGCGACTTCAGCCAGCACAACATCCAGACCCTGGGTGCTGCAAGTGCGCTGTGGCAGGACTTCTTTGCCCAGGCATTGACCGAGCACTGCGACGGACAGCTGCCAGGGCAGGCTCATGCAGCGGCAGACAATGCAGCGGCGGCCGAGCCCAGCGCCGGCAGCGAGATCCTGGCGCACATTCTTCTGCAGCGCCTGTGCGATGTTCGCGACACCGAAGTGAAGCCTCCCGAGCCGTTGTTTCTGCCAAAGGCCGAACTGGAGCTGACGTTGCTGGACAAACCCTCGGCGCCGCTGCCCGAGCAGGACGTGCTGGCCCAACAGGCGCAGTTGGCGTTCGACAGCCGCTGGGTTCGTCCGCTGGTGCTGAACCAGGGTGGCCAGAGCACGCAACCTGCCCCGGCGCCTCTGCCTCGGGCACTGCGCCTGCCGATTGCCGAGCTCGACTGGCAGTTGGCACAGACGCCGGTACCGCTGGCGCAGGAAACCATCAGTGAGCAATGCCATGCGTTGGATCTGGACCTGAGCTGGAGGCGCCCCGCCGTGTTGAACAACATCCGTCTGGCTGCCTGAGCGCCGATCGCATCCATCCAGATACCTCGCGCGCACCGCCGACGCGGCTCGCGCCGCTGCTACAGAGGTCCACACCGCCAGCCCTGTAGCAGCAGCGCAAGCCACGTCCGGCGTTCAGCCAACACAGGCCCTGTAGCAGCGGCGCAAGCCGCGTCCGGCGTTCAGCCAGCCCACGCCCTGTAGCAGCGGCGCAAGCCGCGTCCGGCGTTCAGCCAACCCAGGCCCTGTAGCAGCGGCGCAAGCCGCGTCCGGCGTTCAGCCAACACAGGCCCTGTAGCAGCGGCGCAAGCCGCGTCCGGCGTTCAGCCAACCCAGGCCCTGTAGCAGCGGCGCAAGCCGCGTCCGGCGTTCAGCCAACACAGGCCCTGTAGCAGCGGCGCAAGCCGCGTCCGGGTTCACCGCGGTGGCCGGAAATGAATCAGCGACACACGCTCCAGCGGCCCATGTCGAGATGAAAATGGTTGCGATGGGCAGCGTTGTACTCGGGGCCCAGCACGGTATTGAAATGCTTGCAGGCGCCGTCGCGTACCTGGCGCAGGAAGCGCGCGTTGGCGCTGTCGCCAGGCCAATCCTTGAGCACGTTGATACGACGTCCGTCGGCCAGACGAAACCCGGCAATGTCCAGCGCGTTGGCGCTGGCATGCTGGCTCAAACGTCCTTCACTACGACCGTAGACATTGCGGCAGGCAAAACTCCCCAGGTGATCAACCTGCGTTACCGCCTGGCCGAACGTCGCCTGCGCTGCCGGCTGCAGGGCCTGGCGCTCGAACATGGCGAACGCCACCACCACCGGACAGGTGGCGAGGAAACTGCTGCTCAACCTGACCTCGCTGCCCTGCACACGCAATACGTTTACCAACGGGCACTTAACATCCGCCGGGCTGTCGGCCTGAACGCTATAGCGCACGGTGGAAGTCGCCAGCGCCTGTACACACAGCTGTGGATCATTCTGTAACTTGCCGAGCTTGTAGCGGGTAAGGAAATTCACCGGTTCGGCGATATCCAGCGCAGCCCAGGGATTCCAACGAGCGGGCACTTCGATCCAGCCTCGCCACACGGCAACGGGCGCGGCCGCCAACAGCAACAGAATGATCAGCAATCTCGGCACACGGGCTCCTGTTTGGCGTAACTGGCCGAAGCCTCCGGGAAAACGCGATCAGAGCAGGCCGAGTTGCGCCGTCTGTGGCTCCCCGGGCAGTTCTTTTAAGGCTGGCAGACCTGGCAAACGTTCCATCAAACGCTCGTGGAAACGCCGGGCCAGGGCAGGCGCGAGCAGGTTGTCGGCGGTGTGCAGAAAAATGTAAGGGGTACGCCCTTCTTCGATCCAACCGGCAATCTTCTCCACCCAGGGGGTCAGAAAAGGCTCATTCGCCTGCAGCTGCGGGTGGCCGATGAAACGCACCTGCGGGCTGTGGCTGAACGCCGCTGGGCGGGGTGGCACCCGCGGCTTCTTGGACTGGGCATGGAGCACGGCGGGCGCGTCGGAAACACAACTGAACAGCGCACGCGGATCCAGACAGATACGTTCGACATTGCGTTCGCGCAGCAGATTGTTGAGCAGTCGTTCCTCGTCACCGCGAGCGAAGAATGCGCCGTGGCGTACCTCCACAGCGATGGGCCGCTGCAGGACGTCGATGAAGCCGATCAATTCCGGCAGCCGCCAGGGCGCGAACGATGCAGGCAGCTGCAACCACAAGGGCGCCACCCGATCGCCGAGCGGCGCGAGCAGCCGACAAAAATCCTCAGCCACTCCCAGTTGCTCGCGCAGATCGCCACCATGGCTGATGTCGCGCGGCAGTTTGGCCGTGAAGCGAAAATCGGACGGCATGCTTGCAGCCCAGCGTTCCACGGTATTGGGCGCCGGCCGTGCGTAGAACGTGGTGTTGCCTTCCACAGCGTTGAACTGCTGGGCATAGAGAGCCAGGAAATCCGGCGGACGCGCGTCTTGCGGATAGAAATCCCCGCGCCAGGCGTTTTCGCTCCACGACGGACAGCCGATGAAATAAGGCAGGCTGGGCACAGTCAGATATGCACATCCAGGCCCAGGACTTCATTGTCCCACTCGACGAAACCCTGGGTGCTCAGGTACATGCCCAGCGCGTCGGCCGCACGCCGGCTCATCGAGCGGGGGAAGATCATGTCCTGCTGGCGGGCCGGCACGCTGGTGCCACGCGCGCGGGAGCGCTGGGGCGTAGGTTGCGCAGGAACCTCGAACTCGCCTTCGATATCGTCGAGGGTTTCCTGCACCCGCGCCTTGTCCGCAAGCGGCTTGCGCTTGATTGGATAAGGCTGGGAGGAAACACCATCGATACGCATCAGATTCACTCGATCGTCGAAACAAGCCGCCACAATGTCCTGCAGTGACCCAGGTAACCACTAGACCACAAATTGCGGCAAAGTTTTATCTTCATGGCAGATTATGCCGATGAAATGCGCACTACAGGGTTGAACGCCGACGAAGCGTACTACAACGGCGACTTCTTCGGTGTGGCAACGTTGTCACGCAGATAGACCGGCTGGGCGCCATCGGCGGGCAAGCCTTCGCCACGCGCCCAGGCAAACCGTGCAAGCTCGAGCAGGTCTTGCGCATGAGGCAGCAGATCGGCGTCACGCCCCACGGTGGGCACGGCGATCCGCTCGGCATAGGTCCAGCCGGTGCCTGCGCCGAACCATTCGCCAGAGGCCTGGGCCGGCAGCAGGGCCCGTTCGGGAGCGAATACCCCCTCCTCACCCTGCAGGCGCATTTCTCCCGCGTGCTCCCGATAGCAACCCCAGTACACCTCGTCCATGCGCGCGTCGATCGCGGCCGCTACCTGGCCGACGCCATGCTCGCGCCAGGCGCGCTGGGCCAGCAGGGCCAGGTTGGACACTGGCAACACGGGACGATCCAGACCGAACGCCAGGCCCTGGACCACCCCCACCGCGATGCGCACCCCGGTGAACGCGCCCGGGCCGCGCCCGAAGGCGATCGCATCGACGGCCGTAAGCGCTACGCCCGCTTCGGCCAGCAAGGTCTTGATCATCGGCAGCAGCTTCTGCGCGTGAAGGCGCGGGATCACTTCATAGTGGCTCGACACCTTGCCATCGTGCAGCAAAGCAACGGAACAGGCTTCAGTGGCAGTGTCCAGGGCCAGCAGGGTGGTCATCGAAAGGGTCCAGGCAAGGGGGAATAGGCGATTATAGACAACTACGGCCCGCAAGCGGGCCGTTCATGGCAAGGCAGTGGCCGACACCCAGTGTGTGGGTGCCACGCGTCTGGATGCCAGCACTCAGCTCAGTGCGGCAAGCACCTTGGCGGTGATGTCGGCGACCGAACCGACGCCTTCGACGTGGCTGCACTTGGGCTTGCCATGGGCAGCCGCCAGTTCGTTGTAGAAGGCCACCAAGGGCTTGGTCTGCGAGTGGTAGACCGAGAGGCGATGACGCACGGTTTCCTCGGTGTCGTCCTTGCGCTGCACCAGCGCCTCACCGGTCACGTCATCCTTGCCCGCTTCGCGCGGTGGATTGTAGACAGTGTGATAGACCCGGCCCGATGCCTCGTGGACCCGACGGCCGGCGATACGCTGAACGATCTCTTCGTCGTCGACGGCGATTTCCAGAACGTGGTCGAGCTCCACACCATTGGTGACCAGCGCTTCGGCCTGCGGAATGGTGCGCGGGAAGCCATCGAAGAGGAAGCCGTTGGCACAGTCGGGCTGGGCAATGCGCTCCTTGACCAGGGCAATGATAAGGTCGTCGGACACCAGGCCACCGCTGTCCATGACGCTCTTGGCCATCACGCCCAGTTCGCTACCGGCCTTGACGGCAGCACGGAGCATGTCGCCCGTGGAAATTTGCGGGATACCGAATTTTTCGGTGATGAATTTTGCCTGAGTACCTTTACCGGCCCCGGGAGCTCCCAGCAGAATCACGCGCATCGATGTGCTCCTCTCGATTTTTATAGATAGTCGTCGAATCTGCTTCCGCCGCGCTGACGGCAGAAGCCCTTCCCAAGAAAAATGATGGCCGCAAGATGGCCAAAGGCTGATCAAGATACACAGCGGGCACGGGGCACACAAGCCACCGAAAGTCGCAGGCACCTGCCCCCGAGGACGGCATCCTGCAGGGGTTGTACCGGGTATCACCGCCAATCGGTTGCACCCGAGCTGACAGCTGCCCGGCTGCACCGATCGACCGCCCGTCTCAACCGGTATTGCGCAACCCGGCGGCGATGCCTGCCACGGTGACCAGCAGGGCCTGTTCCAGAGGGCTGTCCAGCGCCGCTTCGCGGGCGCGCGAGCGTTTCAGCAGTTCGGCCTGCAACTGATGCAACGGATCCAGGTAGGTGTTGCGCAGGCTGAAGAACTCCAGGGTCGTCGGGCTGTGCGCAAGCAGGTGAGTCTGCCCGGTCAGGCCCAGCACGGCCGCGCAACACTGCGACAATAGGTCGCGCAGTTGCGCGCCCAATGGCTGCAGCTCGGGTTCGACCAGCCGCACGTCATACAGCGCCGCAATCTCGGCATCGGCCTTGGCCAGCACCATCTCGAGCATGTCGATGCGCGTGCGGAAAAACGGCCACTGGGCGCGCATCGAAGCCAGTTGCGCAGCCTGGCCACGCGCCAGCGCTGCGCCCAGGGCCGCCTCCCAGCCCAGCCAGGCGGGCAGCATCAACCGCGTCTGGGTCCAGCCGAAGATCCACGGAATGGCGCGCAGGCTTTCGATGCCGCCCTGCCGGCGCTTGGCCGGACGGCTGCCCAGTGGCAAACGACCGAGCTCCTGTTCGGGCGTGGCCTGGCGGAAGTACTCGACGAAGTGCGGGTTCTCGCGCACCACCTGCCGATAGGCCTTGACGCCCTGCTCCGCCAACTCGTCCATCACGGTGCGCCAGGCAGGCTCGGGCAGCGGCGGCGGCAGCACGGTGGCTTCCAGCACGGCGGCGACATACAGGTTGAGATTTTGCTCGGCGATGTCCGGCAGGCCGAACTTGAAGCGGATCATTTCGCCCTGCTCGGTGGTGCGGAAGCGCCCCGCCACCGAGCCTGGTGGCTGCGACAGAATGGCCGCATGGGCCGGACCGCCGCCGCGGCCGACGGTGCCGCCGCGACCATGGAACAGCAACAGCTCGACGCCATGCGCCTGGCAAATGTTCACCAGGGTTTCCTGGGCCCGGTACTGCGCCCATGCGGCGGCGGTGGTCCCGGCATCCTTGGCCGAATCGGAGTAGCCGATCATCACCTCCTGCGGACCCTGCAGCGAGCGGCGGTAGTCGGGCAGCTGCAGCAGGCGCTCGAGCACCGGGCCGGCATTGTCGAGGTCGGCCAGGGTTTCGAACAGCGGCACCACGCGCATCGATCGACGCAGCCCGGACTCCTTGAGCAGAAGCTGCACCGCCAGCACGTCGGAGGCGGCGCCCGCCATGGAGATCACGTAGGAGCCCAGCGACGCAGCCGGCGCGGCCGCTACCTCGCGGCAGGTAGCCAGCACTTCGGCGGTGTCTTCGCTGGGTTCGAAGCAGGTCGGCAGCAACGGCCGGCGATTGGCGAGCTCGCGCACGAGGAATTCGACCCGCGCCTCTTCGTCCCAGTCGGCATAGCGACCCAACCCCAGGTACTCGGTGATCTCGCTCAACGCTGCGCGATGGCGGGTCGAATCCTGACGCACGTCGAGGCGCACCAGAAACAGGCCGAAGGTCACGGCGCGGCGCAGGCAGTCCAGCAGCGGTCCATCGGCGATCACGCCCATGCCGCAGGCGTGCAGTGAGTCGAAGCACAGCTGCAACGGCTCGATCAGCTCGCGATTGTCCTGCAGCACCTGGTCATCGCCGGGCTGATCGCCCGGCAGTGAGGCATGGGCCCAGTTGCGCGTGGCCCGCAGGCGTTCGCGCAGTTGCTTGAGCACGGCGCGATAGGGTTCGCGGCTGTCGGGCGCCTGGGCCATGAGCGGCGCACTGGCCTGCTGCATGGACAGATCGGCGGCCAGTTGATCGACATCGCGCAGAAACAGATCCGCCGCCATCCAGCGCGCCAGCAGCAGCACTTCGCGAGTAACCTTGGCTGTCACGTTCGGATTGCCGTCGCGGTCGCCGCCCATCCACGAAGCGAAGCGTATGGGTGCAGCGCCCAACGGCAGGCGTTGGCCGGTGGCGGCCTGCAATGCCGCGTCGACCTTGCGCAGGTGGTTGGGCACCGCTTGCCACAGCGAATTTTCGATGACCGCGAAGCCCCACTTGGCCTCATCCACAGGCGTGGGTCGGGTACGACGGATTTCCTCGGTGTGCCAGGCCTCGGCGATCAACCGCTGCAGGCGCTCGCGCACCGCGTTGCGCTCGGCGGTGGTGAGATCGCGGTGGTCATGCAAGGCCAACTGCGCAGCGATGGCGTCGTACTTTTGGATCAGCGTGCGGCGAGCCACTTCGGTGGGGTGCGCGGTCAACACCAGCTCGATATCCAGCGCCAGCAACTGCTGCGCCAAGGCTTCAGGGCTGTGCCCGGCGTTTTTCAACCGCCCCAGCAGCTCGCCCAGGGCAAGGTTTTCGAAAGGTTCGGGCTGGCCCTCGTCGCGACGGCGGATCAGTTGGTATTGCTCGCAGATATTGGCCAGGTTGAGGAATTGATTGAAGGCGCGGGCCACGGGCAGCAGCTCTTGCTCACCGAGGTCGTCCAGGCTGGAGCGCAGTTCGGCGCTGACCGCATCACCGGACGGATCAGCCCGACGGTCCGCCTTGGCGCCACGCCGTATGCGCTCGATCTTTTCCAGAAAGGCGTCGCCGTACTGCTCGCGGATGGTATTGCCCAGCAATTCACCCAGCAGGTGCACGTCTTCGCGCAGGCGCAGATCGATATCGGACATCGGCATTTTCTCCATTGCTTGGAAACGGTGTGCCCTTCCAGCCCGCGCGGCACGACCGGTGATTCGGTCGCCATGGCCACTGAACAAGCACGGGAAAAATGGCTCTACAAACTACTGGTACGCAACAACTACTGCCATGCAACGACGGCTGTACAGTAAAGAGTGCCCCAGCCGAGCCGAGGCTGACAAGCGTGCTGGACGGGGCGTGAACAACCTGGGCAAGAGGTATTTATGAAGATTCATGAACTGGCCGAGCATTGGGAACAGAACGCCAAGGGCCGACTGACCGACACGGGTATCAACATACATCTGGACATGGAGTCGGCCGCACGCCTGGCGGCCCTGACCCAGATGTACCCCAAGCATCACGCTCAGGAACTGCTGGGCGAACTGATCGGTGCGGCACTCGAAGAACTCGAAGGCAGCTTTCCCTACATCAAGGGGACCAAGGTCATCGCTACCGACGAAGAAGGCGACCCGATGTACGAAGACATCGGCGCGACGCCGCGTTTCCTGGCGCTGTCGCGTGAACACCTTGAACGCTTGAAACGCGATGCCGATGACACTCCAGACTGAACATGGACTATTAACTTTAAGAATATTCCTACACCCATAACGCGCCGGGTCAAATGGTCAGAAAAAAAACCAGACCATTACGTATAAAACTATGTAAATCAATAGGATAGTGTTCCACAGCGATTGTAGACTCGAAAAAAAGAGCCAGGTAATGGCCATCGATCCGTCCGCAGCGCATCCCAGCGACAGGCCCACTCCGGCGCGTCGCGGATAGCGGACGACGCAATCAATCGCTGTCCAATGGAGCACTATCGCGTGAATACATCCAGCGTAAGGTCGTCTTTCGGCCCTTTGAAAACAGCCCTTGTATGCCTTGCTGCCGGTGTCGTGCTGACAGGCTGTGCCAGCAACGCACCGGTCGAGCAATATGCGCTGAGCCGGTCGGCCGTCAATGCGGCGGTGAGCGCCGGTGGCACCGAGTTCGCCGCCATCGAAATGAAGTCCGCCCAGGACAAACTCAAGAACGCTGAAATCGCCCTGCACCGCAAGCACCACGATGAAGCCCGGCGCCTTGCCGAGCAGGCTGAGTGGGATGCCCGTGTGGCCGAGCGCAAGGCTCAGGCCGCCAAGGCTCGCCGCGCCGTCGACGATGCCCGCCAGGGCGTCCAGGACCTGCGCGAGGAAGGCCTGCGCGCTGCTTCTTGAGCCTGGCCTTCGCGTTCTTCTTTCAAGATTCAGGAAAATACCGTGAACAACACATTCAAGTTCCCCGCCCTGTCGGCGCTGTTCGTACTGCTGGCTGCCTGCTCCAAGACCCCCAACCCACAACTGGTGCAGGCCCAGGCCAACTTCGCCGGCCTGCAGGGCAACCCCAAGTCGGTACAGTTGGCCGCCCTGGAGACCAAGGACGCCGCCGACTGGCTGGAGCGCGCCGAAGCGGCCGCTCGCGCCAACGAGGCCGATGAGCACGTGGGTCATCTGGCCTACCTGAGCAATCAGCGTGTCGAAGTTGCCAAGCACACCATCGAACTGCGCACGGCCGAGCACGCGATCCAGGGTGTCGCCGCGCTGCGTGCGCAGGCCCGCCTGGAAGCTCGCGATGCGCAGATCAAGAAACTGCAGGAAAGCCTCAATGCCAAGCAGCCCGCAGCCGAAGTGATGGCCGTGGCACAGACCGAGCGCGGCAGCCTGGTGACCTTCGGCGATGTGCTGTTCGAAGTGGGGCAAGCCGAGCTGCGCGCCAATGCCTACGACAACATAGGCCGCCTGGCGCAGTTCCTGCGCGACAACCCGGACCGCAAGGTCATCGTCGAAGGGCATACCGACAGCACGGGTTCGGCTTCCTTCAACCAGACCCTGTCACAGCGACGCGCCAATGCCGTCATGGTGCAGCTGGTGCGTACGGGCGTGGGTGCCGAACGTATCGTGGCTCAGGGGCTGGGTATGGCCTACCCGGTTGCCAGCAACGGCGACGCCTCGGGTCGGACACAGAATCGCCGGGTAGAGGTGACCATTTCCAACGACAACCAGCCGGTCAGGAGCCGCGCTTCGCTGCATTGATCCACGATGCCTCGAAAAGCCCGGCCTGCGCGCCGGGTTTTTCATGCCCGGGCGTTTCATCGCGACGAATGCGCGGTCGGTTCGCGAGCACCTTGGCCTTAAGTATGGTTCTGCGCGGTCGATAATCTAGGTGCCCTTCCCCTACCCGAGGCCTGCCACATGTTCTCTTTCAAACGCATGAAAAACGAAATGGCCGCCTTGCGTGAGGAAGTGGCAATGGTCAGGCAGATCCGTCAGGGCCTGGACGAAGAAACCATCCACCTGAGGCTCGACCCTCGCGGGTGCATTCTCGGCGTGAATGCCAACTTCGAGGAAGTGCTGCAATACCGCAATGACGAGCTGGCGGGCAAACCGCTGGAAAGCCTCGTTGCCGAACAGGTGCGCAGCGACCCGCACTATGCGCGGGTGCGGACCGCGATCCGGCAGGGCGAACATTTCTGTGGCGCCTGGCGGCTATTGCGCAAGGACGGCGGCGAAACCTGGCTGCGCGTCATCATGCACCCTGTACGCGCCACCGACGGCACGTTGCTCAAGTTCTCCTGCTACGCAAGCGACCTGACCAATACCATCGAAACCTCTCGCGCCCACGAGAACTTCATCCAGGCACTGTTGCGCTCTACTGCGGTGATCGAGTTCGACCTCAGCGGGCACGTGCTCACCGCCAACGACCTGTTTCTGCAGGCGATGGGCTATCGCCTGGAGCAGGTAAAGGGCAAGCACCACCGGCTGTTCTGCAGCAGCGACATCGCCGACTCCAGCGAGTACCAGGCGTTCTGGGATCGGCTGCGCCGGGGGGAGTTCGTTGCCCAGCGCTTCAAACGCATCGACAGCAAGGGCCGGGATGTGTGGCTCGAAGCGTCCTACAACCCGGTCCGCGATGGCAATGCCAAAGTCTACAAGGTGGTGAAGGTCGCTACCGTCATTACCGAGATGGTAGAGCGTGAAATAGCCATCGCCGAAGCCGCCACGGTGGCGTACGACACGTCGGTGCGCACGGATGAAACTGCACTGCGCGGGGCGCAAGTCGTGCGTGAGACGGTCGAAGTGATGAAAGATCTGGCTCATCACATGCAAAGCGCCGCCGAAGGCATCGAAGCGCTGGACGAGCAGAGCCAGGTCATTTCCAACATCATCAAGACGATCAGCGGAATCGCCGCGCAAACCAATCTGCTGGCGTTGAATGCCGCTATCGAAGCTGCGCGAGCCGGTGAACAGGGTCGCGGTTTTGCAGTCGTCGCCGATGAAGTCCGGCAGCTGGCATCGCGTACGACCCAAGCCACTGCAGAGATCGAGAGCGTGGTGCAGCAGAACCAGAAACTGGCCACCGGTGCAGTAGCCACCATCGGCGCCGGCAAACACAAAGCCGAGTCTGGCCTGCAACTGGCGAACCAGGCAGGCACGGTCATCACCGAAATTCAGGACGGTGCGAAGCGCGTGCTGGGCGCGGTCGAGAGCTTTGCTACCCAGCTGGGCGCCGAGTCCTAGTCGAGTTCCAGGCAGCTGTCGACACGGTATGCGGTCGACCTCCGTAGCACGGCCTTTTTCATGGCGCCAAACCCACGGCGTCAGAAAAAAACCACCCATTCGGACAAATTTCTGAACTATTCAAAATTCTCTTGTGTCCCAACGTTTAACCATTACAGCCAGCGGCGTCAGTGAGTCGCCGGGCTTGACCCAGGCGCGCGAAACGTTCGACTGTCATGGATTTTGATGTTTTTCAGGAGCTATCCAATGGAGTTGAAAGCCATGAATACCCGTACTGCCAAAACCTCGTCCAACCCTCTGCGCGGGCTGAAACTGGCTGCCCTGGCACTGGGTACCACCTTCGTCCTGGCTGGCTGCGCCGGCAAGCCACCGACCGAACAGTACGCTGTGACCGAGTCGGCCGTGAACAGCGCCGTTAGCGCTGGCGGTACCGAATACGCTGCCGTCGAAATGAAAGCGGCGCAGGACAAGTTCAAGCAGGCGGAAATCGCCATGCATGACAAGAACTACGAGAAAGCCAAGATGCTGGCCGAACAGGCCGAGTGGGACGCACGTCTGGCCGAGCGCAAGGCCCAGGCCGGCAAAGCCGCCAAGGCCCTGCAAGACTCCAAGCAGGGTGTACAGGACCTGCGTGACGAAGCCGGCCGCAGCGTTCAGTAAGCTGCCCATCGCGACTTGAACTCGAATAAAGGATGAAGATTATGCGTAAACAATTGATGGTTCCTGCTCTGTTGGCTCTCAGCGTTGGCCTGGCAGCTTGCTCCACTCCGCCGAACCCTAACCTGGAACAGGCGCGGACCAATTTCTCGTCCCTGCAGACCAACCCCAAGTCGGTACAACTGGCGGCCCTGGAAACCAAGGACGCGTCGGAGTGGCTGGACAAGGCTGACAAAGCCTTCCGCGACGACGCCGACGCGAAGAAAGTCGACCAACTGGCCTACCTGACCAACCAGCGCGTTGAAGTGGCCAAGCAGACCATCGCCCTGCGCAGCGCCGAGGAAAACCTCAAAGGCGCAGCTGCCCAGCGCGCCCAGGCTCGCCTGGATGCCCGCGACGCTCAGATCAAGAAGCTTCAGGAAAGCCTGAACGCCAAGCAGACTGACCGCGGCACCCTGGTGACCTTTGGTGACGTGCTGTTCGACCTGAACAAGGCCGAGCTGAAATCGTCCGCGTTCGTCAACGTGGCCAAGCTGGCCCAGTTCCTTCAGGAAAACCCTGATCGCAAGGTCATCGTCGAAGGCTACACCGACAGCACCGGTTCGGCTGCCTACAACCAGAGCCTGTCCGAGCGTCGCGCTACTTCGGTAATGGCCGCACTGGTCCGCGCTGGCGTCGAGCCTTCGCGCGTCGTCGCTCAGGGCTATGGCAAGGAATACCCAGTTGCCGACAACACCAGCAACTCGGGCCGCGCCCAGAACCGTCGCGTGGAAGTGACCATTTCCAACGACAACCAGCCAGTGGCTCCACGCTCGTCGATGCGTTGATCCTCGCGCTGTAATCGAACGCCCCGGTGAGTGCTCACCGGGGCGTTTTCATTTGTCCGCAGCGGGCGCTGGGTAGTTGGGAATCTCGCCCAGACGGCGCAGGCCGTTGAAATGCTGCGGGTCGTCCAGGTAGCGCAGCATGACCTGGCGCCAGGTAGGGTCGGCGAACGTCTGCACGTGTCCCCCGCGGGTCAGCTGCAGGACTCGCGGCAGCGGTGCCTGCTGGTACAGCGCGATACCGTTGGCCAACGGCACGATAGAGTCGTCCATGCTCTGGAAGAGCAGCGCCGGTGTGCCCTCGAGCTGGGCGATGGAGCGGATCGCACTGTCGCTGTCGGGCACCAGCCAGGACAGCGGCACCTGCAGTGGCCAGGTCAGCCAGGATGTGCTCAGTGCGTACTGGCCAACGGCGCGGTAACTGGCAGGGACGCCATCGAGCACCAGCGCCTGCAGGCGCTGGCGTTGCCTGGGGTGTTCGGCCAGGTAGTGCACGGCCATGGCGCCGCCCAGGCTTTGCCCCAGCAAGACCAACGGCTTGGCCTGCACCTCAGGCTTGCTCGCCAGCCAGGCGAACGCGGCGTCGATGTCCTGGTAGATCGCCGGCAGGCTGGGCGACCCCCCGGACATCCCGTAGCCACGGTAGTCGAGCATCAGCACCTGATAGCCCTGCTCGGGCAACCACCAGCTGCCGCCCAGATGCCAGGCGAGGTTGCCGCCGTTGCCGTGCAGGTGCAGCACGGTGCCCTTGACCTCGACACCGGGCTTGGCAGGCAGCCACCAACCGTGCAATCGGGTACCGTCGGCGGCCGTGAGGTTGACGTCCTCGAAACCCAGCCCGGCTTTTTCCGGGGTGAACGGCAACCCCCGCTCGGGGTAGAACAATAATGAGCTGCAGCCAGTCAGTAGCGCGGTCAGTAGCAGCAGCGCTGGCAGGCGTCGCGACAGGCAGGCCTTCATGTGCAACGCCCGGACGCGGCTCGCGCCGCTGCTACAGGGGGGCGATGCAGCAATGTCGGCGAGCGTCGCGGCAGGCAGGCCTTCATGTGCAACGCCCGGACGCGGCTCGCGCCGCTGCTACAGGGGGGCGATGCAGCTGCGTCGGCAGGTCAGAGGATGTTCGAGTAGTCGGCTTCAATTCGGTCCAGGCTCAGGTGATTGAGGAAGTTCGAGAAGCACATCCAGGCGGACAGTGCGTTCATGTCACGGAACTGTTCGGGCAGGTACTTGGGCGGCGTCACCAGTCCTTCGTCGACCAACTGGCGCAACGTGCGCATGTCCTCCAGGGTGGTCTTGCCACAGAACAGCAGCGGCACCTGTTCCAGCTTGCCCTTGCGCACGGCCAGCTGAATGTAGTTGTAGACCATGATGAAGCCTTTGAGGTACGACAAATCCTTGGTGAACGGCAGCCCGGTCGGAGTCGAGCCGCGGAACACGCGGCTGGCGTTGCCGTAGGCCTCGGGCATCTCGAAGCCTTCTTCGCGAAAGAATTCGAACACCTGCAGGAAGTCGGCGCCCTCCTCGACCATGTGGATCGCGCGCGTGCGATTGGTCAGCTTGCGCAGGCGGCTGGGGTAGGAAGCGAAGGCGATCACTTCCATCAGGATCGCCAAGCCTTCCTGGGTCACCGTGGACGACGGCGGACCCTTGGACAGGAAGGTGCAGATCGGCTGGTTCTGGCCATTGAGGGTGGTGGCAACATGGACCAGGCCCTCGTGCACCTCGAGGGCGCGCACATCGCGCTCGTTGAACATGGCATCGCTGCGGATCTTGATGTAGTCCGCCCCTGCGGCAGCGTCGGCGACGATGCCATCGGATTCGAACACGCGGATGGTGCCCTCGGTTTCGCCGAACACACGGTTCAGGCGTCCTTGCAGCATGTTCACTGCATCCTTGGCGGTCAGGGTCTTGGCTTCGTCCTTGAGATCGCCACGCCCGGCAATGTTGTTCAGGTAATCGGAGAGCATCAGGCCGAGGTCGGCCAGGGTCGGATCGCCGGCATGAAACGCATCCGACGCGGCGCCGTACAGCTCCTGCGAGATCAGGCCGAAGTCCTCGGTGCCACGCGCCTCGAGCATGCGCACCACCATGCGGTACTCCTTGCACATGCGCCGCATGATCTGCCCGACCGGGTTGAACTGGCCGAGCTGACGGGTGATGTCGCGCTCGATGTTCTGGAATTCCAGTTTGACCGCACTGGAGTCGAAGCCCAGTGCGCGGTTCTGGTAATAGTCGCGGTCGACCGCAGGCATCTGCTTGCCGCCCGCCTGCAGAAAGCCGTGACGAATGGAGTCGTCCCATTTCACCGCATCAAGCACGCGGATCGGCGTCTGCGCGTGCACGATGCGGTCGGACAGGTCTCGAATCGTCTGCTGATACTCGTCCACCGTACTGCTCCTCGTTCTGGCTCGGCCCGCCGGCAGCGGACCTCTCACTGCATGGGGCTCAGCTCAGTACCCACTGCATGAAACGGGTAAGGATGCCGAGCATTTCACGGTCGGCATCGGCAGGGGCACTGGCCAGCAGACCCTGATATTCCATCCGGCCGATAATCGCCGTCAACACCTGTGCGTCCTGCGACGGTTCGCGCGAGCCAAGCACCTCGAGCATCTGCCGCCCGCCCTGCAGCAGAATGTCCTGATGCGCCAGCACCAGTTCGGCCAGGCGCGGGTTGAGCAACGCTTCCTGGCGGAAAGCCTGCTCGGCAATCAATTGGTCGCGACGGGTCTGCAGCTGATGCATGACGTAGTCGGCGGTCAGGCGGGCGATTTCGTCGGCCAGGGCAGCGCGGGCCTGGGGGCTGCCGTCGCCGCGGGCGATCAGGGCGCGCAGCAGCTCTTCGGTGTTGCTCCACAGCTTGGCCATGAACACGGCGCTGCGCTCGACGTACTGGGCGAAGGCATCGTTGAGCAGGTCATCGATGTCCTTGAAGTAGTAGGTAGTAGCCGACAACGGCACTCCGGCTTCGGTGGCCACAGCGCGATGGCGCACACCCCGCACCCCATCGCGCACGACGATGCGCATGGCTGCGTCGAGGATTTCCTGGCGGCGCAGTTCGCTGCCCTGTCGGCTGGCCTTGCGGCCTTGATACTGGACGTTGCGGGCGAGCGTCGAGGCAACGCTGGCGGCTCCCTGTCTGGGTGTGGCTGGGATCACTGCTCGTATCCTTTGAGTGAGTGGGAGTGGGTGCCGACGCGGCTTGCGCCGCTGCTACACGATAGCGTAATCGCCTGTAACGACGGCGTGAGATCGCAATCCCTGTAGCAGCGGCGCAAGCCGCGTCGGGGCCGGCAATGACACCGCTGATCTGCGCTCATAAAAAAGCCGCCCCATGGGGCGGCTGATCAACGACCGTCAGGCTTGTGGTCGCATGTGCGGGAACAGGATCACATCGCGGATCGAAGGCGAATCGGTCAGCAGCATGACCAGGCGATCGATACCGATACCCTCGCCGGCCGTCGGCGGCATGCCGTATTCGAGCGCCCGAACGAAATCGGCGTCGTAGTGCATGGCTTCGTCGTCGCCGGCATCCTTGTCCGCCACCTGGGCCATGAAGCGTGCGGCCTGGTCTTCGGCGTCATTGAGCTCGGAATAGGCGTTGGCGATCTCGCGGCCCCCGATGAACAACTCGAAGCGATCGGTGACGTTGGGGTTGTCGTCGTTGCGGCGCGCCAGTGGCGACACCTCGAACGGATACTGGGTGATGAAGTGCGGCTGCTCGAGTTTGTGCTCGACCAGTTCTTCGAAAATCATCACCTGCAGCTTGCCCAGGCCTTCGAACCCCAGCACCTTGGCGCCGGCCTTCTTGGCAATGGCACGGGCCTTGTCGACATCGTTGAGGTCGTCTGCCGTCAGCTCGGGGTTGTACTTGAGGATCGAGTCGAACACCGAGAGGCGTACGAACGGCTCGCCGAAATGGAACACCTTGTCGCCGTAGGGCACGTCGGTGCTGCCCAGTACCAACTGGGCCAGCTCACGGAACAGCTCTTCGGTGAGGTCCATGTTGTCTTCGTAGTCGGCGTAGGCCTGGTAGAACTCGAGCATGGTGAACTCGGGGTTGTGCCGGGTCGAAACGCCTTCGTTACGGAAGTTGCGATTGATCTCGAAGACCTTTTCGAAGCCACCGACCACCAGGCGCTTGAGGTACAGCTCCGGGGCGATGCGCAGGAACATTTCCATGTCCAGGGCATTGTGGTGGGTTTCGAACGGCTTGGCCGCAGCGCCGCCGGGAATAGTCTGCAGCATCGGCGTTTCGACTTCGAGGAAGTCGCGCTTGGCCAGGAAGCTGCGAATGTGGGCGATGACCTGGGAGCGCACACGGAAGGTGTCGCGCACCTCCTCGTTGACGATCAGGTCGACATAGCGCTGACGGTAGCGCTGCTCGGTATCGACCAGGCCATGGTGCTTGTCGGGCAGCGGGCGCAGCGACTTGGTCAGCAGGCGTACGCTGGTCATTTCGACGTACAGGTCGCCCTTGCCGGAACGGGCCAGGGTGCCTTCAGCCGCGATGATGTCGCCCATGTCCCAGGTTTTCACCTGAGCCAGGGTTTCTTCGGGCAGGGTCTTGCGATTGACGTAGACCTGAATGCGCCCGGTCATGTCCTGGATCACCATGAACGAGCCACGGTTGAGCATGATGCGACCGGCGACCTTGACCGGAATCGCCGCTTCGGCGAGCGCTTCCTTGGTCTTGTCGGCGTACTGCTTCTGCAAGTCGCCTGCATAGTTGTCGCGACGAAAATCGTTGGGGAAGGCCTGGCCCTGGGCACGCACGGCAGCAAGCTTTTCCTTGCGCAGGGCGATCAGGCTGTTCTCTTCCTGTTGCAGGTCTTGCGGGTCGGGTTGTTGGTCGCTCATGTCTTGGATTTTCCATCACGGGTTCGTTGCTCCCGACTACGGCGCCGGGATCGCGGGCAGGCCAGCCATGGCAGGCCGACGCAATGGCTGCGCCAGCCTGCCAGGCGGTGTTACAGCCCTTGTTTCAAGCTGGCTTCGAGGTATTCGTCGATGTCGCCGTCGAGCACCTTGTCGCAGTCGCTGCGTTCGATGTTGGTACGCAGATCCTTGATCCGCGAAGCGTCGAGCACATAAGAGCGAATCTGGTGACCCCAGCCGATGTCCGACTTGCTGTCTTCCATCGCCTGCGAGGCGGCATTGCGCTTCTGTACTTCCTGTTCGTACAGACGCGCACGCAACATCTTCATCGCCGTGTCTTTGTTGGCATGCTGCGAACGTTCGTTCTGGCAGCTGACCACGGTGTTGGTCGGCACGTGGGTGATACGCACCGCCGAGTCGGTGGTGTTGACGTGCTGGCCGCCGGCACCGGAGGAGCGGTAGGTGTCGATGCGCAGGTCGGCCGGGTTGATGTCGATTTCGATGTTGTCATCGATTTCCGGCGAGACGAACACGGCCGAGAACGAGGTGTGGCGACGGTTGCCGGAGTCGAACGGGCTTTTGCGCACCAGGCGGTGGACACCGATTTCGGTGCGCAGCCAGCCAAAGGCGTACTCGCCCTTGATGTGCAGGGTGGCGCCCTTGATACCGGCGACTTCACCGGCCGACAGCTCCATGATGGTGGTGTCGAAACCGCGCTTGTCCGCCCAGCGCAGGTACATGCGCAGCAGGATGTTGGCCCAGTCCTGGGCTTCGGTGCCGCCGGAACCGGCCTGGATGTCCAGGTAGGCGTTGTTGGCGTCCATCTCGCCGCTGAACATGCGGCGGAATTCCAGCTTCTCGAGCTGGGCACGCAGGCGCTCGACTTCGGCGGAGACGTCGTCGACGGCGCTCTGGTCTTCTTCTTCGGCCGCCATTTGCAGCAGGTCGCGGGCATCGCCGAGGCCGGCGTTCATTTCATCGAGGGTGTCGACGATCTGCGCCAGCAGCGAACGCTCGCGGCCCAGTTCCTGGGCGTAGGCAGGGTTGTTCCAGACAGCGGGATCTTCAAGCTCGCGATTGACTTCGGTCAGACGCTCATGCTTTTGATCGTAGTCAAAGATACCCCCGAATGGTTTCGGAGCGCTCGGACAGGTCCTTGATGCTGTTAAGGATCGGGTTGATTTCCATGGCGGGCAGCTCTCGTGCGTAACGTGTCAAAAGCCGGAGAGTATACCGCAGCCGGCCAATGACAGCAGCCCGCCGAGCAGGGGACGGGCTTTTTTTTGGAAGATCGGGCGGCCTAGCCCTGATCCCCGACCACTACCTGATTGCGCCCGGCATGCTTGGCCGTATACAGGCCCTTGTCGGCGGCCAGGATCAGCTCGCGGCAATGACTGCCCTGCTGCGGAGTCATGGTCGACAGGCCGATGCTCACCGTCAGGCAGGCATCGGCCTGGGGCGCGATGTGGGGGATGTTCAGGGCGGCAATGGTCTGCCGCAGCTTCTCGGCAACCAGCCGCGCGCCGCCAGGCGAGGTACCCGGCAGCACCAGGGCGAACTCTTCGCCGCCATAGCGCGCCGGGAGGTCGCTGGAGCGGTTGCTGGAATGGCGAATGGCATCGGCGACGCGGCGCAGGGCTTCGTCGCCTGCCAGATGGCCGAAGTTGTCGTTATAGGACTTGAAATAGTCGACGTCGATCATCAACAGCGACAGCTGGGTCTTGTCACGCATCGCGCGACGCCATTCCAGTTCCAGGTACTCGTCGAAATGACGGCGATTGGAAAGCGCCGTCAAGCCATCGGAGTTCATCAGCCGCTGCAGCACCAGGTTGGTGTCGAGCAGCTGCTGCTGACTCACGCGCAGCGCGCGGTAGGCTTCGTCGCGCTGCAGCAGGGTCAGGTACGACTTGGAGTGGTAGCGTATGCGCGCCACCAGCTCGATGGTGTCGGGCAGCTTGACCAGGTAATCGTTGGCACCGGCGGCGAAGGCAGCGCTCTTGATCAGCGGGTCTTCCTTGGTCGACAGCACGATGATCGGGATGTCCTGGGTGGCCGGATGGTTGCGATAGTCACGCACCAGCGACAGGCCGTCGAGCCCCGGCATGATCAAGTCCTGGAGGATCACCGTCGGCTTGATTCGCATGGCCTGGTTGATGGCCTGCTGCGGATCGGCGCAAAAGTGGAAGTCGATGTTGGCCTCGTCGCTGAGACTGCGACGGATGGCTTCACCGATCATGGCCTGGTCGTCCACCAGAAGTACCATCGACTTGTTGTTGTCGTTGGACCTGAAGGCTTCGATCTGTAGATCAATCATGCGTTGTCACCTGGATACTGCCTACGCGGTGGCTCGAGTTCATCGTGAAAATACGTCCATCAGTCGGGGTGCGATCCGCTCCAGCGGACGAATTTCAACAGCTGCGTCAATGGCCGCCGCCGCTTTGGGCATTCCGTAGACAGCGCTGCTCTGCTGGTCCTGCGCGATGGTCAGGAAGCCGCGCTGACGCATCGACTTCAAGCCCTGTGCGCCGTCGCGGCCCATGCCGGTGAGCAGTACGCCCACTGCATCGCCATTCCAGAATTGCGCCACGCTTCGGAAAAAAACATCTATGGAGGGCCGGTAGATCTCGTCCACCGGTTCTGCCGTGTAGGTTAAGGTACCATTTTTCAGCAGACGAATATGATGATTGGTGCCTGCCAGTAGCACAGTGCCAGCCAACGGCGTTTCTCCGTCGCGGGCCAGACGCACCGGCAACCCGGCTGCGCTGCTCAGCCACTCGGCCATTCCGGCGGCGAACACCTGGTCCACGTGCTGGACCAGCACGATCGCCGCCGGGTAATCGCGTGGCAGCCCCTTGAGCAGGATTTCCAGCGCGGCCGGGCCGCCGGCCGACGAACCGATGGCCACCAGTTTCTGCCGCACGCCGCCCGAGCGCGGCAGCGGCAACTCGCTGCGCACCGCCGGGCTGCGCTGGCCCACCAGCCAGCCGATATTGAAGATCTTGCGCAGCAGCGGCGCTGCAGCTTCGCGAGCGTCGCCCACCCCCAGTGTAGGGGTGTCGACCACATCCAGGGCGCCATGGCCCATGGCCTCGAATACGCGGTGGACGTTCTGCTGGCGGTCGACGGTGACGATGACGATGGCGCAGGGCGTATTGGCCATGATCTGCCGGGTGGCTTCCACGCCGTCCATGACCGGCATGATCAGGTCCATGAGGATCAGGTCCGGAGTCACGGCCTGACAGCGCTCGACCGCCTCACGACCGTTGGCGGCCACCCATACCACGTCATGGGACGGTTCGAAGGCGATCGCGCGACGCAGCGCCTCCACGGCCATGGGCATGTCATTGACGATGGCGATCCTCATCCCCGCGCTCCTCCGATCAACTCAACCACCGCATCGAGCAAGGCATCGTCGTGGAAACTGGCCTTGGCCAGATAATAATCGGCCCCGGCGTCGAGGCCGCGGCGGCGGTCCTCTTCCCGGTCCTTGTAGGACACCACCATGACCGGCAGCGATTGCAGGCGGGTGTCGCGGCGCAGCAGAGTCACCAATTCGATACCGTCCATGCGCGGCATGTCGATGTCGGTGATCAGCAGGTCGAAGTCCTCGCTGCGCAACGCGTTCCAGCCATCCATGCCATCGACGGCCACCGCAACGTCATAGCCACGATGGCTGAGCAGCTTGCGCTGCAGCTCGCGGACGGTGAGCGAATCATCCACCACCAGTACCCGCTTGCGAGCCGATTCGGCCTGTTGGCTGCGCTTGTCGATACGCTCCAGGCGGCCGGTGTTGAGGAGCTTTTCCACCGAGCGGAACATGTCTTCGACGTCGATGATCAGCACCACCGAACCATTGTCGAGCAAGGCACCGGCGGAAATATCCTGGACCTTGCCCAGGCGGGCGTCCAGCGGCAGCACCACCAGCGTGCGCTCGCCGATGAAGCGTTCCACGGCCACGCCGTAGATCGCTTCACGGTCGCGAATCACCACCACCTTGAGGCTCGCTTCGTCGCCCTGGCTGGCCGGCCTCTGCAGCAGCTGGCTGGCGGCAACCAGCCCCACATGGCGGTTCTGGAACCAGAAGTGCTGGCGCCCCTCGAGCTGGATGATGTCTTCGGCCGGCAGGTCCATGGTGTGTTCGATGTGGGCCAGCGGAAACGCATAGGCCTCGCCCCCCACTTCCACTGCCAGGCTGCGCACCACCGACAGGGTCAGCGGCACCTCGATATGGAAGCGACTGCCCTGCCCTGGCACTTGAATCAGTTCGACCGAGCCGCGCAGCTGGCGAATCAGGTGCAATACCGCATCCAGGCCAACGCCGCGGCCCGAGACCTCGGTTACCGTGTCGCGCATGCTGAAGCCGGGCAGGAACAGAAAGCTCAGCAGCTCTTCTTCACTGAGCTGCTCCACCGTATCGGCGGCCGACAAACCGCGCTGGACGATACTGCGCCGCAGCGCGGCAAGGTCGACACCCGCCCCGTCGTCGCTCAGTTCCACCACCAGCAAGCCCGCCTGGTGCGAAGCGCGCAGCACCACGCGACCTTCGGCGGGCTTGCCGGCCAGCAATCGCTGCTCGGCGGTTTCGATGCCGTGGTCGACGGCGTTGCGCAGCAGGTGGGTCAGGGGCGCTTCGAGCTTTTCCAACACGTCGCGATCGACCTGGGTCTTCTCGCCTTCGATATCCAGGCGCACCTGCTTGCCCAATGAACGACCGAGGTCGCGGACCATGCGTTCCTGACCGCCGAGCATGTCGGCGAATGGGCGCATGCGGCAGGCCAGCGCCGTGTCGTACAGCAACTGCGCGCGCTGGCTGGCCTGCCAGCCGAAATCGTCCAGTTCTGCGGTCTGCTGCAGCAGCATCTGCTGGGTCTGATCCAGCAGCGACTGCGCCTGCGCCAGGGCGTCGCGTACCTCTGCGCTGTGGCCCTCGAGCTGCAATTGTTCGGCAAGCCCGCCAAGCGCGCGGATGCTTTGCGCCTGCATGCGCTTGAGGCGCTGCATGGTCAGCAGATAGGGCTTGAGGCGCTGGGTTTCGACCAGCGACTTGCTCGACAGGTCCAGCAGGCTGTTCAGGCGCTCCGCCGTGACCCGCAGCACGCGCTCGCCGGTATCGCTGACCCGGCGCGCCCGGCCGGCAGGTAGTTCGGCGGCCGAGTCGTCCAGGCCGGGCATCGCTTGCGATGGATCGATGTCCCGAGGCGGCTCGGGCGCGACCTCGATGGGCGGCTCGGCAGGCGCGAGCGGGACGGCCGATACGGGCACGCTGACCTGTACCTGCGCCGCCGCGGCCGCCAACGGGTCCATCACCGCGGCCATCTGCGCCTCGTAGGCATCGATATCGAGGGTACCCGGTGCGCCAGGGCCGGGCGTGCCGACGCGCATCAGCAGGTCGGTGCCCAACAGCAGCGCATCGATGTGTTCGGGCATCAGGTAGACACGCCGCTCCTGCGCCGCGACCAGGCAGTCTTCCATCACGTGAGCCACACGCACCCCGGCATCCAGGCCGACGATGCGTGCCGCACCCTTGAGCGAGTGGGCCGCGCGCATGCACGCTTCCAGTTGATCGGCCTGGGTCGGATTGCGTTCCAGGGCCAGCAGCCCGGCATTGAGCACCTGGGTCTGGGCCTCGGCTTCCAGGCTGAACAGCTCCAGCAACGAGGCGTCGCGCATCTGTTCCGGGGTCATGTCAGGCTCCGGTTCATGGCGATCAGCAGCGCCTTGTCATCGAGCAGGCGCACACTGCGCTGGTGAAACGGCAGAACCCCTTGAGTGAAACGGGCGCCCGCCTGGGTGGTGGCGGTAGACGCCTGTTCGAGCTCGACCAGGTCGATCCGATGAATGCCATCCACCTCCTCCACCGGTACCACCACCGAGCCGCCGTCTATGGCGATGATCAGCATGCGCGGCATGACCCGCGCCGAAGCGGCCGGTGCGACGTGCTGGGTGTCGATGCCCAGCAGTTCCTCCAACGCCAGGCATGGCACCAGTGCGCCGCGCACGTTGGCGACCCCGCGCAAGGCGCGCGAACGCTGGTGCGGCAGCGAATGCACTGCCTGCACCGGGGCCACTTCGACCAGGCAGCGGGTGGCCAGCGCCAGCCACTCATCGCCCAGGCGAAACAGCACCAGCGACCTGCTTTCGACCCGGCCCAGGGTTTCGCTGTAGTGCATCGGCGCGTGCTGGCGGTCCAGCGCGTAGCGGTCCAGCAGGCGCACGGCCGCCGAGGCGTACACCGCGCAATTGCGGCAGTGGATATGCTCGGCGAGCAACGGGCAGGATTTGTCGCCATGAATACCAATACGGTTCCAGCAGTCGTCGATCTGCTGGGCGTCGCTGTCGATCAGGTCCAGGGCGGTCATCGCTTATGCTCCTGGACGTGCGGCCGGTCGTTGCGTGCTGCGCGCTCCTGCAGTCGCCGCGCCCCGGCAATGTCGCCCTGGGCAGTGAGCAGCATGGCCAGGTGGGCCAGGGCCTCGGCGTGCTGCGGGTCGAGGTACAGCGCCTTGCGGTAATAACCCTGCGCCTGCAGCACCTGGCCGCCGACATCACTGAGCAGGCCCAGCCAGTAGAACACCTGGGGATCTGGACCGTGGCTGCGCAGGAACGCGTCGCACGCGGCCTGCGCCTCGGCACTCTTGCCTTCGTTGGCCAAGCGGGCGATCTGCGCGAGCAGACCGGCGCCATCGCTTGCCACTGCCTCGGCGGCATTCGCCACCGGCAGCGCACGGGTTCGCGTTCGCACGGGCAACCTGCCCGGCTCGGGCAACAACTTGATCGGCATCTGCAGGCGCGCCGTTGCCGGGGGCAGCGGCGTGGGCGTTGGTGCGACGTGGCGATCGCGGACGAACGCGAAGGACTGGGCAATACCGATCGGGCGCATGCCCAACCGTGCCAGCAGGCTGCCTTCGGCAGGACCGATGAACAACGCGCCGTCTTCACGGGTGAATGTCTTCAGCACTTCGAACACCTGCTGCTGGGTCGGCAGGTCGAAATAGATGAGCAGGTTGCGGCAGAACACGAAGTCATAGGGCAGTTCACCGCCCAGCAGCAACGGATCGAGAATGTTACCGACCTGCAAGCGAACCTGGGCCCGAACCTGAGCGTCGAGCAGATACCCCTCGTCCGCAGGCACGAAATGACGGTCGCGAAAGGTCAGTGGTGCGCCGCGAAACGAATTGCGGCCATAGATCCCTCGCGTTGCCCGGGCCACCGACAGGGGGCTGATGTCCACGCCGTCCACACTGAATTGCTGCGGCGCCAGCCCGGCGTCGAGCAAGGCCATGGCGATCGAGTACGGCTCCTCGCCAGTGGAACACGGCAGGCTGAGGATGCGCAGCGCCACGCCAGGCCGTTCGGCGAGCCGCGCCTTGGCGACCTTGCACAGCGCGGCAAAGGACTCGGGATAACGCATGAACCAGGTTTCCGGGACGATCACCGCCTCGATCAGCGCCTGCTGTTCCGCCGCCGAACCCTGCAGCAGCTTCCAGTAGGCATCCAGGTCGCGGACATGCGCAGCCTGGCTGCGCTGCGCGACCGCGCGCTCGATCAGCGCCGGGCCTACCGAGGCCACGTCCAGGCCGATGCGCTCACGCAGAAAACGTACGAAGCGCTGTTCTTCACCCATCACGATGCATCACCCATCACCCTGTTTCACCCAATACGGAGGCCGCCAACTGCGGTGCGAAAAGCAAGTTGCGCACCGACGGTTCGAGCAGATCCTGTACCCGCAACCACTGCAACAGCCCCTGGCTGTCTTCGAGCACCGGCCCCAGATAGGGCGTGGCACGGTTATGCACTCCCATGGGTTTGAAACCGTTGGGGTCACAGCGAAGGGTTTCGCTGGCGTGTTCGACGATCAGCCCCAGGCGCGCCTCGGGGCCGGCCTGCTCGTGCGGATAGTGCACCAGCACCAGACGCGTGCTGGTGCGCCGCACGGCAGCCACGCCGAAGCTCAGCGCGCTGACGTCCAGCACCGGCACCACCCGGCCACGATGGGCGAACACACCGGCCACCCAGGCCGGGGCATGCGCGACCGGCTTGAGCGGCAGCAGCGGCAGCACCTCTGCGACTTCCAGCGCATCCAGGGCGAAGCGTTCCTGCGCAATGCGAAACAACAGGAACAACTTGCTGCGCGATGTGACCGGCAATGCGTTCATCAGACTTTGAAGCGCGAGACGCCGCCGCGCAGGCCGGTAGCGACCTGGCTGAGCTCGTCGATGGCAAAGCTGGCCTGACGCAAGGATTCGACCGTCTGGCTGCTGGCATCGCCCAACTGCGACAGGGCGTGGTTGATCTGTTCGGCACCGGTCGCCTGGGCCTGCATGCCCTCGTTGACCATGAGCACGCGCGGCGCCAAGGCCTGGACCTGGCCAATGATCTGCGACAGCTGATCGCCGACCTGCTGCACTTCGAACATGCCGCGGCGCACTTCTTCGGAAAACTTGTCCATGCCCATGACGCCGGCCGACACTGCCGACTGGATCTCTCGCACCATCTGCTCGATGTCGTAGGTGGCCACGGCGGTCTGGTCGGCGAGGCGGCGCACTTCAGTGGCGACCACGGCGAAACCGCGACCATATTCACCGGCCTTCTCGGCTTCGATGGCCGCGTTGAGCGACAGCAGGTTGGTCTGGTCGGCGACCTTGACGATGGTCACGACTACCTGATTGATGTTGCCGGCCTTCTCGTTGAGGATTGCCAGCTTGGCGTTGACCAATTCGGCGGCACCCATCACCTGGTGCATGGTTTCTTCCATGCGCGCCAGACCCTGCTGGCCGGAGCCGGCCAGCGAGGAAGCTTGATCGGCCGCCGAGGTGACTTCACCCATGGTTCGCACCAGATCACGGGACGTGGCAGCAATTTCCCGGGAGGTCGCGCCGATCTCGGTGGTGGTCGCGGCAGTCTCGGTCGCCGTGGCCTGTTGCTGCTTGGAGGTGGCCGCGATTTCGGTCACCGAGGTGGTGACCTGCACCGAGGACCGTTGCGCCTGGGCGACCAGCGCGGTGAGCTCGGTCATCATGTCGTTGAAGCCCAGTTCGACCTCGTTGAACTCGTCCTTGCGCGCAAGGCTCAGGCGCGTGCTCAGGTCACCGGTGCGCATCACTTCGAGAATCCGCACGATCTTCTGCATGGGCGCCATGATGGTGCGCAGCAGCCAGAGCCCGCAGATACCGGCAACGATGATTGCCACCAACAGGGAAATCACCAGGCTGACCTTGGCCGCCGCGACCGAAGCGTCAATGGCGCTGGTGGCCTTCTCGGCCGCTTCACGATTGCGGTCGATCAGGGTATTGAGCTGCTTGCGACCTGCCACCCAGGCGGGCGTGAGGTCATCGATGGCCATCTGCTGGGCTTCGCTGAACTTGCGCAGTCGGTAGGCCTCCAGCACATCGGCCAAGGTCTTTTCATAGGTCACGCGCATCCGCGCGAATTCTTCGAAGGCCGCCTGGTCGTCGCTGTCCTGGACGGTGCTGCGGTAGTTGGCCATCTGCTGGGTCAGGCGCTCGGCGAAGCTCTTGTACTGGTCCACGTCGGCCGTGAGCAGCTCGCGCTGATAGCTCAAGCCCACCAGTTGTTGGGTGTACACGTAGCTGTCTACCCAGGCGCTGCGGATCATGGAACTGAAGACCACGCCCGGAACGCTGTCGGTGCGCACCTTGGTTTCGTTCGTCTCGATGGTCTGCAGACGTGAATAGGAGACCACGACCATCAACAGCATGATTGCAATGACAACGGCGAAACTCGCCAGAATGCGGTGGCGCAAGGACCAGTTCTTCACAGTCAACCCTCGAAAATTCCTGCAGCTACAAACGAAAAATCGCCTGAGTATAGCCCTACCTCAGACGATTTCGCGCTGGTACCTGACTTTCCTTCATCCGCGAGGGTATTGCCAGTTGCTGGCAGATCAATGCGCCACTATTGCCGACCAACGTAAGTTCCGACAGATGAGTGGCGGCGTCAGCCTTCGGACCTGACCTCCGGGGTCAGACGGCTTCGACTTCGGCCTGACGCACCTGCTTCTCCAGTTCGAGCTTGAGCGCAGGGTCGAGGGCCAACTGCTTGGCCAGCTCGTCCAGATAGGCACGCTCCATGAAGTGCTCCTGATCCACCATCATGACGCTGGCAATGTACATTTCGGCAGCGATCTCCGGAGTCTTGGCTGCCCGCGCCACGTCTGCCGGGTCCAGCGGCTTGTTCAGTTCGGCGTGCAGCCACTGCTGCAGTTCGTTGTCCGAATCCAGGCGGGTGAATTCGCCTTCGATGAGCTCGCGCTCGCGATCATCCACGTGGCCATCGGACTTGGCTGCTGCCACCAGCGCCTTGAGGATAGCCTGGCTGTGTTCCTCTACCTGCTGGGGTGGCACTCGGTCGACCGTCTGCGGTTCGCCTCGAGGGGCGGTCTGCTGCTGGGCCTGCCAATTGCCGTAGGCCTTGTAGGCAATCACGCCCAGTGCCGCCAACCCACCGTAGGCCAAGGCCTTGCCACCGTACTTGCGCGCGCTCTTGTTGCCGAGCAGCAAGCCCATGGCGCCGCCGGTCAGTGCGCCCTTGCCGCCGGACAGCAGGCCTCCCAGCGCGCCGCCCGCACCGCCCTTGCCCGAGAGCAGGCCGCCGAGCGCGCCGGCAACACCACCGGCGCTACCGGCACCGCCCAGAGGGGAAGAACCGCCGCCCTTGTTCTTGAGCAGTTCCTGGCCGGATTTGAACAACTGGTCGAGCAAGCCACGCGTGTTCATTTTTTGGTCTCGTCAATGGGAGATACGTTTGACGAGAGTAAGGGCATTCCGTTGCCTGGTTCGAACGGTGATTTGCTTCGGGATGTTGCGCAAATGCTTGCTCTCAACACTGCGCCTCGATCACCGATCTCGCTGTCGATACAAAGTGCACAGGAAAAAATTTTTACAGGAGTTTGCGAACACATCGGTCATTACGGTATCTGTGTACAGTTCTCTGCGTTTGGACAAGGCAGGCCCAAACCTTCCTACTTGAGCCTCGCCGGTCGCTTGGAGCGACCGAGGTTGATTCAGAACAGGTTATCTATGCACCGCAGGCACCTTCTGAAAGCGTCGATGGCCCTCGCGGCCTATACCGGACTGTCCGGCACCGGATTGTTCGCTGCCCAGGCCCTGGCCGCCACCGCCGACGGCGAAGCCGAACCGTTCACTTTCGACATGCTCAAGGCCCAGGCCAAGAGTCTCGCCGCGCAGGCTTATGTCAGCAACAAGCAGACCTTGCCGCCGACCCTGGCAAACATGACCCCCCAGCAATTCAATGCAATTGCCTACGACGCCAATCATTCGTTGTGGAATGACCTCAAGGGCCAACTGGACGTGCAGTTCTTCCATGTGGGCATGGGCTTCCGTACGCCGGTGCGCATGTACAGCGTCGATGCCGGGCGCAAACAAGCGCGTGAAGTGCATTTCCATCCGCCGCTGTTCGACTACAAGAACACCACGGTGGATACCTCGCAGCTCAAGGGCGACCTGGGCTTTGCCGGCTTCAAGCTGTTCAAGGCACCCAAGCTCGACCGCCATGACGTGGTGTCCTTCCTCGGCGCCAGCTACTTCCGCGCCGTCGATGCCACCGGGCAGTACGGTCTGTCCGCGCGCGGCCTGGCCATCGACACCTATGCCAAGAAGCAGGAAGAATTCCCCGATTTCACCAAGTTCTGGTTCGAGACGCCTGGCAAGGACAGTACCCGCTTCGTGGTCTACGCCCTGCTCGACTCGCCCAGCGCCACCGGCGCCTACCGTTTCGACATTGACTGCCAGGCCGAGCGCGTGGTGATGGACATCGACGCGCACATCCATGCGCGCCAGGACATCGAGCAACTGGGCGTGGCGCCGATGACCAGCATGTTCAGCTGCGGCAACCACGAGCGGCGCATGTGCGACACCATTCACCCGCAAATCCACGACTCCGACCGGCTGGCCATGTGGCGCGGCAACGGCGAATGGATCTGCCGGCCGTTGAACAACCCGGACCGGGTGCGCTTCAACGCCTTCGCCGATGTCGATCCAAAAGGCTTCGGCCTGATCCAGACCGACCACGACTTCAGCAACTACCAGGACACGGTCGATTGGTACCACAAGCGCCCCAGCCTGTGGGTCGAGCCCACCACCGCCTGGGGCGAAGGCTCCATCGACCTGGTGGAACTGCCGACCACCGGTGAAACCATGGACAACATCGTTGCCTTCTGGACACCCAAGTCACCGGTCAAGGCCGGCGATGCCCTTAATTTCGGTTACAAACTGTACTGGAGCGCCCTGGCGCCGATCGGTACACCGCTGGCCCGCGTTGCAGCGACGCGCTCGGGGATGGGCGGTTTCACCGAAGGCTGGGCACCGGGTGAACACTATCCGAATGTCTGGGCGCGGCGTTTTGCCGTGGACTTCGCCGGCGGCGGGCTCGAATCGCTGAAAACGCCGATCGAGCCCATCATCACGGCTTCGGGTGGCAAGGTGCAGGATGTTCAGGTACTCGAGCTGCCCGATATCAAGGGCTTCCGCGTGCTGTTCGACTGGTACCCGACCAGCGACAGCGTCGATCCGGTGGACATGCGCCTGTTCATCAAGACCCAGGGGCGCACCCTCAGCGAAACCTGGCTCTATCAGTACCTGCCGCCTGCGGCGGAGAAACGCAAGTACGTGTGATGCGCTGACCCCAGCCAGCATCCTCGCCCGCCCTTTTTGCGGGCGAGGATGACATCACCGAAACGCCGCAGCGCCACTCAGTCGCGAAGGTCCGATTCCACAATCGGCTGGTCGCGATGGGTGGCGCGCTGGTACTGGGCGGGCCATGTGGCCAGACGACCACCCAGGTCTTCGTCGGCGTGCAGCGGCCAGTACGGATCACGCAACAGCTCACGCGCCAGCAGGATGACGTCGGCCTGGCCAGTGCGCAGGATGTGTTCGGCCTGCGCCGGGTCGGTGATCATCCCGACGGTGCCCGTGGCAAGATCCGCCTCTTTGCGGACTCGCTCGGCAAAGCGCGTCTGATAACCAGGCCCGGTCGGGATCTCGGCATTGGCCGAGGTACCGCCCGACGACACGTCGATCAGATCCACGCCCAGCGCTTTCAGGCGCTTGGCCAGCTCGACGGTCTCGTCCGGGTTCCAGCCGTCTTCGACCCAATCGGTGGCCGACACACGCACGAACACGGGCAATTCTTCAGGCCAGATGTCGCGAATCGCCTGGGTGACTTCCAGAGTGAGACGGATGCGATTTTCAAAGCTGCCGCCGTAACTGTCCTGACGCTGGTTACTGATCGGCGACAGGAACTGGTGCAGCAGATAGCCGTGCGCCGCATGCACCTCGACTACCTTGAAATTGGCGGTCAGCGCGCGACGGGTCGCGTCGACGAACGCCTGGACGATGTCCTTGATGGCTGTTTCATCCAGTGCGGTCGGCGCGGTGTGCTGCGGGTCGAAGGCGATACGCGACGGGCCCACCGGCACCCAGCCGCCTTCATTGACAGGCACGCTGCCATGCTTGCCCAGCCAAGGCCGCCAAGTGCTGGCCTTGCGCCCGGCGTGGGCCAGTTGGATGGCCGGCACCGCGCCTTGCGAGGTAATGAAGCGGGTGATGCGCTGCAGCGGTTCGATCTGCTCGTCGTTCCACAGGCCCAGGTCTTCAGGCGTGATGCGACCCTCTGCCGTCACCGCGGTGGCCTCGGTGAAGACCAGACCGGCACCGCCACTGGCGCGACTGCCCAGGTGCACCAGGTGCCAGTCGTTGGCCAGGCCATCGACACTGGAGTACTGGCACATCGGCGATACGGCGATGCGGTTGCGCAGGGTCAACTGGCGCAGGGTATAGGGTTCGAGCAACATGCTCATCGGGCACCTCGGTTGGCAGTTTCAGATGGGACGAGAAGCGTCCGCTCGAACACGGCTGCGGACGTGCCTGTCTCGTTCTCGAAGACTAGTCGACAACCGAGCCGCGAGCGTGGTTCCGCGGCCGAGCAGGGTCGTACGGCTCAGCGCGGCTCGATGTGGGTAATCAGCAACTGCACCGTTTCCCGCCCGCGGAACTCGTTGAGATCCAGCTTGTAGGCCAACTGCACCCAGCGTACCGATGGATCGGGCCACACCTCGCGGTCGACGCCGAAAGCAATGCCGTCCAGGCTGACGCTGCCGCACTCGGTCTTGAGCGTCACCTTCAGGTGTCGCTCGCCAACCACCCGCTGCTCCACCAACTGGAACACCCCATGGAACATCGGCTCCGGGAAATGTTGCCCCCACGGGCCGGCATTGCGCAGGGCGCGCGCCAGCTCCAGATGGAATTCCTCGGCGCCCAGGGTACCGTCCGACAGCAGGCGTCCGGTCAGGTCTTCCTCGCACAGCTGGGTGCGCACCTGCGCGTCGAATGCCTCGCAGAACGCCGGGAAATTCTCCTGCGGCAGGGTCAGCCCGGCGGCCATCGCATGCCCACCGAACTTGCTGATCAATTGCGGATGCCTGGCCGCCACCGCGTCCAGCGCGTCACGGATATGGAAGCCCTGGACCGAGCGTGCCGAGCCTTTGAGCAGCCCGTCACCGGCGTCGGCGAAGGCAATCGTTGGACGGTGGTAGCGCTCCTTGAGACGCGAAGCGAGGATGCCGATCACACCCTGATGCCATTGCGCATCGAACAGGCACAAGCCAAACGGCATCGACTCCAGCGCCAGGTCCTTGAGCTGGGCCAGGGCCTCGCGCTGCATGCCTTGCTCGATCGACTTGCGGTCCTGATTCAAGCCATCGAGCTGCGCCGCGATGGTCTGGGCGCTGGGCAGATCGGTGCTCAGCAGGCACTCGATGCCCAGGCTCATATCGTCCAGGCGGCCGGCTGCGTTGAGTCGCGGCCCGAGAATGAACCCCAGGTCGGTCGAGGTGATGCGCGCATGCTCTCGGCGTGCCACTTCAAGGATTGCCGTGATGCCCGGCCGCGCACGGCCCGCACGAATGCGCTCCAGGCCCTGGTGCACCAAGATGCGGTTGTTGGCGTCCAGCGGCACGACGTCCGCCACGCTGCCCAGTGCCACCAGGTCCAGCAGCTCGCCGATATTGGGCTGCGGCACCTGTGCATAGCGGCCCAGCTGGCGCAGCCGCGCCCGCAGTGCCATCAGCACGTAGAAAATCACCCCGACGCCCGCCAGATTCTTGCTGGGGAACTCGCAGCCTGGCTGGTTGGGGTTGACGATGGCATCTGCAGCCGGCAACTCGTGCCCCGGCAAGTGGTGGTCGGTGACCAGCACCTGCAGCCCGGCAGCCTTGGCCGCAGCCACACCTTCGACGCTGGAAATGCCGTTGTCGACCGTAACCAGCAATTGCGGCTCGCGCTGCAGGGCGACTGCGACGATTTCCGGGGTCAGGCCATAGCCATACTCGAAGCGGTTGGGCACCAGGTAGTCGACGTGAGCGGCGCCCAGCAGGCGCAGGCCGAGCACACCGACCGCGCTTGCCGTGGCACCGTCGGCATCGAAATCGCCGACGATCAGGATGCGCTGGCGCTGGTCGATCGCCGTCACCAGCAGCTCGACGGCGGCCTCGATGCCCTTGAGCCGCTGAAAGGGAATCAGGCGCGCCAGGCTCTTGTCCAGCTCCTCTGCGCTAGACACGCCACGTGCCGCATAAAGACGATTCAGCAAGGGCGGCATGTCGCCGAGGAAAGGCAGGGTCTGGGGCAACTGACGGGGTTCGATGCGCATGGGGCCTGGGGCGGTTCTCACTGCAAGACAAAGGAAGAAGGTTGAAACCTGGGCGGCCTAGCGCTCGCCCAGCAGCCACTCGAGCTGGACTTCGTGCTGACCGCGGTCATCGGTGACGAACACCGTGCCCTCGCTGATCATGACGTCCCACTTGATGACCCGCGGCATATCCTTGGCCAGGGTCTCGAGCACCTCCTGAGGCACCGCGGCGATGTTGACGTTCTTCAGGTTCTTCACCGCATCGACCACCTTGGTCTGCCATACGCGCAAACTGCCGTAGGCCAACAGGCTGGTGCGTTCGGTACGCCGCGAACACCAGGTCAGGCGATCGGCATCGGGCAGGCCGACTTCGATCCAATGCAGGATCCGGCCATCCAGGCTCTTTTCCCACAAGGCAGCCTCGTCGACATCCGACAGACCACGGCCGAAAGACACCTGCTCGTTGTACCACAGCGCGTAGGCAAGCAAGCGCACGGTCATCCGCTCTTCGGTTTCCGAGGGGTGACGCGCGATGGTCTGCTTGACGGTCTGGTAAACGCTGCGGTCAAGATCGGTGAGGTTGAGTTCGAATTTGTAGGTGGTCGACGGCTGGGCCATTAGGCAGGCTTCTTGGGGACAGGAAAAGGCCGACAGTCTACCCGATGCGGGCCTGATCAACGACCACCACGGGGCAGTGCGACCCTGCGGCACGTTTTGATCATGTGTCCGGGTGTGGTAAAGATGGCGCAGTGTTTCAAAAACGGACACCCACGCCCCACACCCCGCGCAAGGAATGCCATGGACTCGTGTTCCAGAACTCTGCCGCCCAGCAGCCTTCTCCTGGCACTGGCGGTGTGCTCGTGCCTGCTCACTTCACCGCTCGCCCATGGTCGCGAGACCATTACATGGCTGCTGCGCGACTTGGCGCCGCTGACCATCGCCAGCGGCCCGGCGCGCAACCTGGGCGCCGTCGACCTGGCCCTGCCGTTGTTGCGCGCAGCCTTGCCCGAGTACGACCACAATGTCCTCAGGGTCAATCGTGCGCGTGCATCGCAGATGCTTGGCGAGCCCGGCCTCAACTGCGACCCTGCGCTGCTCTGGACCGCACAGCGGGCGCGCAGCATTCTTTATTCCGTGCCCAGCATGAATGTGCTGAGCAATGTGCTGATCATGCAGCGCGGCGACCTGCCGCTGATTGCCGAGTTCATGCGAGACGGCAAAGTCGACCTGGGCGCGCTTCTACGCAGCAGAACCCTGGCCCTGGGCATCATTGCCGAGCGCAGCTATGGCCCTGTGGTGGACCGGATTCTCGCCGACACCGACAGCTATCAGCTTCTGGCCCATCATGGCAACGACGCCATGGGCAGCCTGCTGCGCATGGAAAGACTCGGCCGGATCAAGGCGCTGCTCGGCTACTGGCACGAAGCGCGCTACCAGGCACGTCAGGAAGGTCTGGATCCGGAACAGTTGGTGCAAATCCCCATCGAGGGCTCAGCGCGCTCGCAGTTCATTCATGTCGGCTGCTCCGACAGCCCTGCAAGCCGGCGCGTACTGACAGCACTGAATTCGGTGTTGCTGGAACTCAGGAACGGTCAGTTGGCAGATTTCTACGCCCAATGGCTGACGCCCGCCGAACGGCCGGCGTACTTGCGGGAAACCACTGCGCTGTTCGATGCCCAGCGCAAAGAGGCCATGAGCAGTCAGCGCTGAGTGAGGATTACACAGGCGGCCATCCATCGATGAATGTCAGACCAGCGCGTGGCTGAAAGCGGCATTTTGCGAAACATTGCGCAGCACCGCGATCATCGACGGTTCCAGCCGCCCTTCTGCCACCAGAAGATCGCGGTGCAGACCATCGACCACGTCGGTAAACGAACGCAGATCCTCGAACTGACTGCGGTTGACCAAACGCTTGGTCACCACGCTCCCAGCAGCGCTCATCACCACGACCTGGCAATTGCCAAGGCTATCCTGCCCTTCGAGCGTCACGCGATACGGCGTCAGGGCTTCATTGAGCAACAGGCTGATATTCTTCATCGCATCACCACTCGTCTGTTCGAATTCTTAAGGTGCATGACACTGACCCCTGCCCTGCGAAAAAAGTTCTGAGCAAGCCGTGTCAGACTATTACCGAGGTTGCCGATAGAATATGACAGCGCGAATGTAGGACATTTCTGATTATCAGATTTGGCGCCTGCATGCTTAGAAATGGACTACAAAACAGATCAGGAATGGACCACAGGTGTGCCAGAATTCATCGCCTGATTTGCCCGTCACCGGAGCCTGCCTTGACCGACCCACTGATCGCCCCGCTGCGGATCGTGCTGGCCGATGACCATCCGATCTTTCGCGTTGGCCTGCGCGCCGTACTGGAACGAGACCCCGGTTTGCGCGTGGTGGCCGAAGCCTCCTCGCCGGAGGAGCTGACACGCTGCCTGGGCGAAACCGAATGCGGCCTGTTGATCACCGACTTCATGATGCCCTCCACGGAACAGGGCGATGGCCTGCGGCTGATCGCCTACGTTCGCCGGCATTGGCCAAAGCTGCCCGTGCTGGTGGTGACCATGCTGACCAACCCGGGTCTGTTGCGTTCGATCCTCAACCTGGGGGTAGCTGGTTTGCTGGGCAAGGCCAGCCTGGTGAACGAACTGCCCACGGCGATTGCCAGCCTCAAGCGCAACAAACCCTACGTGGCGCAATCGGTGAAGAGCATCCTGGCACTGCCCAGCGATACCCCCGCAAGACGGATCACCGGCCATGTCGACCTGTCGCCTCGCGAGCTCGAGATAACGCGACTGCTGGCGCAGGGGCTCTCGGTCAACGAAATCGCCGCGCAGCTCAACCGCAGCAAGCAGACGATCAGTGCACAGAAAGTGAGCGCCATGCGCAAGCTGGGCATCGGCAACGATGCTGCGCTGTATATCTACCTGCAGGCTCACGGGCTGAAATGAACCCGGCCGCGGCAGGTGTGCGCAGGGTAGGCGGGCCGTTCTAAGGACGCAAAGGCAAAGACCAGGCGCCCTCGAAGTGACTGATTTCGTGCACTTCCGGCAGGGGCAACAAGGCCCGTGCGCTCATGCTTCGCTGGTAATCCTGCAACAGGCCATGCACTGCTGCGGCCGACACCGGTGTGTGCAGTACGCCCAGCAGCGGTAGCCGATGCTGCCGCGCCAATGCCGTGAACGGTTCCACCGGCTGTGACCCATTGCTGTAGATGACCAGCGCCCGTGCCAACCCGGTTGCGGCCAGATGGCCGATCAGCTCGCCCATGTCCAGGCCGGCCACGGTCATTTCGCAGATGACAATGTCGACGCCCTGGCGCTTCTCCAGCGAGAGGCATGCCGCGTTGAAACTTTGCGAGGTCAGGACATCGAACACGCCACACGCATTGAGCACCTGATGCATGGCGATCAGCTGGTACGGAATGTCTTCAAGCACCAGAACTCTGAGCGAACGCATGAATGAAACCTCGAGTGAGCGCATCGAGCTGCGCATTGACGGGCACTCTAAAGGGCAAGCGGCACGCTTGGGATAGGACAAGTCCGAAAGTTTCCGAGAATTTTCCTAGCAGCGTGCTATCGCCGTCGCCAGCCTGGCGATCTCGCGATTCAGCTCGGCAGCGTGAACGGTCAACTGTTCATCGCTGCCCGACCGGCAGCATGTGTTCACCTTGGCCAGCACGCGTGCCAGAGGTGCGGCATCGATCAAACAAGCGATGCCGTGGAGCCGATGAAGCACTTCGTGCAGCCGCACACGATCGAGCGTCTCGACGCTTTCTGCCAACGTCTGGCTTTCAGACTCAAGGTTGCGCGAGAGCTCATCGAGCATTCGCCTGATGACCGCGTTATCCGCCTGGGTCAGGTGATGCAGCGCCTGCATGGAGAATGCCGGGCCTTGCTGCATGTCGGCGATGATCTGCGCCAGCTTGTCCAGCGCTATCGGCTTGACCAGCAGTTCGTCCATGCCCGCTTCGGCGCAGCGCAACCGCTCGTCCTGCATGGCATTGGCGGTGCAACCGATGAGCCTGACCGGAGGCGCGGCGGACGCGGCCTCCTGCAGGCGGATGGCTTTGCACAAGGCATGGCCGTTCATGCCCGGCATATTGCAGTCGGTCAGCACCAGATCGAAATGCCCGGCCTGCCAGGCCGCCAGTGCACTCACACCGTCGCTGGCGTCCTGCACCCGGTGCCCGAGGAACTGCAACTGCTGGGTCAGTACCATCCGGTTAGCCGACAGATCGTCCACGACCAGTATGTCCAGTGCAGCGCTGTCGGGCCGAGCGTGCACGGTCGGCATCGCGTCCTGTTCAGCCTGATGCCGCACCTCGATCTGCACTTCCACCCGTGTCCCCTCGCCTTCGGTGCTGTGCAGGCTGATCGTGCCACCCATCAGCTGGACCAGCTGCTTGCAGATGCTCAGGCCCAGGCCGGTGCCGACCGATTCCTGTTGCACATCCACGTTACCCTGGACGAACGGCCTGAACAGCCTGGCCTGTTGAGCGGGCGTGATGCCCGCACCTGTGTCGCTGACGGTAATGGTCATGTGCCACTGGCCTGAACGGAGTGGCCGCGCCGCGACCGCCAGGCTCACGCTGCCCTGGCGGGTGAACTTCAAGGCGTTGCCGAGCAGGTTGTGCACCACTTGCCGCAATCGCAGCGGATCGAACCAGAACGCGCTGGCCACGCCCGGCGCAATATCGAGGTTCAGCGCTACGCCCTTGCGCTGGGCCTGGGCCGAGAACAGGCTGTGCATGCCCTCGAAGAACGGCCTCACTTCGGTTACCTGCTCGGCCAGCAACATGCTGCCCGATTCGATCTTCGCCAGGTCCAGGCTGTCGCCGATCAGGGCGATGAGGTCCCGCGCCGAACGCCAGGCCACTTCCAGCGCCTGCGACACTGGCTGGTCGTCACGCTTGCGGCGTTCACGCTCGAGCTCGAGCAGACCGATGATGGCTGCCATGGGCGTACGGATCTCATGGCTCATGGTCGCCAGAAAAGCGCTTTTGGCCTGGTTGGCCTGTTCGGCAATGTGCCGCGCTTCGACCAGTTGGTCTTCCAGGCGCTTGCGTTCGGAAATGTCGATCCAACCACCGAGCAGGCCCTGCAACTGCCCCTCGGCGTTGTAGAACGGCACGATCCATTGCCAGGCGTGAACCTTGCGGCCGCGCATCTGGATCTGCCGATCGGTCGACACCGGCTGCTGATCGTCCAGCAGCCTGAGGTAGTCACGGTGCATCTGCTGCGCTTCGTCGGCATTGACCACGGCGACTTCCAGCAATGTACGACCCTTGATGTCCTGCAGACGGGTGGCAAAGCTCTGCTCGTAACTCTTGTTGCAGGACAACAGCCGCGCCTGCAGGTCGCGGACATAGATGGGCCCGGGGATGCCATCGAGCAGCGCGTGCTGGAATGCCAGCTGATCGTTGAGTGCCTGCTCGGCCTTGTGCCGCTGACGAATCTGCGCCTTGAGTCGACCACTCCACAACAGCGACACCGCGCCCAGCACCAGCGCTGCTGCCAGCAGCCAATAGACCCAGGTGGCAATGCGTTGCCACATGGGCTCTGGAGGCACTACCGCCCCCAGCCACTTCAGGCGCGCTGCACGCAGTTCCGCGACTGGATAGGCCTCCAGCGCCTTGTTGATGATGGACGTGAGCTCGGGTTCCGAGGCACGAATGGCAAAACGGTCGGGCGACCATTCGCCGTCGACATTGCGTCCGACCTTGAGCACGCCGGGCGGATAACGGCCGACCGCACGATAGGCGCCGACTTCACTGTCGATGGTGGCATCCGCTTCGCCGCTCGCCACCATCTCGCGCGCCTTGTCGTAGGTGCTGACCAAGCGCAGCTTGATGTGCGGGTACTGGCTGCGGATCGCGCTTTCCAGGGCGTGCTCGGCCGGAATCGCCAGGACCTTGCCGGCCAGCTCGTCCAGATGACCGATGGGCAGGTCCTCGGCGCGCACGATGAACACCCAGCCCTGGCCCCCGAACGAATGGCTGAAACTCAGGAAGGCCTTGCGGTCCGGCGTTTCCGAGAGAGTGGTATTCATATCGGCCTTGCCAAGCTTCAGCATTTCCAGGCTCTGGGCCATCGAGTGGGAAGGCAGGTAGACGAACTGCAGCCCCGTCATGTGCGACAGCGTTGCCAGCACTTCACTGTTGAGCCCTACCCAGTTTCCCTGGCGGTCCCGGTACAGGTAGGGAGGATACTGCGTCGCGACCACACGCACCTGGCGGTGCCGGGCGATCCAGGCTTGTTCGGCAGGCTCCAGCGGTACCCGGTGGTGGCCGATTTCCGACCCCAGCCCGGTGGTCCAGCGGGTCAGGATCTCGCGGCGCAAACCATCGTCGAGGCTGGCCAGGGCCCGCTCGACCATCTGCCCCAATATCGGATCGGCCTGGCGACTGGCGATGGTGTAACCCACGGGTGGCAGACCGCTGGGGCCGACGATATCCAGAGCCAGGTAGGGTCGCAGTGCGTTGTAGGCGCGCACGATCACCTCGTTGCTGATCATGGCGTCGACATCGCCCTGGTGCAGCGCCTGCAAGCCACTGCTCAGGCTGGGTGCGACCACGATGCGGCTGTCGGGATACACGCGTTGCACCGTGGCATCGTCGGCATAGCCATCCACCAGCGCGACCTTCTCCCCGGCCAGGCCGCTGCTGTGCTTGCTGCCCGCGCGCCGTACGATGACGCCGCGGTCAGGCATGTACTCCTTGGAAAAGGCCAGGCCATCGATGGCCTGTTCGAAGGCATTGGCGCTGGTCAGCAGATCGATTTCGCCATCCTTGAGCGCCTGCACCGCCTCGCTGCGCTGGGCAAACCCCAACACCCGCAGATCGACCCCCAGGCGGCTGCCGATCAGGCTCAGGTAGTCGGCACTCACACCTTGATAGCGGTTGCGATCGCTGGTGATGTCGATGGGTTCGTGATCGGCCAGGGAAACACCCACCCTGAGCGTACCGTGGCGTTGCAGCCACTGCTGTTCGGTGCTGGAAAGGGGCAGTGGAGAAAGCTGCGCGAACGGTGCAACCAAGGCGAAGGGCAGGCTTTGGGCAGCGAACGCCAGGCCGGGCGAAAGCATGGCAACCGCCATGAACAACCCCGCCATCCACGCCGTCACCCCTGCGAGCGTGAGAAACGAGGTCAGTGTGGGTTTCATGCCATGCATCCTTGCCTGCGGGCCAAAGGGGCCCAGGAAAAAGTTGCATAAGCTTGGCACTGTAAAAAGCATAAAGCCCGCATCGGGCGGGCTTTATGTGTTTCAGATCGCGTCAGACGCGAGGCTGCATGCCATCACAGCGGTTTGCCGCGATTGCCATGTTGGCTGACGAAGGCTTGTACGGCCGACAGGTCGTTGGGCAACACGGTGCACTTCTCTTCGCGCTCGAACAGATCGACCAGGTGCGCAGGCAACTCCAGGGCCTTGCCTACGCCGGCCTTTTGCACGGCTTCGGGGAACTTGACCGGGTGCGCCGTTCCCAGCACCACCATGGGCGTGTCGAGGCTGCGACGACACTCGCGCGCCGCGCGTACGCCAATGGCCGTGTGTGGATCGAGGACCTCGCCGCACTCGGCGAACACCTGGGCGATGGTCTCGCAGGTTTGCTCGTCGGTGACCGCCAGCGAGTCGAACAGCTTACGCGCCTCGGTCCAGCGTTCCTCATCGACGCTGAAACCGCCGCCCTGGCGGAAGTTGTCCATCAGGCCTGCAATGGCCGCGCCGTTGCGACCGTGCAGGTCGAACAGCAGGCGCTCGAAGTTCGACGACACCATGATGTCCATCGACGGCGACAACGTCGCGTGCAGGGTTTGCTTGACGTACTGATTGCCGCTCATGAAGCGGTGCAGGATGTCGTTGCGGTTGGTGGCCACCACCAACTGGTTGATCGGCAGGCCCATGTTGCGCGCCAGATAGCCGGCGAAGATATCGCCAAAGTTGCCGGTGGGCACCGAGAACGCCACCGAGCGTGCTGGGCCGCCCAGCTGCAGGGCCGCGTGGAAGTAGTAGACGATCTGGGCCATGATCCGCGCCCAGTTGATCGAGTTCACTGCAACCAACGGCGTGCCCTTGAGGAAACTCTGGTCGGCGAAGCTGTTCTTGACCATTTCCTGGCAGTCGTCGAAATTGCCTTCGATGGCGATGTTGTGCACGTTGTCGCCGGTAATCGTGGTCATTTGCCGACGCTGAACCGCAGACACGCGCTCGTGCGGATGCAGGATGAAGATATCGACGTTCTCGCAGTGCTTGCAGCCTTCGATCGCGGCCGAACCGGTGTCGCCACTGGTGGCGCCGACGATCACCACGCGCTGGCTGCGTTTGGCCAGTACGTAGTCGAGCAGCCGCCCCAGCAGCTGCAGGGCGAAGTCCTTGAACGCCAGCGTTGGCCCGTGGAACAGCTCCATCACCCACTCGTTACCACCCAACTGGCGCAAAGGTGCGACGGATGCATGGGCGAATACCGCGTAGGTTTCTTCGAGAATCTTCTTGAAGTCGGCATCCGGAATGCTGCCGGTAACGAACGGGCGCATGACCCGAAATGCCAGCTCGTGATAAGGCAGACCCGCCCACGAGGCGATTTCTTCCTGGGTGAAGCGCGGCAGGTTTTCCGGGACATAGAGGCCACCGTCACTGGCCAGACCGGCGAGCAGAACCTCTTCGAAGTTCAGGGCCGGGGCCTGACCGCGAGTACTGATATAACGCATTGCGAATTCCTCTGGCAGCTGCCGCTTAGTTCAAGTGCTCGACACGGATGCGCACGACCGGGCCGACCACGCCCTGCAAGGCTTCCAGCGCCTTGATGGCATCATTGATGTGCTGTTCGACGACGCGGTGGGTCAGCAGGATCATCGGCACCAGGCCATCGTGTTCCTCGACCTCTTTCTGCATGATCGACTCGATGTTGATGCCACGCTCGGAGAGGATGCTCGCCACCTGCGCCAGCACGCCCGGATGATCCTTGGCTTGAATGCGCAGGTAGTAGGCGCTTTCGCAGGCCTCGATGGGCAGGATCGGGTGAGCGGAAAGCGAATCCGGCTGGAAGGCCAGGTGCGGCACGCGATTCTCCGGGTCCGAGGTCATGGCGCGGACCACGTCGACCAGGTCGGCGACCACGCTCGAGGCAGTCGGCTCCATGCCCGCACCGGCACCGTAGAACAGGGTTGAACCGGCCGCGTCGCCGTTGACCATCACTGCGTTCATCACGCCATTGACGTTGGCGATCAGACGGTCGGCCGGGATCAGCGTCGGGTGCACCCGCAGCTCGATACCGCGCTCGGTGCTGCGCGCCACGCCCAGATGTTTGATGCGGTAGCCCAGGGCTTCGGCGTAGTTGACGTCGGCCGTGGTCAGGCGGGTGATGCCTTCGGTGTAGGCCTTGTCGAACTGCAGCGGAATGCCGAAGGCGATGGACGCCAGGATGGTCAATTTGTGCGCCGCGTCGATACCTTCGACGTCGAAGGTGGGGTCGGCCTCGGCATAACCCAGGGCCTGCGCTTCGGCCAGGACGTCCTCGAAGGTACGGCCCTTCTCGCGCATTTCGGTCAGGATGAAGTTGCCAGTACCGTTGATGATGCCCGCGACCCAGTTGATGCGGTTGGCCGAAAGACCTTCGCGAATGGCCTTGATCACCGGGATGCCACCCGCCACGGCGGCTTCGAACGCAACGATCACGCCCTTCTCGCGTGCCTTGGCGAAGATCTCGTTGCCGTGCACTGCAATCAGCGCCTTGTTGGCGGTGACCACGTGCTTGCCGTTTTCGATGGCCTTGAGTACCAGCTCACGCGCGATGCCGTAGCCACCGATCAGCTCGATGACGACATCGATATCCGGGTTGCAGGCCACGGCGAAGACATCGTTGGTAATGGGGGTACCGGCGATCTGGCAATTGGGGTTCTGCGAGCGCATCGCGATCTGCGCCACTTCAATACCGCGCCCGGCACGGCGGGCAATCTCCTCGGCGTTGCGCTGAAGTACGTTGAAGGTGCCGCCACCGACGGTACCTAACCCACAGATGCCTACTTTGACCGGTTTCACTCTGAACTCCCCATGAAACGACCGCCTCGATGACGGTCGTGATACTGGCCGCAGGCCGTGAGCCTTCGGCTATTGATGACGTGCGAGTGCCACTCAGCCTTTCGCGTCGAGAGCCAGCTTGGCGACGTTGGCGGCCGGCTGGTAACCCGGAATGACCTGACCGTTCTCCAGCACGATGGCTGGCGTGCCGGTGACGCCGATCGACTGGCCCAGCTCGAACTGCCTGGCCACCGGGTTGGCGCATGAAGGCGCCTTGATGGTGTCGCCCGATACCATCTTGTCCATCGCTGCCTTGCGGTCCTTGGAGCACCAGACAGCCTGCAGCTGTTCGTCACCGGCCGACTTCAAGCCCTGGCGCGGGAACGCCACGTAGCGGACCTCGACACCCATGCGGTTCAGCTCGGGGACTTCGGCGTGCAGCTTGTGGCAGTACGGACAGGTGGTATCGGTGAAGACCGTGATGTGCGACTTGGTTTCGCCCACCGCGGGGTACACAACGGTATCGGCTACCGGGATCGCGTTGACGGTCTTGGCAATGGCCAGTCGCTCGGTTTTCTCGGTGAGGTTGACCGGCTTGCCGTCCTGGATCTGGAACAGGTAGCCCTGCATGACGAACTGACCGTCGGCGCTGGCGTAAAGCACGCGACCGCCCTTGAGCTTGACCTCGTACAAGCCGTTGAGCGGACTGGCGGCGACGCTTTCGATCGGCACTTCCAGTTGCAGGGTCTGCAGGGTCTTGCGAATCGCTTGTTCCGCAGCCGGGTCGGCAACGGCAAAGGTGCTGGCCAGCGCAAGGGCTGCGGCGGCGAAAAGGCGGGTCACGCGCATGGGAACTCCTGGAGCGACGGACTTGAGGGGCGGTGGACGATCAGCTCGTCACAGCCCGCTGCATAAACCGGGCAAGCCTACCACATTCATTGGCCAAGACCGACTCTGGACAACCCTCGACACAGCCTTGGAGCACGTTGTTTCATCCGCGCGGATGATGCCTGGCATGAAGCTCCTGCAGACGCGCGCGTGCCACGTGGGTGTAGATCTGCGTGGTCGACAGATCGCTGTGGCCGAGCAGCATCTGCACCACGCGCAGATCCGCACCGTGATTGAGCAGATGCGTCGCGAAGGCGTGGCGCAGCGTGTGCGGCGACAGCGACTTGGCGATGCCGGCGACCTGGGCCTGATGCTTGATCCGATGCCAGAAGGTCTGTCGCGTCATCTGCTCGCCGCGCTGGCTGGGGAAGACCACGTCGCTGGGCCTGCCGCCGAGCAGTTCGTGACGTCCGTCGCGCAGGTACCGCTCGACCCAGACCACCGCTTCCTCACCCATCGGCACCAGGCGCTCCTTGTTGCCCTTGCCCACCACGCGCAATACACCCTGGCGCAGATTGACCTGGTCCAGGGTCAGGCTGATCAACTCGGTCACGCGCAGGCCGCAGGCATACAGCACCTCGAGCATGGCGCGATCCCGCTGGCCGATCGGCTCGCTCAGATCGGGCGCCTGCAATAACGCTTCGACGTCGGCTTCGGACAACGATTTCGGCAATGGCTTGCCCAACTGCGGCATGTCGATCTGCAGGGTCGGGTCGGCACCGATCAGCTTTTCGCGCAGCAGGTAGCGATAGAAGCCGCGCGCGCCCGACAGCAGGCGTGCCGTGGAGCGCGCCTTGTAACCCTGCTCGACCCGCCAGGCCAGGTGATCGAGCAATACATCGCGGCCCGCCGCCTCCAGCGCGATGCCGCGCTCGTGCAACCAACCGTTGAACAATGCAAGGTCGCTGCGGTAACTGTTGCGGCTGTTTTCCGATAGGCCTTTTTCCAGCCACAAGGCATCGAGAAATTGGTCGATCAGGGGGTGGTCGAGGGCAGGCATCGCAATCGCAGGGCTGTGGGGGTGCAGGGATGATAACAGGGCGCAGCGTCAGGGCGACGCCTTCGCGGGCAGAGGGCTCGCCGCCCGCCCCGCTCCCACATGAACCTTACCCACCCGTTCACGCTCGCCTACACACTTTCGCCCACAAAAAAGGCAGCCCGAAGGCTGCCTTTTCCTGCATCAGAAACAAACTGTACTCAGGACAGTTTTTCCTTGATACGTGCTGCTTTACCAGACAGGTCGCGCAGGTAGTACAGCTTGGCTTTGCGCACGTCACCACGACGTTTCACGGCCATGCTGTCGATCTGCGGGCTGTAGGTCTGGAAAGTACGCTCTACACCTACACCGTTGGAGATTTTACGAACGGTGAAAGCACTGTTCACGCCGCGGTTGCGCTTGGCGATAACAACGCCTTCGAACGCCTGAAGACGCGAGCGATCGCCTTCCTTCACTTTCACCTGAACGACAATGGTGTCGCCCGGGGCAAAGGGAGGGATTTCTTTGGTCATCTGCTCTGCTTCGAGTGCAAGGATGATTTTGTTGGTCATGCTGTGCTCCTAAGGTAAATCGTCTGACTTACCATCGATACGTTAACTATCGTCCCGCTCGCGGAGGTACTCCGCCAGCAGCTTGTTCTCTTCTCCAGAAAGCGAGCGTCTTTCCAGAAGATCGGCACGTCGTTCGTAGGTCCGCCCAAGGGACTGCTGCAAACGCCAGCGCCGGATGTGTGCATGATTGCCGCTAAGCAATATGTCGGGAACACGCTGATCCGCATACACCTCCGGTCGGGTGTAGTGCGGGCAATCCAGCAGACCGTCGGTGAAGGAATCTTCCTCCGCGGAGTCCGCATGCCCCAAAGCTCCGGGCAGCAGCCGTGTAACCGCATCGATCAGGACCATGGCAGGCAATTCACCGCCCGACAGCACATAGTCACCAATAGACCACTCTTCATCGACATGAGCTTCAATGAAACGCTCGTCGATGCCTTCGTACCGCCCAGCGATCAGAATCAAGGATTCGGACGTCGCCAGTTGTTTCACCGCACCCTGTACCAGCGGCCGGCCCTGGGGCGAAAGGTAGATCACCTTCGCCGCTTCCCCTGCCGCAGCCTTGGCCTGAACCAGAGCGTCTTCCAGGGGCTTGATCTTCATCACCATTCCCGGACCACCGCCGAAGGGCCGGTCATCCACTGTGTGGTGACGGTCCGTGGTGTAGTCCCGCGGATTCCAGCAGGTCAATTGCAACAACCCCTGTTTCACCGCGCGGCTGGTAATGCCGTACTCGCTGATGGCCGAGAACATCTCGGGGAACAGGGTGATCACTTCCACGCGAAGGGTTGCCATCGCCTAGAAGTCCGCGTCCCAATCCACCCTCATCTCGCCAGCGGCCAGGTCGACCTTCAACACGCATTGCGCCGTATAGGGCAACAGGCGTTCACGATCATCCAGGCTGCCCGCGCAGGGCTTCACCACCATTACATCGTTGGCGCCGGTCTCCAACAGGTGATCGACGGTGCCGAGCAATTGCTCTTGCAGGTCGATGACTTTCAGGCCCTGAAGCTGATACCAGTAGTAGTCATCTTCGGCCAGGTCGGGCAAAAGGCTGCGCGAGATGCAAATCTCGTAACCGGACAGAAGACGTGCTTCGTCGCGATCGTCCAGGCCTTTCAACTTGGCAACCAGATCCTTTTGCGTGGATCGGCCGCTGACCAGCTCTACCTGCTTGGTCACGCCTTCGCGCCGGAGCGTCCAGGAGGTGTACTGCAGCAGGTTTTCAATCGGATCGGTAAAGGAAAAGACCTTCACCTCGCCGCGAACGCCGTGTACCGAGAAAATCTTGCCGACGACGATCAAGTCATCAGCGGAATCTGGCGTCGCGTTCATATTGCTCAGGCCGCGGCCTTGGCATTTTCCTTCAGCAACTGAGCAACGCGCTCAGAAGGCTGTGCACCAACGCTCAACCAGTGGTTGACGCGCTCTTGGTTCACGGACAGACGGATTTCCTGACCACGGGCAACAGGGTTGAAGAAACCCACGTGCTCTTTGTGGGAACCGTCACGCGGGTTGCGCGAGTCGGTTACGGTCAGTTGGTAAAACGGGCGCTTTTTGGAGCCGCCACGGGCAAGACGGATGGTTAGCATTGAACATCGTTCCTGTAGTCGGTGCTGCAAATCATAATGCACAGCGGGCACACGGGTGCCCGAAAGGCCGCATATTCTCAAGGAATACACGGACATTTGCAAATGCCTTTTTCCGATAGGTCGAGGCTTGCAGCGAGGATTTGCCTATGAGCCGTTGCAAGCAACGGAGTTTGGCCACATGGCCAGGGTATTCATCGGCAAGAGGGATGTGCTTGTAGGAGCGGGCTCCCACGGGGTTCTCGTGCCGACGCAATGGGTTACATCTTGGGCATGCCGCCACCGCCGCCGGGCAGCATGCCGCCCATACCGCGCATCATCTTGGCCATGCCGCCCTTGGTCGAGAACTTCTTCATCATCTTCTGCATCTGCTTGTGCTGCTTGATCAAGCGACCGATGTCCTGCACCTGGGTACCCGAGCCCATGGCGATGCGACGCTTGCGCGAGCCGCTGATCACGTCAGGGTCGCGGCGCTCGGCCGGGGTCATGGAGTTGATGATGGCTTCCATCTGCTTGAACTGCTTCTCGGCAACGTTCTGAGCGTTGCCCATCTGCGAGAGGTTCACACCGCCGATGCTCGGCAGCTTGTCCATCAGGCCGCCCAGGCCGCCCATGGTCTTCATCTGTACGAGCTGGTCGCGGAAGTCTTCGAGGTCGAAGCCCTTGCCCTTCTTCAGCTTCTTGGCCAGCTTGTCGGCCTTGTCCTTGTCCAGCGACTGCTCGGCCTGCTCGATCAGGCTGAGCACGTCGCCCATGCCCAGGATGCGCGAGGCGATGCGGTCGGGGTGGAACGGCTCGAGCGCTTCGCTCTTCTCGCCCATGCCGATGAACTTGATCGGCTTGCCGGTGATGGCACGCACCGACAATGCGGCACCGCCACGAGCATCGCCGTCGACCTTGGTCAGGATCACACCGGTGAGCGGCAGCGCATCACCGAAAGCCTTGGCCGTGTTGGCTGCGTCCTGGCCGGTCATGGCGTCGACCACGAACAGGGTTTCGGCAGGCTTGACCGCCGCGTGCAGCTGCTGGATCTCGCCCATCATCTCGGCGTCGATGTGCAGGCGCCCGGCGGTGTCGAGGATGACCACGTCGATGAACTTGAGCTTGGCCTCGCGGATCGCGGCGTTGGCGATGTCCACGGGCTTCTGGCTGATGTCCGACGGGAAGAAGGTCACGCCGATATCGTTGGCCAGGGTTTCCAGCTGCTTGATGGCTGCCGGGCGGTAGACGTCTGCCGACACCACCATCACCGTCTTCTTCTTGCGTTCCTTGAGGTAGCGCGCCAGCTTGCCGGCGGTGGTGGTCTTGCCCGCACCCTGCAGGCCGGCCATGAGGATGACCGCCGGCGGGGTCACCGCCAGGCTCAGCTCCTCGTTGGCCGCGCCCATCATCTCGACGAGCTCGGCCTGGACGATCTTCACGAACGCCTGGCCTGGGGTCAGGCTGCGCGAAACCTCGGTGCCGACCGCACGCTCCTTGACCTTGTTGACGAAGTCCTTCACCACCGGCAAGGCGACGTCGGCTTCGAGCAGCGCCATGCGCACTTCGCGCAGGGTGTCTTTGATGTTGTCCTCGGTCAGCTTGGCTTTGCCGGTAACGTGGCGAAGCGTCTGCGAGAGGCGGTCTGTAAGGTTTTCAAACATGTCGCGATCCTTTCTGGCTCTGGTTGAGCCGAGGTTGTGGCGGCAAGAGCAGGCCGGCGATTATAACCAAGAGTGGGTGCCACGGACACTGCGCGGTATGCAGTCTTTCGTCGGCGGGCATTTGATGCCAAACTCAGGCACTTTCCGGCTTGTGCTCCACAGGACCTATGCTCCCCTTGTCACCCAGTCTAATCCCCACCCTCGCCGCCGCCTGCCTGTACGCCGCTGCGACTGCCTATCAGGCAACCCGTATCGGCCAAGGCGGCAAGGCTGACAAGCGCGTGCTCTACCTGTTCGGCTTCCTGGCCGTGATTGCCCACGGCTGCGCGTTGTTCTCGCAGTTGCTCACCCCCCTGGGGCTGAGCCTGGACTTCTTCAGCGCGGCCAGCCTGATCGCCGTGGCGGTGATCGCCCTGACCCTGCTGGCCACCAGCCAGATACCCGTGGAAAACCTGCTGGTGCTGCTGTTTCCCCTGGGCCTGGCGACCATCCTGATCGCCCAGTTCGCGCCCGGCGGGACTGCACCGCTGATCCACGAAGAGCCAGGCATTCTCACGCACATCCTGCTGTCCATCCTGGCCTATGGCATGTTCACCATCGCCGTGTTCCAGTCGTTGCTGCTGTTGCTGCAGGACCACCAGCTCAAGCACAAGCATCCGGCAGGGCTGATCAAGAATTTCCCGCCGCTGCAGACCATGGAAAGCCTGCTGTTCGGTTTCATCTGGGCCGGCTGGGCACTGCTGTCGCTGTCACTGATTTCAGGCTGGGTGTTCGTCGAGAACCTGTTCGCGCAACACCTGGTGCACAAGACCCTGCTCGCCTGCCTGGCCTGGATCGTTTTCAGCGTGCTGCTGTGGGGACGCAATCGCCTGGGCTGGCGCGGGCACAAGGCCATTCGCTGGACGCTGGCCGGCTTCTGCCTGCTGATGCTGGCCTATTTCGGCAGCAAGCTGGTTCGCGAATACATTCTGCACATCTGACAGGTCACCCATGGACACTCTGCCCCTAGGGCCGATGCTCGGCGCGCTGGCGCTGGCAATTCTCCTCGCCGCGCTGCTTTGCGCAGTGGAAGCCGCGCTGCACACGCTGGCCGCACAGCGCCCTACCGGGCGCAATGGCGATCGACCGGCGCTGCAGGCGCCGCTGCCCAGCCTGGTGCTGCTCAATTCCCTGGCCCGTGCCATGGCGGTTACCCTGGGGGTAACGCTAGGCATCTATCTGCGCGGCGCCCATGGCGCCTGGCTCGGTGGCCTGGGCACCACGCTCGCCCTGCTGGTGCTGGCCGACTACCTGCCACGCCGCCTTGCCCAGCGCTACCCGCGGCCGTTCATCGGCATGGCCAATGCGTTGCTGGCGCCGCCACTCAAGCTGGTCTGGCCGCTGGCATGGCTACTGGACGGCGCCGCACGGCTGCTGGTCGTGCCCTTCGCCCGCAAGGAACCCGGCAAAGGCGCCCAGCAGGAGCCTGCCATACCGCGCAGTGTGCTGGACGAACTGGCCGCCGAAGCGCGCAGCAACAAACCGCACCTGGCCAACAGCATCCATGCGCTGGACAAGATCACCGTCAACGACATCCTGGTGCCGCGCAACGAAATCGACGGCATCAACCTGGAAGATTCGCTGGACGAGATCATCGACCAGCTGATGATCAGCCGCCATACCCGCCTGCCGGTCTTCCACAACGACATCAACCATGTCGAACGGGTGCTCAATACCCGCCAGATCAGCCACCTGCTGCCGCACCGCGAACTCACCATCGAGGCCTTGCTGGCCGCCTGCTATGAGGCTTACTTCGTTCCGGAAAGCACGCCCCTGCAGATGCAGCTGCTGAATTTCCACAAGCAGCAACGCCGATTGGGCATCGTCGTCGACGAATACGGCGAGGTGCAGGGCATCGTCACCCTGGAAGACATTCTGGAAGAGATCGTCGGCGAGTTCGAAGATGACGATGCGCTGGCCAATCCGCATATCCATCCGCAGCTGGATGGCCGCTTCGTGGTCGAAGGCCAGGCCTCCATTCGCGACATCAACAAGAGCCTGGGCTGGCACTTGCCCAGCGATGGCCCCAAGACCTTGAACGGCCTGGTCACCGAGGCGCTGGAAAGCATTCCGGCCAGCGCGGTGTGCCTGAAGATCGGTCGCTATCGCATGGAAATTCTCGAGACCGAGGAAAACCGCGCGTCACGGGTGCTTATATGGCACGCGAGCAGCCTGCCAGCAGCGTGACGGCGGTGTCGCGCCCTCGCAAAACCGGCGCCGCCGCTCGGCAGGCACCGGTCGACTCAGACCTTACAGTTCGACCTTGACCGCTTGCGAGGCGCGCGTGGCCTTGGCCCGGGCTGCCTCGATCGATTCGTCGCGGGCCAGGGCCACGCCCATGCGCCGTTGCCCATTGACCTCGGGCTTGCCGAACAGACGCAGCGCCGTATCCGGTTCGGCCAGTGCCGCGCCGAGGTTGTCGAAGGCGGTCTGGCGAGAGTTGCCTTCGACCAGGATCACCGCCGAGGCGGATGGCCCGAACTGACGAACCAGCGGGATCGGCAACCCGAGAATGGCGCGTGCGTGCAAGGCGAACTGGGACAGATCCTGGGAAATCAGGGTGACCAGGCCGGTATCGTGCGGACGCGGCGAGACCTCGCTGAACCACACCTGATCACCCTTGATGAACAGTTCGACGCCGAACAGGCCGCGCCCACCCAGGGCTTCAGTCACTGCACGCGCCACCCGCTCCGACTCGGCCAGGGCCACCGGGCTCATCGCCTGGGGCTGCCAGGACTCTTGATAGTCGCCCTTCTCCTGCCGGTGGCCAACCGGTGCGCAGAACGTCGTCCCGCCAACGTGGCGGACGGTCAGCAAGGTGATCTCGTAGTCGAAGTCGATGAAACCTTCGATGATCACACGGCCCTTGCCGGCGCGCCCGCCCTCCTGGGCATAGTCCCACGCTTCCTGCACATCGGCCGCCGAGCGCAGCAGGCTCTGGCCCTTGCCCGAAGAGCTCATGACCGGCTTGACCACGCACGGGAAACCCAGGTCCTGCACGGCCCGCGCGTAGTCTTCGAAGGTGTCGGCAAAATGGTACGGCGAGGTCGGCAGGTCCAGCTCTTCGGCGGCCAGGCGGCGAATGCCCTCGCGGTTCATGGTCAGCTGGGCTGCGCGCGCAGTCGGCACCACGGTGAAGCCTTCGGACTCCAGCTCCACCAGCGTGGCGGTGGCGATGGCCTCGATCTCGGGCACGATGTAGTGCGGTTTTTCCGCTTCGATGACCGACCGCAAGGCGGCGCCATCGAGCATGTTGATGACGTGGCTGCGATGGGCCACTTGCATGGCCGGCGCATCGGCGTAACGGTCTACGGCGATGACTTCGACGCCCAGGCGTTGCAGCTCGATCACCACTTCCTTGCCCAGCTCGCCGCAGCCGCACAGCAGTACGCGGGTCGCGGTCGGCGACAGGGGGGTTCCGATACGGGTCATTTCAGGTCCTCAGGGAATCGTCTGGATCGAGGGGCAGCACGCAGGCCGACCCGACAGGGGCGGGCATTTTAACTCAACGCGGCTTTGCGTGCGCCAGTCTCGCCGCCCACAGGCAAGGGCCGGATCAGCCGCCCGCAAATACCAGGCCCTGGGCCACGGCTCGCTCATGGGCGAGGCGCAGCACGGCGCGGCGCTGGTCGTCGCTCATGCGCCCCCACTGGGTAATTTCCGCGGCGGTGCGCTGGCAGCCCGTGCACACATCCTGCTCATCCAGGGCGCAGACACTGATGCAGGGAGACTTGACCGGCTTGGGCAGAGGGTTCACGAGTCCTGCTCGATCAGTTCGCGAGCATAGCGCTGGGCATTGTGCACATAGTGCGCGGCGCTGGCTTCGAGCATGCGCTTCTGGGCTTCGCTCAGCTCGCGCACGACCTTGCCCGGCGAGCCCATGACCAGCGACCCATCGGGAATTTCCTTACCCTCGGCAATCAGCGAGTTGGCGCCGATGATGCAGTGCTTGCCGATCCTGGCGCCGTTGAGAATGACGGCGTTGATCCCGATCAGGCTGAAGTCGTCCACAGTGCAGCCATGCAGCATGGCATTGTGGCCAATGGTCACGCCGCGACCGATGGTCAGCGGCACGCCGGCATCGGTATGCATCACGGTGCCGTCCTGCACGTTGCTGTGCTCGCCGATGTCGATCAGCTCGTTGTCGCCGCGCAGCACGGCGCCGAACCACACGCTGGCCCCGGCCTGCAGGCGCACCTTGCCGATGAGGGTGGCATTGGGTGCGACCCAGCTGTCGGGATGGGTTTCGACGCGCGAGTCGCCCAGACGGTATTTCATGTGATCTCCTCGACGCGGCAATGGTCGGCACGGCGCCCCGCCGCACTACGTTCAGATGACGGTCAGATGGCGGTGTAATGCTCGGGAGGCCGATGCAGGCTGATCCGGGCGTCATACATAAGGTTGACGAGTTCGACGATCATGATCGCCGACAATCCCCATATCTTGTACTCGCCGAAGCGATAGCTGGGTACGTACCAGCTGCGACCCTGGTAATCGATGCGGTGGGTGTGCTCGCGCGGGTCCTGCCGAAAGAACTCCAGCGGCACGGAAAACACCGCGGCGATTTCGGCATCGTTGGGTCGGTATTCGACATAGTCGGGAATGATGCCCACGAATGGCGTGACCTTGAGCCCGTGCTTGGACACCAGCGGGCTGAGCGGACCGATGATTTCCACCAGCCCGGGCGGCAGGCCGATTTCCTCTTCGGCTTCGCGCAGGGCGGTGAATATCAGGTCAGGGTCTTGCGGGTCGCGGCGTCCGCCGGGGAAAGCCACTTCGCCACCATGGGTCGAGAGCCCCGAGGCGCGCAGTGTCAGCACCAGCTCGGGCTCGTCGCTGCGGGTGATGGGCAGCAACACGGCCGCTTCGGGAAAACGGCTGTCGGTTTCCAGTGTGCGTGGCGTATGGTTGCTCACTCGGCGAAGTAGCTCGTCCAGCATGGCGTTTCTCGATCCGTGGCCTGCTGGCATGATGCACCAAAAGCCGCTGGCAGCCCAAGCTCGATTTGCCGTGCCGCAGGCTTGCGGCACCTCGGCACTACGGCCAAGATAGCGGCAGCCATCAAGGATCTGAGCATGAATTTCTGCAGCCATTGCGGCAACCCGGTAACCCTGCGCATCCCTACCGGCGATACTCGCCCCCGATTCGTCTGCGGGCATTGCCACCTCGTCCATTACCAGAATCCCAAAGTGGTCGCGGGCTGCATCGCCGTGTGGCAGGACCAGGTCTTGCTGTGCCGCCGGGCCATCGAGCCGCGCCGTGGTTTCTGGACCCTGCCGGCAGGCTTCATGGAAAACGGCGAAACGCTGCAACAGGCTGCCAGCCGGGAAACCGTCGAAGAAGCCTGCACACAGGTGACCAACCTTGCGTTGTACACCGTGTTCGATCTGCCGCACATCAGCCAGGTGCAGGTGTTCTACCGAGCCGAAATGTCCGAGCCTTCGTTTGCCGTGGGCGAGGAAAGCCTGGAAGTGGGCTTGTTCGCGCAAAATCAGATCCCTTGGGCGGAGCTGGCTTTCCCCACCGTCGGCCGTACCTTAGAATACTTTTTCGCCGACCGGCTGGAGCACAGCTACCCGGTTCGCAACGAGTGCCTGGGGCCGCTGCTCGCGCGCTGGCCACAGGCCTGACCCATCGCACCGGCGCCAGCGGCGCGTTTCCATTGCAGGAATATCCCATAGATGCGTTGCCTGACCGCCCTGTTCTGCCTGTGCTTCGCCGTGAGCGCCCAGGCTGCCTTCACCGTTACCGTTGAACGCAAGCCGGTCGACCAGATCGCCCCTGCGGTGCAATCGAGCAAGCGCCTGGGCGTGGACCCGATCGACAAGGTGCTGGTGCTCAAGACCAGTCGCCAGTTGCAGTTGATCAGCGGTGGCGAGCCGCTCAAGAGTTACCGCATCTCGCTGGGCAAGCAACCCCAGGGCGCGAAGGCGCGCGAGGGCGACAAGCGCACGCCCGAGGGCTTCTACTGGCTCGACTGGCGCAAGGTCAGCGATCGCTTCAACCTGGCGATGCACGTTTCCTATCCCAACATCAGCGACTCGGCCCGCGCTCGCCGCGAGGGCGTTCCACCGGGCAGCATGATCATGATCCACGGCACGCCGATCGACGAGGAGTACCCGGAATGGTACTTCGCCACCCTGGACTGGACCGATGGCTGTATCGCCATGAAGAACGACGACATGCGGGAGGTGTGGAGCCTGGTCAAGGACGGCACGATGATCGAGATCCGGCCGTGAGCACGGCGTTCTCTTTACCGACCCAGCCTTGACCTTCCTTCATCTGTCATAGGAACCATCCTACAACTGGTTCCTTTTTCGAATCCGCCCTTTCCTACTGTCTGTCAGATTCTTCCTACCAACAACCCCTCTCCCCTGCCCGTTCCCTGGGAAGTCCCCCCTCTTAAAGTGGCCGCCTATTGATTGGTCGACGATTGGGGCTGGGCTGCAATGACGATTTTCCGCAAGGACCGGCTGTTATCCGCACTGCTTTTCGCACCCGCCATGGCGCTGGGCGAAACCGGCGCGCAACCGCTGAATGACCAGATCCTGCGTCAGTTCGATACCCAGCGCCACGAGCGCGCCGCTGCCGAACAGGCGCAACGGCTGGAAACCCTTCGTGAAGATGCGGCGGGGCCAGCCAGCCCCGCACCGCAGCGGGTCGAGCAAGGTGATGGCGAGTGCTGGCCGGTGTCCGCGGTGCGCGTGCAGGACAACCAGCTGCTGGACACCGCTGCGCTGCAAGGTGTCCTGCAGCCATGGGTGGCGCCGTGCAGCGGCGTCGATGACATCAACCAGATGCTGCTGGCCTTGACCGGTGCCTACGTGAAGGCCGGCTATATCGCGGCCAGGCCCTATATCGCTCGCATGCCCGAAGCAGATGGCGAGCTGGTCATCGCCATGCTAGAAGGCTTCATCGAATCCATCGAAATCGCCGACGGCAGTGACGACCTGGCACTGGGCAGCGCTTTCCCTGGAATGATCGGTCGCCCGCTCAAGCTCACCGATGTGGAAAGTGGCCTGGACCAGCTCAACCGGTTGCGCTCCGTCGACCTGATCCTGGACATCGCTCCCGGCGAGCAGGTGGGAGGTACGCGAATCGTTCTGCGCCCACAGGGCACGCACAAATCCTGGACCCTGGGCACCGGCCTGAACAACCGTGGCAGCGATGCATCGGGGCGCCACCAGGCACAGCTGAGCCTGAGCCTGGACAACCCATTTCGTCTCAATGATTCGCTGGCTGCCAGCTATGCCCACAGCCTGGACGGTGGATCGGGCCGCAGCCGCCAAGGCGGGATGTTCTACGAAATACCCTACGGGCGCTGGACCCTGAACGCTTCGGCGAGTCGTTTCGAATCCCGCGCCCCGCTGCCCAACCGCCATGAGGTGGCGCAGAGCCTGGACAGCTATGGCCTGAAGCTGGATCGCAGCCTGTGGCGCAACCAGACGACCCTGCTCAATGGGCACCTGCGCCTGGACCAGACCCGTACCGATCTGCTGTTCGACGGCACTACCGTACGCAACGGTCGCACCACGCTGAGCGTCGCCAGCGTCGGGCTCAACCTGACTCACCTGGGTGATTCGGTGTGGAGTGGCGCCCTCGGCTACTCCCGCGGCCAGGGTTGGCTGGGGGGCGATCGCACACCCCTGCGGCATGATGCGCCGCAACCGCACTTCGAAAAATACCGAGGCACCGTCACTCGCCGATCGCTGTTCGACCTGCTCGATCGACGTTGGGCGTGGAGCAGCGAACTGGACATGCAGTACAGCCCAGACCCGCTACCGAGCCTGGAGCAGATGCGCCTGGCCGGCAGCGCCAGCGTGCGCGGCTATCGCCTGGACAGCCAGCCGGTTTCCAAGGGGGCCACGTTGCGCAACACCCTGAGCACTTCGCAGCTACTCGCCCAAGGCCTGTACCTGACCCCCCAAGCGGGGCTGGACTCGGGCTGGGGCCGGCACACGTACAACCAGGTCGAGACCCAGCACGCCATCGGCTTGAGCGCCGGGGCCACCCTGAGCTGGGCAGACGGCCAGATCACTCTGGATTATCAGCGCGGCCTGCATCGGCGTGCCAGCGCTTCGCCGGAACCAGGTTTCTGGACCTTCGGGCTTTCGCAAGTCTTCTGAAAAACAGGTAGATATCCCCATGACCAAACCATCACGTTGTGTTCAGCGCGACGCCTTGCGCCTAGCAATCGCCGGTGTCGTACTGGCGCCTTACATGGCCAGCGCCGACGTCATCCAGCCGGCCTTCGAGCCGGGTGCCAAACCGATCGTCATGACCAATGCCGGTGCCGCCCCGATCGTCGACATCGTGGCGCCCAATGCCGCCGGTCTTTCGCACAACCGCTACGAGCAATACAACGTCGGTGTCCCCGGCGTGGTGCTGAACAACAGCCTGCAGGCCGGCCGTGCGCACGTCGCCGGCGAATTCTTGAATGTGCGGGCCAACGGCCAGTTCAAGGGCCAGGCGGCAAGCACCATTCTCAACGAAGTGATCGGCCGACGCCGCTCAGACATCAACGGTGAACAAGTGATCTTCGGCCAAGCGGCCGACTATGTACTGAGCAACCCCAACGGGATTTCGCTCAATGGCGCACGGATCAACCTGCAAATGGACAAACAGGCGACCTTTCTGGTTGGCCGGCCGCAGATCGAGAACGGCAGAATCACCGGGCTCAATACCGACGGTGGTATCGACCCCCGCACCGCGCTGAAGGTAGACACCCGCGGGGTGACCGTGAACGGCGGTTCGCTGGCCTTGATCGCCCCCACGATCGACCAGCGCGGACCGATCAGCGCGGCGCAGAAGCTCGACATTCTGTTGGGCACACACAAGGTCGATGCCAGCGATCTGAAGGTCAGCCACGTCCAGCAGAACGCGTTCAGTACCGACGCGCGCCTGATGGGTGCAATGCACGCCAATCGCATCAATATTCTGAGCACCCGCGAAGGCGCCGGCATCAACATGGGCATCAGTCGGACCGCAGCGCGTGAAGGCATCGAGATCGCTTCGCAGGGCGCACTGAACATGATCAGCACCGCCAAGCGCGATGGCTTGGCCACGCAGGGTGTACTCGACGCCGGCGCTGGCGATGTGCGGCTGAGCTCGGCAGCGAACCTGAACATCAAGTCGGTGGCGATCAGTGGCGCGTCGATCAGCGCCGACGCCGGTGCCGATCTGAACCTGGATACGTTGACCCGCACCGTCGAATCCAGCCGCAGGAGCGGTGTGGAGTACGACTGGTACATCCTGCCGGCAGGGGCGACCACTACCACCGTCGAGATGACGCATACCGAGCATCTGGCGAATGCCCTGAACGCCACGCAGTCCGTGACCCTGACTGCGGGCAACGATGCCAGCCTCGCCGCCACCCACGTCAACAGCCTCGGCGACGTAGACATTGGCGCGGGCAATACGCTGGAGCTGACCGCCAATGTCGACCGCAGGCTTGACCGCGTCACCGTCAGCAACCGACGCCAGGGCGCTCAACGCCTGGACAGCACGGCCACCCAGACCACTCAGAGCGCAGCGTCGACGCTGATCGACGGCCAATCGATCAGCCTCACGGGACGGGCAATAACAGTCATGGGCAGCGACTTGAACAGTCGCAGCGACCTCAACCTCGCAGCAACCGAAGCGGTGGAGATCGGTACCGTCGTTCTGCATGGCTCGGTTGCGCAGGACAGTCGCGAGGGCCACGTGATCGTCCGCCGTTCGGCGACCGAACTGCACGACCGCGAGCAGACCCTGGACCACCGCGGCAGCCGGCTTGCCGCAGGCAATGGCAAGCTCGCCGCCCAGGCCGATCGCGTGGACCTGATAGCCGCGCAGCTGGAGGCCCGGGACATTGACCTGCGAAGCCTTGCGCAAGACCTCAGGGTACAAGGTGCCCAAGCCCACCAGCGTATCGAGAATGCGCGCCAGGACACCGCGCTGTTCAGCGCGTCCGACCGCCGCTACGACCGCAGGCAAAGTACCTATCAAGGCAGCTCCCTCAGCGCCAGTGGCGCCCTGCTTCTGGACGGCAAGCGCGACACCCTGATCGTGGGATCGAGCCTTGCCACCGCTGGCGATCTGACGGTCAAGGCCGAGCGCAACCTGATGGTCGCTGCCGGCCAGCAGAGCAGCGAATCCACCCTCAAGGGCAAGGACTGGAAACTGACCGTTTTCGGCGAACAGACCACGCCAGGCTCCGGCCAGCCAGGCGACGCACAGGGATCTGCCGGGCAGTGGGACGCCGGTGCCGGGATGCGCCAACAGTGGACGCTGGACACCGCCCGGCTGAACACGCATCAAGCCAGCCAGCTCAAGGGCGGTAACGTCGCACTCGAGGCCGGGCAGGGCCTGGCCATCGTCGGCTCGTCGGTACAAGCCGAACAGAACGTGCTGCTCGATGCCGATGACATGCGCATTCTGGCCACCGAGGCGCAACGCAGTTTCCGCAACCAGGAAACCGGAAGAACGGTGGGTTACGAGATCACTGCGGGCGTTGACCGTTTCGGTACCGGCGCCGCTTTCGCCTTGCAGACCGACACCGACGGCCGCAGCGAGAACGTAAACACGCGCAGCTCGATCAAGGCCGGCAACGACGTACGCCTGACCGCGAAGGCACTGACCACCCAGGCCGCGCAGGTGGAAGCAGGCCAGTTGTTGAAGGTGCGCGCCGACCGTGTCCACAATCAGGCCGTTACCGACAGCACCAAGACCGCCCTGGACTACAACAAGATCAAGCTCAGTGCGGGCAGCTCGCTGGACTACGGCGCCATTACCCGTCAGGTACAGAAGCTGTGGAGCGGGGTCGACCAGACCAGCCTGTATGCCAGTGGCCTGGAGGATGGCCTGCTGCCGTGGAGCGTGGGCATCAATCTCAAGGGTGACTACCTGGACCGCAATACCCAGTCGCTGACGCACATTGCCCGGGTGTCGCAGTTCAAGGGGGGTGAGCTCGATATCGCCGTGACCGGCAAGCTGCACGACATCGGTACCCAGTACGAAAGCACGATCGGCGCCATCGCGCTGAGCGCGGACAGGCATGTCATGGACGCTGCCAGAAACAGCGTGCGTAGCGCAATCGACGCGTTGGGGGTGGACGCCATTGCCAGGCTGGAAACCTCGACCGGCGCCGACTGGGCCATGGGCGCCGCAGCCCGCGGTCACAGCAGCGCACAATACAAGACGGTGGATACGGCAGTAGTCGGCAGTCTGCTCGGCAACAACGGTATCCGTATCCAGCTGGGCACCGATGGCCTGTATGAAGGCACGGTCATGAGCAGTGTGCAGGGGCCAATCCAGATCCACAGCGGCGGTAACCTGCAGTTCCTGCAAGCCGGCAACAGTATCGTCAAGCATGACGATGGCACGCGCGGGCGGGGCGCAGCGCAGCTCAATGGGGTGGTCGCACCAGCCCCTGTGGTTCAGGGTGGCGCCATCGGCGGCAGCGGGCAATACACCGTACTCGACAGTACCCAGACCTTCGCCGTCGGCGCCAGGCTGGACACCCCCGGCGCCGTTACATTGAGCGCGCAAGGCAACGTGATGCTGCAGGGCACTGCCATCGGCTCGCAACAGACGCCGGTGGGCAGCCTGTCGATCGACGCTGGCCAGAGTGTCGTGGCACTGGCCGGCATCGACACTGCCAGGGCCCAAGGCAATGTCTATGGCGGCAGCGGTTCGCTCAAGGTCAGCGCCAGGCCATCGACAGGCGGCTTGCCGGTGGCAGGCAGCGCAGGCTTCGAATTCGGTCAGACTGCGGAGGATTCGGCACTGCGTCGCGGCGCACAATGGCATGTGCTCAACGACATGGCGGTCACGGCAGGCAGTGACCATGCGGCAGCGATACTGCTCGAAGGCCTGCACGCCACGGCCGACCGGATCAAGCTGGACGCACGCAAGGGGGGTATCGCCGTGATCGCCGCGCGGTCGACCAGCGAGCGCGACAACAAGCTGATTTCCGCCACCTTCAGCCTCGGTGGCCATTCAGGCGGCGCGAGGCCGTCCTACGCACTCGATGAGTTCAACGTTCAGTTCAAGCTCGACTACGACAAGCTCAAGAGCGACACCTATGCCAACGCCAGGCTCACCGCGGGCACAGTGGAATACAACAGCCCGGGCGAGCTGTTGCTGGGCGGCGCGCAAGTGCATGCCGGCACAATAAGCGGTTCAGTGGGCAGCCTGCGGGCAGTCAGCGTCAGGGACAACGTTGACGCGACCAAGGTCAATGCCGAGGCCGAAGTCGGCAAGGGTGGCGATCCGTGGGGCGCGATCGGCAGCCTGGCAAAGCTGGCAGGCGAGTGGGGAAGCAAGGGCAAGCAGCGCCTGGACCAGTTGAATGCCGCCTACTCAACCGATGTCTCGGCCAAGCTGGGCTTCGACATGCGTCGCGAACTGCGCGATACCGTGGCCCAGAGTACCGTACTCAATGGCCGCGACACACTGGGCCTGGAGGTCCTTGGGACAACCCAGTTGGTCGGCGCACAATTGCAGACCAGCGGCACTGCGCTGCACCCGCACCCGAACTCGATGCAGACCACTGACCTGACTGCTCGCGACCGGCTGGTAACGGTCTCCCTGCTGGCGCTGACGCCGTCACTGGGTGCGATCAAGGACCTGTACAGCCATCTGCAGAAGGACAAGCCCGAAGAGGTGATGATCGATACCGGGCTGTTCCGCGCCGGCGGGCACAACCGCACTCAGTATCTGACAGGGGGCGTGGAAAAACTCGCGCTCTGAGCATGACTCTCCGCCGGCCCGACATCCGTTTGGGCCGCATCCTACGATGGGCCGCGCGCGCTGCCGCTATCGCGTCCGCCCCACCCTTCCTAAGGTAGCTCTCGTGCATCGGCCCCCAGGTCGATGCACAGCCAATCCTGGACCTAAGGAAAGACCTCGATGCCTCATACCATGGAACAATTGCGCCACCTGACCCTGCGCTCGCTGCCGCTGGCCATCGCCAGCGCGCTGCTGGTGCCCTGCTCCCCTGCCTGGGCCGATGGCCTGACCGCGTTCGCGGGTGGCGAAACGGCGCCAATCATCAACGGCCAGTACAAAGTACCGGTCATCGACATCGTTGCGCCCAATGCCAACGGCCTTTCGCACAACGTCTACAGCGAATACAACGTCGGCACCCAAGGCGTCGTGCTCAACAACAGCCTGGTGGCAGGAAAGAGTGAAATGGCCGGCGAGCTGAAGGCCAATCCACAACTGGGCGGCACGGCCGCCAGCACCATCCTCAACGAGGTGGTCGGCCACAACCGTTCCAACATCAACGGCCCGCAAGTGGTTTTCGGCGCGGCGGCAGACTATGTCCTGGCCAACCCGAATGGCATCACGCTCAACGGCGCAAGCCTGGTCAACGCGCCACGAGCCACCTTCGTGGTCGGTGCGGCCACTGTCCAGGACGGTCGACTGACAACGTTCGATACGCAGGCCACCGACGAGTTGCTGCGTGTCGACAGCGGCGGTGTCAGCAACCCGGCCGGCAGCCTGGCGCTGATAGCACCCAGTATCGTCAGCAGCGGGCCAATTGCCGCAGGCGCCGATATCGACCTGGTGCTGGGCAGCAATGTAGTCGACTACGCCAACAATGGTGTGGTCGGCAGCACGCGCACGACCAAACTCATCGATGCCAACCTGCTCGGCGCGATGGCCACGGACAAGCGCATCCGCATCGTCAGCAGTGAGGAAGGCGCGGGTATCAAGATGCCAGGCGCTCGACTCACGGCCGGTCAAGGCATCCGTATCGAATCGGCTGGCGACCTCACGCTGCATGCACCTGCGCGCGCCGGCAAGCCACAGACCCCCGCCGAACTGCACGGCGGAGCGGGCGAGATTCACCTGGCAGCCGGCCGTCCAGCTCAACCTGGGCGCGGCACGCCTGGCCAGCGAAGCCGATGTGCGCCTGCTCGCCGACGGTGTGCGCAGCCAGGGTGCGGAGATCAACAGCGGCGGCCTGTTGAAGGTCAACGCGACATCCATGGTCAACACCGGCGCAAGTCGCCTGCAGGGCGGCACGGTATCGCTGGATGTCAGCGGCAAACTGACTGATACCGGTACCGAGTACACCAGCACCCTGGGCAAGATCGCCATCCATGCCGACAGCCATGAGATGAAGGCGGCCATGCACAAGGTCCAGGCGGGCGCGGCAACCACCAGCACAGCCAAGGCCGGCAGCCTGAGCGCGGCCGAAGGTATCGACATCCGCCTGACCGGCAGTGGGCGCTACGAAGGCACCCGCATCGGCACCTCGCAAGGCGCGGTGCAGATCGACGCCGGTGCCAGCCTGGCGTTCAACCCGGCCCACGCCACCCTCGACCGCATGGGCAAGGACGGCGCTTACCAGCAACGCACGGCGAGCAAGGCGCGGATCGATGCGCCAGGCGATGTGATCCTGCGCGCCAGCGGCGATGTGCAGCTCAACGGTGTGGACATAGGCACGCTGGACAAGCCTGCGGGCAGTCTGAAGGTGACGGCGGGAGGCACCCTCACCAGCCTCGCGGCCGTGGACAAGACAACTCTCAAGGGTGGTGGTGAATCCAGGAGTGCCGAAGGTCTGCATACCTTCGGTCAACGAGACGAAAGCACGCAACATCAGCACGGCAATCAGTGGCAGGTAAAGGGTGACATGGCGCTGCAGGCCGGCGCTCGCAAGGCACGCGCCCTGCACCTGCAGGGTGTCCAGGCCGACGCAGCCAGCATGAAGCTGGCGGCCACCGCAGGCGGTGTCTATCTGGAAAGCGCCAGCGACCAGCGTCAATCGGACCGCAAGCAACTGAGCGCCGATGTCAGTGATCCGCTCAAGCCGGCTCTAGGCCTCAGCTACCGCAACGAGCAGCAGCAGACACAGCACAATGCGCAACTGCGAGCTGCGACGCTCAGGCTCGATAGCCAGATGGACGCACGTCTGGACGGCGCACGTCTGCAGGCCGACAACCTGAGCGGCAACGTCAAGGGCAAGCTGGCGATCACTCATCGCGCCGACAGCACGCAAATCCTCGGTGTCGAGGGGCGTGTCGTGCTGGCCGAAGGTACGGCTCCAGGCACAATGCTCAATGAAGTGGCAGCGCTGGGCGGCAAGTGGAATTCGCCGGTCAAGGAAGCTCTGGCGCAGCAGCCAAACGCTGGCAAAGGCGAAGTCGAACAGGCCAATTTCGAGTTCACCCGCACCGACAAAACGGGCGTGAGCGAACAATCCGGAATGTTCAGCAGCGAGCCCATGAGCCTCAAAGTTGCACGAGGCACGACTCACGCAATGGCAGCAGGCGCCCATGAACTGCAGACCAGCCACAAGCTAGCCACGGGCAACACAGGCCTGGAGGCGGTCAAGCGGTTGTATGAGCAGGTACGCATCCGCTGAGGGGAACGTGGCGACTCACAGATCGTGCAGTCGCCACACTTCGAAGGCAGGGGTTTCATACGGGTGGGCCAGGCGCAATGCCTGGACCACCGGTTCAATGAGTGAATCGGCCACTACCAGCTCGACCTTCCACTCTTCGACCTTTTCCAGTGTATCGGCCTGACCCAGAAATGGCTGGCTGCCATCACAGGGCCGAAACTGACCGTGCCCCAACACCTGCCATGCGCAGTTGTCGTAAGCACCGATGCGACCGCCACCGGCGGCGAATACGGCGCTCTTGACGGCTTCGACATGGCTGTCGGGAACGAAGAAGGCCAGTTTGAACATCTGCTGGTTCACCGACCTGTCAGTTCACCCACACGCGGGCATTGCGGAACATGCGCATCCAGGCGCCGTCCTCGTTCCACTCCTCAGGCTTCCAGGAGTTCTGCACGGCGCGGAATACCCGCTCCGGGTGCGGCATCATGATGGTCACGCGGCCGTCGCGACTGGTCAATCCGGTGATCCCGCGCGGCGAGCCGTTCGGGTTGGCCGGGTACTGCTCGGTGACCTTGCCGTGGTTGTCGACGAAGCGCAGCGCCACGCAGCCCGACACATCGGCTTGCACCAAGGCGTCCGCGGTGGCGAATTCGGCATGACCTTCACCGTGGGCGATGGCGATCGGCATGCGCGAACCGGCCATGCCCTGCAGGAAGATCGAGTTGGACTCCTGCACCTGGACCATGGCAACCCGCGCCTCGAACTGCTCGGACCGGTTGCGCACGAAGTGCGGCCAGAACTCGCTGCCTGGAATCAGCTCGTGCAGATTGGACATCATCTGGCAGCCGTTGCACACGCCGAGGGTGAAGCTGTCGCTGCGTTCGAAGTACTGCTGGAACGCATCACGGGCACGGGCGTTGAACAGTGCCGACTTGGCCCAGCCTTCACCGGCACCCAGGACGTCGCCGTAGGAGAAACCGCCACAGGCGACCAGTCCCTTGAACTCGTTCAGGTCGACACGCCCGGCGAGGATGTCGCTCATGTGCACGTCGATGGCATTGAAGCCGGCGCGGTCGAAGGCCGCAGCCATTTCGACCTGGCCGTTCACGCCCTGCTCGCGCAGCACGGCCACCTGTGGGCGTACGTTTTTCTTGATGTACGGGGCGGCGATGTCTTCGTTGACGTCGAAGCTGAGGTTGAAGCTCAGCCCTGGATTGTCTTCTTCGAGCAGCGCGTCGAACTCCTGATCGGCACCGGCAGCGTTGTCACGCAGACGCTGGATCTGGTAGCTGGTCTCGGCCCACTGGCGTTGCAGCAGGCGGCGTTCGCCGCTGAACAACACGTCGTCGTGGTAGCGAATGTTCACCGCGCCGTTGTTGATCGGCTGGCCGACCACCGCCACGCAGTCGTTGCCCAGGCCAGCGGCGCTGAACTGCGCGAGGATCATCGGCGTAGCGTCCTGACGCACCTGGATGAGCGCGCCCAGTTCCTCGTTGAACAGCACAGCCGCGATTTCCTCGCGGCTGTGCGCCACGGTGGCCAGTTGCAGGTTGAGACCGCAGTGACCGGCGAAGGCCATTTCCACCGTGCTGGCCAGCAGGCCACCGTCGGAACGGTCATGGTAGGCCAGCAAGTGGCCGTCGGCGTTGAGGCCCTGGATCACAGCGAAGAACGCCTTGAGGTCCTCGGCATCGTCGACGTCCGGCGCGCGGCTGGCCAACTTGCCGTGTGCCTGGGCCAGGATCGAGGCGCCCATGCGGTTCTGGCCACGCCCCAGGTCGATGAGGATCAGGTCGGTTTCACCCTTGTCCATGCGCAGTTGCGGAGTCAGGGTCTTGCGAATGTCGACCACGGGCGCGAAGCCGGTGATGATCAGCGACATCGGCGAGGTCACGCTCTTGTCGGTGCCCTCTTCGCTCCATTGGGTCTTCATGGACATGGAGTCCTTGCCGACCGGAATGGTGATGCCCAGCTCGGGGCACAGCTGCATGCCGACCGCTTGCACGGCATCGTACAGACGCGCGTCTTCGCCCGGATGGCCAGCAGCGGACATCCAGTTGGCGGACAGCTTGATGTCGGAGATTTTCGCGATGCTGGACGCGGCGATGTTGGTCAGGGTTTCACCGACCGCCATGCGTGCCGAAGCCGGGGCGTCGAGCAGCGCCAGCGGCGTGCGTTCGCCCATGGCCATGGCCTCGCCGCTGTAGACGTCGAAGCTGGTGGCGGTGACGGCGACATCGGCCACCGGTACCTGCCACGGGCCGACCATCTGGTCGCGTGCCACCAGGCCGGTGATGGTGCGGTCGCCGATGGTGATCAGAAAACTCTTGCTGGCCACCGCAGGGTGATGCAGGACGCGTTCGATGCAGTCGGCCAGGTCCAGCTGGGCCGGATCGAAGTCATCGCCCAGCTCCTGCTCGCGCACGGCACTACGGTGCATGCGCGGCGCCTTGCCCAGCAGCACTTCGAGCGGCATGTCGACCGGGTTGTTGCCGAAGTGGCTGTCGGTGACGGTCAATTGCGGCTCGGCAGTGGCCTCGCCGACGACGGCGAACGGGCAGCGCTCGCGCTCGCAGATGGCCTGGAAACGCTCGAAGTCGGCGGCGTCCACGGCCAGCACGTAGCGTTCCTGGGATTCATTGCTCCAGATTTCCAGCGGGGCCATGCCCGGCTCGTCGTTGGGCACGTTGCGCAGCTCGAAGCGGCCGCCACGGCCACCGTCGTTGACCAGTTCGGGGAATGCGTTGGACAGGCCGCCCGCACCTACGTCGTGGATGAAGCTGATGGGATTCCTGTCGCCCAGCTGCCAGCAACGGTCGATGACTTCCTGGCAGCGACGCTCCATCTCCGGGTTTTCGCGCTGTACCGAAGCGAAGTCCAGGTCCGCCGAGCTGGTGCCGGTGGCCATGGAGGAAGCAGCGCCGCCGCCCAGGCCGATGAGCATGGCCGGACCACCGAGCACGATCAGCTTGGAACCGACGGTGATCTCGCCTTTCTGCACGTGTTCGGCGCGGATGTTGCCCATCCCGCCGGCGAGCATGATCGGCTTGTGGTAGCCGCGCACTTCTTCACCGTGGGGGGTGTCGATGCGCTGCTCGAACGTGCGGAAATAGCCGGTCAGGGCCGGGCGACCGAATTCGTTGTTGAACGCCGCGCCGCCCAGCGGGCCGTCGATCATGATGTCCAGCGCGGTGACGATGCGCTCGGGCTTGCCGTAGGGTTTTTCCCACGGCTGTTCGAAACCGGGAATGTTCAGGTTGGACACGGTGAAACCGGTCAGGCCAGCCTTGGGCTTGGCGCCGCGGCCGGTCGCGCCTTCATCGCGGATCTCGCCGCCGGAGCCGGTGGAGGCGCCCGGAAAGGGCGCGATCGCCGTCGGGTGGTTATGGGTTTCCACCTTCATCAGGATGTGCACCGGCTCCTGCACCGCGCCGTACTGGCGGGTTTCAGGGTTCGGGAAGAAACGCCCGGCGACGCTGCCGACGATGACCGAAGCGTTGTCCTTGTAGGCTGACAGCACGCCTTCGCTGTGCATCTGGTAGGTGTTCTTGATCATGCCGAACAGGCTTTTTTCCTGGCTCTGACCGTCGATGTCCCAACTGGCGTTGAAGATCTTGTGGCGGCAGTGCTCGGAGTTGGCCTGGGCGAACATCATCAGCTCGATGTCGTGCGGATTGCGCGCCAGCCCCTGGAAGCTGCTGACCAGGTAGTCGATTTCGTCTTCGGCCAGGGCCAGCCCCAGCTCGACGTTGGCCCTTTCCAGCGCGGCACGACCGCCACCCAGGATATCCACCGCAGTGAGTGGCTTGGGTTCGGCGTGACGGAACAAGCCGGCGGCGTCTTCCAGACGGGCCAGCACCACCTGGGTCATGCGATCGTGCAGGACGGCACCGATCAGCTCGGCTTCGGCTTCGCTGAAATCACCAGACACATAAAAGGCAATGCCGCGCTCCAGACGCTGAACCTGGGTCAGGCCGCAGTTGTGCGCGATGTCGCTGGCCTTGCTCGACCACGGCGAAATCGTACCGAAGCGCGGCAGCACCAGGAACAGCCGCCCGGTGGGCTCCTGAACGGGAACGCTGGGACCGTACTTGAGCAGACGGGCAAGGACTTGCCGGTCGTCGCTGGCCAGCTCGCCTTCGACTTCGGCGAAGTGGGCGAATTCAGCATACAGGCCAGTAACAGCGGGGACCTTCTGGCTCAGTTGCTCGAGTAATTTACCGTGGCGAAAGGCAGAAAGGGCAGGAGCGCCGCGCAGGATCAACATCGTCGGGACAGCCTCGAAAGGGGGTGTGCTTGGAGGCCGTGCATTCTAGCCTAAACCATTCACCTAGGCACCCGACGGATGGAAAAACAGCGCGATCGTTCGTCAGATCCCTTGCTGGGGGCCGGTAAGAGGTTGCGCTGCGCTCTACCAGACTCCTTCGCCTGCTGTCGAGATATGGCTCGAGCGACCGTTTGCGTATACTGCACCCATGCTCACCCAGACCGTCTTACGCTCGCGCTGCGCCAAATGGCTCTTCGCAACCGGACTTCTCCTGCTGCTCAGTGGCTGCGTTGATAAACCCAGCACACTCGAACGGATCAAGGAGGACGGCGTGCTGCGCGTCATAACCCGCAACAGCCCGGCCACCTACTTCCAGGATCGCAACGGCGAAACCGGCTTCGAGTACGAGCTGGTCAAGCGCTTCGCCGATGACCTGGGCGTGAAACTCCAGATCGAAACCGCCGACAACCTCGACGATATCTTCGCCGGCCTGAGCCAGCCCCAGGGCCCGGTGCTGGCGGCTGCGGGGCTGGTCACCAGCGAGGCGCGGGAACAACAGGCGCGCTTCTCGCACCCCTATCTTGAAGTCACGCCGCAGGTCATCTATCGCAACGGCCAGAACCGCCCCACCGATGCCGCCGAGCTGGTGGGCAAGAAGATCATGGTGCTCAAGGGCAGCAGCCACGCCGAGCAACTGGCCAAATTGAAGTTGCAGTACCCGGCGCTCGAGTACGAAGAGTCCGACGCGGTGGAGGTGGTGGATCTGCTGCGCATGGTCGACGAGGGGCAGATCGACCTGACCCTGGTCGATTCCAACGAAGTGGCCATGAACCAGGTGTACTTCCCCAACGTGCGGGTCGCCTTCGACCTGGGCGATGGCCGCGACCAGCGCTGGGCCGTTGCCGGGGGCGAAGACAACAGCCTGCTGAACGAGGTCAACGGCTTCATCGACAAGGTCAAGGGCAACGGCACCCTGCAGCGCCTCAAAGACCGCTACTACGGCCATGTCGATGTGCTCGGCTACGTCGGCGCCTACACCTTCGCCCAGCACCTGCAACAGCGCCTGCCCAAGTTCGAGAAAACCTTCCAGGCCTCGGCCAAGCAGGAGAAGGTCGACTGGCGGCTGCTGGCCGCCATCGGTTATCAAGAGTCCATGTGGCAGGCCAGCGTGACCTCCAAGACCGGGGTGCGGGGCCTGATGATGCTGACCCAGAACACTGCCCAGGCCATGGGCGTGAGCAACCGCCTGGACCCCAAGCAGAGCATCAATGGCGGCGCCAAGTACTTCGCCTACGTCAAGGATCAGCTCGACGCCGGCATCCAGGAACCCGACCGGACCTGGTTCGCCCTGGCGGCCTACAACGTGGGCAGTGGCCACCTCGACGACGCGCGCAAGCTGGCAGAAGGTGAAGGGCTGAACCCGAACAAGTGGCTGGATGTGAAGAAGATGCTGCCGCGCCTGGCGCAGAAGAAGTGGTACAGCAAGACCCGCTACGGCTATGCCCGCGGCGGCGAGCCAGTGCACTTCGTGGCCAACATCCGCCGCTACTACGACATCCTCACCTGGGTGACCCAGCCACAGCTCGAAGGCAGCCAGGTCGCCGATGGCAATCTGCACGTGCCTGGTGTGGACCAAACAAAGCCTTCCCAGCAGACCCCGCCCTTGTAGATGTTACCGAGCGACAATCCAACGATGTCAGCGGATAGGTATTAATTCCCACGCCTGGATAGCGGACCCGGAGCACGTTGCAGCCGACATGCCTGCCATGCTCCCGGCGCCGGCATTCGGCTGAGCGCACAAGGTTCTGCCATTCTGTTTTATCTCGATGACGTTCTTGTTGAAATTGTAGGTTATGACAGCGGTGCCGGACGGCCGGACACGTGCGCTACGGATGCGGTAGTTCGAATCGATCAGAAAGGGGTAACCCACTGTCATCGACTGGATGTGATCACCGCGTAACACGAATTGCTGGTCGGCAAATGCAGAGCAGGACCAGAAATAAGCTTCCCTGTACTCGTCGTTGGCGACGAGGCACAAGCCAGACTGCTTGTTCTTGAGCATGTAATAATTCTCATTGCCGCTCCAAGTAATGACACTTGATACCTTCCCGTCCAACTGACCGCCTCCGCCTTCTCTGAACACCATCCATCCGGCCGAATCGGATGTTGTCCTTTCAAAGCTGGAGATAACGGTGGGCGCCAGAATGTCTTTAGTAAAGTAGATGTACGCCCATCCCTGATTTGTTTTGTAGTCTTTATTTCCATACAACGTCAGACTGCTCCCCGCCTTCGCTTTCAGCACTCGCAGGGATCGGGCTTCGTCATTGTCACAGTCCCCGCCAAAATTAAAGCGATCATTCCCAGCCAGAGAAATAGAACACACAATATTCTGCGTGGCATTGTTACCTTCATAAAGCACCACGGCTGAGTCAGAATAGTCGTCGGGCGGTGAGCGTTCGATCTTGATTCGTGAAACCTTTCCATCAAGTCCATTGTTGCGGCTGAAAACGAGACGATAATCGGCATTGTCTACCTCCTGCTCGAAGGAGGGGATTGAAAACCCACCTAGGTCAGCATCTTTTTTGATCACTATGATCGCATAATCGTCCTGTCTGTTCCCGGAGGCGGAATCGAACAGTGTCAGGCGTGTGCCCGCCTTGACACCGCGAACTTTCAACGATCTGGCCTCGTCATTCTCACAGCCTGTACTCTTTAACGAAATATCCCAGTCCTTTGAATTGGGTAGAACGCAAACCGTATCCCCGGTGGTGTCAGTGTTGTTTTTCTCGTAAAAATAGAATCCGCCCTGAGACAACGCGGCAGCATATGCGAAGCCATCCCCCACATGCGTGTTGTCGAGCGCGATATAGTTTGGCATCCTGCGGAACATCGAAGTTTGCGCGCAGTGCTGATCGACCCTACGCTCCAGAAAAGTCAGATTGTTATCCCGGTCCGCCGAATGCGCATCACCCCAGACATTGACCCCATGGAACTGATTCATCACGAAGAGACGTGGCCAGCGCGTAAAGCCAGACACCTGGATGCCTCGGGTCGTCATCGGGACATCGGACCAACGGGAAAGGCATTCCCAGTTATCTTCCGAGGTGCCCAGATTGTACCCATTTTGCACCTCCCATTTCTCATCTCTTAAAATAGTAAGATCGGCCCCATCGGCATCCTTAAACGTCCCTTCGATATCCGATTTTTCGCCAAAGATGATCAATCGTCGACCAGAGTTTATGATCTGCTGCAAGGTGGGCCATGCGCCAGTATCCCTATACGCCGACGCGTCAAACACCCACCGTGCCAAATCGGGAATCTCGCTCAGCGCGGCGGTCATGTTTTCCCGAGTCACAGTGGACTCCAAGTGCAGCGTTACTACAGCATCGTGATTAGCCTGGAGAAACGGAAGAAAGAAATGCTTTACCACATCACTGAAAAGAGGATCGTCCTGAGTGCAGGAAGAATTATGATGACAAATAGCAACCTTGTGCGGTGCATCGCGTCTTGGGTGCAGATCAATCATGAAGCCCCTGACGCCGTTACGCAGCAATTCACTCATATCATTGAGATATGCATTGTGCGAGGTCACCTAGCTGTATTCATTGAACGGTTTGCTGAAGTCCGTGACCCACGGTGCCGACTCTGCCACTGCCAGAACGGGTGTTGAGTCAGACCCGCTGGCTGTTGATTGAGGCACGTGGCCACAGCTGGCTATCAGTATTGACGAAACAACACACAACACTACTATAAAGCGAGCGCCAAAAGATAATAGTCGCATGATGCATCACCCCATAAAGGTGGATATTCAGGAATTGAAAGCGGTTACGCTTCGCAGACCCGTCACGAGGCGCTCGACTAAACCATAGTTTGGCGAACATCCCAGCGCAATCACTAATTCCTTACATACAGCAGGCCATTGAACACTGTTATTCAACCGAACGCTGCCGTATGCCCACGTTATTTGGCGCTACACTTTTGCGCGACGCGCTTTGAAGAACGCGCTCAATATCGCACTGCACTCTTCAGCCAACACGCCACCCTCCACCACCAACCGATGGTTCAGGAAGCCTTGGCTGAAAAACTGCCCCTGACTCTGCACCACGCCCGCCTTGGGTTCGAGCGCGCCGAACACCACCCGGGCGATGCGCGCATGGACGATCAGCCCGGCGCACATGCTGCAAGGCTCCAGGGTGACGTACAGGGTGCTGCCCGGCAGGCGATAGTTGTGCACGGACTGCGCGGCGTTGCGGATGGCCACCATCTCGGCATGGGCACTGGGGTCGCTGCCACTGATGGGGCAGTTGAAGCCGCGGCCGACGATCTCGCCGTCCTGCACCACGACTGCGCCCACAGGCACTTCGCCCAGCGCCGCACCCTGAGCGGCCAGCTCTAGCGCCTGGGCCATGAAAAACCGATCGCGGCTGCGATCAATGATCTTGGGTTGTTTCAACGTTCAGGAAACCTCTATTGCCGCCATGAGTCCGGTTTCCATGTGATCGATCACATGGCAATGGAACATCCAGATACCAGGATTATCCGCCACCAGCGCCACCTGGGCACGCTCGTTCTTTCCCAGCAAAAACGTATCGGTGAAATAAGGAATGATCTTGCGCCTGTTGGAGGCAATCACCTTGAAACTCATGCCGTGCAGGTGGATAGGATGCTGGTACTGAGTCATGTTCTTCAACTCCAGCACGTAGCTTTTGCCCAACTGCAACTTGGCGATGGGGCGGTCGGCGCAGGTCTTGTCGGTGATGTCCCAGGCGATGCCGTTGATCTGCCACAGGCTGGGCGGCTTGCCCTCGGCCGTATCCGACACCTCGCCGACCCATTCGAAGTTGAAATTGAGCTTCTCGGCATTGGCCAGGTCCGGCTCGGCGATCGGATTGGGCGGTAACGCCGGCGGCCAATCGCTCGGCGCCGCTGCGGCCTGCACCGAGCGCAGCGTGCCCAGGCGAACCGGACCGTCACGTATGGCGATCTCTTCACCGGCAGGTGGCATCTTGACTGCAAGACAAACCCGCATGCCGGGGCCCATCCAGTAATCCTTGCCGAACGCGCGCGGTTCGATGGGGTTGCCGTCCAGTGCATACAGGCGCATGTCGGCATTGCCACGGAAGTTCAGGCGATAGGTGGCTGTGTTGTCCAGGTTGAGAATGCGCACCCTGACGACTTGACCCGCCGGCAGATCGACCGTCGCCCGATGTACCCCGTTGATCGTCGACAGCCGGCCCAGGGTGCCGTTGCGCGCCGCTTCGCGGGGGATGCTGAACGGCAGGAACGCGCCCTCCTCGTCCACGTGCCAGTTCTTCAGGTTGAGCACCGCTTCGTGCGCGAAGCCGGTGGGGTCGCGCTCCTCGACGATCAACGGCCCGACCAGGCCGCGGCCCAGTTCCTCGCTGCTGGCCACGTGCGGGTGATACCAGTAGCTGCCGGCGTCCGGCACACGAAACCGGTAGTCGAAGTATTCACCGGGCTTGACCGGCAACTGCGACACGTAGGGCACGCCGTCCATGTCCAGCGGCAGGCGAATGCCATGCCAGTGGATGGTGGTTTCCACCGGCAGCTGGTTGATGAAACGCACCCGCAGCCATTCGCCCTGGCGCACCCGCAGCTCACGCCCGGGTGCCGAACCACCGAACGCCCAGGCCGGGGTCTGATGACCTGCCACCAACTCGACATCCAGCGGCGCGGCAATCAGCTGATAGTCCACGCCGGCCTGGTCCACAGGCGTACCCAACCAATAACGGGCAGCGCCCCCGGCACCCACGCCGACCGCGACAACGCCCGCCAGGCCACCGAGGAATCGTCGACGAGTGAAAGACATGGCTATGGGCACCTGCGTGATGAACGTGAAAGGCCGACACCATACACCTGCAATTGAGAAAGATTAAGACTTGCGCCGCCGCGCGGTTGGGTGTCGGACAGATCGCATGCACCGCCGACGCGGCTTGCGCCGCTGCTACAGGGGCACATGATGTCTGGCCCTGTACGTCATGGCCTGATCACGCCGGGTGGGGCCAGGGACGGATCCAGGTAGGTGAACGGCGCTTCGCGTACGGTCAGCGCCAAGCGCCAGTCCGCTTTGACCACCCCGTCGCCGCGGCCCATCGACGGCAGGTAGTACTCGCCGGGGTCCAGGGTGATGTTGGTCTGCTGGCCGGCACCGGCATCGACGATGCGCAGTGCTGTCACGTCGTGCAGTTGCGCCAGACCTGGAACACCCTTGTAGGTGGACGCGTGAGTGTCACCGACCAAGGCGATCCATTTGCCCCGGCCGGGCAATGCGGTGCGTGCTGCAATGACGCGACTGGCGTGGTAGCTGAACACCCGCTGGCGCAGCGTCTGGCCGGCGCCGTAGAGGTCGTCCATGCCATCGAGTCGATAGCTGGCCGCGCAATCCAGGGCGCGCACCTGGATACCCTCGCGCCGCGCAGCCTGCACCAGCGTGGTGAAGTTGTACTGTCGAGCCGGATCGGTACGATGGCCAAGATCCTGATCGCGCAGATAGTCCTGCAGCCCACTGGGCAGCCGGCCATCACTGGCCACCTGGTTCAGATCGGCCTGATGCAGATCGGTCATCAAGTGCTCCATGTACAGCGTGTCGACACCGTCGCCGGCCAGCGCCCGCATGTTCTCGATCAGGAAACGCTTGCTGGCGATAGCCTGATGAGACTCACCGATGACCAGTGCCCCGGATTCGTCCAACAGTCGGCGCACGGCGGTATAGGGCGGCAGCGAAGCATCGGGCACAGGCAACGGCGATCTGCCGGGCGAGCGCCACTCGGCGATGAATGCGTTGGCGTCCTCGATCAGTTGAACACGCAGCTTGTTGAGGCTGTCGAGCACCGGATTGAGCGGCGTGTAGGGGTCGAAGTATTCACCGGAGAGCATCTTGCGAAACTGGTCGCCCAACAGCTCGCCGGTGGCAGCGCGAGCCACCAGCGGTACTTCGTAGCGAGTCGCCGAAACCTCGAACTGCACGTAGCTCACCGGTGGCGGTTCAAGTTCCATTTGCCGTGACACGCTCAGGCAGCCGCCACCGCCCCGCAGGCAACCGGTCGGCATCAGTTCCCATTGCAATTGGTCGTTGAAACGCACCGGGTAATTACCGGTGAAGGCATAGGGGCGCTGCGGATCGACGATCAACCAGTAACGCAGGCTGGGGTCGTAGCGCACGCGATACAGATCGCCGTGCAAGCGGATCATCTGCTCCCCCTCGACTGCCAGCAGCCCTTCGGCACTGGGCAGCAAAGGCGTCAGCGCGGACACCTGAGGTCGCGACTGCAGTGGCTGCAGTTCGGCGCTCTGCGGGGCTCGCTGGGGAATTAGCAGGGTCATGTTCAGCAGCAACTCGATACCGCTGAATATCGATGCATACAAGGCGGCGCGACGGTCCGTGGCGTCACCCGCATTCACCGCACGTTCCACATTGAGGGCGAATTTACCGGCACTCGCCACTACCACGATCAATGCGATCGGCCAGCTGACCATGGCTGCCGCGCCGAACAAGTGCACGCCTGCACCCAGATAACCGATCCACAACTGCTGGCGCAACTCGCTGTTGCTGTGCAACTGCAGGTTGGCCTCGGCCAGCATCTGCTCGCGGGTTTGCCCTTGCAGCCAGTGCGCCGCATCGGCTGCGATGGATGGCCAGGACACCTTTGCTGCGAACAGCGCCAGCGGCTTCTTCGCCAGCAGCGCCAGGCTGCGCGTACGCGCCAATGCAGCCGCCGGCTCCAGCAGCCTGCCGTGGTCGAGCAAGCGCTCCCGGCGCTGCACGTCCTGCAGCTGCTGGTGCAACCATGCCTGCGCCGCTTTCACATCGGCGAACACTTCAAACGCCTTGTCGCGACCGGCCAGGTACAACAGACACTCGCCCCCGCTGGCCTTGAAACACAACACACTGGCGAACCCGTGGCCGGCAATCTGCAGCGTGCTGACCGTAACGCCGTGGCTCGGCGGATGGCTACCGGTCAAGTCGGCCAAGGTCGGTGCCATGGCGTACTCGCAACCCAGACCGTCGAACACACATTGCACCTGTTGGCGCATCATGGCCCCGGCCTGAGCTGCATCCACGGCGGCGCGCAGGCAGTTGATGCGGATCAGCGTCTGCACCCCTGGCCCATTGTCGGTCCAGAACGTCGCCAGCGCCTGGCGATAGGCCGCCGCAAAATCGATGTGCCATAACGCGTTGAGTACCTTGTCGGGCGCCAGTCTTACCTCGTTGCGCTCATCGAACCAACCTGCCCGCGCATCGCCCGTGTAGAACCCGCCCATGACATGCAGCAAGTCGGCATTATCCTGGTCGCTCGCGCGGAACCGCCGCATCACAAGTTCGGTAAACGTCATCGTTTCACTGGGCGGGCCCATGTGCGCGTAGCCACTGAAGGAGCGATGGCTGGACTGCGCATTGTCGAAGCGATGCCAGTAAAAGGCGTCGGGGTGGGTGTCGATGGCCATGGACGCGAGCAGTTGGGTGGCAGTGGCGACAGCCATTTGGTGCAGATCCGGCACTTGTTGTGTGACCTGCCGTGCGATGCCTGCGAGCACATCGCCTAATTGCGTATTGGGAAGTACATCAGTCATATCAAAGGGATCGGTTTCTGAAGGAGCTGCGAGTGTGGCAAGTGCCCTGGACCCTCCTGGCCTACATATTTGGCCTCACCATTCAGGCACCTCACTACGACCCGACACACTTGCTGCCACCGTCATCAAGGTAAACTCTGGCCACCCCTATATAAAGGACTCCAGGCCATGATCGACTTCAACAACAAAGGCTTCTTCAAACTCAAGCAAAACGCCGAATACGCCGAACGCGTCACCGCCCTGCTGCTGGATGACGAGCAGGTGGTCGACGCCTACAAGTCGATGCGCGACGGCGTGGTGTTCACCAACAAACGGATCATCGCGGTGAACGTGCAGGGCTTGACCGGCAGCAAGAAGGACTTCACCTCCCTGCCCTACAAGAACATCGTGGCGTACTCGATCGAAACGTCGGGCACGTTCGATCTGGATTCGGAGCTGGAGGTGTATTTTTCGGCGCTGGGGAAGGTGCGCTTCGAGTTCTCGGGGAAGACGTCGATGGTGGAGATTTCGCGGCTGATTGCGGGGCATGTGTTGAAGTGAGCTGATTGGTCATCGGCCACGGCGATTACTGTTCTTCGCGTCATTTCATGGCACAAGGGTGAGGCCCAGTAGCAAGAGCTGAATGGTGGTGCCGAAAAAACCCGAACCCAAAAACCTAAAAGCCCGCAATTACGCGGGCTCCAGGGCATTTCTTGCTAGAGGGTGCCGGACAATGCCAGCCACCCCATCATTCCCACTCAATTATCAATAGCCCCGCATAAACCAGTAAATCCGAAGTCGACAAGGCACGAAAAACTTTAAAACCATGAGAAATACCATAGAGGATCAAAATCACCTTTGAGAGCCCGTCCCGCTTGGAAAATGTCTAGGAGTCCAAGGGCGATTCATCGTCCTTTACACAATCGTTTACGCGTCGATTTCAATCACGCTTGGCCAAGTCGGCGATGGCGGGTTGAGCAGCAATCGCCGCAGGCAGATCGATGGCACTACGGGAGCCATGGTCTTGATAGCCGCAGGCTTCATGGCGGCAGCGAGCTAATAACCTTACTGCGCGTGTCGGCAGCTTCGGTGCTTGGAATTACGCTTGTGAGGTCGGTCGGGAATGAGGCATCAGAGTGCAGGCCTCTCCAGGCGGATAGTAACCACCGCGGTTTATCCACCTGCCTAGTCAGCTAGTCGGATGTGCCATGCGCCGACTAACCTGCACAATGAGCGCTGCACGAGAATTCTCAACCAGGGTTAGCAGGCAACTTGAATACATGCTCAGCGCCGAACCACGCGGTGATCTGAGCAAGCGCTGTCTGGCTCAGCAGTTGAGTGAAAAGCAGAGCCAAACGGACCTTGGGGCGAGAGCACGCAACGTAGAAGAGATTCCGATTGCTTTCGAATTTTTCACGCCTGTTCGCCGGTGGCCCCGGTTGAAACCACTCAAGCATTTCAGCGAAATTATATTGGTTCCAGCCGCGCCCCAACACAACGATCACGTTTTCGAATTCGGCTCCCTTGACCCCGTGTTTTGTGGCAAACGGCGTATGCCCATCAATGAATTGGTCTAGCGCGATCAGCTCCGTGTAGGATACTGCCCTGAGCTTTCGAAGCTGGGTAATCCTGCGTGGCTCGTCCTCACCGGGTTCAACACCGGCGGCCTGTAACCCTTGCTCATTCCGTAGCACAGCATTGGGGAGCTGCATCTGCGGCACAGCTATGATGTAGTCAATCACCTCGCCGATGGTACCGGTCAACCTCAGTTCGAGGAGTGCATCCATTGCCTCAGCCCAAGCGACTTTATCGCTGTGCCTTCGAACCGTTGGCCGATCGCTTGCCAGGTGCCCGAACATCGCACCGTATCGGCGCTGTTGGTATGCGACACACGCTGGCTCAAGCTGATCTGCCAAATACTTGATGTGAGGATCTTCCTTCTTCAACCACGGATCATTGTACTGCCCATAAATTTCACGGATCGAGGAGTACCCCTGCTCACGAGCAATGCCTTTGTGATTCAGGATGAGGATTTTGGTCGTTTTCGGAGAGAAATCCCATCCCTCCACGCTGAGCTGAGCTTTCAAGTATTCGAAGTAGGCACTAGCAGCCTCAGGACTGGTGTCGCCAGTCCAGTGTCCTCCCCCGCTTCCTGTCCGTCGCTCTCCAGGCCAGAGATTGGTGTGGAATACTCGGGCTTCACCGATCAAGTCAGGATCGCTCACTTCCTGGTGCAGGCCTGGCCGCATCTCATTCAGCACATCGACAATCCGCGATGCTGAGCGAAAATTCGCATTTTTTTCGATCTGCTGAAGGCCGTCATGCACGACTAGGCCGCAGCCCTCGTCGTAGATTTTTTGCCAATGGTCACCAAATAGGCCAATCATCGGTCCCTCACCGCGATCTAGAAACCACGACTTCAGCGCACCGACAAAATGTTCATCCGTGTCCTGATATTCGTCGACAAACAGGATCGGGTATCGGGAAGTCAATACGGCCCTGAACTTCGGAGACGGAAGCGCCTGAACCATCAATGTCAGGACATCTTCGTGCCGAATCGAGACCTCGTCCTCCGATACGCGTGGAATACCCATTTCGTAATGGATGCGCCTGTTACCTACGCCACCCACCGGCTCAAAACGCTCTCGCCAAAAAGCTTCAGCGCCAAGAAAGCCTCTCAGTGATGTTTGAAAATCTCTGAGCAACGACCAGCAAAAGCCATGGACGGTCTCGGCTCGGATTGCAGGATGCGCTTGGAAGCGAGAGATGATCTCGTCTTTCGCCACATTGGTGTAAGTGATACACGCGACTTGCTGACGCTCCCGGATCAACGCAGGACCTCGGTGTTCAATCAATCGACTGAGCGCTTTCTCCAGCGAATAGGTCTTACCAGCCCCAGCACCTGCTTCCAGGCGAAAGCTTAGACCTTCATCCAAACAAGCGAACATGCGTTCAAGTGCTTCTCGCCCTGCTCTGTCCGCGGGACTTTCGTGATTGTCAGGCATCGCCTTGCTCTCCTTCAGCAGCCACTGCCTCACCAACAACCTCCACAACTGCGGCCATGGCCCGAGCAGCCATTTGGGCATCAGCGACCGGCGCCCCAACTGCTAGCCAACGCAAACCTTCAGCAATGTATCTAGGCACGTTCCAGTTCGTATCATCGATCGCGTACTTCAGCGCAAAAGCTGATTTTTTCTGGTCCGCCGCATGCTCGTAAGCTAGGGACGCGACATCGCCCTGCCCCAGCTGAAATCGATCAAGGTTCGCCAGGATGAACGCGTCCTCAAAGCTTCTGCCTGAAGGCCCGGGTTCGTTCCCCTCCGGAATTTGGTAAGCGATGCGCCTCAACCCTATGGTCTTCTCTGCTGGCGTTTTCGCCAGCAGTTGGGCAGGAGTGACTTCGGCCTCAAACCAGTCTTTGAGGCACGCATTGCTCGTAAACAGACCCTCTGAAACGAGACAAGCTTTCCGCTTTCTTTCTGCATTCGGTTTGACGGAGTCGATGTCGGTAACGATCAGCGTGCGCAGTTCCAAGAAGGTGAGTAGATCATGAAACCGGTGTGCATACGCGCCGCCAACCTCCATAACCGTCAAGTACTGACTAGCCAACTGAGGTTCACCCACCGCAGCCGCGTCAGTTTTGGCGATCATGGTTGGTAGCAACAATCGCTCTGAAGTCCCCTCGATCAAGATGGCTTTATCTGCAAAGAAAAGGTCGCACCGAGTGAGCGTCAGGTACTGATAGAGAAAATCTCTGTCCGGTGCAGGAGCCTGGCCCATACCCTGCCTCAGGTCTTTGATCTTGGACTGCCGGATCCCGTTTTCACCGCTCACAGAGAGAAAGTAACGCATGGTTTCGAAGCGCGCTTCGTTGGCCATGTGTGGAGAGTGGGTGGAAATTACAAACTGCACTGGCCACGGACGGCTGCCATTCAGCTGCTGCTCGAACGCGCCCTTGATCATGTGCAATTGTCGGATGAAGACCTCCTGCATTTGCGGATGCAAATGGGCTTCAGGCTCTTCAATGAAGATGAGGTGTACGCTTGCGGCTGCCGGCGTAGCTTGGAACTCTCTGAAGAATTTCAGTAATTGCAGAAGGATGTACACCAGGTTACGGACGCCGAGTCCGTTGTAGCTTTCCGGGAGTGTCAGGCCGTTTACCCCCCTGTATCTGACCTGCGTGTGGTCTTTAAGCAGGCGCTCGACATCGAAGGTCGTCACAGTGGTGAGGCCTGGGTCTTCTAGCCCTGGGTAGCCGAAAAGCTCGAACGTAGGGAGCAGCGAAGTCAGTCCAGCGTTGAAACCGTCATGCAGCTCCTTTTGAATTTTCTCCACCGCTCCATGGAGCTGCTCCGCCGTCGTTCGTTTCTCGGGATCTGTGGGGTCAGTCAATGCCGATTGGAACAGCACCTCCACTACCTTCCCAAGGACATCGCGCTCTCGGTGTGTATCGTCATCCAAGCCCCGTTGCGCATTGATGAATCCGCCGCGGATCAACGTGGTGAGTGATTTTAGGTCGAGGTCCTTGCGGTTCGTAGGATCATTGGGGTCAACCGCTTCCAAACGGGGCTCATAGGCCCCCGCCAAACGCTTCTTTATCAGGCTGAAAAAGCTAGGACGTTGATCCTCCTGCACAGTTTCGGGGGCATTCGTTTCTGCGAAAAGCGTCTCAAGACCTGTCGCCCGCGGTCCATACGTCAAGACGATGCGTGCGCAAGAGCAATCTGGATCTAGGTCTACTATGCATTCGCTGAGCTGCCCCAGGTCTGGGGCATCCACGTCATAGGATATGTCCAATGTGACCCTGACAACGGGAAGCATGGCAGCAACGTCGGAGCGGGCTATTTCGCCGTGAAACGCATTGAATGCCGTCCAAAACCCTTCGTGACTCCCCAGGGAGAAATCTTCAAGCCTGAAAGAGGGAGTCCGGTCTGAAAGGAGCCGGCGGAACACCTCAGCTATGGAGGTTTTGCCGCAATTGTTGCGCCCGACGATCAGTGTTGTGCCGTCTTCTAGGCCAAGACTGACGTTCTGAAGCAGTCTGAAATTTTGAATCTCAACGCGCTCGATCCGCATGACGTCCCTACCGTGAAGTCGTATGGCCATCACTGTAGATGCTGAATTGAAGTAGTCAATACAGGCATAACTCCCCTAAAAGCACCCGCTGTATGCGACCGGCAGGTTTGGATGGTGAGCGGCCCTTCACAAATGGCAGGAATTGGCCGTTAGCTGCCGGATACCAAAGGCAGTAGTCGGCCACTAACCCCGGCGCAAACTCCTGCCTGGAACTTAGCTGGCTCCGATTCACCTGACGCGGTACAGCTTGACCTGCGTGGAGGGGAAGTCCGGCAACATCCAATAGAACGGCTTTGCCCGCGTCAAGCAGTGGATTGGAACATCCACTTTCTGACTCGCCCCGTGCGTGATTACACAAGCCGCAAAGCATGGCGGCGGGAAAACCGATAACACATAGGCCCCAATATGCAGGCTCGAACGCTTGGCTCGCCTAGCTGATTAAGCGAAAAAAACTCTGAAGCTATCGAGATAAGCCCTCTATGATGGCATTATGAGATCTTAAGATTAGGACCTCGCAAGGAATTGAGCACACCATCATCCGCCTACTGACCAGGCGTTGCTGAAGCGCTCAAACCTATTGGCAGATCATTTAAGGGTTAAAGTATGGATGCGACCAAACGGAAAATTCGAATTTATTTTTCAGATTTTTTCGATGTAAACCGGGAAAAGATTGAATCTTATGGAGCATTCAATATTTCCCTGATCAATGATCTACCCTTGTTTGTGGATCCTTTTTTGCTCTTTAATAGTGACAACCCAATATATCAGGAACTGCATAAAAAAATAATTCAATATATGCTTTTCTTAAAAAGTAAATCTTCTGTAACGTTACCTTCCGGCCTAATAAAGAGCTGGTATCTATTCCCTGAAGTCAAGCAAAATTGGTTTGGTTTTAGCAAGTCGGGAAACAGCGGGCGCGGACTCGGCCCATCTTTCGCTAAATCTCTGCAAGTTAATTTCAAAGGTGTGTTCTCTGATTTTGGCAATGAAACAAACGGGGCAACTCATATAGGCAAGCTCACACTAGTCAAACACGGAGTTGGAAAAGACCAAATTAGCGACTTTACCTGCAATTTAATTCATGGATTCTTGGCTGAATACACAGAAAAATTCGCAAAGGAATACATTGATCCGACCAAGCTTCAAAAATTCACCATAAAAAAAGCGGAGTTCAATTACGCGACTGAATCGTGGAAGTCCAAACAGTATGTGCTACCAAAATTCGGGGGTGAACATGTATTGCTAACTCCAGTGGATATTTTGACTAAAGACGAGGCGTGGATATCTCACAAAGGATTTATCGAAGACTTCAGCCAAGTAGTTGGCAGCGTACCCAACGACCAGCTGCGCGATCAAATAAACTTATATTTGACTAAGGTTATGCCGGCAGACCCTACGAAAGATGAAAGGGCTATCGCTTTCGAAAAAACTATTTTGCAATACCCTCAGCTGATGGATGTTTACGTGAGTCTACAGGAGGCCAACAAGGATGCTGCAAGTTCGTCCAGTTTCGAAAAAGTCTCTTTGGCCCAGAAACTATTTGAAGAAAACTTGCTGAGACTAGTAGCGTTACTAGACAAAACTAAGTTCTATGATGCTGAGCCCAATAGCTACGAAGCGGGAATGCAACGAGTCCAGTTCCTCAAGCATGTCATTGAAAAACAGGACGGCTACCGCCTTTTTTACATCAAAGGCGTCCCAATTTCACGCGAAAGCGATTTGCAAATCATGTTTAAACTTACGTGGTTTGCTTCTAAGTTTAGCGCTGATGCAGAGGTGAACAATGGCCGGGGACCAGCTGACTTCCTAGTATCTTATGGCAGTCAAGACAAATCAATAATTGAATTCAAATTAGCCAAAAACTCGCATATGGAAAAAAACTTGCGCAACCAGGCTAAAATATACAGCGACGCCGCCAGAGCAAACAACCCGCCAATTATGGCTATTCTGTACTTTAATTTCAGTGAGCGAGACAAAGTACAGCGAATTATGACAAAAAATGGTTTATCCGACACGAAACACATCGTACTTATCAACGCTATGCCAAAAGAGTCGGCGTCAAAGGCTGACATTGACTGACACCCAAGCGTTTTTAAAAATGACGGCACTTTTGCGATTCGAACCTGCTTAAGTGCCTGTATCCCACCCAAAAAAACTGAGCTACTTCCTCCAAAGGAGCAAGCTGCTTTGGATAAGCTTCTTCTTAGCGGATTCGCTTTCGCCCCCTTTTGTATCACATCCTCCCAGTGCAATTTCGACTTGGCGACGCAAAATTTCAACCTCACCCTCAGCACCATCAAGCAGTACTGCCTCAGCAAGGCTAGCGAGGTAATTCGGGTCAGAGCTAAATTTCTGCGCCATAGATTCATCATGGCATTGATCTTTAATGGTTTTTTCTTTCATTTTGTCAATTTAAATCTGCCCTCGTTCTTTAATTATAGAACCAAGTGCCTCCCAGGTCAAAATAACCCACTACCTTCAACTCTCCAAGCAAGCATCAATATAAGATGCACGCAATAACTTCAACGCTCCTATTCTTAATATAAGAACAGGCTTGCATGATTGAACTTCTCACTGCACAAACACAAACTCATAACACTTGCACTAACAGTGCAATCCTATTTACCAATATGAAATTAAAAACTCTACGATTTAAAAGCGCCGTTTGCCAAAATATCTTCCATAAACGCCTTACTTGTTTCCCACGCTAAACGGTGGCGTTTTTCGCTTTCCCGCATGCGCTTATGTTCCTCCTGGAACGCGTCCATTTTTGCATCAATGTCGTTTTCATTATCAGGTCCGCAGTTGATTTCTCCCGACGTGATGTGGTGGGAGGTCGCCCCCCTCAATGCTAGAGCTAGATTTGTATCGATTGTGAGGCCTGCCGATGCTGGTGCATAACGAGAGTGGCTCTGATCCGAAAATTGATTTTGAACATTGCATGTCGTGTAAATATCTAGATCTGCTAACCCCACCAAGTTCCCTTTGGGGGTAAGTCTCAGAATTTTCGTGAACAAAAAATCCTTTTTATCGCTATATCTTTCAATAACCTCCTTGTCATTATGCTCACACTCAATGAGATTTTTTTCAATATATTCGATAAAGAAACGACTAGCTTTTAGCTCATCGAAATACTCCAAGCCTAAGGGGGAGTATAAGGCTTCAGCAGCGAACGCCGGCGGGACTAATATGAACCTTGGATCAGATAACAGCATGCCTGCAAAACCACGGCCTGCCTGCTGAATGAAATTGAACCTCCAGTTGTTTTCTTGATACAACCTTAGGGCTTTAGCGATTTTATCTGAGTCACTCTGTATCAACTTTAGATAATGCTCAGCACCTTGATATGTCTCAATCCCATCAAAAAATAGCTTAGCACCTAGCTCCTCCTCGACTAGATCTTTTAATTCTTTAAACTTACGCCAGTGCTCATGGCTGCTTGTCAGTTTTTTTGCCTGAGATATTCATAGAAAACCGTTGGCCTTACCACCATATCGAAACGGTATGGGAATCGTCTAATAAGCATAAACGCCAATAGAATCGAAAGTAGCCCTTCGGAGATAACCCCTTGGCGATAAGATTCTAATCGCATAATTATATTAGAGTCTAAAACCAAGCGGTAAGGCCCCTCTAATATTACGGAGCTTTCTATTTGATCGATCAAATGAAGCAAATTTTCGCCCATCTTTTTTTGGCTTTTAGGCTTAAGCAGTTTGCTTTGTTTAATAATTTCCTCTAGATCCATTACCTTTTCTCTAAAATAAATAACTTTTTGATTTTTTCGTTCGGGGCGAATTTAGCTGTTAGGCAGCACTACGACTCTAATGCCTATTATTTCCGCTCATATACTATTCGGCTCATTAAATCCCGAACCTGTGCTTGAAGAACTCGAAAACTCACCATCAAGCTCTCAATGTCTACAGGTTCTGCACCTCGACCGTACTTCTCCGCAAGCCAAAGTTTCAGCAGTCCAGCGACCCGCCCAAGGTCGCCATTCACCTTGGCCAAGTCGGCCACGGCGGTCAGGTCAACAACCGACCTGATCGGTGTGTTCAACCCAAGGGCACGAAGGTAGCCAGACCGGGACATGCCAGCCTCTTCAGCCCGCTCTGTGATCGCCGCTTTCTCCTCATCGGTAACCCAAACCTCGATTGGCTTGCCACGTCGACGAGCTGGGGCCTTTTCTTTGGTGCCGCCTGTCATGGGCGCTCCTGATTTTTCTGTGTTTTAGCTCTTAGACGCGGCAGCGGCTGTGCGCCTCGCAGAGCAAGATCCGTTGAGCCGAAGGCGAATAAGGGGCGAGTGGTGGATGGGTATGGGCTTGCCCGTACCCGTACAACACACATCTTGCCGTCCAGCTAGACGCAAACATATGCGTATCTATTCAAACAGCTCAGAAAGAGCGGTCATACGCATACTTGCGCATGTATACGCTAGATTACGCATCGCAGATATGCAATTTTATGCGCATACTTGCGCAACCATGATTAGGCGGAGCCTGCGATGATGAAAACACCAAAAGAAGGGCCTACAGGCGCAGGCCGGGTAGCATTTTTAGCGCATCTTGAGGAATTTCGTAGCCTGATCCAGGCCGGGTGGCCGGTGACGGTCGTGTACGAGAACCACGGTGGAAAGAACACTGGTCTGAGCTACAGCCAGTTCGCCCGATATGTCGGAAAATACATCCGCAAGCCGACCAAGCGCGGAGACCAGCGACCAAGGATTACAGACGAGATGCCATCTCCAACGACGCCACTGGTAGAACAAAAGCAATCTGGCGTCTCAACGGAGCCAAGCACCATGTCGAAGCGTCAACCTGGGTTCAAGCATGATCCTAGTAGCGGCAACAATCGTGACGATCTGATCTAACGTTGGTGGATATTTGAGCCTTTCAGCCACTTCCCGTCTTTCAGGCCGTATACGGCCATTAGGGCGCAAAGATTTGCCCCCTACATGCGACGCCGACTGACTGAAAATCAAATTCCGTCGGCTCTTTGAGAGTTTTTTTGGGAAACCTGATCGGCATTCGCCGCCAGTCGATATCCTCCATGTCAACCTAATTAGCCAATCATTCCATCGATACAACCGGTATATAGGGGCACGATCAAGCACGAATAATAGTGACTGATCGAGGTCGACCTATGCATCTTAAAATCCCAAGGCCCATCAAAGACAATACGCTGTCAGAAAATATCTCGCGCAAAACAACTTCCTCTACGCTCCGGAAAATCCTTCGCCAAGCTTCCTACAGTGTCAAGATAGTCGGAGCCGCTTTTGTAGGGATGGCCGTATACATCGCTCCTACCCCGGCTTACGCGATCTATTGCTCGAATTGCTCGACGTTCTATCAGCAGATGTTCGAATACGTCGAGCAGGTCAACACGGCACTGAATACCGCCGAGCAACTGCAAACGCAGATTCATCAGTATCAAAACATGGTTTCGCAAGGAACGAGCTTGCCGAATTCGATGTTTGGCAGCATCGCGGCCGATCTGAAAAATGTGGCCAACATCTACAACCGCTCGCAAGCCATAGGGCGACAAATCCAGGACATGGATTCGAAATTCAACACGGCCTTCCCAGGCTTCGAGTCTTACCTGAATCAAGCTGCAAACTCGGCAGAGGTTCCGAACCGTGATCGCTATGAAAAGTGGTCCGTGCAGGGTCGTGACAACGTGAAAACGGCAATGAAAGCAGCGGATTTGAATACTGCCGCCTTCGAGTCTGAAGACGCTCAGCTTGCACGCATGGTTTCACGTTCACAGTCAGCCGTGGGCCGAATGCAGGCCATTCAGGCAGGCAACGAAATCGCCTCACAAAATGTCCAGCAGTTGCAGAAGCTGCGCGACCTACTGGCCACACAAATCAACTTGCAGGGCAACTACATGGCTCAGCAGGTTGATCGAAAGGCTGCGGGCGAGGCAACGGAGCAGCAGTTTGAAGCACGTGAAAACACACGCGGTGGCGTGAAGGGGTACTGAGAATGACTATTTCGAAATGGCTCATCGCGTTGATCTGCTCCGGCTCAGTACTAACCGCTTTTATGGTCACCCTGGCAGTTCAAAGCAACAGCGAATGTACCTCGGTGACTGAGCACCAACGGCGACAGAGTGACGCTGATACTTCGTTTGAAGCACGCCCGAATACTCGCGGCGGCGTTAAGGGGTACTAGCTATGGATACTCGCCTACTGTTGTTCCTCGCCTTGGCGAGTGCATTTGTGAGCGGAGATGCTATGGCCGCGACCGACCTTTCCCATGCCGACACATCGGTGCAGGGCCTACTCGACCTCGTTTTGCAGCAGTCGCATCAGTGGTCAGGAAAGCTGTATGACTATGCGATCAGATTATTCTGGCTGTTAGCCTCGATTCAGTTCGTCTGGACGTTCATACCCTTGGTCATGAAGCAAGCCGACTTCGGCGAGATTATCGGCGAGCTGCTGCGCTTCGTCTTGGTAGTCGGTTTCTTCCTCGCTGTAATGAAGTACTCGGTGGAATGGTCATCTGCCATAGTCGATAGTTTCCGCGAAGCGGCGGCATCTGCGAGCGGCCTCGGGCGCGCATTAGAACCCGGCGATATGCTGGCAGTTGCGCTGGATTTTGGCCGCACCATGGTGAAAGGCATATCAGTGTTCTCTCCGGCCAAAGGACTTCTAATCGCAGTATGCGCAATTCTTGTATTGGCGTGTTTCGCCTTCATCGCTGCATTCATGTTCGTAACGCTCGTAGAGTCTTACGTCATCATCAATGCTTCGGTGCTGTTCTTTGGCTTTGGCGGGTCACAATGGACGCGTGATTTTGCAATCGCCCCAATGCGTTTCACCGTCGCAATCGGAGCCAAGCTGTTCGTCTTAACGCTGATCGTCGGCCTGATCGTTCAGTCGGCCAAGCAGTGGTTGGCCGCCTACGCCAATGACGAAGCGTCGTTGATGACGATGGTCGGTCTGGCCTTGGTGTGCTGCTATCTGACAAAGACTATTCCCGACCTGATCGGCGGCATGATTAGCGGCTCGTCGATGGGTGGCGGATCAGCCATCGGTGGTATGGCGGCCGCCGGTGCTGCCGGTGCAGCGGCGGCAATCGCAACCATTGCCACGGCCGGGGCGGCCGCTCCTGCTGCTGCCGGTGCAGCGAGTGCCGGAGGCATCAGCGGCGGCGGTCTGGCAGGGGCGATCAACTCTAGTATTGCCGGTGCAAGCTCCGCTGGTGCTGCCTCGCCCGTAGGTGGCGCTACGTCCCCCGGCGTAGGGACCAGCACTGGCGGCGGCGCAGCGGCCAAGCTGGCAAGCTCCGTAGGTGCGAAGACTGGCGGTGGTGCAGCTACCCCATTGGCTACGTCCAGCAACAGCGTCCAGCAGACCTCTAAGCAGACCGGGAAGGCCGCACAGAGCGGCGGTGACAATGATCAGAAAGCAACACCGAAAGGGGGAACTGTTAGTTCCGGCAACGCAATGTACGAAGCGGCCAATGGTGGTGCAAAAGCGCTTGGCGTAATTGCCTCGCTGACAGTGCCGGGCATGGAGAATGCCCACTCAGCGTCGCTTGGCGCTGGTCTTCCATTGCCAGCCCCCAGTGACTCCAGTTCGCCCACGTCCGCAGAGCCAGCTGGAGAAGCCGCAGGCATGGAATCCAACGTCATTCGACCAGATACGAACACCAGCTCGAGTTCCGGCCGCCTCGACGTTTCGAGAATAACCCCAAGCAACGACCAACCGGAGAAATAATCATGAATAGCATTCTAATGTTCGCTGGATTCGTAGTGCTCGCCTCCATCTTAGCCATCGGCATGTGGGCGTTCGGCCGTTGGCTGCGAAGCAAAGGCCACGGGCCATTGCTCGATAGACTGGATCGACAATGCACCGCGTTGCAGCTTCGAGTTAGCCCGCTGGCCCTTTCGGCTTCCTTTCACATGTTTTCTGGAGTGCAACATCTGAATCGCCTCCCTCTATTGGGTAGCAAGAGCAATGCTGCTCAAGCCCAGCAAATTTTGACGGCGATCCGAGCGGCGCAGGAAGCCCAAAGGCTCGACTCCTCCGTCAACCGCTGACCCTACAATCCCCCGCCAAAGTGCGGGGGTTTGTTTCCTGGGGCCACCCAATCCAAATAGTACGCACGGACTTGTCTCAGCTCCCCCCTTCAGCCCCCCGCACGTAAGCGTAATCTCCCCCTGAGTTGGAAATCCAGGCCGGCTATTACTTCGGACCAGCACCCTACTAGCACTCCATCAGAACGACGCCCCCAGACAGCCTTGATCCAACGCGCGGAAGGCTCTGCCATTAGTAATACGCACGGACTTTGAACACTTGGACCATCGGCCCGGACGGGCCGCCGTCAAAGCGCGGGGGCTTCGCCATTAGTAATACGGACGGACTTGGTACACTGAATCTCCGACGTGTTTATGTACCTGGACACTGCCATAACTGATACACCCATTAGCTTAGCGATAGACCGTACGCTCAACCCCTCGCGCCTTAGAGCCTGTGCCTGTGTTTGCTTGGTTTTAGCGGTATCAAGGTAGGTTTGTCGGTCTACTGAACCGGCAGCTCGCCTACGAACCTCGTGGCGCCTCCTATCGCGCTCTGCAGCCTCGACCCGACTGACAATGGTCTTGAGTTGGCGTTGTTCGTCGGCAGTGATCCCGAACAGGTTGATAAGGGTGTCGTTCTTCGGCGTGTACAGTGGCGCGTAGTCCTTGCCGCCAAAGCTGACTTTCTCCCCGGCCTCGTAGGCTTTGGCCTTGCTGAACAGGGTCATAAGCTCTTTCGAGCGGCTATTCCACTGCGGATCAAGTTCGCGGGCCAGCGCGGCCGCTTCGTGGTACATCTGCTTGCTGTTGGTCGCCCCGGACAGCAGCAGGAAATTCAATCGCCAAAACAGGTGTTGCATCCGGCTGCCTTCACCGACACCACCGCGCAGCTCGGCCAGCTTGCGCAGGTCTTCCAGCCGATCCCACGCGAGCTGTCGGCCGGAAAACCCGCGCAGATTGTCAGCTTTGCTGCCGGGCACCAAAAGGAAACGCTTTCCCGTTGCGCGCTGTTCGGCCTGTTTCTGTTGCTCCTGTCGTTGCTGCTCGATAGTCCATCGGGCTGCCGGTAGCAGGGCCTCGGCCAGACACTCGAAGTTGTAGCGGATCGGCTGACCATCAAGGCCGCTCTGGATGTGAACCACGCGGCAGACTTTGCCGCTCTTGCTGTTGACCGTCTCGACGGTACGCAGCACGCGGCTGGCGTCCTTGGCCATTGGGTCGGCCCCGACGTGCGCGAGGCGATCCACAAGGTAGCGTTGGCAGGCGTTCCAGCGGGGTAGGGCCTGTCGTGGAATGGTGCCCTCCAGCAACCACTTGGCCTGTATGCCCCGACCGCTGTAGATCAGCACGGACGGCGGCGGCAAGCCCTCTTCGGCGCAGAAGTATAGGACGGACGCGGCCAGTTGGTCAGGCGCTCGCCCAGCCAGCGCGGGCACGCGGTAGGTGTCGAGGTCGGCGAACAGCAGGCCAAGCCGCAGAAGATTAACGACGCGCCGATTGGGTCGGATGAACTCTGCCTGGGACATCCAAGTGTCACGTTTTTTGTCCAACAAACTGAGCACTTTTGGCATATCAGCCAAACGATGAGAAGACTGGCGCTTTTCACCTTGGGAGTCGACGAGCAACGAAAAAAAACCGGCTCTCGTCATATCGTGATACATCTGCGCTTCGTCCTGAGAACTGAAAAGCGCAAGCTGTAAACTTGCGCTATTCAGTTCTACAAGGCCGTTTGCAGTGTCTGAGTAAGGACGCGATGTCGACCTTTTCTCAGGCCTGAACCCCACCGCTCAGACTGCCATTCCTGGCCTAGGAGCGGGGCCGGACTCCCTGCATGTATCAATCCACTCCTCTACCTCGGCTAAATCCCACACGACCTTGCGGCTACTCACCGCAATTCGACGTGGAAATTTCCCCTTCATTTCAAAGTTATAGATCGTGCGCTCACACAGCGGGATCATCGCCAGGAGTGTCTTTTTGTCGATTAGTTTTTTGCTCGATGAATGCATAGCTAGGCCCTATCAGTCACAGCGAATGTGTGCCTGATCGTGCCTTTAGGTGCCCTTTGCTTCGACAGAATGATTGGCTAGAATGGTTGACATGAAAAAACAAACGACCATAGCTATTTGGGAGGGGTGTGATGCCTCCGTCGCAGAGGCCCTTCACCGATTCCTTGATCGCTGGGAGCCCTACTCCACAGCATCTAAACGCTATCCGATCGTTCGTCTGGTCGAAGAGCTTATCGACCCTGCCGTGGCGTCATACGCCGAAACGCTTCCATCGCGTTATCAGGGCCATATACCCGGGGCAGGAACGAATGTAGCGTTCAGCGCGATTATCCAGCTTGTTGGCATTGCCGCTATGGTCCGCCTACAGCGTCAGCTGCTACGAGCTTTTGTTCTGACTCACGACAAGCAGTCGGGGGATGATCGCTGCTTCATTGCGACGCTTGAGACGTTGATAGAACTGGTGCTGGCATGTAAGCGCAAGCAGCCGTATACCAAGGATATGGACGGTTTGAACGGTCAACGCTTGAAGGGGTTTTGTAGATTCTGCGGCGCGCGAGCAGAGCTAGCATTGTTCGCAGAAGGTGAAGGTCAGCGTGACCTTGATGAACACCTACGCCTGAGCAACCTGTACTGCACCACCCACCGCCCAAAGACACCAGATGGACGCTGGAACCCGGCATACAGGCAAGCAATGAGATCTGTTGCACAGTTCGACCTAGAGCTGGCCAGATTGAGCAGACAATGCGCGATACGAGCAGAGCCTAAGGCAAAGTCAGGTGACGAGCTCGTCGACGCTTATATCTTTCGATACATGCTTAGCCAAACCCTACACCTAGCGGACGAAGCGGAGCTAAGAAATCTCGCTCGACTAATGGTGGACATGAAGCTGACAGACCGAAGAAAGCAAATCCTCGTACTGCAAAAATTCGGCTTCAATCAGTCAGAAATTGCCCGAAGGCTGCGGATCGAGCGGCAAGCAGTATCCAAAGCTCTTCGCTCAATTCCTGATTGCTTTCGACTTCCTACAGCGTGAGTGCGTCAAGCAGCGTATGGTGTATAGACGGCCGCTTTTGTCCGACTCCTGGACATTTGGCAATGAGCAGCCCGTGGCCGTTGGCGCCATGTTCAGAGAGTTGGATCTTGAGGTACACTCAAAAAATTGGGCTTCTAGGCTTTGTACGAAAAGTGCCTGGGCGACGATCATGCTGCATTGAAAACACAGCTGGTGCGCCAACCCGATCGGAATGCTCATTGACTACAGTCAAGTCGAGCGCGAATCTGACCGTTCCTCGCCTTTTTCGCCTTGCCTGATCGCCGCTCGGCGACTTTTCGTACAAACCCTAGTTTCAACTGCTGGCATCCCATTCACTCGAAGCGCTTGTAGCCCTCGAGCGCTTTTTCATGCTCGTCTGCCTGTCTTTTCAGCTTTGCCTGATAGTGGGCATATTCCGTCAGCGCTGCGACCGAAGTGCCGTTTAGTTGGTCGAGCAGGGCAGCCTTCTGCTTGAAGGGGTTGCGCTGTGGGCCGGGGAAGCACTGGCGGTCGAGAAGCTGCAGGAACAAGGTCAGTACTTTGGCTGGAGCGGGCGCATTGTCCAGCAGTGCCAGTGACAGTGGTTTCCAGTGCAGCACGTCCTGTTCCACCTCGGCCCAGGGGTAAAGCAGGCTGGCCAGGAGCGGGTAGTGCTCATCGGGCTGTGTGTTGCACCAGGCTACAAGCTGTTCGGGATCGGCGTTTGCAAATGGGGCGATACCTGGTTGGCGGATGCCGTGCAGGCGTTCGAGTAGTTGTCGATCGTTGTTCCGGGCTGCATCGGCCAGCATCTGCAAAGCCAGGCAAGGATGAGCATCGATCAGCGAGACAGCGATTCGCAAGCGGACATCCTGGGCTCCCTGCTGAGTTTTGCCTTGCTCAAGCAGGTAGGCGATGGTTTTTCGAGCCAGTGCCCCACTGTCCGCGCAACGCATCGCTAACTCGACGGTGGTTTCCGGCTCGAAGGGGCGATAAGGCTGCGCGGGCACCTCGTCAAGGTAACGAGTGAGCAGGTCGGCGGCCATGCCGGCCCAGTGTGAACTGTCCCGGTGGTCGAGCGATGCCTGGAACAAGCGCGACTCGAGCAGATCCAGCGCTGCCGGAAGGCCGTCGGGAAGGGCGGCGATGTCGTAGATCAGCGTGTGCAATGTCTCCTGAGGAATCTCCAGGTAATCAAGCATATAGGTCAGTTCTGCAATGACCGTGAGGGGTATGCGCGTCAGATTGGCATGGGTTGCGAGCGCGACATCCTGAGCGTTCCCATATGTGAAGAAATACAGATGGATGAGGTACGGACTGAGCGTGGGCTGCAGGTGGAAATCTGCTGCCAGCTCATCCAGGGCAGTGGGGTTTGCGTGTGCCATACCGTGGATGAACCCTTGGATGAAGCTAAGGTTCAGGCCCTTTTCAGGCGTGGCATCGACAATCTGCTGCCAGACGTTTTGAGGCAGCAAAGTGCCAGTGCAAAGGTGGAAACCGAGGTGCCCGGCCGAGTTGGGGCTTGATAGCACGGCAGGCAAAAACTGTGGCAACTGCTGTGGCTCGGTTAACAGCGCCTCGGCCAGGCGTCGCTGATCCTGCTCCAGTCGTGCCATGCGAGCGTCGGAAATAGCACGGCGCGGCTTATCGGCAATGTCGGGTGAGTTGATCGAAAGTTCGATCAGCGCATCGATACCGGAAGGTGTCAGCACTTCGATGGCGGCTTCGAGTTGCTGTTGCTGAAAGTCGCCGAGGTTCAGGTCTGGCGCATCGAGCAGGCCGATGAGGGCACCCCTGGCCTCGTTCCACCACTCGGTTTGCGCCAGTTGCCTGAAGTATTCCTGCAGCCAGTGTGCGGGCTGCTTGAAACGCAGCAGGCTTCTGGCGTGAGCAAGGATCGTCGCTCTTGCCGGCACGGCGCCTGGGCCTGGCGCCAAGGCCAGCGCACAGGCCAATTGTAGCGTTTGGCCTATCCATATCTCCGGGTCTTCCCTGGCCGCTGGCATCCTGATATCGACAGGCGGCTGCGCCGCCAACAAGGTGTCGGCGTGAATGGGGAAATGCTCGAGTTCGAGCAGCCCTTTCAACGCGCGTTCCCCAACCCAACTGTCTGGACCGTTGAGCAGCGACCTTGCGACATCCAGGCGCAGTACGAGTGGAGCTTCGGTGCCCCAGCTGGCAAAGTGGAACAGGTACTCGACAAAGCGCAGTACATACTCGCGTTCATCTCTATTGCGGTACGTGCGTTTGGCCAGGTGCACCAGCAGGTCTATGGCTTGGGCGAAATGCTCGGTCTTTCTTGCCAATGCGTTCACGGTCAGGGTAATGAAGCGTCGGCTGTCGATATCGATGGCGGATTGCGGTGTCACCAGCTTTCCCAATAGTGCCAGCGACTCACTGGGAGCCAAGGGCGCGATGTAGCTGAACATCCGCCACTCATCCCGATTCAACTTTGACGCGCTGCCCAGCCATCCGCCACCGTTGAACCAGCGTTTTACCAATTGAACTGCACGGTCGTTTTCGCCCAAGTAGTTGAGCCTGTGACAGAAAGAGAGCTTCAGGCGGCCCGGTGCATCGTTGAACATCTGCTCGATAGATCGCGGCGATATTGCCTTGAGGGCCTGAACAGCCAGTCGGTTGGCAATCGCTTCAGGGAGTAATGCGCGATAGAACCCACGCTCCTGAATCAGGCCACGGTTGTGCAGCCTTGAGATCTGGCGATAGAACTGACCAGCGCCCATCTGGGCCAAGGGGGCGAGATGGCATGACTCGTCGCCTTCGGGTGGTTCGCCGTCGACAGCGAACGAGTAGACGAGTGCGGCCACCTCTGCCGCGGCTTCCAGCGCCGGATCCTCGGCCTTCCCCTGGCGCAGTATGCGGTAGAGCAGTTCGGTATCGTTCAAAGTCGATACGTCCTTGCCATGCTCAGCACTAGCACCAAGCCACAGTGCGATCCGGGCATTGCCACCTGCGAACCTGGCAATGCTGGAGACAGCCAGTCCATTGAGTTGCGGATGGCTGCGTTGAACCAGCACTTGAATCATCGCGTCCGACGAAGGATGCAGTATGTACAGATTGTCGTAGGACTCGTCTGGCTGCCTGATCTCGTGTTCGATCGTCAGGACGCTAACCTTCAGCGCCAGCCTGCTCACGCGCTCTTTCAATGCACGGTGCAGTTCTGGTGGGCAGTTGTCGATTATCAGGATGGGAAAAGGCTCGCTGTCGCACAACAACGAGGCCATTTCGTCAGGCGGGGGGGTAAGCGACAAGCCAATGTCACCGTAGACCCCGCTATGGGCGGGTAGCGATTGGGCACCAACGCCGTCTTCGAACAATGCTTGCGCCAGGCGCGTCTTGCCTGTGCCTGGGAGACCCAGCAAGCGTACGATGCTGCCGGGCAGGGCCAGTGCTGTGCGGATGCTGTCCACTGCTTGTGCCACGCTCAGCGGCGCTGGATGCCCTGGGCATTCGACCCGTGGCTGGTCGTCGCACAGGTAGGCAGACGCCTGGCTTTGCTGGCCGACGGCCAGCGCTGGCTGCCAGTTGCCAATGGGGCGCTTGACCGTTTGGCGCACCCAGATGACCAGACCAGGGTAGCCGCGCACGGCCGTGGCCAGTGTGCTGGCATCATAAAAGTCGACCTTGATCATGCCTTTCAAGCCATTCTGATCAAGGGTTGCCTCCATCGCTTCGACCCTTGGCACGATCAACTCACTGGCGATCGACTTGCCACAGACGATCACATAGGCGCCGGCCACATGTGCCAGCGCTCGGACCGCCTGGCGCAATAGTTGGTCAGGGCACATCTCTGCCTTGATCCTTTCGGCGGTGATATTGTTTTTCTTGACCTGAAACACCGTGTCGGGACATGGAATGAAACCATCGGGGCGCGCGTCGGCGAACGCGCTGACACGAACATCCACCCCGCCATCCTTGGATTTTTGATCACCGCCCCAGCGCGCCTTGAGCGCAGATTGCCCAGCTCCACGCTGTTCGTACTCTGCAAGCAACCCCACGAGTGTGCGCAGCTCGTCTTCGGCCAGCGCTTCGATGTCCTTGTCCGTGATTTCCAGCATGAATTCCCTGCAGTTCTAGACGCTTGGCCGATGGATGCAAACCTGGCGCAGGATACTGACAAGCGGAAAATATTTCGAGCAAGGCGACACGGCTGGTAAGCTCGATGGCAAACACTGGGGCTAGGCTTTGCATGAAAAGTGCCTGCGCGACGATCATGCGGCGTTGAAAACAGGCTCGGATGCTCATTTACAACCCGTAAACTCCGCTTCCTCGCCTGTTTTCTCCTTGCCTGATCGCCGCTCGGCGACTTTTCGTACAAACCCTAAGCTAGGCCGCCGATGACGATAGCTTTGGCTAGATCTAAAAATTACAATTTTGCTTTCACAACATGTATTTACATTAGCTAAGTGGGTGTCTTATGGATGAGTTTGCATTAGAAAAAATGTCAGATCGTATTCATTATGGAAAAACGAAGGATTACTTCAAAGAAGTCTTATCCTCATATCATAACGGAAACCACAGATCGGCAGTTGTAATGCTCTGGTCAGTAGCCGTATGTGATCTTGTGTACAAACTACAAAGCCTGATTGATTTATATGACGATGCTTCGGCTAAATCAATATTGGCAGAGATGAGCAAAATCCAACAAGAGGACCAAAAGTCTGCGGCTTGGGAATTGAGGCTGATTGACGATATTCATGATAAAACGCATCTCTTGGACAGCTCGGAGTATGAAAACTTAAGATACCTTCAAAAGCAGAGACACCTTTCCGCCCACCCTGTTCTTAATAGAGAGCGGGAGCTGCATTCGCCTAACAAGGAAACAGTTAGGTCTCTGCTTCGTAATACCTTGACCGATGTATTAACGAAACCTCCATTTTATACTCAGCATATTCTCAAGGAACTCCTCATGGATGTCGCCGAGTCTAGTGAAATGTTGAGTGATAGGGCAAAGGTAAAAAAGTACGTTGTCAGCCGCTACCTTGAACGAGCAACTCCATCAGTTGAATTAAGTATTTTTCGTCAGCTGTGGAAATTTGTCTTTAGGCTTGAGGATGAAAATTGCGTAAAAAACCGTTTAATCAACTTGCACGTTCTAGAGGTGGTGGCAGCTCGCAACAAGGCTGCTCTTGCTGACACGATAAAGGGTGATGTTGATTATTATAGCAATATCGCCAGCTCAGAAACCCCACTGCAATATTTGACATTCTTTATTTCTAATAACCCGGAACTGTTTCCCGTCTTAAGTGAGGCGGCTCGCCTGAAGGTAGAGCATTGTATTGCTGAGGATGACATAGGAAAAGTTATAGGGTGGTTTATCAAAGAAAGCATCATGGCGCACGGCAATGACTTAGAGGGCTGGATCAAAAATGATTCGCCGGCTATCAGTCCATCCCAATTCGACTATATTTTTCAGATTTCTGATACTGAAGAGTGGCAAGAGAAATTTTGCAATATAGTCGCCACTTACTATGGCGTAAGCGGAAGCTACGACCAGGCAAATTCTCGCTTTCAAGTGGCAATACCTCAGTACATTAAATTTTTTAACAAAGCTGCAATTAAGTACCTCGCAGAAAAAATTGAAAATAATAGCCAGTGCCACGATAGGAACAAGGCACGCCACGATTACGTCATCATCAAAGCGCGCATAGATGAGTTATTTGGCAATGAGTTTGACTATACTCAATACCACTGGTTTAGTCGGAAGCTAGGTCTAGCAGACTAGTATAAAATCTTGGATTTTCAATTAATTGGATATTTAGGTAGCTGCCCTCCGTCCAGGGCAGCTTTGGGCTGTGGGTTCAATCGGACGATGCAGAGATTAGCGACATCGATCCGCAGGCGATTCTTAGCCTAGTATTTTCCTAGGCTTCTTAAGCGTCCACTCATCAATCATATCCGCCCAATCCTGCAACATCGCTCGCCGCTGATCCCGATACTCGGCCTTGTTGTAAACGGCTCGAACGCCTTTCTGCTCGTGCGCAAGACACTTCTCGATCCAGTCAGAGTTGTAACCAGCCTCATGCAGCAGCGTGCTTGCAGTGCGTCGCAAATCGTGAGGGCCGAACTTTCCTAGGGGTACGCCTTCCTTTTGAGCAAGACGGTAGGTCAGCGTTAGTACCTGGTTGATCGTGGCTGCGCTCATTGGCAAGTCGGAGTCGTAGCGTGAAGGCAGAACGTACTTAGAACCTCCGGCTAAGGTTTTCAACGCGATGAAGAAATCCAAAGCTTGCCGGGACAGAAACACCAAATGGGGATTTCGGCGCTTCATCCGCTCTTTGGGGATCGTCCATAGCGCCTCGCTGAAGTTGATTTCGCTCCATGCCGCGTTGGTCAGCTCGCTCTTGCGCACCATCGTAAGCAGAAGGAGCTTTGATGCTGCGCGGACTGAAGTCGCGGTTCCGATCCTATCCATGTACTGGTACATCAGCGCAATTTCATCAGGCGTCAACGCACGGTCGCGTGGCTCGAATTTAGCGATGCTGGCAGACCTTACTAGATCCGCTGGATTTTCAACCTTCTGGCCACGCTCAATGGCCCAACGAAAGACCTGCAGCACGATCTCACGTGAATGGACGGCAGTTGCAGGCGCACCCCGCTCCACTATCGCGTCAGTCAGCGCTCGCAGATCCTCATGAGTGATTTCAGCCAGCTTCTGATTGCCAAACTTCGGCTTCAATTCGCGCTCATAAACTGACCGGCGCATATCGCGTGTCGAATCCGCCATCTGATAGCCGCGCAGCCATTTTTCAGCCCAATCATCAAATGTCTCAGCCCCCTTCGTGCGCGCCTTCGCACGCGCCTTCTCCTTAGCTGGCGACTTACCTGCGGCGATCATCTTCTTCGCCTCCCCTAGCCTCTCACGCGCCTCTGCCAGGGTGATCCCGCCCAAGCCATAACGACCGAAGGTGACGGTTTCCTGCCGGCCATTGATGGAGTAGTTGTAGCGAAAGGAGATTGAGCCGGCCGGTGTAACCGCCACGTACAAACCATCGCGGTCAATCACTTTGTAGAGCTTGTCTTGCGGTTTGAGGTTTCGGAGCTTGGTATCAGTGAGCATGGCTTCCACTTTTCCCATGAAAAAATACCATGCTCTGAAAAGCACGGAAGAATGGGGTTTCCCCCAGTAAAACCGGGCCTCTTGGCTATCTCGATACCATGCCAGTCCTGATAAGAGGAGCATGGTATCAAGCGTCATGCATGGCATCGGATGCATTTAGTACCCCGTACCATGCCATAAAAAATACATGCTTGGCGATGCAAAACGCTGCCTGAACTTGCCAGACCCAAAAAGCCAAAAGCCCGCAATTACGCGGGCTTCAGGGCATTTTTTGCTAGATTGTGCCGGGCAATGCCGGACGCGGGATCATTCCCACTCAATCGTAGCCGGCGGCTTGCTCGACACGTCGTAGGTCACCCGCGAAATGCCTTCGATCTCGTTGATGATGCGGCCGCTCACCGTTTCCAGCAGCTCGTACGGCAGGTGCGCCCACCGAGCGGTCATGAAGTCGATGGTTTCCACGGCGCGCAGGGCGACGACCCAGGCGTAGCGACGGCCGTCGCCGACGACGCCGACCGATTTGACCGGCTGGAACACCACGAACGCCTGGCTGACCTTGTGGTACCAGTCGGCCTTGCGCAGTTCTTCGATGAAGATGTGGTCGGCGCGACGCAGCAGGTCGGCGTATTCCTTCTTCACTTCACCCAGGATGCGCACGCCCAGGCCTGGGCCGGGGAATGGATGGCGGTAGACCATGTCGTACGGCAGGCCCAGTTCCAGGCCCAGACGGCGGACTTCGTCCTTGAACAGCTCACGCAGTGGCTCGACCAGCTTGAGGTTCATCTCCTCGGGCAGGCCGCCGACGTTGTGGTGGGACTTGATCACGTGGGCCTTGCCGCTCTTGGCACCGGCCGACTCGATCACGTCAGGGTAGATGGTGCCTTGGGCCAGGTACTTGATGTTGTCCAGCTTGCACGATTCGGCGTCGAACACGTCGATGAAGGTGCGGCCGATGATCTTGCGCTTCTTCTCCGGGTCGGCTTCGCCGGCCAGGTTGCCGAGGAACTGGTCCTCGGCGTTGGCGCGGATCACCTTGACGCCCATGTTCTCGGCGAACATGGCCATGACCTGCTCGCCTTCGTGCAGGCGCAGCAGACCGTTGTCGACGAACACGCAGGTCAGCTGATCGCCGATGGCCTTGTGCAGCAGGGCCGCGACCACCGAGGAGTCGACGCCGCCGGACAGGCCCAGCAGGACGTTGTCGGTACCGACCTGGGCGCGGACCTGGGCGATGGCGTCTTCGGCGATCTTCGACGGGGTCCACAGTGCTTCGCAGCCGCAGATGTCGATGATGAAGCGCGACAGAATGCGCTCGCCCTGCTTGGTGTGGGTCACTTCCGGGTGGAACTGCACGCCGTAGTAGTGGCGGTCGTCGTCGAACATGCCGGCGATCGGGCAGCTCGGGGTGCTGGCCAGCACATTGAAGCCCTGGGGAATCTCGGTGACCTTGTCGCCGTGGCTCATCCACACGTCCAGGCCGAACACGCCATCGGCGTCGATGTGGTCTTCGATGCCTTCCAGGATGCGGCTCTTGCCGACCACGTCGACGCGCGCGTAGCCGAACTCGCGCATATCGGAACCGGCCACCTTGCCACCCAACTGCTCGGCCATGGTCTGCATGCCGTAGCAGATGCCGAAGACCGGCACGCCCAGGTCGAACACCGCCTGCGGGCAGCGCGGGCTGTCGGCTTCGTGGACCGACTCGGGCCCGCCGGCGAGGATGACGCCGCGCGGGGCGAATTGGCGAATCGCTTCATCGTCCATGTCGAACGGGTGCAGCTCGCAGTACACGCCGATTTCGCGCACGCGGCGGGCAATCAGCTGGGTGTACTGGGAACCGAAATCGAGGATCAGGATACGGTGGGCGTGAATGTCGAGGGCCATGACTCATTCTCGTCAGATGTATTCGGAAACAACACGGGGCTGTAGTGAACAGCCCCGCTGGATTGAATTTCCGTCTGCCGCCGGGTGTGCACCGGGCGGCAGGCGGACTACCGGGGTCAGCCCACGCGGTAGTTGGGCGCTTCCTTGGTGATCTGCACGTCGTGGACGTGGGATTCAGCCATGCCGGCGCCGGTGATGCGGACGAACTCGGGCTTGGTGCGCATTTCCTGGATGTCGGCGCTGCCGGTGTAACCCATGGAAGAACGCAGGCCACCCATCAACTGATGGATGATCGCCGACAGGCCGCCCTTGTAGGCAACGCGGCCTTCGATACCCTCGGGCACGAGCTTCTCGGCACCGGCCGAGGAGTCCTGGAAGTAACGGTCGGACGAGCCCTGGGCCTGGGACATGGCGCCCAGCGAGCCCATGCCGCGGTAGGCCTTGTAGGAGCGACCCTGGAACAGTTCGATTTCGCCTGGCGCCTCTTCGGTACCGGCGAACATCGAGCCCATCATCACGCAGTAGGCGCCAGCGACGATGGCCTTGGACAGGTCACCGGAGAAGCGGATGCCACCGTCGGCGATCAACGGCACGCCGGTGCCTTCCAGGGCTGCGGCGACGTTGGCGATGGCGCTGATCTGCGGCACGCCGACACCGGCAACGATACGGGTGGTGCAGATGGAGCCCGGGCCGATACCGACCTTGACGGCATCGGCGCCCGCTTCGGCCAGGGCCTTGGCGGCTTCGCCGGTGGCGATGTTGCCGCCGATGACCTGCACGTCGGGAAAGTTCTGCTTGACCCAGCGCACACGGTCGATCACGCCTTTGGAGTGACCGTGGGCGGTGTCGACCACGACCACGTCGACGCCGGCTGCAACCAGAGCGCTGACACGCTCGCCGGTGTCTTTGCCGGTACCGACGGCCGCGCCAACGCGCAGACGACCCTGGTCATCCTTGCTCGCCAGCGGGTAGGCCTTGGCCTTCTCGATGTCCTTGACGGTCATCATGCCCTTGAGGTGGAACTCGGCGTCGACGATCAGGACCTTTTCGATGCGATGCTTGTGCAGCAGGTCGCGGACCAGGTCCTTGTCGGCCCCTTCGCGGACGGTGACCAGACGCTCTTTGGGCGTCATCACTTCGCGGACGGGGATTTCCAGGCGGTTTTCGAAGCGCACGTCGCGCGAGGTGACGATGCCCACCAGGTTGCCGTCGTGCAGCACCGGCACGCCGGAGATGTTGTGCAGCGAGGTCAGTTCGAACAGGTCGCGAACGGTGGCATCAGCCTCGATGGTGATCGGGTCCTTGACCACGCCGGCCTCGAACTTCTTGACCTTGCGCACTTCGGCAGCCTGCTGCTCGATGGTCATGTTCTTGTGGATGATCCCGATGCCGCCTTCCTGAGCCATGGCAATGGCGAGGCGGGCTTCGGTCACGGTGTCCATCGCCGCGGAGATCAGCGGGATGTTCAACTCGATGCCGCGGGTCAAACGGGTCTTGAGGCTGACTTCATTGGGCAGTACTTCGGAATAACCGGGCACTAGAAGAATGTCGTCGAAGGTCAGGGCTTCTTGGCTGATACGCAGCATGCGGGGGCTCCCGAGCGGGAAAATGGAAGCGCGCCATTATACCCACACATGCCCCCACAAGAAAGGCAAAGATGGCCTGGCGGTCAATTGTCCTGGAACTTTACCAGCACCTGCGCAATCGGCTGGTCGAGCCAATCGGCGAATTCGGCGATGAACTCCGCCTTGAAGGGGGTCTGGCCCCAATTATTGAAGATGAAACCCAGATTGGAGAAGGCGCAGGGCTGCAGGAACAGAAAACCATTGATGTCATCTTCATGGCCGCACAGCGGGCAAGTGAAGTTGTCGGTCAGGCCGGGCATCCATTCCTCGAGGCTGTCGAACAGCGCTTCACCCACTTCCTGACGGCATTCGGGGCAGCCGGCCTCGTGCAGGAAACCGTCCACGGGCGTGAAAATGCAGCGATCGGTGACCACTTCCAGACCGTTGACCGTTTGTCCGTAGGGCAACACCTCAGGATTTTCGACGACCTGGCGCGCGCCCGGGCCGATGGCGTAGGCCATGCGGTTGCCGCTGCGGCCACAGGTGCTCAGCTGTTCTTCGACGATGTTCTTGCGTACCAGCCAGCGCAGGATTGCCCGCGCACGCGGCTCGTGCACCGGCAGGGTGGAGAGGCGCGGAACGAGAATGTTCTGAGTGTTCATGCAAGGGCCCGACAGTACGCAAAAGCGGCAGGATAGTCCCCTGCTCGCGCAGGTCAAGGGTTGAAATAGCGGTACAGCAACGCCAGGCCGCTGGCCAGCACCAGCCAGGTCACCAGCCGCACGAACGCTTCGCGGGACATGCGCAGGGTCAATCGTCGTCCGATCAACAGGCCTGCTGCCATGGCCGGAAGCAGGCAGAGGGCAGTCAGCAGCAGCTGGGTGTCGGCGTAGACCCCGGCAATGATGAACAGGGTCAGGCGCACGATAGTGCTGCAACTGATCAGCGCGCTTTGCGTGGCGCGCACCTGCTGTTTGTCGTCCAGCCGCGCGCCCAGGTAGATCGCATAGAGAAACCCGCCGCTGCCGAACAAGGCCCCGAACAGCCCGCCGATGGTGCCCATCGGTACGGCCCACCAGGGCGACAACCGTGCGGGTCGCGCCGTGGTCAGCAGCATGTACAGGGCGTAGCCGGTGATGAACATACCCATCAGCAGCAACAGCAGGTCGGATTTCAGGTTGAGCAGAAAGACCACGCCCAGGGTGCAGCCCAGCGCCATGAACGGCAGCAGGCGTTTGAGCTCCACGCCCACCACCGACTGCCGGGCAGGAAGCAGATTGCCGAAGGCAGCGATGAAATCGAGTACGACCAACAGCGGGATGAGCGTCGCCAGCGGCATGAAATGTATGAGTACCGGGCCTGCAACCAGTGCCGTGCCGAAGCCGGCAATGCCGAAGACGATGTAGGCGGCGGCGATTGCCAGAAGCATGATGCTCCAGTCGATGAGTGCGTAGTCCATGCGCGGATTTCCTTTTTCCGGGCACTGTGGGGGAGTGTGATCGATGGCGTCAATACGGTTGGGGGTGGGTGGTGTGCCAGAGGGTTCGCGGTGTGGCCGGACGCGGCTTGCGCCGCTGCTACAGAGGAACGCCGTACCAACGGCACAAGCGATCTCCTGTAGCAGCGGCGCGAGCCGCGTCCGGGGTCGCTGCGGTCCATCTGGATGCACCCACGCTTAATGGTGGACGCGCTCCGGGCACTGCTCCAGAATTTGCCCACGCTCACAGGAGAACCTCTGCATGCTGATGGTGATATCCCCCGCCAAGACCCTCGACTTCGATACCCCGCCGGTCATCCAGCGCCACACCCAGCCTGAATTTCTCGACCATTCCCAGGTGCTGATCGAACAACTGCGCGAGCTCAGCCCCGCGCAGATCGCCGAGCTCATGCATCTCTCCGACAAGCTGGCCGGCCTCAACGCGGCACGCTTCGGCAGCTGGACACCCGACTTCACGCCAGCCAACGCCAAGCAGGCGTTGCTCGCCTTCAAGGGCGACGTCTACACCGGACTGGACGCGACCACCTTGGACAAAGCGGGTTTCGACTACGCGCAGAAACACCTGCGCATGCTGTCGGGCCTCTACGGCCTGCTGCGGCCACTGGACCTGATGCAACCGTACCGACTGGAGATGGGCACCAAGCTGGTCAACGCGCGCGGCAAGGACCTCTATGCGTTCTGGGGCGAGCGCATCAGCCAATGGCTCAACCAGGCCCTGGCCGAACAAGGCGACGACGTGCTGTTCAACCTGGCGTCGAACGAGTATTTCTCGGCGGTCAAGCGCAAGGCTTTGCAGGCGCGCCTGATCACTGCCGACTTCAAGGACCTGAAGAATGGCCAGTACAAGATCATCAGCTTCTATGCCAAGAAAGCCCGCGGCATGATGGCGCGTTTCGTGATCGACGAAAAACTCCACGACCCCCTGCAGCTCAAGGGCTTCGACCGCCAGGGCTATCGCTACAGCGCCGAGCAGTCACGGCCCGACCACCTGGTGTTTCTGCGCGATCACCCGGATGATTGACCTGGCGTGGGTGCGCCTGCCACCGACACGCCAACGTTCTGTACGATACCCCTCTCTTCCCAACCAAGGCTGGCAGTCATGTTAATCGGCATCTTTCTGGTCATCACCTGGATCGTCTTGCTGGTCCGCTACCCGTCCAAGGCGCTGCCGATCTCCGGTGCTGCCCTGTTCAGCCTGGCGTTGCTCTCGCTGTGGGTCATCTGGAGCGACACCCGCGAAGCCCACCGCCTGGCACGCCTGGAGATGCGCATCACCTACGATCCGCAGGGCTGTCCGGGCGACCGTCCGCTGCGCCTGAACCTGAACAACGGCAACAACGTACCGATGCAGGAACTGCAGTGGCAGATAGCTGCCTACGCGCCCGGCCAGACCGCCAACCTGGCCGAAAACCTCTACACCGCACCTCGCTACCGCGGCCCTGGTGAACTGCAGGCCGGTGCCGACTGGCAGGACTGCCTGCCGCTGCCGCCACTGCGCCCCGGCTATCGCCCGCAGACCCTGGAATTCCGCGCCGAACGCTTGCAAGGCAGTTTTTCCCAATAAGCATCGGTAATGGCGAACGCTTGCGCAGTGATCACCGCAGTGCGGGCGTGACGATCACCGTGCAGGTCGTGCCGGCTGCCAGCAGCACGCCTTCGGGCACCTCGTCCAGCTGGATGCGCACCGGCACTCGCTGCGCCAGGCGAACCCAGTTGAAGGTCGGATTGACGTCGGCGGTCAGCTCGCGGCTTTGCGGGTTGTCGCGGTCATAGATGCCGCGCGAGATGCTGTCCACATGGCCCTTGAGGGTCTCGCCGCTCATCATCTGCAACTGCGCCGCGTCGCCGACATGCACATGGGGCAGCTTGGTTTCTTCGAAATAGCCGTAGACCCAGAACGAATGTTCATCGACCACGGCCAGCTTGGCCTCACCCACCCGCGCGTAGTCACCGACATGCACGTTGAGGTTGGTGACGTAGCCATCTACCGTGGCCAGCACACGGGCGCGGTCCAGGTCCAGCTGCGCGGCCTCGAGGCGCGCCTCGGCCTGTTGATAGTCGGCCAGTGCCGAGGCGGCGACGTTGCTGGCGTCCTCGCGACTTTCCCTGGAGATCACCAGTTCATCGAGGTCGGCACGACGGCTGGCATTGACCTTGCGCATGTCCCAGGCGGCCTTGCGCGACGCCACCAGCGCCTGCGCCTGCTTGACCGCCAGGCGGTAGTGCGCCGGATCGATCTGCAGCAGCACGTCGCCCTTGCGCACACGCTGGTTGTCGCGCACCGGCACCGCCGTGACGTAGCCCGACACATCGGCGGCGACGTTGATGATGTCCGCACGCACGCGTCCGTCGCGGGTCCAGGGTGTTTGCATGTAGTGCACCCACAACTGGCGACCGATGAAGATCGCCAGTGCCAGCACCAGCAGGGTCGCCAACAGGCTGAAAAACTTTTTCATTGCGCAGGTTCTCACCGGTAGACAGTCAGCGCCATGGCGCCGAACAGACAGACGAACAGGCTCAGGCGCAACAGCGCCGGGTGCCAGAAGAATCGGTACACATCGAGGCTGGCGAACAGCCGGTCGAAGGCCCAGGCCAACCCGGCGGCGAGCACGAACAACAGGGTCATGGTCGGCATGTACAGACCATGGAAGGCGATCTCACGCGGCATGCTCGGCTCCAGGCGCGGCCAGTTCGGCAAGGGGTGATTGCGGGTCCAGCAACGAGCTGCGGATGAAGTGCAGGTAACTCTGCACCCGGCGCAGCGCCGAGGTATCGAAATGTCGGGCGAAGGGCTCGTCGGTGTTCCTGACCAGGTGAATGGCCTGCTCCACGGCCGCCAACGCGCGCTGGAGGTTGCCCGCCTGGGGCTGGATGAACAGGCGAATCAGCGCACGCCCCAGCACCCGGATCGACTGGCGCCACGGCTGCCACGGGGCATAGGCCGGGTGCACCGGCAAGCGCTCCTGCTCGCGGCGCAGCTCGATGATGGCGTGCCCCACCTCCATCACCACGAACATCCAGCGCAGCAGGTTGCGCTGCACCTGTGGCTGCCCGGCCGCCAGGCCATAGGCCTGATGCAGCAGGTCGCGGGTGCGGCTCTCGAAGGCCGAGCCCAGGCCGCGCGGCTTGCCGCTGATGGCGAACACCACCAGGGCGCGCAGGTCCTGCTCCAGGCGCTGCCACATCCAGCGACTGTTGGGCGGCAGGATGACCGCGCCAGCGGCAGCGCAGAACAGCATCCCCAGGACCATGCCAATGTAGTCGTTGATGAACGCATACGGATCGTACTGGGTGAGGTTGCCGGGCACCGAGCCCATGGAAAAGAAGATCAGCAGGCCCAGTCCATAGCCAACGAAGCGAGGTCGAGAGGCAAGGAAGGCGCCCAGCGTCAGCACCGGCGCGAGGGTCAGGCACAGTAGCGCGAAGCCGTCGATCCACGGCAGCACGAAAAAGGTCGTGTAGAAGCCGACCAGCGCCCCCAGCAAGGTGCCGCAGGCCATCTGGAACGACATCCGCCGCGGGTTCGGTGACGCCGCCGACAGGCCTACGGTGGCTGCAGCTACCAGGGTCATGGTCGCGCCGCTGGGCCAGGCCGTCGCTATCCAATAGCCGCCCAGCAGCAGCAACACCAGCGCGCCGCGAATACCGGCGGCGGCGCTGGCCAGCCAGTTGGTCTGCGCACGGTACGGCTCGTCCCAGCGCTCGCGGGCATGCCGATGCTCGGCCAGCGAGGCATGGGTCTGGGCATAGCCGTGCAGTTCTTCGACGAAGCGATAGAGCAACTCGAATGCGGTATGGAAATCCAGCAGATCGTCATCTTCCGGACCACTCTGCTCGAAGCTGTCGCGCAAGCTGCGCACCTGTGCTGGCAGCGCGTCCTTGTACTGCACCATGCGCCGGGCCAAACGTGCGGCATCGGCATTGGTCAAGGCCTGCCCGGCGAAGTCGTCCAGCACGTGCGTCAATGCCTGCAAGGCCGGTTCGATGGCAGTTACCACCTGGCGATGACCGCGCGCGCGGATACGCTCGAGTGATTGGTGCAGCGCATTGAAGCGGGTGGTCACCGCCATGAATTCACTGTTCAGTCGGCTGACCCGACCATTGCGCCGGCGCATGTGCGGGTCTTCGAAGGCCGTCACACTGCGCAGGCTCTCCAGGCCCACCGCTTCGGCGATGAAGCGCACGTTGTCGGCTTCGAACTGTTCCCGTGCGCTGCCACCGCGCAGGCCATCGGCGGCGAACCGGGCGAATACGCCAAAGCGCTGATACAAGGCGTTGCGCATCGAAGCGGAGGCCGACTGCGGAAGAATGGCCGCGCTGACCGCCGTCGCGACAAGAATGCCCAGGGCAATCTCCAGCACGCGCCAGACCGCCGCCATGAAGGCACCGTCCGGATGGGCCAGGGCCGGCAGACCGACCATGGCCGCGGTGTAGCCAGCCAAGACAAAGCCGTAGGCGCGGAAGTTGCGGCAGCGCATGGCACCGGTCGAGCAGAGGCCGACCCACAGCGCCAGGCCGCACAGGAACAGCTCGGTGTTCTGCGCGAACAGGGCGATCAACACCACCGTCACCGCCGATCCCGCCAGCGTGCCCAGCAGACGATAGAAACTTTTCGCGAAGACGTGGCCGCTTTGCAACTGCATAACGATGAACACGGTGATCATCGCCGTACGCGGTTGCGGCAGCTCCAGGCGCATGGCCAGCCACAGCGTGGTGAATGCGGCCAGCAGCACCTTGAAGATGTAGATCCAGGTGACGCCATCGCTGCGTGCCCAGTCGAAGAAACCCCGGCGCCAGGGCAGGCTGCCCAGCCAAGTGGTCATCTACCGATCACCACCAGTGGCTTGGGAACCTGCAGACGCTGCGCGGCAGGGGTATCGCTGCCCGCCCCCAGGCCACCGCCCAGCGCCGTGACCAACTGCGCATGCACCGCCAGCCGCGCAGCCTGCACCTGTTGCTCGACCTGCTGCTGGCGCAACAGCAAAGTCTGCGCATCGAGCACTTCCAGGTAGCCGGTCAGACCGCGCTGGTAGGCGATCAGGGCAATGTCGTAGCTCTTGCGCGCCGACGCCACCGATTGCTCGGCGAAGGCCTGTTGCTTGGCCATGGAGGCGCGGCGAATCAGCTGGTCGGAGATCTGCTTGAGCGCCTCCACCAACGTCTGGTTGTAGCGTGCCACGGCCTGATCGTAGCCTGCCGATGCATCGGCCAACTGCGCACGCAGCCGACCGCCATCGAAGATCGGCAGGCTCAACGCGGGGCCAGCGTTGTAGCTCAGCTTGCGGCCGGCGAGGAACTCCAGCATGCCGCCGCCGGTGGCCAGGTAACTCAGGCTGCCGACCAGATCGACGTTGGGATAGAAACCAGCCTGCACCACATCGATGCCGCGCGCGTTCGCCGCCACGGCCCAGCGGCTGGCGACCACATCCGGGCGCTGCCCCAGCAGTTGCGCGGGCAGCACCGAAGGCAACCCAAGCGGCGCTTGCAGAGACAAGCTAGGACGCGTGAGTTGGCTGCCCTGCCCCGGCCCTTTGCCCGCCAGTGCGGCCAGTTGGTTCTGTGCGAGGGAAATCTGCTCATCCAGGGCGTCGATCTGCCGATGGGTTTCCGGCAGCAGAGTCTCGGCCTGGCTGACTTCCAGATGGGTGCCGATGCCGCCGCGCAGACGCCGCTGCGCCAGCGCCAGGATCTGCTCTTGCTGGGTCAGGGTGCTGTGCGCGATGTCGCGCTGGGCATAGTGCAATGAGAGCTGGATGTACGCCTGCACCACGTTGCTCGCAAGCTCCAGCCGAGCCTGCCGCGCCTGAGCGACGCTCATGTGTGCAAGGTCGACGGCGCGCTCGCTGGCATTGCGCTCACGGCCCCACAGGTCCAGCGCATAGGTGAAGCCCAGACCGGCGTCATTGTCCCACGTGGTCTGGCGCGACAGGTCGCCGGGACCATAGAAGGGGTCGGCAGGCCAGGCGTGGCGATGCAAATGAGCGCTGGCGTCGATGTGCAGGGATTCGGCGGACTCCGCCAGCCCCGCCATGGCCTTGGCCTGGCGCACGCGGGCGGCCGCCATGGCCATGCTCGGGCTGCCGAGCAAGGCCAGGCTCACCCAGGCATCGAGCTGCTTGTCGCCATACGCTTGCCACCATTGGCCCTCAGGCCAGCGAGCATCCTGGACGGCGGTTTGAATGGCAGCGTCGGTGGCCAGCGCATCGGCTGACAAGGCTTCGTCCTCGGGAGCGATGCCGGCAGTGCCGATACAGCCGGTCAAGGCCAGGGTCAAGATCCAGATACTGAGGGGTTTCAACTCGTCGATGAGGCGGCGCGGCACTGCGGCGATTTCCGGAAAGGGGTAGGCGTGCGGAGAGGTCTGGGCCGGCATTCTAGAGCGGGTGCATAGCGGCGATAAGCTGGAATTCCTGCGAATCTTTGTTACCGAACCGGTGATAATCCTTCTGTATAATTGTTGCTTCATGCGACAATTTGTCCGTCGAACCAGAGACCGAATCATGGACACCTTGCAAAACATGCGTGCGTTCACCTGTGTGGCCGAAGCCGGCAGTTTCACCGCCGCCGCCGCGCAACTGGACACTACCACCGCCAACGTCTCGCGCGCGGTGTCCAACCTCGAAGCACACCTGCAGACGCGGCTGCTCAACCGCACGACCCGACGCATTGCCCTGACCGAGGCCGGCAAACGCTACCTGGTGCGCTGCGAGCAGATCCTCACCTATGTGGCGGAAGCCGAGGCCGAGGCCAGCGACGCCCACGCGCGGCCTTCGGGGCAGTTGAAGGTGCACACCATGACCGGCATCGGCCAGCACTTCGTGATCGACGCTATCGCGCGCTACCGGCGTACCCATCCGGACGTGACCTTCGACCTGACCCTGGCCAACCGGGTCCCGGACCTGCTCGACGAAGGCTATGACGTGTCCATCGTCCTGGCCAGCGAGCTGCCCGATTCGGGCTTCGTCTCGCAACGCCTGGGCATCACCTACAGCATCGTCTGCGCCTCCCCCGAATACGTGAAGGCTCATGGCTCGGCGCGCACGCCCGGCGATCTGCGCGACCATGCCTGCCTGCGCCTGGTCAGCCCGGTGGTGCAACTGGAAAAATGGCTGTTTCAGGGCCCCGATGGTCAGGAAATGGTCAACATCAGCAACGCACCGTTCCAGGTCAATTCCGCCGATGCGATGAAGACCGCCATCAGCAGTGGCATGGGCGTGGGCGTGCTGCCTATCTACGCGGCCATCGATGGCCTGCGCAACGGCACGCTGGTACGCATGCTGCCCGAGTACCGCCTGCAGGAGTTGAACCTGTACGCCATCTATCCGTCCCGTCAGTACCTGGATGCGAAGATCAAGACCTGGGTGGAATACCTGCGCGGTTCGCTGCCCGACATTCTGGCGGCGCACGACGCCGACCTGCAGACCTTCGACCTGCAGATCGCCAACTGAGCCGGGATTGTTTCTGCTCGATCGGGAATGTTAGCGTGCTCTCATTACTCCCGACGAGCACACGCCCAATGAAAAAAACCGTCCTCGCGTTCAGCCGTATCACCCCTGCCATGGTCGAGCGGCTCGAAGCGCATTTCGACGTCATCGTGCCCAACCCGAAGGCGGGTGACATCGCCGCGCAGTTCAACGAGGCGCTGCCCAAGGCCCACGGCCTGATCGGCGCCGGCCGGCCATTGGGCCGCAAGCAACTGGCCGACGCCGCCAATCTGGAGGTGGTTTCCAGCGTGTCGGTGGGCTACGACAACTACGACGTCAGCTATTTCGACGAGCGCGGCATCATGCTCACCAACACCCCTGACGTACTGACCCAGAGCACCGCCGACCTGGCCTTCGCCCTGATCATGAGCAGCGCCCGGCGCGTGGCCGAACTGGACGCCTGGACCAAGGCCGGCAACTGGAAAGCCAGCGTCGGCCCCGACCAGTTCGGCACCGATGTGTACGGCAAGACGCTGGGCATCGTCGGCCTGGGCAATATCGGCGCGGCAGTGGCACGCCGCGGACGGCTGGGCTTCGACATGCCCATCCTGTACAGCGGCAACAGCCGCAAGCCTGAACTGGAGCAGGAACTGGGCGCGCAGTTCCGCAGCCTCGAGCAACTGCTGGCGGAGGCAGATTTCGTCTGCCTGGTGGTGCCGCTCAGCGACAAGACCCGGCACATGATCGGCACCGCCGAGCTGGCGCAAATGAAGAAGAGCGCCATTCTGGTGAATATCTCGCGCGGGCCGGTGGTCGATGAAGCGGCGCTGGTGCAGGCGCTGCGCGACGGCACCTTGCGCGGCGCCGGCCTGGATGTCTACGAGAAGGAACCGCTGGCCGAATCGCCGTTGTTCCAGCTGGGCAACGTCGTGACGCTGCCGCATATCGGCTCGGCCACGGCGCAGACCCGTGATGCCATGGCTTATCGCGCCATCGACAACCTGACGGCGGCGCTGCTCGGCAAACGCCCTCAGGATCTGGTCAACCCGCAGGCGTTCAAGGGCTAGGGCGAACCAGCACCGCGCCGCCCGGCACCAGCTGCGCCCCCAGCGACCCAGTCGACGGGGGCGTCGCCGGCCTGGCGCTCTTGCGAAACACCAGCACGTTGCCAAGCATCACCAGTACCAGCCCGCCCAGGGCCGGTGCGGTCCATTGGTACCCTTCGGCATAGGCCGAGACGTTCAACGCCACCACCGGGAACAGCACCGTGCAGTAAGCGGCGCGCTCGGGGCCCATGCGACCCACCAGGGTCAGGTACGCGGTAAAGCCGATCACCGAGCCGGGTATCACCAGGTACAGCAGCGAGCCGACGTAGCGCATGCTCCAGTCGATGGTGAACGGCGTGCCGCGCAGCAGGCAATAGCCGCCCAGCAGCAGCGCTCCGTACAACATGCCCCAGGCGTTGGTGGTCAGCGGCCTCAACCCGGCTTTCTGCTGCACGCTGGAGAGCATGTTGCCTGCCGAGAAGCACAAGGTGCCCAGCAGCGCCAGGCCCAGGCCGAGCAGGGTCTGCGGGCTGGCATCATGGCCGGCCAGCTCCGGCCAGAACAGCAGGCCCAGGCCAAGCAGGCCAAGACCACCTGCACCGATCACGCTGGCGGCGATCCGTTGCCCCAGAAAGATCCGCGCGTTGAGTGCATTCCACAAGGTCGCCGTGGAGAACACCACCGCGATCAGCCCGGTCGGCAGCCACTGGCTGGCGGTGAGAAAACACATGAAATTCACGCAGAACAGGCACAGCCCCTGGGCCAGGCAGATGAAGTGATCACGCCGACCCATGGCCTGCAGTCGCCGGGTGGCCAGCAGGATCACGAACAGCACCAGCGCGGCGAGGCCGAACCGGTAGACGATGGACACGGGAATCTCGACCACGCCCAGTTGCAGCTTGAGGGCGATCCAGGTCGTTCCCCAGATCAGTACGGTCAGCAGATACAACGATAGGTTCATGACAAGGCCCTCCGGGGTCAGGGGCCCATTGTCCGAGCAGCGGCCGATCCCGGCTTGCACAAACTTGCGCTTTTTCTGCCGCTGCACTGGCAGCTTTCCCGCGACGCAGTACCATGGCCACGGAGGTATCGACCATGACTGCTTTGCTGGACCTGCAAGTGTTTCAGGCGCTGCACAACTCGCGCCACGCGCGCCTCGAGCACAGCGCCGAACTGGGCGACTCGATGGTGGCGGCGTTGTGGAGCAATCACCACGATGCCCAGGAGTATCAGGCGCCGACCCATCACACTTTGTCGTGCTACATCGGCGGCGGCACGGGCACCTTTCGCCGCGATCGCCCTTGGGAGAAAGGCGCGCCCGGCAAGCAGTGCATCCTGCCGGCCGGCCATGAGTCGGCATGAGTGATCAACGGTGATATCCGCCTGGCCCATCTCTATTTCAGCGCAGAGCAGTTTGCGCTGGGCTGCGTGACGCTGCTGGACCGTGAGCCCCGCGAAATGCAGTTGCGCGAGAATACCTTCCTCGAAGACCCGGCACAGGCACGACGCTTCGCTCGTCTGATCACGTTGAATTGGAACGAACCGGGGGAGCGCGTACTGACCAGCAGCCTGGCCCACGAGATGCTCGCCCACGCTCTGCTCAGCCAAGCGGTCGCGCGTCCGCAGCTTCGGCTCAAAGGCGGGCTTGCACCTCATCAGCGGCGCCTGCTTCGCGACTTCATCGAGTCGCAGTTGGCCGAACCTCTGAGCCTCGGCCAACTGGCAGCCTTGTGCAGCTTGTCGGAGTACCACTTCGCACGGATGTTTCGCACCAGCTTTGGCTTGCCGCCGCATCAATACGTGCTGGCTCGACGGATCGCCCGCGCCCGCTCGCTGTTGCGCCAGACGCACCTGCCCTTGGGCGAGGTGGGGCTGGCATGCGGCTTCGCCAGCGCCAGTCACTTCAGCAATCGGTTTCGCCAGGCAAGTGCGGTATCCCCAGGCGAATATCGCCTGGCTTGCACCTGACGGCAGACTGGCGAGCAGCTCGCGCTACCAGTGTGCCACTGCCGCCAATGGCCCCAGCAGCAGGCCGGCTGCGGCCAATGCCAGGGCCCAGCGTGGCCGGTACGGCAACAGCCACACCAGGAATACCGCGCTGCCCATCAACACTGCGGTCCAGCGCACCAGCCCCATGGCCCAGCCAGCGCTGAGCACCGAGACCCACAGCGACAAGGCCAGCAAAGCCCAGCCTGCCATGCGCAATTGCACCTTGCGCGAAGGACTGGGTCGATGCCCGAGCATTTCCTGATGATGACGTTCCATGGCCAGGCACAGGGCACTGAAGCCGGCATAACTGAGCAAACCTGCAGCCAACATCAGTGCACCTCGCCAGGCATGGTAGGACGCGCACGCACCGTCCGCGCCACCGGCAATGCCGCCAGCACAGCGCGGCGACGTATCTTCATGACCACCCACGCCAGCACCAGGCCGCAGCCCAGGGCGCTGAGATCGACGCCTGCCAATACCCAGTCGCCGGCGGCGATGGACGCCGGCAGGCCATGGTTGGTGGTGAGCAGACTCAGTAACGGCACACTCGCCAGGGCAATCGCCGCCAGACCCAATTGCTCGATCCAGGCCTTGCTGCCACTGCGCACAGCGGCATGCACGATGCTCAATAGCCAAACCACGAAGAAGCTGTCGACCTCGATGCCGGCACGCTCCGGATAGGTCGCCGGCAGCAGCCGGTTGGCCCACATGAAGCCTGCCACCGCCAGCACCAGCCCGGCCATGCCGGCCACGTTCAACACTTCCACCAGACGCAGCTCGAAGGGCCGCACACCGCTGCGGGCATGCTTGAGCTGACGTTTGCCCAGCCACATGACCAGGCCCGTACCGATCAGCAAGGTGCTGCCCAGGCCGCAGAAGAAATACAGCCAGCGCAGCACGGGCCCGGCGAACAGCCCCATGTGCAACCCATAGAACGTGCCCGCGATGGCTATTGGCGTGGAGCTTTCGCGCGGCTGCTCGAGCACCGCGCCCGTAGTACCGGCGAAGGTGATGGCTGCGCCCAGGTCGCGGCTCACGCTATCGCCGTCATGGCGGCTGAACTGCACCTGGGCGTTGGCATCGCCCGGCATCTGCACCGACACCCGGCCGATGCTGCCTCCGGGCCATTGCTGCAGCGCACGGTCGTACAGCCCTCCCAGATTCACCAGCGGCGCAGGCTGCCCGGCGGCGACCAAACGCTGGTTGCCCGGATAGATCTCGCTGAAGAACGCCTGGGTATCGCCATCGTAGCGGCTGTTGATGCTCGCCGGCATGAGCATGGTCATGAAAATCACCAGGCTGCTGTAGGTGATCATCAGGTGAAAAGGCAGCACCAACACGCCGATCGCGTTGTGCCCATCGAGCCAGGAACGCGCGCCCTTGCCGGGGCGGAAGGTGAAGAATTCCTTGAAGATCTTCTTGTGGGTGATGATGCCGGTGACCAGCGTCACCAGCATGACCATCGCCGCCAGGCTACTCAGCCAGCGGCCCCAGGGGTAGCCCATTTGCAGCTGGTAGTGGAAGCGATAGAAGAAGTCGCCGCCGCGGCTGTCGCGCGCCTCGATTCGCTGCCCGGTCTGCGGGTCCAGGGTATGCCGGGTGAAGCTGCCGCGCCCGCTTTTGTTCGGGTCCTGCCACATGACCGAAAGCGCTGGCTCGCGCGCGTCCGGCAGGCTGATGAACCAGCGTGACGATTGCCCGGCATTGGCCTGCAGGTAGCTCTGCGCCTGCGTCAGGCTGGCCCGAGCGTCGAGCACGCGCACCGGCACTTCGGGCTGCGCCCAATGGCTGATCTCGTCCTTGAAATAGGACAGTGTTCCGGTGAGGAAGATGGCGAACAGCAACCAGCCGAACACCAGCCCCGCCCAGGTATGCAACCACGCCATCGCCTGGCGAAAGCCTTCTCTCACGGCAGGTGCTGCCAGTGCAGAAGACCCGCCATCGCGGCCAGTATCAGGCCCGGAATGGCCAGGCCCAACCAGGCTCGACCGGCGCTGTGCGAGGCGAAACACCAGAGCACGGCCACCAGATACACGAGGAACGACAGCATCATGGCGCTGACCACGGCCTCGCCGCGTGCCATGGGCAGCAGCCAGGCGATGCATACGCTTGCAAGTGCCGCCAGCACGTAGCCGCCAAATACAGCCGCGACGATGCGAGAGGCCACCGCCCAACGATACGAGGCAGGTACCCCGCCGATTCTGCTTCTCATGAAAGACCTTCAAACGTACGAACGCGGCACTGAATCGTGCTGATAATAATGATAAATATTCTCATGCGCAAAGACCGTTGACGTTTATCTTGTGCTGCAACACTTTTTGCCGACGCTGGGACGGCTGTCGGCCTTGCTCAAACGGCGGCTCATCCGTAAGATACGAACAATTCTTATTCTGCTGCGCACCCCATGGCGCCGGAGTGTTCGCGGTGAGCTCTGTGACTTCCCCTGCCTCGCATTCGGTCGAGGGCCTCTACCTCGGCCATCGCCGCTGGCTGACCGAGTGGCTGCGCAGCCGTCTGGGCTGCCCGGACAACGCTGCCGACCTCGCCCAGGACACCTTCATGCGCCTGTTGACCGCGCGCGAGGTCGCGCCCATCCGTGAACCGCGGGCGTTTCTCACCACAGTGGCCAAGCGCGTGCTGTTCAACCACTATCGTCGCCAGGATCTGGAGCGCGCGTATCTGGAGGCCTTGAGCCAGATGCCCGAGCCCCTTGCACCCTGCGAAGAACACCGGGCGATCATCCTGCAGACCCTGCTCGAGCTGGACGCGCTACTCGAAGGGCTGCCGGTCACGGTCAAGCGTGCGTTCCTGATGGCACAGGTCGATGGCCTGGGCTACCGCGAAATCGCCAGTGAACTCGGTATATCCCTGGCTACGGTAAAGCGCCATCTGCACAAGGCAGCCCTGCGCTGCTACTTCGCGCTGTGAACGAAGCCCGCAGTTTTTCTCCGCACGTGGCCGAACAGGCCGTGCAGTGGCTGCTTGAACTGCAACAAGGCCCGCTCGATCCGCGCCAGCAGCAGGCATGGCAGCGCTGGCTGCACGCCGACGGCGAGCACCGTCGCGCCTGGGATCACATCCAGAAGGTCAATCAGCAGTTCGCCGGCCTGCCCGCTTCCCTGGCGCAGGCTACCGTGGGCGCACCCCACTCGCCCGGCCGCCGACGCGCCCTCAAGGCGCTGTTGCTGTTGGGAATGGCCGGTGCAACCACCCTGGCCCTGCGACAACAGCACTGGCTGCCGCCGCTGGTGGCCGACTACCGCAGCCCGCTGGGCCAGCGCCGCCAATTGCAACTGGACGACGGCAGCCGGATCCACCTCAACACCACCAGCGCCGTGGACGTGCGCTTCGATGCGGGTCGGCGCCTGATCCACTTGCTCGAAGGCGAGATCATGCTCACGGCGGGTGCCGATGCGCGGCCCCTGCTCATCGGCACCGACCAAGGGCTGATCACCGCTGGCCGGGGGCAGGTCAATGTTCGCCAACTGCCGGGCAGCACCCAGGTGCAGGCACTGCAGGGCGCCGTCGCCCTCGAGGCCGCCGGGCTGCACGATGAGCCACGGCGCCTGGCCGAAGGCCAGCAGCTCGAGTTCGAACGCCAGCGCTTCAATCCGGCGCGACCACTGGACGCCAACAGTGGCGCCTGGGTCGACGGCATGCTGATCGCCGCGCGCATGCGCCTGGGCGACTTCCTGGCCGAGGTAGGCCGTTATCGCCGCGGCCAGCTGGACTGCGACGCCCGCGCTGCCAATCTGTTGCTCTCCGGCAGTTTCCCCCTGGGCGATACCGAGAAAATTCTCGATTCACTGGAGTCGGCGCTGCCAGTGAAAGTCCGGCGCTTCACCCGCTATTGGGTCACGGTGCAATCCCGGGTCTAGCCATGCCAGGTTTGGCGGCGAGCATTTATTTACACCGTCGGTGAGCCGTTTTGCCTTGCTCGCGTGACAGACAGGGTAACTCCCACTACATCCTGCCTGGAAACGCCGAATGTCCAACCTGCCCACCCCACTCGCCCGCGCCCTGCGCTGTCTGTTGCTCGGCACTGCCGTGAGCGTGGCTCAACTGCCGCACGCCATGGCCGCCGAGGGCTCTACCCGCGAGTACCACATCGCGCCCGCGTCGGTCGAAAGCGCGGTCAATCAGTTCGGCCGCGAGGCAGGTGTACTGATTTCATTCGGCTCGACGACCCTGGCAGACCAGCCCAGCCGTGGCCTGCAAGGCAGCTACAGCGTCGAACAGGCACTGGCCGTACTGCTTGAAGGTACCGGCTTGCACGCGCAGCCGTTGGGCGATGGCGCCTACAGCCTGGAAGCCACACCTGTGGCCCAGCCTGGCAGCGCCGGTGCTGCGGTCGAACTGGGTGCGTCCAGTGTCGTGGGCGACTGGCTCGGCGCCGCCGAACAGACCAACGTGTTCGAGCACGCCGGTGCCCGGGACGTGGTGCGCCGCGAAGACTTCGAACGCACTGGCGCCACCAGCGCGCGCGATGTCCTCAACCGCATTCCGGGTGTCAATGCACCACAGAACAACGGCACGGGCAGCCATGACATGGCGATGAACTTCGGCATCCGTGGGCTCAACCCACGCTTGGCGACCCGCTCCACGGTGCTGATGGACGGCATCCCGGTGCCGTTCGCGCCCTATGGCCAGCCGCAGTTGTCGTTCGCCCCGGTCAGCATGGGCAACATGGACGCCGTGGACGTGGTGCGCGGCGGCGGCGCGGTGCGCTACGGCCCGCAGAACGTCGGCGGCATCGTCAACTTCGTGACCCGCGCGATTCCCGATGCACCTACCATCAAGGGCGGCTTGCAGACCCAGGCCAGCCCTTCGTCGAGCCAGGACGGCTTCAAGACCACCGGCAACCTGCTGGCGGGCGGTACTGCCGACAACGGCCTGGGCGGCGCCCTGCTCTACTCCGGCGTGCGCGGCGGCGACTGGCGCGAGCACAGCGATACCCAGATCGACGACCTGATTCTCAAGGGCAAATACCAGATCGACGAAGCCAACAGCCTCAATGCCCAGGCGCAGTACTACGAAGGCGAGGCCGACATGCCCGGTGGCCTCAGCGCAGCCGACTACAAGGCCGACCCCTATCAGTCGACCCGCCGCTACGACAAGTTCTGGGGGCGCCGCACCATGGTCAACTTCGGCTACCGCTACCAGGAAGATCGCCGCGAATTCACCGCCAACACCTTCTTCACCAAGACCCTGCGCAGCGGCTACCTGGACCAGGGCAACTTTCTCTCACTGTCGCCCCGCGAGTACTGGGTACGCGGTGTAGAGACGCGCTTCTCCCAAGGCTTCGATCTGGGCCAGACACAGCACGAAATGAGCGTGGGCTACCGCTACATCAGCGAGGCGGGCCATGAGCTGCGCTACCGCACGCCGATCAGCGCCAACCAGCAGTTGCCCAGCACCGACAGCCGCAACGACCGGGATACCCGCGGCGGCACCCAGGCCCACGCCTTCTATGTCGACGACCGCATCGATATCGGCCGCTGGACGTTCACGCCCGGCATCCGCTACGAGATGATCGACTCGCAGCAGACCAACAACCTCACCAACGTCAAATACCAGGGCGACTACACCACCGCCTTGCCGGCCCTGAACGTGCTCTATCACGTCAACGAGAACTGGAACCTGTACGCCAACACCGAAGGCTCGTTCGGCAGTGTGCAGTACAGCCAGATGCCCAACCGTGTGACCGGCGGCGAAGTGAAGCCGGAAAAGGCCCGGACCTGGGAGCTGGGGACGCGTTACGACAACGGCAATCTGCGCGCGGAAATCGGTGCGTTCCTGATCAACTTCGACAACCAGTACGACAGCAACCAGACCAACGACACGGTGATCGCTCGCGGCGAGACTCGCCATCAGGGTATCGAGACCAGCATCAACTACGCACTGGACGGTTTGAGCCCGGCCCTGGCCGGTTTCGACGTTCACGCCAGCTACGCGTTCGTCGATGCCACCATCCGCGAAGACGGCCCGAACAAGGGCAACCGCGTGCCGTTCTCCTCGCGCCACAAGGGCACCCTAGGCGTTGGGTACACCCAGGGCCCGTGGAAGCTCGACCTGGACAGCAGCTACCAGAGCAGCCAGTTCGCCGACAACGCCAACACCCAGGCCGAAAGCGCCGATGGCAGCACCGGGCGCATCCCAGGCTACATGCTCTTCAGCAGCCGCGCCGGCTACGACTTCGGCCCGCAATTGTCCGACTTGAACGTCGCGGTGGGCGTGAAGAACATTTTCAATCACCAGTATTACACCCGTTCCTTCGACGACAACAACAAGGGCAAGTACGTGGGTGAGCCGCGCACCGTCTACGTGCAGACCTCCCTCGCCTTCTGACGCTGGCAGCGTGCGCCTGCTGCCGTTGAACCCCTGTGGCAGCGGGTCTAAGGCCAGGATTGCGCCCCGCAGAGGTTTGGGTTTCGCACTTATTTCAGAAAAAGTTCGAAAAAGTTACTGAATATTTATCTTCGTCAGGGGGTTGAATTGTTTCTTCAACTCCCTGACCTTGTACTTCAAGAGGCGATGAATATCAGTGTCATCGAATCTCTAGCTAGCAAGCCGAATAAGGGATGAACTATGCAGATCCAGGTCAATAGCGATAACCATATTCAAGGCGATGCCCGCCTGCAGGAGTGGGTACGCACCGTAGTGGAAAACGCAGTCGAGCATTATCAGGAGGATCTCACCCGTATCGAGGTTCATCTCGCCGACGAAAACGGCCAGAAATCCGGGCCCGACGACATGCGCTGCCAGATGGAAGCGCGTCCAAAAGGTCACCAGCCCATTTCCGTGACGCACAAGGCAGAAACCTTGGACCTGGCGGTCGATGGCGCCGCCGAGAAGCTCAGCCACGCTTTGGAGCACATGTTCGGCAGACTGCGCAACAAGCGTGCAGCCAACCAGCAAACCATTCCCGATGGTCCGAACGAAGCCTTGCTCGAAGAAGAGTTTCTGGAAAACGAACAGGTGCTCAACAGCAAGTCCTGAGCCCTGCAACGTAGGAAAAGGCGAGCCCTGGGCTCGCCTTTTTTATTGCCTGCGAATAAGTTTTTCAGTCCGGGCACGGCGATTGCTACATCAACTGCGACGAAGTAGGGCGGCAGTTACATATAGCAAAAGATGAAACGCGGCGCCGACCAGCGGTCTTGAACCAGTAACTAATCGCCTAGTCCATTAACGAAGTTCGACTATTGCAGGTAGTACATCATGGATAATCCATTCCAAGCCCTGAGCGATGCGTTCCAACCCGAGTACCGCGTCAACCTGAGCATTCAGCGCCTGGATGGCAGCATCATGCTGACCCTGTCCAACGAGCGCGGCGTTGCCGCCAAGCGCGTGATCACCGCCGAACAACGCAACGACCCCAAGCGCATGCGTCGGCTGATCGAAAGCATTCAGTTCGGCATGGCCATCGAGCAGGGGGGCAGCGCCATGCAGATCCTGGCGGCGATGACCGATGCCGGCAACATCGAGAAGCTGGGCAACAAGCCAGTCCTTCGCGCCAACGCCGCGCACACCTCGCCGGTCGCCGCCAGCCTGCAATGAGCCGCCGTGCGGCTCAGCTGTCGGACTTCTCCTTTACCGATGGATAGCGCGAAGACCCATAGCGCACCACCAGAATGGCGAAAGCCAGGAGCAGGATGCCACCGCACAGGTAGATGATGCCCAGATCCGGTGCATTGTGGTGCGAGACATCGCCGATCAGCAGGCGAGTCAGGGCGGTGATTGCCACGTACAGCAGGAAGCGGATGGGCATGTGGTTGGTCTTGAAGTAGATCCCCACCATCGCCCCCAGCTCCAGATAGATGAACAGCAGCAGAATGTCGTCCACGCTCACGCTGCCCTTCTCTACCATTCCCAGAAAAGCGCTGACAGCCGCCCAGGCGGTGATGGCGCCAATGCCGAACAGCGCCAGATAGTGGAACGCCTCGACGCACAGATTGCCCAGCGAATCGGCCTGGGCGTGCAGACTCCCGCGAAGTTTTTCGGCCCATTTCATTGCCTGTATTCCTTTTGCCAACCGATGGTGAGATGCGCCTGAACGCCTATGCTCGTTCAGGGCATGCAGCATAAGGGCCAGGCATGGCTGGTGAGAAGCAGCCAGACTGTCGCAGGGCCCCTCGTCGGCACCTCTGTTCAAGCCTGCCGATTTGCCTTATGCTTGGCACTGTATAAACGAACAGTAGTTGTACTGAAACCATTCCCTAGGCAAATGAGGTGGTCAATGGCCGTCGAAGTGGTATACCGCAGCAGCCGAGATCTGGAGCGCCTGTTTATGGACAAAGCTGAAGCCGATCGTCACGACAAAATGCTCGAGCTGGCTGAGTTGCTGGCAGACGTACTGAAAAAAGCCGTGCCGTCACTCGATGACAAACAGGTCGAAGACGCCGGTATCTACATGGCGAAAAACCGCGACATCTTCGCCAAGGCATTCAAGAGCCAGCCCGATGCCCTGAACGAGTTGCTCACGGCGACGGCCGACCCCGCCGAACAGGCCTGATCATCAGGCCTGCAGCGCTTGCACGAACTCGGCCAGCCAGGGCTCTGCGTCGGTTTCCGGGGTGACGCTTTCGCTGGCGTCCAGGCGCAGCATCTCCTGAACCTCGTGCACGCCCAGCTCTGCAAACAACTCGCGCAACTGTTCGCCGCCGCCGCAATAGGTGTCGTAGCTGGAGTCGCCCAGCGCGATCACACCACCGGGCAGGCCACGCAGCGCCGCCGGCAGTTCATCGCGAAGCTGAGCGTACAGCGCCATGATGTTGTCCGGCAGTTCGCCCATGCCGGTGGTCGAGGTCACCGCCAAAACAGCCTCGGGCGCGAATGCCAGCACGTCCTGCAGAGTGGCTCGCGGGTTGTGCCAGGCCTGGATATCCTGTCGCTTTAGCAGCTGCTCGGCATGCCGGGCGACTTCCTCGGCCGCGCCGTAGACCGAACCGCTGAGGATGGCAACTTTCATGATGACTGTCTCGGACCGTTGAAAGCGCTGATCTTACCAGCCCGACCGCGCATTGAAAGACAGGATCTGACGTACTGGGATCCCTCCCGCAGCCCGTATGAATTAGACTACGCTGCACGCTAGGGAACCCTGACATGATCAATGCGAAGCTGCTGCAACTGGTGATCGATGCGTCCAACGACGGCATCGTCGTCGCCGAACAGGAAGGCGAGGACAACATTCTCATCTACGTCAATCCGGCATTCGAGCGCATGACCGGCTATACGTCGCTGGAAATGCTCTACCAGGACTGCCGCCTGCTGCAGGGTGACGACCGCGACCAGCCTGCGCGCCAGCGCGTGCGCGAGGCGATCGACCAGGGGTTGGCGTGCCGCGAGGTGCTGCGCAACCACCGCAAGGACGGCAGTTTCTTCTGGAATGAGCTGTCGATCACCCCGGTACACAACGACAGCGACCAACTGATGTACTACATCGGCATCCAGAAGGATGTCAGCAGCGAGGTCGAAGCGCAGCAGCGCATCGTCGCGCTCGAGCAGCAGGTGGCGGCGCTGCAACAGCGCATCGTCGAACTCGAAACCCCTGCCCCGCCCGGTGCGGTATGACCGCCATGGACGTTTTCCAATGTTGCTTCGAGTCACCCTTTGCCGCGAGTGCACGCCATGCCGCCTGATGTGTTGCTGACCCAGGACGAACTGGAGTTTCTGCGGGCGATGCAGGCCAACCCGCAGCTCAATGTTCGCGATACCCTGCTCAACCTTTCCATCAAGGGTGGACCGCAGGTTCGCGATCTGCTGATGCGCCTGGCATCCCACGAACAGGTCACCATCGAAGCACACCTGGAAAACCAGCAGATCAGCTTTCCGCTGCAGGTCGTGGAAGACGAGTTCCAGGCGGCGCACCTGGAGCTGGGGGCACCCAGCATCTATGAGGACGGACCGATGTTGCGCCCGTGGCGGCTGAGCCTCGCGCAGCCGATCGTGCTGCGCGACGGCGAAGGGCGTGACAGCGACTTCTGGGTCCGTGACATTTCCTTCAAGGGCGCCTTGCTCGAGGTCCGCAATGGGGCACAGGCGCCCGCGCAATTTCAGCTGTGGTTCACCCCCGAAGGGTGCGCACCGATCCCGTTGCGCGGTTCGATGATTCGCGAGGCCGAGCACGGCTTGTTTGCCTACCGGCTCAGCCAGAACAACGCCAAGGCGATAGAGTCCTTGCGCCAGTTCATTCTGATGCACCACCAACTGGTGCATCCGCAACTGCACACCTGAATGCGCCGAATCAGCTGTCCAGATGCCCGGCCAGGTACTGCTGCAAACGCCGTTGCATCAAACGTCCATCGCTGCCCAGGCAGGCGATCTCAGTGGATCGCAGGCTGTCCTGCATGATTTCGGACAGCTCTCCGGCCAACAGCAACGGGCAGCTCAGGGCGTTGTTCAGTCTGGCCAGCTGCCGTGGCAGTGCCGGTGGCGCTGGACTATTGGAGAACAGCACCACTGCCTGGGGCGCGAGCTTTTCACAGACCAGGCTCAGCTCTTCGAGCGGCTGGCCCAGACCGAGCAGTTGCACTTCGACTTGCGGTCCCCCCAGCAGCAGGCCTGTGACCTGAAGCTCGAGTTCCCGGCACTGCTCTGGTATGGCCACCAGCAATACCCGGCTGTCCTGGCCCTGATCGGAAGCCAGGCGCAGCCGTTGCAGGGTGCGGGCACGCAGGAAGGTGTCGAGGAACAACCATTCGCTGGCCTGGCCGAAGTGGCCCTGATGCACCAGCAGCTCCTGCCAGACCGGCATCAGTACCTGTTCGAATGCCACGGCCAGCGGATAGCTGGAAAACACCTGGCCGTAGACCTGATCGAGCCGAGCTTCGGCAAACTCACGTACGCACTGGCGAATCCGCTCCTGCCACTGCTGCCATTCACCGTGCTCATCGCAGGGCCCGGGCAGCGCGGTTCTGGCCTGCTGGGTGCGCGCCAGGATCTTGCCCACCTTGCTCACCGCCACGCCCCGCTCTATCCAGCCCAGGATACTGCGCACCTCTTCGATATCGGCCAGGGAGTACAGGCGGTGCCCACTTTCGGTGCGGGTAGGCTGCACCAGACCATAGCGGCGCTCCCACGCACGCAGCGTGACCGGGTTGATCCCGGTCAACCGGGCCACCTCGCGAATGGGGTACAGCTCGTCCAGCGCGTGGTCTTGCACGCCGGGCAATCGGGTGCCGGATTCGCTCATTGCTAGTCAACCGCCGCCAGGAACAGGAACGCACAGTGTAACCGCTGGCAGAGGCTTGGGGTTTGTGGATGATCCAACCGACGGTAGATGTGCACGCAGCAGTTTTCGGGAATAATACTTGCTTGATTTCAGATGCACGCCACCACCCCGGCGCTGCATTCGATGGAGGCTCCTACCCGGAGCGCCAGACTGCCTGGAGATACACGATGTCTACCTCCCCCGTTACCCTGATGGTTGCGCGCCGCGTGGCCGATGGCAAATATCAGGACCTGATCGCCTGGCTGCATGAGGGCGAACAGCTGGCCACCGATTTTCCAGGTTACCTGGGTTCAGGTGTTCTGGCGCCCGCGCCGGGCGATGACGAATTCCAGATCATCTTCCGTTTTGCCGATGAAACCACGCTGCATGCATGGGAGCATTCTGCCTCCCGCCGCTCCTGGCTTGGCCGTGGCAGTGAACTATTCGCCCAGCCACACGTGCACCGGGTCAGCGGCACCGAAGGCTGGTTCGGTGACAGTGGCCTGCAGCGCCCGCCGCGCTGGAAACAGGCGGTGGCCATCTGGCTGGCGTTCTTTCCGGTGTCGTTGATCTTCAACTTCCTGTTCGGTCACGTGCTGAACGAGATCAGCCTGGTGCCCAGAGTCATGCTCAGTACCCTGGCCCTGACCCCGCTCATGGTGTTCTTTTTCATTCCGCTGTCGACGCGCCTGTTGCGCGGCTGGTTGCACGCCACGCCGAGCCGGGCGCCGCTGCCCAAGGCCAAGGTGGCGTGAACGGCCGGACCTGCTGCGCTTTGTGATATAAATCGGCGCAGCAACCTGCCGACGAAGAGCTCGCCCCATGCCTCACCCGATCCTCATTACCGGCGCCAGCCAGCGCATCGGCCTGCATTGTGCCGAACGCCTGCTGGGCGAAGGCCAACCAGTCATCATCAGCTATCGCCAGGAGCGCGAAACCGTTGCGCACCTGCGCGAGATGGGCGCGGTGACCATCCATGCCGACTTCGCCAGCGAAGCCGGCATCCTGGCCTTCATCGACGCACTCAAGGCGCAGACCACCCAGCTGCGCGCCATCGTGCACAATGCCTCGGCCTGGATCGCGGACAGCGCCGCAGACGAAGCCGCCGCGTTCCAGCAGATGGTCAATGTGCACATGCTGGCGCCCTATCTGATCAACTTGCACTGCGCCGACCTGCTGCGCGCGTCGAAACCTGCCGACATCGTGCACATCAGCGATGACGTGACGCGCAAGGGCAGCGCCAAGCACATGGCCTATTGCGCGAGCAAGGCGGGACTGGACAACCTCACGCTGTCGTTCGCGGCACGGTTCGCGCCCGCGATCAAAGTGAACGGGATTGCCCCGGCGCTGATCCTGTTCAACCCGGATGACGATGCCGACTATCGCTACAAATCGCTGGCCAAGTCGGCGCTGGGCATCGAGCCGGGTGCCGAGGTCATCTACCAGAGCCTGCGCTACCTGTTGGAAAACCCCTACGTGACGGGCACGACCTTGACCGTCAACGGCGGCAGACACGTAAAATAGGCATGCCTGCGTCGGTTCGGCACGACGCTGGCCCCGAACATTCTGCGGAGCACACAACGATGGCACCACTGCAGCCAGGAATGGCACGCATCCGGGTCAAGGACCTGCGGTTGCGCACCTTCATCGGTATCAACGAAGACGAAATCGTCAACAAGCAGGATGTGTTGATCAACCTCACCGTCCTGTATCCGGCGCTCGAAGCGGTGCGCGACAACGATATCGAGCATGCCCTGAACTACCGCACCATCACCAAGGCGGTGATCCAGCATGTGGAGGGCAACCGGTTTGCCCTGCTCGAACGCCTGACCCAGGAGATTCTCGATCTGGTCATGCAGAACACCGCCGTGCGCTATGCCGAAGTGGAAGTCGACAAGCCCCATGCGCTGCGCTTCGCCGAATCGGTTTCGATCACCCTCGCCGGCAGCCGCTGACCGGTTGCCGCCCAGCAGGAGAGCGACATGAACGAACAACAACGCCTGGAATTGGAAGCAGCGGCTTTCCGCCGCCTGGTCAAGCATCTGGACGAACGCAAGGACGTGCAGAACATCGACTTGATGAACCTGGCAGGGTTCTGCCGCAATTGCCTGTCCAAGTGGTACAAGGCGGCCGCCGACGAGCAGCAGGTCGAGGTCAGCCTCGATGAGGCGCGAGAAGTCGTCTACGGCATGCCTTATGCGCAGTGGAAGGCACAATACCAGCAGGAAGCCAGCGCCGAACAGCAGGCGGCCTTCGCCAAGGGGACGCCCAATGCGTGATGTGAATTCGCTGCGCACCAGCTTGGCCAGCGGTGAACATCAGTTCGCCGCGACGCTGGCCTTTGTCGCCGAGCACTATGCCTTTGAGCCACAGGCATTCAGCAACGGCGCTCTGGACAATGCTGCCGGGCAGAACGAAGGGTCCTGCAAGACCCTGGGCCTGGCACTGCTGGAAGGCTTGAGCGATGAAGAGGCACTGCTGGCGTTTGGCGAACACTACCGTTCGGTGGTGGCGACGCCCGAGGGCAGTGATCACGGTAATATCCGCAACCTGATGGCGCATGGGTTGGCAGGGGTGAGGTTTTCCGAACTGCCGCTGACCCGGCGGGGCTAACGGGCAGGCATGAAAAAACCGACCTGCAGGGGTCGGTTTTTTTGTGCCCGGCTTTGGGGCCTCTTCGCGGGTAGAACCCGCTCCCACAGGGACAGTGTCCTTCACTGGGACTACAACACCCTGTGGGAGCGGGTTCTACCCGCGAAAGCCGCGCTGCGGTTCTGGATCAGAACGAAGCGTTGGCCAGCCCATCCAGATAACGCTCTACATCCAGCGCTGCCATGCAGCCGGCACCGGCCGAGGTAATTGCCTGGCGGTACACGTGGTCAGCTACGTCGCCGGCAGCGAATACGCCCTCGACGCTGGTCGCGGTGGCGTTGCCTTCACGCCCGCCCTGAACCACCATGTAGCCGTCCTTCAGAGCCAATTGCCCGTCGAACAACGAAGTGTTCGGCGTGTGACCGATCGCGATGAACACACCATCGACCTTCAGCTCTTCGGCAATGCCATCGTTGTTGCGCAAGCGCGCACCGGTCACGCCCATGTTGTCGCCCAGCACCTCCTCCAGCGTGGCATTGAGCTTGAGTTCGATCTTGCCTTCGGCCACGCGAGCATGCAGCTTGTCGATCAGGATCTTCTCGGCGCGAAAGGTATCGCGACGATGGACCAGGGTCACCTTGCTGGCGATGTTGGCCAGGTACAGCGCCTCTTCGACCGCCGTGTTGCCGCCGCCCACTACCGCGACTTCACGGTTGCGATAGAAGAAGCCATCGCACGTCGCACAGGCCGAAACGCCCTTGCCCATGAACGCCTCTTCCGACGGCAAGCCCAGGTAGCGAGCACTGGCGCCGGTGGCGATGATCAGCGCGTCACAGGTGTAGGTTGCGCTGTCACCCGTCAAGGTGAACGGCTGGGCAGCAAGGTCAACGGCATTGATGTGGTCGAAGACGATTTCGGTTTCAAAGCGCTCGGCGTGCTCGCGCATGCGCTCCATCAGGGCCGGGCCGGTCAGGCCATGGGGGTCGCCCGGCCAGTTGTCGACTTCGGTAGTGGTGGTCAACTGACCGCCTGCCTGCATGCCGGTAATCAGCAGCGGCTTGAGGTTGGCGCGCGCAGCGTACACGGCAGCGCTGTAACCGGCAGGGCCGGAGCCCAGGATGATCACGCGGGAATGACGGGTTTGAGACATGACTAACTCCTGACTGCCGGACGTTGGCGCCGATCCGGTGCGGCTGGAATAAAAAGGACTGGCAAGGCACCTTGGGGAAGGTTCAACGCCGCCAGCCCAGAAACTTGCCCGTGAAATCCAGGCAGGGTCAGCGCTTACAGGCTCTTGGCATTTCCAGCCAGGTAGTCGGCGACGCCCTGGGCATCGGCCTTCATGCCTTTCTGGCCCGGACGCCAGCCGGCCGGGCAGACTTCACCATGCTGTTCGGTGAACTGCAGCGCTTCGACCAGTCGTACCATGTCGTCGACATCGCGACCCAGCGGCAGGTTATTCACCACCTGGTGCTGCACGACACCTTGCTGGTCGATCAGGAACGAGGCACGCAGGGCCACGCCATCTTCGTGCTCGACGCCGTAGGCGCGGACGATCTCGTGCTTGACGTCGGCGACCATGGTGAATTCGACCTCACCGATACCGCCCTTCTCCACCGGCGTGCTGCGCCAGGCGTGGTGAGTGAACTGCGAATCGATGGACACCCCGACCACTTCGACACCCAGCTCGCGGAACTTGGCGATGCGGTTGTTGTGGGCGATGATTTCCGATGGGCACACGAAAGTGAAATCCAACGGCCAGAAGAACAGCACCACATACTTGCCACGCAGGGACGACAACTTGAAGCTGTCGACGATCGAGCCGTCGCCCAGTACGGCAGCGGCGTCGAAGTCAGGGGCTTGGCGGTTGACCAGAATGCTCATGAAGAACTCCTTGGAAGCGAAGATGGGAAAGGGTTGAAATTCGATGTGTCCAAGCTTAACGAGGTGGGCCCGATTAGGGAAATACCCTTTGGCAATCCAACCCATAGCCCTCGTCTATACGCGAACGGGCCATTCGTGCAGAGCACGCAAGGTTGTTACCGGCCATTGCCGTGGTTCCCGACCGTCGGCAAAGCCGGTACTGTCAGCACGTTTCCCCTGTCTCGGAGTTGTCCATGCCTGTCCCTGCACTGTCCGGCCCGCAATACCTGCGCGAGGGCCTGAAAATGGTCTTGTCTCCCGGGCTGCGGCTGTTTGTACTGCTGCCATTGAGCATCAACCTGGTGCTGTTCGTTGGCCTGATCTACTTCGCCGGCCACCTGTTCAGCGGGTGGGTCGACCACTTGATCCAGAGCCTGCCCAACTGGCTGGGTTTCCTCAGCTTCATACTCTGGCCGCTGTTTGCGGTGCTCGTAGCCTTCATGGTGTTCTTCAGCTTCACCATGCTGGCCAACATCATCGCCGCCCCTTTCAACGGTTTTCTCTCCGAGAAGGTCGAGGTGGTCGCGCGGGGCAAGGACGACTTCCCTGCCTTCCGCTGGACCGAACTGTTTGAAATGATCCCGCGTACGCTGGCTCGCGAAGCGCGCAAGCTCGGCTATTTCCTGCCGCGCGCCCTGGCGCTGTTCGTGCTGTCGTTCATCCCGATGCTCAATATCATTGCCGCCCCTCTGTGGTTGCTGTTCGGGGTCTGGATGATGGCTATCCAATACATCGACTACCCTGCCGACAACCACAAGATGAGTTGGCAGGACATGCTCGCCTGGCTGCGCCAGAAGCGCTGGCGCAGCCTCAGTTTCGGCGGCATCGTTTATCTGGCGTTGCTGATTCCGGGGGTGAACGTGTTGATGATGCCTGCAGCGGTGGCAGGCGCTACATTGTTCTGGGTGCGCGAGCGGGGGGCGGAGACGCTGGTAGCGGAACGCTAAACAGTCACCAAGCACTTCACTTGGAACGTCGGTCAACCACGAAAGTCATGCCCTTTCCCAGCCAACTGATACACAAGGCTGGTACACATGGCATTGATAGCACAACCATTCAGGCACCCAGACTCGGGCATCTACTACCTCCGACGCAGGGTGCCGGATGATCTCAGGCACATCATTGGTAAAACCGAGATACGCCGCTCACTGAACACGCGAAATCACCAGCAAGCAAAGTCGGCGTTTGCTGTTGCATACGCGGAATCGGAACAGCTTTTTCACGATGCACGCCTTGGACGCTGTGTTGAGCAGTACAAGTCGCAGGTGCTAACGCCTACCGTGCCCCCAGCTTCCCAGCCCATCGGGAAGGAAAGCCGCATACGTCTTTCAGCAATACTTGCGGACTACGTCAAGGCCATATCCATGTCGGACAGGTCTGCATACGTTTCCCGACGCCACGGAGTCGACTACAGTCGAGCGGTCAATCGCTTTATCACGGACATGGGTGACAAACCCATCGCAGCGATCCAGCCATCGGACATACATGCGTTTGCTGCCAAACTACTTCAACCTCCTAGTGATCGGGTCAAACCCCTCGCAACTTCATCCACCCGCCTCCTATTGGCGAGGCTGTCATCAGTGATGGCATTCGCCGTCGACCACGGGCAGATCGAGACAAATCCAGTCACCGCATCACGAATTCACAAACGCCTCGGTTCAGGTAAGCCGAAACGCCGTTTGGACGATAATCGCGGGTACAGATGGGACGAGCTGGTTACGTTGTTCAGTAACGCAGAGTTTCAAAAGCTCCGGACAGCGGAGGGCCGACCGGGCCATGCATTGTTCTGGATTCCGCTGATGGCGGCCTACACAGGAGGGCGACGTGAGGAACTGGCTCAGTTATATGTCAGGGACATCCATCAACACGAGAGCGGAAGTTGGTTCATACGAATCATCGACGACCGCCCTGACAAGTCAGTGAAGACCGATAGCAGCCGCAGGGAAATCCCAATCCATGAGGATTTGATCGCGCTAGGGTTTCTGACATTGGTACAGGATCGGCAGCCAGAAGACAGAGTATTCCCTCAGCTCATCAAGGTGTCCGATGGTTTCGCCGGGATCGTGACGAAGGCGTGGCGTCCGATCACCGAAAGGTGCGGGGTGTATAACCCAGGCCGAAACCCGCTTCACGCGTTCCGACACAGCTTCAAGACACTCGCGAGGGAACATGGCATTCCGAAGGAAGTAAGTGACTGGATCACTGGCCATGCGACCGGACACATCGGGGACAGCTATGGTATCAACCCGCTTTCTCGAATGGCGTTAGAAATAAGGAAGCTGCCCAGCATCGCAAAGGCGGCAGGGCTACTCGCGGACGCGTGAGCGAATCTTCTGACACAAGGAGCTTACAGGCAGGTATCAACGTAGCTCGCCGCTCGGCTCGTCTTATAGGTATTGGGGGTGATACCCGACACTGGGCAAGCTAAGCGGCCCAACACAAGAAAGACATTCCTCAGCTTCCGCCACACGTTCATTGACGATCTTTGAGATGCCGGACTGCAGGATTCGCTGACCAAACGAATAGTTGGACATGAACACAGCTCCGTGACCTTTAGCGTCTATCGCAGCCACAGCCCGGTCAGGGTGATCGAGGATGCACTTCGACACATATCGCAAAAGCCCAACATCCTCCCATCTGCACCTGACCAGACACCCTATTCGAAGCAGAGATCCGATAAATGTAAGAACTGGCATAAGTCCCAACCAGGCGCTTCGTAATGCCATAGGGCACGTGGAGCTGACAAACGTCGTAAGTATTCTGATTAATACCGATACAGCGCTGATCAGTAGCAGTCGGGAGTTGGCGAGCTGACAGGTAAGAATCAAGCCGATCTGGTGCGGGACGTACGCAAGCTGCTGAGTGAGCTGGATGAGGGGGGTATCAGCAAATTTGCAGACACCCATACACACCTGCAAAACCACTGGAAATACCCGCTATCCAACCTACCTCGTCGTGAGACGGAGACTGTGCCCACCAAATACAGCACTTAACTCTGGGTCGTAGTCATTCCTCCCTCGGGGTGAACACGAGCGTGGTCATACCTATTCAGTGCGCCTGCCTGATCCATGGCGCTCCCGTATCAAGCAAGGATGAGCGGTGATGCAAGGACGCGAACCGGCGTTCAGCCTGCTAGCACTCCAGCAAATGCGCCTCTCATGGCGCTAGTCGACCGGTGTACCAGCCCTACACGAACCCGGCCTGTGGTATTTGAGCTCATCACCGAACCCGGCTTTTATGCCTTCTCCTGCACCACACCTCACAACCGCAACTTTGTGCAGAAAATTTTCATCACAGGGGTTGACAGGCAGATCACGACGTATCAGAATGCGCCCCATCACCAAGTCACCGGTGACTCACCAGGCCCCCACTGGCCAACCGCAATATCCACCTTCCTGCAGGTTCGTGAAAATCACGAATTGTTAGCACGAGGGATTTGTTGTGTCCGGCTTTCCAAAAACCCGGAATTCGTAGCCCCAGTTTGAACCCACCTTTGAAACCGAGCAGTTTCCCTCTGGATAATCCACGTCCGCAGAATACACTGCAACATTCGAGTGAAATGACATGATGACATAAGACTATTGCTTTTACATACATGGCTGAGCACAGAGCCGTTGATATACCTCTACCAATACCAACAGCACTCAATACAGAACCTTAAGTTCCTGTAGCGCCCCCTCATGCCTGAAAAATCACATCAACAGCCAAGTAACTACCCATGCCATAATAACTAACGTATTCAAGTAACCCTTCCCTTAGAGGAAGCGTGTGAGAACACAATCCCATAACGCCCAACATCAACGCTAACTTAATAGCGACGGGCACCTATATCCAAAATCTAATAAGACCCAACACACATGAACACGCAACAACCGTACACCCCTGCTGCATCGAATCCAATTGCTAGCTCGATCATCCTGAGTGATGAATACTTTTCAAATGGACGGTTGGAAGACAGCCTTCCTGACTACCTTGAGAAGAAAGCCTCACTACAACCGAGCTTCGGCTCGTCACAAGCACTGCACAGCACACTACTACTAGCAGCGGATCTCGAATGGGAACGCGCTGTACTCTGTGAGCAAGTGCAACAGCTACAGAAAGACGCAGAAAAGAACTCCCACAAACTGGAGTTTTACGATCACTTTGTTAATTCCGACTCCCTACACAACTTGCACGTTACTAGCAAGACCGTGGGAACCGGGAAGACCAAACTACTCATATACCTCCGCAAGAATAAAGTCCTAATGGGCGGCGGATACAAGCACAACCTGCCATACCAAAAGCATCTTGATGCAGGACGGCTTGAAGTGAAATGGACCGATGGTATTGACCGAAAAACCGGAGAAAGGTTTTTCAAACCAGTCCCTCTATTCACCTGCAAGGGCATCCTCTGGCTGAAGCAGTTTATTGATCTGAATGGGCGCCAAGGTTTGTAAGCTGTCAGCCTGGCCTTTACTGGGACGATTCGATGAGGCATTTCCTCATCATCTCTGTCGGAGCATGCCGTGCAATATTGAGCCCCCATGAACTCTGCACCCCGCACAAGCCATATCTGTTAAAGCCCCACATCGAACGCTCGACATAGTGACCAGTCCCACACTCTAGCGCTAGTTATTGAATAGGATTCGACAATATATCGAGTATCGAGCAACAAGCCGTTTTATGAAGGCGAGCTTAATAGCTTTCGATCTGAAGCGCTTCTCAAGCGCTTCTTACCTCGCTGTGTGGAGCCGTCCGAACCTTACCGCAAACGAAATCCTGCTTATCGAAGAACAACGGTAAGGAGCCATCCATAATACTACAAAGAAACAATCGCAATGCAGCAACTTAATAAAAACGACACCGCAGTTCGTGCGGTGCACAATCGATTCGTGATCGTACCGTCTACAGATAGTCGCCCAAGGTTCCGCGACTTGTTGAACATGGGAGTTGCTCCGCAAGGCAACCCTATGATGTTACTACAAGCTTATCGGGATGCTGGCGGAACAGGGGACATTAATGGCGAAAGCCTGCTCAACAAGCTGCCAATTGTTTTTTCCGAATGCTTTTGTCCCGGTGACTATCGCCGAATCCTTAAACACGGCGAAAATAGACTGCTAAACATTTGGACCGGCCCGGACATTCGTCCGAGCAGCAATACGGTGTCTACACGTGATGCAATACCATTTCTCGAGTTCCTGCAACGTCTCTTCCCTATACAAGAAGAACGATACTATTTTCGGGATTGGCTAGCTCACGCAGTCCGCCATCCCGATAAGCGTATCGATGCCACGGTCTTACTGCGTTCAGAGCATGGTGTCGGTAAGGGCTTCCTGACTGAGACACTTTTGTCGGGCCTACTGGGGAAATCTAGCGTAGGTACGGTGGCTCTAGGCGACGTGGTAGGTAACTTTAATGATGCCTTGGTAGGAAAGACGCTTATCTTTATTGACGAGGTTTACAAGAACCCCAAGTCTACGGTTAACACTTTAAAGTCGATTCAGGGGAACAGGACGATTACATTGCGACGAAAGCACATACCGGATACTACGGTGGATAACTTTTTAAACTTCATCATCTCAAGCAATGACCACTTCCCATTGCCGCTGGAGCAGGAAGACCGCCGCTTCTGGGTACCTGCTTTCATCAAGCACAAGGAGTCGAAGAAAGAAACCATGTCATTCATCAATACGACTCTCAAACCTTGGCTACTGCAGCAAGGTGGAATGCAGATTGTGCGAGACTTGCTAGAGACAGTGGACCTATCTGAGTTCCATCCTTGGGGTGATCCACCGATGACTGCCAGCAAACGGGAAATTACAGGCTTCTGTCCAAAGGAAAGACTGACCGGGTTTGTCGCGAATTACATCAGAGAACATCTTGTTGTAAAAGCCTTGGACCTTGAAATCCAATATCGGATAGATACCGGAGAAGTTCTAGGTAACCGCGCTGTAGCCGGAAAATTGTCCGAACTGGGATGTAAGGCGAAACGAACAACCGAAGGGAGATTCTGGATCACCCCTACGGGCATAGCAGCCAATTTATCAGGGTCTTCCCCGCCTTCCGAGTTACAGCGTGCTCACTCAAGCACCAGGGGACCATGACGCGTATGGCGAGTGCATGTCGGGTTGCAAATTAACCCGTCATGGCTATAAGCCGCATGCAGCAAGGCTTGTAGCAGTGTTATGACGGGTATGACGTGTTGGAGCACCTTTCTTATAGTAAAGGGATAGTTTCACTCTCCTGCAAAAGGTGATTACAGCCACTGCAGGCTGCAAAGTCTGTACCTTGATACACTTGCCGTGAGCGGGATGGAAGTCCAAATCCCTAATGGTGGCGCCTACGCCACAATTTAGTTAACTCAGCCCTGAGGCATAGATTACAACTCTATGCAGCAGGGGAGGAACAGGGGCAGACCCCCTCCCCGCTTTTGATCTCAACTGTATACAACAACCTTTACAAGGATTACTCGTGACTTACCGTCACATGTGCCCTGTAGCATTACGATCAAAAGCCTGTGGGGCTTTCTGCCCTGCCCCACTGTGATAACTTACCACTTCAAGAACATGGCGGTGACATAGTCACAGCGAATGAAACTGTGCTGAAGGCACGATCTACCACTGCACAATTCAAAGCAAGAGCAGGAGGGAGCGCTCCCCCCATCCTCCTGCATGACGTGTACAGTAACCCATCGTGCCTGCGGGCACAGGTTTGGTGATGCAACGATTAGCCAGGAGAAGAATCTGTGACGCTGCCGTCACTGATAAATAACTGTGCCGTAGGCACGAGCTTAACTCTATAACGTTAAGGGGAGAGATGGGCAGCAAAGCCCCTCCCCGCCTTTGATCTAGATCTTAACTGCAAATGGACATCTTGTGGCTTTGGCCACGGCTAGCCAACACAATAGGGTAAGGTATGACTATAGTCCTCAGCGCCTAGCTGGATGAGTTTATTTCATAAATTCAAAGCAACGTAGGGAGGGGTTTGACCCCACCCTCTTCTGGGCTATGTACATATGTTCAATGTGCCCACAGGCACGGACAGTAAGCCCTGAGAAGTCGATTACGCGTGACGAAGTTCGTCACAAGATATCAGACAGATAAGAAATATGCTTTCTATGAACTTGCCACGTTCCACTTGTCACCACTGTTTTGAGGTAGAAGTCATTGTACCCAGCCCGGAGCAAAACAATCAGTCCCTTCCACACGTACCAACCGATGCAGAGAGATGAAGCAGTTATATGTTACGTTGGCAAGAACGCCATGATTCAGTCCATTGCAAGGCATTAGTGCGGCATCATGTGAACATATGCTGCTTACCTTTGAGAACTTGACCGTGCCTGTGCTCTACCTCTGCGAGTCACAGGGCAGGCGCTCTCATTGAACAGGATTAGCTATACAGCGACCGTTGGCTCAAGGGGTGACCCTTTAACCTCTTGCTGCTGGTCCATCGCGGGACGATCCTTTTGGTTTTGCTTGCCTTCGGCAGTTAGGGCTGGTCTGACTATCGTTCCAGACGGAGCAGGGATGATCATGACGAAAGGTTCGTTCTGATCGTCGACAAGTGCCCACTTACTCCCTTCAGCATCAAACGGCACAAGCTGGATCTTCGCACCGTAAAATTTGCCCCCGGGTCGGGTTGTTGACCACATCCTGGATGCGTCAGCGACGGCTTCAGCCATCCGCTCTGGTGTAATTTCACCTTCAATCTTCAATTTCATGCTGCGAGTTCCTCAGTGTCTGATAACTGATGTTGTTTGCCTTTTCCAAGTCCTGTCTCTGCATCGAACCTATCGATACGAAGAAGTGCTGTGGCGGGACAGCCCCCCTTTTGCTAGTCGATCACTGCACTTGCCGACGGTCATAGCCCTTCGCAGTCATGCATGCCAGGTACACCTGCTGCTGCTTGGACTTGATATTGGCACCTTCCATGATCGTGCCCCTGTATTCCCAGTCCGCCATCTGCACGTTGGATGTCTGAACTCCACAAGCTGCGTCGTCTTGGGAAAACTCTCGTTGCGTGCTGCCATCCTTGAAGAACTGGTACCGGGGCTGAGCACAACCAGCCAGGAGTAGCACAACACCTGCCATCACCAAACCTTTCGATCTTACCTTCACCCTTATCGCTCCTCTGCCTCATACCCGCTCCACTAGCGGTTCGATGGTCCTGGAAGCGTGTTTTTTCTCACCTCCAGCGAAGGCAATGATGCCACGAGCAAGCGAGAATTCACAGTATACTGTGAAGACTCAAGCATCCCATACGCCGACAGTGCACACCTACGCAGAGGGTGTACGGTTTGGACGAAGGGTGGGCATTTGGGAAGGTTCTCCGCGACCTGCGGAAACAAGCAGGGCTGACGCAAGAGCAGTTGGCACTTGAAGCTGGTGTGCAACGCAACTACGTCAGTCTGATCGAGAGGGGCGTACACCACCCGACCCTCCCCATGATCTTCAAGCTCGCGGCAGCATTGAAATGCAAGCCTTCTGTGCTGGTTGCCGAAGTGGAGGATCTTGTGAGTTATCCTACCGGCTGATCATGATCAACTGGCCGCCACAAAAACCAATTGCCCATCCAATTCGCCGCCTTCACACGATCATCGCAGCGGCAGTCTGTAGCACGTCCTTTCCCCTGTTTTGCTTGGATACAGCGGTGGAAGGGGCTCGCTGATTACGACGTAGAGAGTTTCTTCATGCGAGTTCTGCACCCTGGCTCGACTTCCGCTTGCGAGGTCTCATACACGTAGCTCCACCCCTCTTATCAGGGTCTATGCTATCTGGCAGCACGCGAGCTGCGCTACGGTGCACGTACGCCACAATCTCGGTGAACGCTGAGGCCAGACGGGAACCCGGGTTCGCTTGCAGGAGTGTGTGTACAACCTATCACCGAAGCACAGAGCACCCCGGACCTGAACCGACACTGTCATGGAGACTAATGTGGACTTTCAAGTGCCTCACACCCCCGCTTTACTTCAGCTGGCGAGCGAAGGTAAACCTCTCCCGCTCCACGGCGAATGTCTCTCCCTGGTAAAGACACTGCTTAGGGCAGGTTACATACGAGCCAAGATAGTGCCGAGCGAAGACGCTACAGAGTTGGTATGTGTTCTGACTCCTGAGGGAGAAGCCTTTTTCAAGTGGTTGAGCGAGTAGAGAGCGTTGGCCTGTTCACAGCTTGCCCATCTGGACCTCTGAACCCTTGCACGACATGGACCGACCGCCTGGGTGGTCAGACCCTCATCCGTTGGATAGCGCAATGAACCCGATGCAGAAGCCGAATGCGGTCGCCCCAATGAATAAGCACACAATGATCAGCTTATGAAACGGCCTAATTTCCAACTGTTCGCATTGAGATGGCTTGAAGCGCTTTGAGAGAGCACCACAACTCGGGCAAGCCAGAGCGGCGTCGCTGATTTGCTTTCCGCACTCGTAGCAATTGATCAACGCCATATCTGCAACTCGGTACGTAGTCGTGATCAGCAGGTTGCCATCGCCGCTATCACTCTCGCAACTGCGGCTCAGCCAAATCACACGATGTGAAAAGCATGGTGGCGTGGTCTTGATCAATTGGCGCCCGCCAGCTAGCGAACAAGCCTATCAACAGAGCCCAACGAATTTGTTCTTAATGAACGCAAACTGGATGAAAAACGCAGCCTCAGGCATGCTGCCAGGCGAACTTGTTGGCAGAGAGCTGGCTTTTATGGTGCGAGAGCGGTGGCCAGATGTTCCGGTTATCGTCACCACTGGATATGGCATCGAAGTAGGTAACTCCGTGCCTGAGCGGGTGGCCTTCCTACAGACACCGTGGAGTGTTCAATTGATGGTCGAAACGCTACGGGGCATCCTTTGATAGGTTTTACCTGTATCGACGTTCGGTACCAGCAATGCCCGCCCAGACCCGCCTTGCCAAACCTGGCCATACCCTAAAGTTTTCAAAACGGCCTCTTGCCCTGGTCGAACCTTGGTCGCGAATCCCTGCCGCGAATATCCACGGATGCCTTAGGCAAACCGACTGATTGCCGCTCTGTGTGGGTCGGTGCCTAACCCGTATTTCAAGCCCAGCGAAGGCCGGCAGGCATAAAGTAGAAATATCTAATGCCTGACAAGGGCTACCTGTAGAACGTCTCTCAGGCAGCCTATTGGAGCTTACAGGGGCGATGATTTGTTCCAGTGGCGTTTTACCGTAGCGATACCAATGCCCAACTCTCTCGCTACCTCGGCCTGGGTCATATCTTTCGTCTTGAGGCTCCACACATTGTAAGTGGTGACCTTGGCTTCTGGTCTGCCCAGCTTCTTACCTTCAGCTTTGGCACGTTGCAAACCGGACTGGGTACGCTCGATCAGCAGATCACGCTCAAACTCGGCTACGGCGGTAAGCACTTGCATGGTCATTTTGCCCGCTGGACTGGTGAGGTCCATGCCGCCAAGGGCCAGGCAGTGAACACGGATACCAGCAGCCGTCAGGTGTTCAACCGTCTGCCGCACGTCCATCGCGTTACGTCCCAGCCGATCCAGCTTCGTGACGATCAGCACATCACCTGATTCCATCCGCTCCAGCAACTTCTGAAAGCCCGGACGCTCCTTCGCAGCAATGCTACCTGAGATAGTTTCCTCAACCACACGGCTCGCCTGTACGTCAAAACCAGCCGTTTTAACCTCCTGCACTTGGTTTTCATTGAACTGGCTGGAGGTGCTAACGCGGGCGTACAGGTAGGTGCGGCTCATGGTGGTTGTCTCTGGTATCGCTTAAGGTGGTATCAGTATAACGAGGTATCAATAAATACGAAAGGCTATTTTGATGATCACTGATGCCGCTCGTCCAGAAGGTACCGTTTAACGGTCGTTTGTTGGTACCAAAACTCAGTAATTCTTGATTAGTTATCTCAGCCTGACGTCGGGAACACTCTTGTTTAGCACGCGGCCCTTGACGAGGGCTCTTGGCGGGCCGTGTAATGATCCGAGAGAACGGAACCTACTGTTAATAAGCCCGCCGATAAAGCGACGGAGTACATCATGGACGCTGGAAACATTTCTGCCATTATTTCAGCAGTTGCAGGCATCAGCGGGGTCCTACTAGGGAATATTTTCGTCCTGTTCAAGGAGCGCTTTACTACAAAAGCAGCTCGCCAGAAAGAGACTACATACCTTGGAGTAATTGTCGTCTCTCACTTGGAACGATTCGCCAACGACTGCTCGCACGTTGCGTTTGACGACGGCACTGAGAACGGTCGCCCAGCGGGAAGTAATGGTGAGTGCGTTTCAACGACCTGCGCTCCAAAGTTCCAGCCGCTGGAAATCAGCGTTGATTGGAGGTTGTTGCCCACAGACCTGATGTACCCAATCCTGCGGTTTCCCGATCTTCAAGAGCAGCTCCATAGCAAACTCGAGGGAATCACACAGTACGACTTCGATCCCCCCGAACATACTGAGTACTTCTGGGTCAGGCAGCGTGGCTACGCCGAATTTGGACTCCAAGCTTCCGACTTGGCAAGTAAGCTTCGTACTCACGCGGGGATACCCACTGAGGAGTCTGGCGATGGTGAATGGGACCGAGATGAACACTTGAAGGGCGTGATCGCAGACATCGACGCCAAGAGAGCGGTTTGGAAGCGTCGGCAGTTCGAGGTGTGATCAGCTCGCTGTAAGTCCGTACTGTAGTGGAGCCCAACTGGCGTTCGGCAACGACAGGAAGCGGCCTCTAGCCTTGCCCTGTGAGTCATTGATTTGGGCGAGGTGGAAGTTCGTACAGGTTATCACGTTGGTGTGGCCCTACCCTGACCTTGCCCTGGAGATAGAACGCACTGAAAAGGCATTTGCCATCAGCTTTGCAGGAGCCCTGAAAGCTCAGGTCTGTGAAATCCTAAAGACTCACGAGCCAATAAGCACACATATTGTAGGAATTATGAGTCGAGAGAGAGGTTGGCTTGATACCACTACCGTTCCACCCAATGTTTCCAGGGGGAATGGCAAGGGGAAGAGCTGTAGGGGCTGTGATGCACGCCTAGGGGGATTGGATACCAAATAGATCCAGCATTACTTCTTACAGGGAGCCGATGTAGCTCTCGGCTGGATTAAGAGAAACGTCTAGAGCGTATCTGAAAGGATCTTGAGAATAGACGGGCTCGTGAGCTTGGCTGGAAACCTACCGGAAAAGTCACGAATGCCGTCAAATGGAATGCGGTCAAATCTCTGATGCAGAAGCACCCCACTATGTCTACTGATAACATCTCCCCACTTGCCAAGTGCGGTTTGCTACCGTCTACCGGATAAAGCAGGAGTCAACCTATGCCTAACGTCAGTCAATGTTATAGACTTTCCCTAGGTAGATTTAACGTGCCTGGAATATTCAGCAAGATAGTTTGCTATCGCTCGGCTTATGATAAAAACGGCGCTCATCTTCATACAAGCGCCTTTCTGCGAGCCAAAAATCTGCGACCTCTTCAGACTTGTTTCTTCTCACTGTTGAGAAAGCTAACTAGCTCTTTGCAAAATCAATCTAACCTTGGGTCGTCCTGATGTGGCAAGGCCGTCCAACCGAACAGCACCAACCTCAACCAGAAAGTTTACAAATCTTCTCCAGTCGACGATTCCCAAATGCCCTATCCATGAAAGGCGCTGGTCATCATAAGAAAAATCATCACGGTCTAAAATGACCGGGACATCGGGCCGACGAGCCAGTCTCTCAAGGAAGTCTTTTGCTATTTCCATGTCTGTCGTGACATCAGTAGAGGTGGGAGGAACCAATCCCAAATCCTCTAAAACCTTTCTTACCTGGATTCTCCCCTCACCGAAATGATCGCCCACGTATATAGAGTGAATTTGAGCCGAAGCTATTCCGTCAATTATGCGCCTAGCCTGGTCAGCAGTTTTAGCCTCAAGGTAATCAATCTTGGACTTAGCCATCTTGATTGAAATATCATTACAACTAGGTATTTTAAGCAACTGTACGGTACTATGACTCAAGTCTAACTTGCTCCAGCCGCTGGCAGCGAGCTCAACACGTTCCAACTGTAAACCGCAAGCAGTCTCGCATACCGGTATTCCCGCCTGTGCTCTGAGTATTGTCTCCCATAGCGCTCCGAGATTTCCTGACAGAATTCTATTTTCTTGAGGCTCCTTGACATCGAACTTTATCTGCTTTGCTAAATTCAACGTTTCTTTCGGCTTTCTCTCAACCAACCATTCAAATACTGCAATATTTATGGCACCTGTCTTAAAAAGGCTCAACAATGAGTCAACATTCATCACCCCAGATAACCTGTTTTGAATGGCTAGGGACAGGAAACAGTCAAATAGAACCTCATGCGAGAACCCAAACTGGTTCTGACCATTAGAATCAGTAGTCACGCCCAGGCCGCATAATGAAGTAATACGTCGAGCGAGTCCTGGCCGCACCATTTCCAAGTTAGATGAGCCCACCACCGATTCGACACACATGATAAGATCTAACTGCTCAATCTCCCTATTTCTCGCGTTCTGCATCAACTCCGCCGCCTCGGAGAATAACACTCGGAGCTCAGAGCTTGTGAGCAAAGCACCCACATTTGGATCTGTGAGTTTGCGAGCCTCACGATCCAAATACTGTTCAACCACCACTTCGTACATGGACGGAATAGATGTATCAGACACTTCCTGTCGCGAAACCCAAGCAGCAAAAGCTTTAGCAAAAAAAGGCACGCTGAGAATTTTCCAATCGCGCTCTCTTATTGCGGTTAAGGTTGCTTTAGGGACTCCCATTTCATTCAGGTAGGCTTCTGATGCCGACTTCGACCATGGTTGAAGTTCGGCGAGCGTATGGTCGACATTTAGATGAGTCGCCTGAGCTAACGAACGCCGATATTGGGTGAGGTAATACGAAGACCTAGCAGATGCGACAAGTACGCCTCTTCCCCCTAGCTCCTTAAACCAAGGCTCAAGAGAACCTAATGCGTTTTCATATCCGCTACTACCAAGCAGCTCATCGAACCCGTCAACTAACAGCACAAGCAGACCATTCCTGCACAGCGCCTTAGCACTCTGGCTGGATAGCAATTTTGTGATATTCAACGCACTATTAACCGCATCTTCAAGACTTGATAGAGTACGTCCCGTTGAAGATACAAACAGGTACAGCGGCATCTTGCAGTTTGGATCTTGTTCAATTTCGGCAGCTCGCTGTTTGGCTAGCGTCACCATAAGTTCCGTTTTGCCTAAACCGGCTTGACCAATCAAGAAGTACACTGATGTTGAAGGCTTAATCTTCTGACAAGACTCGTCGATTTTTGTCCTGAGATCGAATTCCTCTTCGGTTTCTCCCGAAGACCCTGGTAGATCCCGCTGCTTCCGCAGCAGAGCGGGACCGCGAGTAACGGATACACTGCTAAGACCTAGTCGTGAAGATTCCTCAGCGTCTCGTTCGGACGTAAAGTTCGCGAGCCCGATCCCCATCCGACGCGCCAGAATTTGCCAATTTGATACGTTCTTCAGGAACTCTGAATAAGCCTTCCACTCTTTTTTGCCATCCAACCATTCACGTCGTCCATCTGGACCGATTCTGAAAGAGTCGAGCCGAGGATCATTCCCCTCACTTGTAGAACGCGTCCAAGGAATATGGAGAGTTCCCTTCTCGTCCTCATCCCCAAAAAAATAGCTAGGCTTAGAGTAATCCTCAGTATAAGCAGCCACATCGGACACTACTTCCTGCACCAGCTTCCCTAAATCAGAGCTTGTCTTATCCCCTATAAAAGTTCTGATGAATTTCGTAACTACTGGCTCAGATCGTTCGGAATAGATCTCGCCATATGGATCCAAGTAATGAATACCATCTTGCGAGCAATGCGAATAAATACTCACCCCAACTGGGCTACCCGAAATAGCCCAAAGGGGGAAAATCTCCAGAACCGCACGCTCTTTTGCTTTTTGTATAGAAAGCTTCCCATCTTTCTCCACAACACTTAAATCAGCGAAGTTTTTCTCTAAGCTGCTCTCCAAGGCCGCCAGCAGCTTATCTAACTCAACCCTCAAGTTATCGAGGGCTTTATCGTCGCTTGGCAAAGGGCTCCCGTGGGCAAGTCTATCTCTCAGAAATTTGAAGCTTGCAAACTTAGGAAGTTTAAATCTGTCCAAGGAAGTTACAACTTCTTTAGCCCAATTAGTGACGAAATCTCGTACCCACTGAGTGCCTAAATCGGCTGGCTGCTTACTACCGTCCCTCACCACAGCAAGCATGGTACCGAATCCGGGGGACGGTGCCAGCTTTACAGGAGGAATTAAAGGCCGCTTGCTATTTGCTACCACTACAGTGTAAGCGAGACGCAAATGCAGATCCACCAGAGCAATACCCTCTCGGATATCTAATGCAGAGTGACCAAGTCTCTTTTTATACTGCGAAAGCAAGGGCTTCAAGGCATTAATTTTATCAAACTCAATCACTTCACTACTCCCTGTGGCATTCTCTGTTTCTCTCTAGCGAGTGGCGCTACTTACGTCCAACAAGTCAACTATATGGATTCTATTTTGATGCCTTCTTTGTAATTCGTTGATTCACGGTAAACGATCACATAGCCCGGCAGGGCTGTAATTTGCCAATCTGATCCAAGCGCCGCCTTTACCCGTCGCAAAATGTTGAGCACAGTGTCATTATTTTTCGCAAGTTGAACTGTGGCGGCAACTAGTTCAGGATGTGGGCTTTTAGATTTACCAGCGCCCCCTTCGAATCTGATATTGTAGTCTAACTGCCCCTTAAGTTGGGCCAAAACATCCGCAGCTGACGCTTCGCCACTTTTGAGGACGAGGCTCACTGGCAGTTCAAGGTCGATAGGATAACTTTTATCAAAGTGACCATCTTTAAGAAGGGTATGATCGCGGTTCCGACCTGGATCGTTAGATCCAAAACCACTTAGATTCCACGTCGGCGGAGTTGGGCTAGTTTTGTAGTGCTTGATCAGCAACTCTTCCAAGTCCATCGCGGTAAATACAAAAACCCTGACAGCCTTGAATCCAATGGTATTGTGGGAGAGATTACGACGAGACCGAATTCTAATGGCATGACGCAGTAATCGTGCACGTAACCCCGCCTGAGCATCCGTTTTACCGATGTAAACCAAGGTCCCATTGAAGAATAGCTGGTATACACCCTGAGCATCGTCGATCCCTTGGACCGTTGCCGCATCAAGGGGACCTTCAACCATCTCTTCAAACAGCTTGACCAGCTGATTTAGAAGCGCCGAAGGCAGATCAAACTCCAGTTCTTCAAAACAATGACGCATCGACATAACCTCCCTATCTCTCACGAGATTATGCCGATTTATTCACCGAACGGAAGCTGCCCTCAGCTTTTTTCCTTCAAAGCTGCTGAGACTGAAGAGGCGACCACCTCCGCTAAACGAACAGGTACCGCATTTCCCAGCTGCTTCATCGTGTCAGACCAGGAGCCATGAAAGACATAGTCGTCCGGGAAGGTCTGGATCCTTGCCGCCTCTCGTACAGTGAAATAACGCACTGACCCATCCGTCCGAACCAGCATATTTTCGCCACCTGGGACGCCATGATTCCCTGCCTTCAAGGTCTTTGCAGGTTCATCCATCGGGCTGCCGGTATGCCCCGGATAGGACCGAGCTCCAGGGTTAAAAGTATGGTTCGGAACAGGAAACAACGATGGTTGTTCGGGATCAGGAAGTCCTGCTATTGCATCTCGCACAGTCGCCCATCGATGGAGCCGCTGATTTCCTTCCAAGGACCTAGCCAACTGGAATATCCGCTTTGCAAGCTTCTCTGGCGGGCGAGGCCTTGCACGTGCCGACACCTTATGCTCATCCCAATAGGACCCTGATACCCATTTCGCGATCAGCAGCTCGTCCTCTGAATGAGTAGGCTCAGGAAAACACCATTGAGCCTCCAGGTCGGCTCTGAACCCCACGAGAAATACCCTCTCACGCTTTTGCGGTACACCGTAGTCCGCCGCATTGAGCAGCCGGAAGACAACGTTGTAGGCAGGTTTGACCTTACCGGAGGTATGTAGTCCTTCCAACCGAGACAAATGCTCAGCCCAAGTTTCGCCTCCTCTCCTAACAACGTCCGGATAGCTGAGCTGAAGATAAACGTACTCAAAATAGCTAGCGAAGCTCTGACGGAGTAACCCCTTCACATTTTCAAAAATGAAAGCTCGGGGCTTGGTCTCTCGTACCGCTTGCACGGCAGTAGGGAACATATCCCGCTCATCCAAATTACCCCCGTGCTTTCCTCCTAGCGAAAATGGCTGACAAGGAGGACCACCAGAGATTATTTCTACATCGCCGATGTACGGCTGAAAATCAAAACTCCGAGCATCTCCCTCGAACAATAAAAAGTCTTGCTCAGTAACAGCATAGTGGGACCGGTTTTCGCGAATCGTTTGGCAAGCGTCACTGTTCCACTCAACGACAGCCGAATGACGGAAGCCAGCACGGGCCATACCCATGGCTAAGCCACCGGCACCTGCGAATAGTTCGATACTGCTCATTAAGCTTCTCTTAATCTAAACTGAGGGTGGGAGGTTCTTGGGGGCTACCGCCAAACTTGCCTTTCGCCCCAGCGCCGCGTGGCCTCTTTGGCACAATCTCGATGCGCGCCAACGCACTCCTGAAGTCGATTTGATGCTCAGCCATCTCGGCCATCAACACCGAAATAACTGCTAGGTGGGATGGAATCTCGCCGCGTGCAGAGCAATTCGTAATGGAATTGCGGTTCATCCCAAGCAACCCTGCAAACTCCTTTACGCTCATGCCGGCCTTACCCAATTGCCGCTGGAATTCTTCATAGGTCATGGCTGACATGATACAGCGTGCACGCAAACCAGCACACATCGATATTCTACATGGACATAAATTAATGTGCAACGCTGGGTCTTTATTTTGCCGCGTGGCACTGGAAAAGCGAGCTAGGAGAGCTCTGAGGTCGAGTCGACCAATAGCTATCGTCGGCACGCATGAGGGCTGAATCCCGGGTCCAAGTGCCTCGTAGGGAGTGTTACCTCATTCAAATCAGGTAACCAGCCGCTCACGTGCAAACCACCCCAAAGAACTCATCGAAACAGGCGCGCCATCATTCCCACCCAAGCTCTGTACGTCTTAAGTGTGAAGTGATGAACCGAGCACCGCACCGCCTGCCGCCTTTGCACGATTCCACTTAGCTGATACATTTCCCACCTATTCCCTTGGGAAAGGGTATTGATTTGCGTGGTTCTCAGGCGATGTGGCTTGCTTCTTCAGTACATCGACTACCCCGCCGACAACCACAAGATGAGTTGGCAGGACATGCTCGCCTGGCTGCGGCAGAAGCGCTGGCGCAGCCTCAGTTTCGGCGGCATCGTTTACCTGGCACTGCTGATCCCGGGAGTAAACGTTTTGATGATGCCTGCAGCGGTGGCAGGCGCGACATTGTTCTGGGTGCGCGAGCGACAATAAGTCTTTGGCGATAACCACTGGTCGTTAATGATTACGGCCAGTTCATAATCGACTATTCTACCTCTACCCAGAAACGTTTGCGTCATTGCCAAACGCCTGACACGTTTCTTCAGTTCTTTCCAGCCACGCCGCGCACAGCGGTTGGCAACGGTAACATCCCACTGCCTTACATCGCGCCTTCAAGATGTAACCTGTGCATTCCAGTAGTCAGGTTGATTTGCAACTATCACCTTGAACTACTGGAGCATCATCAATATGAATCGGAAACTGGCAGCTGAGTTCCTGGGCACATTCTGGCTTGTGTTCGGGGGGTGTGGAAGTGCCATATTCGCCGCCAAATTCCCGGAACTGGGTATTGGATTCGCGGGTGTGTCGCTGGCGTTCGGTTTGACCGTGCTCACCATGGCGTATGCGGTAGGGCCTATCTCGGGGGGGCACTTCAACCCTGCCGTCAACGTTGGACTGTGGGCCGGTGGCAGGATCTCTTCCAGTGAAGTATTGCCCTACGTACTGGCTCAGGTTGCTGGAGCGATAGCCGCGGCAGCAGCGCTTTGGATGTTCTGGCTCGCGCCGATCATGGGCGGATTGATCGGAGGCTGGGTGGGCAGAGCCATGGGCGAGAAAAATGATCTGAAGATTCCCGCCCATGTGTAGGCTCGGTCGCTTCGTCATGAAACTCTATCAAGATACTGTACGCTTGCTCCCACGTCGCAATTGCAACCATCGCGAGGCTGTGATGATTCCGACTTTTTTCGCTGATAAACGACTGAAGCACTGGCATGTTTCCTGGCATATCATGGAACGTGAAATCTTTTGCGTCGAGTGCGGCGGATTGCAAACGTATTCAACCTCTTCTCAGCCTTTCAATTCGAATCACATGGCGAAATGCGCTAATGACAGCTGCGAGCCACAACATCCGTGGCAGGAATTACGCGAAATACTCTTCGACTGGAAACTTGAAGTCATAAAAACCTCATGAAAGCGCCACACTCGCGCAACACAACGCTTCGAAACTGAGCTGATGACAGCTCCCTCTCTGCATATCACCCTGGTTACCGAAACCTTCGCCCCCGAGATAAACGGGGTCGCCAGTACGCTCGAGTATCTGTGCGAAGGGTTGCGCAGCCGCGGGCACCGTGTGGATGTGGTGCGTCCGCGACAGGCACAGGACAGAGGCCTTGGCGACGATGTGATGTTGTGTCGCGGCTGGCCGATACCCGGCTATCCGGGGCTGCAGTGGGGCGAGTCGTCCGGGCGGCGGCTGGTGCGGCACTGGCGCTCGAGGCGGCCCGATGTGGTGTATGTCGCCACACCGGGTCCATTGGGCTTGAGCGCACTGCGCGCGGCACGGCTGCTGGGTATCGTGGTGGTCAGCGGCTTTCATACCAACTTCCAGCAATACGCCGCACAAAGTGGGTTGGGGCTGTTGACGCGTGTGGTGACGCATTATCTGCGCTGGTTTCACAACCGTACGCACATGACCCTGGTGCCCAGCCACGGCCAACGCCTGGAATTGCAACGACGCGGCTTCGAGCGCTTGCATCTGCTGGCGCGCGGCGTCGATGGTCAGCTGTTTCATCCTGCGCGGCGCAGCCTGACGTTGCGCCAGAGTTGGGAACTGGCGGAGGGCGACCTGGCGGTGATCCATGTCGGACGCCTGGCGCGAGAGAAGAATCTGGACCTGCTCGCACGCACCTTCAGCCATCTGCAGGCGCAGTATCCACAGCGCGTGATGAAGTTGATCGTGGTAGGTGACGGGGGGCGGCGAAGCAACCTGCAGCAAAAGATACCCGAGGCGATATTCTGCGGGGCATTGCGCGGCGAGGTGCTGGCTGAACACTACGCCAGCGGCGATATCTTCGTGTTTCCCAGCCTCACTGAAACCTTCGGCAACGTGGTTCTGGAAGCACAGGCATCAGGGCTGGCCGTGGTGGCCTACGATGAGGCCGCCGCCGCGCAGCACATTCGCCACGGGCACAGTGGCGCCCTGGCAATGCCGGGCGACGAGGCGGCGTTTCTCGAGGCGGCGGGCTGGTTGCTGGAAAATGAAGAGAACTTGCGGCGGGTCCGCCTCAATGCGCGCCGACATGCCAGCCGTCAGGGCTGGGCGGCCATCGTCGAGCAGTTCGAGAAGCAGCTGAGCGGTGCGTGCTACCTGACGTCTTCAGTGGCCCTGGCCAACACCGCAGCGCCCCTTCGCGGCCGCTGACCGCTCCTACAGGGGTAGCGATGTGGCGGGGCAAAAAAGGGCACGTCGTTGACGTGCCCCTTGTTGCATCTGCGCCTGGCCGCTCGCAAGAGCGCCTTGCCCAGATCAGTGGTGATGACCACCCTCGCCATGCACGTGGCCGTGGGCGATTTCTTCCTGGCTGGCGTCGCGGATGTCGACGACCTTGACCTTGAAGTGCAGACGCTGACCGGCCAACGGGTGGTTGCCGTCGACGGTGACGTCGTCGCCATCCAGATCGCGGATGGTCACGATCTGCATCTGGCCATCAGGCGCGGACGCGTGGAACTGCATGCCCACTTCCAGCTCGTCGACGCCTTCGAACATGCTGCGCGACAAGGTGCTGACCAGCTCGGCCGCGTACTCGCCATAGGCATCTTCAGGCTCGATGGCGACGTCCAGGTCGTCGCCGACCTGCTTGCCGTCCAGCGCCTTTTCCAGGCCGGGGATGATGTTACCAGCGCCCTGCAGATAGACCAGCGGCGCGCCGCCGGCGGAGCTGTCGATAACCTCACCGGCGTCGTTGGTCAGGGTGTATTCGATGGAGACAGCCTTGTTGGCGGCGATCAGCATGAGGTAAGACCTTTTGCATAAGAATGTAGAACGACCAAGTGTAACCAAGGGATGGCGTGAAAGCGAACCCACTCGGCCAGTGGTCGACCGGACACGATGCGCGCGGCCGTTAGGCCTTCTGCACGCATCTTGAGGTTATGACTGCCTGCGGCGCGATTCGTTTCTACTTGCGGGCCGTGGCGTGATGCTTGTAGCGTGCAGCCCGAAGCTCACCCGAGAAGCTCGCATGCAAACATTTTTCATCGCGCCGACCGATTTTGGCGTCGGCCTGACCTCCATCAGCCTGGGGCTGGTGCGCACCCTGGAGCGCGCCGGCCTGAAAGTCGGCTTTCTCAAGCCCATTGCCCAGCCACATCCCGGCGATCAGGGCCCGGAACGCTCGACCGAACTGGTCGCCCGTACCCATGGCCTGCAACCTCCCAAGCCCCTGGGCCTGGCCCATGTGGAACGCATGCTGGGCGATGGCCAGCTCGACGAGTTGCTTGAAGAGATCCTGACGCTGTACCAGCAGGCCTGCGTCGGCAACGACGTGGTCATCGTCGAAGGCATGGTGCCCACGCGCCACGCCAGTTATGCGGCCAGGGTCAACCAGCATCTGGCGAAAAGCCTGGATGCCGACGTGATTCTGGTGTCGAGTGCCGAGAACGAAGTGCTCGCCGAGCTTTCCGGCCGGGTCGAGTTGCAGGCGCAACTGTTCGGGGGCCCGCGTGATCCCAAGGTGCTGGGCGTCATCCTCAACAAGGTCCGCACCGATGAAGGCATGGACGTCTTCGCCGCCCGTCTCAAGGAACACTCGCCTCTGCTGCGTGGCGGCGATTTTCGCCTGCTCGGCTGCATTCCCTATCAGGCCGACCTCAACGCCCCGCGCACGCGCGACGTGGCCGAGCTGCTCGGCGCCCAGGTGATCAACGCCGGTGACTACGAGCAGCGGCGCATGAACAAGATCATCATCTGCGCGCGCACGGTGCTCAATACCGTGCAGCTGCTCAAACCGGGGGTTCTGGTGGTCACCCCAGGCGACCGTGACGACATCATTCTGGCAGTGAGCCTGGCCGCCATGAACGGCATGCCCCTGGCCGGGCTGCTGCTGACCAGCGACACCCTGCCCGACCCGCGCATTCTCGAGCTGTGTCGGGGCGCCTTGCAGGCCGGCCTGCCGGTGCTGTCGGTGAGCACGGGGTCCTATGACACCGCCACGCGCCTGAACCAGCTGAACAAGGAAATCCCCATTGATGACCGCGAGCGCGCGGAGATCATCACCGATTTCGTCGCTGGCCATCTGGATGCCCAATGGTTGCACCAGCGCTGTGGTACCCCGCGCGAACTGCGCCTGTCACCGGCGGTATTCCGCTATCAGCTGATCCAACGCGCGCAACAGGCCGACAAGCGCATCGTGCTGCCCGAAGGTCACGACCCCCTGACCATCCAGGCGGCCGCCATCTGCCAGACGCGCGGCATTGCACGCTGCGTGCTGCTGGCCAAGCCAGACGAGGTGCAGGCGGTCGCCAGCGCCCACGGCATCGCGCTGCCCGAAGGGCTCGAGATACTCGACCCCGACCTGATCCGCGGTCGCTACGTGGACCCGATGGTTGCGCTGCGCAAGAGCAAAAGCCTGAACGCGCCCATGGCCGAGCAGCAGTTGGAAGACAACGTGGTGATCGGCACCATGATGCTGGCCCTGGATGAAGTGGATGGCCTGGTGTCGGGCATCGTCCATTCCACTGCCAACACCATCCGCCCGGCCCTGCAGTTGATCAAGACCGCGCCCGGCTGCAGCCTGGTGTCCTCGGTGTTCTTCATGCTGTTCCCCGATCAGGTGCTGGTGTATGGCGACTGCGTGATGAACCCGCACCCCAGTGCTGCGGAACTGGCAGAGATCGCCCTGCAGAGCGCCGACTCCGCCGAAGCCTTCGGCATTGCCGCGCGAGTGGCGATGATCAGCTATTCGAGTGGCAACTCGGCCAGTGGCGAAGAAGTCGAGAAGGTGCGTGAGGCCACCCAGTTGGCCCAGGAGATCCAGCGCGATCTGCTGATCGACGGCCCGCTGCAATACGACGCGGCCGCCAATGAAAACGTGGCGCGCCAACTGGCCCCGGACAGCCGGGTCGCCGGTCGCGCGACGGTGTTCGTGTTTCCCGACCTGAACACCGGCAACACCACGTACAAAGCGGTCCAGCGCAGCGCCGATTGCGTGAGCCTGGGGCCGATGCTGCAAGGACTGCGCAAACCGGTCAACGACCTGCCGCGTGGCGCTCAAGTCGATGACATCGTCTACACCATTGCCCTGACTGCCATCCAGGCCAACCGCACCATCGACCTCTAGGACCCTTCTCTTGAAAACGCTTACCGGCCTGTGCGCCGCGCTGCTGCTGGCGCTGAACACCCTCGTTTGCTGCACGCCGCTTTTCATCGTCAGCCTGATCAAGCTGTGCCTGCCGTTCGCGGCGGCGCAGCGTGTGACCGACGAACTGATGCGCCACATCCACGAAGCCTGGATCAGCAACAACAAGGCCTGGATGAACCTGCTCGGCGGTATCGGCTGGAAAGTCGAGGGCTTGCAAGGCCTGGACTACCAGCACTCCTACCTGGTGACCAGCAACCACCAGAGCTGGGTCGATATCCTGGTGCTGCAATACGTGCTGAACCGGCGCATTCGCCCGCTGAAGTTCTTCCTCAAGCGCGAGCTCATCTGGGTGCCGGTCATTGGCCTGGCCTGGTGGGCGCTCGGCTTCCCGTTCATGAAACGCTACTCCAAGGCCTATCTGGCCAGGCATCCGGAAAAGAAAGGCGAAGACCTGCTCACCACGCGCCGCGCCTGCGCCAAGTTTCGCGGCAAGCCGACCGCCATCTTCAACTTCGCCGAAGGCACGCGCTTCACCCCGGCCAAGCACGCGGCCCAGGCATCACCGTTTCGCCATCTGCTCAAGCCCAAGGCCGGTGGCATTGCTTTCGTGCTCGATGCCATGGGCGAGCAACTGCAGTCGATGGTCAACGTGACGGTGTTCTATCCCAAGGGCGCCCCCGGGTTCTGGGATCTACTGTGCGGTCGGGTAGGCGAGATCCATGTGCTATTCGAAGAGCTGCCGATTCCGGCGCAATTCATCGGTCACAGCTACGATCAGGACGACGAGTACCGGGCTCGTTTTCAGGCATGGGTCAACGCGTTGTGGACGCAGAAGGACGCGACGCTCGAGCGACTCGAGACACACTGATCACCCATGAAAAATCCCGCTGCCAGAGCGGGATTTTTCATGGCCGAAGCAGTGATTACTGCTGCGGGTATTGCTGGCCTGGAATCGGCTTGAGGTTGACTTCGACACGGCGGTTCTGGGCGCGGCCGTTGGCGTCGGCATTGCTGGCGATCGGCTGGTCGGGACCTGCGCCGCGGACCGACAGGCGCGAGCCATCGACACCCTGGGAGGTCAGGTAGTTGCTGACCGCCTGGGCGCGTTGCAGCGACAGGTCCATGTTGTGCTGGCGGCTGCCGGTGCTGTCGGTGTAGCCGACGATCTCGATGTTGTTCTCGTTGAACTGCTTGAACGAATTGCCCAGGTTGTTCAATGGCGAGTAGAAGCTGCTGGAGATGTTCGACGAGTCGGTGGCGAAGGTGATGTTGCCAGGCATGATCAGTTTGATCTGATCGCCCTGGCGCTGCACTTCGACCCCGGTGTTGGCCATGCTTTCACGCAGCGCGGCTTCCTGGCGGTCGGCGTAGTAGCCATAGCCTGCCGAAGCGGCACCCGCCACGGCAGCGCCGATCAAGGCACCCTTGCCGCGGTTGTTGTGGTCGATGGCGGCACCGGCCACGGCACCGGCCAGTGCACCCAGCCCGCCATACTTGGCGGTCTTGCTGATGCCCGACGAACCCTGGGCCTGGCCCTGGTTTTCATACGGATTCTGCGACGCGCACCCGGACAACAGGGCGATGGCAGCGGCGGCAGTGATCAAGCGACGCGAGGTAAACATGGGCAACTCCTACTACAAGGCGGAAATCTGCAAAACAGAATGCGGCGGGTCATGGACCTCTGACTGCTTTGGACGGCAAAACCCGGGAAAGATTCCCCAGACCGGGCCGACCAGGCTCGACGCCAGCGGCTTGCACAGTGCCGCTTAAAAATGCACGCCGAAGCTGAGTTCGACGAAGTCGCGGTCATCCACCGTGGTGTACTTGCCGTCGAAGAAGTTGGTGTACGACAGGCTCGCCGTGTAGGTGTTCTGGTACTCGGCGTCGAGCCCGAGGCTGACCGCCTTGCGACCTTCCTCGAAATTGCCGCCGGGGCTTGGCGAATAGCCGGACACATCGTGCGACCACGCCACGCTGGGGCGCAGGTCGATCCCAGGGAGCACACTGTTGTAGTCCCAGATGGCGCGGGCGCGATAGCCCCATGAAGTGCTGGTGGTGAAGCCGCCATCGGTGCAGTTGCGCGACAGATTACGGGTCGAGGCACCGGGACCCGCAGCGGCCAGGGTACCGGTGTTGAGGAGCGTTGCGCAGGTGTCCAGGCCATTGGTGGCGGGCAACGCACCGGGACCATGCACCGCGTCGCGACCGTAGCGCCTGCGCGAACTGCTCTCCAGGCCACCGACATGGGTAACGCCCACCTCGCCCACCACGGTCAACCGATCTGCGCCCATGACCTGATCGAAGAAATGCGTCAGGGTGGTCTGCAGCTGGGTGATTTCCTTGCGGCGGTAGCCCTTCAAGTCCTGGCCGGGCGTGCCGTCGAGCAGCGACGCATTGCTGTAGGTGCCGCCCAGCGGGCGAACACCGGCATAGAGAATGTCGGTGGTGTTGAGCTGCACGGGTGCATTGGGCCGGTAGCTGACTTCGCCACTCCAGGCAGTGCCGGTAGGCAGCGTGGTGGAAAAGCTCAGCCCGTAAAGACGAATGTCTTCGGGGTAGTCGTAGAAGTAGCTGGAATTGCCGGCCACCAGCAACGGCGCCAAAGCCCCGGCGCGCGACGCTGATGCATAGGTCGCGGTCGATGCGCCGGTGGCGTTGAACAGCGGCAGGCGGCTGTGGTAATTCATGAAGTAGGCACCGAACTCGGTGTCCAAAGGGTCGTAGTTGTAGTGCAGCGCCACGCCGAACTGGCCACTGTCGCGCGCATCGCGGTCCGCACCGCGGCGCACCAGCACCCCCTCTTCGTTGACATTCACACCGGCAGCGGCAAGCGCTGGAAGATCAGCGGCAGGCAGGCCCGAGCGCTTGCTCAGCAGGCGCAGATTGTCGCTGCAGCCATCGGCGGCAACGTCTGCCCGGGCGAAGAACGTGCCGCAGTTGTCAGCCACCGTCTGGTCCCATTCGAGCTGGTAGAAGGCCTCGGCCGAGAGGTTGTCGGTCAGGCTCTGCGAGACGTAGAACAGATTGACCGGGACCAGCCCTTCCTTGATCTCGGCACCGGGTCGGCGCAAGGCCGAGACGTCGATCGGGTTGAGGGCATTGATGCCATTCTGGATGAAGGTGCTCTCGCCCCAACTGACCACCTGCTTGCCCAGGCGAACGCCGCCTGGCTGATCGGCGATGGCGTAGTTGTGGTAGACGAACGCGTCGAGAAGCTGTGCGCCGGAGGACTGCGCGGCCTCCTTGCGATGGACGTCGCTGATGTCCTTGAAGGGACGGCCTTCGTCCTTGAGTTCGAAGTCGTACCAGTACTTGCCGCGAATGAAGACGCCGCTGTCGCCGTATTTCAGTTCCAGGTCGTGCAGCCCCTTGAAGACCTTTGAAAAGGTTTCGCCCTTTTTGAAGTTCAAGCGACCGTCGTCGGCGGTCTGCGACAGGCCCGAGCCACCATTGTTGGCGCCGATCAGGTTGCGGTTCGCCCCGGCCGTGGACCAGCTGGCGCCGACCGACAGCGCGGTATCGAACTGACCCTCGATTTCGCCGATGTTGAAGCTGACGGCAAGCGCCGGCCCGGCAAGCGTCGCCAGACCAACTGCCAGGGGTAATCTGGCCCGGCGACAGGACAGGTGTACTGAGTTCATCGACGCTGATCCATGTTCCGCTGTTCTCTGTTCGTTAGGGTGCTGGCAAGGGGCACTGCGCCGCCATTATAGCCAGCCAGAAGCGCTATCCGACGCCAGCGCGCGGCAGGTTTCAGCGTATTTCACTCAGGGCGATCTTCACCCCCAGCGCCACCAGCACCACGCCCATGGCGCGGTCGAACCAATGGCCCATGCGCGCGAAGCCTTCGCGCACCCGGCGCTGGCTGAACAGCATGGCGACCAGGCAGAACCACAGCGCCGTGGCCAGCGCCAGGTACACGCCGTAACCGGCCTGCACCGGCAGCGGCGTGTGCGGACTGATGACCACGGTAAACAGGGAAAGAAAGAACAAGGTGGCCTTGGGGTTCAGGCCATTGGTCATGAACCCGGCCACATACGCGCCCTTGGGCGTGCGCTGGACCGGCGCCGCGCTGCTGGCCTGCACGTCGACCGCGGCCGGCTTGGCGCGCAGGGCCTTGAAACCGATGTAGAGCAGGTACGCCGCAGCGGCCCACTTCAGCACATTGAACAGCACGATGGACTGGGACACGATCAGGCCGATCCCCAGCAGTGAATAGCTCACGTGGACGAAGATCGCCGTGCCCACCCCCAGCGCGGTCCACAGACCGGCCCGGCGCCCGTGGCTGACGCTTTCGCGCACCACCACCGCAAAATCCGGACCCGGGCTGGCCACCGCCAGCAAGTGGATGAAGGCAACGGTGAGAAATTCGGTCCAGTACATGACGGCAGGCTCCAGGCGCGGCAGATGCAAACACGGTGATTGCAAAAAACAGCCCCGGACGCTACCTCAGGTCAGCAGGCCAGGGCCACAAGATTTTCATCCAGCAGCTATGGTAGAACATCCACATCCCCTTCAAGAGGTTCACCCATGCCCGCTACCCGTGCCGCCTTCCTCGACTACAGCTCCCTGGACCTGGGTGACCTGGACCCTGCCGCGCTCAAGGCCTGCTTCGAAGACCTGCAGTTCTACCCCAGCACGACGCCTGCGCAACTGCCCGAGCGCCTGCGCGGCCTGAACGTGGTCATCAGCAACAAGATCGCCCTGGATGCCGCGACCCTGCAGGCCTGCCCGGACCTCAAGCTGGTACTGGTGTCGGCCACGGGCACCAACAACGTCGACCTTGCGGCCGCGCGCAAACTGGGTATCACCGTGTGCAACTGCCAGGGCTACGGCACCCCATCGGTGGCCCAGCACACCTTGATGCTGTTGCTCGCCCTGGCGACCCGACTGCCCGACTATCAGCGCGCCATCGCAGCCGGCAAATGGCAGCAAGCCAAGCAGTTCTGCCTGCTGGATTTCCCCATCGTCGAACTGGAGGGCAAGACCCTCGGCCTGCTGGGCCATGGCGAGCTGGGCGGCGCGGTTGCCAGGCTGGCCGAAGCCTTCGGCATGCGCGTGCTGTCGGGGCAGATTCCCGGCCGCCCGGCACGCGCAGATCGCCTGCCGCTGCATGAACTGCTGCCGCAGATCGACGCGCTGACCCTGCACTGCCCGCTCAACGAGCACACCCGACACATGATCGGCGCACCCGAACTGGCGCTGCTCAAGCCCGGCGCCTTCGTGGTCAACACCGCGCGCGGCGGCATCATCGACGAGCAGGCCCTGGCCGATGCCTTGCGTCGTGGCCACCTGGGCGGTGCGGCCACCGACGTGCTCAGCGTCGAGCCACCGGTAGACGGCACCCCCCTGTTGGCCGACGACATCCCACGCCTGATCATTACCCCGCACAGTGCCTGGGGCAGTGTCGAGGCGCGCCAGCGCATCATTGGCCAACTGGCGGAAAATGCCACGGCCTTCTTCGCTGGCCAGCCCATCCGCAGCGTCTGAAACCGGCCCTGGTCTGCTAGAATCCGCGCTTTTGCCAGGAGCCCTCCCATGGACCCGCGCAGTGAAGTGCTGCTTCGTCAGGCCAACTTGTTTCAAGGTCAACTGCTGCTGGCCGGGCTGCCTGCCGACGACCTCTTCGGCCAGTTGCCGAACGCCGCCGGCTGGTGCTGGCATGCCGGCGACCAGGCAGCGCTGGACGCGCGCTTCGAGGGTCGCAGCCATTTCGGCGTCAACGTCCCCGAGACGCCGTTCGATGGCGCGGTGTTGTTCCTGCCCAAGTCCCGCGACCTGACCAGCTACCTGCTCAATGCCCTGGCCGCTCGGTTGCAGGGGCGTGAGCTGTACCTGGTAGGCGAGAAGCGTGGCGGCATCGAGGGCGCGGCGAAGCTGCTGCATGCCTTCGGCAAGCCGCGCAAGCTGGACAGCGCACGGCATTGCCAGCTGTGGCAGGTGACTGTCGACCAGGCACCAGCGGCCGTGGACCTGGAAAGCCTGGCGCAGCGCTATGAGCTGGAGATCGCCGGTGAGCCGTTGACCGTGATCAGCCTGCCGGGGGTATTCAGCCATGGTCGGCTGGACCGTGGTACCGAACTGCTGCTCGATCACATCGGTGGCCTTCCTCGCGGCCATCTGCTGGACTTCGGCTGCGGCGCCGGCGTGGTCGGCGCCAGTCTCAAGCGGCGCTACCCGGACAACCAGCTGACCTTGCTCGATGTCGATGCCTTCGCCACCGCCAGCAGCCGTCTGACCCTGACGGCCAACGGGCTGGATGCCGATGTCATTACCGGTGACGGTATCGACGCCGCGCCGCTGCATCTGGATGCCATCATCAGCAATCCACCGTTCCATGCCGGGGTGCACACCAGTTACCACGCCGCAGAGAATCTGCTGGAAAAATCCAGCCAACATCTGAAAAAAGGCGGCGAACTTCGCTTGGTTGCCAATAGTTTCCTGCGTTATCAACCGCTGATCGAGGGCGCTTTCGGGCGCTGCCAGACGCTGTCCGAGGGGCGCGGCTTCAAGGTCTATCGTGCCATCAAATAGCCAAATCTTCGCTTGCCCTATCGTGATTGCCTAGGCAGAATCCGCACCGTCCTAGGGGAGTAGTCTCCCGCGAGCGCCAGCTCGCATGGCACGCGTCAACATACTTGGCCCTCAGGCCATGGCGCGTGCGACCCAGCGGCCGCACAGACGGCCCGGGTTTGACAAGACCTATGACACGCACACCTTACCCGGGGCGGGGAGGCTGTTCGTGTCATAGCCGTGTCGACCCGCCCCCATAGGAACGCTCCTGATGTTGGAATCCCTGCTTGTCCCTACCGGGCTGGTGGCCTTGGCCGAAATTGGCGACAAGACCCAGTTGCTCGCGCTGATCCTTGCGGCACGCTTTCGCAAGCCCTGGCCGATCATCGCCGGCATCGTCGCCGCAACCCTGGCCAACCATGCGGCGGCAGGTGCAGTGGGCGCCTGGTTCAGCGGCTTCTTCTCCGACGCCGCCCTGCACTGGATCCTGGCGGCAAGCTTCGCCGCGACCGCTCTGTGGACCCTGATACCGGACAAGATCGACGACGACGAAGCCAACACCGCGCGGCGCTACGGGCCGTTCATGACCACGCTGATCGCGTTTTTCATTGCCGAGATCGGCGACAAGACCCAGGTTGCGACGGTGATGCTGGCAGCGCAGTACCCGCACTTGCTGATGGTCATCATCGGCACCACGCTGGGCATGTTGATTGCCAATGTACCGGTGGTACTAGCGGGCAATTTTGCCGCCGACAAGCTGCCGCTGACGCTGATCCGCCGGCTGGCCTCGGGGGCGTTTTTCATTCTGGCGTTCGTTGCGGTGTATCAGGCGATGAAGGTCAGCGGCTGGGTGTAGCTTAGCGGTGCGGCCTTCGCGGGCAGAGACCCGCTCCCACAGAAGATCTACTGTGGGAGCGGGTCTCTGCCCGCGAATCAGGCGCCGCGGTCCATCAGGATTTCTTCGCCTGCTCGTACAACGGCATGACTTTGGGAATGGCCGCCTGCAGTGACGATATCCGGCTGGCTGAAGCCGGGTGTGTGCTCATGAATTCCGGTGGCGAATTGCTGCCTGCTGCTGCCGTCATCTTGTTCCACAGGGTGATGGCGGCATTGGGGTCGTACCCTGCCCGCGCCGCCAGCTCCAGCCCGAACAGGTCGGCTTCGTTCTCGTTGCTGCGGCTGTTGGGCAAGGTCAGGCTGTAGTTGACCACGGTATCGGCCAGCTTCAGGCTGTCTTCGCCCAGCCCCAGCAGCGCCCCTGCCCCGTTGCGGGCCATCTGGATGCCGTAGGCCTTGGACATCGACTCGCGGCCGTGCTCACGCAAGGCATGCGCGATTTCATGGCCCATCACGGCGGCGATCTCATCGTCGGTGAGTTTCAGTTTGTCGATCAGGCCGGTGTAGAAAATGATCTTGCCGCCGGGACCGCAGTTGGCGTTGAGCTCGTCGCTCTTGATCAGGTTCACTTCCCATTGCCACTGTGCCGAATCCGGGCGCAGCTTGGGCGCCTGGGCGATCAGCCGATCGGCGATCGCCTGGACGCGCTTGGCTTCGGCGCTGGTCTTGTCGAGCACGCCCTTGCCACTGGCTTCGGTCAAGGTCTGCTGGTAGGACTGGGCGTACATCTTGTTCACCTCATCGGTGGACAGCATGCTGAACATGTATTGCTTGCGCTCCACACCCACAGCGCCCGAGCTGGTGGTGTTGACGGCCTGACAACCGGCCAGCAGAAGGCTGACGGCCAAGGTGGCCGGAATGAAGAACTTGCCCATTGGGACTCTCCTGGGAAACCTGGCGGGTATCCTACACGGTGAGTATCGGACACGACACCTGCGCAAGCAGTCCGCCCGATGCACCGCGGTGCCCGTTTCGCGGCCACGGACCGCTCCTACAGTTGCACCGCGCGAACCCGTAGGAGCGTTCCGTGGCCGCGAACAGGCGACGTGGTCTGTGCAAAGACTCACGCCGGGGTCAGGCACTCCGGGGCATTGAGTTTGGGGTCGTTGACCAGATTGGCCAGTGGACGCTCGCGCAGGGCGGCCTGAGGTGCGGCGAGCAGCGACTGCAGGGCAGCCAAGGGGGTTTCCGGGTCCAGCCAGGCTGCCTGCCCGGCGGCATCGAGGATCAACGGCCGGCGCTGGCTCATGGCCGGCTGAGTCACCACTGCAGTGCTCAACCAGACTTGCTCCTGCACCGGATAGGCTTCCCAGATACCCGCGAAAAACAATGAAGAACCCTCCCCTGGCGTCAGCCAGAAAGGCCGCTTGCGCACATTGCCCCGCCACTCGTAGAAGCCGTTGGCCGGAATCAGGCAACGCCGCAGACGCAAGGCCTCGCGAAACATCGGCTGCTCGGCCACCGTCTCGGCACGCGCATGGGCGGGGGTTCGCGACAGATCGGTCAGCCACGGCGGGGTCAGCCCCCAACGAGCCTTGGCCAGGGTCGAGCGGTCTCCCTCCCGACGCTGGATCAGCACCGAATCACCCGGGGAAATATTCCACTGCGCCTGCTGGCCTTCGGGAAAGCCCTCCTGTGCGGCGAAACCGGGTGACCAGCGAAACAAGGCAAAACGTCCACACATCAGGCAAAAACTCTTGAGGGGTCAGCACAGCAGAACCCCGGGAAAACTGTCGGGCTCGTCGCCCGACATGGGCAGCGCGGCATTGTACTCACCGATCAACTGCCGTGCGTAATCGGCCTGCTCGTCGGCCACCAGCAAACCCAGCAGGCCCATCGCGGGCAGGTCGCCCATGCCGCCAACCAGATCCCGGCCAGCCAGATGCACACCTACACCTTCGTTCTCCAGCATGCCCAAAAGCATCTGCGCTTCGAGCAGGCTTGCAGGCTCGTAGATGCGCTGCATCACTCGTTCTCGCTGCGCACGTGCAGCGACCATTGCTCGCCGTCGGTGTGCAACGCGAACACGATGGGGCGGCAGCACACCGGGCAGTCTTCTATATAGTGCTGATCGCCACCCGACAGGTCGAGCACCGCTTCGGCCGGCTCTCCGCAATAGGGGCAATCGTAATCTTGGGTTTCCAGCATCGCGGCCTCCACGGCTCACTTGTGCGTATAATCGCCACTCTGTTTGCAGGCCGTTGGCTACATGGGCCCCTACCCTTTGCCCACAACCTTGCGCCTGTACCTTTACCTTAGCCGTTTCCAACAAGAGAGCATGATGGGCGAATTCGATGCCATCCGACCGTACGACGACGCCGAAGTACCTGCCGTTCTGGCACGGCTGCTCAGCGACCCGGCATTTCTGGATATCCTCACCCACTTCCGCTTCCCGCGTCAGGCCAAGACCTTTGGCTGGTTGCTCAAGCCGTTGATCGCACGGCGCCTGCGCCGCGAGTTCAAGGATGTCAACAACGTCGCCACCCTGCAGGACAAGGTCGAGTTCTACGTCGACCACACCATCGACCGCGCCACCGACGGTGTGACCTACACCGGTGTCGAGCAGTTCAAGTCCGGCAGTGCGTACCTGTTCCTGGCCAACCATCGCGATATCGTCATGGACCCGGCGTTCGTCAACTACGCCGTGTACCACGCAGGCCTGCCGACGCCGCGCATTGCCATCGGCGACAATCTGCTGCAGAAGCCTTTCGTCAGCGACCTGATGCGCCTGAACAAAAGCTTCATCGTTCATCGCTCGCTGGTTGGGCGGCGTGAAAAGCTGGCGTCCTACCAGCTGCTCTCGGCCTACATCAACCACTCGATCCGCCACGACTGCGCCTCGATCTGGATTGCCCAGGCCGAAGGCCGCGCCAAGGACGGCGACGACCGCACCGACTCGGCGATCCTCAAGATGTTTCACATGAGCCGCAAGGATGAGCCTTTCGGCGAAACCATCAAGGCGCTGAACCTGACGCCGGTGTCGATCAGCTACGAATACGACCCCTGCGATCAGGCCAAGGCGCGCGAGCTGTACATCCGTGCAACCAAGGGCGCCTACAACAAGGCACCTGGCGAAGACGACGTCAGCATTGCCCAGGGCATTACCGGCTACAAGGGCCGCGTGCACATCAACTTTGCCTCGCCCATCACCGAGTCGTTCGAAGACACCAAGCAGCTGGCCATGGAGATCGATCGGCAGATCCTGGGCGGCTATCGCCTGTTCCCGGTGCACTACCTGGCCTACGCGCAGTGGGCGGATGCCGACCCCGAGCTGCAGGTACCTGTGGCAGCCGATGTATTTCCGGCCGCCGAGCTGGAAAAGGCGCGTGCCGAATGGCTGCGACGGCTGCGCGAGTGCCCGGTGGAACAACGACCGTTCCTGGTGGTGCAATACGCCACGCCGGTGCGCAACCAGTATCGCGTCAAGGCAGGGCTGCCGCTCTAGGGTCACTCTGGGGCATGGGGTGTCATGCGGCCGTCATGGGTCTGTCATGCGCCCTTCATGCACCCTTCATACAAAACAGGCATCGTGTTGCACCCTCACCCAACACGCTTCGGATGCCCATCATGCTGCACGCCCTGAACCAGGATCGTCTCTACCACATTACCGCCAGCGACGAGCAGGAAGCCCTGATCGACGCCCTGGCGTTCAATGTCCAGGACCGACAGTGGCTGGTGTATTGCGCCTTAGGCGGTCATCAGCACGGTGACTGGCCCGATCTGGACCTGGGCACGGGCATCAGCGTGCTCGACTTCCACCTGCAGGCGGCCTGAAGCCTGCACGCAGCCGAATCCGGCCCATGAAAAAGCCCGCGAACATCGCGGGCTTTTTCATGGCTGGCAGAGGCTGTCAGAAATTGCTCTGGGACAGGGTCTGGCCGATGGTGGCGTCCTTGAACACGCGCGTCAGCGCATCGCTCAGCACATCGCTGACCAGCTTGGTGTTGGTTTCCTGGTTCGGCGCCATGCCGAAACGCTGGTTCAAGGAAGCGCCATAGCGGCCGCTGTAGTGGCGGCCACCGTTGGTCACGTCGGCCTTGAACGTGGCGCCGATGTTGGCCTCGGTGACGTACATCTTGTCCTTGGGCGACTGGTACTTGAGCTCGGCCAGGGTGATGGTCAACGTGGGTGCGCTGCCGTTGTTGCCGGTGGGCGTGAAGCCGAGCAGGCGCACGGCCGCTTCGGCCTGGGCCTGCAGCTTGGGCAGCACGTCGTTGGCGGCAACGCTGACCGCGCTGGTTTCCGGATACAGGCCGCCACGGGTGCCCAGGGTCGGCGAAGGTCGACCGTCGACCACACGCACGGCCACTGCCTGGCCCTGGCCTACGGCGGCGAACTGCGAGGTCAGGCGCGGCTGCGGGCTGAGTTGTTGCGGGCTGTTGGCACAACCGACCAACGTCAGACTGGTCACAGCGATCATAGCGAACAACAGGCGGTGCAACATGCGCATCTCTCCGGCAACGGGCAGTGGATAAGTCGCGAGTATAGCGGGGCCTGCGGGCAATGGACCAGCCATGAAACGCGTGCAGGCCAGTGCGGTGCGGTCCGTGTCATCAGCCTGTCACCGTCGGCGGGCAGTATCGCGTCTACAGTCCACTGCACGCCACCACACGGAGAATCGCTCATGGGTTTTCTCAAGTCTCTGTTCAGCGCCAGCCAGCCCTACCGTTGCTACGTCGCGCTCGACCAGCAGGGCCTGTGCCGCGCCTTCAAGCAGTGCCAACAGGCGCCCGTCGGCGAGGGTTGGGTCGAGGTTGGCGATATTCGCCCACAATGGCTGGGCCAGCCATTGCCTGCCCATGCCCGCGTCAGCTCCCGTGCCACGGGGGCTGGCGGGATTCGGGCCGTGCACGCCTGACCGGCCGGTCACCAAAAGCCTGTAAATAACGATCAACTCGCCGCGTTTCATCGCTATAATCTTCCCCCGATTATAAGGACGTCTCCTGATCGGGCCTCGCAGCACTGCCAACACACTCGTCTTGGCCTCCGCACCGCCCACAGAGAGCCGCCCACGCAGGTCACGCGCTGGCGTTTCCATTCGCTCGTGCCACCCTGCCGCTGCCGATCCTCCAAGCAGCCTTCTTGAGGTTCACGACTCCAAAAGAGCGTGAAATAAACGGGTTTCACAACTTCACAAGAGTGTGGCGAGCAAATGAAAAGTCTTGGATCTGTACCAGCACTATCTGCGTCCCGAACAGCCCAACGAGGAAGGATCGAACGCTTCGCATGATGGCTCCAGTTCGCTGAACGCACGTATCAACCATGGTCCTATGGCGTTGGCGGGCCGAACGTGAGTTCATGGGCAATGCCCGGCAGACTTGTCGGCACAGGCCATTTCAGCGATGCAGTTGCGAAGATTCGGACATGGCGACCCAGGCCTGCACAGACGTACCGGGGTCCCATGCTGTCAATGGGTGCTGAAGATTTTGGAGACGCGTTAAATGGCGCAAAACGAAGCAGTCGACGTGGTATTGGTAGGGGCCGGCATCATGAGTGCCACCTTGGCCGTACTGCTCAAGGAACTCGACCCGGCATTGAAGCTGGAAGTCGTCGAGCTCATGGACTCCGGTGCCGCGGAGAGCTCCAATCCGTGGAACAACGCCGGGACCGGCCATGCCGGCCTGTGTGAGCTCAACTACACGCCGCAGGCCGCCGATGGCTCCATCGACATCAAGAAAGCCGTACAGATCAACACTCAGTTCGAGGTCTCGAAGCAGTTCTGGGCCTACCTGAGCAGGAAGAGCAGCTTCGGCTCGGCACGTTCGTTCATAAGCCCGGTCCCGCACCTGAGCTATGTCGAGGGTGACAAGGGTGTGGCCTTCCTCAGGAAGCGCTATGAAATGCTCAAGGCCCACCATGCCTTCGCCGACATGGAATACACCGAAGACAAGGCAAAGATGGCCGAGTGGATGCCGCTGATGATGCCGGGGCGTCCCGCCGACCAGCAAATCAGTGCCACCCGTGTGATGGGCGGTACCGACGTCAACTTCGGCGCCTTGACCAACAAGCTGCTGGCTCATCTGGCCAGCGCACCCGGCGCGCAGGTGAAGTACTGCAAGAAGGTCACCGGCCTGGCGCGCAAGGGTACTGGCTGGACGGTCAGCGTCAAGGACGTCAACACCGGCAATACCCGCGAGATCGACGCCAAATTCGTATTCCTCGGCGCAGGCGGTGCTGCTTTGCCACTGCTGCAGATGTCCGGGATCGAAGAGGGCAAGGGCTTCGGTGGTTTCCCGGTCAGCGGCCAGTGGCTGCGCTGCGACAATCCCGAGGTGGTCAAGCAGCACCAGGCCAAGGTCTACAGCCAGGCGGCGGTGGGCTCACCGCCCATGTCCGTGCCCCACCTGGACACTCGCGTGGTCGATGGCAACAAGTCGCTGCTGTTCGGCCCTTACGCCGGCTTTACCACCAAGTTCCTCAAGCATGGCTCGTTCCTCGACCTGCCGCTGTCGGTGCGCGCGGCGAATATCGGCCCGATGCTGGCCGTGGCCCGCGACAACATGGACCTGACCAAGTACCTGATGAGCGAAGTGCGTCAGTCCATGGAGCAGCGCCTGGATTCGCTGCGGCGCTTCTACCCGCAGGCCCGGGCCGAGGATTGGCGCCTGGAGGTGGCTGGCCAGCGCGTGCAGATCATCAAGAAGGATCCGAAGAAAGGCGGCGTGCTGCAATTCGGCACCGAGTTGGTATCTGCCGCCGACGGTTCGCTGGCGGCCTTGCTCGGTGCATCACCAGGTGCCTCAGTGACCGTGTCGATCATGCTCGACCTGCTGGAACGCTGCTTCCCCGAGCAGACCCGATCACAGGCGTGGGCGACCAAGCTGGCGGAGATCTTCCCTGCCCGTGAACAGGTGCTGGCGAACGATGCCGAAACCTACCGTCGCGTCAGCCATGACAGCGACGTGGCGCTCGAGCTCGCGGAAAAAGCGGACGGCGTGCAGCATTACGCCTGATACACCGCACGTACCGCCGACGCGGCTCGCGCCGCTGCTACAGGGAATTGCATCGCTCCCGTAGCAGCAGTGCAAGCCGCGTCCGGTGGCACCGCCCTTGTAGCAGCGGTGCAAGCCGCGTCCGGGCTCACCGCGTTTCTACAGACACACCGCGCGTGCCGCCGACGCGGCTTGCGCCGCTGCTACAGGGGTCGTTTCAGGCTCGCTGGATCAGGTCGATGTATTCCTGGGCGTTGCGCTGGTCGCGAATCAAGGTGATGAAATCGTTGCCGTGTTCGTCCTTGCCGTCGAACTCGTAACCGGCTTCCTTGAAGAACACCAGAAAGCGTGCGAAATCATCGACGCGCAGGCCACGGTACGCCTTGATCAGCTTGTGCAGCGACGGCGAGGTGGCATCGACCGGCTCGAAATTCAGGAACAGCTTGATCTGCTCATCGCCGATCTCGTCGCCAATCAATTGCTTCTTGTCTTTACGCATTACCGACTCCAACTCGCTATCACGGTCATTCACGGGGCAGGCAGTTTACCCTCGGCTTGGCGATGGGCTCAACGCGCGCGTAGGCTGCCGGTGTGCAGATCGGCCCAGACATGCCCATTGGGGTAGCTGAGGAACTGCACGTAGACGGTGTCGTTGCGCAGCAGGTCGAGCAGGATCCGGTACTGGCTCAGCGGATAGGTCAGGGCCAAGGTGCCAGTGGCCGCATCGAAGGCTGGCCGCTTCAGGCTTTTGCTCTCGCCATCGAAGGTGATCAGCACTTCGGCCAGTTTCGCGTCCTTGCTCAATGCCTTGCCCTTCAAGCGCAACAGCATGGGCGCGGTCACCGGTATGGGCTGCTGGTTGGAAAGGCGCTGATTGCCCATGACCACCGAGTAGCTGGTCACCTGCACCAGTTGCTGCTGCGGATCGCCTTCGCGCAGGGACTGCTCATCGGGCGGCAGGAACTGTTCATGTACGAGCCCATGCACAGGCGCTGCGGCCAGCGGCAGACAGGTCAGCAAGGCAATGGCGGCAACGGTCAGGCGCATGGGCGGCTCCTTGTGGAAGAGCCGCGGACTTTAGCATGTTGCAAGGGGGGCGGGTCTGCGGCGAGGCCGGACGCGGTTCGCGCCGCTGCTACAAGAACGACGCAACCCCTGTAGCAGCGGCGCAAGCCGCGTCTGACAGCGCACGCAACCCCTGTAGCAGCGGCGCAAGCCGCGTCCGACAGCGCCCGCAATCCCTGTAGCAGCGGCGCAAGCCGCGTCCGGCAGCGCCCGCAACCCTTGTAGCAGCGGCGCAAGCCGCGTCCGACAGCGCCCGCAACCCCTGTAGCAGCAGCGCAAGCCGCGTCGGCAGCGCCCGCAACCCCTGTAGCAGCGGCGCGAGCCGCGTCGGCGGTGCGCGCCATGGGTCTGGAGGAATGCAATAAACCCGGGGTCGGTTTCGGGAGGGAGGCCTTACATCCCCTTGACGGCGAAGATACCCGCAGCGTTGCGCCAGTAGCCCTTGTAGTCCATGCCGTAACCGAAGATATAACGGTCGATGCACGGCAGGCCCACGAAGTCGGCCTTGAGGTCGGGACTGGCCTTGCGGTCGTGGTCCTTGTCGATCAGCACGGCGGTGTGCACGGCGCGGGCGCCGGCGTGCTTGCAGAAATCGATGATGGCGCTGAGCGTGTGGCCCTCGTCCAGGATGTCATCGATGATCAGCACGTCGCGGTCGATGAAAGAGATTTCCGGCTTGGCCTTCCAGAACAGATCGCCGCCGCGGGTTTCGTTGCGATAGCGGGTGGCGTGCAGGTACGACGCCTCCAGCGGGAAATCCAGATGGGTCAGCAGCTTGCCGGAGAAGATCAGCCCGCCGTTCATCACGCAGAACACCACGGGGTTGCGGTCGGCCAGTTCAGCGTTGATCTGTGCGCCGACCTTGGCGATGGCAGCCTCGACCTGGGCTTCTGTGTACAGGCAGTCGGCCTCTCGCATGACTTGACGGATGTGCTCGAGATCAGCGGACATGACGCTCTCCAAGGGGGGCGGTGGAAGAAAAGCGGGCAAAGGTACGCACACACCTGGCATGAATCAAGCACAATCCAGGCTTTCATGCACTAACGTGCAGTATGTCTATAGGACAGCCCGATACAATAGATTAATCTACCGCCGTTTTTTTTGCCCGTTCGGAGCCTTTCCCCATGCCTATCCGTGAGATCCGCCACCCGCTGATCCGCCACAAGCTCGGCCTCATGCGCCGTGCCGACATCAGCACCAAGAACTTCCGCGAGCTCGCCCAGGAAGTGGGAGCCCTGCTCACCTACGAGGCCACCAAGGATCTGCCCCTGGAAAACTACGAAATTGCAGGCTGGGCCGGCCCGGTGGTGGTCGAAAAGATCGCGGGCAAGAAAATCACCGTGGTGCCCATCCTGCGCGCCGGCATCGGCATGCTCGACGGCGTGCTCAGCCTGATCCCGGGTGCCAAGGTCAGCGCCGTCGGCGTTGCGCGCAACGAAGATACGTTGCAGGCGCACACCTACCTGGAAAAGCTGGTCGATGAAATCGACGAGCGCCTGGCGATGATCATCGACCCGATGCTGGCCACCGGGAGCTCCATGGTTGCCACCATCGACCTGTTGAAGAAGGCCGGCTGCAAGGAAATCCGCGCCATGGTGCTGGTGGCTGCCCCCGAGGGCATTGCCGCCGTGGAAAAGGCACATCCCGACGTGCAGATCTACACCGCCTCGATCGACGAGCGCCTGAACGAGCATGGCTACATCATCCCCGGGCTGGGCGATGCCGGTGACAAGATCTTCGGCACCAAGCAGAAGGACGCCTGACCCATGCAGGACGAGTTCAACGATCCGCTCTGGCGGCAGGTGCTGTCAGGCGCGCAAATGCTCTTCGTGGCGTTCGGCGCGCTGGTACTGATGCCGCTGATCACTGGCCTGGACCCGAACGTGGCGCTGTTCACTGCGGGCCTGGGCACGTTGCTGTTCCAACTGGTGACGGGTCGTCAGGTGCCGGTATTCCTGGCATCGAGCTTTGCTTTCATCACACCGATCATTCTCGCCAAGGGCCAGTTCGGCCTGGCCGAGACGATGGGCGGGATCATGGCGGCCGGATTCGTCTACACCTTCCTCGGGCTTGCGGTGAAGATCAAGGGCACCGGCTTCATCGACCGCCTGCTGCCGCCCGTGGTAATCGGCCCGGTCGTGATTTCCATCGGCCTGGCGATGGCGCCGATCGCCGCCAACATGGCGATGGGCAAGGCCGGCGATGGCACCGAACTGATCCCCTACGCCACAGCCATGTGGATCTCCATGCCGGCGCTGCTCACCACCATCGTCGTCGCCGTGTTCGGCAAGGGCATCTTTCGCCTGGTGCCGATCATCGCCGGGGTACTGGTCGGCTTCGCCATGGCATTCGTCTTCGGTGTGGTGGACACGGCCAAGATCGCCGCAGCTTCCTGGCTGGCCCTGCCACACTTCACGGCGCCGGCGTTCAACTGGCAGGCCATCCTGTTCATTGTGCCCGTGGCATTGGCACCGGCCATCGAGCACATTGGTGGCGTGATCGCCGTGGGCAGCGTGACCGGTCGTGACTACCTGAAGAAACCCGGCCTGCACCGCACCCTGCTGGGCGATGGCATTGCCACCACTGCCGCCGGGCTGTTCGGCGGACCGCCCAATACCACTTATGCGGAAGTGACCGGCGCGGTCATGCTGACCAAGAACTACAACCCCAAGATCATGACCTGGGCGTCGATCTTCGCGATCAGCCTGGCGTTCGTCGGCAAGTTCGGCGCGCTGCTGCAGAGCATTCCGGTACCGGTGATGGGCGGCATCCTGTGCCTGCTGTTCGGTTCCATCGCAGCGGTGGGCCTGAACACGATGATTCGCCACAAGGTCGACATGGCCGAGGCGCGCAACCTGGTGATCGTCTCGGTAACCCTGGTGTTCGGTATCGGCGGGGTGCTGGTCGGCACCGGAACCGGGCCCGATGACTTCGGCCTCAAGGGCATTGCCCTGTGCGCCGTGGTGGCGATTGCCCTGAACCTGTTGCTGCCGGGGCATGGTGACTGGAAAAAGAACTCGCAGGCCTGAAGCCGTCAGGGAGCGCCATGGCGGCGCTCCCTGCTGGCAGATTCAGCGTCAAAGCATCAAGGGTGCCCGCTCGCACAGGGTATTCAACGCTTCACCCCATTGCGGGTGATCATTCAGACACGGCACCAGCACCAACTCCTCGCCCCCCGCCTCGCAGAACTGCTCGCGCCCACGGTCGCCGATCTCCTCCAGGGTCTCGATGCAATCGGCGACGAACGCCGGGCACATCACCAGCAACTTCTTCACCCCTTGCTTGGCAAGTTCATCCAGACGCGCCTCGGTGTAGGGCTCGATCCACTTGGCCCGGCCCAGTCGCGACTGGAAGGACACCGACCAGCTACCGTCGGCAAGGCCCATGCGCTCGGCGAAGGCACTGGCCGTACGCAGGCACTGCGCGCGATAGCAGACGGCGAGCACTTCAGGCGGGGCATTCTGGCAGCAGTCGGCGGAACGCAGACAGTGGCCGCCGGTAGGGTCGATCTTGGTCAGGTGCCGTTCGGGCAGTCCGTGGAAGCTCATCAACAGATGGTCATGGGGTTGCGCCAGGTAGGGCTTGGCACTGGCCACCAAGGCATCCACGTATTCCGGCTGGTCATAGAACGGTTGCAGCACGCTGAATTGCATGGCCAGCTTGCGCTCGCGCACCACTTTGCGTGCCTGCTCGATCACCGTGGTCACGGTGCTCTGGGCGAACTGAGGATAAAGCGGAGCCAAGGTGACTTTCTGCACCCCCTGCTCGGCCAGGCGCGCGAGCGCCGTATCCAGCGAAGGCTCGCCATAACGCATGGCGACTTCCACCGGACCATGGCGCCACTGCTCGGCCATGACCGCCTGCAGGCGCCGGGTCAGGACCACCAGCGGCGAGCCGTCCTCCCACCAGATCGAGGCATAGGCGTGTGCCGATTGCACGGGGCGCTTGACCAGAATCAGCGACACGATCAGACGCCGCAGCGGCCATGGCACGTCGATGACATAAGGGTCCATCAGGAACTGGTTGAGATAGCTACGTACATCGGCCACCTGGGTCGATGCGGGCGACCCCAGGTTGACCAGCAGCAGGGCGTGATCGGTCATGCAGCGTCCTATTTCAGGTTCGTCGTTTAAAGCTCAGAGGCGCCGCGACAGTTCGGTCAGGGCGGCGGATAGTTCGCTGTAGCGGAAATTGAAACCTGCGGCCTGCAGCGCCACCGGGCGTGCGCGCTGGCCACCGAGCAACAGCCCTGACAGCTCGCCGAGCCCTGCCTTGAGCAACAGCGACGGCAGTGGCAGGAAAGCCGGGCGATGCAGGGCACGTCCCAGTTGTCGTGCGAATTCACGGTTGCGCACCGGCTCCGGCGCGCAGGCATTATAGGGACCGCGGCACTGGGTCTGGTGCAAGAGAAAATCAATCAAGGCGATTTGATCGTCGATATGAACCCACGGCATCCACTGCCGGCCACTGCCGATCGGGCCTCCCAGCCCCAGCTTGAACGGCAGCATAAGGCGCTTGAGAAAGCCGCCCTGACTTGCCAGCACCAGCCCGGTGCGTACCAGCACCACCCGCACGCCCAACGCTTCGGCGCGCAGGGCCGTCTCTTCCCAGGCAATGCACAAGTGACTGGCGAAGTCCTCCTTGACCGGTTGCGAGGTCTCGTTCAATTCACGTTCGCCACCATCGCCATACCAGCCTACCGCCGAGCCGGAAATCAACACTTCGGGCCGCTGCGCACGGCTTTCCAGCCATGCCAGAAGGCGCTCGGTGAGGGTGATCCGACTGCTCCACAGCAACGCCCGGCGCCGCGCCGTCCACGGACGGTCGGCAATCGGCGCGCCGGCCAGATTGACCACCGCATCCACCGTTTCTTCGCCGATTTCCTCGAGCTGCGCCACGCCACGCACGCTGGCTCCGCACAGCTGCTTGACCTGTCCCGGCTGGCGACTGAGCACCGTCAGCCGATGCCCCTGCCCTACCCAGTGCTGGCAAAGCTTGCGGCCGATGAGCCCGGTGCCGCCGGTCAGCAATATGTGCATAAGGTTTCTCCAATGTGGCGTTGCGTCTGCAGCGCTAGTCTATTTTCATGAGACAGGCACTTTCCATCCGCGTGCCTCTCTCATGAACCATAGGACACCTGAGCAAAAAGGATCCCGTTAACTTATACTTATTAAGTCTTTTGTACAGGTTTGTTTTTCCGAACACACGTGTGCATAGCGCTTACGAAGCTGTTACGAGGGCACTATGAGTTTACCTACGCCGACTTCATCTACGACGACTGGACCTGCAGCGACCGTATCCATTGCAATCATCGGTACCGGCATGGCCGGCCTCTCCGCTGCCCAGGCGTTGCACAAGGCTGGCCATGCCGTGCAGTTGTTCGACAAGGCGCGCGGTGTGGGCGGCCGCATGTCCAGCAAACGCAGCGAGGTCGGCTCCATTGATCTGGGCGCGCAGTATTTCACTGCCCGCGACCGGCGCTTCGTGGCGCAGGTCCAGCAATGGCAGGCCGAAGGTTGCGTGCAGCCGTGGTCGCCGTCGCTGTACAACGCCAAGCAGGGTCGCCTCAGCCCGTCGCCGGACGAGCAGGTACGTTGGGTCGGCGCACCACGCATGAGCGCCATTGCCAAGACCATGGCCGTTGACCTGCCTGCCGCTTTTTCCTGCCGCATCGCCGAGGTGTTCAAGGGCGAGGAATTCTGGGAGCTGCTGGATGCAGAGGGCACCAGCCATGGCCCCTTCAGCCACGTCGTGCTCGCTGTGCCGGCGCCCCAGGCCACGGCGCTGCTGGCCAGTGCGCCCAAGCTCGCCACGCAGGTGGCCGGGGTCAAGATGGACCCTACCTGGTCGGTGGCGCTGAGTTTCGCTACGCCGCTGGACACGCCGATGCAGGGCTGCTTCGTGCAGGACAGTGCACTGGACTGGCTGGCGCGAAGCGGCAGCAAGCCCGGCCGTGACGACAGCAGCGACACCTGGGTACTGCACGCCACCAGCGCGTGGAGCAAACAGCACATCGACCTGTCCCGCGAGGCAGTGATCGAACAGCTGCATGGCGCCTTCGCCGAGCTGGTGAACTGCCCGATGCCTGCGCCAAGCTTCAGCATCGCCCATCGCTGGCTCTACGCGCGCCCGGCCCAGCCCCATGAATGGGGTGCGCTGGCCGACCCCGACCTGGGCCTGTACGTGTGCGGCGACTGGTGCCTGTCAGGCCGCGTCGAAGGCGCCTGGCTCAGTGGCCAGGAAGCCGCGCGGCGCCTGCTCGAGCACCTGCAATGAATGCCCGGCATCGGCTCAATCCGCGCAAGTTGTTGCTGTCGAAATGGACCGCCGTGCGCCCGCTGAACCGGGAAAAGCATTTCCTGGTCAGCGAAGTGTTCTGCGATGACGAAGGCGTCGTGCTGGAGGTCGAGTTGCAGGCGGTTCTCACACACCGTGCCGAGCGCATGCCCTGGCAGGCTTTGCAGGATATGCAGAACTGGAAAATGGGCTGGCAGTGACACCCTGCCAAGAGCTGTATTTCTGTACAAAGCATTTGACCTGTACAAATACGGACCTAAGATGAAACTATGCTGTACAGCGTTGTCAGTATGTACAGGTTTCAGAAGAGGTCCGTCATGCAAGAGCCCAGCGTCAGCAAACCCAAGATCGGAATCAGCGCCTGCTTGCTCGGCGCACCCGTGCGCTACAACGCCGGGCACAAGGAATCGCGCTGGTGCAGTCGGATCCTGGTCGAGCATTTCGAGTTCGTCCCGGTCTGCCCCGAGGTCGCCATCGGCCTGGGTACGCCACGCGAGCCGATTCGCCTGGTCGGCGACAAGGATCACACCCAGGCCGTGGGTACCGTACACCCCGATATCAACGTCACCGCGCTCCTGGCCGCCTACGGCGAACGGATGGCCGGCGAGCTGACCGATCTCTGTGGCTACATCTTCATGCAGAAGTCGCCGTCCTGTGGCCTGGAGCGGGTGAAGATCTATCGAGACAACGGCGCTCCCCAGCGCGAAGGTGGCCGAGGCATCTATGCCCAGGCGTTCTGTGCGCGCCACCCCGATCTGCCAGTGGAAGAGGAAGGTCGCCTGTGCGATCCGGTGCTGCGGGAAAACTTCCTCGTGCGCGTCGGCGCCTATGCCCAGTGGCAAGCGCTGCTGGCGGACGGCTTGACGCGCCGCGCCCTGACCGAATTCCACTCGCGCTTCAAATACCAGCTGATGGCCAACAACCCGCTGCAGTACAAGGTTCTGGGCAAGTTGCTGGGCAGCATGGGCCGCGGCGATGCCGCGCAGATCGGCCCGCAGTATTTCAGTGAGCTGATGCAGGCGCTCAAGCGCTGCGCCACCCGCGGCACCCACAGCAATGTGCTGCAGCACATCAGCGGCTACCTCAAGCGCGACATCGATGCGCAGGACAAGCAAGAACTGCAACAACTGATCAATCAGTACCGCGAGGGCATTGTGCCGCTGGTGGTGCCGATGACGCTGCTCAAGCACCTGTTCCGCATCCATCCAGACCCCTACATTGCCCAGCAGACCTACCTGCAGCCGCACCCGGAAAACCTGAGCTTGCGCAATGCCATCTGACGCCAATGGCACCGACTGGCTGCCGATCCGCGAAGTCACCCGGCAAACCGGCGTGCACCCGGTCACCCTGCGGGCCTGGGAGCGGCGCTACGGCCTGATCGTGCCTCATCGCACCGCCAAGGGCCATCGCCTGTACGACGCCGCGCAGATCGCACGGATCCAGCACGTGCTGACCTGGCTCAACCGGGGCGTGGCCGTCAGTCAGGTGAAGCAACTGCTCGACGCTCCTCGCGATGCCCGGCCGCAAGTCCAGAGCGATTGGCAGCAGCTGCGCCAGACATTGATCCAAGCCATCACCGATATGGCCGAGCGTCAGCTGGATGATCTGTTCAATCAAGCGATGGCCCTGTATCCACCCGCCACCCTGTGCGAGCATTTGCTGCTGCCGCTGCTGACCGATCTGGAGCAGCGTTGGGCCGGCCAGTTCGGCGCGCAGATGCAGCGGGTGTTCTTCCATGGCTGGCTGCGCAGCAAACTGGGTGCGCGCCTCTATCACAATAATCGCCAGCTGAACGGTGGGCCCGTGGTGTTGGTCAATCAGGCCGACGTCACTCCGGACCCTTACCTGTGGCTGGGCGCCTGGCTGATCAGCAGCAGCGATTGCCCGGTGCAGGTGTTCGACGCGCCGCTGCCGGCGGGTGAGCTAGCCCTGGCCTGCGACAAGCTTGAGGCACGCGCTCTGGTGCTGTACGCCGACAAAGCCCTCAACCTCGCGGCGCTGGGGCGGTTGCTGGTCGGTTGCACGTGCCCCAAATGGCTGGTGGGCTCGGCCGTGCTCATTCACCGCGCCGCCGCAGGCGACGGCCCTTCCCCCATTGCCGATCTGCACCTGGCGACCGATCCGTTGCACGCCCAGCAGTTGCTGCAGGCGTCTGGCGTGTTGGCCGACCGGCAACCCTGAATTCGAATGACGAGGCTTTCATGCAATTGATCTGGCTGCGCAGCGACCTGCGAGTGCACGACAACCCCGCCCTGGCGGCCGCCTGCGAGCAGGGCCCGACCCTGGCCGTGTTCCTGCTGAGCCCCAAGCAATGGCTGGAGCACGACGACTCACCGAACAAGGTCGACTTCTGGCTGCGCAATCTCAAGGAACTGAGCGCCAGCCTCAAGGCCCTGCACATCCCCCTGTTGCTGCGTGAAGCCGATACCTGGGACAAGGCACCGAAGGTCATCAGCGCACTCTGCGCCGAGCACAAGATCGAGGCCGTGCATTGCAACGACGAGTTCGGTGTCAACGAGAACCGCCGCGACGAGGCAGTAGGAGCGGCCCTGGCCAAGGTGGACATTCCCCTGCATCGTTATCTGGATCAGGCGCTGTTCAAGCCCGGCAGCGTACTGACCAAAGGCGGCACTTATTTCCAGGTCTTCAGCCAGTTCCGCAAGGTCTGTTACGAACGCCTGCACCAGTCCGTCCCGGCGCTGGTGAAAAAGCCCCACGCGCAGAAACCGGTGCACATTGCCGCCGACACAGTGCCCGATCAGGTGAAGGGCTTCGCCGTCCCCGACAAGGCGCTCATCAAGCTCTGGCCGGCCGGTGAGGAAGAGGCGCACAAGCGCCTGGACACCTTCACCGACCAACCGATCGAAGACTACAAGGTCGAGCGCGATCTACCCGCCCACCCTGGGACCAGCCAGATCTCCGCCTACCTGACTTCCGGCGTGGTTTCTCCACGCCAGTGCCTGCATGCGGCGCTCAACAGCAATCGCGGTGAGTTCGAGAGCGGCAACGTCGGCGCCGTGACCTGGATCGGCGAGTTGATCTGGCGCGAGTTCTACCGGCATATCATGGTGGGCTATCCGCGCGTCTCGATGCACCGGCCGTTTCGCGAGGAATACGCCGCCCTGCCCTGGCGCAAGGCGCCCAGCGAGTTGCAGGCGTGGAAAGAAGGACGCACCGGCATCCCCATCGTCGATGCAGCCATGCGTCAACTGGTGTCCACCGGTTGGATGCATAACCGCCTGCGCATGGTTACCGCCATGTTCCTGAGCAAGAACCTGCTGATCGACTGGCGCGAGGGCGAGCGTTTCTTCATGCAGCATCTGATCGACGGCGACCTGTGTTCCAACAACGGCGGCTGGCAGTGGAGTGCATCCACGGGTACCGATTCGGTGCCCTATTTCCGGATCTTCAACCCGGTAAGCCAGTCGCAGCGTTTCGACGAGCAAGGCGTGTTTCTCAAGCAATGGTTGCCCGAACTGGAAGGGTTGGATCGCAAGCAGGTCCATGCGCCGTCAGGTGACGCACTCAAGCAGAGCGACTATCCCCGGCCGATCGTGGATCTGAAGGAAGGACGCGCACGCGCCTTGGCGGCATTCAAGAACCTGCCACGCAAAGCCAAATAGGAAAGAAGGATTGAAGCAATCGCGGGCAGGGAAACCTGCCCGCGCGACGGCCAATGCTGGCCGAGGGACAGCTTACAGCGGCATGCGGTAGTTCAGGGTGTAGGCTTCGATACCATCGTTTGGCTCTTTGATGCCGGCGTTGGAGTAGTGGATCGCTCTCACACCCAGCTCATGACCGCCACCGAAGCGCAGACCGAAGCCGATACGGTCTTCGAAGTTGAACGAGGAACCCAGCTTGTTGCCTTCGATCTGCGTGTGCGCGAAGGCGGCGACACCGATGCCGGCCTCGATGTAGGGCTTGATCGAACCGCCGCCGAATTCGTAGACGAATACTGGCGCGAACGACAGGCTGTGGTTGTCCTTGAAGTCCTTGCCATCCCAGTAGGTATAGCCGGCATCCCAGTAGCCGGTCAGGCGACCGATGTCGGTCTGGAACCAGCTCTTGTCCCAGTTGGATTGCAAGCCAATGCGATAGACCTGGGACGATTCGCCCGTTTCGCCCGCGGAAAACGATAGGTCGGCCGCGTTCGCGGTCACCGATTGCCCCAACATCAAAGCCGCAAGCGCAGCCAAACTGAACAGTCTCTTCATGAGAAACATCCTACCGAATGCAGTTGTAAGAATTTTTGTCGAAAAAATGGACATGCTATGGAATCGGAGTTGGAACGTAAGTTCAGTGTTACACCCCGTTTTTTTCACATTTTTTTTACAACGTGAATACTTGCACATTGTCAGAAAATTTCCACAGCTTCGGTAGGACATTTCGAAAAATATCTACCGATCCGCTGGTCCAGAACTGCGCGGGCCGCGCCGGCCCGTCAGCCAGCTGGTTTCCGGCACTCAGCAATCGCTGTAGCTGACGCGCTACTGCGGCGCCAGTATCGACCAGCGCCACGTGGGCCGGGACCATGGTCGCCAACAGGGGCTTGAGGAACGGATAGTGCGTGCAGCCCAGAATCAGGGTATCGCAGCCAGCGTCCAGTAACGGTTGCACGTACCCCTGCAGCAACAGACGCAGCGCCGGACTGTCCAGATCGCCGGTTTCAATCAGTTCGACCAGTCCGGGGCACGGCTGGGTGATGACCTGCACTTCGTTGGCAAAACGATCGAGCAGTGCCACGAATTTGGCGCTGCGCAGGGTGCCGGTGGTGGCCAGCACACCGACGACACCACTGCGGGTCGCTGCCGCGGCAGGTTTGACCGCTGGCTCCATGCCAACGATGGGCCAGTCGGGATAGCGTTGACGCAGATCCGCCACTGCAGCGACCGTGGCCGTGTTGCAGGCCAGCACCAATGCCTTGGCGCCCTGGCCGTGAAAAAAATGCGCAACCTTGGCACAACGCTCGCGGATGAATTCGCTGGATTTTTCGCCGTACGGAATGTGCCCGGTGTCGGCCACGTACAGCAGCGATTCGCAAGGCAGCAGCCGTTCGATTTCGCCAAGCACCGACAAGCCGCCGACGCCGGAATCGAACACGCCGACAGGCGCTTCAGACATGTCGGGCGCTGCAGACCGGGCACTTGGGATCGCGCTTGACCCGCATTTCGCGGAAATGGGTGCCCAGTGCGTCGATCAACAGCAGCCGACCGACCAGCACATCGCCGAACTGCGCCAGCAGCTTCAACGCCTCCAGCGCCTGCAGGCTGCCTACCAGCCCCACCAGCGGACCCACCACGCCGGCTTCGCTGCAAGTCAGCTCGGCATCGCTGCCCTCGCCGTACAGGCAGTGATAGCAGGGGCTTTCCGGACGCCGTGGGTCGAACACCGACAACTGCCCTTCCAGGCGGATCGCGGCACCACTGACCAGCGGTTTGCCGGCGGCAAAGCAGGCGGCATTCACCGCGTGGCGCGTGGCGAAGTTGTCGGAACAGTCGAGCACCAGGTCGACGGCGGCAACCGCTGCGCTCAGCGAGTCTTCATCCAACGCGGCGCGGTGCGCCACCAGGGCGATTTCGGGGTTGATCGCCCCCAGCCGGGCAATGGCCGAATCGACCTTGCTGATACCCACCGAGGTGCTGTCGTGCAGCACCTGGCGTTGCAGGTTGGTCACATCGACCGTATCGAAGTCCGCCAGATGCAGCTCGCCGACGCCCGCGGCAGCCAGGTACAGCGCCACCGGCGAGCCCAACCCACCCAGGCCGACGATCAGTGCCCGGCTGCCCTTGAGCCTCAACTGGCCCTGGATGTCGACCTGCGACAGCAGCACCTGCCGGCTGTAGCGCAGCAGCTCCTGATCGGTCAGCACAGCAAACGCCCCAGCGTGATGCGCTCGTGACCGCCGAGATCGATGCGGCTTTCGATCTGCTCGAAATCATGCTGAGCCAGCAGCTCACGCACCACTAGCGCCTGGTCGTAGCCGTGTTCGAGCAGCAGCCAGCCGCCCGGGTGCAGGTGCGCGGGTGCCTGGCCGATGATCAGGCGCAGGTCGTCTAGGCCGTCTTCGCCGGCCACCAGTGCACTGGCGGGCTCGAAGCGCACGTCGCCGGCACGCAGATGAGGGTCGGCACTGGCGATGTACGGCGGGTTGCTGACGATCAGGTCGAAACGCTCGCCCTGCAGGGCGCTGAACCAGTGGCTCTCGAGCACCCGGGCATTGCCCAGGTTCAGCCGCACCCGGTTGCGCTCGGCCAGGGCCACTGCTTCGGCGACGCGGTCGACTGCGGTGACTTGCCAGGCACTGCATTCGCCGGCCAGGGCCAAGGCAATCGCTCCCGTACCCGTGCCCAGATCCAGTACTCGCGCCGAGCTGGCCGGCAGCAATTGCAGCGCAGCCTCTACCAGCAGCTCGGTTTCGGGACGCGGAATCAATGTGTGCGAGGCCACTTCCAGGTCGAGCTTCCAGAACCCTTGCTGGCCCAGGATATAGGCAACCGGCTCGCCCGCCTGGCGACGCTTTATGAAGGCGGCGAAGGCGTTGGCAGCTTCGCTGGGCACGATGCGCTCGGGCCAGGTGTGCAGGTAGCTGCGCGACTTGCCCAGTGCCGCGGCCAGCAGCAGCTCGATATCCAGGCGCGCGGTCGGGGAATCGGGCAGTTCGACAGCGCGCAACAGACTGGCAATGATGGTCATGTTCTATTCACCCAACGCGGCCAACTGATCGGCCTGGTATTCAGCCAGAAGCGGCTCTATCACTGCATCGACGCCGCCGGCCAGCACTTCATCCAGACAGTACAAGGTCAGGTTGACACGATGGTCGGTTACCCGGCCCTGCGGAAAATTGTAGGTACGGATACGCTCGGAACGGTCGCCCGACCCGACCAGCAGCTTGCGCTCGCTGGCGATGGCATTGGCCGCGGCGCTGCTCTGCATATCGTTGAGCTTGGCCGACAGCCAGCTCATGGCGCGGGCGCGGTTCTTGTGCTGCGAGCGCTCTTCCTGACATTCCACCACGATGCCGGTCGGCAGGTGAGTGATGCGGATCGCCGAATCGGTCTTGTTGACGTGCTGGCCACCGGCACCGGAGGACCGGTAGGTGTCCACGCGCAGATCGGCCGGGTTGATCTCGATCGCCACCTGCTCGTCCGGTTCAGGCAATACGGCCACCGTGCAGGCCGAGGTGTGGATGCGGCCCTGGGATTCGGTTTCCGGCACGCGCTGGACACGGTGCGCGCCGGACTCGAACTTGAGCTTGCCGTAGACGCTGTCGCCTTCGACGCGGGCGATGACTTCCTTGTAGCCGCCATGCTCGCCTTCGTTTTCGGAAAGAATCTCCAGGCGCCAGCCACGGCGTTCCGCATAGCGCGAATACATGCGGAACAGATCGCCGGAAAAGATCGCCGCTTCATCGCCGCCGGTACCGGCGCGGATCTCGAGGAAAACGTTGCGACCGTCGTTGGGGTCCTTGGGCAGCAGCATGCGCTGCAGCGCGCCCTCCAGTTGCACCAACTGCTCGCGGGCTTCGCGCACTTCCTCGGCAGCCATCTCGCGCATGTCCGGGTCGTTGTCCTTGAGCAACGCCTGCGCGCCCTCCAGGTCAGCCTGCACCTTGGCCCATTGCTGGTAACCCAGCACCACGGGCTCGACTTCGGCGTATTCCCTGGAATAGGCGCGGAAGCGGGTTTGCTCGGAAATGACTTCAGCGTCGCCCAGCAAGGCGGTCAGTTCCTCGAATCGGTCCTGGAGCGTGTCCAGCTTGTTGAGCAGTGACGCTTTCATTGCGGCGGTTTATCCGTTGAGCCCTCATCGAGGGCAAAGAGTTCCTGGGCCATGGCCAGCGCATCGACGCGGCCTTCGGCAGAGAGCTTTTTCATGTGCACGCTGGGTGCGTGCAGCAACTTGTTGGTCAGGCCCCGGGCCAATTGCGCAAGCACCTCTTCGGCGTTGCCGCCGTTGGCCAGCAGGCGCATGGCCTTCTGCAGCTCCTCGTCGCGCAGGCGCTCGCCCTGCTGGCGGTAGGCCTTGAGCACGTCCACCGCCGCCAGCTCGCGCAGGCGCAGCATGAAATCGTCGGCACCCACGCTTACCAGTTCTTCGGCGGCCTGGGCGGCACCCTGGCGGGTTTTCAGGTTCTCGGCAACCACTTCATGCAGGTCGTCGACGGTATAGAGGTAGACGTCGTCCAGCTCGCCGACCTCGGGTTCGATGTCGCGCGGCACGGCAATATCGACCATGAAGATGGGCTTGTGCTTGCGCAGTTTCAGCGCGCTCTCGACCGCGCCCTTGCCCAGGATCGGCAACTGGCTGGCGGTGGAGCTGATGACGATGTCGCTGTTGACCAGCTCCTGGGGAATATCGGAAAGCAGCACGGCATGGGCGCCGAACTGCGCAGCCAGGGTACTGGCGCGCTCCAGGGTGCGGTTGGCCACCACGATGCGCTTGACCCCCTGCTCGTGCAGGTGACGTGCGACCAGGGTGATGGTTTCGCCGGCGCCGATCAGCAAGGCCTGGCTGCGCGCCAGGTCGCTGAAGATCTGCTTGGCCAGGCTGACGGCGGCAAACGCCACCGAAACCGGGTTCTCGCCGATTGCGGTGTCGGTGCGCACCTGCTTGGCAGCGCTGAAGGTCGCCTGGAACAGACGCCCCAGCAGCGGCCCAATGGTGCCGGCCTCGCGGGCCACGGCGTAGGCGGATTTCATCTGCCCGAGAATCTGCGGCTCGCCCAGCACCAGCGAATCGAGCCCGGACGCCACGCGCATCATGTGACGAACAGCCGCATCTTCTTCGTGCACATAAGCGCTCGCGCGCAGCTCTTCCACACTCAAACGGTGGTAATCGGCCAGCCAGCGCAGCACGGCATCGGCAGCCAGGTGATCCTGTTCGATGTACAGCTCGCTGCGGTTGCAGGTCGAGAGGATCGCGGCCTCACGGCTGTCGGTCAGCCGGCAAAGCTGCTGCAGGGCCTCTACCAGCTGCTCCGGGGTAAACGCCACGCGCTCGCGCACGTCTACCGAAGCAGTCTTATGGTTGATACCGAGGGCGAGAAAGGCCATTCAAGGTCGCTGATGATGTCGAGAAGCCGGTAATTGTCCTACTTCGTCCGGCCCAGAACAACCACCGCTATCTATTGTCCTAATAGGCAACCTCGAGTTATGGGTTTGACCTGTGGCTTGTGTCATGATGATCCGACCGCAGGTAAGCCGCCAAAATCCCCTCTATGAATAGAACCTCCACGTTGCTCCTCGCCTTCGCCTTGCTGCAGGGCTGCCAGTCATGGCCACCCAAAGAGCAGGCGACTCCGGTTCCCGTGGCGCAGCCGGCGCCTGCGCCGGACGAGACGCCCAAGGTCTACGGCTCGTTCAGCGAGGAAACCGTGTTCAGCCTGCTCAGTGCAGAGTTGGCCGGGCAGCGTGATCGCTTCGATCTTGCCCTGGGCAACTACGTGACCCAGGCCCGCAAGACGCAGGATCCGGGCATTGCCGAACGCGCTTTCCGCATCGCCGAATACCTGGGCGCCGATCAGCCAGCGCTGGAGACCGCGCAGTTGTGGGCGAAAAACGCCCCCGCCGACCTCGACGCGCAGCGTGCTGCTGCCATCCAGTTGGCGCGCAATGGCAAGTACGACGAGTCGCTGGTGTACATGGAGAAGGTCCTGCAGGGCCAGGGTGACACCCATTTCGACTTTCTTGCGCTGTCGGCGGCCGACACCGACGAAAGTACCCGGCGCGGCTTGCTGCAAAGTTTCGATCGCCTGCTGGACAAGTACCCCGGCAACGGCCAGCTGATCTTCGGCAAGGCCTTGCTGATGCAACAGGATGGCAATACCGAAGGCGCCCTGGCGTTGCTGGAAGACAATCCACCCCAGGAAGGTGAAATCGCCCCCATCCTGCTGCGCGCCCGTCTGCTCGCCGCGCTGGATCGCGGCAGCGAGGCCATGCCACTGCTGGAAAAAAACCTCAAGAAAATCCCCGACGACAAGCGTCTGCGCCTGACCTATGCGCGCATGCTGGTCGAACAGAACCGCATGGACGACGCCAAGCTGCAGTTCGCGATTCTCGTTCAGCAATACCCGGACGACGACGAACTGCGCTATTCGCTGGCCTTGGTGTGCCTCGAAGGCAAGGCCTGGGACGAAGCCTACAATTACCTCCAGCAACTGGTGGAGCGCGGCAGCCACGTCGACTCCGCACACCTGAACCTGGGCCGGATCGCCGAAGAACGCGGCGATCCACAGACAGCGCTCGATGAGTACGCCCAGGTGGATGTCGGTACCGACTACCTGCCCGCCCAGCTGCGTCAAGCCGACATCCTGATCGCCAACGGCCGCGCCGACGAGGCTTCACGGCGCCTGGCCGAGGCACGCGATGCCCAGCCCGACTACGCGATCCAGCTGTACCTGATCGAAGCCGAAACCCTGGCCAACAACGACAAGACCCAAGCCGCCTGGCTGGTGCTGCAGAACGCCATCAAACAGAATCCGGACGACCTGAACCTGCTGTACACACGGTCGATGCTGGCTGAAAAGCGTAACGACCTGGTACAAATGGAAAAGGACCTGCGGGCCATTCTGGCGCGCGAGCCGGACAATGCCATGGCGCTCAATGCCCTGGGCTACACGCTGTCCGACCGCACCACTCGCTTCGAGGAGGCCCGCACCCTGATCGAGCGGGCCCACCAGATCAACCCCGAAGATCCAGCCGTGCTGGACAGCCTGGGGTGGGTCAATTACCGACTGGGCAACCTCGACGCCGCCGAGCGCTATCTGCGCGACGCGCTGGAACGCTTTCCCGACCACGAAGTGGCCGCCCACCTGGGCGAAGTGCTGTGGGCCAGCGGCAAGCAGCGCGAGGCGCGCAAAATCTGGGGCAAGGCCCTGCAAGAACAACCCGACAGCCCTGTCCTGCGCAGCACCATCCTGCGCCTGACCGGTTCAGAGAATCTTTAATCCATGTCTTTGCGTCCTACCTCCTACATGATGCGTCACCTGCTGGTTGCCACTTTCATCGCCGTGCTCACCGGCTGCGCCGGCATGGGCTCCCACGAAGCCCTGCAGGGTCAGGGCAACCCGCAACAGTGGCAAGTGCACAAACAGCAACTCACCCAGCTCGACGGTTGGGAGATCAACGGCAAGATCGGCATCCGTGCGCCCAAGGACTCCGGTTCCGGCACCCTGTACTGGCTGCAGCGTCAGGATTACTACGACATCCGCCTGTCCGGCCCTCTGGGGCGCGGCGCGGCGCGCCTGACCGGACGCCCGGGCGATGTCAGCCTGGAGGTGGCCAACCAGGGCCGCTACCAGGCCACTACCCCCGAAGAACTGCTGGAACAGCAACTGGGCTGGAAACTGCCGGTTTCGCACCTGTCCTGGTGGGTCCGCGGCCTGCCGGCCCCCGACAGCAAGAGCCAACTGACCCTGGATGGCGACAGCCGCCTCGCGGGACTTTCCCAGGACGGCTGGAAAGTCGAATACCTGAGCTACACCGAACAGAATGGCTACTGGCTGCCCGAGCGGATCAAGCTGCATGGCCAGGACCTGGACGTGACCCTGGTGGTCAAGGATTGGCAGCCGCGCCGGCTGGGACAGTGACATGAGCGCAGGCACTTTCATGAACCCCATACTGACCCTGCCCGCGCCGGCCAAGCTCAACCTGATGCTGCACATCCTCGGCCGGCGCGCGGATGGTTATCACGAGCTGCAGACGCTGTTCCAGTTTCTCGACCACGGTGATGAGCTGGATTTCGCCCTTCGCGACGACGGCGTGGTGTGCCTGCACACCCAGATAGCCGACGTGCCCCACGACAGCAACCTTATCGTCAAGGCCGCGCGGCAGCTGCAGGCACTGACGGGTACGGCGCTGGGCGCCGATATCTGGTTGCGCAAGGTACTGCCCATGGGCGGTGGTATCGGCGGTGGCAGCTCCGATGCCGCCACTACCCTGCTCGCTCTGAACCACCTCTGGCAGACCGGCTGCAGTGAAGATCAGCTCGCGCAGCTGGGGCTTTCCCTGGGCGCCGATGTGCCGGTGTTCGTGCGCGGCCATGCGGCGTTCGCCGAAGGCGTGGGCGAGAAACTGACCCCGGTCGAACTGCCACAGCCCTGGTATCTCGTGCTTGTACCGCAAGTCTCTGTAAGTACAGCGGAAATTTTTTCGGATCCGTTGTTGACACGTGACTCGGCGCCCATTAAAGTGCGCCCCGTTCTTGAGGGAAACAGTCGTAATGACTGCCAGCCAGTAGTAGAGCGTCGTTACCCTGATGTACGTAACGCACTGAATTTGCTTGGCAAATTCACTGAAGCTCGGCTAACAGGCACTGGAAGTTGTGTGTTTGGGGCCTTCCCAAGCAAAGCGGAAGCTGATAGAGTTTCGCACCTTCTTGCAGACACCCTTACAGGGTTCGTGGCCAAGGGAAGCAACGTTTCGATGTTGCATCGCAAGCTGCAGAGTCTGTAACAGGAAACGAGTGCTGGGCACTCGGAAGTTTCAAGCTACAGGGGCGTCGCCAAGCGGTAAGGCAGCAGGTTTTGATCCTGCCATGCGTTGGTTCGAATCCAGCCGCCCCTGCCATTTTCCTATACTCATCCAGGTATACCCTCAGCCGGCAGGTACTGCGCGTGTCCAAGATGATGGTCTTTGCGGGGAATTCAAACCCCGATCTGGCTCGACGCGTTGTGCGTCAGCTGCATATCCCTCTCGGTGATGTCTCCGTCAGCAAGTTTTCCGATGGTGAAATCAGCACCGAGATCAATGAAAACGTTCGCGGTAAAGACGTCTTCATTATCCAGCCTACATGTGCGCCGACCAACGACAACCTGATGGAACTGGTGCTGATGGCCGATGCCTTCCGCCGCTCCTCGGCTTCGCGAATCACCGCCGTGATCCCCTACTTCGGTTACGCTCGTCAAGACCGCCGTCCGCGCTCTGCCCGTGTGGCAATCAGCGCCAAGGTCGTCGCCGACATGCTGACCGTGGTGGGCATCGACCGTGTCCTCACCGTCGACCTTCACGCCGACCAGATTCAAGGCTTCTTCGATATCCCGGTCGATAACATCTACGGTTCTCCGGTTCTGGTGGACGATATCGAAGACCAGCGCTTCGAGAACCTGATGATCGTTTCCCCCGACATCGGTGGCGTGGTGCGTGCACGCGCCGTGGCCAAGTCGCTGGGCGTCGACCTGGGCATCATCGACAAGCGTCGCGAGAAGGCCAACCACTCCGAAGTGATGCACATCATCGGTGATGTCGAAGGCCGTACCTGCATCCTGGTCGACGACATGGTCGATACCGCCGGCACTCTGTGCCACGCGGCCAAGGCCTTGAAAGAACATGGCGCGGCCAAGGTGTTCGCCTATTGCACCCACCCGGTCCTGTCGGGGCGTGCGATCGAGAACATCGAGAAATCCGTGCTGGACGAGCTGGTGGTGACCAACACCATCCCGCTCTCCGCAGCCGCACAAGCCTGCGGGCGTATCCGTCAACTGGATATCGCCCCGGTTGTTGCCGAAGCGATGCGTCGCATCAGCAACGAAGAATCGATCAGCGCGATGTTCCGCTGAGGGCCCTGCCCTTCGCGAACACCGTTCTGACGAAAAGCGCCCCGGCCCGACAGTCTTGTCGGGCCGGGGCTTTTTTTGCCCGTATCGCCTTGGCGCTGGTCGCAAACGCTGGGCGAACGTGGTTATTTTGGAGAAACACATGAACGATTTCACTTTGAATGCCGAAGCGCGTTCCGACCTGGGGAAAGGTGCGAGCCGCCGCCTGCGTCGTCTCGCCAGCCTGGTACCAGCTGTTGTCTACGGTGGCGAAAAAGCCCCTGAGTCGATCAGCATGCTGGCCAAGGAAGTTGCCAAGCTGCTCGAAAACGAGGCTGCCTTCAGCCACGTGATCGAACTGAACGTTGGTGGCACCAAGCAGAACGTCCTGATCAAGGCACTGCAGCGTCACCCAGCCAAGGGTCATGTCCTGCACGCTGACTTCGTACGCGTGATCGCCGGCCAGAAACTGACCGCCATCGTGCCTCTGCACTTCATGAACCAGGAACCGGCTGTCAAGAAAGGCGGCGAGATCTCGCACACCGAGACCGAGCTGGAAGTGACCTGCCTGCCGAAAGACCTGCCTGAGTTCATCGAAGTCGACATGGCTGACGCTGAAATCGGCACCATCATCCACCTGTCCGACCTCAAGGCTCCGCAAGGCGTCGAGTTCGTCGCACTGGCTCATGGTACCGACCTGGCAGTTGCCAACGTCCACGCTCCGCGTATCGTTGCCGACGAAGAAACCGAAGAAGGCGCTGCCGAGTAATCTTACTCGCACGCCGAGCTGTGGATGACACCCTCGGGTGGCGTCCACGACTCGACAAGGAAGAGCCCCTGCCGTGACCGCCATACAACTGATCGTTGGCCTGGGTAACCCCGGCCCCGAATACGAACAGACCCGGCATAACGCAGGGGCTCTTTTCGTTGAGCGCATCGCCCAGGCACACCGTGTGAACCTGGTAGCCGATCGCAAGTATTTCGGCCTGACGGCGCGTTTCAGCCATCAGGGCCATGACGTTCGTCTGTTGATCCCCACCACCTACATGAACCGCAGCGGTCAATCCGTCGCAGCGATGGCGAATTTCTTTCGCATACCGCCGCAAGCGATCCTGGTGGCCCACGACGAACTCGACCTGCCCCCCGGCGTCGCCAAGCTCAAACTGGGCGGCGGGCACGGCGGGCACAACGGCCTGCGCGACATCATCGCGCAGCTCGGCAATGACAATGGCTTTCACCGTCTGCGGCTTGGCATCGGCCACCCGGGTGACAGCAAGTTGGTGTCCAATTTCGTTCTTGGCCGCGCCCCGCGCGCCGAACAGGAAAAGCTGGATGCCAGTATCGATTTTGCCCTCGGTGTGCTGCCGGATATCTTCGCCGGCGAGTGGAATCGCGCGATGAAAAACCTGCACAGCCAAAAGGCCTGACTCTTCGAAGAGGGATTCACCATGGGATTCAACTGCGGCATCGTCGGCCTGCCCAACGTCGGCAAGTCCACCCTGTTCAACGCCTTGACCAAATCCGGGATCGCGGCCGAGAACTTTCCGTTCTGCACCATCGAGCCCAACAGCGGCATCGTGCCGATGCCCGATGCGCGCCTGGAAGCACTGGCTGCCATCGTCAATCCCAAGCGCGTGCTGCCCACCACCATGGAGTTCGTCGACATCGCGGGCCTCGTGGCCGGCGCTTCGAAAGGTGAAGGGCTGGGCAACAAGTTCCTCGCCAACATCCGCGAAACCGACGCCATCGCCCACGTGGTGCGCTGCTTCGAAGACGAGAACGTGATCCACGTTTCCAACAGCGTCGACCCCAAGCGCGACATCGAGATCATCGACCTTGAGCTGATTTTCGCCGACCTCGACAGCTGCGAGAAGCAACTGCAGAAAGTTGCGCGCAACGCCAAGGGCGGCGACAAGGACGCGGTCGTGCAAAAGGGCCTGCTGGAGCAGTTGATTGCCCACTTCACCCTGGGCAAACCGGCCCGCAGCCTGATGCGCACCATGGGCAACGACGAGAAGGCGGTCGTGCGCGGCTTCCATCTGTTGACCACCAAGCCGGTCATGTACATCGCCAACGTTGCCGAAGACGGCTTCGAGAACAACCCGCTGCTGGACGTGGTACGGGTGATTGCCGAAGAAGAAGGCGCGATCGTGGTGCCGGTGTGCAACAAGATCGAAGCCGAAATCGCCGAGCTCGACGACGGCGAAGAGAAGGACATGTTCCTCGAGGCCCTGGGCCTGGAAGAGCCCGGCCTGAACCGGGTGATCCGCGCCGGCTACGAACTGCTCAACCTGCAGACCTACTTCACCGCCGGCGTCGAGGAAGTCCGCGCCTGGACCGTGAAGATCGGCGCCACCGCGCCACAGGCCGCCGGTGTGATCCACACCGACTTCGAAAAAGGCTTCATTCGCGCGGAAGTCATCGCCTACAACGACTTCATCCAGTACAACGGCGAAGCCGGTACCAAGGAAGCAGGCAAATGGCGCCTGGAAGGCAAGGAATACATCGTCAAGGACGGTGATGTGATGCACTTCCGCTTCAACGTCTGATCGGCATATTAAGTTTCAGGGTGTTTTTTGAAACACCGAGAAATTGATCGACCCCCAGTAAAACCGCGCCTTTGCGCGGTTTTGCTGTTTCAGAACGTCCCATTTTGTTTCTGCCGGTTCCATCCAAAAGGTGAGTAGGTTTCTGAGTACAGGAATTTGCCAAGCACCAAAGCGGTGAGTACAGTGGGTTCTCAGCCCACGGAGACCTGAGTTTGCTAACCGATGCCCACTGCCGCAGCGCCAAGCCGAGGGAAAAGCTATATCGGCTCAATGACCAACGTGGTCTGTACCTTGAGGTCAAACCTACAGGCGTGAAAGCATGGCGGTATCGCTTTGCGCTGAATGGCAAGTCCAGCATGATCGGACTAGGCGATTACCCAACCGTGAGGCTGTCAGAAGCAAGAGAACGAAGTGAAGCGGCACGCAAGCTGGTCAAGGAGGGCGTAAATCCAGCCCGCCAAAGGCAGCTCGACCGGGTTAGGCAAGCAAACGAAGCGACCAATACGTTTGATGTCATAGCCAAAGAGTGGTTGCAGACCAAAGACTGGGAGGACATCACCAAAAATCGACGCCTCGATATGTTGGAGCGAGTGGTGTTTCCCAACATTGGAAAACTTCCTGTCCGCGAGGTTACCTCAGCTCAGATACTTAACATCCTCCAGTCAACATTCAAGCGCGGCGCTCCGAGCGTAGCAGCAGAGGCTCGTCGCACCATGTCTGCGGTATTTGAATATGCCGTCGCCACGCTCCGAGCCGATAGCGATCCAGTCTGGCCGGTTCGTAAAGCACTACCCACCAACAAAACACAGCATAAGACTGCCCTAACCACGGATCAGATCGGCAAGCTATTACGTGATTTTGACAACCACCGTTGCAGCTTCCAGCTCAATTACTGCATCCGACTGATGTGGTGGACGCTAGGGCGGCCCAGCGAGGTAGCCGAAGCCGAATGGGAGGAGTTTGATCTTGAAGCAGCGATTTGGCGAGTACCTTCACGGAGAATGAAAGCACGAAAGGAACACATTGTTCCCCTGCCCCACCAAGCAATCCAAATGCTCAACGTACTTAACGGCATCACTGGCAACCGGACGCATTTATTCCCCGGCCGAGATAATCGGCAAATGCCAATGGCCGTCGCATCGATGCGTCAGGCTTTGAAGGTGTTAGGGTGGAGCGGCAAATACAGCCCCCATGGTACGCGGACGACTGGCAGTACTCGGCTAAATGAGCTCGGATACAGACCCGATGCCATCGAAGCTCAACTTGCTCACGCTGACCAGAACAACGTTCGTCGAGCCTATAACCATGCGACATACTTCGACGAACGACGCTCGATGATGCAGGATTGGGCAGATCACCTTGACGCCTGGAGTAAGGAATGAACGAGCCGCGATATCTACCCGAGGGTTTTGCCAGCAGCTTGAGCAAGCAAGAGGCTAAGTTGATCAATATCGTGGCCGGGATCGCCTACAAACGTCGTGAAGCCGGATTGCCCACCATTGGCCAACTCCAGCCATTCTGCATGCAAATATTACAACTTGCGGCCGACTACACCCGACTAAAAGAACATGAGAAGTTGAAGCAAGCTAGAGGTCCTGCGCTTCAAAATATTGCACGTGCATGCTCAGACCTTCAGATCGCACTACAAACGCTGGATCCAGATGGAATTGAGGCGTTAATACATATCACTAATCGCCAAAGCGGTGAGACTGAGGAGACCCTTCGGCAGCATTGCTTAACCCCTTCACCGCACTTATCGATCATGGAGCGGCTCCAAATCCAAGAGTTGGAAGCCATCCAAAAAGCTGCCAATGGCGCTTCCAGTGCGCGAAGTCGTGGCCGTCGGTCTCAGGCTGCTGAACGGTGGACATCGCTGGAGTTCGTCCGCCTATGCCACTCGATGGGCTGGTCCAACGTACAGGTAGCAAATGGTGGATCGGAAAGCAAAAACAGGCGGCTTCCGGTGCCATCTGACGCTGTGATCTGTTTGGCAGCCATTTTTGAGTTTTCGGGAACACCTTCGGCACGCTCGTTCACACATGCGAACACTGCACTTCGATCATTACGCAAAATTACCCAACATGCTGTTGTCCATACCTATGGCACCGCGGATGACGCTTATGAGGAGTGCGAACACTATGAAATTTCGCTCAAGACAAGCGTAAGTGACTCGTTAAAGCTGCTTGCGGAGCTACCCAATTTCATTCCAAAGGAGACTCTACCTCCACCCTGCGAGTGAAGGGCCTTCGTCCGGTCTGAGACCCACTTGCAGATCTTGGCAGCTCACCTATTTGAACCAACCATAGCTCATGCGTGAGCGATAGCGTTCAGGCGCAGATCCGAACTCATGGCTCGCGCAACCTGAGGGCCCGCTCAAAAGGGCAATTTGTGTATCACCAAAACCAGTTCTCAAAGCGGAGATTACCCGCATGAGATTGAAATCTTTAAACATCGCATAGGTCATTCGGCCCCAGATTTCACGTAACAGCAAGCAAAACTGGGTCCTTCACTTATCAGATTCTTGAAATTGAGAAAGCCGACTTTTTAACAAAAGCGGCCAGAAGCAGCTCTTTCAGATACCGGTAACCACTACCTTAGCGAACCTGTACTGCTCTAGATAACTGCCGATAAAATGGGTTATCACCAATTATTGCCGTTTATCGGTTTCGAAGGCGGCTTCCATACTTGACGTTGCTTTCGTGACCAAAGACGTGGCCAACGATCGCCGGTGAGCCAATGATGAGAAATATATGCAGGAACTGACCAGTGCCCATCAGAATGATCAGCGTCGGCTCACGTCGGTCGAATTTCAGACGCTGGCCCAAGTTCCGGCCGCGGTCGAGTGGTTTGCCAACCTGGACAATCCTCGGACACGACGTGCCTACCAAAATGACCTGGAAGACTTCTGCGGTTTTGTCGGATTGGCTTCGGCCGATGAATTTCGCGTCGTCACCCGATCACATGTTTTGGCTTGGCGCGCTCAGCTCGAGCATCGCGGTCTGGCGGGCGCCACAATCCGGCGCAAATTGGCGGCGCTGGCCAGCCTCTTTGATCACCTCCTGGAGAGCAATGCGATCGCCGGGGGCAATCCCGTGCACGGCGTGAAACGCCCGAAGATCGAAAGCAACGAAGGCAAGACTCCGGCATTGGGCGATCACCAGGCCAAAGCGCTGCTCGAAGCCCCGGATGAAACGACCCTCAAAGGGCAACGCGACCGGGCGCTATTGGCTGTTCTTCTTTATCACGGGCTGCGCCGCGAAGAAGCGGCGCTGCTGCAGGTGAGCGACATTCAGGATCGCCGCGGAATTCAGCATTTGAAGGTGCATGGCAAGGGCGGCAAGGTGCGCTACCTGCCGTTGCACCCGGTGGCGGCTGGACGCATTCACCAGTACCTGGAGAGCTCAGGGCATCATTTGGCGGACAGGAAGGTGCCGGTCTTCATCCCACTGCGCGGCAAGTTGACCGGTGCCGGCATTACGGCCAACGGCATCTACACCGTGGTGGCGGCCTACGCGAAGATGGCTGGGATTGAGGTCGAAGGCCTTGGGGTTCATGGACTCCGAGCAACGGCAGCCACCAACGCCTTGGAGCATGAAGCCGATATCGCCAAGGTCCAGGCCTGGCTGGGTCATGCCAACATCAGCACGACCAAGATCTACGATCGGCGGGAGAACCGGCCGGAGGATTCACCCACCTATAAAGTGAAGTATTAATTGAAGTGATCGAGGCCTAAGCGGCAGCTCACCCACGCGCACTGCCGAGGATGTGGTGCAACGCTGCCCCTTGGATGATGACCTTCCACATCGCTGGCTGGACAGGTGTCGGCATGTAGAAAGGGGCTTTCGCAGTCTTCCAGCGCTTGGCTTTCCATGCAGCCAGTGCATACAGCACGTCCGGCAACGATCGACCATCGACCGTTCCATTCCTCAACACCTCGTTCAGTCTCCACTGTTTCGACTCCTCAGCGTACGTTTGTTAGATGCTGAAAGTAGCGCTGTGCGGGCCGGTTTGATACGCCCAAAACCATACCCTTGTTTGAGTTGTAAGCTATGCGCACCAACCAATAAAGCGACGCCTGTTGGTCGGCTTATTAACGGCAGCTTTCGGCCATAAGCAGACCTTCGCCCGCATATCTACGATGCCCTACCGTTCTAATTGGCGTTGCCTCAGAATATCGGTCCACTAGCGGCTGGATGGAACCACCATGCGCATCGTCACAGACTCCCGGCCAAACGAAATCCTCAGGCTGGCGTTACGGGAATACGTCCAAGGTGTACCGTACCTCGGCCCCATTTTTCGTTGAAATGATCCATCAAAGATTTATGAGGCGCGGCGGCTACATGTTGGCGAAAATATCAGGTGTGTATTCTTCTGGTTTGCGCCACTGACAAAGCCAGTGGCGTAAGCCAGCCTATTAATTATTTGACGTTACGGCTTGGCAACGTGCCAGACCTGGTTGACGCCGTCACCGGTTGTATCCCCTGGCTTGGTATCTTTGACCCAGCTGTAAAGTGGCATGCCTTTGTATGCCCATTGTTTTGTGCCATCGTCTCGAGTGACGACAGAGTAATCATGACCCGCTTTCGCGTCTGCGGATACCGGTAAAGGTGGCCAGTTTGAAGCGCATGGCCCATTGCAGACCGACTTGCCCGAGGTGTCCTTACCGAAGGTATAAAGAGTCATTCCTTTCACGTCTACGAGTACTTTTCCCTTGTCCGTTTCAGCAAGCTTGACTGGCGCATCGGCGAGCGCCAAACCCGACATGCAGCTGGCGGCAACAGCGACGGTGAGAATCATCTTTTTGAACATATGTATTTCCTTTGGTCATTTTTAATTTTTAAAAGACCCACCTGCTTTTGAAACGGCAAGCGATCAGACAGTAGACGAGCCACAAACAGGTTAATTCGATTCCGTAGAAAAAACGTCCCGATATCATTTTTTGCTGGAATGCTGGGCTCCCCCCCCCCCGGACCCTATGCCTTCCTCAATTGAGCAAAGCGACGCTCACGGTCACGCATCACTGGCTCATCTCAATGAGCGACGGCGATCCATCATCCAGGACTCATCATTTTCACTCATTATTATTCACTTGGTCGTGGAGTATCAGCAGGCCCCCATGAAGGCCTGCGCTGTTCAATCAGTCGGCCTTGAGCGTCGACACCACCTTGTTGCTGGCGAGATCGACTGTGGAGATACTCAAGTCCTCATTGAGGACATACGCCTTCGACTTGTCTTTGGTGAAGACAATGGCCTGGCGGGGTGCCTTCAAACCGGTCACAGTGGTGGTCACTTTCAGCGTTTTGGTGTCGATCACTGAAAGGCTGTTGTCACCGAGGTTACCCGAGTAGACGTGCAGCCCGTCTGGAGTGAGGGCTGCGCCGTAGGGGTCTTTGCCAACCATGACGGTGGTTGTGATGGCGCGTTTTTGAGTGTCGACAACTGCGATGCTGTTACTGCCGCTGTTAGCCGCGTACAGCGTATTGCCGTCCGCCGATATGGAGATGGCGCGCAACTTGTTGAAGCCAGTGATCTCACCTTCAATCGTATTGGTCTTGCTGTCGACCAAGGTAATTTTGTCCCCAAGAAAGTTGGTGACATAGACGGTTTTGCCGTCAGGACTTACTCGGATGCCCTGGCGCGGTTGGGAGAAGCCAGGTACCACAGCTACTGGCCGCTGGTGATCAAGGTCAATGACCGACAGCGTGCTGGCCGCTTCATTGTTGACGTAGAGCAGGCTTCCGTCCTTGCTGAGTGTGGTACCAAAAGCACCTGCGCCCAACGGAATATTTGCGATCACTTTTAAAGTCTTGGTGTCAATCTTGCGCACGACCCCCAAACTGCTGTCGGAGAGGTAGAACACATCGCCAGTTGGCGAAAACACAATATTTCGCGGCGTGACGTAGCCGGTGAGAACCTGGCGAACCTTACCGGTTTTCAAATCATAAACCACTACATCTGGACGCTGACTGTAAGAGACCACCGCCGTCGTTTCATCAGGGCTGACGGCCAGCGAGTTGTTGTGAATATCGCCGTCAAACGTCCAGCGATCTTGCGCGGCCCACGCGCTCATCGATGCGGCCAACGCAACACCCAACGTCAGGGCTGTGACGGTTTTCTTTATCACATTCATCAGAATTTCCTCATAGGGTAAGCAAGGCACCCAGTCGCGCCTTGGCATATACAACTCGTTCATCGCTGCAGGGCAATGAGTTGACTTTATGCGTCGTTGATAAATTCCGGAAACAACTTGTTTTGGTAGCTCTTACCTGTTTTATAAATAGGTCCAGCTATTCCTGGCTCACGAATTGACTGCATTTTTCCCAGAATCGCTCAAGCCCAGGCGAGATGTATTTGTCCCGGTGGCGGATCAGAAAAAAACGTCGGGTCAGTGCAGGCAACGCGTGCGGCAGTTCAACCAAGACTTCAGAGGCCAGTAGATCCCGAACGACCCAGCGGGACAGGCAACTGATGCCGATGCCTTGTGCGAGGGTATGCTTGATGGCCTCTGAACTGCCGATCTGGCGCGTTTCGGCGAGATCGTGCAAATGACGCAGCAGCAATTGTTCGACTTCTTCACGGGTACCAGAACCTGGCTCGCGCAGTAGCCATTCAGCGGTACGAAGATCATCAAGTGTGACCTGCTGCTTTAGTGCCAAGGGGTGCCGTTGGCCTGCGACAATAAGCAACTCATCAATTAGCCAAGGCTCGGCACTGAGTTCGGGCAGGTGGCAAGGCCCCTCGATCAGGCCCATATCAATCTCGAAATCAGCGACTCTTCTTGCGATAGCCATGCTGTTGGCCATGTCGACATCGACCCTCAAATGTGGTGTTGATTGACGTAGCTCACCGAGAATCAATGGCAGAACATAATTGCCTATCGTGGTACTGCATCCTACCCGCAAGCGTGTCTTCAGCCCGGCATGGCCGGGTAAGAAACTGGCCTCTATCTGTTGTGCATTCTCAAGCATCCTTCTGGCTTGAGGCAGTAAGGCATGGCCGTTATCGTTCAGCACTAAACGCTTGCCTACACGGTCGAACAGCCTGGTATCCAAGGCGCTTTCCAACTCGTTCAGTGCGGCGCTGGTTGCAGATTGGGACAGTGACACCGAAATGGCGGCGCTGGTGGTGCTACCGTGCTGCGCGACGGCGCAGAAAATTTGTAGCTGGCGTAGGCTTAGCTTCAAGTAATCTACCTTCTTAATAGGTCATATAAACCTATACTATCCGTTTTTACCGCTATTCCCATCAAGCTATACTTCAACCATGTCATATCGAAGGCACACTGAAGCGGGAGCGCGAAAATGAGTGAGACACGACTCGCAGCTATAATGGGCGGCAGCCATCCACTGGCGGCTTTGTCCAATCCACGAGAAGCGATCCGGCAGTTCACACCCAACTGGTTCGCCGCCACGATGGGCACCGGGATTCTGGCGCTGGCTCTGGGCCAACTGCCCTTTGTTGCGCAGTGGCCCAAAGCGTTAGGGGAAGCCTTGTGGTTTTTTAATATCGTGCTGTTTTGCCTGTTTACGCTGATGTACGCGAGCCGTTGGGTATTGTTCTTCGATGAGGCCAAACAGATCTTCGGCCACTCCACTGTATCGATGTTTTTTGGAACTATCCCCATGGGATTGGCGACCATCATCAACGGTTTTCTCCTTTATGGTTTGCCACGCTGGGGGGTGGGGTAGTCGCTTTAGCCGAAGTGTTGTGGTGGATCGATGTCACCATGGCATTGGCCTGCGGGGTGCTGATCCCGTATATGATGTTTACTCGCCAGCAGCACAGCATTGATCAGATGACAGCGGTATGGCTGCTGCCAGTAGTTGCGGCTGAGGTGGCTGCCGCCAGTGGCGGTCTATTGGCTCCGCACCTCGCTGATGCGAGCGCACAGTTCACCATGCTCATCACCAGCTACGTGCTGTGGGCCTACTCGGTGCCCGTCGCCTTGAGCATACTGGTGATCCTGTTACTGCGCATGGCGCTGCACAAACTACCTCATGAAAGCATGGCAGCATCGAGCTGGCTGTCTTTAGGGCCGATCGGTACCGGGGCTTTGGGGATGTTGCTGCTGGGCAACGATGCTCCAGCAATCTTTGCTGCTCATGGAATGGCAAGCATCGGCGGCGTAGCCGAGGGCATTGGCTTGATCGGTGGTGTGCTGTTCTGGGGGCTGGGATTGTGGTGGATGGTATTGGCGCTGCTAATTACCGGGCGCTACTTCAGGGAGGGCATTCCCTTCAACCTCGGCTGGTGGGGCTTCACCTTTCCGCTGGGAGTGTACGCCGTAACAACCCTCAAATTGGGCTCTATGCTGCACCTCACGTTCTTTAGCTTCTTTGGCGTGGTGCTGGTGTTGATGCTGACTGTCATGTGGATGATCGTCGCGGCTAAAACCCTGGCTGGTGCCTATCGCGGCAACTTGTTCGTCTCGCCGTGTATCCACTCGCTGAGCAAGGCGAGCAAAACCTGAGCCTTTGGCTACTTGATCGACTGTTTGGCGTGACGCAGTGTGGACAAAATGCGCTGCCTAACATTCGGGTGAGTGCAAACAGAAAGGGGACTTGGGTGTGGCATTTCCAGCAATGAAAAATTAGGGAAGGCGAGCCGAACACGCGGTATGGCTTTCTGGGCAACACGTCCGGCAAACACGATAGTGACGAGATCAGGGAAAAGCGTCAGTAGCGTGATCAGCATCTCGATACCTTCCTCAATTTGCGCTCTGCGGAGCGGACCCTTGGGCTTATCGAGATCTGGTAACCAAGGGTACAAATTCCAAAGGACGGTTTTGTGACGTGCCAGTCCAACCTGCTCAATGAAACCTTTCAGGTTGCGTTGTGCAGGCCCCGGATTGTCTCTTGAGACATACCGTGGAAGACTGACCGTTCGAGCGGGCGATTCCAACAAGATCAATACCCTTGCGAAGACGCCGCCATCCAGTGGATCGAAATACGGTAATGTTCTTTCGCCCGTGGACTGGGCCATTACCCAGCGCGTCAATTCAGCAGTTTTCGGCAGCAGCAAAAAGTCTTCTCTTGCCTTCAGAGAAATTTCCTGCTCTGCGCTCTTCTGATTGAGTAACACTACTTGGAAGCCTCCTTCTTCAGGTTATAGGCCGCTACCGATTTACGAATATCTTCCCGCGCTTCGTCTGCGCTCCCCCAGCGGCCCATTTTCACCCACTTACCCGGCTCTAACGCTTTGTAGTTTTCGAAGAAGTGCTGAATCTGTGCGAGGAGTAACGCAGGGAGGTCAGAGCATTCCTTTACATTGCTGTACATAGAGCTGAGTTTTTCATGAGGCACTGCGATTACCTTGGCATCCGCACCAGCTTCGTCCGTCATGTACATCACACCTACTGGGCGACTGCGGATGACAACGCCAGGTGATACCGGGTAAGGGCAAATCACGAGGACGTCCAAAGGATCGCCGTCATCGCTCAAGGTATTTGGAATGAACCCGTAGTTAGCCGGGTAGAACATCGGCGTGCTGAGGAAGCGATCAACGAAGATCTGTCCACTTGGCTTGTCCACCTCGTACTTGATCGGCGAGTGGTTTGCAGGAATCTCGATAACGGTGAAGAAGTCATCGGGGATCGCGTTACCAGCTGGAATATCCGTGTAGCTCATGCTCATATCTCCAAGCGTCTAGGAAAGGCCAATGCCACTGACGTTTTTGCCAACAGCTATACGTGGTTCGTTTTTTTACGGTCACCAGTCCAACAGGTTTACCGGCGATAGGCCGTCAGCGCACGAATGCATCATGTCCTGCATAAAACGCACGGCTGCCAAGATACTCTTCTATTCGCAGAAACTGATTGTATTTCTCGACCCGCTCCCCCCGGCATGGAGCTCCTGTCTTGAGATGGCCAGTCCCCATCGCGACAGTCAGATCAGCGATGGAGCTGTCCACCGTCTCCCCGCTACGATGAGAAACCATCGCCCCCCAATTTGCCCCATAGGCCATTTCGATGGCGGCTTTGGTCTCAGTCAGCGTTCCGATTTGATTAGGTTTGATCAATACGGCATTGGCGACGTTTTCTGTGATGCCTCGCTGAATCCGTTCGACATTGGTGACAAATAGGTCATCTCCAACCAACTCGATCCGGTCACCCAGAGCAGCATTCAATAGCTTCCAACCTGACCAATCGTCTTCCGCGAGGCCATCTTCCAGTACCGCAATCGGATACTTGTCGACCCAGGAGGAATAGAGACTAATCAGCTCTTGAGCATCGACCTTACGACCCTCAGAGCGCAGATGGTAAAGCCTGTTTTCATAGAAGCCGCTGGATGCTGGATCGATAGCGATCTCGATCTGAGATCCAGGCGCGTAACCAGCCCTTTCGATTGCCTTGATGATCAGCTCAATGGCGTCTGAGTTTTTCTTGAGTGCCGGCGCAAAGCCGCCCTCATCTCCGACCGCAGTTGAATAGCCGACGTCCTTAAGCACCGCTTTCAGCTCGTGGTACACCTCGGCGCCCCATCGCAAGGCTTCCTTGAAACTGCCAGCCCCTGTAGGTGCAATCATGAATTCCTGAAAGTCAGGGCCTTGCCAGTTGGCGTGGACACCTCCATTGAGAATATTGAACATCGGGACGGGCATTCTTGCTGCTTGCTCGCCGCCCAGATATTGGAACAAGGGCAAGTTCAGCGCAGAAGCCGCCGCTCTGGCAACGGCGAGGCTCACGCCCAAGATCGCGTTTCCTCCAAGCCTGGATTTATCAGAGGTTCCATCCAGCTTAATCATAAAATGATCAATTTGTTCCTGGTCAATCGCATTCATGCCCCTCAGAGACTCAAGTATTTCGGTATTCACATTGCTAACGGCCTTTAACACTCCCTTGCCGGAGTACCGCTGTGTATCTTTGTCACGCAACTCAACTGCTTCGTGAGCGCCTGTAGAGGCACCGGACGGTACTGAAGCCCGGCCCATGGCGCCGCACTCCAAGGTGACGTCGACTTCAACGGTAGGGTTACCGCGTGAATCGAGAATTTCACGTGCATGAATGGCCTGGATTTGCGTTTTCATTGATCTTCTCCAAGTAACGATTCGGGAGCGTCATTAACCATTTGAATCCGTTGAGAGGCCTCTATGTCGGACGTCAGCTCTCCATGAGTATCCTGAACAGCTGCACTGCCGACACCGCAATTGCGGGAACCAAGAAGCCTCCAATAATTAGTTCAGGAATCTCTCCCACCAAGGGCATGAACTGCCCTCTTTTTGCCATCTGGAAAAGCTCCATCATTTGGTTTGAAGCAACCATTACAGAGCAGCAATACGCCGTCTGGGCTTGTAGCCTGACGCGCCTTTGATTTAGCAGATGAAAGGTCAGCAAGGACACTCCAACGCTTACGATGAAAAGCGCGGCGAACTCATAGACGGATCCTGTGAAAAACCTGCCCATCACAAGCCCGAATACGATGCTCAGCGTCACTGCGCTCATGTGGTCTCCCAATTCTCTAAAATGATTTTGATGAGCCGACGTCGGTGAGCTCCATTTCGCGATCTCATCTTTGGATTGCCAACCGCCATCGCGCTCAATGTTGCTGTGCTCTCAGCTCGTAGCCCGGTACGCAGGTCTGGGCTACGTCGGCCTTGCAGGACTTTTCACTGGGCATACGCATCGTGACTAATGCGCCTTCGAGCGGGGTGACGACGTACCACCCCTCGCTCGAAATCTTTTGATTGTCTGCGATGCCCGCCAGAAAAAGCGACCAAAAAACCAGTCCTACGAGGAGCTGCCTGTTGTCATGAGCCCAGTTAGCGGGGGCTGGCTGTGGACGTAGGTTATAAACTAGGTACATGGCGTTTATCCTTTTTATTGGTTGTCCAACAAGGTGCGTTTTTTAGTTTTTCGCCTGGCCCACTCGACCGTATTCGATGGGCAATTTGATATAGCTCAGTGAAAACGACTCCTTGGCCAATGCCTCCAGCAACCTGTCGCACCCAATTTCATCAGTGGATATAGTCACCGTGACGGGATGGTCGGCACCGCCGAGGAAATGCGCCGTATGCAAATGCCCCAAATGATCTAGCCCCTCTGTACCGCTCACCAACGTCGCACCCAACGCGCCCTCTCGCTTGGCGAACTCGACCAACCACTCTCCCAGTGGAAGGTGCTGGTAGTTGGTACTCTGTTCGGTGAAAAACGTCAGTTGAAAGCCGTTCATAGCTACATCCTCTAATGTCGCGAGTGACCGACGCTTCGGTCGGCCTTACCTCTTCATTTCCGAGCTGTTTTCAAACTGAATTACGACGCGTCAGTGAGCGGTAACTCACATAAGAGAAGAACTGCTCGCACTTTGCGTAACTCGTCAGCGTGGTCGCGCAGGAATGCGCGCAGCTTGTCCTCTGTATCTAGCAATTCCAGACACTGGGGATGACGCATATCGCCAAGCTCCGGGTGATGATGGGAGATGCGATAGCCTGGCAAATAACCTGCAGAAATCGTCTTGAGCATGACCTGCTCAATTTTTGCTTTTTGAGCAACTTTAAGGAGGTGCTGGGCTAGTGCAAGTGCGCTTAGGTGGTGCCAGAAGCTGGTCACGCGAGCCCGGCTAGCGCCAGGAAAATAGAGTTGCAAAGCTGTCAGGCGATCTTGGTGATGTTCAATCATTTCTCTTCCCCCGCAAGAGTCACTTTCCGCTCGCTGGCGGATTCACTTTGAGCATGAAATTGCTTGATATCAGAGAGCCGGATTTCCTCCGGAAGAGGACGGTGATGCTTGCTGTGGCCGACGCGCTGGGCGTGATAGATCCCGGTGTGTCCGGATACGAGGTAACTTGCGATACAGGCAATGGCTGCAAGCGGAGCAATTTCGGGCCCGAAGAGCTCCATGGCCATAACGATGGTTGCCAGTGGCGTATTAGCTGCACCGGCAAAGACGGCGACAAAGCCGATACCAGCCAGCATGCCGAAGGGAAGGTGCAAGACGGGAGCCAGCGCATTCCCCAAGGTGGCACCGATGTAAAACAGCGGTGTCACTTCACCGCCTTTGAATCCAGTGCCCAAGGAGACAACGGTGAACACCATCTTTCCAAGCCAATCCCAAGGGGCCATTGGCATTTGAAAGGATTGGACGATGCTCGGAATGCCTAGCCCGATGTACTTATCAACGTCGATGTAATGGTTACTACTGAGCGCCCACACTGAGACTGCGATCAGCAGGCCGCCGGCGAAGGGTCTTAATGGTGAATAGGTGATAAGCCGCTTAACGAAGGCTCCGAGCTTGTGGGTTGCAGTCGCGAATAGCAGGCCGGTAAGGCCAAAGATAATCCCAGCTGCCACCACAGCCATGACGCTCCACAGCTGCACCGGAACCACTTCGCCAATGACGTAATGCGTGTGAACCACGCCCCAGGCTTGCCCCACCTGGTCAGCAACGATTGCCGCAACCACGCAAGGGAAAAGCGCGTCGTAACGCATACGTCCAATGGCCAATACTTCAAGTCCGAATAAAGCCCCGGCAAGAGGGGTGCCGAAGACGGACGCAAAGCCAGCACTGATACCGGCCATGAGAATCACCCGACGGTCTTCGCGGCGCAGACGGAAGACATGCGTCAGTTGATCGGCAAGGGCACCGCCCATTTGCACCGCCGTCCCCTCACGTCCCACAGATGCACCAAAAAGGTGGGAAACCACGGTTCCAATCAGCACCATCGGCACCATGCGCAAAGGCACGATCTTCTTAGGATCATGGATTTCATCGATGATCAGGTTGTTTCCGGCATCAACGGGTTTGCCTATCAAGTGATATGCAAGTCCCACAGCAAAGCCAGCCACTGGCAGGAGCCAGATCACCAAAGGATGGGTTTCTCGCCACTGGGTGGCATGATCCAAGGAAAGGAGGAATAACGCAGAAGCAGAGCCTGCCAAAAGAGCTACAAGACCTGCAAGCGCAAGCCATTTCGCTATATAGGGCAGTAAGTCGAGTTGTTCAGGTCGTCGAAATTTAGACATTTGGCCAGCCACAAAAAAGTAAGTGGGCCTGACCAAAAAGGGAATCTGAGCGCGAACGCCTACAGACCTGATTGATCAGGTTTCTGTAGGCATCATCAGCTGCTACGGGCGCAGCGGTTGGTTAATGGAGGAATGCCATCTCCAATGCGCCGAGCTTAGCTAGGTCTGTCCAAAATGTAAAATCGTGTTTCGGATTACGAGGCAAGCGAAGGCGTCTTCGAGTCACCGCTTATGAAAGAGGGCCAAACTAGGTGACCTCTGTTCCGACGAAGCCCAGCTCGACTGGGGTTTTTATGTAAAACAACGAGATATGTTCAAGCTCCAATCGCTTGAATAACTGTTCAGATTCGTCCTCGGTAATGGCCATACGAATTTCGGTAGGCTGATCCGCCAGTTCAAAAAAATGCGAGGAATGCAGCCGGCCGGTATGCCCAAAGCCTTCGATACCTGTGGACAGGGTCGCACCCCGCAGTCCCATTTCTTTCGCCAAATCAACGACCCAGTCGCCGAGCATCTTTCCCTGATAGCGACGATTCTGTTGAGTAAAGAAAGTCACCAGAAAACCTTTCATATTCCTCTCCTCAGCGCGTGCTGATTATTTGATAGGACAGAAGCCCGGCAGCCGTCATTACCAGCGAGCCCACGACGTGTATTGCTGACCGGGTGGAGCGACTGGCTCATACCTATGGCAAGACGTGGCACACCTGGCACACCGATCAAGACAAAACACTTCCCCTAGGTGTTCCACAACTGATGATGGGGATCACAGCTGACGGCCAGGCTGATCCCGCAATGCAGCAACAACGCAACCAACGCTTGGGAATCGTCAAGTCGGCAATCAAAGCTCAACGAGCCGATATTCAGATCCCCAAAGCAGATCCAGGTGCGGATGGATGGCAGCATGGGAAGACAATTCAGATCAATGATCCTACGGGACATCTTCACGGGCCCGCAACGTCACCCACCCCACAAAACACAAACAGCCGATCAACCCAATAGCCAATAGACTGTGCAATCCCTGCAGGCTCAGGCTCAGGCTCAGGCTCAGGCTCAGGCTCAGGCTCAGGGAGGACGGTATATCGCCAGACAGTCTAGGTCCGATATCCAAGGACATCGGACGAGTCCGCTGACGTACGTGAATACCTTAAACCTTGAAACGATTGACCAGCTGATTCAGATTAACCGCAAGCTTCGACATCTCGTTGCAAGCGCTTGCAGTCTGGCTTGCACCTGCAGAACTTTGGGAGGCCAGCTCGCGAATGCTAACCAGATTGCGATCGACTTCCCGGGCGACGTGCGCCTGTTCTTCCGAAGCGGTGGCGATGAGAATGTTACGCTCGTTGATGCCCGTAATAGCTGTCGCGATCTGGTCAAGCGAACTGCTGGCATCGCCTGCGACGCTTAGGGATTCTGCAGCCAGTTCTCTGCTGGTGGCCATCGCCTTCACGGCCTGGTCAGAATCGTTCTGAATGGCCTGAATCATCTGCTCAATTTCTTGCGTAGACACTTGCGTGCGGTGAGCGAGGGCTCGAACTTCGTCGGCAACGACTGCGAAGCCTCGGCCTTGTTCACCCGCCCTAGCGGCCTCGATCGCGGCATTGAGCGCAAGCAGATTGGTCTGCTCAGCAATGGCTCTGATCACCTCAACCACTTTGGAAATGTTCTGTGCACGATTGGACAAGCCAGTGATCTGCTCGCTGGTGTCGCGCACGTTGCTCGACAGCTTTTCGATGGACTTAAGCGTCTGCGATACACGCTCCAAACCAACCTCCGTATAGCCCTGACCTTTCCTGGACTCTTCGGAAGCTGATTCGGCATTGCGTGCTACCTCGTCCACTGCAGCGCTCATCTCGGTGACAGCAGTTGCAGCCTGATTTACTTCATCATTCTGCGACACTAGGCCAAGGCTGGATTGCTCAGTCACCGCGGTCATTTCTTCCGAGGCGGCAGCCAGTTGGGATGAGGAGTCAGCGATCTGCATGATCGTGCTTCGAAGGTTCTGCTGCATCGTGGCCAACGCGCTCAAAAGCCTGCCTGCCTCGTCGGTACCGCTTACCTCAACCTCCTTCGTCAGGTCGCTTGAGGCAATGCGTTCGGCGACGCTAAGGGCGCTCCCGATGGGCGACGTAATCGTTTTGGTTAGAAGAGTTGCCAAACAAAGAGTCAGGAGCGCGACGAAGATAATCAGGCCGATGACGATGTAAAGACCTGAATCATAAACTTGCGTCGCTTGAACACCGGCAAGCGCAGCGCCTTTGTTATTGAATTGTGTTAATTCCTCGACCTGAGTTTCCATTTGGTTCGTGAGGGGACGTATACCGGTAGCGACGAGTTTGACAATCGAAGCGGTGTCGCCTGCCTTCAACAAAGGTTCCAGCAGATCCAGTTGGCTTGCGTAATCGTCGTAGGACTTTTTCACGGCCAAGAACAACTGTCGCTCCTGGTCACTCGCAATGAGGGTCTCATAGTTATAGACCGCATCCTTCATGGCTTTCCGGTAGGCAGGAAATTTGACGATGGTCTGCTGAACGGTTTGAGGATCGGCAACGGCCCGCTGGGTCTCCAACCGGACGCGAAGGACGGTGGAGTTCATCATCGCGGTTTGCCGAATACTGGGTAGCCAATTCAGTTCGACATCCTTTTCCGTATCGCGAAGCTTGCCCATCTGCAGTATGGCGATGACGCCCAAGACCACGACCAGCAAAATGATGGCCGAAAAAAACAAGGTGGCGCGTGGAGCGAGGTTTATATTTCTGAGCCGCATAGGACTTCCCACTGCAAGATGGCCAGAGGCCTGGTCTTGAAGCTATCGGCTAGAAATCGTGAAGGATTATGGCTGTTCGTCAGCTCGTTGACACCACGTCCCCCGGCGGCGCATGCGTACCATTGTCGGTTATGGCCGTTACTTACCAATGTAAGAAATACGTTATCACCAATTATGTCCTCACTGAGTCACTACTTTCCTGAATAACCTAGCGTCGCCGAGCATCTTCCAGCACACGGCGCTGCGCTTTTAAAAAGGCCTTGAGCGCGCGCGGCTGCTTCGACCCAAAGCTGCTGTTCGTGTACCCAACTGCTTCCCGTTGCTCGAAGCCATATTCCCTCTGATTTAAGAATATTAGAGGAGCCTGGCCCGCCAAGGTCGGCAGCATAAACGTGCGAACGGCGTTCTACAGCGACCTACCCGAATATTAAGTGCTATCGGGACGGTGCGTCGCCGGCACAGTAGCCATCGCAACAGTCCTGAGATAGCGAACCGTAGGCATGCCATATACCGGGTGAGGGTTCGCCAAATTCTCAGTGCACGGACAAAAAATCATCGAAAAAGGAACAAATGATGTCCGTGCTCCAGACGGCAGATCAAATGACCATGGCCACGATTCCACAACGTTTCGGGGTGTGCCGTGAGAGTTCTTCGTATCCAAGATACCTGCTCAAAAATTGCTGTCAGCCGGACATCTTTGTGGAGGCTGTGCAAACAAGATGACTTTCCGCAACCGATCAGCATCGGAGGCGGACGTGTAATCGGTTTTCTTGAGCACGAGATTGATCATTGGCTGGAGGCCCGTGCAGCAGCCCGCAATACCACGCAAGGGAGAAGCTGAGATGGGCCGACAGCGCACGATCAATGATCAAAATTTTTGGCACTCACCGAAGCCTTGCAATTGCACGACAGAAGATAAGGTGGCACTTCAGCACCTTCTGGCTGGTCCGGTGAGCAATATCACTGGAATCTACTCAATACGTCCTCTTATTACTGGAGCAGAAATCGGCTGGAGAGCGGACCAATCGCTTCAAGTAATAGTACGCCTCCAGGAAGCAGACCTCGCTAGGTTTGACCGTCAGAAAATGGTCGTCTGGGTGTATGTCTGGTGGGATCACCACAACCCGTCTCAGGTATTGAGACCCAAGCTACGAGCGCGGACAAGGCAGGAAATCTTCAAGCCGTCAAAAGTGAAGTCTTCAGTTCGCCGCTGAACGGTGGACTTATGGAAAAAATTCTCCAGCGGCTGTGCGTCCTTGATGACAGCACCCTGCCCCGCCAGTTGACCCCTTGTGTCACACCCTTTCACGCCGTTGGCCAACCTGCTGGCCAAGGCGGTGAAGCATGATCCACGACAATGCGATCAGTCTTGCCCACTCGACCTCACCCTCGGCCAAGGTCGATCCGCTGGCCACCAGCACCCACATGCCTCCGGCGCGTGTTTTCGAAGACGGCACTGCGCTCAACCGATTATTGCTGGAAGCGCCGTACATGGCGCGGTGCAGTGACGACAAAACCGCGACCCGCGTTCGTCCCCGTGAATACGCGCTGCGTTATCCCTATATGCAGGTCAATCGCCTCGGCATGGTGTCCTGGCTGGTGTTCGACCTGGACCATGCCAACGCCTTGGCCTGGGACGATGCCGGGTTGCCCGCGCCGAACCTGATGGTGCGTAACCGCAAAAGCGGCCATTCCCAGTTGTTCTATGCCGTGCCGTCCGTGTGCACCACAGAGAACGCACGGGCCAAGCCGATTCAGTACATGAAAGCGATCTATACCGCGTTTGCGGCTCGCCTCGACGCGGACATGGACTACCACGGTGGCCCGGTGGCCAAAACACCCGGTCACCCCTGGTGGGAGACGACCGAATTTCACAGCCACGTGTATGAACTGGGCGAACTGGCGAACGCGGTGGAGCTGACAGTCAAACCCTGGGCCACAGGTCCGAAGCTTGATCAGGTCAGCCATTCGCGGCACTGCATCCTGTTCGAGCAACTGCGCTATTTTGCGTACAGCATCGTCAATCGCGAGCGTGAGCTGGGGTCGTTCGAGTCGTTCATGCGCTCGCTCGATGCGTATGCGTACAACCACAACAGCTTTCTCAAACAGGGTTTTTCGGAAAACCTGCCGCTGTCGTCGATACGCTCCACGGTCAAATCCGTAGGTCGCTGGACGTGGGATCGGTACACCGGTGATCGTCGTTGCCATCGAGGCGCAATGCAGCTCGATGGCAGCCTGTCGCTCACAGAGCGGCAGAGCCTGGCTGCGCAGCGCACTAATGAGCTGCGGCACAAAGCCACAGAATCCAAAATACGCGCTGCTTGCAGGCAGCTTCAAGACCAGGGCAAGGCACTGGTCCGTTCTGCGATAGCGACTCTCGCCGGCGTTTCGGTGAGAACGGTGGCCAGCTACAAGCGCATTCTCAGGGAAATATCACAACCGGCCACTGTGAGAGTTCTCAGGCCTGCCGAGGCTGCGCCTGGGACACGTGGCCAAGTCGATTCAGCTTCCCCACAACCCACTCCGAGCCAGGCTGCAAATAGTCGCGCTCTGGGGGTGCAATCCGGTGTACATCAGATATCTGCGGTCCCGCAGGGGCCGCAAGCCGGAGAGTCTTTAAAGAGAGAACATGAGGATGGTTCATCCATAGGCATTTTGAAATTCCTATACATGAACGTTCCGCCCGAGTGGAAAGAGGATTTCGTCACTAATTCGAACTCTCGATTAACTAACAGAGAGAAGCAAGCTTGGATAGACAAGGCTATGCCGCGCTCGGACGATGATACCTCTGCGATACCTGATGAATATGGGATGGATACCGTATCGGGAAGCGTTGTAGATAACACCAACTACCAACCTAAACAGAAAGTAGTAAAAGAAAACACGACACTAGGGGGCAACGCCGTTCGATTTGTCGGAGACCCCGCCTAGCAAACGGATCGACGTCCACAACGCGCTCGTCCAGGCCATTGCGCAAAAAACACTGATTCATGATGCGCGGATGGTAGTCGACCTGATAGTCAAACAGTTCACATCCACTGCCAATTCTCCAAAATCTGCTTTTGCACTCACTCACAAATCGGCTACTCGGAGAGAGTTAAATACCTAACAAATAATTCAGAGAGCGCTTTTCACTTGGGTCCTACCTTAGATAGGCGCTCTCGAAAACTCCACAGAAAACCTTCAAAAAATGCACCATCCAGATACCCAAAACACAAACTAATTGTTATTAGCCAAATTAGATCAACCAAAGTGAGCCAAGTCATACATCGTAAGTTTTCGGACACTACGAGCATAGATCACATCAGCACGCCACACTCACCCCACCAAGTCGGCTCGTTCAAGCAAAGCTCTAACAAACCTTCTCTTAGTCAAATCTGAGCATTTGCCTCTGTAGGTTTCACTAACCAGCTCGAAAACACCTATAGACATCGTCAACAACAACCTAACAATCAAAACTAGAGTTAGTGAAATAAGAAAAAGGGTGAGCGAATATTTCGCAGCAGTTATCATGAAAACCGAGAGGTTAATATTCGACACTTTGAATTCCACGCCAGGTATTTTAAATGCGAAATTTATCATAGCCAATATAACTGGAATTGAAAGCAAGGTCTGAAACGGCTTAAGGCTGAAAAAGCTACTCAAAAAACGATCGCCCAGCTGCTTATTCTTTCTAGACTCGGAGAGCATACCCTGAACCTCATACAAATTCTTGGCCAACTCAAAATACTTATCAGGCGGGACAGATAAATTCTTTTTACGCCAAATGCCTTTGATAATTTCTCTATCTTGTTTTTTACAAAGCACATCGGAAATATTTAAGCCTGACCTTTTTAGCTTGTCATATCTGTAAGCAGGCTCATAAAAAGCAATCCAAACTGCCAAACCGACGATTTCAAAAAGAACAGCTATCATTGCTAGGCCTGTGTTCGCATCCCGCCCTAACGCTAACTCAACCAAACTGTAGAACATAAAAAATATTGTTAGCACAAAGAAAAAAACTGATATCCAATACGCGATATTTTTCGGACCATCCTTGAGAGATCTTGAATAGAACAAAGTTGAATATCTAACGGCCACTTTTTCAAAATCTGAAACTGTCAAAATCTGCACCGCAACCCCCTCTTAATTTTATACTGACTTTTTCATTACGCGTCGCTCATCATATCTTGAAAATGTCTGAAGTCTAATGGTCGAGTCAAGGGGTTGGTGCGGCCCGCAGCACCGAAGGGGCGAGGACTCGGCCCCTTGACGCGTTCGAGGCCAATAGCCTTCGCTAGGGTGACTGGGAGCGCTTCTATCCCAGGCTCCCGACGCCACGCGGGCGAGTGTGGGGAGTCCAGAGGGGCAAAGCCCCTATGCGGCGGATCGGAAACCACGGCCCGTTCTGAAGGCTGATCAACCTTCCCCTTCAAAAAGCCCTTTGCTTTTTTGTATAGCGCCTCAACGCGCCAAGTCATTTTATGAAAAAACCGAAAAATTTCGACCCATATATCGTGCCAAAAAATAGTGGTACTAGTATGGTAAGACTGTGCTAACAAGCTGGTAACTCTGTGGCTATAGCCTGTAACCATTGTGGTAGCAATGTGGTAGCAATGTGGTAACTGCATGGTAAGATTGTGTACATATTGCGGCAACTCTGTGGCAACTCTGTGGCAACTCTGTGGCATCATGGTGCGAACATTGTGTAAGTACGTACTTTCTCTAGGCGCCGAGCCGTATTTGACCATATAAAAACTCCAAGCTACCTTCTCCGTGGAAGTCATGATGATCGAGGACAGGGTGTGGTTTGAGCTACCGCGCACTTCGTGCTGGTATCTCACCGGAGCTCTTCCTCGCTTCGCTCGTCATCCCCCCTAACCTGCCCTGCTCAGGGCTCCGCCCCGAGGCCCCTGCCGCCGTGCGGCCATTAGAGTCGGAGTTTGTTATGGTCAATGGTCGTTCTGGTTCGGATACAAGGAAACGAACTGTGGTCGTTCACACTCGCTGTTTGCCCGAAGAGGCAGATGCATTGAAAGCTAAAGCTGAGGATGCAGGCATATCGTTGTCGATGTTTATTCGTTGTGCTGGATTGAGTCGCCGCATAAGGAACCAATCAGATCGCATCATCTGTGCAGACATAAAGACGTTTGCAGCTCAGCTTCGTAGTTTAGGTGGACTGCAAAAAGATTTATTTAATAGCAGCCGTGGTGCGCATTCACAGCAAACATCTGAGTTATTGATTGCGTTTAAGAATGCCGTTGACGAGGCAACAAGGGCACTCAAACGTATAGCGCCTGACGTCGAGGAAGTGGATAGCGATGATCGCTAAGATCGTTGCCCGACGAAGCGATGGAAAGACAAGCTTCCGTAGTCTATCCAAGTACATAAATAGTTTTCGGCATGGTATTGATCCTGAGACCGGTGAGGTCACTGAAGGAGCTGTGGCAGTGCAAACAAACTGCCTTTCTGAGGACACCGCATGGATTGAAATGTGGGGTACTTCGGTTCGAAGTAAGCGCACGAAAGATCCGGTAATGCACCTCGTTCTGAGCTGGTCAGAAGGAGACTGCCCAACCGATGATCAAGCTTTTGATGCGGGTAAATTTGCGCTCGCTGCTATTGGACTTAACGGTCATGAGTATCTGTCGGCCATACACCGTGATACCGACAATGCGCACTTGCATATCATGGTGAATAAGGTTCATCCAGATAGACACCGAGTACCGAAAATGTCGTATTCGAAATTCACATTGGATAAGGCAATGCGGCAGATCGAAATTGACCAAGGGTGGAAACACGACAATGGGCCTTTTTCTGTCAAAGAGGTTGACGGTAAGAAGTCTATAGATTGGACTTATACGAGTGCGGCACACCGGCTCAAGGCACGGGAAGGGAGTCGCGCTGATTTGCCAGAGAAGGCCCGGCAGCTTGAAGTTCACAGTGGTAATGAGTCGTTAGCGAGCTATGCCAAAGGACCGCCCAAAGATGATGCCAAGGCGCTAATGGAATCCGCGAAAGCTTCGTGGCAGGAGCTGCATACGATACTTGCCACTCATGGACTTGAGTTGAGACCAGCAAATGACCGAAACAACGCTTTCTACGTGGCGTCGGTAAGTGATCTCGCCCAGGCTCCGATCAAGGCATCTGAGATGGGGTTGGGTGGGGGAAAACTCATAAAGCAGCTTGGCCCATACGAGCCACTTAAAACCAGGTATTTTGACCGGGAAGCGTTAGAGAATCAGACCTACAGCAAACATCGCCCATTGCGCGATCCAACCAAGCGTGCCGACAACCGCGAGAAGCGCGCCAAAGAACGCGCAGAGTTGCGCGCCAAATATGAAGGTTCTGTCGTTGAGTGGAAGGCGATGAAAGCTCCGGCTAAGGTTGAGCTAGCCCGCACCCAGAAGTTGCGGCGTAAGGCCCTCACCGATCTACTTAGGGCAGAACGCGAAGGCATCCGTCGAAGTGGGCTAGACGGCAACCATCGCAGAGCACTTCTGTCGGTCGCAGCGTTTACCGCTGCGGCCAAACGAGACGAATTAAAAGTCATATTTAAAGCTGAAAATGCCAGTTTACGAAAAGAGCAACATCCTTCTTATCGGGAATGGGTTGCAGATTGTGCTGAGGCTGGCGATTCAGCAGCTATAGCGCAACTTCGAGGCTTTTCCTACGCAGAAAAACGCACAGGCAAACATCCGCAAGAGCCAGATGTCGCGGACGTACGGCGACCCTACTTCACGACTACTTCGGATAGCGATCTTGACCCGGCTAGGCCTGCAAGGCTTTCGGCGCGCGTTACGTGGGCTGTTGATCGTTCGACTGGTGCGGTGAACTATTCGGTAAATGACCGGCTGGCGTTCCGTGATGAAGGACGGCGCATCACCTTCAACAAGGACAGTCGAAACGATGCAGATAGTATCGAGATGGGGTTGCTGCTGGCGAAAGAAAAGTTCGGCGCTGTAGCGGTACACGGTGGCCAGGAATTCATGGATCGAGTGCTTGCGACGGCGGTGAAGCGACGGCTGGATGTGCGGTTTGCCAATCCTGAGTTAGAGCAGCAACGCAAAGAAGCAATAGAGGCAGACATTGATCAAAAGCGTCAGCGCTTCGTGGAGGATCAAAAGCAGCTCGATGCTATCCGTCAGCACGATGCCAACAAAGCGCCCTGGCAGGCCGCTATGGCGCGAGATGAGGCCCACCAGGCTCTATCAGCGCCAGCACCGGTTCGGCCAGTCCGTGATTATGTTGAGATGGATGCTGTCGAGGCTGATGTGGCTCAGTATCGGTCCAGGCTGGATTGCACATACCGGGAGTCATGGGGTGAGCGGCCAGACCTGGAGAAGACGGTCGGCTTCATTGGCCAACACATGGCGAAGGGCAAGGCCATGCAGTGGGACAATGATTTTGGCAAGAACGTAGAGCGACCATCCGAGGCTCGGCGCGATCACTTGAACAGCGATCATCCCGACGCTATTAAGTTAAGAGACGATGCTTGGAGTCAGGCTTTAAAAACGCATGGTTCATCAGTAAATGCTTGGACAGAAAAGTGCGATTATGCGAGGCAAACGTTGATGAATACGCACGTGGATAGTGAGCCAACAGCACCGAATCAGGACGATCAGCGAGCAGCACGGCAGACCCAAGCTCAGCGGTTGCAGCAGCGTAAGGAAGAGCAAGAGCGTGAGCGTCAGAGCTCATTGAACAGGGACTCGCCGGATTTGGATATGTGAGGGTGGCACCATGCTCGATAGAATGAAGTACGTGTGGCGGTTCAACCCGGAAACGCAAGATTTCGACGATGTCTTGCCGCTCGTGGTTCGTAACGACCCCGGCGCGTATTACGTCGTTCGGGACGGTTTTGGTGACTTGTGGGTGCATGATCCTTGGGGGCGTGAGTGCCATGCGAATTTTGAATATGTAGAGGTATGCGGTATGACATTCGATAGAGAGCAGTTCGACCCGGACGGGGTCGATGGGCAGCGCACAACTGAAGAACCACCCACGAGGTCGCTGTATTATTCGCTCACCCCAGAGGAGCTGGACGACCTGCGTGCAGAAATGCGGCGTGACGGCCAATTGATGAAAGAGCGGCTTGCTGTCTTAGGTAAAAGATTCTAAGGCATCTAATCAGTAGCTGATTTTTCGGCGACGCAGCGTGCCTGTAACGCTTTGTAGCGTTCCACTATCCCCCGATAGGCACACTCAAGCGGGGAGCCAAGTTGTTCTAGGTTCGGCATTATGGGCATTCCTATTTCTGGGGAAGCCAATTTTGTCGAAGATGGCCGACCGCGCCCCCTTGTAGGACGATCTATTCCAGCTTTCACCATGGCACGATTGAATGCGTCCAGGGCCAACCAAATAGCGGTTTTCTGTGCCTCATCGACGGTACACGCTTCCTCAGTCAAGGCGGTAGCTGCATAGCTCAACGTAAGAGGTAAGGCATCCAGTGATGCTTCGAGCTGCTTACGTCTGAACGCAGCATCATGGGCTGCCTTCCATGCCTTCCACTCCTCGACTTCAACCTTTGTCAGCAACTGGACTGCGTGTTCTGGCAGCTTGGTATCCCATCGGCTGATCGTGCAGACATAGCTTTGCTTTTGGTTGCCGCTCTCGGTCGTTTCATCGAGAAGGCGTACGCAAGCTACGGGGTTGCCAATGTACTGGATACCTAATGTTTTATTGTCTTGATACTTGAGCTTGAATCTCACTTTTCACCGTATCTGCTGGCAAATTTCGGGATGCTGGAGTCTACGTGACAGACCTTGTTAAATAAACATTATTATTTATCGCCTATTAGAAATATTTTCAGTACTAAAAAATATATTTTCTATTTTAAAAACAATGAGTTGATAGGGCGTTGTCCATAATAGATGGACTATAGTCCATGTCCCATTTTTGCCTGCCTTTTAAAGGATGCAGTGGGCCTATAGACTCTCTCGTGAATTCCCCCGCGAGATTTTCCAGATGGCAGGAATGCCCTTTTCACCGTGTGACACAACGGACGGCGCGAGCAGTTGCTCAGACGCAAGTGTTGGAGTGCTTAAAGCAGTCTTTGGGCCGGTCATTGACGCTTTGGCACAAGGCAATGACCCTGAAACTGTTACTACCAGCTCTAACGTGCTGGCCTCGATGTTCGTGCAGTACAACTCTGGTCTGCTGATACTGGCGTCTTTATTCGTTTCGTATATCGCCATTGTCGGGGTCGCCAACACGGCTAATGAGGGCGAAGCGATGGGCAAGGCATGGAGTTCGCTTTGGACTCCGCTGCGCATCGTGTTCGGTGGTGGAGTCTTACTGCCCGCTTCAAGCGGTTATTCGATTATCCAGATCATCGTACTGACAATTGGACTTTGGGGGATTGGTTTTGCCAACGGCGTATTCAAAGCCGGTGTGGAGAACGGGATTGTTAACGGCTCGCTCAGCAGCGTGAGTAGCCAGCTTGGATTTGGTAGTGGCGCGAAGCCGAACCCCAACTATCCGTTGTACGACATTCGCCAGTTCGGCCAAGCCTATTTGGCGTCGAGCTGGTGCGCCCGATCCCTCAATGCAATTTATAGGTCGCTTGACCAGCCTACCGCTGTACAGGCGCTTTCCAAGCCTGACTCCAAGGTACAGGACGGCATAGGACGACAGGCTGCGATCTACCTCATCAAAGATAGAAATGCGGCCACCAACCTTGGCGGTGGCACCCCAATTTGTGGGTCGATTAAGGTCTATAGCTTTAGCGTCCCTGCGGAACTGGTGACGACCTCAACCTCTACGAGTTCAATTTTCGATCCTGCTACGATTACCAGCAACAAGGCCGCGATGCAGGCAGTACGCCATGCCACGCTTAACGCCAAGATCGCCGCCATGAACAAGGTGATGGCCGATATTGATGCATGGGTTAACACCTGGCCCACGGATATAACCAAGACCGGATGGGATGCTGTTAAGAGTGACCGCTTTAACTCCATTATCAATCAAGCCCAAAATACGCTTACTCAAAATCTAACGTCGCAAATGACGAATGATAAGACGCTACAAAAAATAATGGCGAAGTACGTCGAGGATGTGACTAAAGACGGTTGGGCGATGGCTGGGGGTTTTTATCAGCGCCTCTCTGGAATTCGGCAAGAGATGGGAGCTATGTTTGCAGAGCCTGTTGCGGTTGCAACGCAGCCGAACCTGAACATGCTGCCTAGAGGCCCGGGGGGCCAGTTAGCGTTAAACAGCTATCAGACTGTATATCAGGCAATCATTAGCAAGTCGCTTGATGGCTCAAACTATAAGCAGCCCGTCACGCCCAATGCAGCAGACATTAAAGCGGCTTTAGCGCCGGCATCGCTGGATGATTTGAACATCGATACCTTGGGTAGTCGTGGCGACAGCATTATGAGCAACTTTATCGGCTGGGGTATGGAGCGAGTTACGGCCACGCTAATTGGTACAGACGGTGATGTTGATGCAATTGCGCGGATCAAGACGACTGGTGATGTTCTGGCACTTATGCAGGCATCCGCCATCACAACAAATCGCATCGTGCATACTGCGCTATCAGGCGCTAAAGCGGTAGCTGCTGGGGTTGGGTCAGTATCATTTTTCGGAACTAGTATTGATGCAACTCCGTTGGCTGACACATTGCTTGAATGGGTTGTCTATAATTTCTTAAAGCCACTTGTTGAAGTTGCTAGCTGGGTAGGAATACTAGCATTTTACTTTGGTGTTTTTCTGCCATCTCTGCCCTACACCATTTTCATTATTGCCGTGGTCGGGTGGGTTCTTGGTGTTCTGCAAGCAGTTGTGGCTGCGCCACTTTGGGCGCTGATGCACATGACGCCAGAGCGTTCTTTTGTCGGTTCGCAGATACAAGGTTATTTAATGCTGTTATCGCTGTTTGCTAGACCTGTACTGATCGTTTTCGGTTTGTTTGCAGCGATGGCAATAGCAAATCCAATCCTGCTGTATATCAGTAAAGCGTTTTGGGCAATGCACGCGGCCAATGTGACCAGTGCGGAATCTTTGGGCTGGTTTGTTGAGTTCTTCCAATGGCGCAACTGGTTAATCATGTATGGCCTGCTATTGCTGCCTGTTATCTACATGATCTTTGGGTTGTCGCAGACTTTGCCAGATGTGGTCTTGAAATGGATCGGCATCGGCATCGATTCTATGGGATCGACACAGGCCACTAGTGAGATGCGAAGCAACACAGAAAAATTTGGGCCAAGCAGCTTGGGCAATGGCTCTACCGGTGGCGGGAAAAAGCCAATTCCCGGTGGGGGGACGTCTGGCCTTCAACATAAAGTTGGTGATGGTGATGGTGGTGGCCGTAGTGGCCAGAGCGGTGCATCTAAGTTACTTAGTTCAGGCCCGCAGGGGGTCGCCCCGTCCGGGGCTGATGATGATGGGCCTATCGGATTTGGTGGCGGATCGTTTGCTTCTGAAACTTCACCAAAGACTAGTGGCCGAGATGGCAACGTTAACAATGACAAGCCGATTATTACTTAAAGGGGACTGTAACTATGTCTTATGACTTTAACGCAGAAACCACTGGGGTAATTATTGGCCGCAGGCAGGGTTATCAAAAGGGGCATAATGAAGGTTATGACGCAGGGTTTGAAGACGCAAATAGCCAATGGATTCAGGTAAACAATAAATGGAAGGCTGGCTATGCCGCATTGCAAAAAGAGAACGCTAATCTATTGGTGACAATACAAGAAGCAAACTATGCAATATCTAGCCTTTCGATTATTTCCATGAGCACAATGGAAGTATTAAAAAATGCTCCACAAGATACGATCACTAAGCTTGTTTTGCATTACTACGATCTGTCTAAAAATTGGTTAAGCGGTAAACATATCCGAGTGCTGCCGGCTGATGAGCCTGTGCTGCAAGAACTCACGCCCCACACGGTAGCGCTCATGAAAAAATGGTGGGATCAGACGGTAGAAGCCGCGAAACCAGCAACCCCAAATAATAAGGGTGACAGCGATCCGTCGCTGTAATTATCCGGCCCCTGCGGGCCGGTAATTTGTACCACTGACCCCGGAAGTCGGAACCATGAAACAAGGATGCAAGGTAGAAGAACTCCCCTCTCAGGACATCATGGCGGTGCTTATCGCTGTAGCTGAAAAAGTTCTGTCCAATATCTCTGTGAAACGTCGCCGTCGTGCGAGTAAGGTGCTTTGAAATGAAGATTGTGAAAACTGCAAAGAAGGCTGCAAAATTCATGTGCGTTTCCATGCCTCTTTCGATCTTTGGGTGGCGCAGTATTTCAACGAACCACCAACATTTAAAAGACTTGGTGAACACGATCAGGAACCCGCATTGTCCTGTGTGCGACAAGGGGGTGATGTTCGTTCACAAAGACGCAGAACCAGACGAAAATGCGATTTACCCATGGACTTGTTCGGGTGGCTGTGGCTTCGGCGTTTTTACCAAGCGCGATCAAAACTCAATCAATGAGGTGCTGATTCCCCTTATTAGTAAAAAGGGTCGTGCCCGCCTCAATGGCATGAGTGAAGAAGAGCAGATGGGCTTGATTAAATCACACACACGACAATCTCGGATGTTTTGGGTATTAGCTGCGCTTTGTCCTTTGATCGCCTTGTACAGCCTCGCAACAGGCAGCATGGCGATGACCTGCATCAGCATCTTGTCGATGGCAGTGCCTTTCTCGATCCTTGCTATCAAGTGGAGCTATCGAGCTTGGCAGGTACTCACCGGAACGTTGTACGTCGAAGGCGCATTCAAGCAGTTTGTGAAGCGTGGGCTTTGGCTTCCAGGGGTGGAGGCATGATTGCGCATAAGTTTGTCCAAGGCGAACTGGTGATCTTAGATTCAGCCTATTGGGCGGCACTGGAATACGCTGCCGATCAGTTTTTGGCTCGTGAGGCCGCGTCTCGAAAATCCCGCCGAGACAATGCCATCCGCTCCGCTCGGGCCAAAGGGGCCTTGCCCCTCTGGACGCCCAAGTCTGCCTTGCGACGCGGCGGGAAGGTGATGGGAAGAGCGCCCATCACCTTCCTTGCATAGGCTTGGGTCGTTCCAACCGCATCAAGGGTGAAGGCTTCGCCCCGGCGCTCCGTTCGACGGGCAAGCCCGACGAGCCGGTGCGGCGGCCCTTGACCCGGCTTTCACTCAGAACAGATATGCTCAGTCCTTAAAGCTATTCGAAAACTGGATAACGCCGAAGTAGAATCATGAGTTTAATTTAGATGAGAAAGGGCTAAGCGACGCCTTACCGATAATCTTGCCACTAAAGTGGTCAGTCATCGTGCTCGAAAATAAATCGGCGACAACTTGAGGGTTGAATTCTAGTGAGTGCTCGAATAGGACAGCATCATGCATAGGAACTTTTAAGCCTGCCCCCGCCTCGTCCCGAAGTTTCATCAAGGATTTCTTGAAAATTAAAGACGCTGTACCTTGCACTAACTGGCTCACAGCAGATCGCTTTTCTTTGTCTGTTAGAGGACCCGTTCGATCTCGCTTGAGGTAATTACCTAGTACTGTGCCGATTCTCTGATCTGTACCAAATGAATCATGGACGGAAATTTTCCACTCTTCAAATTTGCAGAATTGCTTGAAAAAGGCTTTGGTTGCACGCCGATCAGCGCCATACCCGAAAGCTGCATCTATTAGATGTCTATTTTTCATACCATAGGCGTAAGAGAGGAAAAGCCGTTTGGCTTCTTTTCGCCGGCCCTCACCTTCAAATATATCCTTGGCCACCTGCTTATAAAGGTCGCCATCCGCATACAATTCTAACAACTTCTCGTCGCCGGATAAAGCAGCCATAATTCCCGCTTCATATTGCTCATAGTCCACATAAGAAAAAGCGCGGCCTTCATCGGGAACAAGTATATCTCTATGATGCTTTGCTAGATTTTGCAGAGACGGATCTTTAAAGTAAATTCTCGATGTAATGGAGCCGAAGCAATCAACTATGGGATAAATTCTTTTTTGGCTCAGCGGGATAGCGTTGAGAACACTTCGAGATTTTGCGATTTTTCTCAATTTTAGGAGATCGATCGCGAAGTTATCATTCATCGGAACAAAGTTGAGTACATACTCAACATCTACGCCCAAAAAATCGTAACCCATAGGTTCAAGCCGGCGAATTATGTCGTCATTTGATGGCAGCTCAAGGGGTACGTCGTATTTTGCGGAGAACTGCTTCAGAGCCATATAATAATCGAACTCGATATTCTCTTTATGAATCCGAAGCCTTGTCGTGTCAATTGCAATTCCCGCCGCTGCGGAACTAATCAGGTAGTCAGCAACAGGGCGCTCCACTGTTGTATACCTTGCCCATTCATTATTATCTTTAGCAACTAATTCTGCCTTCACCGATAGATTGAATAGAGCTTCCCCAATCGTCTGCAATATAACCTCGTCAATTGGAGATTTTTTCTGAAATATATCAATGTATGATTTAATCACCTCGCTATCAGCGAAATCTTGAAGCGCACTCGAAATATCTATTTTTTCTCGTTTTTCACGATCACCCTTTACGCCTGAGGACATTATTCTAAGTTCCTCCAAATCGGTTACAGTTTTCGGCAATCTACGAGCAGACGCAAATATCCTTGGAGCTATCAGCCAATAATCATGGCAAACTATTTCAGCTTCTTCGAGCACCAATTGCTGAATAGTAACACTACTCAGCGTGCTATCTCCCCAAAAGAAAAACTTATCATTTCCTGAGTCAGTATAATCCCGGACAAACATAAGCACTTTCTTTGCTCTAATCATAGGGAGTTATTTCTTCATATAGGTCTAGTGGGCTTCGCGGCTCCCTATCAAGAAGAGGCAAGCCATTATTATAGTGTGATCGAGCTCGATCAACTGTCCCCTTGAGTTTAATGGATAACTCAGGGATCAGTGGCTTAAGGGTATCCCTATCTAGGTCACTAGTTGCCAGTAGAAAATTTCGCTGATGGTAATAGGGCCAGGCTGAGCTGAACCTTTCTATCAGCGGCACTAGCAACACACTCTTGCCTACGCAGCGAAGATATATAAATATTGCGGGAATTTCGGGCTGGAGTAGGTCAAGGCGAATCCGATCAAGTGCAAGTTCTATCAGGCTTTCAGACTTATACAATTTTTTTGAAAGCAGCAACCACAGATGGAAATTTTGCCAAGAGTGTATAGATTTTTCATAATCACTAAGGTGCTGGGAAATCTGATCTAGATCATTCTCATTGAGTGCTAACACTCCGAGTATTCTGCAATACTGATCTGTTGATGCAGCATGTTCTTCCAACGTTTCAATTAGCAATTTTTTGAGATCTGTAGCTACAGAGTTATGGACGTCAAACAGGTTTGATTCAGCTAATTGTATGAGTCTGTTCACAGCAAACCGAAACTGTCGGGACTGCGTCTGCCTATTATCTATACATTCCTTTAGAAGATCGTAAATATATTTTGCAGAGCGAGCGATGACTCTTCGACTCCTAGAGCGCCACATGGTATCAATCGTCATGGTGCGATCATCGGTTGTGGGAAAGTGCTCTGCTATTTCCGTGTCTGAATTATCCTTAGTAAGTATTATAGTCTTTCCGGAGTTGATATTCATACCGACCGTTCGGAGCTGACTAATGAGCTCCGTTAGAACTTTTTTCGCGGAGCGCGGTGATGTGCATATTATTCTAATATCATCCACATAGCGGTAATAGTCATGCCCCATTGTGACCATGGCCTGGTCAACAGAATTAAGCACAATGTTAGCGACGAAGGATGATGCATCTCTATTTTGGGGAAGCCCATGAAGGTCATCATAGCTCCATCTAGCTAAAAGCTCACACAGCGTATGTATAGCGTTTCGTATCAAAGATTTTTCTGGACCTGTCGCGTTAACTTTCGGCAATAGCTCTTCGAATGCGCTTTTTATCGAAGCAACAGTAATATTTTCATAATAATTCAACAGATCAGTGACCAGTAGGCTCTGATTGTTTTTTAGCGCCGTCTTTGTTACCCCCTCAAAGGTTTTCCAAAGCTCAATCCTGCTTTTAAATATGTATCGCTCGGATGTTCTGTGCTTATTATAGCGATGACTCAAAACCCGATGGGAGAGTAAGGGATCGAAAAAAGGCATCAAATAGGAGCAGATTGCTTGGTATATGAATCGATCATAAAAATCCGTCTCTAATGAGTATCGGATTCCGAGCCCTTTTTTGGGTATGTCATAAATCTTTCTATCGCCTCCCAAATATCTACCGTTATCAGCTGACAACAGCATTCTCAAAGTATCACTAAGCGATGATTTATTCTCAAATAAATCTCGATGCTGGATCGCATCTACGAACCAGTCACTTCTCATATCCTGGTTCAGATGCTGTAGCACGGCTTCTGTATTTATGGTAAATGCCAACAGTTCAAAGCTCTCAATTTTTGTCTTAGCTCTGAGGTGTCGAGCGTTACACTCATCAACTAGTTTTGAGAGCTTCGAGCGAACAGACTTTCCTCTGACAAGTGAGTCATTATTTGCAATTGAACTTATCAGGTCATCAATTTTTTTGATTAAAGAATTAGCATCTTCTGGAATAGAGGATTGGTCGACCATTTTAATCTCCTTGATTCCATCTCGTAGTCATGACCGTTCCGTGTCTCTGCCATGCCCGTATAGTGAAGCGAGACAGGAGAGCTTTTGACGATGAGTAGCATCGCGTTTAATCAGGCATCTAAAAATCTTCCATAAAGATGGCTATGATGGCCACGAACCTCTGAATTGCCTCCGGACACCCCTATACCAGGATGTCCCCCTGGACCGGCGAGGACCTGCTGGTGCGTTCTGAGCCTCCAGGACGAGGCGGTAAACGACGCATGGCCACAGTCCGATGCCTCAACAATTGATTTTGCCGGGAAACCCACATTTTCGCACCATAATGCATTCACATCTGCGTCCGTCATCTCAGTCACGTAGCTAACCTCTGCACTAGGCCGTAGTAACAACCGGGAGGGTCAACCGTGCTTTAGCGATACTTTGTCCTTCCACGCGTCGACCACCGAGTGACGTGCGGACGCCTAATGGTTCGTCTGACGCGAATCAGCGGTTATCGGTCGATACTACATGGGAATGATTCGGTGCTATCTGGTGGCCGAATGAAGCAGAGAAGTGGCAGATGAGTATAAAATCGAGTACAAAATTGTCTTTTTATCAATTAATCGTTAATAAACAAGCACATAGACAGATATAGACGGTTTAACGTCTGAGCCGACCCGCTACACCGCCTCACGCGCCCCTCGAAAGCCCCGTCATCGCCCTGCGATACGGGGCTTTTTGCATTCAGGCTCCAAGGGTCGCCAGGCGCTAAAGATAGCGCATGGCCAGCCGACAACCTGTAGACCAGACACGTGCACGGGTTACCGCGCCCTGGTGACCACCCGCTGCCCTCGACCGCGCCGTAGTTTCCCCCAGCAGACGCCACCCCATGAACGAAAATTCCGATGTGATGTACAGGCTGCTCGTACAGGGCGTGGTGGATTATGCGATCTACATGCTCTCGCCGCAGGGGATCGTTTCGAATTGGAATGCCGGGGCGCAGCGGGCCAAGGGGTATCGTGCGGAGGAGATCGTCGGGCAGCATTTTTCGTGCTTCTACACCCCCGCGGACCGCGCCTGTGGCTTGCCGGCGCAGAGCCTGGCGACGGCGCTGGAGGCGGGGCGTTTCGAATGCGAAGGCCAGCGGGTGCGCAAGGACGGCACGCTGTTCTGGACCCATGTAGTGATCGAGCCCATCCATGACGACAGGGGCCAGTTGCTCGGCTTCGCCAAGGTCACGCGCGACATCAGCGAGAAGCGTGCGCGGGACTTGAGCCTGCTGGAAGCCAAGCGCCTGGCGGAAAGTCACAGCGCCGAAATGGCCTCGTTGTCGATGTTTCTCGATTCGGTCATCGCCAATATTCCGTCCAGCGTCATCGTGCAGGACGCCGTATCGCGGCAGATCCTGCTGGTGAATCTGCAGGCTGAGCGGCTGTTCGGCAATGCCCGTGAGCAGATGATCGGTCGGCAGCTGGAAGAGTGCCTGGCGCCGGCGTTGAGCGGTTATCTGCGCCGGTTGACCGACCAGTGCGTGCGTACCGAGGGGTTGCACCATGCCCAGAGCCAGCAGCACACCCTGCTGGGCCTGCGGACCTTGCGCAGCAAGACGGTGACCATACGCGGCAAGGAACTGGGCAGCAGTTACGTGCTGCTGATCGTGGAAGACATCACCGACGAAAACGCTGCCCAGGCGCGCATTCGCCACATGGCTCACCACGACAGCCTGACCGGGCTGCCCAATCGGGCGCTGTTCCGCCAACGTCTCGAAGAGGCCTTGCGTGAAGACGCCAGCCGCGACCGCGTGACGGCGACCCTGTGCCTGGACCTGGACAACTTCAAGAACGTCAACGATGCCCTGGGCCATGAGTTCGGCGACCGTCTGCTGCGCGCCATCGCCACGCGCCTGCGCGACGTGCTGCGGGTCAAGGACACGTTGGCGCGCCTGGGCGGCGACGAGTTCGCGGTGATCCTGCCCGAACTCAAGAACGGCGAAGACGCGCAGCTCACCGCACAACGCCTGATCGACACCATCGAGCCGGCTTTCCTGATCGAGGGGCACAGCCTCTGCGTGGGCTTGAGCGTGGGCATTGCGCTGGCGCCCAGGGATCAGAACACGCCCGAAGAATTGCTGCGCTGCGCCGACATGGCCCTGTACGAGGCCAAGCGCAACGGCCGCCATCGCTACGAATACTTTCATCCACGCATGGATGCCTTGGCGCAGAAGCGCCGCACCGTGGAAAGCGATCTGCGTCAGGCCATCGTCGACAAACAGCTGCATCTGTATTACCAACCCATCATCGACAAGCGCGACACGCGGATCATTGGCTATGAGGCACTGATGCGCTGGCAGCATCCGCAACATGGCATGATCATGCCGCTGGATTTCATCGCCATCGCCGAAGAAACCGGGCTGATCCACGAGCTGGGTGCGCTGGCTTTGCGCGAAGCCTGCCACGAAGCTCAACGCTGGCCCGGCGACCTGACCGTGGCGGTCAACCTGTCGCCGGTGCAGTTTCGCAACAATTGCCTGGTGGAGCTGGTGCAGGCAGCGTTGAGCGAGTCGGGCCTGGACGCCGCACGGCTGGAGCTGGAGATCACCGAATCGGTGCTGCTGGACAACAACCAGGCCAACATCAGTATCCTGCAGCGCCTGAAAGCCCTGGGTGTGCGCATCGCCCTGGACGATTTCGGCACTGGGTATTCGTCCCTCAGCTACCTGCGCGCATTTGCCTTCGACAAGATCAAGATCGACAAGTCGTTCGTGCACGACATGGGCGACAGCAACGAAGCCATCGCCATCATCCGCGCGATCACCGGCATGGGCCGCAGCCTGCAGATGCAGGTCACGGCCGAGGGCGTGGAAAGCGACGAGCAGTTCATGCGGCTCAAGGCCGAAGGCTGCTCGCATTTCCAGGGCTACCTGTTCGGTCGCCCGCAGCCAGCCGAGCACCGCGCCCGCTAGCGCTGCCTCACACCGCCTTCTTGGTGCTCGGCAGCAGGATCGTCAGGATGCCGAACAAGGGCAGGAACGAGCACAGCCAGTACACGTACTCGATGCCGTGAATGTCCGCCAGATGGCCGAGCAGCGCTGCGCCAATGCCGCCGAAACCGAACATCAGGCCGAAAAACACCCCGGCGATCATGCCCACGTTGCCTGGCACCAGCTCCTGCGCATACACCACGATGGCGGAGAATGCCGACGCCAAAATGAAGCCGATGACCACGCTCAGCACACTCGTCCAGAACAGGTCGACGTAGGGCAGCATCAGGGTGAACGGCGCCGAGCCCAGAATGGAGAACCAGATCACCGCCTTGCGGCCGATCTTGTCGCCGATGGGCCCGCCGAAGAAGGTCCCGGCCGCCACCGCGCCGAGGAACAGGAACAGGTGCAACTGCGAACTGGCCACCGACAGGTCGAACTTCTCGATCAGGTAGAAGGTGAAGTAGCTGGTGAAGCTGGCCATGTAGAAATACTTGGAGAACACCAGCAATGCCAGCACCACCAGCGCGGCCTTGACTCGCCCCTTGGACAGACCGTGGCTGGCGCTCTGGCCGGCGCGCGCCTTGAACTGGTTGAGATGGCCACGGTACCAGCGGCTGATGCCGTACAGCAGCGCCACGGCGAACACCGCGATCAGGCCGAACCAGGCCACATGCCCCTGCCCGAACGGAATGACGATGGCCGCCGCCAGCAGTGGACCGAACGCCGACCCGGTATTGCCCCCCACTTGGAAGGTGGATTGCGCCAGGCCGAAGCGTCCACCGGAGGCCAGTCGCGCCACCCGCGAAGTTTCCGGGTGAAAGGTCGAGGAGCCGATGCCGATCAGCGCCGACGCCAGCAGAATCATCGGGAAGCTGCCGACCATGGACAGCAGCATGATGCCAATCAATGTGCAGACCATGCCGGCGGGCAACAGCAGCGGCTTGGGATGGCGATCGGTGTAGAAGCCGATCCACGGTTGCAGCAATGATGCGGTGACCTGGAAGGTCAGGGTGATCAGGCCCACCTGGGTGAAGGTCAGCCCGTAGCTGGCCTTGAGCATGGGATAGATCGACGGCAGCACCGCCTGGATCAGGTCGTTGACCAGGTGCGCGAGGGCGCAGGCACCCAGGATGCGCATCACCAGCGGGCTGGTCTGTGCAGCGCCTGGCGCGGGGTTGGCGATTGTTGTGGGAGTGGCCATGGGAATTCCGTTGGCAGGCAGGCATGGCCGGACACTCTGCCATTTTGCGTGCGCCGTCGCCAGTTGCCGACGCAGGCGAATCAGGCACGGCGCAATGGCGCCAACGAATACAACTTCACCCGTGCGGTGATAAACTGGCGCCAGTCACTAAAAACCCATGAAGAATCGATAAAGTTCCAGAAACCCTCCGCATGAGGCATTGGGGTTTCGCCAGAATCAGGAGCGATCATGCCCAAAGTTTCCCACACGGCCCTGCGTCGCCAGTTCCGTGAGCTGCTTGCTTCAAAACAGTGTTATCACACCGCTTCGGTGTTCGATCCGATGTCTGCCCGCATTGCCGCCGACCTGGGCTTCGAGGTCGGTATTCTCGGCGGTTCGGTGGCGTCGCTGCAGGTGCTGGCGGCCCCCGACTTCGCCCTGATCACCCTGTCCGAGTTCGCCGAGCAGGCCACACGCATCGGTCGTGTAGCGCAGTTGCCGGTGATTGCCGACGCCGACCACGGTTATGGCAACGCGCTGAACGTGATGCGTACCGTGGTCGAACTGGAACGCGCCGGCATCGGTGCCTTGACCATCGAGGATACCCTGCTGCCGGCGCAGTTCGGTCGCCGCTCAACCGACCTCATCTCGGTGGCCGAAGGGGTCGGCAAGATTCGCGCAGCGCTCGAAGCGCGGGTCGATCCAGAGTTGACCATCGTCGCCCGGACCCACGCCGGGGTGCTTTCGACCCAGGAAGTGATCAGCCGCACCCAGGCCTACCAGGCCGCTGGTGCCGATGGCATCTGCATGGTCGGCGTGAAGGACTTCGAGCACCTGGAACAGATTGCCGAAAACCTCAGTGTGCCGCTGATGCTGGTGACCTACGGCAACCCTGCGCTGCACGACGACGCACGCCTGGCGGCGCTGGGTGTGCGCGTGGTGGTGGACGGCCACGGTGCCTATTTTGCAGCGATCAAGGCGACCTACGACTCGCTGCGCGAACAGCGCCAGCAGTTCAGCAAGAGCACCGACCTGAGCGCCACCGAACTGACCCACACCTACACCCATCCAGAGAGTTACGTAAGCTGGGCCAAGGAATTCATGAACGTGAAGGAGTGACCGACGGGCCAGCCCCTCGGGAACATCATGCGGTCATGTGGGTCGGTTAAAGGGAACCGCTGCAGCAGTGTGCAGCGGTTGCAGTGCCAGCAATCGAGCAACGTACGAAAACGCGACATTTTTAGTTGCTCTCAAGCCTTCCACGCCCTAAAGTTCGCGCCGACCGTCCATGCTGGAAACGATCCATCCGGCTCAAGTACTGACGACGAGACAACAGGCCACCGGAAAGCAGCTTTCCGTGGCCTTTTTGCTTTCGCCCGACATGCCTTGGGAAGTAGGCGAACCAAAGTGGGGATACGGAGGATGGTCATTTGAGCCCATTTATATTCACGACGTTTGCCACCAGGAGTCCCTAGCATGTCGATCAACGTCGAAGACTACTTCGCACCCGATACCTTCAACAAAATGAAGGCGTTCGCCGACAAGCAAGAAACCCCATTCGTAGTCATCGATACCGCCATGATCAGCAAGGCCTACGATGACCTGCGCGCCGGTTTCGAATTTGCCAAGGTGTATTACGCGGTCAAGGCCAACCCGGCCGTGGAAATCATCGACCTGCTGCGCGACAAAGGCTCGAGCTTCGACATTGCCTCGATCTACGAGCTGGACAAGGTCATGAACCAGGGCGTGGGGCCGGAGCGCATCAGCTACGGCAACACCATCAAGAAGTCCAAGGACATCCGCTACTTCTACGACAAGGGCGTGCGCCTGTACGCCACCGACTCCGAAGCCGACCTGCGCAACATCGCCAAGGCCGCGCCGGGTTCGAAGGTCTACGTACGGATCCTTACCGAAGGCTCGACCACGGCCGACTGGCCGCTGTCGCGCAAGTTCGGCTGCCAGACCGACATGGCCATGGACCTGTTGATCCTGGCTCGCGACCTGGGCCTGGTGCCGTACGGCATCTCCTTCCACGTGGGCTCGCAGCAGCGTGACATCAGCGTGTGGGACGCGGCGATCGCCAAGGTCAAGGTGATCTTCGAACGCCTCAGGGAAGAAGACGGCATCGTTCTCAAGCTGATCAACATGGGCGGTGGCTTCCCGGCCAACTACATCACCCGCACCAACAGCCTGGAAACCTATGCCGAGGAAATCATCCGTTTCCTCAAGGAAGACTTCGGTGACGAGCTGCCGGAAATCATCCTCGAGCCGGGCCGTTCGCTGATCGCCAACGCCGGCATTCTGGTCAGTGAAGTGGTGCTGGTGGCGCGCAAGTCGCGTACCGCAGTAGAGCGCTGGGTGTACACCGACGTGGGCAAGTTCAGCGGGCTGATCGAAACCATGGACGAGTCCATCAAGTTCCCGATCTGGACCGAGAAGAAAGGCGAGATGGAAGAAGTGGTTATCGCCGGGCCGACCTGCGACAGCGCCGACATCATGTACGAGCACTACAAATATGGCCTGCCGTTGAACCTGGCCATCGGCGACCGCCTGTACTGGCTGTCCACCGGTGCCTACACCACCAGCTACAGCGCGGTGGAATTCAACGGCTTCCCGCCTTTGAAATCGTTCTACGTCTGAATGCACCAGGGACTTGCGGGCAGCCTCGGGCTGCCCGTGACTCTACTGCTCCAGCGCCTGCAAGCGCTGCGCATAGAGGCTGGCCATCGCCCTGATGGCCGGCTGTCTAGCCTGCTCCAGCACCTTCAAGCTGCTGTGCAGAAAGTTTGCATTCCCCCCTTCGAGAGCCCGCTGCAGCCAGATCAGTGCGGTATCGACGTCGCCCTCCTCTGCCAGCATCGCGGCATGGCTGAATTGGCCGCGGAAGTCTCCCGCCTGGGCCGAACGCATGTACCAGACCTGCGGCCTGGGTAGATCGGCGCCTGCCACCAGCCCCTGTTCCAGGTACCGCCCTACCAGATTCATGGATTTGGCGTGGCCCATGGTGGCCGCCTGCAGATAGCAGGCGAACGCTCGCGGGTGGTCGAGTGCCACGCCGCGCCCGGTACCCAACAGATTGGCCAGGTTGTACAGGCCCCAATCGAGCCCGGCCCGTGCAGCGTGCAGGTAATGGCCGGCAGCACGTTCGGCACTGGCCTCGCAGCCCCAACCATGTTCATGGCAGCGACCGAGCATGTTGTGCGCCATGGCATGGCCCCGGCTGGCTGCGATGGCAAACCATTTCAGTGCAAGCGCCGCATCGCGTTCGATACCGCGGCCATCGAGCAGGATCTGCCCGAGCAATGCCTGTGCATCGACCACGCCCTGCCCCGCCGCGATCACCAGCGCCTGGGCGGCCTTGCGCGGTTCTGCGGCGAGCATCGCCTTCAGTTGCTCGTTGTCCAGCACCTCCCGGCGGCGCAGGCTGAAGTCGCCGCTCATACATCCACCCAGCGCCGCAGCAGGTTGTGGTAGGTGCCGGTGAGTTGAATCAGCGAGGGGTGCTCGGGGACGTCGCGGCTCAACTGCTGGATCGCCCCGTCCATCTCGAACAGCAGCGCCCGCTGGCTGTCTTCGCGAACCAGGCTCTGCGTCCAGAAGAACGACGCGAAACGCGCGCCGCGGCTGACCGCACGCACCTTGTGCAGGCTGGTGGCCGGGTACAGCAGCAGGTCCCCGGCCGGCAGCTTGACTTCGCGGGTGCCGAAGGTGTCCTGGATCACCAGTTCGCCGCCGTCGTAGTCCTGCGGATCGCTGAAAAACAACGTCGAGGACAGGTCGGTACGTACCCGTTCGAGGCTGCCCTTGGCCTGGCGTACGGCATTGTCGATGTGAAAATCGAAATTTCCGCCTGCGGTGTAGCAGTTGATCAGCGGTGGAAACACCTTGTTCGGCAATGCCGCCGACATGAACAACGGGTTGACCCACAGACGTTCGAGCAGCGCCGCGCCGATCTCCATCGCCAGCGGGTGGCCTTCGGGCAGTTGCAGGTTGTGCTTGGCCTTGGCCGACTGATGGCCTGCCGTCATCCGCCCATCCGCCCAATCGGCCTGTTCCAGGGCCTGGCGAATGCGCAGCACTTCGTCGCGCGCGAACAATCCGGGAATGTGTAGGAGCATGGAAAGTCACCGCAAGCCAAGGGGCAGCAATGGTATTGATTCCCATTGCCGAAACACAAGCGTGCATGTCCAGGAATGCAGACAAACAGCCGACGAAATTGTAAAGAATGTAAAACGATCTCGAATAGCAATATTTCGCAATTGATACATATATGCAGTTACATTATGCTCCGCGGCCTCATAACCTTGGGGAAGGTTTCCACCATGACGCGCCAACACCACTTCATTCCAGTCTCATCGCCACGGCTGCTGGCCTCTGCCATCGGCATGGCCCTGGGCGCTACCTGCGCCGCGCCAACGGCACAGGCCGCGCCGGCCAGCGAGGCCAAGGGCGCCTCGGTATCGCTCGGTGCCACCAGCATCACCGGCGACGCGCAGGAGCCGACGTCCTACCAGGTCGAGCGCGCCTCGTCCGCCAAGTACACCGCGCCGCTGGTCGATACCCCGCGCTCGGTGACGGTGGTGCCGCAACAGGTGATCAAGGACACCGGCGCACTCAACCTGCAGGACGCGTTGCGCACGGTACCGGGCATCACCTTCGGTGCCGGCGAAGGCGGTAACCCGCAGGGCGACCGACCCTTCATCCGCGGTTTCGATGCACAGGGCGACACTTACCTGGACGGCGTACGCGATGCCGGCGCGCAAAGCCGGGAAATCTTCGCCGTGGAATCCATCGAGGTCAGCAAAGGCCCCAACTCGGCCATCGGCGGCCGTGGCGCTGCGGGCGGCACCATCAACCTGGTGAGCAAGAAAGCGCACCTGGGCGACTCACTGGATGGCGGTTTCACCTGGGGCTCGGACCAGACCCAGCGCTATACCCTGGATGGCAACTACCAGTTCAGCGACAGCGCCGCCGGGCGACTCAACCTGATGAGCCACCAAAGCAACGTGGCCGGGCGCGACCAGGTCGACTACGACCGTTGGGGCATTGCGCCGTCGCTGGCCTTCGGCCTGGGCACCGAGACGCGGGTCTTCCTCGACTATTACCATCTGGAGAGCGACGACCTGCCCGACTCGGGCATTCCCTACAGCATTCCGGCGGCGGGCAACGCGGGCCGCACCTCGGCCAATCCGGACAAGCCTGAGGACGGTGGCAGCCGCAGCAACTTCTATGGCCTGAGCGACCGTGACTTCCGCAAGACCCGCAGCGACATCGCCACCTTCGCCATCGAGCACGACCTCACCGACGCCTTGACCGTGAAGAACACCCTGCGCCATGGCAACACCATGCAGGACTACATCCTCACCCAACCCGACGACAGCCAGCGCAACGTCAACAACGGCAGTGTCTGGCGCCGCGCCAACAGTCGCGTCGGCAACACCGCGACCACCACCAACCAGACCGATCTGTTCGGTGACTTCTACGTCGGCGGGTTGAAGAACAGCTTCTCCACCGGCATCGAATTCAGCCGCGAAGACAGTGACCGCAGTTCCTACACCGTCAACACCGACACCACGCCGCGCACCGCCGGCGCCAGCACCAACTGCACACCGGGCAGCATCGTTTCCAGCGGCTACAACTGCACGTCGCTGGCCAACCCCAATCCGGACGACCCGTGGAGCGGCGCCATTGCCCGCAACTACGCCGGCACCGACACGTCCAGCAAGACGCGGGCGATCTACGTGTTCGACACGCTGGAGCTGAGCCCGCAGTGGCAGGTGAACGCCGGCCTGCGCTACGACCACTTCGAAACCGACTACCGCACCTTCACCGCCGCCGGTGCCACCACGGCCAAGGGCAAGGACACCAGCGAGTTCGTCACCGGCCAATTGGGGCTGGTGTGGAAGCCTGCCGAGAACGGCAGCGTGTATGTTTCCTACGCCACCTCGGCCACCCCACCCGGTTCGCTGGTGGGCGAAGGCATGGAAGGCAACCCGCTGGGCGGAGCACCGGATCGCGCAGGCAACCTGCTGAGCAGTGACCTGGAGCCCGAAGAAACCACCAACTACGAAGTCGGCACCAAGTGGGACCTGCTCGACCAGCGTCTGTCGCTGACCGCCGCACTGTTCCGCACCGAGAAAGAAAACACCCGCGTGCAGACCAGCACCTTTGCCTACGAGAACGCCGGCAAGACCCGAGTCGATGGCCTGGAGCTGTCGGCGTCCGGCAAGCTTACCGAGCAATGGCAGGTGTTCGCCGGCTACAGCTACCTGCAGGCGCGCGTGGTCGACAACGGCCCGCTGGGCGCGGCCAACGACGGCAACCAGATGCCCAACACGCCGAACAACAGCGCCAGCCTGTGGACCACCTATAACCTGACGCCCAAACTGACCATCGGCGGCGGCGCCTTCTATGTCGACGACGTGTTCGGCAATGTCGCCAACACCACCATGGTCGACAGCTACGTGCGCCTGGATGCCATGGCCAGCTACAAGATCAGCAAGCATTTCGACGTGCAGCTGAACGTGCAGAACCTGGCCGACAAGACCTACTACGACAAGGCTTTCAGCACTCACTTCGCCAACCAGGCGGCGGGACGCACGGCGCTGTTGAGCACCAACTTCCACTTCTAGCCACTGCGCGTCGGTTGCTGCGCCCCGCTCGTTTCGACGACGCGGGGCGTTTCACGTCGCAACGGCAATGATCAGAATCGGTGCGCCTGAGACTGATTCTCAGCCAGTGCTGCATAATGCCGTCTGCCCTCCTTTCGATCGGCCCGCTCAAGGTGATTCGTGCTCAAGAACGTCCTCTTCCAGTTGCACTGGTTTTTCGGCATCACCGGCGGCCTGGTGCTGGCCCTGATGGGCATCACCGGGGCCAGCTACTCGTTCGAGGATGAAATCCTGCGCGCGCTCAATCCGCAGACCCTGAACGTGCAGATTCGCGATGGCGGCATCCTCCCTGCTGCGCAGCTGGTGGAAATCCTCGAGCAGCGGCAGGGCAGCAAGGTTGCCGCATTGCGTGTGGACCTGGTCGACGGCAGCGCCGCACGGGTGTCGTTCACCCCGCCGCCGGGGCAACGGCGAGGGCCTTCGGCCTATTTCGATCCGTACACCGGGGAGTTGCAGGGCGAGGTGGTCGGCGAGGGCTTCTTCGACTTGATGCTGGATCTGCATCGTTTCCTGGCCATGGGCGCGACGGGCCGGCAGATCACCGCCGCCTGTACCTTGATGCTGGTGTTCTTCTGTCTTTCCGGCCTGTATCTGCGCTGGCCGCGCAAGGCGCTGCAATGGCGCACCTGGCTGACCCTGGACTGGGCCAAGAAAGGTCGCGCCTTCAATTGGGACCTGCATGCGGTGTTCGGCACCTGGTGCCTGCTGTTCTATCTGCTGGCGGCCTTGACCGGCCTGACCTGGTCTTACCAGTGGTTCGGCAACGCGGTGAACAGAATGCTCTCCGACAACCCTGCCGCCCAGCGCATGGAGCGGCGCGCCGCGTCTTCTGCCGATGTGGCGCCCACGGTGGATTACGACGCGCTGTGGGCCAGCATACAGGGCGCGGTCGGTCCACAATTGAGCGTGGTCAACATGCGTATTCCGGGCAATGTCGGCCTGCCGGCAACGGTGTTCTACCTGCGCACGGATTCGCCCCATGACCGGGCCTTCGGCCTGCTCAGCCTCGACCCGGCCACCGGTCAGGTCAAGGACATCCAGCGCTATGAAGACAAGTCGCTGAAAGCGCAACTGCTGACCAGCATCTACGCCCTGCATGTGGGCAGTTATTTCGGCCTGGTCGGTCGTATCCTGATGATGCTGGCGAGCCTGGCGATGCCGTTGTTCCTCATCACGGGCTGGCTGCTGTACCTGGATCGGCGTCGCAAGAAGCGCCAGGTACGCCTGGCCCGCGGCGCCTTGCACCAGCAGGACGAGACGTCGGCCGGTTGGTTGATCGGGTTCGCCAGCCAGAGCGGTTTCGCCGAGCAACTGGCGTGGCAAACCGCCGGGCAACTGCAGTCGGCCGGTCAGAACGTGCGTGTCCGCGCCTTGGGCGAGGTGGATGAAGCGCAGCTGCGGCAGGCCGACAAGGCGTTGTTCGTGGTCAGCACCTTCGGCGACGGCGAGGCACCCGACACCGCGCGCGGCTTCGAGCGCAAGGTGCTGGGCAGTGCCTGTGCCCTGCCCGGCTTGCGCTACGCAGTGCTGGCGCTGGGTGACCGGCAATACCAGCAGTTCTGCGGCTTCGCTCATCGTCTGGACCAATGGCTCGATGAGCGTGGCGCCCAGCCGCTGTTTGCCTCGATCGAGGTCGACAACGCCGACCCAGCGGCCTTGCAGCACTGGCAGCAGCAATTGAGCGGGCTGACCGGGGGCGTCGCCCAGGCCGTGTGGCAGGCACCGGCGTTCAGCCCGTGGACCTTGCTCGAACGCCAGCTGCTGAATCCGGGGAGTGAAGGCGCAGCGGTCTATCGCATTGCCTTGCACAATGATGGCGAGGCCCACTGGCAGGCTGGCGATCTGGTCGACGTGCTGCCACGCAACGGCTGCGCGGCCATCGACCAGTGGTTGTCCGGGCTGGGGCTGCAGGCGTCTGCGCTGGTTGAGGTCGATGGCTTGCAGGAGCCGCTGGGTCAGGCGCTGGCCAGTCGGCAACTGCCGGCCAGTCGCGGGCACCTGGTAGGTTTGCATGCACAGGCGCTGGTGGATGCGCTGATACCCATCGCTGCACGTGAGTATTCCATTGCTTCGCTGCCCAGCGACGGCCGGCTGGAACTGATCGTGCGCCAGGAGCGCCACGCCGACGGCAGCCTGGGGCTGGGGTCGGGATGGCTGACCGAACACGCCCAGGTGCACGGCGCGGTCAGCCTGCGCTTGCGGCGCAACGCCGGCTTTCATCTACCGCAGGAGCCGGTGCCGGTGATTCTGCTGGGCAACGGCACCGGTCTGGCTGGCTTGCGCAGCTTGCTCAAGGGCCGCATCGAACAAGGTCAGCGGCGCAATTGGTTACTGTTCGGCGAACGTAACCGAACCCATGATTTCCTGTGCGCGGATGAGTTGCTGGGGTGGCTGGCCAGTGGTGATCTGGCGCGGCTGGATCTGGCGTTCTCGCGTGATCAGGCGCACAAGGTGTACGTGCAGGATCGGTTGCGCGAGGCCGGTGAGGTGTTGCTGCAGTGGGTGGAGGATGGTGCAGTGATCTATGTCTGCGGCAGCCTGCAGGGCATGGCCAGCGGCGTGGATGAAGTGCTGGCCCAATTGCTGGGCCGGGAACGCCTGGACGACCTGATCGAAACCGGCCGCTACCGACGCGACGTCTATTGACCCATCGCGTGTACCGCCGACGCGGCTCGCGCCGCTGCTACAGGGGTTGCGGTGTGTCAGCCTCACCGCGATGAAACCGCACACCGCATCCAGCCTGATCGCCCCCTCTGTAGCAGCGGCGCAAGCCGCGTCGGCGGTACATGCGGTGTATCAACCTCACCGCGATGAAACCGCACGCGCCCCCTGTAGCAGCGGCGCGAGCCGCGTCGGCGGTGCATGCGGTGTATCTGGTTCACCACAGTGAGGCCGGACGCGGCTTGCGCCGCTGCTACGGGATCAGGCCTTGACCGGTTCTACGGCAATTTCCTGGACTTCCGGCTTCTTGATTACGGCATACACCACCGCCGTCAGCAAGGCACCGGCAACGATGGCCAGTAGATACAGCAAGGCATGGTTGATCGCGTTGGGAATCAGCAACACGAACAGCCCACCGTGCGGCGCCATCAGCTTGCAGCCGAAGTACATCGACAATGCGCCGGTCAACGCGCCACCGACCAGGCTCGCCGGGATCACCCGCAGCGGATCCTTGGCAGCGAACGGTATGGCGCCTTCGGAAATGAAGCACAGCCCCAGCACCAATGCCGCTTTGCCGGCCTCACGCTCGGTCTGGGCAAACTTGCGCCGGGCCAGGAACGTGGCCAGGCCCAAGCCAATCGGCGGCACCATGCCGGCAGCCATGGTCGCGGCCATCGGTGCGTAGCTCTGCGAGGCCAGCAGCCCTACCGAAAACGCGTACGCCGCCTTGTTGATCGGTCCGCCCAGGTCGACGCACATCATCGCCCCCAGCAGCACACCCAGCAGCAAGGCATTGGTGGTGCCCATGCTGTCGAGGAAGGTGGTCAGCCCAGCGAGCATGCCGGCCACTGGTTTGCCCACTACGTAGATCATCACCAGGCCGGTGAACAGGCTGGCCAGCAGCGGAATGATCAGGATCGGCTTGAGCGCTTCCAGGCTCGCCGGCAGGCGCGCATAGCGGTTGATCGCCTTGGCGGCGTAACCGGCAATGAAACCGGCCGCGATACCGCCAATGAAGCCCGCACCCAGGGTGCTCGCCAGCAAACCACCGATCATGCCCGGCGCAAGTCCCGGACGGTCAGCGATGGAGTAAGCGATGTAGCCCGCCAGCAACGGCACCATCAGCTTGAATGCCGCCTCGCCACCGATCTGCATCAACGCCGCTGGCAAGGTGCCCGGCTCCTTGAACGCCTCGATACCGAACACGAACGACAGCGCGATCAGCAAACCGCCCGCCACCACCATCGGCAGCATGAACGACACACCGGTCAACAGGTGCTTGTAGACGCCAGTCTTTTCCTGCTTCTTGGGCGCACCGGCAGCGCTGCCGGTGGACTCCACTTCACCTTCGGCCAAGGCCTTGTTCAGCGTGGCCTGGGCCTGTTTCAAGGCGATGCCGGTGCCGCAGCGATAGATCTTCTTGCCGGCAAAACGCTCGGTAGCCACTTCGATGTCGGCGGCCAGCAGCACCACGTCGGCTTCGTCGATGGCCTGCACGCTCAACGGATTGCGCGCACCCACCGAACCCTGGGTTTCCACCTGCAGTTCATAACCCAACTGCTTGGCGCCTTGCTGCAAGGCCTCGGCCGCCATGAACGTGTGCGCCACCCCGGTCGGGCAAGCGGTGACCGCTACCAGCCGTGGCGCGCGCGACGCGGCCGCGGCGGCTGCCGGTGCCGCGGCATAGGGCTTGGCCTGATCGGCGGCTTGGCGCAGGAAGCCGTCGACGTCCTGCAGGGCGTGGGCCGGGCTGCTCTGGAACAGACGCTTGCCGACGAAGCGGCTCAGGTCCATGGCGCCGGTGTTGACCACCAGCACCCAATCCGCGTTCTCGATATCGGCTGCGCTCAGACGCAGTTCCGGGTGTTGCGGGTCGAACACTTCAACGAAGGTGGTCCAGCCCTGGCGACGGGCCGCAGCGTCGAGCAGACGTGCGCTCAAGACGCTGGACACCCGCCCGCTGGGGCACGCGGTGACAATAGCTAGTTTCATCTTCAACCCTCTTATTGTTCTGTCAGCGGACGTACGCTGACGCCGCTTTCAAGCCGCGCCAGGTGCGCGGCATCACTGATTCCGAAGCCGATCTGCGTCACCGCCATGGCGGCGATCGCCGTGGCCGTGCGCAGGCTGTGTTCCGGCGCCTGCTCGCTGAGCAAACCGTGCACCAGCCCGGCCAGCAGCGAGTCTCCGGCACCTACGGTGCTGGCGACCTCGACGGTGGGTGGCAAGGCCTGCAATGCCAGGCCGGCGGCGAACCAATTGACGCCGCGTTCGCCCTGCGAGATCACCACATTGGCGACGCCGTCAGCCAACAGGCGCTGCGCCGCAGCCGCCTGCTCGGCCGGCGTTTCCACGGAACTCCCAAGCACCTCGGTAAGCTCGTGGGTATTGGGCTTGATCAGCCATGGACGCGTCTTCAAGCCCGCGCGCAAGGCAGCCCCGCTGGTATCGAGTGCCACCTTCAAGCCCATGTGCGCAAGCTGTTCGAGCAGCGCCTGAAACCATTCAGGGCTCACCCCACGCGGCAGGCTGCCGGCCACTACGACGGCGTCGTGGCCCGCTGCAATATCGTGCAGGCGAGCCAGCAGAGCGGCCTGGGCTTGGTCGTCGACCACCGGCCCTGGACCATTGAGGTCGGTGACCCGGCCACTGCGTTCGGCCAGCTTGATGTTGCTGCGCGTCTCGCCCGGCACACGAATGAACGCATCGGTGAAACCGCGTTGAGCGAACAAGGCCTCGAACGGTTGCGGGTTGGCCTCGCCCAGAAAGCCGCTCACCGTCACTTGATGGCCGAGGTCGGCCAACACCTGGGCAACGTTGAGGCCCTTGCCGGCGGCGTGCCGGTGCAAGGCAGTGCTGCGATTGACTTCGCCCAGTTCCAGTCCGTCGATTTCCACGGTCAGGTCCAACGCCGGATTGAGCGTCAGGGTCAGGATGCGTGCCATCAAGATTTCTCCACCAGGGCACGTACCTGCGCAGCGGTGCCTAGCCCGAGCGCATGCCGGGCCAATTGTTGCGCGTGGCTGAGCGTCAGCTCGCGCACCCCCGCCTTGACCTCGGCGATGCTGCGCGCCGAGACACTCAATTCATCCACACCCAGGCCGACCAGCAACGGCACCGCCAGCGGATCGGCCGCCAGTTCGCCGCACACGCCGACCCACTTGCCGTAGTCGTGCGCCGCACGCACGGTAATGTCGATCAGTTGCAGCACCGCGGGGTGCAGGCCATCGGCCTGGGCCGAGAGGGTCGGGTGACCGCGGTCGATGGCCAGCGTGTACTGGGTCAGGTCGTTGGTGCCGATGCTGAAGAAGTCGACCTCGCGGGCCAACACCGGTGCCAGCAATGCCGCCGACGGCACCTCGATCATGATGCCCAGCTGCAGGTCCTTGACCGGGATCTCGCGGCGCACGCGCTCGGTCATGTCCTTGGCCTGGCGCCACTCTTCGAGGCTGCCGACCATGGGAAACATGATCCGCAACGGACGGTTGTCGGCAGCGCGCAGCAGTGCGCGCAGCTGGCCTTCCATCACGTCGGGACGCTGCAGGGTCAGGCGAATGCCGCGCACCCCCAGAAACGGGTTCTCTTCCTTGTCGATCGGCCAGTACGGCAAGGGCTTGTCGCCGCCCACATCGAGCGTGCGCACCACCAACGGCCGACCTTGCAGGCCATCGAGCACGCGGCGGTACTCGGCTTCCTGCACCGCCTCGTCCGGGGCTTGCGAATGGGCCATGAAAATCAGCTCGGTGCGCAGCAAGCCAACGCCTTCGGCGCCCTGCTCCACGGCCTTGGCGACACCGGCGCTTTCGCCGATGTTGGCGAACACTTCCACCGCGTGCCCGTCCAGGGTCACGGCGCTTTCCATGCGTCGCTCGGCTGCCGCCTGCAGGCGCTGCTCGCGACGGTCACGGTCGGCCAGCGCCTGTTCCAGCACCTCGGGCGCCGGGGCCACGGTCAGCAGGCCGCGCTGGCCGTCGATCAACAATGCGGTGCCGGCGGCAATCTGCAACACCGCCTCGCCTGCGCCCACCACGGCAGGAATGCCGAGGGCACGCGCAACGATGGCGCTGTGCGCAGTGGCGCCACCGCGGGCGGTCAGAATCCCGGCCACGCGCGCCGGGTCCAGACGGGCGACGTCGGATGGGCCGACCTCGTCCATCACCAGAATATAGGCCTGCTTGGGTTCTTCCAGGGTAGGCACGCCGCACAGCTGCGCCAGCACGCGACGGCCGATGTCGCGCAGATCGGCTGCGCGCTCGGCCAGCAGGGCATCCTGCAGCGATTCCTGCTGCACCGCGGCCGCTTCGATCACCGTGTTCCAGGCCGCGGCAGCGCTTTCGCCCTGCTGCAGGCGTGCAGCCACTTCATCGGTCAGGGCCGGGTCGTCGAGCATTTCCTGGTGAGTGACGAAAATCTCGCGGATGGCTTGTGCCTGGGCGCGCTGGATCAACCCGTCGATGTCCTGCCGGACCTGGCCGAGGGCGGCCTGCAAGCGTTCACGTTCCAGCGCCACGGACTCGCCACGCTGGGGAAATTCGAAATCGTGCAGCACCTGGATGTGCGCCGGGCCCATGGCGATCCCAGGGGCCGCGGCGACACCCTGGACCTGCGCGCCCGCGCCTGGCGCCTGTGGCTTGATCTTGGCCGCCTTGGTCACAGCGGGCGGCGCAGGCGCAGCCTCGGTGACGGTTGGCAGCGGTTCCACTTCCTCGCCCAGGCCCTCCTCGATGGCCGTCAGCAACGCCGGCAAGGCGTCGCCGGCAATGGTCGGCTCGGCGACCAGTTCCAGGGTCTGACCGCGCTGCGCACCCAGGCTGAGCAACTTGCTCAGGCTCTTGGCAGACACCGCGAGACCGCCGGACTCGACCACCCGCAAGCGAATCTCGCCTTCGAAGCTCTTGGCCAGCTGCGCCAGAATCTTCGCCGGCCGCGCGTGCAGGCCATGTGCGTTGGCCAGCACAATGCGTGCGCTGGGCCAATCGGCAGGCAGCTCGCCGCCCAGCGCTTCGAGCACGGCGCGGGTGCTGGTGGCAGCACCCAATTCGTTGCCGCGGCCTTCGATGAGCAACGCGCACAGGCGTTCGAGCAAGGCCTGGTGAGCTTCGCCCAGGCTGGCCAGGCAGAACAGCCCAGTCAGCGGCTGGCCCAGGTAGCGCAGGGGTTTGTCGGGGGTGACGAAGGCCAGGCCCGGACGCTTCACGGTCTGCTCGCTGTGCAGCCACCACAAGCCATCGCCCAGCGGCAAGGCTTCGACCTGCTGAAGCAGCGCGGCAAAACCATTGCTCACGCAGTCGGCCTGACGCAGCAGACGCGCACCACGCCAGACCAGTTCCTCGAAGTCTTCGGCCATCACGCTCAAGCCGATCATCTGCGCATCCAGCGCCAATTCCTGCGGCGCCCCTTGCAGCAGCTTCAGCAACGCGGGTGCATCGGTGGCCTGGCGCAGCGCTTCACCCAGGTCGGTTTCACCCAGCGCGCGGGTCAGCAGTTGCAGCAGGCGCAGGTGTTCGTCGGACTTGGCGGCGATGCCGATGGCCAGGTAGACCTTCTGGCCGTCACCCCAATCCACGCCTTCGGGAAATTGCAGCAGGCGCACGCCGGTGGTGAACACCAGGTCACGGGTATCGGGCGTGCCGTGGGGAATGGCGATGCCTTGGCCCAGAAAGGTCGAGCCTTGAGCTTCACGCGCTTGCAGGCCGGCCAGGTAACCTTCGGCCACCAGGCCATCGGCAACCAGTTTGTCGGCGAGCAATTGCAGGGCGGCGGGTTTATCCACGGCGCTCTGGCCCATGGATATCTGCTCTATAGTGAGCTCCAGCATTGCCTCTCTCCTTTACAGCGGCGGCAGCGCGCTGAGGTATTGTTGTGAAGTGTGAGCATAGAGCATCGAGGTGCGCGCTCTGTACTTCCGATAGGTCCGGCCTGCGTTGCCGAGGGTAAGGTTGAGACCTCGACAAGAGATGTTTTACGGCAGGAAACACGCAGGCTGAAACGTTTAATCTAGAATGCAGCGCACGTTACTCGATAATCTTCGATGATTGAAGTCCAACCTGTCGGTTACGTTGCCTGAACTTAGCCTGGCGCCACCCGACAAACGATGAATGAGCGCGCTTCAATGCCTCGGCATGGGCGCGACGACACTAAGGAATCAACGGTTGAAACTCAGCGATATTGCTCGCCTGGCTGGCGTCTCGGTCACCACTGCCAGTTACGTCATCAATGGCAAGGCCGCTCAACAGCGCATCAGCAAGGCGACGGTGGCGCGCGTCGAGGCCATCGTCCAGGAACAGGGCTTCACCCCCAACCCCCAGGCAGCCGGGTTGCGCAGTCGGCACACGCGTACCCTGGGCTTCATCCTGCCGGACCTGGAAAACCCCAGCTACGCGCGCATCGCCAAGCTGCTCGAACAAGGTGCCCGCGCCCATGGTTACCAGCTGCTGATCGCCAGCTCCGACGACGATGCGGCCAGCGAGCTGCAACTGCTGCAGCTGTTTCGTGCCCGACGTTGCGACGCGCTGTTCGTTGCCAGTTGCCTGCCGGCCAGCGACGACAGCTACCGTGAATTGCAGGCCAAGGGCACACCCGTGATCGCCATCGACCGGATGATGGACCCGGCGCAGTTCTGCTCGGTGATCAGCGATGACCGCAACGCCAGCCTGCAATTGACCCAGAGCCTGCTGCTGCCCAAGCCTCGACACATCGCCTTGATCGGCGCACGGCCGGAACTGAGCATCAGCCAGGCGCGAACCGAGGGCTTCAATACTGCGCTGGCCGATTTCGATGGCACGGTGCTGGTCGAGCACAGCGAGTACTTCAGTCGCGAAGGTGGCCAGCATTCCATGCAAGCCTTGCTCGACAAGCTCGGCCACCTTCCCGACGCGCTGGTGACCACCTCCTACGTGCTGCTGCAGGGCGTGTTCGATGTGCTGCAGGAGCGGCCGCTGGATTCCCAGGCAATGCACCTGGGCACGTTCGGCGACACCCAGTTGCTGGACTTCCTGCCGCTGCCGGTCAACGCCATGGCCCAACAGCACAACATGATCGCCAGCAAGGCGCTGGAACTGGCACTGGCCGCTGTGGAACAAAAGCACTACGAGCCCGGCGTGAATGCCTTGGCCCGGACCTTCAAACAGAGGATTCACGAGGCCTGATGGTGCGCTTGATCGACACCCATACTCACCTGGATTTTCCCGACTTCGATGCCGATCGCGCGCGTGTGCTGGATACCGCCGCAGCGCGTGGTGTGGAGCGGGTGGTGGTGCTGGGTGTGCATCAAGCCAACTGGCAGCGGGTGTGGGACCTGGCGGTGGCGGACGAGCGGGTGTATGCGGCCTTGGGCCTGCACCCCGTGTTTCTCGAAGAGCACCGGCCCGAGCATGTGACTGCCTTGCGCGCGTGGCTTGAGCGTTTGCACGGACACCCGAAGCTGTGTGCAATCGGCGAGTTCGGCCTGGATTACTACCTCAAGGACCTGGATCGCGATCGGCAGCAGGCGTTGTTCGAAGCGCAGTTGGACCTGGCCTTGGCGTTCGAGCTACCGGTGTTGCTGCACGTGCGGCACAGCCATGCGGCAGTGATCGCGACCTTGAAGCGCTTCAAACTGCCCCGCGCAGGGGTCATTCATGCATTCGCCGGCAGTTGGGAAGAGGCACGGGAGTATTTGAAGCTGGGCTTCAAGCTGGGCCTGGGTGGCGCGCCGACCTGGCCGCAGGCGCTGCGCATGCACAAGGTACTGCCGCGTTTGCCGCTGGAGACCATCGTTCTGGAAACCGATTCGCCGGACATGGCGCCTGCGATGTATCCGGGTGTACGCAACAGCCCGGAGCATCTGCCGGACATCGCCGAGGCATTGGCGCGCCTCATGGGCACCGATGCCGCCACCCTGGCAGCGGCCAGCACCCGGAACGCCAATGCAGTGTTTGGTTGGGCGGATGCGCAGTGAACCTGGACGCGGCTCGCGCCGCTGCTACAGGACATTGCGGCACGCCTTCCAACCCGCCGTCCCGCTTCGGCGAACACCATCAACCCTGCAACATCACGCCAACACCGAACACACCGCCAAAACCGCATACCACAACACCCCTGCGCGCACGACCATCTGCCACAGGCTGTCCAACGTTTCCACTCCTACCTGCCCTACCACTGGCGCCGGAACATCACCGGCCACTCGCCCGACGCGATCGATCAGCGCCGCAGCGGTAATTTCCCAGCTGAGCACCTCGTGCAGCATCACCCGGCTGACCGCCACGAAGTTGCCCACCAGCGCAAAGCTGGCCGCAAGCAAACGTACCGGCAGCCAGTCCAGAGCATGACGCAGCCGCTGCGCCCGCAGGGCTATCGCCGGATGCCGAGACTGCTCGGCCACCAGGGCCACCAGCCGATAGACCAGCGCCGCCACCGGGCCCAAGGCGGCGTACCAGAAAATCACCGCGAAAAAGCTTTGATAGGCTTCCCACAACAGGTGCCCCTGCACCCTTTGCAGCAGGCTGCCGCCGTTGTCGGCGAGGACGCCCATGTCGCGTTCGGCCACATGCACCGCCGCCTGGGTGTCTTCACGGCGCCAGGCATCGCGAAACGGCCCCAGGCCAACCGTGATGTCACCTCGACCCAGGCTGTAGATCAGCACCAGCAAATGCACCGGCAGCGCCAGCAAGCCATACGCCACCGGCTGCAGCGCATACAGCACGAACGCCAGCAGCAGCGCCGGCAGCGCCACGCCGATGCCAAGCACCAGCCACGGCTCGCGCGCCAGCCCCGGCCGGGCTTCGAGCCGATGCAGTTCACCCAGGAAAAAACCGTCACGTTGCACGCGCTGGCGCAGCCCGGAAAACTTCTCGGCCAGCAGGACCAGCAGCAGCACCAGAAAAATCATCGTGCATCCTCTTCATTCAGCAATGCGGCACGGTAACGTACCCAGTCGAAACAGGGGCCGGGATCGGTCTTGCGGCCTGGGGCAATGTCACTATGGCCGCAGATGCGCTCCACGCTCAGCGCCGCAAAGCGCTCGAGCAACAGCCGAGTCAAGGTCACGAGCGCTGCGTACTGGGCATCGGCGAAGGCTTGATCATCAGTGCCTTCCAGTTCGATGCCTACAGAAAAATCATTACAGTTTTCGCGGCCATGGAACAACGACACCCCGGCGTGCCAGGCGCGATCCAGACAGGAGACGAATTGCGTCACCGCACCGTCACGCTCGATGAGAAAATGCGCGGACACGCGCAGATGGGAAATCCCCTCGAAATAGGGATGCTCGCTGCAATCCAGACGGTTCTGGAAAAACTCGTGCACCTTGCCCGTGGCAAACTGCGCCGGCGGCAAGCTGATGTTATGGATGACCAACAGCGAGACTTCGCCGTCGGGACGCTCGTTGAAATTGGGCGAGGGGCAATGGCGAACGCCGTCGCACCATCCCGTAGGGCCGTTCAAGCGCATGAGGTCAACCGCATCTGGAGTCCTGCCGACAATCAAGGCGCTCCAGTATGAACCCTCACGCGCAGGAAGGCAGCCTGCGCGTGGCCGGGCTCATCAGTGTGCCTTGAGCTTGCGCAGGTTGGTGACCACCGAATCCAGGGCTCGATCGAACAACAAGGTGTCGTCGAGCACCCGCACGGTGCCGCGGCGGAACTCGATCGCCAGGCCCATGCGGGTCTTCTCCAGCACCTTCATGCCGGTGCGGTTGACGAACACGTATTTGCCCGAGGTCTCGATGATCGCGGTCAGCTTGCAGCGCAGCTTGAACTCATCGTTCTCCTGCAATTCCACCCAGCTGCCGACACGCAGCTTGTCGACCTGCAGCAGGCCTGGATCATCGTCGGCCAGGCGTACTTGGGCCTCGCTGTCGGCAGCTTCGCCCGGGGACGCCAGCACGATCTCTTCGACCACCTGCACCAGCGATTCCTCACCAGGCATCACCCCCTCGACATTCGCCAGATCACGTTGGAACGCCTGCACATGCAGCACCTCCAGCTGACTGAAGAATTCACTGGTGGCGAACGGATCGAACGCGGTGCTGGTAAGACCATCGCGAAGGGACTTGAGCAAGCCCGGCACCAGCTCCAGCAGACGCATGCGCATTTCCGGGTCGTCGTGGGGCTCGACGCTCCAGATCAAGTCGTCAACCGTAGACAGGGCCGCCTGCCACTCGGACGAATTGGCCCCGTGTTTCAGGCACACCAGCAGCAATACGCGGCTCCAGGCGTCCTGCAGCACATTGACCACCACCTGCGGCAGCTTGCGCCCCAGCAGACGGCTGTTGAGTTCTTTCTCGACCAGATGCCGCGCCAGATCCGCACGGGCGCGGCCCTCTTCGGCATCGCGGGTACGCTGTTCGAGCAACTCGCTGCGACGACGCTCGTCATTGCTGAACGCAAGGAAGTCGACCAGCAGCTCGGAAAACAACGAGGTGTCGTCGACGAAATCGTTGAGCAGGCGCTGGACGATCTGGTCGATGCGCAGGTACAGCGCATCGCGCTGATAATCGTCGCGGCTGCCCCAGCCCATCGCCGCCGAGGCGATTTCGTTGAGCAGCCGCCGCGCCGGGTGCGCACCCCGGCTGAAAAAGCTTTTGTCCAGTACCGCGACCTTGAGCATGGGAATCTGCAGACGTGCGATCAGGGCCTTCAGCGAGTCGGGCAGGTTGCGATCGTCGAGGATGAATTCGAACAGCATGGCAATCAGGTTGATGACGTCTTCGTCCATCACCCCCACTACCCGAAACTTGCCGCTCTTGACGCTGACGCGGGTAAGCAGTTGTTCCAGCTGCTGGCGCAGGTCGTAGTCGTTCTGCGGCGGCTGCTGGGGTACGTACTGCTGCAAGTGGGACAGCAGGCGCAGCAGATCGCTGGTCGAGATCGGCATGGCCTCGCTCGGTGGCTCCATCTTCGGCGCCATGCTGCCGCGCAGGTCGTGCAGCAAGTCCTGCAGGGCGCCAAACGCTTCCTGCACATTCTCGTCACGCTGAGCGGACTTGCTCGGCGCCTCGGCGCGTGTTTCCGGCTCGGTGGCAGCGGGGCGCGGGCGGTCGCTGGAGCGGTCGGCGGCGCGACGCGCAGGCGCGGCCTTGAGCTCGGGCAGGATGCCGGCCGCGATGAGCAGTTGATTGGCCTCGGCGTACAGCTGATCGGTATCGGTAAGAACGTATTTCTCGAACAGCTTGAGGATGATCAGCTTGACCTTGATCTCCACACCCAGGCTGCGCCCGGCTTGGAGAAAATAGTCGCACAGCATGACCGGCCCGAGCGGATTGGTGGAATCGTCCAGGCGGCGGGTCAGTAGCACATTCAAGCGGGTCGTCAGTTGGCCCAGGGCAAAACTGTCACGGCTGAGGACCTTGGCCACCATCGCATCCAGTGCCACCGTGCGTTCCAACTCGTCGTTGGGTACCAGCGCCAGCTTGTCGTAGCTCAGCGGCGGCGGCGCGCTGGCCTCGACCGTGTCGTACTGACCGACGCGCACGAAGCTCTCGTAGAATTTCTCGAGGAAACCGCGCTCGATGCTCTTGCGCTTGAGGCGCAGATCGCGCATGGCTTCGAAGAAGGTATTCTGATCGACGTTGTTCAACGCCCGGTCGGCCATTTCGAACAGGGTATCGTCGGCGTTATCGAACAACACCTGCAGGGCCTGCTTGAGCTGCAGCGCGGCTTTGTCGCGCACCTGCAACAGGACGACAGGCAGGCGCACACTGGCAGGCTGGCTCGCGTGATCGGCGGCAGCCTTGTTCAGTGAAACCACTTTCCCATCGTTCGCCATCAAGACCCCCACCAAGAGAAATAGAGCGTCGACATCCCTGTCAACCACGTGACGTCATTTACCTGACCTCACCGACAGTGATCTCTGACTACCAAGGTGGCAAGCAGTTCAGCGAACACGGGGCTAAGTAGGAGATTGACCGTAAATATGTACGAAAGCTCACAGCAGCCGACCAAATGCACAGCTTTTTACAGTGCGTGAAGGCGCGGGCTACAGGGCTTCGCTCCAAGCGCTGCAGTATCCTATAATCCGGCCACTTTGCCGATGGAGCGCGTCATGTCCAATCTTCGTCTTGCCGATCTGACCGCTGAAATCGAAGCCAACGTGCGCCGTGCGTTGTTCGAAGACGTGGGCAGCGGCGATATCACTGCGCAACTGATCCCGGCCGAGCGCCTGGCCAAGGCCAGCATCATCACCCGCGATGCCTGCACCGTTGCCGGCAGCGCCTGGGTCGATGCCGTGTTTCGCCAACTCGACCCGCGCGTGGCGGTGCATTGGCAGGTAGTGGATGGGCAGCAGGCCCAGCCCAACCAGCCCTTGTTTCACCTCGAAGGCCCGGCACGCTCGCTGCTGACCGGTGAGCGCAGCGCGCTGAATTTTCTGCAACTGCTGTCGGCCGTGGCCACCCGCGCGCGGTATTTCGCCGAGCGTGTCGGCCATACCCAGGTCAAGCTGCTGGACACGCGCAAGACCTTGCCGGGCCTGCGCCTGGCGCAAAAGTACGCGGTAACCTGCGGTGGCTGCCACAACCACCGCATCGGCCTGTACGATGCCTTCCTGATCAAGGAAAACCACATCGCCGCCTGCGGTGGCGTGGCTCAGGCGGTAGCTGCGGCGCAGCGCATCGCGCCGGGCAAGCCGGTGGAAATCGAAGTCGAAAGCCTGGATGAGTTGCGCGAAGCCCTGGCAGCGGGTGCCGACATCGTCATGCTCGACGAGCTCAGCCTCGCCGACATGCGCGAAGCCGTGAGCATCAATGCTGGCCAGGCCAAACTCGAAGCCAGTGGCGGCATCAACGATTCGACCCTGGTCAGCATTGCCGAAACAGGGGTGGACTACATCTCGATCGGCAGCCTGACCAAGGATGTAAAAGCGGTAGACCTGTCCATGCGCCTGAGCCTGTGACAGCCCACATAGATATCGACCAGCAAAGGTATGGAGTTTTCGCAGTGACCAGCACATCCACCCAAGGCGCTTACCAGGTCTACATCATCCGCATCGACGGCACCCGCTTCGGCCCCTTCGACTCGTCCCTGGAGCCCAACAAGGCGTTGATCTACGAGGTGACGCTCAATGCCGGCGCAGGCGACCGGATCGAATTGCATGACGCCGCCGGCGAGGTACAGACCCACGTGATTTCCAACACCCATTTCCAGCCGCAGATGAGCGACGTGCCCGCCCACTACACCGTTCGCTGGCGCTGATACCCCGGGGCCTCTGTGGGAGCAGAGCTCTGTGGGAGCGGGCTCTGTGGGAGCGGGCTCTGCCCGCGAAGAGGCCAGCAGCCCAACAACCCCCTCCAAGTCCCCCCACATACCCCCTAAACAGTAAATTCCCTTGACTCACCGCCACGAATCGCCCAAAGGTGCTCAAACAAAACCCGTGTAAGGAAGCAGCCTTGAGCATCGTCGAACAGTTCCACTCAGGCCTCAAAGCCGCCCTGCCCGCCGCCAGCCTTGACGAACTCGCGTTCGCCACCGGCGCCTCGCCCACCCAACTGGACGCTCTCAAAGAGGTCTACCCGGACTGCCCGGACAGCCTGCTGCAACTGCTTGCCAAGGTGAACGGCACGCACTGGCAGAAGTACGAACAAGGTGAAGTCTCGGTGCTCATCCTGGGCTCGGACATCGCCGAATACCCGTACTACCTGCGCTCGGTCGAGCAGATCCTCGAAGACCGCGCCGCCAACGACAAAAGCATCGCCGACATCTACGACGACTTCTTTCTGGAAAACCCGGAAATGGTCGATCGACGCATCGACGCCGACGTCAGCCTGGGCGAGCGCCTGTGCTTCTCGCACTGCATGAACAACGGCGGCACGTCCACGCTGTTCATCGACTTCAACCCGACCGGCAAAGGCACCAAAGGCCAGGTCATCCGCTTCGTCCACGACCCGGACGAATACGTGGTCATCGCCGACAGCTTCGACGACTACCTGAAGATGCTGATCGACGACAAGTTCGCGTTCATTCTCGAAGATTGATGCACCCCTGACCGAGCTCATTCCACGAATGAGCTCGGTCATTGCATGGATAGTTACAACTCGTATTACCCCTCGGCCTCAGGGCCTTCCCGTACCCCCGCACACCCTTCGTATCACTTCCATTTGTCCGAAAACCCGGCCCTGCGCTACACATAGCTGGGCAGCACACATTGACTAGAAAACGGACAGCAACTAAATTCAGTTGCACAAAAGGAGTGGCAATGTCCAGGCATGGAAAGCTGGTCGCCAAACTGATCTCGCAGGAAAGTGAGTTCACATGGCCTGAACTGGTGAGCCTGCTGCAGGGGTTCGGCTTTCAGCCAGTCCAGGGAAGCGGCAGCCGCGTGAAGTTCCACAATGGTAATCCCGCAGCGTTGATCAGCCTTCATCGCCCTCATCCGGGTAGTGAAATCAAGCCCTACATCCGCCGCCAGATCATCGCGCAATTGAAAAATAGAGGCTTGCTGCCATGAACCAACTGCTTCAACACCGCGGCTACTTCGGATCGATCGAAGCAAGCCCGGAAGACGACTGCCTGTATGGCAAAGCACAGTTCATTCGGGCGCTGATCAGCTATGAAGGGCAAACCGTTGCGCAATTGATTGCCGCTTTTCAGGCCGCAGTGGATGACTATCTGGACACCTGCGCGGATTTGAAGGCTACGCCGGAGATTTCCTGCAAGGGCTCCTTCAATGTGCGCATTGGCCACGAACTGCATCTGGCGGCCAGCATCGCGGCAAATCGGCAAAGCATTACGCTCAATGACCTGACCAAACAGGCACTCGCCAGTTATTTGCATTACGAGTCAACAAACCGTGCCGAATGATCAGCCTGCCAGACACTTCAAGGCTTGAGCGTCAACGCTTGAGCGGCAACTCGCCGATGGCGGGGCGGGCGAACAGGTAGCCTTGCTGCAGATCGATACCTAATGATTGCAAGGCCGTGCTTTCACCCACGGTTTCGACGCCCTCGGCCACCACTGTGATGTTCAGCTTGCCGGCCACCAGCACGATCCCCGCCACGATGGCTTGCCGCACAGCGTCTTGATCCAGCGCGCGAGTCAGCGCCATGTCGATTTTCAGCACGTTGGGCTGGAATGTCGCCAGCATGTTCAAACCCGAATACCCCGAACCGAAATCGTCGATTGCCGTAGTGAAGCCCTGCTTCTCGTATTCAGCGAAAATCGACTGCAGATGCGCCGGATCATCCACACGCTCACCTTCGGTGACTTCGAACATCAGACGATTCAGCGGAAAACCGAATTCACGCGCAGCCTCGAGCGTCGCGCGAATGCACGTCTCGGCGCGGTAGACGGCCTTGGGCAGGAAATTGATGCTCAGCAGGCAGTCGGGCAAATCGAGCAGACCCCACCGGGTTGCCAGTTCGATGGCCTTGACCCGGCAGGCCTGGTCGAAGCGGTAGCGATTGCCATCGTTCACCATACTCAGGATGCTGAACGCGGACTCGCCGTTGATGCCGCGCACCAGCGCCTCGTACGCCCAGGGCTTGCCACTGCGCACATCGAGAATCGGCTGGAACGCCATGGTGAAGTCGAAACCCAGTGCATCCAGGTTTCGACAGTCGGAACAACCCACTGCCTTGAACGGCTGGGGAAAAATGATCGGGCTCATAGCGAGGCTCCGTGGGCAAAGAACGAATGATAGCGCATTGCCACTTCGACAGCTCATAGCCTCGCTAGATCCGTCTGATTGGCCGAACGGTCAGCCCAGTACGACCAACCGATCCGGTAGCTCGTTACGAGGATGAGTGACCGGCACGTGCTCACGCAACACCTCGCCACACGCCTGGATACAGCCGACGAAACCTTCCATCGTTTCACCACGCTTGACCCGCGCAGTGAACGCTTCGACGATCGCGTTCCAGGTGTCATCCCCGACGCGACTGGAAATCCCCTCGTCCACCAGAATTTCCACGTACCGTTCTGCCTCCGAAACGAAGATCAGCATTCCCGTTCCGCCCTGAGTGTGATGCAATTTGCGCTCCAGAAACTGCCGGCGCGCCATGTTCGCCGCTCGCCAATGCCGCACTCGGCGCGGTACCAACGCCGTGGTCAGAGCCGGAATGCGAAACAGCAGCCCCAGCACGATGAAGGTTGCCCACTGCGCCAGCAGCAACTGATGAGCGTTCAGCCAACCGGGGTAATAGTTGATCAGACCCGGCACCAGCAACGCGATCAACCCCGCCCACAACAACGGAATGTAGGTGTAGTCGTCCGAGTGCGGTGCAAGCACCGTGACCAACTCGGCGTCGGTGTGCAGTTCTGCCTCGGCAATCGCCGTGGCCACGCGTTTCTGCGCGCTTTCGTCCAGTAATGTCATGCTGCGTACCCGCTCGATTTACCAGCCACCCGATGCACCCCCGCCGCCGAAGCCGCCGCCACCGCCACCAAAACCGCCACCGCCGCCGCCGAAGCCACCGCCACCACGGCCTCCGCCGCCTAGCAGGCCGCCCAGCACCGCACCCGTGAGTACCGAACGACCACCGCCGCCTCGGCCACCGCGCCCCCCTCCGCCACCGCCGCGAATCATTACTATCACGATGATGATCAGTATCAGGAAGGCCGGCCAGGGCAGACGCTGCTGATCCCGGCCCTGGTCCTGCGCATCGCTGCGCTGCGGCTCGGCCAGGGGATCGCCCCCCAGCACCTGCAGCATGGCCGCTGCACCCGCACGAATGCCGCCGGCGAAATCGCCTTGGCGAAACGACGGCACGATCACGTTATTGATGATGATGGAGGACTGCGCATCGGTCAGTTGCCCTTCCAGGCCATAACCGACCTCGATGCGCACCTTGTGCTCGGCCTTGGCGACGATCAGCAAGGCGCCATTGTCCTTGCCTTTCTGGCCAATGCCCCAGGCACGCCCGAGCTGGTAGCCGTAATCGGCGATGTCCGTGCCTTGCAGGTCCGGCACGGTGACCACCACGACCTGCTCGGAGGTCGCCTGCTCGTGGGCCTCGAGCATCTGGCTTAGCTGGCTGCGAGTCTGCCCGTCGAGCAGGCCCGCCTGGTCCACCACTCGACCGCTGAGCGCCGGAAACTCCAGCGCCCCGGCCGTGGCAGCCCACAGCAGCATCAACAGCGGCAGGCACCGCCATGGCTTCATTGGAACTTCACGCTCGGCGCTTGCTCGGCATTGGGTGCCGTGGCCTTGAAGTTCTCGCGAACTTTCTGATCACGGTACATGGTCATCTGCCACAGCTTGCCGGGGAAGGTACGGATCTCGGTGTTGTACTTCTCGACCGAGGCAATGAAGTCACGACGCGCTACCGCAATACGGTTCTCGGTGCCTTCGAGCTGCGACTGCAACGCCAGGAAGTTCTGGTTCGACTTCAGATCGGGATAACGCTCGACGGTCACCATCAAACGGCTCAAGGCGCCGCTGAGTTGCTGCTGGGCCTGATCGAACTGCTGCAGCTTGGCCGGATCGTCCAGCGTGTTGGCATCGACCTGGATCGACGTGGCTTTGGCGCGTGCCTCGATCACTCGGGTCAGGGTGTCCTGCTCCTGCTTGGCGTAGCCCTTCACCGTTTCCACCAGATTGGGGATCAGGTCGGCACGACGCTGGTACTGGTTCTCCACCTGAGCCCAGGCCGATTTCACCTGTTCGTCATATTGCGGAATGTTATTGACGCCGCAGCCACTGAGCAGCGTGGTGAACATCAGCACGGTCAACAACCGTGTGCGCAGGGAAATGGTCATGGTGGGGTCAAGCTCCTTGGAAGGCAGTGGTCATGGCCACTGCAACGCGCCGACGCCCGGTTCGGGTCGACGCTTGAATAGGTGAGGTTAGCAGGCCTGGCTGGGCGAAACGCCAAATCGCAGACAAAGAAAAGCCCGCCGACGGGGAGGAAAGCGGGCTTGAAGAAGGAGCAAGGTCAACATTACGCCCAAGAATGTAAATGCCGCGTGAAACGGATGTGAACGGACGGTTAGCTGCACTTTTCTCCTTTTTCACGACATCAACGACCGTCGGCGATCTTGCGTTCGATCTCGGCGGTCTTGCGCTGCAAGGTCTCGGCGTCCTGCTCTTTCTCCTTGATGGAGGTAGGCGTGATGACCTTGTCGACGCCTTCGGTGGCCGGCGTTTCATGCTCGATGTCGCGCTCAACCACGTTCACCGGCTTGCCGCTGGCATCGAGGGTCGGGGCTTTTGGCTGGATTTCATCGCGTGTGGTCATGGTAGGAAGCCTCTGATGATAGGTAGAGATTCGAGGCATTGCAGGCAAGGTAAGTTCCTGTGCAACGCTTCGGACTGCACCTTGGCCGAGGGCGCCGGTCACAGCTTCTTTGGGAGGAAAAACCATGGCCATCTCCGTCAAGAAACTCGAAGGCAATGACATCCCCGAGCAGTACCGGACACACGACATGGACCCGGTGTTTCAGGTTCAGGACAGCGAAGGACAGTTGCACATACGCACCAGTGACGTGGAAGCCGCTGCCCTGGCAGTGGAATTCAGCGAACAGGACAAGCAGCCCGAGTGACCGAGCAAGGGGTGCAGGACGTTGCCGACCTGCACCCCTCGTTCAATGGCCCCGCCTAATCGCCGAGCAACCACACACCGGCGCTGACCAATGCCGCAATCAGCGTGCCGCCGAACAGGGCGTACTCAAGCTTGCTGCGATTCAGCGCCTGGACCACGTGCTCGATGTAGGCCTCGATATCCGCCGCCCGGCGACGCATCTCCAGGCCTTCGATGACGTCCTGCACGCGTGCATCCAACAACGGCGATACACACAGATAGACCGAAGCGTAGCTGGCCAGAATGATGAAGAAGTATTTCACGGTTGGCATCCTTGCCCAGAGTCAGGGGCGGGCTTATAGGCTGTCGGCATACAGGACGAAAACGATACAGGTCGAGGCAAACAATCGCCATTCCCGGTGCCGATTGAATAAAAGCCCAACGTCGAATCATGTACAACGTATGGACTAAAAACAACGACGCACGTACATGACTGTTTTCTACCTCAAGCTGCTCATCACGCCGATGCTCATGCTGTTCATCTCCATCGCTGCCAAACGCTGGGGTACACACGTTGGCGGGCTGCTGTCCGGGCTTCCAGTGACCTCCGCCGTGGTGATGCTGTTTCTCAGCCTCGAACAAGGCCCGGGGTTCGTGGCAATGGCAGTGCCCGGCGCATTGGCCGGCGTGGCGGCAATTCAGGCGACCTACCTGTTCTATCTTGCGGTGACCCGCCGTGTTTCAGTGGTGCTCGGCTGCCTGGCCGCAGTGGTGTTCTACGTTGCCACAGCGCTACTGATGAACCGGCTGGGATCACCCATTGCCTCCATCGCCATTACCCTGTGCCTGGTGGTCGTGCTGATTCGGGTGACGTCGAACGATGGCAAACCCCCGGCGCGCCCGGTTGCGTTACCCAGCTGGATCATCCCCATGCGGATGTTGACCGCTACCCTGCTGCTGCTACTGATCACCGCAGGGGCGCAGTGGTTGGGCCCCGTGGTCAGCGGCTACCTGGCGCCTATTCCGATCATCGCCTGGCCGCTGGCGGTTTTTGCGCATGTGCAAGGCGGACGCCAGGAACTCGCGGCGATTGTCAGAGGCAACGCGATTGGCGCCATCGGCGTAATCGGCTTCTACCTCAGCTTGCAGGAGATGGTAGTGCAACTGGGCATACTGCCCGCCGTGGCGACAGGCGTGGTGCTGGCGGTGCTGCTGACGGCCGGGGTCGCGCGACTGGCCAACTCGCGTCGTAGTTAAGCTGAACTGGCCATATCCGATGCGTGAACGAAACATAACTTGTTGCCTTCGGGGTCCCGGCAATAAGCGCCGTAGTAGTCCTCTGAATACTGCGGCCGCAAACCCGGCGCCCCCTCGTCCATACCGCCGTTATCCAAAGCTGCCTGCCATACGTCCCGCACCTCCTGCTGCGACTGCGCCGCAAAGCTGACCTGCATGCCGTTGCCCCAGGTGGCCGGGAGGCCGTTGAACGGGAGTTGGACGTAGACCTGGGGCCAAGGTTTATCGGGCCGCTGCCAGCCGGCGCCAGCTGGGCCCCCGTCGTTTTCTTCCGGCATGCGGATGAGGCCCAGGGCTTGGAAAATTTGGTCGTAGAAGGCGACCATTTTTTGTAGGTCGCGGGCGCCGATTTGGATGTGGCTGAACATGCTCTACCCCTAGGCTTGATCACATGTGGATGACTGACAGGATGACAGCATTTCCAATGATGTCGGCCAAGCATCCTGCCTTGATTTTATATTCCCATCGAGCGTACATTCGCCTCGTCGCTGCAAAATCAGCGACCGGGTTTGGTCGCCCGAGTAGATAAAGGCGCTACAGCGCCCCATCACGATTGCAGGCGCCTTTTTTGCGCAGGCAGCCTCGTGTCATGGCGGCTGTGCGCAGGACACCCTCGGGTGTGCCGGATTCCTTTATCGCCGGTCGACCAACCTTCGTACAGCTGCCACCCACTCGTTTGGTCGCGAGCGTGGCGGCGTCTACTCGATAGAGGAACGCTTCATGAAAATTACTTTTGCGCTTGTAGCCCGCTCATACCTCATTAGCTGGCCGAGACCTTGTCGGCATAGCGCTGCGACAAATTTGAAGTCGTCATTGCCATCGCCAAGCGAGGGTACACGATGAATACGCATTCGAACCGACTTACCCGTGTACAAACGGATCTGCAGTGCTGGCTCGGGGCAGACGGTCCCAATGGTTCCGGTGAAGACGTGAGTGGAAGACTTTCGGCGCTTGCGGATGGGATTGCCGTGTTGCAGGAATCCGTCAGTGCGTTGAGCGAGGTGAATGGAGCACTGGAGGTGGTGCTGCAGCTGTTGTTCGACGCGGAAGCCGAGAAAATTTCGTGCAACCACCTTTACTGCTTGATGGAGCCTATTCAAGGGAAGCTTGATGGGGCGTTGGAGCGGATGGGGGGTGTGGTTTAGCAGGAGGGAGGTGTGGTCGTGCGCGGGGGTTTAAGGGTTAACGAAACTGGTCTTAGGATCTGGGCTGAGATTGGATGGTGCCGGAGATAGGAATCGAACCTACGACCTTCGCGTTACGAGTGCGCTGCTCTACCGACTGAGCTACACCGGCTATCGATGAACCCTAGCATTATGATCTAGAAATCTCTATGCCTGCAATGGACCCTGCCGCTGGATGCTGGACCAAACTGTATCTGCGTACTGGAACGCGGCCGTGAAAAGGCATGTCATGACGAAAATTGTCAGTTCATATAAGACCCGTACAAACGAACCGCGCAGATCAAGCCAATTAGCTCCTGGCACAGCAATTGCTTGAAACCAAATCAGAGGCACCGGAACGGATGCCTGTAGATATTACTCACGAAGGTGCCCTATGAAATCTATCCAAAAAGGCTTTACGCTGATCGAACTGATGATTGTGGTTGCAATCATAGGCATTCTTGCCGCGATTGCATTGCCCGCGTATCAGGACTATACAACACGTGCTAAAGCATCTGAAATAATGCTCGCAGCAGCTGCTGGCAAGGTTCAGGTGGCGGAATACTTCCAAGTAAACGGCAAACTTCCAGCTACCGCTGATCTTGTTCTTCCATCACAAGTTTCTACATATGTAGCATCGGTGGTACAAACTGGTGGAACCATTACTGCAACAGGCAGCACTGCCGATGCGCGACTGAGCGGCAAAACTATCACCTTGGTTCCAACAGACGCTGGCGGTGGTGTTTTGAACTGGGTTTGCTCTGGGACAATTGAAGCGAAATACCGCCCTGCCAGTTGCAAACAAGACGCAAAAACCTAATACGAATATTGCTGTCGCTTTCGGCTGGGCCCTCACAAAATAGGGCCCGGCCTTTGCTTTTTTCAGACTGTATATCAGAATTGAGAAAGACATGGACATAAGAATGCGTCCCCAACCTGATACGTTATCTGTTCAAACCGTGTACCATTTTAATTCTTGGCACAATATCCAGATAACAGCTACCTCAACTCAAAAAAAGATTAATGACTTTCTTAAGCAAGCCAAGCTGATCGATTCCAGAGTGGACTCCATCAGCACCTTCGGACTGTAAGTAGCGAGCCTTCCCATGAACGAAGTGGTCCTTTCCGGATTAGCCAAACATTTAGTTCAAGCAGAGCTCTTGACCGAGATAGTTGCTCAGCAGGCACAGCAGCGTGCCTTAAAAGAGAAAATAGGTTTCGTACACTATTTAGTCCAGAATAAACTTGCCAAGGGACGTGAGATTGCAGAAATAGCGTCCGACCAGTTCGGCGTATCATTAATTGATGTCACTGCTTTCGACCCTGAACATCAGCCAAAAGGGTTAGTCAGTGAAAAATTGATTCGACAGCATCATGTACTACCTTTATGGCGGAGGGGAAACAAGTTATTTATAGGAATATCTGACCCTACAAATCATCAATCTATCACCGACATACAGTTCAGCACAGGACTGAACACAGAAGCCATTCTTGTTTCTGATGAGCAACTGACCTCTGCTATAGAGAAATATTTCGACACCAATGCAACTGGTCTTGAATCATTAGCAGACATAGATCTAGATGGACTGGATATTGAGAGCGTAGATGATCACAAGACAGAGCCAGTTGCGGGTCAAGATTCGGACGACGCTCCAGTGGTCAGGTTTGTAAACAAAATGTTGTTGGACGCTATCCGCGGAGGCTCATCCGATCTCCACTTTGAGCCTTACGAAAAAATATATCGTGTACGCTTTCGAACGGATGGCATGTTAAAAGAAGTGGCTCGCCCCCCAATAAACTTGGCGGGTAGAATTTCTGCCCGTTTAAAAGTAATGGCCAACCTCGATATCTCAGAAAGACGTAGACCGCAAGATGGCCGTATCAAAATGCGAATCTCAAAAAATAAATCGATCGATTTCCGAGTTAACACTTTGCCTACCCTGTGGGGCGAAAAGATAGTAATGCGGATATTGGACCCGTCCAGCGCACAACTCGGGATTGATGTTTTAGGGTATGAGGCCGACCAAAAAGAGCTCTACCTTCAGGCTCTTAGCCAACCACAAGGCATGATCCTAGTAACTGGGCCGACTGGTTCTGGTAAAACCGTATCGCTGTACACTGGATTGAATATACTCAATACCATAGATATAAACATATCGACTGCCGAGGATCCAGTCGAACTCAATATGGAAGGAATAAACCAGGTAAACGTAAATAATCGTCAAGGTTTAGATTTTGCCCAAGCACTACGATCATTCCTGCGCCAAGATCCGGACGTTATCATGGTCGGCGAAATTCGAGATCTTGAGACTGCTGAAATCGCTATAAAAGCAGCGCAGACAGGTCATTTGGTACTTTCTACCCTACATACGAATAGTGCAGCGGAGACACTAACTCGCCTGCAGAACATGGGCGTAGCCAGCTTTAACATTGCCACATCTGTCAGCCTGATAATCGCCCAGCGCCTAGCTCGAAAGCTATGCCCACACTGCAAAAGAGAAGCTAACATTCCTCAAGAAGCTTTGCTAGCCGAAGGCTTTCCCGAGAATGCTGTGAGCGGCCTAAAAATATATGAGCCGGTAGGATGCGACCAGTGCAATGGAGGCTATCGTGGACGTCAAGGCATCTATGAAGTTGTTAAAAATACCAAGGCACTACAACAGCTAATTATGGAAGGCGCTAACGCGATAATGATTGATGAGCAGATGCGCAAGGATGGCTTTAATAGCTTACGAACTTCCGGCCTGAGAAAAGTCATTCAGGGCGTAACCAGCCTCGCAGAAATCAACCGGGTAACCAAGGACTAAGCAATGGCAGGCAAAGCGAAGACCTCGGTATACACGTGGGAAGGCGTAGACCGGAAAGGTATAATTGCCAAAGGTGAAACGAGCGGAACTAGCTTACCTTTGATACGTGCTCAATTGCGCAAACAGGGCATTACCGCTACGAAAATCCGCAAACGTTCGATTCCTCTATTTGGCAAGGGAAAGAGGATAAAGCCGGCAGACATTGCACTATTCACACGTCAAATGGCTACCATGATGCGCGCCGGTGTTCCTCTATTGCAATCGTTTGATATTATCGCTGAGGGTGTCGACAATCCTAACATGCGAACGTTGGTGGAGGGAATAAAACAAGAAGTTGCAGCCGGTAACAGCTTTGCAACATCTCTCCGAAAAAAACCCGAATACTTTGATGACCTGTATTGCAGCTTGGTTAACGCAGGCGAGCAGGCTGGCGCACTTGAAACCCTTCTAGATCGCGTAGCGACATATAAAGAAAAAACAGAAGCACTAAAGGCTAAAATCAAGAAAGCCATGACTTACCCTATAGCCGTAGTGGTCGTAGCCATTATAGTTTCTGCCATACTTCTAATCAAAGTAGTTCCTCAATTTGAGTCTGTTTTTGCTGGGTTTGGTGCCGAGCTGCCCGCATTTACACTGATGGTTATGGGGCTATCAAAGATAGTCCAAGATTGGTGGTTAATAATACTCGCCGGAATGGTAGGTTTGTTTTTTTTTATAAAACACACAAACAAGCGAAGTGAGAAGTTTCGCGACGGCAAAGACAGGACCTTACTGAAAGTTCCAATCGTGGGTCAAATCCTTTATAAATCGGCAGTTGCTAGATACGCTCGCACACTTTCCACCACTTTCGCTGCAGGCGTTCCATTAGTCGAGGCGCTTGACTCAGTAGCAGGCGCTACTGGGAACGTCGTATTTAGAAATGCCGTTAACTCGATTAAGCAGGACGTATCCAATGGTTCGCCCATGCATCAATCCATGCGCTCCACTGGGGTCTTCCCCACCCTTGCCATCCAAATGACCGCCATCGGCGAAGAATCCGGCGCTCTGGACGACATGCTCGACCGCGTAGCAACCATCTACGAAGCCGAAGTCGACAACATGGTCGACAGCCTCACCAGCCTCATGGAGCCGATGATCATGGCGGTACTGGGCGTGGTGGTCGGTGGCCTGGTTATTGCGATGTACCTCCCCATCTTCCAACTCGGCTCCGTCGTCTAACATGCTCCTACTCGAATTCCTGGCCAGCCCGCTGGCCCTGATGTTCTGCGCCCTCCTCTTGGGCCTCATCATCGGCAGCTTCCTCAACGTCCTCATCCATCGCCTGCCCATCATGCTCGACCGTGACTGGACCACACAGTCCCGGGAAATGCTTGGCCTGCCGCCAGAACCAAAAGGCGCGGCGTACAACCTGCTGCTGCCCCACTCCGAATGCCCGCACTGTGCCCACAAGATCCGCGCCTGGGAGAACATCCCGGTGGTGAGCTACCTGATGCTGCGGGGCAAGTGTGCCAGTTGTCGGGCGAAGATCAGCCTGCGTTATCCGCTGGTGGAACTGGCCACGGGCCTCTTGAGTGCCTTTGTGGTGTATCACTTCGGCTTGAGCTGGCAGGCCGGTGCGTTTCTGCTGCTGACCTGGGGCTTGCTGGCGATGAGTCTGATCGATGCCGATCAGCAGTTGCTGCCGGATGTGCTGGTGCTGCCGTTGCTGTGGCTGGGGTTGATCGTCAATGGCCAGGGGTTGTTTACCAATCTCTACGACGCGCTGTGGGGCGCGGTGGCGGGTTATCTGAGCCTGTGGCTGGTGTATTGGGTGTTCAAGCTGATCACCGGCAAGGAAGGCATGGGCTACGGCGATTTCAAGTTGCTGGCCATGCTCGGGGCTTGGGGTGGCTGGCAGATTTTGCCGCTGACCATTCTGTTGTCGTCGCTGGTGGGGGCGGTGCTGGGGGTGTTGATGCTGCGGATGCGCAACGCGCAAACCAGTACGCCTATCCCGTTCGGGCCTTATCTGGCCATCGCGGGGTGGATTGCATTGCTGTGGGGTGATCAAATAACCACTTCATACATGCAGTTTGCCGGGTTCCGATGACAACAGCTGTGGATAAACCTTGGGTGCTAGGCCTCACCGGTGGCATTGCCAGCGGCAAGAGCGCTGCGGCGCAACGCTTTGCCGAGTTGGGCGTGCACGTGGTTGATGCCGACCAGGCTTCGCGCTGGGTGGTGGAGCCGGGGCGGCCAGCGCTGGCGGCGCTGGCCGAGCGCTATGGTGCGGCGCTGTTACAGGCCGATGGCAGCCTCGACCGTGGGGCGTTGCGCAAGGTGATCTTCGAGGATGCGCAAGAGCGGCGCTGGGTCGAGGCTTTGCTGCATCCGTTGATTGCCGAGGAAATCGCCCGGGCGCTGGCTTCGGCGACGTCGCCCTATGCAGTGTTCGTGTCGCCGCTGATGGTCGAGTCGGGGCAGTACCGCACCACGCAGCGCTTGCTGGTGGTGGATGCGCCGGAGGCGGTGCGGGTTGCGCGTACCTTGCTGCGCGATCACACCACGCCCGAGCAGGTCCAGGCGATTCTGAAAGCCCAGGCGAGCCGCGAGCAGCGGCTGGCGCTGGCGGACGATGTGCTGGTCAACGACCGTGACTTGGCCTGGCTGCACTCGGAAGTCGAGCGGCTGCATGCTTTTTATCTGACTTTGCGTGGAGGCCGAGAATGAGCCAACCCTTGATCGTTGATTGCCCAACTTGCGGGGCGCCGGTGGAATGGAAGGCAGCGAATGCGAACAGGCCGTTCTGTTCCGATCGTTGCAAATTGATTGACCTGGGCGCCTGGGCGTCCGAGGAGCACAAGATTCCGGTGAGCCCGGATGCCGAGGACGACCTGTTCAGCGAGGACTTGCCACCGCGCGGGCATTGAGGCAATCGGGCACCAGTCAATAGTGCTTGCACCTGTGTCTGGTTCGCGGCCACGGACCGCTCCTACAGTGGATATCGGGTACCCGTAGGAGCGGTCATCGGCCGCGAAGAGGGCTCTGCGGATTGTCTGGGATACCGCAGTGTCTGGTTCGCGGCCACGGACCGCTCCTACAGGGTATCTACAAGGCGGTCACGCCAATTCGAACAACACCTCTTGCGCACCTTCCCACAAGGTCTTCACGCCCAGGGCGCGGAGGTTTTCCTTGCCCTGCACCACAGTAAGAAAGTGATTGCCGGCCAACTGCCCCATCTTGCTGGCGAAGCAGCAGGATCCGTATGCCAACAGAATTTCCGTCTCGCTGTACGGGCCCGGATAAAACAACACGTCCCCTACCGACGGGTGGCTGGTGTGGTTCTCGAACCCGACCGGCTCTTCACCGCGCAGCAACTGGAATTCACCCAGCGGCACCCAGCACGCCTCGCCACTCCAGCGCACATGGATGATCTTCTGCCGATACGGCAGCAGCTTGAGAAACGCATCCACCGTCTGCGGTGCATCGGGATGGGTTTCGGCCAAGAATTCGTAGCCGCCGGAGGTGATCTTGATGCTGGGCATGGTGCAGCTCCTGGGAAAATCCCATCCTTACCCATCGCCGAGATATTTTGAAGCGTCGGCCGTTATTCTTTTCGTCGCACAGGCGGGCTAAGCTAGGGCCATGGATGACTCCGACTACCTGCGTTTGCTCACCAGCCAGGCCGAACAGGCCAATGCCTTCCTCTCCAATGCGCGCAAGTGGGAGCGCGAGCGTTGGGTGTGCGAGCGCCTGTTGCAGGGCCTGAACATCGCCTACCGTGACGATGAATTCACCCCCGCCGGCCAGGAGCCGCCGGACGTGCTGTTCCGTGAAGCCAGTTTCGAAGTGTTCTTCGTGCTCGACGAAGGGCGCAGGCTCAACGATGAATGGCGCGAGGAGTTGCAGCGCCGCCGCAGCGCTTTCTCCCTCAGCCAACTGGTCCGGCGCGAGGCACGCCCCAAACGCATCCGCGCGCCCGAGCTGCTGCAGCGGCTGGCACCGACCTTGCGCAAGAAAGCCCACAACTACCGCGAACGCGGGCTGGACCTCGGTGAGCTGGACATCATTGCCTTCGCTAGCCTCAAGCGCGAAACCCTGGACTTGAACAGCCATTTTCCGCCGCCTACCGAGTTTCTTCGCCAAGGCTGGCGCTCGCTGTCGCTGGTCGGACCCACCTTTGCCCGGGTCTTGTTCGCTCATCCGGATGCGCCGGATTTCCTGCGCAACAACCTGGGCCGCAGCATCGTTTTCGATGTGGGCATCAGTTTGTGAACCCACCCTTTTACCAGTCATGGCGCAGGGGCCGTGCGGATGATACAAAGCGCTCTCGCCCGCACCGCCCGTCAGGAACCCTGTAGCCTTGCCAGCGTCTGAAACGTCTACCTGTTCAGGGTCGCCTGCCCTGCCACGTGACACTCGCCCATTGATCGGCGGTCACTCGTGCGCGCCTCGGTTGCAAGTCGAGCACCTGCTCCTTGCCCTGGGGACAGCCGTAGCAGGGCTTGTCGATCCATCTGTTCGAAGGTGTGGCGCTCTGAGCTGCCTTGCGCTCGCCCACCCCTCGCAGACACCCGAATTCGTTAACCTTATGAGAGCTTTCCATGACACATCGCATCGTTATTGTCGGCGGCGGCGCCGGCGGCCTGGAACTGGCCACCAGCCTGGGCAAGACCCTGGGCAAGCGCGGTACGGCCAGCGTCACGCTGGTGGACGCCAACCTGACCCATATCTGGAAGCCACTGCTGCATGAAGTGGCCGCCGGCTCCCTGAATTCGTCTGAAGACGAGCTCAACTATGTGGCCCAGGCCAAGTGGAATCATTTCGAGTTTCAGCTTGGCCGCATGAGCGGTCTGGATCGCGCGGCCAAGCAGATCCAATTGAGCGCCACCCTCGATCCGGAAACCGGCCTTGAGCTGGTCCCGGCGCGCAGCATCGGCTATGACACGCTGGTCATCGCGGTGGGCAGCACCACCAACGATTTCGGCACGCAAGGCGCGGCGGAGCATTGCCTGTTCCTCGATACCCGCAAGCAGGCCGAGCGCTTCCACCAGCAACTGCTCAATCACTACCTGCGCGCCCATGCCGGGCACGACGAGAGCCGTGCGCAGATCAGCGTCGCCATCGTTGGCGCCGGTGCTACCGGTGTCGAGCTGGCAGCCGAGTTGCACAACGCGGCAAAAGAACTGGCGGCTTACGGCTTGGGCCGCATCGCGCCGGAGAACATGCGCATCACCTTGATCGAAGCCGGCCCACGGGTGCTGCCGGCGCTGCCCGAGCGCATCGGTCAGCCGGTGCACCAGACCTTGGAAAAGCTGGGCGTGACGGTCCTGACCAATGCCGCGGTGAGCGAGGTGACTGCCGAAAGCCTGCTGACCAGCAGCGGCCAGGTGATTCCGGCCAGTTTGAAGGTGTGGGCAGCCGGTATTCGTGCGCCTGGCTTCCTCAAGGAGATCGATGGTCTGGAAACCAACCGCATCAATCAGTTGGTGGTACGCCCTACCCTGCAGTCTACCCGTGACGATGACATCTTTGCCTTCGGTGACTGTGCGGCGTGCCCGCAGCCGGGCACCGACCGCAACGTGCCACCGCGCGCGCAGGCAGCCCACCAGCAGGCCTCGTTGCTGGCCAAGTCGCTGAAGCTGCGCATCGAAGGCAAGGCGCTGCCGGAGTACACCTACAAGGATTACGGCTCGCTGATTTCCCTCTCGCACTTTTCGGCGGTGGGCAACCTGATGGGCAACCTGACCGGCAGCGTCATGCTCGAAGGCTGGCTGGCGCGGATGTTCTACGTGTCGCTGTACCGGATGCACCAGGCGGCGCTGTATGGCCTGTTCCGCACCGGCATGTTGATGCTGGGCAGCCGTATCGGACGCGGCACGGAGCCGCGACTGAAGCTGCATTGACCCATCGTTGCCTGCAATCCCCGTAGCAGCGGCGCGAGCCGCGTCATTGGCGATGCGGTGTGTTTGACACTCCGCGGTGTGGCCGGACGCGGCTTGCGCCGCTGCTACAGGGGCGGAATGGAAGGCAAAAAAAAGGCGCCCATGACAGGCGCCTTTTTTCATGAATATGGTCGGGGTAAGGGGATTCGAACTCCTGACATCCTGCTCCCAAAGCAGGCGCGCTACCGGACTGCGCTATACCCCGGTACAAAAAAGGCACCCGGAAGGCGCCTTTTCTGCTGCCCACTGCTGTTAAACGGTGGGGCTTTTTAAGATTCGATCCAGCGAACCGGAATCAAAAATGGTGGGTCGTGTGGGATTCGAACCTACGACCAATTGGTTAAAAGCCAACTGCTCTACCAACTGAGCTAACGACCCAAATATGGTCGGGGTAAGGGGATTCGAACTCCTGACATCCTGCTCCCAAAGCAGGCGCGCTACCGGACTGCGCTATACCCCGATATGAAATTTGGCTCCGTGACCAGGACTCGAACCTGGGACCCAATGATTAACAGTCATTTGCTCTACCGACTGAGCTATCACGGAACTATCAATTTCAGTACATCTACAACCGCTGCAGCTTCAAGCCTGTATCACTACCGCCTTGAACTCTTCGACCCGTTCGCATCGCTGCGTTCATGTCTCTGAGGCGCGCTATTCTACAATTTTCAAAACCTCTGTCAACCCTTTAAATTGCTTTCAAGACACTGATTTGCAACTTTTTTTCAGAACCGGTGAAGCCAGTGGCTCTGCGGGATGACGTACAGCGGGGCGCACTTTACAAGCCTTGAAACGAAAATGCAACGGTAAATCAATGGGGTGGGTTAGTGAGGGCCTCTTCGCGGGCAGAGGGCTTGCCGCCCGCCCCGCTCCCACTAAAGCCTGAGTACCTGTGGGAGCGGGCTCTGCCCGCGAAAAGGCCCTCACTGCCACTCATCACTCAAGCAAACACAATCTCATCATCCACCACCGACGCCTGCACCGATGTCCCTGGCAGGAATTTGCCCGAGAGAATCAGCTGCGCCAGCGGGTTCTCGATCCAGCGCTGGATCGCACGCTTCAAGGGACGTGCGCCATACACCGGGTCGTAGCCTACCGCGATCAGCTTATCCAGCGCCTCGTCGCTCAGCTCCAGGCTCAGATCGCGCTCGGCCAGACGGCTGCGCAAGCGGGCCAGCTGGATCTGCGTGATCCCGGCGATCTGGTCGCGCGCCAGCGGCTCGAAGATCACCACCTCGTCGATCCGATTGACGAACTCGGGACGGAAATGGCTGGTGACCGCATCCATGACCGCTGCGCGCTGCGCCTCGCGGTCGCCGACCAGCTCCTGGATGCGCGCCGACCCCAGGTTCGAAGTCATCACGATCACGGTGTTGCGGAAGTCCACGGTACGTCCGTGGCTGTCGGTCAGACGGCCATCTTCCAGCACTTGCAACAGCACGTTGAACACGTCCGGGTGAGCCTTTTCGACTTCATCGAGCAGCAACACCGAGTACGGTTTGCGACGCACCGCTTCGGTCAGGTAGCCGCCCTCTTCATAGCCAACGTAGCCGGGTGGCGCACCGATCAGGCGAGCGACCGAATGCTTCTCCATGAACTCGGACATGTCGATGCGCACCATTGCTTCTTCGGTATCGAAGAGAAACTCGGCCAGCGCCTTGCACAGTTCGGTCTTGCCCACACCGGTCGGGCCGAGGAACATGAACGAGCCGCTGGGCCGGTTGGGATCGGACAATCCGGCACGCGAGCGCCGCACTGCGTTGGACACCGCCACCACGGCCTCTTCCTGGCCGATCACGCGTTGGTGCAGCAGGCTTTCCATCTTCAGCAGCTTGTCGCGCTCGCCTTCGAGCATCTTCGACACGGGAATCCCCGTCCACTTGGAAACCACCTCGGCGATTTCTTCCTCGGTCACCTTGCTGCGCAGCAACTGGTTCTCGCTTTTGCCGTGCTGGTCGACCATCTGCAGGCTGCGTTCCAGATCGGGGATGACCCCGTACTGCAACTCGGCCATACGGCTCAAGTCGCCGCGCCGACGCGCTGCTTCCAGTTCTTGACGCGATTGTTCGATCTTCTGCTGAATCTGCGCCGACCCCTGCACTTCGGCCTTTTCCGAGGTCCAGATCTCTTCCAGGTCGGCGTATTCGCGCTCCAGTCGGTTGATTTCCTCGGTCAGTTTCTCCAGACGCTTGATCGCGGCTTCGTCATCCTCTTTCTTCAGGGCCTGGGACTCGACCTTGAGCTGGATCAGACGGCGCTCCAGGCGGTCGAGCACTTCGGGCTTGGAGTCGATCTCCATGCGGATGCGGCTGGCTGCCTCGTCGATCAGGTCGATGGCCTTGTCGGGCAACTGGCGGTCAGTGATATAGCGATGGCTGAGCTTGGCTGCCGCGATGATCGCGCCGTCAGTGATAGCCACCTTGTGGTGAACCTCGTAGCGCTCCTTGAGGCCACGCAGGATGGCGATGGTGTCTTCCTCGCTCGGCTCCTCGACCAGCACCTTCTGGAAACGCCGCTCCAGGGCGGCATCTTTCTCGATGTACTGGCGGTACTCGTTGAGCGTGGTGGCACCTACGCAGTGCAGCTCGCCACGGGCCAGTGCCGGCTTGAGCATATTGCCCGCATCCATCGAGCCTTCGCCTTTGCCGGCGCCGACCATGGTGTGCAGTTCGTCGATGAACAGAATGATCTGCCCTTCCTGCTTGGACAGCTCATTGAGCAGCGATTTCAGGCGCTCCTCGAACTCGCCGCGAAACTTGGCGCCGGCGATCAGCGCGCCCATGTCCAGGCTGAGCAGGCGTTTGCCGCGCAAGCCATCGGGGACTTCGCCATTGATGATGCGCTGGGCCAGGCCTTCGGCAATGGCAGTCTTGCCCACACCGGGCTCACCGATCAGTACCGGGTTGTTCTTGGTGCGGCGCTGCAGCACCTGGATGGTCCGACGGATCTCGTCGTCACGGCCGATCACCGGGTCGAGCTTGCCTTCCTCGGCGCGCTTGGTCAGGTCGACGGTGTATTTTTCCAGGGCCTTGCGCGACTCCTCGGCGTTGGGGTCGTTGACCGCCTCGCCACCGCGCAGGTTGCTGATGGCATTTTCCAGCGCCTTCTTGCTGACGCCCTGGCCCAATAGCAGCTTGCCCAGCTTGCTGTTGTCGTCCATGGCCGCCAGCAATACCAGTTCGCTGGAGATGAACTGATCGCCCTTCTGCTGCGCCAGCCGGTCGGCCTGGTTGAGCAGGCGCGCCAGGTCCTGGGACATGTTGACGTCGCCGGTCGGGTTCTGGATTTTCGGCAGCTGGTCGAGCTCTTTGCTCAGTGCCTTGCGCAGGCTGTTGACGTCGAAGCCCACCTGCATGAGCAACGGACGGATCGAACCGCCCTGCTGGTCGAGCTGCGCCTGCATCAGATGCGCCGGTTCGATGGCCGGATGATCCATGCCAACGGCCAAGGATTGTGCGTCGGATAACGCGAGTTGAAGCTTGCTGGTCAAACGGTCTATACGCATGAGTCACCTTCCTGAAAAGGGGCAGGCCGGAGCGATGGACACACCTGATGAAGAAAACCTGCCGGGGATGACAGTTAGATGGGGGGTGTTGGTGAAGATTCAAGGACGGGGGTTGCAGATCTAGATAGGTTGTGTCAGTGCCGGCCTCTTCGCGGGCAGAGCCCCGCTCCCACAAATGCAGATTGATGGCCTCTCAGCGAGCCCAGTCTGGGAGCCAGGCTCTGCCCGCGAAGGGGCCATCGGCTGCGAAGCTAAGGTTCCAGCCACACCAGTGAAGCAAACCGCCCTGTGACCGACGCGCGACGATAGGAAAAGAGCCGCTCATCTTCCACGGTACACATCCCCCCGCCATACACCGCCGTCACCCCTACCGCCGCCAGGCGAATCCGCGCCAAGGCGTAGATATCAGCCAGGAACTTACCAGGCGCGGCACCTGGCACGAACGCCTCATTTGCTTGCGGATGAGTCGCCATGAACGCCTCACGCACCTCGGCGCCAACCTCGAACCGACGCGGACCGATGGCTGGCCCCAGCCAAGCCATCAGTTGCCCGGGCGGTTGCTGGAAACCATCGACAGTGGCTTCCAGCACCCCGGCCGCCAACCCGCGCCACCCGGCGTGGGCCGCCGCCACACGGGTACCTGCCTGATTGCAGAACAACGCAGGCAGGCAATCGGCAGTCATGGCGGTACAGGCAATGCCGGGGGTGGTGGTCCAGCTCGCATCCGCTTCGAGCACGCGGCTCGGGTCGGCCTCGACCACACGGATACCATGCACCTGGTTCAGCCAGGCCGGCAGGATGCCGAAGTGGGCAGTCAGACGTAGGCGGTTCTGCACCACGCACTGTGGATCGTCGCCCACATGCGCGCCCAGGTTCAAACTGGCATACGGCGCCGGGCTGACGCCGCCTTCACGGGTGGTCACGCAGGCCCTCACCGACGCCGGAGCCGGCCAGTCGGGAAACAGCAGGCCCTGCGCGAACGTGGTCACCCGATGAAGGCCTCACGATCCTGCTTGAGCAGCGACAGCAGCCAGACGAAGTCGTCGGGCAAGGGCGATTCCCAGCCCATGCGCTCACCGGTCGTCGGATGATCCAGCTCGAGGAAGCGCGCATGCAGGGCCTGGCGCGGGAAGGTTTTCAGCGCGTCGACCATGGTGGCGCTGGCCGCAGGCGGAATGCGGAAGCGGCCGCCGTAGGCCGGATCGCCCACCAACGGAAAGTTGATGTGCGACATATGCACGCGGATCTGGTGGGTCCGACCGGTTTCCAGCTTGACCCGCACATGGGTGTGGGAGCGGAAACGCTCGAGCACGCGATAATGGCTGACGGCTTGCTTGCCGCCCTCCATCACCGCCATGCGCTGGCGCTGCTGGCCGTGCCGACCGATCGGCGCGTTGATCTTGCCGCCTGCGGTAACCACTCCGATCACGATGCATTCATAGATGCGGCTGACCGAGCGGCTCTGCAGTTGGGTCACCAGTTGCGTCTGCGCCTGAATGGTCTTGGCCACCACCATCAGACCGGTGGTGTCCTTGTCCAGGCGGTGGACGATGCCGGCACGCGGCACGTTGATGATGTCCGGCACGTGGTGCAGCAGTGCGTTGAGCAGCGTGCCGTCGGCGTGGCCGGCGGCCGGATGGACCACCAGGCCGGCCGGCTTGTTGATGACAAGGATCTGGTCGTCTTCGTAGACGATGTCCAGATCGATGTCCTGGGCCACCCATTCACCTTGGGCTTCCTGTTCGGCATTGAGCTCGAGCAGGGCACCGCCATGCACGGTATCGCGCGGGCGCAGAACGCCCCCGTCCACGGTCAGGCGGCCCTCTTTTATCCAGGCGGAAAGGCGCGAGCGCGAGTGCTCAGCGAATAATTGGGCGGCGACTTGGTCGAGGCGTTGTCCGCCCAAATCGGACGGTACCTCTGCGCGAAGTTGTATGATCTCGGACATGCTCGGACTAGGCGGCGGCACAGCCTTTGGTTTCGGCTGCACGCTTGTGGTTAAATACGGCGTCTTTTGCCCCGGTGGTTCCACGGGGTGCTCATCATAACAGGACGGCCACGCCCGAGACAGCGGCCGTTTATAGGGACGCTAGCCGCCATGCAAGTGAAACACCTGCTGCTGATCGCCATCCTCGGATTCACCGCGGCCTGTTCTTCGACCAAGGAAGTGGTCGATGAAAACCTCAGCGAAGTCGAGCTGTACCAGCAGGCGCAGGCCGACCTGGACAACAATAGCTACACCAGTGCCACGGCCAAGCTCAAGGCGCTGGAGTCGCGTTATCCGTTCGGCCGCTATGCCGACCAGGCGCAGCTCGAGCTGATCTACGCCAACTACAAGAACTCCGAGCCGGAAGCGGCGAAGTCGGCTGCCGAGCGTTTCATTCGCCTGCACCCGCAGCACCCGAACGTCGACTATGCCTATTACCTCAAGGGCCTGACCTCGTTCGACCAGGACCGTGGCCTAGTGGCGCGCTTCCTGCCGCTGGACATGACCAAGCGTGACCCGGGTGCTGCCCGCGACTCCTACAACGAGTTCGCCCAGCTCACCAGCCGCTACCCCAACAGCCGCTACGCGCCCGATGCCAAGCAGCGCATGATCTACCTGCGCAACCTGCTGGCGTCCTACGAGATCCACGTGGCTGACTACTACCTGACCCGTCAGGCCTACGTCGCTGCTGCCAACCGTGGCCGCTACGTGGTGGAAAACTTCCAGGAAACGCCGTCCGTCGGCGACGGCCTGGCGGTGATGACCGAAGCCTACATGCGTCTGCACCTGGATGACCTGGCCGCGACCAGCCTGGACACCCTGAAAACCAACTACCCGGATCACCCGAGCCTGGAAGACGGCAAGTTCGTGCCCCAGCAGGACGAAGCGGACAACCGCTCGTGGATCTCCAAGGCCACCCTGGGCTGGATCGGCAACAACACCGACCCGCTGCCGCCGGGCGAAACCCGCGCCAACCAGGATGTGCAGCGTCAGTATCAGGAAGCGCGCGACGCCATTCCGAAAGAACTGCTGCCACCTGAAGACGGCGGCACCGCCGACCAGCAGCAGCCAAACGCCGAAGAAGGCAAGAGCCGTTCGTGGTTCAGCTACGCCACCTTCGGTCTGTTCGACTGAAGCTGGGTTGCATTGAAAAAAGGGGCCTGATGGCCCCTTTTTTTTCGCCGCTTGCTCCGCATCGGACGCGCTCCTACACTGCGCCATCTTCCCTGGCAAAGCTGACCATCCCATGATTCGCCTGATTTTCTGGATCGCCGTCGTGTTCGCCGCCATTTGGCTGTGGCGCAAATTCAAGAACCCGGCGCGCGCGCCTCGCCAGGATGACAAGCCGGCATCGCTGAGCATGGTTCGATGCGCCCAGTGCGGCGTGCATCTGCCAGAAGACAGCGCGCTGCGCCGCGACAGCCACTGGTATTGCAGCAAGCCGCACCTGGAGCAAGGGCCCGGCAACGGTGCCCGCTGAAGCGCAGTTTCTCGGCGGCGCCCAGGCGCAGCGGATGCTGCGCCTGTACCACCTCTACCGCTTGACCATCGGCCTGTCGCTGGTCCTGCTGATTTCCAGCAACATGGACAACCGCCTGCTGGAAGTGGCCGATGGCGAACTGTTTCGCGCCGGCAGCTGGCTGTACCTGATCCTCAACATCCTGGTCGTGGTGCTGATGGGCAACCCGCGTCGGGTCTTGCCGGTGTTCAGCCTGGCCACTGCCGACGTGATCATGCTCGCGGGCCTGTTCTACGCCGGCGGCGGTACACCCAGCGGTATCGGCAACCTGATGATCGCCTCGGTGGCCATGGGCAATCTGCTGCTGCGCAACCGCCTGGGCCTGTTGATCGCCGCGCTGGCCACCATCGGCATCATCTACCTGACGTTCTACCTGAGCATCTCGCGCCCCACTGCCGCCAACGACTACCTGCAGGCCAGCACTCTGGGTGTGCTCTGCTTCGCCGTGTGGTTCGTGGTTCAAGGCCTCAGTCGCCTGCTGCGCACCAGTGAGAACCTGGCCGAGCAGCGCGCCAGCGACGTCACCAGTCTGGAAGCCCTGAACGCGCTGATTCTGCAGCGCATGCGCACCGGCATCCTGGTGCTGGACACCGAACTGCGGGTGCAACTGGCCAACCAGGGCGCCTTGGGGCTTTTTGGCCGCATGACACTCAATGGTGAGCTGATCGCCGTCCACTCACCCGACCTGATCGAACGGTTGCTGCAGTGGCAGACCAACCCTGCCCTGCGCGTGAAAAGCCTCAAGTTCTCCCCTACCGGGCCGTCGATCCAGGCCAGCTTCATTGCCCTGCGTCGCGGCGGTGAACAGCAGCAGACCCTGGTGTTTCTCGAAGACCTGTCGCAGATCGCGCAGCAGGCCCAGCAACTCAAGCTGGCCGCGCTCGGCCGACTTACGGCCAGCATCGCCCACGAGATCCGCAACCCGCTGGGCGCCATCAGCCATGCCGGGCAATTGCTGCAGGAATCCGAAGCCCTGCCGGTAGCCGACCGGCGTCTGACGCAGATCATTCAGGATCAATGCAAGCGCATGAACCTGATCATCGAGAACGTGCTGCAGCTGTCGCGCCGGCGCCCCAGCGCACCGCATCCGCTGGACCTCAAGGCGTGGCTGGAAAACTTCGTCAGTGACTTTCGCACCACCGCGCGCCCGGGCCAGCAACTGCACATGTACGTCAGCGACGGCACCCTGGAAACCCGCATGGATGCCAACCAGCTGACCCAGGTATTGAACAATCTGGTGGAAAACGGCCTGCGCTACAGCGCCCAGCAACAGGGTCGCGCGCAGGTCTGGTTGAATCTTTTCGTGGAGCCGACCGACGGCCTGCCGATCCTCGAGGTGCTGGACGATGGTCCGGGCTTTGCCGCCGATCAGTTGCAGCACATGTTCGAGCCTTTCTTCACCACCGAAAGCAACGGCACCGGGCTGGGCCTGTATATTTCCCGCGAGCTGTGCGAAAGCAACCAGGCCCACCTAGACTACAGAGCACGTGAAAAAGGGGGCAGCTGCATGCGCATCACCTTCGCCCACCCGCGCAAACAGGGATGACTATGAGCGCCAGGCAAAAAATTCTGATCGTGGATGACGAGCCGGACATCCGCGAACTGTTGGAGATCACCCTCGGCCGCATGAAACTGGAAACCCGCAGCGCACGCGACGTCAACGAGGCCCGCGAATGGCTGGGGCGCGAACCGTTCGACCTGTGCCTGACCGACATGCGCCTGCCCGACGGCACGGGTCTTGAGCTGGTTCAGTTCATCCAGCAGCGCTACCCGCATGTGCCGGTGGCGATGATCACCGCGTTCGGCAGCCTGGACACCGCCATCAATGCGCTCAAGGCCGGCGCCTTCGATTTCCTCACCAAGCCGGTCGACCTGCCGCGCCTGCGCGAGCTGGTCGGCACCGCGCTGCGCATGCCGGCGCCCGCCCCGGTCGGCAAGGAACCGAGCATCGACCAGCGCCTGCTTGGCGATTCGCCACCGATGTTGGGGCTGCGCAAGCAGATCGGCCGGCTGGCACGCAGCCAGGCGCCGGTCTACATCAGCGGCGAGTCGGGCAGCGGCAAGGAACTGGTCGCCCGGCTGATTCACGAACAGGGCCCGCGGGCGGATCGGCCGTTCATTCCGGTCAATTGCGGCGCCATCCCCGCCGAGCTGATGGAGAGCGAATTCTTCGGCCATCGCAAGGGCAGTTTCACCGGTGCCACCGAAGACAAGCCGGGGCTGTTTCAGGCGGCCAATGGCGGCACGCTGTTTCTCGACGAAGTGGCCGACTTGCCGTTGACCATGCAGGTAAAGCTGCTGCGCGCCATCCAGGAAAAGGCCGTGCGCGCCGTGGGCGGGCAGACCGAAAACGTGGTCGATGTGCGTATTCTGAGCGCGACCCACAAGGACCTCGCAGCCGAGGTGGCGGCGCAGCGTTTTCGCCAGGACCTTTACTACCGACTCAACGTGATCGAGCTTCGGGTGCCCTGCCTGCGCGAGCGCCGTGAAGACATTCCGCTGCTGGCTGCCAGTGTGCTGGCACGCCTGGCGCAGGGCAGTGGCCTGCCGCCCGCGCAGTTGACCCCGGCAGCACTGGAAACCCTCAAGGGCTACCGCTTTCCCGGCAACGTGCGCGAACTGGAAAACATGCTCGAACGGGCCTACACCCTGTGCGAAGACGATCGCATCGAGGCGAGCGACCTGCGCCTGAGCGAAACGGCAGTCAGCGTGGAGTCCGGCGAACCCAGCCTGGCCCAGGTCGACAACCTGGAAGACTACCTGGAAAGCGTCGAGCGCAAGCTCATCCTGCAAGCGCTGGAAGAAACCCGCTGGAACCGCACGGCAGCAGCGCAGCGGCTGAACATGTCGTTCCGCTCGATGCGCTACCGCCTGAAAAAGCTGGGCCTGGATTGATTCCCTGCCACCGTGTCAAGCCGCGTCGGCGGTGTATGTGGTATGCCTGAATGAACGCGGTGCGGCCGGACGCGGCTCGCGCCGCTGCTACAGGACAATATGATCCCCGTAGCAGCGGCGCAAGCCGCGTCGGCGGTGCATGCGGTGTGCCTGAATGAACGCGGTAGGGCCGGACGCGGCTTGCGCCGCTGCTACAGGACAACGGGATCCCCGTAGCAGCGGCGCAAGCCGCGTCGGCGGTGTATGCAGTGTGCCTGAATGAACGCGGTGCGGCCGGACGCGGCTCGCGCCGCTGCTACAGGGGGATGCGGTTTTGCGGCGCGTAGGGGGCTGGATCGATCACGGCTTCGCGACCCAGCAGCAGGTCGGCCAGCAGGCGACACGACGCTGGCGCCAGCACCAACCCATTGCGGTAGTGCCCGCAGTTCAACCACAAACCCGGATGCTGCGGCAGCGCACCAATGAACGGTACCCCCTCCGGCGACCCCGGACGCAACCCAGCCCACTGTTGCACCGGCGTGGCCTCGGCCAGGGCCGGCAGCAGATCGACCGCCGAGGCCTGCAAGCTGTTCAGCGCCTCTACCGTTGGCGTCTTGTCGAAGCCCGCATGCTCCAGCGTGCTGCCGATCAATACATGCCCATCGCGGCGGGGAATGGCATAGCGCCCCTTGGCCAGTACCATGCTCGGCAAAAAATCGGCTGCGCATTTGAACAGGATCATCTGCCCCTTAACCGGCTCCACCGGCAAGTCGATGCCCAGGGTCTGCAACAACTCACCGCTCCAGGCACCCGCGGTCAGCACCACCTCGTCGGCCAGCACCTCCCCCTGCGCTGAATGCACGCCGACCACCCGCTGGCCATCGAGCAAAAAACCCTGCACTTCACACTGCTCGCGCACCGTCACGTTGGGCAGCGCCGACAAGGCCGCTTTCAAAGCCTTGATCAAGCGTGGATTGCGCACATTGGCGACATCGGCCATATGGATCGCCCGCCCGAACCCGGGCCCCAGCACCGGCACGGCCTCGTAGGTAGCTGAAATATCCACTGCCGCCAGCGGCCGACCATTGGCCCGTGCCCAGGTAAGCGCCTCGGCTTCATCGTCCAGGTCCAGCCAGTACAAACCGGTGGTGTACACCTGCGGATCGATGCCCGTATCGACGGCCAGGCGCTGCCCCAGGCGCGGATAGAAATCCTGCGACCAATGCGCCAACGCCGTAACCGCCGGGCTGTAGCGCCAGGGATACAGCGGTGAAACGATGCCACCGCCGGCCCAGGAAGACTCCTGGCCGACCGCACTGCGGTCGATCAGGGTAATGCGACCCGCATGGGCAGCAAGGTTGTAGGCCGTCAGCAGGCCCATCACACCGCCGCCGACAACCAACACATGGTCAGACATGAAACGATTCCAAAGAAGGCTCAGCGGCCCCAGCAGGTGGCAGAGGTGTTGCCGGCAGCCATGCCGGTGTTGGTCCGCGCGCCGGTTTGATTGATGACGAAACTGCCGCACTTGTCACCGACCATCATGCTGCCGGGCTTCGGCGCGGCCGTCAGGCTGAACGTTGTGGCGTCCTTTGCCGTCACGATGTTGTACCAGGCATTGCCCGCCACGTCGGGCACGTTGCCGTAGCTGCCGGTCCGTGTGAACCCCCTCTCGAAATTCTGCGCACCTTCGGCCAGCACCTGGCCGATCTCAACCCGGTGCGTGCGCTTCACGTACTCGGTGTAGCTGGGGTAGGCAATGGCCGCCAGGATACCGACGATGGCGACCACGATCATCAACTCGATAAGGGTGAAGCCTTGTTGCCTGCTCATACGGACACTCATTGTCGTTGTTGCCACATGATACGGCGGTTCGGGGAAACCACCTGTTGTTTAGGAGACCCGCCGCCACTGCCTGTCGTAGAGTCACCCGTGCTAGGCAGTTGAATAGCAACCATGTCATTCCCGTTGGAATCGACATAAGAGATCATTGATGCGGTATTGATCAAACCTCCCGATACGATCATTCCCGCAGTTGCCTCAGTACCGTTCAGGATGTTGAAATTCGTGATCATCTTGCCATTTTCGGCGTTCACTTCCATCAGCTTACTTGACCCAGCGCTCGAACATGGGTCCGAAACGTCAAGAATAGCGGTAGTGAAAAAAATGTTACCGTCGATCAACAAGGGTGGATAAAGCACCCGCTCCCCTGTCGATGTGGTGCCGTAGGTCAGCGGCATGTACCAACCCTTGCGGGTGTTGTAATCCACCTCATTCTGGCTGGTGTAGACCTTGGTGCCGGTGATATTGGTGATGGTCTGGCGTTGCAGCACCGACTCGGTGTAGTTCGCGGTCGAACCATTGGCGTCGACGATGGCGTAGAAAGACTGGGTCGTAGTTGTAGTTTTGTCCGCCACCTCGTTGAGCTTGCCTGTACCAAAGAAGATGATCTGCCGGCCCAGAGTGTAATTGCCTATGGTTGGCTGTGCGGTGATAGCTTGGGTCGCGCCACCCGAAGCTGTGAACAGTGGCGTATTGGCGAACCCGACCACGCCATTCGTGGTACTGGTGAAATCAAATTTCCACATGCGCCCTTTCAGATCGCCACCATAGGCGTACTGAATAACGCCTTGGCTGTTTATGTCCAGCGCTACCGAGGACAGACCGTTGTCGGTTTCGCCTGTTGTAACGATCGGGGTCTGGATCTCTTTGATCAACGCGCCGGTAGCCAGATTGATCACAAACAGCGACGCGCGCCCCGTCGTACTGCCGTAACCGTTCGAGATGAATGCTGCCCAGGTACCGTCTTTCAATCGGGCCACTTCCGGCTTGCCATAGGCATAGCCCATGTTGCTGTAGCCCGTGGTGTTACTGTTGATTTCCCAAAGGGCACGAGTGGTATTGCTACCACCGGCTTCAAACAGCTGCAACGCATAATAAGCCCTGCCGCCAGCCCCCACACCGCCCAAAGCCAGCGTTTTCCAGCCGTTGTTGATTTGAGCGTCTGCGACAGTCAACTGACCGTCATTCAAGAACTTATGGCCAACACCATTGATATAGTTGGGGTTGGCTACTGCGTTCAAATTGGCCAACGTAGTAGATGGCAGATAGGCATAGCGCCTTGTGCCATCGGTATTCAAAACGTTGGTCATCCCATCATTGCTGTTGACAACCAGAGCGGGGTTCATGCTCGCAGCCTTGGTCCCAAGGTACGTGGTATAGCTGAAATCGCCTGTCGTGTCGGTAGTGGTAATGGCAGTGGGCGAGGCATACACCAAGGGTGAGTTGATGATGTCGCCCAGCAATACCGAGCGCGTCTTCAGCCCGGTCTTGTTGGTGCCTTTCGTCCACTCGATCAGGTCATTGGCGGTAACTGGATTGAGCAGAGTGTTGAGACTCGATGCACCGACGGCCAGGGTAGCGATCTGGGCAGGAGAGAAATTCAGCAATGATAGTGCGATGGGCTGGCTGGTGAGTATGTTCCACGACTGAAAAATCGTAGTCCCGGCCGACTTAACCTTGTCATCCGTGCTCCATACCGCCGTTGCGCCAGGATTGCCTGAACTGTCCAGGTTATAGGCGCGTACCGTACCGCGCCAGTCGGTCGGGTCGTAGAATGTTTGATAGTACTGCGAAGACGCTGTGAGATTGACCGAGTTCACCGAACCGCCCCCGCCTGAACCAGCCTTGGAAGCAATATCGTTAAGCGCAGCGGTCAAGGCAGCGCTCAAGCCTGCAGCATCAGTGGCTTGATAGTATTTGCCTTGGCCATAACCGGTCTTTTCAGCCGCATCTTTGAGCATCTGATTGTCAGCAGCGAAGCCTACTGTGTAAGTGGACATGTTCTGCTTGGGAAAATCCGCAGCATCCCAGCTCTTGCCGGCGGTATCTGTCCCGCCGGACCGCATGTCAATATCATTGGCAAACTTGGCGATGTCATCCAGGTACAACGTGTCACCCTCACCGTCACCAGTCAGGTTATCGCCATCATTGCTGCTGTCACCGTCCCAGTTTGGCAGCCTTGATCCCCCGAGTGGGTCATTGGTGGGGAAAGTGCGGTCATAAGTAGGCAGGCCGTCAGTGATCACTACCCCGTAGTTCTTTTGGCAGCGGTACTGAATAGGGCTGGTGTAGGTATTGGGCGTGCTGTTGTAGTAAGGCGCCATCCCCCTGAAATAACGCGTCACCTCGTAGTAGGCTTCCGCCAACGGTGTGTTGGCGATGGCCCCCAGGTCGCCGATGGCATTGATCAATGCGTTGTAGTTGCTGTTCGCTTGGGCTGTGGTGGTAGAACTGTTGGCGCTCAAGTCGGCAATCGCGCGGGGAATATTCCCACCCGGGCCTGGGTTGCCGGGAGCCGGCGGGTTAAAGGTGGCCAGACCGATACGCAGGTTGCGATTGGCGTTGACCAGCGCGGTCGCCGCGTCTCGTGCAACGTTGATCCGATAGTCTCCGGGCACCGTTGTGTCGGCAATGTAGTCACGGCTGGTGCTGCCGCTCGGCAGCCGGTCGATCAGGTAAGAGATGTACCGTGATGAATAGCGGGTGCTGCCGTTGCCCACCGGATCCGGGAGGCGCAGGCAATACACCGTGTTGGTACCTCGCGTGAATCCCGAATAACCGAATGAGCATCCACCCCGGTTGAAGCTGCTGTAGAACAGATTTTCACTGTCCATGTCGATGTTTGTGACACTGAATCGGTCGCAGAACGTGGCGTAGTAGCAGTTATAGATCGTTGGACGACTGGTAGCCTGATTGAAGTCGGCTGTGCGGATCAGGTTATTCATACTACCGGAGTCATCCACCAGCAACATCACATTGGGCGTGACCGACCCCGAGCTGAGCAACGGAGAGTCCGCTGGTGCGAAGGCATACAGCGGAGCACTGACGTACAATCCAGCAAGCATCCCGGAACAGAACTTGATCACGCCGCGCATTCTACTGCTGCTTGGCATAGACACTCTCCAGCACCGTTCGCGAAGTACCCTGGATGCCTACCCCGGTAATGCGATACAGCTCATAGAATTTTTTGGTGGTGTTGATTGGCGAACCACTTGCAAGAATCGACGGGTTGTTGGTGGTACCCACTTTCTGAATGGCGTAATAGCCAGACCCGGACTGCACCCAAACCACACCATTGGCGGCAATATAGTTGCTGGTGCCAATGGTATTGGCGTTGGTCGGCGGGGCACAGGTAACTGCGGTATTGCAGAAAGTCAGGGTGTAGGCTTCTGGCTTCACTGTATTTTCGCCAATGCGCAGCATGGCTTCGGCTATCTGGAACGAGCCGTTGCGCAGGGTCACGCTGCCTGCCATCTTTTCCTGCAATGTCGCGTTCTGCATCGACGACACGCCGATCAAAGTCAGCAAGAGCAGAAAGACCAGGCACACTACCAACGTCATCCCACGTTGCGTGCTCGTTGCGCTGTAATGGGTGTGCATACTCATTGAGTCCTCATCACAGCAGCCGATTGCGTAAGGCAATCACGGTGTTGAAAGTCCGGGTTTGCGCGCGGGTATTGGGTGCAGCCGCCTGGTCGGCGAGCTGCAAACTGATGCGCACACTGCGGATCAAGTCGAAGTTGGTAGGCGTGGCAACGTAGCTGCTGGCATTGATGTTAGCCGCGGATGAGGCCACGCCGAAAGTCACGTCAAAAGCCAGCACGTTGCTGATCAACGGGCTTTGGCTGTTGGCTAAACTACCCGCCAACACTTGATTGTTGGCAAAGGTATAGACGACCCGACGTATCGGAATGACCTGCTGACCAGCCAGTGCGGCAGGCATGGCTGCCGGTAAGTAGGCTGTTGAAAAACTGCGGCAGTCAGTAAGAATGTTCCAGTCGGCATTGGCGCCGTTATTGCCCACGTCGGCAGTGATCAACGTGAGAATCACGCTGTTGTTAGTGCCGCGGGTAATAGTGATCGGCGAGGCGTACGCGGCGGTGAAGTCTTTGGTAAGCGTGCTGTCGAGCGGATTGGCTTGGCAGCCAAAAAACCCTGTCATGCGAATTTCCTGGGCCATCTTGCTCATCAGAAAGCGTCCATCTTCCTGAATGCCCGCCGCAGCGTTCTGGCTCTGGTAAGTATTCTTCGCCGTGAGAAATATCTGGGTGACGCCCAACACGATGACCAGGCCCAGGGTCATGGCGACCATCAGCTCGATCAGGCCAATGCCTCGGGATGAGCGTCTCATTTGATCCCCTTGTCGATGGCCACGCGACTGGTCAGCGTGAAACTCTGCAGGCCATCGCCGACGCTCTGCACATTGGAAACGTTGGCTGCGTTAGTCGCACGCGCGTCACTCCACTGCAAGGTGATGGTAACGACGCGGTTATTTACGGCGATGCTGCTACCCGCGCTGACCCCGCCGATGGCCTTGGCATTGGCGGCGAAATCGGCAAGATCCTGGGCCCGGACGTCGCTTGCGTTGCCCGCGGGTGCCGCATCGAGGTTGGCCAGCACGTAGTTGGCGTCGGGGTTGGCACGAATGCGGTCCATCATGTCATAGGCAATGAAACTGGCCTGGCTGGTGAGCGCCGAGCTGTCGGTGAACTTCAGGGCGTTGAGCTGCAACGCTGCTGCCCCGAGCAGGCCGATCCCCATGATCAGCAGCGAAACCAGGACCTCGATCAGGCTGACCCCTGCTTGCCCCCTGCGCATGCTCATGGACAGGTGCCCCCCAGTATCACGCGCCCGTTGAGGCACACACCGATGGCCTTGGTGTAGGTACCCTGCGTGTAGGAAAACGCGACTGCCGTGACGGGATTGGCCAGTGCGCCCAAATTGTTGTACTCGATGTTGGCAATGTTGTTGGGTTTCACTACAGCTGACGCAGACATGTCTGCAATCACGCGTAACACCGGGTTGGTCACGACGCCAGCATTGACGACTTGAATATCGAGGCGGCTGGTCCAGTCGTTCGCGACCGAGGGCGTGACACGTATGCTCGCTCCCCGGTTTATCGCCTCGAGGCGCGCATAGTTGAGGGCGCGGTACAAATCTGTCGACTCGGTGTCAGCCTTGGTGTTGTTGATCAGGCCGACAAACGACGGGATTCCTATGGTCACCAGTATGGCCAGCACTGCGATGGTCACCATCAGCTCGACCAGCGTAAACCCCTTGTAACCATGCCGCATTGGACGCCTCCCCCAAGAGCATCGACTATAAACCAGCGCTCGCGCGGTTCGGTGCGCGCACAGGATATACGGTTGTTCTAGAGGGATCAGCGCCTATTGCAGGGAAACCCAGGGAGGGTTGGCATGTACAGTAAAGGAGTTACGTTAGTGGAGCTGGTGGTGGTGCTGGCGGTGGTCGCGATACTGGCTGCGATTGCCATGCCAGCCCTGCATGAGTTTCTGCAGGAGCAGCGGCGAAAAGTGGTGGCGCAGGAACTTGCTTTCACATTGCGCATGGCCCGGTCGGAAGCGATCCTGCGGCAGACGCCTGTGGTGGTAAGGGGGTTCCACCGGGGCTGGGGTTGGGGCTGGGTCACACTGCTGGATATTCGAGGTCTGAGCACCGCCAGAGGTACGCACCTCAATACCCATATCCTCGATGGCAAGGTGCCTGTCATCGGCAATAAATGGGTACGCCACGAGGTGCGCTTCGATAGTTTCGGCGCACCTGCCGGCGTCAAAGGGGAGTCAAATGCCGGGTCTCTGTTTTTTTGCGATCCGAAGCGCGCACGGTTACGCTGGCGTGTCGTGATCGACTGGGTCGGCAGGGTCCGAATCACTGATCTTCCAGATCCGCAGTCTGCCGACTGGTGCGGCAAACCGCGCTAACCGATCGTCTTCACCCGCAATTCCTTGGGCATCGAGAACGTGATGTTCTCCGGCCGACCGATCAACTCGTCGGCACCGGTCGCACCCCAGGCGTGCAGTTGCTCGATGACACCGCGCACCAGCACCTCGGGCGCCGAGGCGCCAGCGGTAATGCCGATACGCTGCACGCCGTCGAACCAGCCTTGCTGCATGTCCTGCGCGCCGTCGATCAGGTACGCCGGGGTGGCCATTCGCTCGGCCAGCTCGCGCAGCCGGTTCGAGTTGGAGCTGTTCGGGCTGCCCACTACCAGTACCACGTCGCACTCGTCGGCCAGGATCTTGACGGCGTCCTGGCGGTTTTGCGTGGCGTAGCAGATGTCGTCCTTGCGCGGCCCGCCAATGGCCGGGAAGCGCGCGCGCAACGCGTCGATGACCCGGCTGGTGTCGTCCATCGACAAGGTCGTCTGGGTCACGAAGGCAAGGTTTTCAGGGTTGATCACATTCAGGTTGGCAACGTCTTTCTCGTCTTCGACGAGGTAGATGGCGCCGCCGTTGCTGGCATCGTACTGCCCCATGGTGCCTTCGACTTCCGGATGCCCGGCGTGGCCGATGAGAATGCACTCGCGGCCGTCGCGGCTGTAGCGAGCCACTTCGATGTGCACCTTGGTGACCAGCGGGCACGTTGCATCGAACACCTTCAGGCCGCGCCCGGCCGCTTCCTGGCGCACGGCCTGGGAAACGCCGTGGGCACTGAAGATGACGATGACGTCGTCAGGCACCTGGTCGAGTTCGTCGACGAAGATGGCGCCACGATTGCGCAGGTCTTCGACCACGAACTTGTTGTGCACCACTTCGTGGCGGACATAGATCGGTGCGCCGAAGACTTCCAGGGCGCGGTTGACGATCTCGATCGCTCGGTCCACACCCGCGCAGAAGCCACGTGGATTGGCGAGTTTGATTTGCATGCTTGCCTCGGTGCCCTTAAAGGGCGGTGACCGAAAGAATTTCCACCTCGAAGGTCAGGGTCTTGCCTGCCAACGGGTGGTTGAAGTCTACCGTCACTTCGTTGTCGTCGAATGCTTTCACCACGCCCGGAAGCTCGGTGTTGGCCGCGTCGTTGAAGATCACCAGCAACCCTTCGGACAGCTCCATGTTCGCGAACTGCGCGGCCGGCATGACTTGCACGTTCTGCGGATTGGGCTGGCCGAAAGCGTTTTCCGGCAGCACCTTCACGGTCCGTCGGTCGCCGGCCTTGAAGCCGAACAAGGCGGCTTCGAAACCCGGCAACAGGTTGCCATCGCCGACCTTGAAGGTCGCTGGCGACTTGTCGAACGTACTGTCGACGGTGTCGCCGTTTTCCAGGTGCAGGGCGAAGTGCAAGGTCACTTCAGTGTTTTCCCTGATGCGCTGATCAGTCATTCACCGCTTCTCCGGTTTTCTTGCTCTTGAACATATCCAACGCCAGCATGATCGCACCGACGGTGATGGCGCTGTCGGCCAGGTTGAACGCCGGGAACCGCCAGCGATCCTGCCAATGCACCAGAACGAAGTCGACCACATGGCCGAGCACGACACGGTCGAACAGGTTGCCGACCGCGCCGCCCAGCACCAGGGCCAGCGCTATCGCCAGCCAGGTGTCGCTGCGCCCCAGGCGCTTGAGCCAGACCACCAGCACCACGCTGACCACCACGGCGATCAGGGTGAACAGCCAGCGCTGCCAGCCGCCACTGTCGGCCAGGAAGCTGAAGGCGGCGCCGGTGTTGTAGGCCAGGGTCCAGCTGAGCAGGTCGGGAATGACCACGATCTGCTCGTACATCTGCAGGGTGCCGTCGAAATAGAACTTGGTGGCCTGGTCCAGCACCATCACCAACACGCTGAGCCACAGCCACTTCAAGTGGCCGTAGCGACCGAAGGACGCCGACGAATCAGGCATAGTGGCGCACCTCGCCATCACCGCTGATGTTGTCGACGCAGCGCCCACAGATTTCCGGATGCTCGGGGTCCACGCCCACGTCGTCACGGAAGTGCCAGCAACGCGCGCACTTCACGCCACTCGACTTGACCACTTTGAGCTTCAATCCGGCGACCTCGGTGACCACCGCATCGGCCGGAGCCTGGGCGAATGGTGCCAAGGTGGCACCCGAGGTGATCAGCACGAAGCGCAGCTCGTTGCCAAGCTTGGCCAGGTCGGTGTTCAGGGCGTCTTCGCTGTACAGGGTCACTTCGGCCTGCAGGTTGCCGCCGATGGCCTTGGCGGCGCGCAGGTTTTCCATTTCCTTGTTGACTGCGGTCTTCACCGCCATCACGCGTTCCCAGTAGGCGCGATCCAGCTCGAAGCCCTCGGGCAACTCGCTCAGGCCCTGGTACCAGGTGTTGAGCATCACCGATTCGTTGCGCTCGCCCGGCAGGTACTGCCACAGCTCGTCGGCGGTGAACGCCAAGATCGGCGCGATCCAACGCACCAGCGCCTCGCTGATGTGGTACAGCGCGGTCTGGCAGGAACGCCGGGCAACGCTGTTGGCGCCGGTGGTGTACTGGCGATCCTTGATGATGTCCAGATAGAAGCCGCCCAGCTCCTGCACGCAGAAGTTGTGCACCTTGGAGTAGACGTTCCAGAAGCGGTATTCGCCGTAGTGCTCTTCCAGCTCGCGTTGCAGCAGCAGCGCCCGGTCGACGGCCCAGCGGTCCAGGGCGATCATCTGATCGGCCGGCAGCAGGTCGGTGGCCGGGTTGAAGCCGCTGAGGTTGGAGAGGAGGAAGCGCGCCGTGTTGCGGATGCGACGGTAGGCGTCGGCACTGCGCTGCAGGATGGTGTCCGACACGGCCATTTCGCCCGAATAGTCGGTGGCCGAAACCCACAGCCGCATAATGTCGGCGCCCAGGGTGTCGTTGACCTTCTGCGGGGCGATGACGTTGCCCAGCGACTTGGACATCTTGCGGCCGTTTTCGTCAACGGTGAAGCCGTGGGTCAGCAGCTCGCGATACGGCGCATGGTTGTCGATGGCGCAGCCGGTCAGCAGCGAAGAGTGGAACCAGCCGCGGTGCTGGTCCGAACCTTCCAGGTACAGGTCGGCACGCGGGCCGCTTTCGTGGCCCATCGGGTGCGAGCCGCGCAGCACGTGCCAGTGGGTGGTGCCCGAGTCGAACCAGACGTCCAGCGTGTCGCTGATCTTGTCGTAGTTGGCGGCGTCATCGCCCAGCAGCTCGGCGGCGTCCATCTTGAACCAGGCTTCGATACCTTCGACTTCGACGCGCTTGGCCACCTCTTCCATCAGCTCGACGGTGCGTGGGTGCAGCTCACCGGTGGCCTTGTCGAGGAAGAACGGAATCGGCACGCCCCAGTTGCGCTGGCGCGAGATGCACCAGTCGGGACGGTTGGCGATCATCGAGTGCAGGCGTGCCTGGCCCCAGGCCGGGACGAACTTGGTTTCCTCGATGGCTTTCACCGCGCGCTCGCGCAGGGTATCGCCTTCGACGGGTGGCTTGTCCATGCCGACGAACCACTGCGCCGTGGCGCGGTAGATCAGCGGGGTCTTGTGCCGCCAGCAGTGCATGTAGCTGTGACTGACCACTTCGGTGTGCATCAACGCACCGACTTCGGTCAGCTTGTCGACGATGTTCGGGTTGGCCTTGAAGATGAACTGGCCGCCGAAGAACGGCAGCGATTCGACATACACGCCATTGCTCTGCACCGGGCCGATGATGTCGTCGTTGGTCAGGCCGTACTGCTTGCAGATGTTGAAGTCGTCCACGCCATAGGCAGGCGAGCAGTGAACCACACCGGTGCCCGCGCCCAGTTCGACGTAGTCGGCCAGGTACACCGGCGACAGGCGGTCATAGAACGGATGTCGGAAGTTGATCAGCTCGAGCTTGGCACCCACGGTAGTGGCGAGCACCGTACCTTGCAGGCTGTAGCGCGCCAGGCAGCTCTCGACCAGTTCTTCGGCGAGCACCAGCAGGCGATCACCGACGTCGACCAGGGCGTAGGTGAATTCTGGATGGACGTTGAGCGCCTGGTTGGCCGGGATGGTCCACGGGGTGGTGGTCCAGATCACGATGCTGGCCGGCTTCTCCAGGCCGGGCAGGCCGAAGGCGTCGGCCAGGGCCTGCTGGTCGGCGATCGGGAAAGCGACGTCGATGGTCGGCGACTTCTTGTCGGCGTACTCGACCTCGGCCTCGGCCAGGGCCGAGCCGCAATCGAAGCACCAGTTCACCGGCTTGAGGCCCTTGAACACGAAGCCGTTGCGGACCATTTCGGCCAGGGCACGGATCTCGCCGGCCTCGTTGGGGAAGCTCATGGTCTTGTACGGGTTGGCCCAGTCGCCCAGCACGCCCAAACGGATGAACTCGGCCTTCTGCCCTTCGATCTGCTCGCTGGCATAGGCGCGACACAGTTCGCGGGTCTTGTCGCCGCCCAGGTTCTTGCCGTGGGTGACTTCGACCTTGTGCTCGATCGGCAGGCCATGACAGTCCCAGCCCGGCACGTACGGCGCATCGAAGCCGGCCAGGGTCTTGGAACGGGTGATCATGTCCTTGAGGATCTTGTTGACCGCATGACCGATGTGGATATTGCCGTTGGCATAGGGCGGGCCGTCGTGCAGGACGAACTTGGGACGGTCCTTGCCAATCTCGCGAAGCTTCTGGTACAGGCCAATGCTGTCCCAGCGCTGCAGAGTTTGCGGCTCGCGCTGGGGCAGGCCGGCCTTCATTGGGAAGGCGGTGTCCGGAAGGTTTAGCGTGGCTTTGTAGTCGGTCATTTCAGGCTCTTCAATTTAAGCGGTTGGCTTGGCCCAGTGGGCACGCGCGGCGGCGACATCCGCATCGATCGCCGACTTCAGCGCCTCAAGCGAGGCGAAACGCTGCTCATCACGCAGCTTGTGGTGGAACGCCACCGTTAAATGCCGGCCATAGAGGTCACCGGCAAAGTCCAGCAAATGCACTTCCAGGTGGGCACTGCCATCACCTGCAACGGTTGGCCGCACGCCTATGTTGGCGACTCCTGGCCAGGTCTTGCCGTCGATGTCGACACTGACCAGGTATACCCCGGTGAGCGGCGCACGACGGCGCTTGAGTTGCACATTGGCAGTGGGCCAGCCCAGTTGGCGGGCCAGCTTCTGACCATGCAGGACCCTTCCTTCGATGCAGAAGGGCCGGCCGAGCAACTGCCCGGCACGTTCGAAGTCGGCCGCAGCCAGAGCCTTGCGGACCTGGGTGCTGCTGACGCGGACGCCGTCCATTTCGACGGTCTGCGCCGACTCGACGGTAAAGCCCTGGAGGCTGCCGGCCTGGGTCAGGAAATCGAAGTCCCCTGCCCGGTCGCAGCCGAAGCGGAAGTCGTCACCAACCTCCAGATGTTTCACGCCCAGGCCGTCGATCAGGATGGTGTCGACGAACTCCGATGCACTGAGCTGGCTCAGGCGCTTGTTGAAAGCCAGGCACAGCACCAGATCGACCTGTTCCGCAGCCAGCAGCTGCACTTTGTCGCGCAGCCGGGCCAGACGTGCCGGCGCGGTCTGCGGGCTGAAGTATTCGCGCGGCTGGGGCTCGAAGATGACCACACAACTGGGCACGCCCAACTCGCGGGCACGCTCGCGCAGCCGGGCCAGAATAGCCTGGTGGCCACGATGGACACCGTCGAAATTGCCAATGGTGGCGGCGCAGCCCCGATGCTGGGGCCGCAGATTGTGAAGGCCTCGAACCAGCTGCATAACGCGCTTCTTGCTCATAAAGTGGTCGATTATAACCATACCCACGCGTCGACGACAGGCAACAGCGTGCATGGATGTTCGCTAACGCATAAAACCGCTCGCGGCCAAGGGCAGCCAGTGCGCTCGAGGATCACGCCAGCCCGCGGCGAGCGAAGTCCTTGAGGCGGAAGCCCATGGCCAACAACATTCCGAAATACACTAGCACGCCTGTCAACACCAACAGCCCCAGGCGCAGGAAGCGCTCGAGCATCTGCCCGTCGGCCCAGGCCGGCATGTACTGCAGCAGCACCAGCAAGGCAGCGGCCATGGCCAGCACGGCCACGCCCAATTTGCACAGAAAGGCGGTCCAGCCCGGCTGCGGCTGGAACAGGTCCTGCTGACGCAGCTTCCAGTACAGCAACCCGGCGTTCAGGCAGGCGCCCAGGCTGATCGCCAGCGCCAGGCCTGCGTGCTGCAGATGGCTGATGAACATCAGGTTGAAGACCTGTGTCGCCACCAGGGTGAAGATGGCGATCTTCACCGGCGTGCGAATGTTCTGCTGGGCGTAGAACCCGGGCGCCAGCACCTTGATCAGGATGATCCCCAGCAGGCCGATGGAATAAGCGATCAGCGCGCGCTGGGTCATGGCCGCATCCAGCGCGGTGAACTTGCCGTACTGGAACAAGGCCACGGTCAAGGGCTCGGCGAGCAACGCCAGGGCCACCGCGCACGGCAGGACCAGCACGAAACACAGGCGCAGCCCCCAGTCGAGGATGCGCGAGTATTCATGACGATCCCTGTTGGCGTAGGTCTTGGCCAGGGTCGGCAGGAGGATCGTGCCCAAGGCTACGCCCAATACCCCCGACGGCAGCTCCATCAGGCGGTCGGCGTAGTACATCCAGGACACCGAGCCGGCCACCAGGAACGAGGCGAACACGGTATTGATGATCAGCGAAATCTGGCTCACCGATACACCGAGGATTGCCGGCAGCATCTGCTTCATCACCCGCAGGGCACCGGTATCGCGCAGGCTCAGGCGTGGCAGCACCAGCAGGCCGAGCTTTTTCAGATGCGGCAGTTGATAGAGCAATTGCGCCAACCCACCCGCCAGCACGGCCCAGCCGAGCGCCATGACCGGCGGATCGAAATAGGGCGTGAGGAACAGGGCAAACAGGATCATCGACACGTTCAGCAGCGTGGGCGTGAAAGCTGGAACCGAGAAGCGGTTGTAGGTGTTGAGGATGGCACCGACGAAGGACGACAGCGATATCAGCAATATATAAGGAAAGGTCACCCGCAACAGATCGCTGGTGAGCGCGAATTTCTCCGGGGTATCGGCAAAACCCGGAGCGGTTGTCCAGATCACCCACGGCGCAGCGAGTATCCCGGCCACCGTCACCAGCGTCAGTGCGAGGGTCAGCAGGCCGGCGACGTAGGCAATGAAGGTACGCGTGGCCTCCTCGCCCTGCTGGCTCTTGTACTCGGCGAGAATGGGCACGAACGCCTGGGAGAAGGCGCCTTCGGCGAAGATCCGGCGCAGCAGGTTGGGCAGCTTGAAAGCGATGAAGAAGGCATCGGTGGCCATGCCGGCGCCGAAAATGCGCGCAATGATGGTGTCGCGGACGAAGCCCAACACCCGCGAAACCATGGTGATGGAGCTGACCGCGGCCAGGGATTTAAGTAGGTTCATCGAAAGTTTTTCATGCCCGTTGACGAAGAGCAGGCCCATATCCGGCCCAGGTGTGCGATACTCCGCGCCGCATCAGCAGGCAGAGCCAGAACTTCGCGAGTGTACAGGTCGCGGGACAGAAGTGAATCACTTCGACACCCGGCCAACCACTTAGCGGATCGTCTCACGTACCCTTGACAACCAACTCGTTGATGGGCATGATTCGCGGCCTTATTTGTTTGCTATTTCAAAAAGTCTTTCGAGGAGCTCGACGGTGGCCAACTCACCTTCCGCCAAAAAACGTGCAAAACAGGCTGAGAAGCGTCGCAGCCACAACGCCAGCCTGCGTTCCATGGTTCGCACCTACATCAAGAATGTAGTTAAAGCCATCGACGCAAAAGACGCAGAAAAAGCACAAGCTGCTTACGTTCTGGCCGTGCCAGTTATCGACCGTATGGCCGATAAAGGCATCATCCACAAGAACAAGGCTGCTCGCCACAAGGGCCGTCTGAACGGCCACATCAAAGCACTGAACCAGGCTGCTGCTGCCTGATCAGCTGTACGATGTAGAAAAAGCCGACCCCAGGGTCGGCTTTTTTGTGCCCGTGTGAATGTGCCGGTATCGCAGTGCCCTTTTCGCGGCCGATGACCGCTCCTACGGTGGGCTATGCATGTCTTCCGCAGGAGCGGTCCGTGGCCGCGAAGGGTGCGACGCGGCTTACCTGACACACCGCAGTGCCCTTTTCGCGGCCGATGACCGCTCCTACGGTGGGCCATGCATGTCTTCCGTAGGAGCGGTCCGTGGCCGCGAAGGGTGCAACGCGGTTATTCGGTCCAGGGGCGAATCGGGATGGCGGTCACGGCGTTTTGCGGGCTGCCTTCGATCATGCGGTCGCTGTAGACCAGATACACCAGGGCGTTGCGCTTCTTGTCGTGGAAACGGACCACCTGCATGGTCTTGAACACCAGCGAGGTGCGCTCCTTGAATACTTCCTCGCCCTCCTTCAAGTTGCCCGGCAGCTGGATCGGCCCGACCTGGCGGCAAGCGATGGATGCTTCCGCACGGTCTTCGGCCAGGCCCAGGCCACCCTTCACTCCGCCCGTCTTGGCGCGCGACAGATAACAGGTCACGCCAGGCACCTTGGGATCATCGAACGCCTCGACGACGATGCGATCGTTGGGGCCGACAACCTTGAACACCGTGGACACCTGGCCGATTTCCTCGGCACTCGCCAGCATCGGCAGGCACAACATGGCAGCCGCGAGGGCTTTGAGCACTTTCATCGAAACGTTCCTGTAGGGATCAAACGAGGATCAGGTTGTCGCGGTGCACCAGCTCGGGCTCGGCCATATAGCCCAGCAAGCGCTCGATAACGTCCGACGACTGACCAATGATTTTCTGGGCTTCCAGCGCACTGTAGTTGGCCAGGCCGCGTGCGATCTCGCGACCATCGGGCGCCACGCACACCACCATTTCACCCCGCCGAAAACTACCCTGGACCACTTTCACGCCTACCGGCAGCAGGCTCTTGTGGCCACCGGTCAGGGCTTGCACGGCCCCTTCGTCGAGTACCAGGGTGCCGCGGGTCTGCAAGTGTCCGGCCAGCCATTGCTTGCGCGCGGCGAGCATTTCACGCTCGGGCGACAGCAGCGTACCCAGGCGCTCGCCGGCCTTGAGCCGATCGAGCACGCGCTCGATACGGCCACCGACGATCACCGTATGCGCCCCGGAGCGAGCCGCCAGGCGTGCGGCCCGCAGCTTGGTCTGCATGCCGCCACGCCCCAGCGCGCCGCCGGTACCGCCGGCAACCGCATCCAGCGATGGGTCGTCGGCACGCGCTTCGAAGATCAATTGTGCATCGGGGTTGGTGCGCGGATCGGCATCGAACATGCCGTCGCGATCGGTGAGGATCACCAGCAGGTCCGCCTCCACCAAGTTGGCCACCAGGGCCGCCAGGGTGTCGTTGTCGCCGAAGCGGATTTCGTCGGTGACCACCGTATCGTTTTCATTGATGACCGGCACCACGCCCAGCTCGACCAGGGTCCGCAGGGTACTGCGCGCATTGAGGTAGCGTTTGCGATCGGAGAGATCGTCGTGGGTCAGCAGGATCTGCGCAGTGTGCCGGCCATGCTCGGCAAAGCTAGACTCCCAGGCCTGCACCAGCCCCATCTGGCCGATGGCGGCGGCAGCCTGCAGCTCGTGCATGCCACTGGGGCGCTTGACCCATCCAAGACGACTCATGCCGGCCGCTACAGCCCCCGAAGAGACCAGCACCAGCTCGACCCCGGCATTGTGCAAAGCAACCATCTGCTCGACCCAGACACTCATCGCCGCGCGATCCAGACCCTTGCCGTCCGCGGTCAGCAGCGCACTGCCGATCTTCACGACCCAACGCTGCGCACCCGTCACCTTGCTCCGCATCATCTGCCAACCTTTGCCCGGTAGAAAAACAAAAACGCCGCTCATGGTGAGCGGCGCTTAGTTTAACACTGGAGATCACTGTGGGAGCGGTCATCGGCTGCGAAGAAGACACCGTGGAGTGCCAGGCACACCGCGGTGCGCCCTTCGCGGCCGCGGGCCGCTCCTACAGAAGCGGGACCTGCACCCATACGCACTAGTCGCGGACGTAGATGATTTCCGGGCCGTCTTCGGCGTCTTCTTCTTCCCAATCGTCGTCATCGCCGATGTCGTGGACGCTCTTCACGCCGCTGCGGCGCAGTGCGCGCTGATCATCCAGGGCCTGCAGCTGCGCGCGAGCCTCGTCTTCGATGCGCTGGTCGAGCTCGGCCAGCTCATCGGCATAGGCCGGGTCACGGGCCAGGCGATCGGCACGGTCTTCAAGGTAGCGCATGATGTCGCGGCTCAGGCGCTCGGTACCTTCCTTCGCGATGGCCGAGATCACGTAGACCGGACCTTCCCACTCCAGGCGGTCGACGATTTCCTTGACCCGCTCTTCGTGCTCCTCTTCCAGAATCTGGTCGCACTTGTTGAGCACCAGCCAGCGCTCGCGCTCGGCCAGCGACGGACTGAACTTGACCAGTTCGTTGACGATCACTTCGGCGGCATCGGGAGCGCTGGTTTCATCCAGCGGCGCCATGTCGACCAGGTGCAACAGCACGCGCGTACGCGCCAAGTGCTTGAGGAAGCGGATACCCAGGCCGGCACCGTGCGAAGCGCCCTCGATCAGACCGGGAATGTCGGCTACCACGAAGCTCTTCCAGCGATCGACACTGACCACACCCAGGTTCGGCACCAATGTGGTGAACGGGTAGTCCGCCACCTTGGGCTTGGCCGCGGAGACCGAGCGGATGAAGGTGCTCTTGCCAGCATTGGGCAGGCCCAGCAAGCCAACATCGGCCAGCACTTTCATTTCCAGCTTGAGGTCACGCTGCTCACCCGGCTTGCCCGGACTGGTCTGGCGCGGCGCGCGGTTGGTACTGGACTTGAAGCGGGTGTTGCCCAGACCGTGCCAGCCGCCGTGTGCGACGAGCAGGCGCTGACCGGCCTTGACCAGGTCACCGATCACTTCCTGGGTGGAAGCATCGATCACCGTGGTACCTACCGGTACGCGCAGCTCCATGTCTTCACCTTTCTTGCCGGTGCAATCGGTGCTACCACCGTTGGCGCCGCGCTCGGCATCGAAGTGGCGGGTATAGCGATAGTCGACCAAAGTGTTGAGGTTTTCGTCGGCGATCATGTAGATCGAGCCGCCATCGCCACCGTCGCCGCCGTTGGGGCCGCCATTCTCAATGAATTTTTCACGGCGAAAGCTCATGCAGCCGTTGCCACCGTCACCCGCTTTCACGCGGATGGATACTTCATCTACAAACTTCATGAAAAATACGCCTCTCGCCGCAGGGACGAGCTAATGAAACTGAAACGTAAGGCTCTTGCGAAAATGAGCGCGGCAAACCCGTCAATGACTCTCGTACCGACAGCCCATGCAAACCTTTGCAAGAGACTCACTCCAAAAACGAAAAAGCCCCGTCGCAAGACAGGGCTTCTCCAGCGACGTCGCGATTAAGCTGCGACAACGCTCACGTAACGACGACCGAAGGCGCCCTTTACTTCGAACTTGATCACGCCTGCGACTTTCGCGAACAGGGTGTGATCCTTGCCCATGCCAACGCCGTAGCCAGCGTGGAACTGGGTGCCGCGCTGACGCACGATGATGTTGCCTGGGATGATAGCCTGGCCGCCATACATCTTCACGCCAAGGCGTTTGGCTTCTGAGTCGCGACCGTTACGGGTACTACCACCAGCTTTTTTGTGTGCCATGAGTCAATTCTCCTAGTGAGGAATTAGGCTGAAATTAAGCCTGAATACCGGTGATTTTGATCTCGGTGTACCACTGGCGGTGGCCCATGCGCTTCATGTGGTGCTTACGACGACGGAACTTGATGATGCGGACCTTATCGTGACGACCTTGGGAAATCACTTCAGCCACAACGGTAGCGCCGGCAACCACTGGAGCGCCGATGTTCACGTCGTCGCCATTGGCGACCAACAGAACGCGATCAAAGGTAACGGATTCGCCGGTGGCGATTTCCAGTTTCTCGATCTTCAGGTATTCACCTGGGGCGACCTTGTATTGCTTGCCACCGGTAACGATTACTGCGTACGACATGGTATTTCTCCGATAATCCTGCTCACCCAGCTCTTTATAAGTAGAGTGTCGGCTGGCATGGCTGCATGGGTTGGAACGCCCCAAATGCAATTGCGTAAGGCAGGTGCTGCCCAGGAAGTTCAGGGTGCGCGATTGTACGCAAGCGGCGAACCTCTGACAAGAGGCCGCCAGTCGCCTCATTGGCTTGGCGGACCTGGCAGAACGCCTTTCACGGGCCATACCGGGCCGTGCCGGGCCTGCACGCGGGCGCCCAGGGCCATGGACGCGCCTTGACACACCCCGACCCGCGTCCTAGCATGCCGCGCAACCCTTCTGGAGCGACTCTCGCTGATGCAACCCCAAGCTTTCTACCGCGCGGTGGCGGACGATTTCAGCGCCGTCGACGGGATCATCAAGCAGCAGCTGACCTCGCGCGTGCCGTTGGTATCGACGATCAGCGACTACATCACCTCCTCTGGGGGCAAGCGCCTGCGGCCGCTGCTGGTGCTCCTCGCCGGCAAAGCATTGGGCCATCAAAGCGACGACCTGCGTCTGCTGGCAGCCACAATCGAGCTGTTGCACACCTCGACCCTGCTGCATGACGACGTGGTCGACATGTCCGGCATGCGCCGTGGTCGGTCCACCGCCAATGCCAAGTGGGGCAACGCGCCAAGCGTGCTGGTGGGCGACTTCCTCTATTCGCGCTCGTTCGAAATGATGGTCGAACTGGGCTCGATGCCGGTGATGAAGATTCTGTCGCATGCCACGCGCATCATTGCCGAGGGCGAAGTGCTGCAGCTGTCCAAGGTGCGGGACGCCAGCACCACCGAAGAAATCTACATGGAAGTGATCCGCGGCAAGACAGCGATGCTCTTCGAGGCGTCGGCACACAGCGCCGCGGCGCTCACCGGTGCCAGCCCCGAACAGTGTGAAGCGCTGCGCACGTTCGGTGATCATTTGGGCGTCGCTTTCCAGCTGGTCGACGATCTGCTCGATTATCGAGGCGACGCCGAAACCCTCGGCAAGAACGTGGGCGACGATCTGGCCGAGGGCAAGCCGACCTTGCCACTGATCTATACCATGCGTGAAGGCACCGCCGAGCAGGCAGCGCTGGTCCGCCAGGCGATCCAGAAGGGCGGGATCGAGGATCTGGAACGCATCCGCACTGCGGTCGAGGATTGTGGCGCGCTGGATTACACCGCGCAGCTGGCACGCGATTATGTGGCCAAGGCCATTGCTCAGCTGGAGGCGCTGCCTGCCAGCCAATACCGGGATGCCCTGGTCGAGCTGAGTGAATTTGCGGTGGCGCGTACGCACTGATTCGGTGGTGGGCCATTCGCGGGCAGAGCCCGCTCCCACAAGTGTCCGATTCTACGGTGGGTTAGCGGTAGGCTCTCGCGGGCAGAGCCCGCTTCCACAAGGGTCTGATTCTACGGTGGGTGGGCGGTGGGCTCTCGAGGGCAGCGCCCGCTCCCACACGTGTCTGATTCTACGGTGAGTGAGCGGTGAGCTCTCGCGGGCAGCGCCCACTTCCACAGCAGCCCTGCTCCCAGGCAAGAACCATACTCCCCATAAAGGCGCGCCTTGCATGGCAGCTGGCGCTGATGGGCTCTTGCGGCAAAAACCCTATATACTGCGCGCCTTTATTCCCTACCCCCGAGGAATCTCGTGAGCACGCTGCCGCCCTGCCCCAAATGCAACAGCGAATACACCTACGAAGACGGCACTCAGCTGATCTGTCCCGAATGCAGCCATGAGTGGTCGGCCACGAGCGACGAGAGTGCCGACGGCGATGCTTTGACGATCAAGGACTCGGTGGGCAATGCCCTGGCCGACGGCGACACCGTTACCGTGATCAAGGACCTCAAGGTCAAAGGCTCTTCGCTGGTGGTCAAGGTCGGCACCAAGGTCAAGAACATCCGCCTGTGCGATGGCGACCATGACATCGACTGCAAGATCGACGGCATTGGCGCGATGAAGCTCAAGTCCGAGTTCGTGCGCAAGGTCTGAGGCGTCGCCCGACCAGCGGTCCGGGCCGTCGCGAGGCGCCCGGCCTGACTTCCAAGGGTGCAATGCCTGCGGAAGGCAAATAGTCGCTTGCTATTATATTAATAAGAATTATTCTCATTGAATGCCCTCAAGGAGAATTGCCATGACCTATCTGATCGACGCCTGGCTCGACCGCCCACACCCCTACCTGCGCATCCTGCATCGCGAGACGGGTGAAGTCTGTGCGGTGCTTGGCGAGGATGCTCTGGATGAGCTACGCGACCAGGGCGACCTCGACCTGCATGGCCTGAGTTCGAGCGAACCTGGAGTGCTCAAGGAAGTGGTGCGCAACCTGTTTTTGTTCTGCTACGCACGGGCACTGCGGCCAATGGGGGAGTTGCACTGATACACCGCGCCGAAGCCGGACGCGGCTTGCGCCGCTGCTACAGATACCGCACTCCCCGCAGCAGCAGCGCGAGCCGCATCGGCAGTGCATGCAGGCCCCCTGCAGCAGCGGCGCAAGCCGCGTCGGCGGTGGGTGCGGTGTTTCTGGACGCACGCGGTGAGGCCGGACGCGGCTTGCGCCGCTGCTACAGGGAGTGCGTTTCCGCTGGCGGGTTACAGAACTTCGAGCAGCTCGACGTCGAACACCAGCACGCTGTGCGGTGGGATGCTGCCGACGCCCTGGGCGCCGTAGGCCAGTTCGCTCGGTACGTGGACACGCCACTTACTGCCGGCAGGCATCAGTTGCAGGGCTTCGGTCCAGCCAGCGATCACGCCGTTGACCGGGAATTCGGCCGGCTCGCCACGGCTGTAGGAGCTGTCGAACACGGTGCCATCGGTCAGGGTACCGTGGTAGTGAACGCGCACGGTGCTGTCACCGGCCGGCTTGCTGCCTTCGCCTGTGCTCAACACTTCGTACTGCAAGCCGCTGGCGGTGCTGGTGATTTCGGCACGCTTGGCATTTTCGGCCAGGTACGCCTTGCCTTCGCCAGCCGCAGCTTCGGCCTTCGCCTGCTGCTCGGCCTGCATGATGTCGCGGATCACCTTGAAGCTGGCGTTCAGCTCTTCTTCGCTCACACGGCTTTCATGGCCACGGAACGCATCGGTCAGGCCGACCAGGATGGCTTCCAGGCTGACGCCAGGTGGTGGGTTGTCGCGCAGTTGGCCGCCCAGTTGACGGCCAATGCCATAGCTGACGCGGGTTTCGTCGGTCGACAATTGTACTTCGGACATAACACTGCTCCGCTGCGGGGCCGCGCCGCAATCTTCATGCGGGGATGAAGGGCGCGCCCGGATAAAAGGGCCAGCAGACTAGCACACTGCAGGCCCGCACTTCAGCAGGCCGGGCCGTATGCGCCCGTGCTACAGGTGCAATCAGTGCTTGGTCAGCTTGTCCAGGTAGCCCATGGCAAACGCCGAAATGACGAAGGTCATATGGATGATCACGTACCACATCAGGTACTGCGGCTCGATGTTCTTGGCATCCATGAACACGCGCAGCAAATGGATGGACGAAATGGCCACGATCGACGCGGCGACTTTCATCTTCAGCGAAGACGAGTCCATCTTGCCCAGCCAGCTGAGCTTCTCGACGCCCTCTTCGATGTCCAGTTGCGACACGAAGTTTTCATAGCCGGAAATCATCACCATCACCAGAAGGCCGCCAACCAGCGCCATGTCGATGAGCGAAAGCAGCACCAGAATCACTTCCGATTCGGCCATGGCGAAGATGTTGGGCAGGACGTGAAAGATTTCCTGGAAGAATTTCAGCGCCAGCGCCAGCAGACCCAAGGACAGTCCAACGTAGATCGGCGCCAGCAACCAGCGCGAGGCGTACATGGTTTTTTCGATGAAGCGTTCCATTGAGGCTCACAGGGTGGTGGAAATTGGCGACGATTATAGCCACGGCCATGGCAAAGCACGACGTGCGACGGTGTGTCGCAGCCGCCTGCCGCCTACAGATGTCAGTTTTCCACAAATTGACGGCGCACCCTGGCCGGGTGACGCCTGCACGATGGCGCAGAGGGGCCGACCCGTGCTGGGTGGCCCCTCGGAGACCTACACCGTTGGCCGGACCTCGACCAATTCTTCCAGCGCGTGTTCTTTCTCGGCTTCCTTGAGGTCTTCCTCGCTGATCATTTCCGCGATGACCCGCAGCCGCTCAACCACGCGGGCATTGATGCTGCCCTCGGGAAACGCGCCGTTCTCGTCGGGTTCACCGGCTGGCTCACCGGCCAGCAGGCTCAATGCCTCGTCCGCCTGGCGCACGGCATAGACATGGAACTTGCCGTCGCGGACCGCCTGCAGGACCTTTTCGTCGAGCATCAAGGTGGCGACGTTGGCCTGCGGAATGATCGCACCCTGTTCGCCAGTCAGGCCGCGGGCCTCGCACAGGCGGAAGAAACCCTCGATCTTCTCGTTGACCCCGCCCACCGCCTGGACTTCGCCGAACTGGTTGATGGAACCGGTGATCGCGAAGCACTGTTTGAGCGGCATTTTCGAGAGCGCCGAGATCAAGGTGCAGGCCTCGCCCAGCGACGCGCTGTCGCCATCCACGTATCCGTAGGATTGCTCCAGGGCGATGCTGGCGGAAATGGCCAGGGGAAATTCCTGTGCATAGCGACTGCCCAGGTAGCCGGTGAGAATCATCACCCCCTTGGAGTGGATCGGCTGACCCAGGTTGACCTCGCGCTCGATGTCGACGATGCCGCTGCCGCCCGGATACACCGTGGCCGAGATGCGCGCCGGCACGCCGAACGCCGAGTCGCCCACTTCCAGCACCGTCAGGCCGTTGCACTTGCCGACCGCGGCGCCGCTGGTGTCGATCAGGATGATGCCCGCCAGCATGTCGTCGAGGATGCGCGCCGAAACCCGGCCGGTGCGCGTGGCCTTGGCCTTGAGCGCACGCTCGATGTGGCCGGCGTCGGTACGTTCTTCGTTGGCCAGGTGGCGGATGAAGTCCGCCTCGCTGACCAGCTGGAACAAGTCGCCGATACGGGCCGACAGCCGCCCCTGGTTTTCTGCCAGCCGCGCACTGTAGGTGGCCAGGCGCGCGACGGCGTCACCGGTCAACGGCGCCATGCCCTCCTCCGAGGTACGCGTCTTCAGCAGTTGGGCGAACTGCTCCAGGCTCTCGTCGACCATAGGGATGTCTTCGTCGAAGTCCACCAGGACGCGGAACATCTCCTGGAAGTCGGGATCGTGATCCTGCAACGCGTAGTACAGCTGGCGAGCGCCGATGATGATGACCTTGACCTGGAGCGGAATCATCTGTGGCGTGAGCGTGACAGTGGCCAACCGACCGAACTCACCCAGTGGCGATTCCATCTTCAGCTTGCGCGATTGCAAGGCGCGCTTGAGCGCGTCCCAGACGAAGGGCTCGCCCAGCATCTTCTCGGCTTCCAGAATCAGGAAGCCACCGTTGGCCCGGTGCAGGGCGCCGGGGCGCAACTGTTTGTAGGTGGTGTAGAGCGCGCCCTGATCGGTGCTGTATTCGATCCGGCCGAACAGGTTGTCGTAGGTCGGGTGTGGTTCGAACACCACTGGCGCGCCACCGCTCTGGTGATGGCCGACCACCAGGCTGGGGCTGTACTGCTCTTCCAGCAGCTTGCGGGCCTGGGCATCGGCCTTGCTGTCATCGACCAGCTGCTCGACCACGGTCTTGAGCAAATTGACCTGAATGGCCTGCAGGTAACCGCACACCGCAGCGTTCTCGGCGTATTTTTCCGACAGCGGCGCGAGCAATGGCTGCAGGGCCAGGGTGATGGTTTCTTCGTTCAGGTGACGCAACTGGTTGCTCGACTCGCGTTTCCACTGCGGCAGGCTGGCCAGCTCCTCGTTGAGGCGCTCTTCCAGATTGGAGATATCGGTATGGAAGCGCTCGCGGTCGACTTCGGGCAACTGGGCGAACTCGGCTTCGTCCAGGGCCTTGCCGTCGAGCATCGGGGTGAAGGCGATGTTGCTGCTGTCGCGGTACAACGCGATGTCTTTTTCCAGCGAGAGTTTTTCGATCACATCCAGTGCGCGGTCGTAACGCTGATTGAAGGCGCGGTCGATGGCGCTCTTGCGCTGCTGGTAGGACGGATGCTCGAACACCGCTGGAAATGTCGCCAGCAGATTGTCGATGAGCCCCCCGATGTCGCCGATGAAGGCACCTGCACTGCCGGGCGGCAGCTCGAGGGCGCGGGGTTCGCGCGGCTCATCGAAGTTGTTCACATAGACCCAGTCGGCCGGGGTCTGCAGGCGCTTGCCCTCGGCTTTCAGGTAGCGTTTGACGAACGAGAAGCGGCCGGTGCCGGGCTCGCCCATGACGAACACGTTGTAGCCGGGGCGTGGCATGGCGACGCCGAACTGCAAGGCCTCGACGGCGCGCTCCTGGCCCAGGACGCCGCGGAAGGGTTCCAGGTCATTGGTGGTGGTGAAGTTGAACTGTTCAGCGGAAAACGGGCGGGTCAGTGCCTCGGGTGCAAGACGCAGGCTGGCAGCTACGGAATCGGGCATCGGGCATCCTTACTTCGGCGGGGCAGATGCGGTCATTCTGGGCGCTTCTGTGGCGGCGGTGCAAGCTGCAGCGGGGCTGGACGCTCAAGGCTGCAAGTTACTCATTTCGTGCGGAACTGCAACGCTTGCCTAAACTCCAAGTTACGCGGCTGGCCAAATAACCGGCCCGTCCTGGATCCCCAGGCACTTAGACCCTCGGTAAGCACATCAAAAAAGAGAACAACGCTATGAAACGGATTCTGCTGGGTACTCTGTTCGCCGCCGTCTCGATCAATGCCATGGCGCAAGCGCCAGGCGGTCCGGATTGCGGTTGGGGCAACATGTTGTTCGAAGGCCAGCGCGGCACTCCGGCGCACTTCCTGGCTTCCACCACCAACGGCACTTCGGGCAACGCCACCTTCGGCATGACCTCGGGCACCAACGGCTGCTCCACCAACGCTGCACTGACCTATGGCGGTAAATCCTGGATTGCCATGAATGGCATGATGGACGAGCTGTCCGAAGACATGGCCAAGGGCCAAGGCGAAGCACTGACCACCTATGCCGTGGTTCTGGGCGTCGCTCCCGAAGATCGTGCCTACTTCCAGTCGGTTACCCACGAGCACTTCCAGCAGATCTTCAGCAGCGCCGACAGCACCGCTGAAGACGTACACAGCAACACCATCGCGGTCCTGAAAAACGATCCACGTCTGGCCAAATACGCCACCCAGGCTTAAGCTCGACCCGCCCGCTCCTTTCGGAGCGGGCATCCCCCCTTTCCGATTTCGCCGAACTAGTTGCCGACAATGCTCAAACGCCTTGCCTTCCTGGCGCTCTGTGTGTGCGCCCCGCTGCATGCCGCTCCGCACCTCGACGCTCAGCGTCTGCAACAGTTGGCCAACGATCCGTACTGGATTTCCGTCGGCCATTACGAGCGTGGCAAGCTCGGCGGCTGGCGCAGCTATGTCGATGACCGCAAATTCTTCCTGGCCGATGATGGCGCGCACCATCCGGATGCCGAGCTGCAGGCCACGTTGAAGGCCATCTATGCACCCGCAGGCACGGGCGATCGCCATGCACAGTGCGTGTTCCCAGCGCGTACCCGCTGGTTGCGCGAGCAGCTTGGCCTGAGCGACCTGCCGACCGTGGACTGCGCCGAGTTCCGCAAGTGGTTCTCGGACGTGGCCCCCCACAGCGCCGTGCTGATATTCCCGGCGGCGTACCTGAACAGCCCCTCGTCGATGTTCGGGCATACCCTGCTGCGCATCGATCAGGCCGATGTGCAAAGCAACAACACTGCGCTGCTCAGCTATGCGATCAACTTCGGCGCCTATGTCGAAGGCGGTGACAACAGCATTCTCTACGCCTGGAAGGGCCTGGCCGGCGGCTATCCTGGCTTGTTCGCCCTGGTGCCCTACCAGGAAAAGCTTTCCGAATACCGCAGCCTGGAAAACCGCGACCTGTGGGAATACCGGCTCAACCTCACGCCGGAAGAAACCGGGCGCATGGTCGAGCATGTGTGGGAACTCAAGCAGGTGCAGTTCGACTATTTCTTCTTCGATGAAAACTGCTCGTATCGTCTGCTCGAACTGCTTCAGGTGGCCAGGCCTGGCCTGGACCTGACCTCACAATTCCCCCTGACCGCCATTCCCACCGACACGGTGAAGGCGGTGAAGGCTGCCGGGCTGGTCGAGAAGATCGACTATCGCGCATCTCGCGAGCGCGAGCTGCTCGAACGCGCCAAGCCGCTGGACAGCAGCGAGCAGCAATGGGTACAGCGGATCGCCGCCGACACTGCGCAGATCGACAGTGAAGGTTTTCAGGCGCTGGGCAGGGAGCGTCAGGCGCTGATCCAGGATGCCGCGTTTCGTCTCGAGCGCTATCGGGCCACCGGCCAGGAGCGCGATCCGGCGAGGACCCAGCGCAGTTTCCAGTTGCTGCGCGCGATCAACCGCAACCCCCCGCCCCCGCTGGACATCGCCCGGCCGGGCTTGCCCGAGGATGGCCATCAGTCACGCACCTGGAGCGCGGGTGTGGGTACCCGCGGTGATACCGCGTTCGCCGAGTACGGGCTGCGCATGGCGTATCACGACCTCAACGACAACGCCGAGGGCTTTCCGCTGGGCGCGCAGATCGAGATCCTGGGCTTGAAAGTGCGCCAGTACGAGGGCAATGACTGGCAATTGCAGCAGCTTGACCTGGCAACGATCCGTTCGCTGACGCCGCGCAACGAGCTGTTGCAACCCCTCTCCTGGCAGGTCACCGGCGGCCTGGAACGGGTGCTGGGCAAGCATGGCGACGAAAACCTGGTGTCCCATGTGAACGGCGGTGCCGGCGGTACGTGGCAGCTTGGCGAGCACCTGCTGGGCTTTGCCCTTGGCACGGCACGGGTGGAACACAACAACGACTTTGCCCAGTTCGTCACGCCGGCGGCGGGTTTCAACAGCGGTGTGCTGTGGAAGAACGACTTGGGCAATTTCAGCCTGGAGGGCAAGGGTGACTACTTCACCAATGGCGAAGTGCGCCGCAGCCTGAGTCTGAATCAGCAGTGGGAAATTTCTCGCAACCTGGGCCTGCGCCTGAGCGCTCAGCGCGAGTTCAGCCATTTGAGCTCGCCGCGCAACGAGGTCATGCTCGAGGTGAAGTGGTACCACTACTGAAAGGTGATGAACGCAGCTGCAACCTTCACCGATCTCGCGGGCTGCAGCCCCGCTCGATTCAGCTGAGCCGGTTGGAGACGGCTTATGCAACTCTGATGCGGTTTTGCGGCCCAATCTTCTACAAGCATCCGTTCTTGTAGGAGTAGGGCTTGACCGCGATCCTCGTACAGCCTCTCGGTTGGCACATCTCGGCTCCCCTACAGCAAGCTGGGCGAGTTGTACCGCCCCTCAAGGGAGGAAGACCATGAGCCGCGCATTCGTGAATGAAGACCAGGCCGCCGAACAGGCGAGCCAACCCGTGGAGCGACTGATCAGTACGCAGCCCAACTACGTGACCGCCAGTGGCCTGGCCCAGTTGCAGGCGCGGGTCGCTGAAGTGCAGATACTGCAGGCCGAGCAGATGGCAATGGGTGAGCGCGCCGACCGTCAGCGTGTGGCCGACCTGAGCCGGGACATGCGCTACTACCAGCACCGCCTGCAACATGCCCAAGTGGTGGCACCGGTCACGTCCACCGCCAAGGTGCAGATCGGCAGCTGGGTGACCTTTGCCGATGACCAGGGCGCCGAGCAGCGCGTGTGTCTGGTCGGCGAAGACCAGGCGGACGCAGGCGTTGGTTTGATCAACTGGGCGTCGCCGCTGGGTCGCGCACTGCTGGGCGCGGAAGTTGGTGAAGAACGCGTATGGCGTCGGCCTGCGGGTGACCTGACCGTGGAAGTCACGGGCATCCAGACAGGCCCCTGAGTGATACGCCGGCTCTGTTGGCCAGCCGATATCCATTCACCAAGCAAAAAAATGGGGCCCTGCAAAGAGGGCCCCATTTTTCATTCACGCCAGCTTCTTGTGGCGAACCCGGTGCGGCTGGGCAGCCGCTTCACCCAGGCGTTTCTTGCGATCGGCTTCGTACTCGGTGTAGTTGCCTTCGAAGAACACGGCCTGGGAGTCGTCCTCGTAGGCCAAGATGTGCGTGGCCACGCGGTCGAGGAACCAGCGATCGTGAGAGATCACGATGGCCGCGCCGGGGAAGTCGAGCAGGGCTTCTTCGAGCGAACGCAGGGTTTCCACGTCGAGGTCGTTGGACGGTTCGTCGAGCAGCAGGACGTTACCGCCCTCCTTCAGCGTCAGCGCCAGGTGCAGGCGACCGCGTTCACCACCAGAGAGGTCCTTGACGAACTTCTGCTGGTCGCCGCCCTTGAAGTTGAAGCGGCCTACGTAGGTGCGTGACGGAATTTCGTAGTTGCCGATGCGGATATTGTCCGAACCGTCGGAGACCTGCTGGAACACGGTCTTGCTGCCGTCCAGGTCGTCGCGGCTTTGATCCACGCACGCCAGCTGCACGGTTTCGCCCACTTCGATGCTGCCCGAATCCGGCTGTTCCTTGCCCATGAGCATGCGGAACAGGGTGGATTTACCGGCACCGTTACCGCCAATCACGCCGACGATGGCGCCTTTGGGCATGGCGAACGACAGGTTGTCGATCAGCACGCGGTCGCCGTAGCCCTTGGTGACGTTCTTGAATTCGATGACCTTGTCACCCAGGCGCGGACCGGCCGGGATGTAGATCTCGTTGGTTTCCGAACGCTTCTGGAATTCCTGCGACTGCATTTCTTCGAAACGCTGCAGGCGCGCCTTGGATTTCGACTGACGGGCCTTGGCGCCTTTGCGCACCCACTCCAGTTCTTCTTTCATGGCTTTTTCGTGAGCCGACTGTTGTTTGGATTCGGCAGCCAGGCGATCGGATTTGGCTTCGAGCCAGCCCGAGTAGTTGCCTTCGTACGGAATGCCGGCGCCGCGGTCGAGCTCCAGGATCCAGCCGGCGACGTTGTCGAGGAAGTAACGGTCGTGGGTGATGGCGACCACGGTGCCAGGGAAGTCGTGCAGGAAGTGCTCCAGCCAGGCGACGGAATCGGCATCCAGGTGGTTGGTCGGTTCGTCGAGCAGCAGCATGTCGGGGGCCGAGAGCAGCAGGCGGCACAGGGCCACGCGGCGTTTCTCACCACCAGACAGGTGCTCGATCTTGGCATCCCAGGCCGGCAGGCGCAGAGCGTCGGCAGCGACCTCCAGTTGCCGTTCCAGGTTGTGGCCGTCGCTGGCCTGGAGGATGGACTCGAGCTTGGCCTGTTCGGCGGCCAGCTTGTCGAAGTCGGCGTCCGGTTCGGCATAGGCGGCGTAGACCTCGTCCAGGCGGGCCTGGGCGTCCTTGATCACGCTGACCGCTTCCTCGACCACTTCGCGCACGGTCTTGGTCGGGTCGAGCTGTGGTTCCTGAGGCAGGTAGCCAACGTTGAGCTCGGGCATCGGGCGGGCTTCGCCGTCGAATTCCTTGTCGACACCAGCCATGATCTTCAGCAAGGTGGATTTGCCCGAGCCGTTCAGGCCGAGCACGCCGATCTTGGCGCCGGGGAAAAAGGACAGCGAAATGTTCTTGAGGATTTCCCGCTTCGGCGGAACGACTTTGCTCAGCCGATGCATGGTGTAGACGTATTGAGCCATGGAATGAACCTGGATAAAGAAGGTGCGAGATAGAGGATGGAAGCTTGGGCCCCCGCAAGGTGTTCAAAGCTACCGGAATGCGGGAGTCAGGGCAAACCAGGGCGCGCCCGGTGACGCGGTGTGCCAGGCGGATCGCGGTGGGCCCGACGCGGCTTGCACCGCTGCTACGGGATTGCGGCGCCTGTAGCAGCGGCGCGAGCCGCGTCGGCGGTAAACGCGGTGCGCCAGGCGGATCGCGGTGTGAACGAACGTCCGGAAGCGACACGAGCGCTGTAGCAGCGGCGCGAGCCGCGTCGGCGGTAAACGCGGTGCGCCAGGCGGATCGCGGTGTGAACGAACGTCCGGAAGCGACACGAGCGCTGTAGCAGCGGCGCGAGCCACGTCGGCGGTGGGTGCGGCGTGTCAGGCGCAGCACGGTGGTTTTACGCTGCGCTAGCCGGCCTTGGGCGCTAGCGCTTATAGTGCGAGGTGTAACACGCATGATTCACGTGCCCTCTGGTGGGGCGCGCGCCTATGCCTGCCCCCGACTGTCATATCGCAGGATTTCAGTTTGACCAATTTCAATCAGCCGTCCTCCTTGCGCCCGCCTGTCCAAGGGTCAGGTACGCCGCTGCACGGTTCGTTGAAAGGCGCGCTGGCATTCGTGGTTTTGATGTTGCTGATGCTGTTGTTCTGGCAGCTGCTCGACCAGTTCCAGCGCACCCAGGCCGACCAGCGCCAGCACAGCATCGACTACAGCGCGGACCTGGCCGATCACGTCAACCTGAACATGGCACTCAATGCGCAGATCGCGCTGAACCAGTTGCTCACGACTCAGCCCTTCCCCAGCGCGCGGGAACGGGCCGAAACGCTCACTCGCGTCCGCCGCTCGGTGCCGGAACTGCAAAGCCTGGCCTGGCTCAGCGGCGATGCCCGAGTCATCGCCGACACCCTGCCGGACGCCACTGACGCGCCGTTCATTGCCCTGCTGACAGGTCGCCTGGATGGCGATAGCCACTACTACACCAACAACACAGCCGCAGACCTGGTCTATCTGCTGATCCGCCAGCCTGGCGAAAACACCAACGGCTATTGGCTGCTGCGCATGAGCCCGACCGTCATCAGCCGCCTCATCCACCAGGTCGAGCGCGAGGAGAACCCCAGCTGGGTCCTGGAAAATCACGCGAACAAGCACATCATCGGCCGCGCCGGCCCAGCCCCGCTCACTGCCTCGGAACTGAGCGCCACCGAGCTTGCGCAGAGTGTGCTGGTGACCCCGCTGAGCCATAGCGACTGGCAATTGCGCAGCCTGTTCGATGCCAGGCAGGCGCGTCTGGCGCTCTTGCCGCCCTTGGTAGGCAAATGCCTGTTGGGCCTTCTGGTGTCATTGATACCATTGCTCGCGCTGCTGGGCATGCGCCGCCGCCAGCGCGAGCTCAACGAAGAGCGTCGCCGCTATCAGGACATCTTCGAAGGCGCCGGAGTGGCGCTGTGCGTGCTCGACCTGTCGGGCGTCCTGGCGTTCTTCGAGCGGGTCGGGCTCAACGGGCACACCGACTCTGCACAGTGGCTGCAGGACAACCCAACCAAGCGCCTCGACCTGCTGCAGGCACTGCGCATCACCGAAGTGAACCAGGTTGCCTTGCGGGTGCTGCAGGTGGACACTGGCGAACAGGCGTGGCGCAAGCTCATCGAAGGCGGCTCGGCCACCGGCATCGGCCACCGTCTGATCGCTGCGCTGCTGGAGCGCCAACAGCAATTGGAACAGGAAATCCGCCTGGTCAACCAGCAGGGCCAGGACCAGTACCTGTGGCTGACCGTGCGCTTTCCCGAGCGCCCGGAGGACTACCGTGCGGTCATTCTCAGCATCACCGACATCACCAGCCACAGGACGGCGAGCGAATCGCTGCGCCAGAGCGAAAAGCGCCACCGCATGCTCGCCGAGAGCATCAGCGACGTGATCTTCTCGACCAACAACCGTTTGGAACTGAACTACGTCAGCCCTTCGGTACAGAGCGTGCTGGGCTACGAGGCAGACTGGGTGCTGGAGCACGGTTGGCAGGGCATGCTGGCCAATCCCGCACAGATGACGGGGATCAATGCGCTGCTGACGCAGGTCCGTCGGGCGTTGCATGTGCCGGCCGAGCTGGCCGCGCTGCGCAGCGACCTCAAGACCCAGGTCTTCATGTTCGACTGCATGCGCAACGATGGCCGCAAGATTCCCATCGAGCTGCGCCTGGTGTTGATCTGGGACACCCACGGGGCTCTGGAAGGCATGCTGGGCGTAGGGCGCGACGTCAGCCAGCAGCGCCGAGCGGAGAAGGACCTGCGCATGGCTGCCACGGTGTTCGAACATTCGACGTCGGCGATTCTCATCACCGACCCGGCGGGCTATATCGTCCAGGCCAACGAAGCCTTCAGCCGCGTCAGTGGTTATGCCGTGGCCCAGGTGCTGGACCAACTGCCCAACATGCTGACCGTGGATGACCAGCAGGAAGCCCACCTGCGCTATGTGCTCAAGCAACTGCAACTGCGCGGCACCTGGGAAGGCGAAGTCTGGCTCAAGCGGCGCAATGGCGAGCACTACCCGGCCTGGGTCGGCATCACCGCGGTACTCGATGACGAAGGCGATCTGGCCAGCTACGTGTGCTTCTTCAGCGACATCAGCGAGCGCAAGGCCAGCGAACAGCGTATTCATCGCCTGGCCTACTACGATGCCCTGACCCACCTGCCCAACCGCACGCTGTTTCAGGACCGCCTGTACAACGCCCTGCAGCAGGCCGAACGCCAGCAGTCGTGGGTGGTGCTGATGTTCCTCGACCTTGACCGCTTCAAGCCGATCAACGATTCGCTCGGCCACGCCGCCGGCGACCGCATGCTCAAGGACATGGCCACGCGCCTGCTGGGTTGCGTCGACGACGATGACACCGTGGCGCGCATGGGCGGCGACGAATTCACCCTGCTGCTGCAACCCCGCGCGACCCGTGAGCTGGCCTTGAACCAGGCCATCCATGTGGCGGAGCAGATTCTCGGCAGCCTGGTCAAACCGTTCGTGCTCGAAGGCCGCGAGTTCTTCGTCACGGCGAGCGTGGGCATTGCCTTGAGCCCCCAGGATGGCGGCGAGCTCAGCCAATTGATGAAGAACGCCGACACCGCGATGTACCACGCCAAGGAGCGCGGCAAGAACAATTTCCAGTTCTATCAGGCCGACATGAACGCTACGGCGCTGGAACGTCTGGAGCTGGAAAGCGACTTGCGCCATGCCCTGGAGCAAGAAGAATTCGTGCTGTACTACCAGCCGCAGTTCAGCGGCGACGGCAAGCGTCTGACCGGTGCCGAGGCGCTGTTGCGCTGGAACCATCCACGGCGCGGCCTGGTGCCGCCTGGCGAGTTCATTCCGGTGCTCGAGGAGCTCGGCCTGGTGGTGGACGTGGGCGATTGGGTGCTGGCCGAGGCGTGTCGTCAGCTCAAGGCCTGGCATCTGGCCAAGGTGCGGGTGCCCAAGGTGTCGGTGAACATCTCCGCGCGGCAGTTCGCCGACGGCCAGCTGGGCAATCGGATTGCCCGAATGCTGGAACGTATCGGCCTGCCACCGGCGTGCCTGGAGCTCGAACTGACCGAGAGCATCCTGATGCGCGAGGTCAACGAGGCCATGGTGATCCTCGATATCTTGAAGAACCTCGGCCTGAGCATCGCCATCGACGATTTCGGTACTGGCTACTCGTCGCTCAACTACCTCAAGCAATTCCCCATCGACGTGCTGAAGATCGACCGCACCTTCGTCGACGGTCTGCCCTCCGGCGAACAGGATGCGCAGATCGCCCGGGCCATCATTGCCATGGCGCACAGCCTCAATCTGTCGGTGATCGCCGAAGGCGTGGAGACCCACGAGCAGCTGGAGTTTCTGCGCGAGCATGGCTGCGACGAGGTTCAGGGCTACCTGTTCGGCCGGCCGATGCAGGCTCATCGCTTCGAGTCGCAGTTCAGTAACGACGCGCTGTTCCTGTTTCAGTGACCCTCGCTTGTGGGAGCGGTCAGTGGCCGCGAAGGGCGCCCTGCGGTAGATCAGTGGAACCGCGGCGTGGCTTTCGCGGCCAATGACCGCTCCTACGGGGTGCCGGGGTGCCGGGGTGCCGGTGGACATGAGGCCCGCTTGTTCACGCAGTGACTGCCTTTCATATGCCAGATAAAAGCCTATGGGGTAGAATGCTCGCCTTTCCCAACATCCCGATCCTTGAGGACCGCCATGTTCAGCCGTAGCCAGACACTCGCCAAGTACGATGCCGATCTCTTTGCCGCCATGGAGCAAGAAGCCCTGCGTCAGGAAGAGCACATCGAGCTGATCGCCTCGGAAAACTACACCAGCCCCGCTGTCATGGAAGCCCAGGGCTCGGTGCTGACCAACAAGTACGCCGAAGGCTATCCGGGCAAGCGTTACTACGGTGGCTGCGAGTACGTCGACGTGGTCGAGCAGCTGGCCATCGATCGCGCCAAGGAACTGTTCGGCGCCGACTACGCCAACGTCCAGCCGCATGCCGGCTCTCAGGCCAACAGCGCGGTGTACCTGGCTCTGCTGCAGGCAGGCGACACCATCCTGGGCATGAGCCTGGCCCACGGCGGTCACCTGACCCACGGCGCCAGCGTTTCTTCGTCGGGCAAGCTGTACAACGCCGTCCAGTACGGTATCGATGCCCAAGGCCTGATCGACTACGATGAAGTCGAGCGCCTGGCCGTCGAGCACAAGCCGAAGATGATCGTGGCCGGTTTCTCCGCCTACTCGCAGATCCTCGACTTCCCACGCTTCCGTGAGATCGCCGACAAGGTCGGTGCCTATCTGTTCGTCGATATGGCCCACGTGGCAGGCCTGGTCGCCGCTGGCGTGTACCCGAACCCGGTGCCGTTCGCCGACGTGGTCACCACCACCACCCACAAGACCCTGCGCGGTCCGCGTGGCGGTTTGATCCTGGCGCGTGCCAACGCCGAGATCGAGAAGAAGCTCAACTCGGCGGTCTTCCCGGGCGCCCAGGGCGGCCCGCTGGAGCACGTCATCGCTGCCAAGGCCGTGTGTTTCAAGGAAGCGCTGCAGCCTGAATTCAAGACCTACCAGCAACAGGTCGTGAAGAACGCCAAGGCAATGGCCAAGGTGTTCATCGACCGTGGTTTCGACGTGGTGTCCGGTGGTACCGAGAACCATCTGTTCCTGCTGTCGCTGATCAAGCAGGACATTTCCGGCAAAGACGCCGATGCCGCGCTGGGCAAGGCATTCATCACCGTCAACAAGAACTCGGTGCCGAATGACCCACGTTCTCCGTTCGTCACCTCGGGCCTGCGCTTCGGTACGCCTGCAGTGACCACTCGCGGTTTCAAGGAAGCCGAGTGCCAGGAGCTGGCCGGCTGGATCTGCGACATTCTGGCCGACCTGAACAACGACGCGGTGATCGATGCCGTGCGCGAAAAGGTCAAGGCCATCTGCGCGAAGCTGCCGGTGTATGCCGACTGATAGCTGTGCCTTGATATGAAAAAGCCCGGCTCATTGAGTCGGGCTTTTTTATGTATCAGGGGCGGCCCCATCGTGGGCAGAGCCCGCCCCCACAGGGATCGTTGTCGTGCTGGAGATCCCTGTGGGAGCGGGCTCTGCCCGCGATAAGGCCGGCACAGGCTTTAGAGGGTTTCGAATCCGGCGCGGATCTTGGCTTCGGGTAGATCATCGGCGATGAACACCATCACGCTTTCGCGTACCTCCCCCTCGGCCCATTCGGTGTCCCAGTCGAAGCCGTAGAGTTTCAGCACGCCCTGGAACACCAGGCGTCGATCTTCCCCAGCGATATTCAAAACGCCCTTGTAGCGCAGCAGTTGCTTGCCGTGCTCTTCCAGCAGTTCATTCATGAAGGTACTGAGCCGATCGATGTCCAGCGGCTTGTCGGTGCGCAGCACCAGGCTGGCAATACGGTCGACGCTGGGACCCTGGTTGACCGGGCGCAACGCCAGGCCTGCATTGAGATTGAAACCCCGCACATCGAGCAGTTCTGCCAGGTCGATACGCCCATGTTCGACCACTCGGATCGGGGCCCGACGGTTGATGCGGGTCAGGCGCTCGCTCAGTTCTTCCAGCACCGTTGCTGGCACCAGATCGGTCTTGCTGATCAACAGGCGATCGGCGAACCCGACCTGCGCCTGGGCGATGGTCTGGGCCAGATGAATGCCGGCATGGGCAGCGTCGACCAAGGTCAGAATGCCATCCAGGATGTAGCGCTCGCGCAGCTCTTCATTGATGAAAAAGGTCTGCGCGACGGGCGCTGGGTCGGCCAGGCCAGTGCACTCGATGACCAGTCGATCGAAGGCGATCTCGCCACTGTCCAGGCGTTCGAGCAACAGGTACAGCGCCTTGGTCAGGTCGGTGTGGATGGTGCAGCAGACGCAGCCGTTGGCCAGCGTCATGATTTGCACCGGCTCGTCGCCCAGCAGCTGGGTGTCGATGCCGGCGTCGCTGAATTCGTTCTCGATCACGGCGATCTTCAAGCCATGTTCGGCCTTGAGCATATGGCGCAGCAAGGTGGTCTTGCCGGCGCCGAGAAAGCCGCTGAGGATGGTGACGGGAATCGGGGGTGCGGCTTCGGACAAGTTTGTTGGCTCCGGAATCATTTAAATGCAAATGGCCTCTTCGCGGCCACTGGCCGCTCCTACAGGGATAATCGATCACTTGTAGGAGCGGCCATTGGCCGCGAAAGGGCCGTCACTCACGACACATCTCTACGAGATGGCATGCCTCAACAACACTTGGGCCCACCCTTGCCGCCGTACCTGGCCTCCTGGCGTTCGCGGAAGAACGCCTGGTAATCCATCATCGGCTTGTCCGGGTGCTTGGTCTGCATGTGTTCGACATAGTTGTCGTAGTCCGGCATGCCCACCATCAGACGTGCCGCCTGGCCCAGGTATTTTCCCAACTTGCTCAAGTCATTGAACATGGCGGCAGCCCTCGATCATCACGCATTGGGGAACGGCTGGAACGGTGCTTCCTTGTCGGTACGTTCCTTCTTGCCCCAGGCGGCGACGCCGACCTTCAAGGCGAAGAACAGGATGCTGAAGACCACCAGCAGGAACAGTACGGTCAAGGTTGCGTTGGTGTAGGCATTGAAGATTACGTGCTGCATCTGCTCGACGCTCTTGGCCGGTGCAATGACCTGGCCCTGGGCCAACGCGTCGCTGTACTTCTTGGCCAGCGCCAGGAAGCCAACTGCGGGGTTGGCGTCGAACAGCTTGATGAAGCCTGCAGTGGTGGTGCAGATCAGCAGCCACACGGCCGGCAGCATGGTGACCCAGATATAGCGCTGACGCTTCATCTTGATCAGCACGACGGTGGCGAGCATCAGGGCAATACCGGCCAGCATCTGGTTGGAGATGCCGAACAGCGGCCACAGGGTATTGATACCACCCAGCGGATCGATCACGCCCTGATACAGCAACCAGCCCCAGAGTGTCACGCAACCGGCGGTGGCGATGACGTTGGCGGTCCACGACTCGGTGCGTTTGAGCGCCGGGACGAACGAGCCGAGCAGGTCTTGCAGCATGAAGCGTCCGGCACGGGTACCGGCGTCCACGGCGGTCAGGATGAACAACGCCTCGAACAGGATTGCGAAGTGGTACCAGAAAGCCATGGTGTTTTCACCCGGCAGCACCGAGTGCAGGATCTGCGCGATACCCACGGCCAGGGTCGGTGCACCGCCGGCACGCGCCAGGATGGTGGTTTCGCCGATGTCATGGGCCACCGCCTGCAGCGCTTCCGGGGTAATGGCAAAGCCCCAGCTGCTGACCGCCGTTGCCACTGCGACCACATCGGTACCGACCACTGCGGCCGGGCTGTTCATGGCGAAGTAAACGCCCGGTTCGATGACCGAAGCGGCAACCATGGCCATGATCGCCACGAACGATTCCATCAACATGGCACCGTAGCCGATGTAGCGGGCGTTGGTTTCGTTGTCCAGCAGCTTGGGCGTGGTGCCCGAGGAAATCAGCGCATGGAAACCGGACACCGCGCCGCAGGCGATGGTGATGAACAGGAACGGGAACAGACCGCCCTTCCATACCGGGCCGGTGCCGTCGGTGAACTGGGTCAGCGCAGGCATCTTCAGTTCCGGCATGGTCACCAGAATACCGATGGCCAGGGCGATGATGGTACCGATCTTGAGGAAGGTGGACAGGTAGTCGCGGGGTGCCAGGATCAGCCACACGGGCAGCACGGCTGCGACGAAGCCATAGCCCACCAGCATCCAGGTGATCTGAATGCCGGAGAAGGTGAAGGCCTTGGCCCAGACCGGGTCGGCCGCCACCTGGCCCCCCAGCCAGATCGAGAGCAACAGCAGAAACACGCCGATGATGGAGATTTCACCGATGCGGCCCGGGCGGATGTAGCGCATGTACACGCCCATGAACATGGCGATCGGGATAGTGGCCATGACCGTGAAGATGCCCCACGGGCTTTCGGCAAGTGCCTTGACCACGATCAGCGCCAGCACCGCGAGGATGATGATCATGATCAGGAAGCAACCGAAGAGGGCGATGGTGCCGGGGATGCGGCCCATTTCCTCGCGCACCATGTCGCCCAGCGAGCGGCCGTTGCGGCGGGTGGACAGGAACAGCACCATGAAATCCTGCACGGCGCCGGCCAGGACCACGCCTGCGATCAGCCACAGCGTGCCAGGCAGATAGCCCATCTGCGCGGCCAGCACCGGCCCGACCAGAGGGCCAGCACCGGCAATGGCTGCGAAGTGGTGGCCGAAGAGAATGTGCTTGTTGGTCGGTACGTAGTCCAGACCGTCGTTGTTGAGCACCGCGGGCGTGGCCCGGCGCGAGTCCAGCTGCATGACGTGGTTGGCGATGAACAGGCTGTAGTAGCGGTAGGCGACCAGGTAGATGGCCACTGCCGCGACGACGATCCATAACGCATTGATTGCTTCACCGCGGCGAAGTGCAACGACGCCCAGGGCACAGGCACCAATGATCGCCACGATCAGCCACGGAACGTGGCGGAACGCACTGCTATTATTCTTCATATTATTGTTTCCAGCTCAGTGGATGAGTGTCAGCCTTATCGAGTCTAGCGATTTTTTGCTCGATGGCCATCCCCACGTTGGTCTAGAGCGGTGCGGCGCGTGAGGCAGGGACGAATCGGAACACCTGCAGCCGGTGTGGGTCGCACTTAAGGTGTCCAAAACGAGTTGACCCATGCCCAAGCCACCTGCCCAAGCCGTCCTGCCGCCACCGTTGCTGTATCTGGCGTTCATCGCGGTGGCCATGGCCCTGAGCTATGCGCTGCCCATTGCGTTGCCGGTCAACAGCTGGACCGCCGCCACGGCGGCGGCCTTGATCATCCTCGGCCAGAGCCTCTCCTTCTGGGCCATGCTGCGTTTCAAGCGCCAACACACGGCAACCAGCAATTTCGACGCCCCCCACCGATTGCTGCGCGACGGGCCGTTCGCGCTGTCGCGCAACCCGATCAATCTGGGTGACACCCTTGCCTATGTCGCGCTGTCGTTGCTGATGGGCAGCCTGTGGCCGTGGCTGTTGCTGCCGGTGTTGTTGTACCTGATGAACTGGCTGGTGATCAGGCCTGACGAAATCCAGCTGGAAGGGCTGTTTGGCGAGACTTATCGCCAGTATTGTCGACGGGTTCGCCGCTGGCTTTGAGTCACTGCGCTATAGTCCAGCAAAACTGGAGAACCCGATCATGACGCAAACCCATACCGAACGCCGGCGCTTCAAGCGCATCGCCTTCGATGCCAAGACCGAACTGCGCCAAGGCACCGAGCGCTGGCCGGTGAAGCTGCTCGATCTGTCATTGAAGGGGCTGTTGATCGAAAAGCCGTCGCCCTGGCTGGGTGATGCCAGCCAACCCTTCAATGTGGATGTGAAGCTGGGGCCGCAGGAAGATGTGGTGATGGAGGTCAAGCTGGCCCATGACGATCATGGGCAGCTGGGTTTCGTGTGCACCCATATTGGTCTGGATTCGATCAGCCATCTGCGTCGCTTGATCGAACTCAACCTGGGCGACCCCGAGGAGCTGGAGCGGGAGCTGGGGGCTTTGTTGGAGGTTTGAGGACGGCGGCGAGACCTTCGCGGCCGATGACCGCGCCTACGGCGAGTATTACTACACCAAGTGAGCCGGCAGCCCCCACTGGGCGGGATCGAAACCCAGCAGGCTTTGCAGACGATCGTCGGCGTGGTGATAGCGTTCTGGCGCCATGGCGGCATCCGGCACGGCCACGGCGAACATGCCGGCAGCCTTGGCGGCGGTGACGCCGAAGGGCGAATCCTCGAACACCAGACAATCCTTGGGCTCCACCCCCAGACGCCTGGCCGCGACCAGGAAAATATCCGGCGCAGGCTTGGCCGCACCCACCTCTGGGTCATCGGCAGTGACAACCGTGTCGAACAGCGCAAACCACTCCTGATGCAGGGTGGTTTTCATCGCAAAGTGCCCGCGAGACGAACTGGTACCTACGGCGATCGGAATATTGTGCGCCTTCAAATGCCGCACCAGCGCCTCGGCGCCAGCCATGGCCTGCGCGTGGGGAAAGCGCTCGGCCATCAGCGGCGCGCGTGCTTCGATGAATTCAGCGGGCGTCAGCGGCAGGCCCAATGTCTCGACGATATAGGTCGACAGGTCAGTGGCACCCAGGCCGATGGTGTTCTGCTTGATACTCCAGTCGAAGACCTTGCCGTAACGCTCGGCAATCATCTGCGTGACTTCGGTGTAGATGCCTTCGGTGTTCAGCAGCAAGCCATCCATGTCGAAGATGACAGCCTTGACGGGGCCCATGCCCGGCACTGCAGTATTCATAGGGCGCGCTCCATGGTCGGTGAGAGGACCTCAGAGTACGGGGCGCGCCGGGGGTTGAGCAAGTTTGCATGGCAGTGCGGGCGCCTGCGCCAGGCGCCCGCACTGCAGTGGATCACGGTACCGACAGCGTGCGAATCATCGACAAGGTCAGATACAGCCGCGGCGCGATGCTGTCCAGTTCGATGTATTCGTCGTCGGCATGCAACCCCGCCCCAACCACGCCCATGGTTTCCAGCACTGCTGGCTTGTCGCTGCCGGGCACGTAGGCATAGCCGGCATCGGTACCGAAGCGCATGGCGATCGGCTCGATGGATTTGTCGATGGCGGCATAGGCTTTCTGCGCCACGCCGGCCAGTTGTTCAGAACCACTGTTCTTGGCCAGCGGTGGGCGGCCCTTCTCCAGGCGCAGGCTGACTTGAGTGTCGTCGATCAATTGCTTGCGGATCAGACGCTGGCCTTGCGCAAGCACGCGGTCGGTTTCCTCGATGTCCGAGTAGCGCATGTCGGCTTCAGCTGTTGCAAGGGCCGGGATGATGTTGCGCTTCTCGCCTGCCTTGGCCATGGTCCAGTTCACGGTGGTGCCCTTGTCGGGATCGCCCAGGTCCTTGAGCTGGACCAACTGGTGGGCCAGTTCGGTGAGCGCGTTGCGGCCCTCTTCGGGCGCGGAGCCGGCGTGGGACGAGCGCCCTTTGACTTCCAGGACCAAGCCGTTGATACCGTTGGTGGCAGTGGTCACTGCGTCCTTGTTCGGCGGCTCGTAGGAAAAGACGTAATCGTTCTGGGCAGCCAGTTCGGCGATGATTTTCTTCGAGCCGGCCGAGCCCATTTCCTCGTCCGGGTTGAACAGCACAGTGAGCGTGCCGTAGCCGTCGAAGCCTTGGGCCTTGAGCAGTTTCAACGCGTGCAGGATCATCGCCACACCGCCCTTGGCATCGGCCACGCCAGGGCCATAGGCGCGTGCTTCGTCGGTGCGGAACGGACGCTTGGCCGCAGTGCCGGGCAGGAAGACCGTGTCGTAGTGGACCATGAGCAGGAAGTTCTTGCTGCCGCTGCCCTTGAAGGTGCCGACGATGTTGTCGCCCACCGACGGCGTGGCCGGGGTGGTCTGGACCGTGGCACCCAGCTCCTTGAGGCGCTTGACCAGCAGCGCGCTGACCGTGGCCAGGCCTTTTTCCTGGCCGGTGCCCGTGTCTACCGAGACCAGTTCCTTGACCGTTTCCAGGTAGCTGGGTTGTTCGGCCTGGGCCTGTTTGTAGAGATCGGCGGCAGGCAGTTCGGCAGCCTGCGTCGACAGCGAAAACAGGCAGGCTGCAGCGATTGCGATGACGCGTGAAGGTCGAACGGGCATAGGTCGGGAGCCTCGGGCGGTTGTGGTTTTTGTAGGCAGGATTGGCCTCTTCGCGGGCAGAGACCCGCTCCCACAATGGAACAGCGGGAGCGTCTACGCCGATAGGGCAAGTCCTGACACCCAACAACCTTAGCCTACTGCAGCGTTCGTGCTACTCGAACAAGGCATCCAGCGCTTGTTCCAGACGCGTCACGGCAATGACCTGCAAGCCTGGCGGCGCTTCCTTGGGCGCATTGGCCTTGGGCACGATGGCACGCTTGAAGCCATGCTTGGCCGCTTCCTTGAGCCGTTCCTGACCACTGGGAACCGGGCGCACCTCGCCGGACAGGCCGACTTCGCCGAACACCAGCAAGTCGTGCGGCAGCGGACGGTTGCGCAGGCTGGACATGATTGCCGCGAGCAACGCCAGGTCGGAAGCGGTTTCCAGCACTTTCACGCCGCCGACCACGTTGAGGAACACGTCTTGGTCATGGGTGGGGATGCCGCCATGCCGATGCAGTACTGCCAGCAGCATGGCCAGGCGGTTCTGGTCCAGGCCCAGAGTGACCCGGCGCGGGTTGGACAGGTGGCTGTCGTCGACCAGCGCCTGCACTTCCACCAGCATGGGCCGGGTACCTTCCCACGTGGCCATGACCACACTGCCGGGGACTTCTTCCTGGGCACGAGTGAGAAAGATCGCCGACGGGTTGGAGACTTCTTTCAGGCCCTTGTCGGTCATGCCGAACACGCCCAGCTCGTTGATCGCGCCGAAGCGGTTCTTCACGGCCCGCAACAAGCGCAGGCGGCCATCGGATTCGCCTTCGAAGTACAGCACGGTATCGACCATGTGCTCGAGCACGCGGGGGCCGGCCAGGGCGCCTTCCTTGGTCACGTGGCCAACCAGAAAGATGGCCGTGCCGCTCTGTTTGGCATAACGCACCAGCAGCGCGGCGCTTTCGCGCACCTGCGACACGCCGCCGGGCGCGGACTGCAGGTTTTCGGTGAAGATGGTCTGGATCGAGTCGATCACCATGACCTTGGGCTGCTCGACCTTGGCGGTGGCGATGATGGTTTCGATGCAGGTCTCGGTCATGACCTTGAGCTTGTCCTGGGGCAGGCCCAGGCGTCGCGCGCGCATGGCCACCTGTTGCTGCGATTCTTCGCCGGTGACGTACAGCGCGGGCATGCGCATGGCGATGTTGCACAGGGTCTGCAGCAGAATGGTGGATTTGCCGATGCCGGGGTCGCCGCCGATCAGCACCACCGAGCCGTCGACCAGGCCGCCGCCGAGCACGCGGTCCAGCTCGGCCGATGCAGTCGAGAAGCGCGGGATCTCTTCGATGCTGACTTCGGCCAGGGTCTTGAGTTGGGCCTGCTGCCCTGTCCAGCCGGTGCGGCCACTGGGCGGTGCGGCAGCGCCGCTTTCGATGACGGTCTCCACCAGGGTGTTCCAGGCACCGCACTCGCCGCATTGGCCTGCCCATTTGGGAAACGTGGCACCGCACTCGGTGCAGCCGTACATGCGCTTTGCCTTGGCCATGAAAATTCCTGTTCGAAAAGTGCGTTCATGATAATCGAGCGCGCTGGAATAGTGGGCAAATCAAGCCCTTGCAGCGCTGAAAAGCGTCTAGTCTGTACTTTGACAAAACTTCTAGGGCGCAGTTGGGTCCCTTGCAGCAGGCATGGAAAATGAAGCATCTCGCTGATTTGGAATGCGTTGACCAACCTCATCTGTAATAAGGAATAACCTCATGAGCGTGCTAAGTGAATTCAAGGCCTTTGCGGTCAAAGGCAATGTAGTCGACATGGCCGTTGGTATCATCATCGGTGCAGCGTTCGGCAAGATCGTTTCATCCTTCGTTGGCGATGTGATCATGCCGCCGCTCGGGTTGCTGATCGGGGGCGTGGATTTCAGCGACCTGGCCATTACCCTGCGCGCCGCGGTTGGCGATGCGCCGGCGGTGGTGCTGGCCTATGGCAAGTTCATCCAGACGGTCATCGACTTCATCATCGTGGCGTTCGCCATCTTCATGGGCGTGAAGGCCATCAATCGCCTGCGTCACCAGGAAGAAAAGAAGCCTGCAGCGCCGGCTGCGCCAACCAAGGAAGAGCTGCTGCTGGGCGAAATCCGTGACCTGCTCAAGGAGCAGAACGGCAAGGGCACCGTGGTCACCACTGCGCCGACGCCCGGGCCGCAGATCTGATACCGCGGTGCGCCGTTCGCGGCCGATGACCGCTCCTACGGGTGGGCCGGGGTGGGCACTGATCCACTGTAGGAGCGGTCTGTGGCCGCGAAAGGTTGATGCGGTGAGCCAGGCACAGCGCAGTGCTGCCTTCGAGGCCGATGACCGCTCCTACGGATGAAAGCTGCTGCAGGAGCGGTCATTGGCCGCGAATGGTTGATGCGGTAGGTCAGGTGGTGGGGCGATTGCTACCAGTAGTTTTCGACCGCGACCTGGCCGGGACGGCGGCTGAGGCTGAGGTTCATGGCGCGGCCTTTGAGCAGTTGCCGGGTGTCGTCGATCATCTGCGGGTTGCCGCAGATCATCACCCGTGAATGCTCGGGGGTCAGTTCCAGCCCTGCGGCCCTTTCCAGTTCGCCGCTTTGAATCAGGTCGGTAATGCGCCCGTGCAAGGTGCCAGGCACCCTTTCCCGGGTCACGATCGGGATAAATTGCAGCTTGCCGGCGAACTCGGCCAAATAGTCGCGCTGTTCAAGCCCGGCGATCAGCTCACGATAGGCCAGCTCCTGGCCCTGTCTGGCGCTGTACACCAGTTTGATCCGTTCGAATTTCTCCCACACGGGAAAATCCTGCAGGATCGAAACGAAGGGCGCCACGCCGGTGCCGGTTGCCAGCATCCACAGGTCCCGACCGTCGACGAAGCGGTCCAGGGTAAGGAACCCGGTGGCCATCTTTTCCACCAGCAGTTCGTCCCCTGCGCGGAGCCGGCTCAATTCGCTGGTGAACTCGCCACCCGGTACGACGATGGAGAAGAACTCGAGAAACTCGTCGTGGGGCGACGACACCATCGAATAGGCGCGCCACACCACGGTGCCGTCGGCCTTGGTCACACCCAGACGAGCGAACTGACCGGCGACGAAGCGGAAACCGGCATCGCGGGTTGTGCGCAGGGTGAACAGGCTGGGGGTCAGCGGCTGGACCTCGATGAGGGTCTGGCGAGTGAATTTTTCTGCGCTGGCGGTCATGAGGCGCTCCGTTGTTCAAGTGCCGGCATTTTCCCGCAAACCAGCGAAGATAAACACCGCTGGTTTGTGTGGCGACCGGTGAGCCATCTGCTCGCAAAGGTCGTACCGCAGTGAGTCTGATGTTGGGCGGTGAGCCCTTCGCGGGTAGAACCCGCTCCCACAGGGTGCAGCTGCAGGGTGGAACCCGCTTCCACAGGGTGCAGTTGCAGGGTAGAACCCGCTCCCACAGGGTGAGGCTGCGGTGAACCCATCGCGGGTAGGACCCGTTTGCGCAGGGTGTGGCTGCGGCGCGGCTTTCGTGGCCGATGACCGCTTCTACAGGCTCCGCGTGCGATCGGGTAGAATCGCGGCTTTATTGCCGCTTTCGTGCCCTTCGCCATGCCTGTACTGACCTCGCCTTTCGCTGAACTCGATCTGATCCGCCAGCCCGATCAACCCAACGAACCGTTGCAGGCGTTCGATGCGGCGGACGAGTATTTGCTGGCCTACATGGCCGAGCACGCGCTGCCGGCCCAGGCCCGCGTGCTGATTCTCAACGACAGCTTCGGCGCTCTGGCCATCAGTCTGCAGAGCGTCGTGCAGGTGGTCAGCAGCGGCGATTCGTTTCTGGGCGCGCTAGGGCTGGAAAAGAACCTCACGCGCAACGGCCTGCCATTCGACAGCGTCGAGCTCATCCCGGCCAGCACCGATGTGCAAGGTCCGTTCGACCGTGTGCTGGTGCGCGTGCCCAAGACCCTCGCGCTGCTCGAAGAACAACTCATCCGCCTGCACGGCCACCTGAAGCCTGGCGCCGAGGTAGTGGCCGCCGGCATGGTCAAGCACCTGCCTCACGCCGCCGGCGAGCTGCTGGAAAAATACATCGGCACGATGCGACCGTCATTGGCCGTCAAGAAGGCCAGGCTGTTGATCGCCACCCATGAAGACAAACCTGCACAAGCATCGCCCTACCCTACCCGCTATGCGCTGGACGAACCTGCGCTGACGCTGCTCAACCACGCCAACGTGTTCTGCCGCGAGGGCCTGGACATCGGCACTCGCGCATTCCTCCCCCACCTGCCGCGCAACCTGGGCTCGGCGCGGGTGGCCGACCTGGGCTGCGGCAACGGCGTGCTGGCCATCGCCAGCGCCCTGGCCAACCCGGAGGCGCACTACACGCTGGTCGATGAATCGTTCATGGCCGTGCAATCGGCGCGGGAGAACTGGCAAGCAGCCCTGGGTGCCCGCGAGGTCGAGGTCCGTGCCGGTGACGGACTTGCGGGCCAGGCACCGCAGTCGCTGGACGTGGTGTTGTGCAACCCGCCGTTCCACCAGCAGCAAGTGGTGGGCGATTTCCTGGCGTGGCGTATGTTCCAGCAAGCCCGCGAGGCCCTGGTTGCCGGCGGCGACCTGTACATCGTCGGCAATCGCCACCTGGGCTATCACAGCAAACTGGCGCGGCTGTTCCGGGCCGTAGAACAGGTGGCGTCCACGCCCAAGTTCGTGGTGCTGCGCGCACGCAAGTAGACGCACTGGCCAGCCACGCAGTTGCCCTCAGGCAAAAAAAAGCCCTCCGCAAGGAGGGCTGTAAAATGAGCACTGCCAGGGCAGCACTGATGGGATTCAATGGGATTTCATCCCCGCCGCCGTCATGAACAGGCGGATCAACATGGCAAACAAGCCCAGCGCGACGACGCTGCCGGCGTAGATCACCACCAGCCAGCCCAGGCGTTTCCACAAGGGCTTTTTCTCTTCGCTGTGCGTAACGATCGGTTTCTCGCTCATGCTTCTACTCCTGCCCGACCCAGGCCTTGGCCTGGGCAGCGGCGGTTGGACTAGTGGTAGCCGTCTTCGTGGGTAACCTTGCCGCGGAACACGTAGTAGCTCCAGAAGGTGTACACCAGGATGATCGGAATGATGAACAGCGTGCCCACCAAGATGAACCCCTGGCTCTGCGGCGGCGACGACGCGTCCCAGATCGAGATCGACGGCGGGATGATGTTCGGCCACAGGCTGATGCCCAGCCCGCTGTAGCCCAGGAACACCAGCAGCAGGGTCAGCAGGAACGGCGTGTAGTGCGCGTTGCGTTTCACCGAGCGCAGCAGGCCGACGACCGTGGCCAGCACCAGAATGGGCACGGGCAGGAAGTAGAACAGGTTCGGCGTGCTGAACCAGCGCGTGGCGATGTCGTCATGGGCCAGCGGCGTCCAGATGCTGACGATACCGGTCACGATCAGCAGCCCGTAGGTCAGCGGCGGCGCCAGCTTGTGCATGGCCTGCTGCAGGCTGCCTTCGGTTTTCATGATCAACCAGGTGCAACCGAGCAACGCGTAGGCAACGATCAGTGCCAACCCGCAGAACAGGCTGAACGGCGTCAACCAGTCGAAGCCACCACCGGCATAGTTGCGGTCGACCACGGCAATGCCGTCGATGTACGCACCCAGTGCCACTCCCTGGAAGAACGTGGCCGCCAGCGAGCCGCCAATGAACGCCTTGTCCCAGACATGGCGCTTGGCCGCAGTGGCCTTGAAGCGGAACTCGAACGCCACGCCACGAAAGATCAGGCCCATCAGCATCAGGATCAGCGGCAGGTACAGCGCCGACAACACCACCGAGTAGGCCAGCGGGAAGGCGCCGAACAACGCCGCACCGCCCAGGACCAGCCAGGTTTCGTTGCCGTCCCAGACCGGCGCCACGGTATTCATCATGACATCGCGGTCACCTTCGTCCTGCATGAAGGGGAACAGGATGCCGATGCCCAGATCGAAGCCGTCCATGATCACGTACATCATGATGCCGAAGATGATGATCACGGCCCAGATGAACGGAAGGTCGATACCCATGCTTAGTGCCCCTTGCTCAAGGTGTCGGTGTGGCCTTCTTCGGTGCCTTCATGGGCAGCCGAAAGAGGACGTGCAGGCGTGCGCTGGGTACCAGGGCCACCGGTGTTGATCTTGTCTTCGTGCGCCTTCGGCCCCTTGCGCACCAGGCGCATCATGTAGCCCAGGCCCACGCCGAACAGCGCGAAATACACCACGACGAACATCACCAGGGTGAAGGTCATCTGGCCGATGCTGTGGTTGGAGGATGCGTCGGCAGTGCGCATCAGGCCGTAGACCACCCACGGCTGACGGCCGATCTCGGTGGTGAACCAGCCCGCCAGTATCGCGATCAGGCCCGATGGCCCCATCCACAGGGTGAGGTAGAGGAACGGGCGGCAGGTGAACAGCGCATCTTTCTTGCGCAGCCACACGCTCCACAGACCGACGAAGATCATCAGCATGCCCAGTCCGGCCATTACGCGGAACGACCAGAAGATGATGGTCGAGTTGGGACGGTCTTCCTTGGCAAACGTCTTGAGCGCGGGTACCTGCTTGTCCAGGCTGTGGGTCAGGATCAGGCTGCCCAGGTACGGAATCTCGACGGCGAAACGGGTCTTTTCCGCTTCCATGTCGGGCCAGCCGAACAGGATCAGCGGCGTTGCCTCGTCACCCTTGTTTTCCCAGTGGCCTTCGATCGCGGCGATCTTGGCCGGCTGGTGCTCGAGCGTGTTCAAGCCGTGCATGTCACCCACGAAGGCCTGCACCGGCGCCACGATCAGTGCCATCCACATGGCCATGGAGAACATCCGGCGTATGGCCGGGGTGTTGCGACCGCGCAGCAGGTGCCAGGCCGCCGAGGCGCCGACGAAGAACGCCGTGGCCACGAACGCGGCAATGGACATGTGCACCAGGCGATACGGGAACGAGGGGTTGAAGATGACCGCGAACCAGTCGACCGGAATCACCCGGCCGTCGATGATCGCATGGCCCTGGGGGGTCTGCATCCAGCTGTTGGACGCAAGAATCCAGAACGTGGAAATCAGCGTGCCGATTGCCACCATTATCGTCGAGAAGAAGTGCAGGCCACGGCCCACGCGGTTCCAGCCGAACAGCATGACACCCAGGAAGCCCGCTTCCAGGAAGAACGCAGTGAGCACTTCGTAGGTCAGCAACGGCCCGGTGACGGCACCGGCGAAGTCGGAGAAGCGGCTCCAGTTGGTGCCGAATTGGTAGGCCATCACCAGACCGGACACGACGCCCATGCCGAAGTTGACTGCGAATATCTTCGACCAGAAGTGATACAGATCGCGGTAGGTGTCGTCACGGGTTTTCAGCCACATGCCTTCGAGCACAGCCAGGTAGCTGGCCAGACCGATGGTGATGGCGGGAAACAGAATGTGGAACGAGACCGTAAACGCAAACTGCATTCGGGCGAGATCGATTGCCTCTAAACCGAACATGGGGCTTCCTCTATCAGGTGAACCGGCGCAGGCGGGCGGCCCATGCCAGCGGCCCCTGCGAGGGGAGCGCGGTCTGATGACTTCGTTCTAGTGGAGTCCACGTCGCAGGGATTGTGGCCGTTTGGCCGCCATGCCGCGCCAGACGAGGCGTTGACATGGATGAAGACACCTTCAAAGAGTAGCCTTGTTTGCAGCCTTGGCCTGTGTGGTTTAGTGCCGCACGACCAGATGTCGCACCCGGTTTACTTTCCTCTGGTATGGGGTTTGGAAAGGCTATCTGTACGGCTTTGGTGGATCTGATACCTAGGCGCAAGGTAGCCGTACGGCATCATTGCACTGGGGTTCGTTGCATTGTCCGAACAGTTTCCCGCTCGGATGCAATCAAGCGACGCGATGGCAGCCTTAACCCATGCTCCGATGGCAGTCCGAAATGGTCTCGGCCCAGTGCAAGCGTTTCACCCTGCCATTGTTCGAACAGTTCAAACAGGGGCATACGGATATGTCCCCGTGCGGGATCTGCCACCAAAGCACTACCATTGCTTATACCTTTGAGCACGACAAAATGATTCAGCGTTTTTTGCCTGAGCAGGATGATCACCGGACCTTTCAGCAAGGCCAATGCCTGACGAGGCAACATCACACCTTCGGCCAGATAGCCTAAACGCTGGGCGGTGGTTTTGAGGTCAAGCAAGGAAAATCCTTGAGTGGTTCGCTCCATAGCCTGCTCATTGGTAAGCCTGGCAACCATGTCGGCGAGTACGTCCTGCTCACTCAGGGTCTCGCCGAAATACAAGTTGAGCAGAATGGTCAATGACGCAGCACCACAGGAGTAATCCAGCGTTTGGCGATCGATGTTAGCCATGCGCAATGCGACAAAGGATCTGGGAGCCTGGAATGGCGAAGCGCTCGCCATGATGGTCAACCCAAACATGAACGCCAGGCCAACCGCTAGATGACGCATCAATTGAACTGGCGCTTGAGGTTCAATGACATGGAAGCCGGCCCTGCATCGTCATTTAGCCCAAGCATGATTTGAGGAGAGACCACCCAATCGTCATGAAGCCGGTAGGACAGGTTGAAGGCAAGGTCCGCCGGATCGATATCAGTACCTTTGATGATTTGTCTATCTGCCTTCAAGTTGGCGCTGTAGCTATATGAGAATCTCGCCCCTATGGACAGCTTCTCATTCAGTGCAAAACCTGCACCCAAGTAACTCCGCAACGCCCAGCCCGGCTTCACGGCATAGCCGTCTATGGTGCTCTTAAAAAGTGCTGATAGCTGAGACCGCCAAACAAAATGGCAGGGTCTGTGCTGCGCACCCACGCAATGCCTGGCGCTACGTTCCAGTGTCCCGAGCCGTTGTTCAACGGGTCCTTCCATCTGTTGGCTGCGTCGTTGTAGCGTTTTCGGCCGGTGGGGGCGCCGATGTCGAACGTGAACGAGAGAGCTGGATGTGCGGAGGTTTCGTCCAGCCACTGATACTGGACTCCAAAGCCTATGTCCGCGAGGTCCCACGCGCCGGTGGTACTTACATACTCATTGGAAGAGACATCTTCGACGCTCGTATAAGTGAAGGGCACTGCAAGATGCCCTTCCAACCGGTCGAAAAGCCCTGTGCGAAGCGTAGGTTCGAACTGGATGACGCGTGCACTGTAGGAGGATTTCTGGAAATAGCCAACGTCAAACAGATTGTGTTGCCGGCGGCTTTGCTTGTAAACAAGCCCCATATCGAACTCATACTCACCCGGCCCGAGCAATACCGTAGAGCCCACCAGGAAATCCAGCGGCGGTTGTTCGGTACGTTCGCCTTATTCGGCGGGAACATCCTCGGCTTCGGGATTCCGCTCTTCGACGAAGCTGCGAGTCAGTGCTTGTATTTCGGTCATCCTGACCTCGACCTCACCGAAGGTCGTGGATGTGAGCAAGGTCAACGTTGCGCCATTACTCATCAAGCGCCCCGAGGCTAGTTCGCCATTCTTGAATCGCACTTCATAATCATGGTCGGTTTGCAATGACGCAATGTCCGGACCCGGAATATTCAACCCCGTGCCGTAGGAAGCGCTGAAAACGCAGACGTCGCCCTCATAGCTGATCAACCTGCCTGAGAGGCTGTCGCCATTCTTCAGGTGGACAGTATCAGCCATTGCAACAGGAGCGGTAGATAACAGAATGCTGACACTCGCGGCAAAGTGCGTGAGTGAAGACGGGATAGACATTGGCGTCCTTGCGGTTATCGAAAAAAGTAGGCGCAGCACGTATCAAGGCTGCGCTTATGGGTCACCAGCGGAATGTGGAGATGGGCCGTGACCATTGACTGGCGCGGAAGCCATAGTTGCGCGGCGCCTTGGTCTCGCGATCCAGAGCCTGGTAGTGATGCTCGATTTCGCGGGCATTGGCACGATTCCAGGCGTTCATACGGCTAGTTGAATCGGCCAGCCAGACATCGCCTGCAACAAGCTCCAGCGTCCCGCCATCTCGATACCACTTATATTCATGCGGGCTATAATCGAATCCTTGATATTGATAGGCTCGATAATCAGACTGACTACCGCGCTTTTTCCATGTGACCTGATGAGTTTTGATACCTTGGGTGACACTGGGTCGGGCGTATCCAGTGATGCGGGCCGTACCTTTTATTAGCGCCATTTGTCCATCGTCAAGTGTGCGCACTTCCATACCCGCGCCGCGCAGTGCTTCAACCATGGGAACCGCAGCATAACTGCCCACTGACGCCGCGACCAACATTACGCCTATCGAAAGAGCTTTCCATTGCATGGACATATTTCTGTACTCCTTTATTAAAAAATCGGGACTTATACGTCAGGCGATTCAATGTCCGTCATGTAAAAGCCTATTTCAGCGATAAGTGCCACAAGTCGGGCGTCCGAACGGATTGCCTCGTTCATCTCTCGATGCAGGGTAGCTTCAATGCCCGGCGTGGTATTCATGATCACGTAATGTTCCAAATCATCGACCCCCCACAAACCATGACCCTCCGACACCGTTTGCTGTACGGCCTGCAGGCGCTCGCGGAACTCTTGCATCTGACCGTCTGAAACGTTGTGGGTCAGACGGGTTTCGATAGTTTGTGAACCCACGACTTCAACAATGGAATTGGCAAAGCCAATCATCCAACTCGGCACTTGGCATATCGCCAACTCTGCGCGACTCACCCCGCACTCACTCAATTCCCGCCCCTGCGCCCGCACTCGCTCGATTTCCCGTTCTTTGTCAGCCAGACTCACGGCAGCTGGAGAAAGCGTTACGTTATCGTGCCGAGAAGGTGGCGTTTCCGATGATAGGTTCAGTATCTGCTTGAAACTTTCCGTTGTGTCCGATGCTGGCTTTGACTCTTTAACCAACGGATTTACAACTCGAGTAAAATCGACTTTCGATACATTCATCGGTTGCCTCCTGGCAAGTAATGTCCGTTGCGAATCTTGCAGAAATTGAGCGTTAACAATGATGCGCCTGACTGCAGCGCGACGGTACTGTAGTCGACTTAACCCTACCGACGTCAAGGCGCGCCATAATCTGGAAAGTTAAAAAACATTGCGAGATAACAGCCCGACCAAAGACTATTCGCAACAAGCTGTAAGAACATTCTGAAAAAAACCGCGTCGCTACATACTTAGCGCGCAAAATCCGCTGGAGAGATAGTGAAATATTCCTTCTTCCTGCGGGTTTGCTCAGATAGCTGATGCCCATGATTATGGGTAGGCGGGCGACGGAGCCCGCACTGATCAACGCGAATACGCAGTCGCGATCGAAAGATTCTTCTGGTGTGCGTACTTGGCTTGCACCTGCAAGAACACTCCCCAAAAAACCTAAACGGCTCTTGAGGAGTGCACTGTCCTACCAAGACACCAGATGCGTTACATCACCTTGTCCAGCGTGATCGGAAACTCGCGGACACGCTTGCCGGTGGCGTGGTAGATGGCGTTGGCCACTGCAGCGGCAACCCCGACGATGCCGATTTCGCCGACGCCCTTGGAACCCAGGGCGTTGACGATGTCGTCGGGCTCGTCGACGAAGATCACTTCGATGTCGTTGATGTCCGCGTTCACAGGAATGTGGTACTCGGCCAGGCTGTGGTTCATGAATCGGCCCAGGTTATGGTCGGTCTGGGTTTCTTCCTGCAGCGCCATGCCCAGGCCCCAGACCACGCCACCGAGAATCTGGCTGCGGGCCATCTTCGGATTGACCACGCGCCCAGCGGCCACGGCGCTGACCACACGGGTCACGCGGATAGTGCCCAGGTCTTCGTCGACCTCCACTTCAACGAACACCGCCGAATGGGTGGCCGTGGCATAGCCTTCGCGCTTCTTGTCCGGCTTGGCGTCGACCTGCGCTTGGAAAGTGTCCGAGCCGTCGATGCTGGCCAGGTTTGCCAGCGACAAATGGTGGCCAGGGCAACGCAGTTCGCCGCCCTCGACGAACACCTGCGCAGGATCGGCGTCGGCAAACGCCGGCTGCACCTGGCTGGCGGCATGGATGAGCTTGGCCTTGAGCGCTTCGCAGGCCTGCTGCACGGCCGTACCCACCGAAGACACGGTGAACGAGCCGCCCTGCAGCGGCGCCGTAGGCAGCGACGAGTCGCCCAGCTTGAACTCTACGTCCTGCGCGGCGACGCCGGCCGCCGCAGCGGCAATCTGGGTCATCACGGTGTAGGTACCGGTGCCGATGTCGGTGGTTGCACTGCTCACCACCAGCTTGCCTTGCTTGTCCAGCCTGGCCTTGGCGCTGGCCGGCATCTGCATGGCTTCCCAGACCCCACCGGCCATGCCCATGCCCACCAGTTGGTTAGCGCGGCGCATGCTGCGCGGCTCGACCTTGCGCTGGCTCCAGCCAAAGCGTTCGGCACCCTGCTGATAGCAGGCCTTGAGCTCTTTGCTGGAATACGGCTTGCCTTCGTTCTGGTTGGTGTCGGAGAAGTTGACCAGGCGCAGCTGGACCGGGTCGATTTTGGCCGCCACGGCCAACTCGTCCATCGCGCACTCCAGGCCGATCATGCCCAGGGCTGCACCAGGTGCGCGCATGTCCAGCGGCGTGAACACGTCCAACGGCACCAGGTTGTAGGTCAACTTGACGTTGTCACAGTGGTAGAGCATGCCGCTCCATTCCACGACGTGCTCCGAGAAGTCTTCGAAGCGCGAAGTCTGCCCGGTCGCAGTGTGACCGACCGCCTGCAACTTGCCGTCGGCGCTACAGGCCAGTTGCAACTGCTGCACGGTGCGTGGACGGTAGCCGAAGGTGAACATCTGCTGGCGGGTCAGAGTCACGCGCACCGAACGCTTGAGGTGCAGGGCCGCCATGACGGCCAAAGGCAGCTGATACTGCGGACGCAGGCCAGAACCGAAGGCACCGCCGACAAAGGCGGCCATGACACGGATCCGCTCCTTGTCCATGCCGAACACGTTGGACAGGTAGGTCTGACAGTTCTGCGTGCTCTGGGTCTTGTCGTGGATGACCAGGCTGCCATCGGCCTGGTAGAGCGCGGTGCTGGCGTGGGGCTCCATCGGGTTGTGGTGCTCGACCGGTGTGTCGTAGGTCGCGTCGACGGTGATCGGCGCAGCTGCGAATTGCCCGGCGAAATCGCCACGTGGCTCAGGTAGCTCGGCGGGTGCCGGCTTGGCGGCGGACAGCTGGGCGCGCAGGTCGGTCTGGTGGGATTCCTGGGCGTACTCGATCTGCACCAGCGAGCCTGCATGGCGGGCAAGCTCCAGGTTATCAGCGACGACCAGGGCCAGGGGCTGACCACTGTAGAGCACGTTGTCGTTGTACAGCGGGCGAAACGGCGAGCCATCGGCGGAGTCGTCGTCTTCGTATTTTTCGTCGTAGCTGGCCAGCTTCGGCCGGTTGCTGTGGTCGATCACGGCCACCACACCGGGCAGCGCCAGCGCCCTGGAAGCGTCGATGGAAACCACTCGACCATTGGCGATGGTGCTGGAGACAACGCTGCCGAACAGCAGGCCGTCTTCCGGGAACTCGCCGGCGTAGCGCGCTTGACCCGTCACTTTGAGCAGACCGTCGACGCGGTCCATGGGTTGGCCGAGTGTGCTCATGGCTGCATCTCCCCTTTTGCGGCATCGCTCAGGGCACGGACTATCGCGCGGCGGGCCAGCTTGATCTTGAAGGTGTTGTGTTGCAGGCCGCGAGCGTCCTGCAGCAACAGGTCGGCGGCTTTGCCAAAGGTTTCGGCAGTGGCGGGCTGGCCGATCAGCAGGCGTTCCACCGCCTCGTCGCGCCATGGCTTGTGAGCCACCCCGCCCAGCGCCAGGCGGGCGTCGCGGATGGTCTCGCCGTCGAGTTCCAGAGCGGCCGCAACCGAGACCAGTGCGAACGCATAGGACGCCCGATCGCGAATCTTCACGTACTGGCTGTGGGCGGTGAAGCCGGCGGCAGGCAATTCCACTGCGGTGATCAGCTCGTCATCGGCCAATTGGTTGTCGCGCTCGGGGGCGTCGGCAGGCAGGCGATGAAAGTCGGCGAACTCGATGGTACGTGCGCCGTTCGGGCCTTGCACATGGACCACGGCAGCCAGGGCCGCCAAGGCCACGCACATGTCCGACGGGTGGGTGGCCACGCATTGCTCGCTGGCGCCAAGAATGGCGTGAATGCGATTCAGGCCGTCCTTGGCCGGGCAGCCGGTGCCAGGCTCGCGCTTGTTGCACGGCATCTTCGAATCATAGAAGTAGTAGCAACGCGTGCGTTGCAGCAGGTTGCCACCGGTGCTGGCCATGTTGCGCAGCTGCGGCGATGCGCCCGCCAGAATCGCCTGGCTGAGCAATGGGTAACGCTGTTCGATCAACGGATGCCAGGCCAGGTCGGCATTGCTCACCAATGCGCCGATGCGCACGCCGCCGTCGGCGGTCTCCTCGACTTCGCGCAGCGGCAGCCCGGTGATGTCGATGAGCTGCTCGGGCTGCAGGACGTTTTCTTTCATCAGGTCGAGCAGGTTGGTACCGCCGGCGATGAAGCGCGAGTGCGGGCCGGCCAGGCGTACGGCTTCATCGACGCCTGCAGGCTTGGCGTAGGTAAACGGATTCATGAGCGCTCACCCCCCTGCACTTCGACCACTTCTTCGATGGCCGCGCGAATGTTGCTGTAGGCGCCGCAGCGGCACAGGTTGCCGCTCATCAATTCCTTGATGTCGGCGCTGGATTCGGCGCGACCCTCGTTGATCAGGCCGACGGCGGAGCAGATCTGCCCGGGCGTGCAGTAACCGCACTGGAAAGCGTCGTGCTTGATGAACGCTGCCTGGACCGGATGCAGTTGGTCACCCTGCGCCAGCCCTTCGATGGTGGTCAGTTCGGCGCCATCGCACATCACGGCCAGGGTCAGGCAGGCATTGACGCGTTTGCCATTGAGCAGCACGGTGCAGGCACCGCACTGGCCGTGGTCGCAGCCTTTCTTGCTGCCGACCAGGTCGAGTTGTTCGCGCAACAGGTCCAGCAGCGTGGTCCAGGGCAGCACGTCGAGTTGACGTGATTGGCCATTGAGTTGCAGGGAAATGCTGTGGCTGGCGTACGGCTGCGCACCAGCGCTTGTAGAAAGCGTGTTCATCGGGTCGACCTCACGGTAATTCAGCTTGCTGCGCGACATTTTTCTTGTCGCGTCGTTTGCAGGTACGACTTTGAGCGGTCGCCATTCGTTCAGACGAGCTGATGAGTGTTTCCATGCGGTGCTGCTGGTATGATGCGCGGCTTTTTTTACCGCCCGGATGTGCTTTGCTATCAGGGTCGACACTACAACACTCGATAACAACGGCAACGGCGCAAAAAGCGCCACAGGGAGCAGGCATGCTGGAAAGGCTGTTTCAACTCAAGGCGCACAACACCAACGTGCGCACGGAAATACTCGCCGGGGTGACGACCTTCCTGGCGATGGCCTACATCCTGTTCGTCAACCCCAGCATCCTGGGTGAAACCGGCATGGACAAGGGCGCGGTCTTCGTCGCGACCTGCCTGGCTGCCGCCATCGGCTCGACGATCATGGGCCTGATCGCCAACTACCCGATCGCCCTGGCGCCCGGCATGGGCCTGAACGCCTTCTTCACCTACACCGTGGTCCTGCACATGGGCCACACCTGGCAAGTGGCGCTGGGTGCGGTGTTCATCTCGGCCGTGTGCTTTTTCCTGCTGTCGATCTTTCGCATCCGCGAATGGATCGTCAACAGCATTCCCCTGCCGCTGCGCTCGGCCATCGCCGCCGGCATTGGCCTGTTCCTGGCGCTGATCGCCCTGCAGGGCGCTGGCATCGTGGTCGGCAATCCGGCCACGGTGGTAGGCATGGGCGACCTGACCAAGCCTGGCGCGGTGCTGGCGATACTGGGCTTCTTCCTGATCGTCGCCCTGGAGGCGCGCAAGGTTCGCGGGGCGGTGCTGATCGGCATTCTGGTGGTGACCACGGCCTCTATTCTGCTGGGCTTCAGCCCGTTCAACGGGCTGGTGTCGATGCCGCCTTCGCTGGCACCGACGTTCATGCAGCTGGACATCGCCGGGGCCCTGGACATCGGCCTGCTGAGCGTGATCTTCGCCTTCCTTTTCGTGGACCTGTTCGACAACTCCGGGACCCTGATCGGCGTCGCCAAGCGCGCCGGCCTGATGGGCAAGGACGGCCACATGCCGAAGATGGGCCGCGCGTTGATCGCCGACAGCACGGCGGCCATGGCCGGCTCGCTGCTGGGCACCTCCACCACGACCAGTTACATCGAGTCGGCCGCAGGTGTAAGTGCCGGTGGCCGCACCGGGCTGACCGCCATCGTGGTTGCGGTGCTGTTTTTGCTGGCACTGTTCTTCGCTCCGCTGGCCGGCAGCGTACCGGCCTATGCCACGGCACCGGCGCTGTTCTTCGTGGCGGTATTGATGGCCTCGGGGCTGGCTGAAATCGACTGGGACGACATCACCGAAGCCGCACCGGTGGTGGTCACCGCTTTGGCCATGCCACTGACCTATTCGATCGCCAACGGTATCGCCTTCGGCTTCATCGCCTGGACCTTGATCAAGCTGCTGGCGGGCCGTACCCGCGACTTGAATTCGGCACTGGTGATTCTTTCCATTCTGTTCGTTGTGAAACTGGGCTGGTATCCATGAGTGCTGTTCTCGACCCCTCCTCCTACACCCAGCAACTGGATGAAAAAGTGGCGCGCCTGCGCGCGCTGCTGGCGCCATTCGACGCCCCGGAACCGGCTGTCTTCGATTCGCCGCGCGAGCACTACCGGCTGCGTGCGGAATTTCGCCTGTGGCGCGAGGCTGGCCAGCGTCACTATGCGATGTTCGCTCCCGGCGAGAAGCATGTGCCGATCCTGATCGACAGCTTCCCCATTGCCAGCATCCGCATCAACGAGCTGATGCCGCGCCTCAAAGCTGCCTGGCAGAACGATGCAGCGCTGAGCAACAAGCTGTTCCAGGTGGAGTTCCTGACCACCCTGGATGGCGACGCCATGGTCACCCTGTGCTACCACCGCCCGCTGGACGAGCACTGGCAGCGCGCGGCCGAGCAGTTAGCGAGCAATCTGGGCGTGAGCCTCATCGGGCGCTCCAAGGGCAAGCGTGTGGTCATCGGCCGCGACTATGCAGTCGAGGCGCTCGAAGTCGCTGGCCGTACCTTCCGCTATCGCCAGCCCGAGGGCGCGTTCACCCAGCCCAACGGCACGGTCAACCAGAAGATGCTCAACTGGGCGTACGAGGCGTTGGGCCCGCGTGACGATGATCTGCTGGAGCTGTATTGCGGCAACGGCAATTTCACCCTGCCGCTGGCCACACGAGTACGCAAGGTCCTGGCCACGGAGATCAGCAAGACGTCGGTTGCCGCTGCCCTGCACAACCTCGACGACAACGGGGTCGATAACGTGACGCTGGTGCGTCTGTCGGCCGAAGAGCTGACCGAGGCGCTGAACGAGGTGCGGCCGTTCCGCCGTTTGCAGGGCATCGATCTCAAGGCCTATGACTTCGGCAGCGTATTCGTCGACCCACCACGGGCCGGCATGGATGCGGACACCTGCGAGCTGACCCGGCGCTTCGACAACATCCTGTACATCTCCTGCAATCCGGAAACCCTGGCGGCCAACATCCAGCAGCTGCATGACACCCACAAAGTGGCCAAGTGCGCGCTGTTCGACCAGTTTCCGTATACCCACCACATGGAATCGGGGGTCCTGCTGGTGCGCCGTTGAGGCACGCCCTGCGCCATCGGCGAAAACCATTTGACGTAAGTAACTAGTTCGTACAATTTATCTCCATTAAACAAACAATAACAATGGAGTCACCCGATGAGCGGCAATAACGTCCTGGCAGGCCTGATCGGCGCCGGTATCCAGCAGTCCCGTACCCCGGCCATGCACGAGCGCGAAGGCGCCGCACAGGGCTTGGGTTATGTCTACCGATTGATCGATCTGGATGCGCTGAAGCTCGACAACGGCGCCCTCGAAGAGCTGCTCACTGCCGCTCAGCGCATGAGCTTTACCGGCTTGAACATCACCTTCCCTGCCAAGCAGGCGATCATTCCTCTGCTCGATGAGCTGTCGCCGGAAGCGGCCGGGATTGGCGCGGTGAATACCGTGGTGCTCAAGGATGGCAAACGGGTGGGCCACAACACCGACTGCCTGGGTTTCGCCGAAGGTTTTCGCCGCGGCATGCAGGGTGCCAAGCGCGACCGCGTGGTGCAGATGGGCGCCGGTGGCGCCGGTGCGGCGGTGGCCCATGCGTTGCTGCTCGAGGGTGTGGGGCAACTGAGCATTTTCGATGTCGAGCCGGCACGGGCGCAGGCGTTGGCGGACAACCTCAATCAGCATTTCCCGGGGCAGCCGGCGCGGGTGGGCAGTGACCTGCTGGCGGCCTTGTCCGAGGCCGACGGCCTGGTCAATACCACGCCGATGGGCATGGCCAAGCTGCCAGGCATGCCCGTGCCCAAGGCGGCCTTGCACCCGGCGTTGTGGGTGGCCGAAATCGTCTATTTTCCGCTTGAGACCGAACTGCTGCGTGAAGCCCGCGCCTTGGGTTGCCGCACGCTGGACGGTGGCACCATGGCGGTGTTCCAGGCAGTGAAGGCCTTCGAGCTGTTCAGCGGCCGGCAAGCCGATGCCGAACGCATGATGGCGCATTTCGCCGAAATGAACGGATAAGCCAGGACCTCGATCACGACCCGTGTCGGCGGCCAAGGTGGTGTGTCAGGTGGAATGCGGCTACGGGGCCTGGATGAAGCGCAGGAGCGATTCGCAGAGCATTTCGCGGTGGTGCAGCTTCAACGTGGCTTCGTTGAAATCGACCTGGAACAACTCGCCGAAGGTGTGCTTGTTGGACACTCGGTAGAAGCAGAACGAGCTGATCAGCAAATGCACGTCCATGGCATCCAGGCCCGGACGAAACACGCCCTGCTCGGTACCGCGCCGCAGCAGGTCCGCCAACGCCAGCAGCACGGTCTTGTTCAACTCACGAATGCTCGTGGACTTCTTGACGTACTCGCCCTTGTGCATGTTTTCGTTGCACACGATACGCACGAAATCCTCGTTGCGATCATGGTGATCGAAGCTGAACTCCACCAACCGCCGGATGCCTTCCACCGGCGTCAGCTCGTCCAGATGCAGCTTGGCTTCGGTACCGCGAATATCGCCGTAGAGCTTTTCCAGCACCTCAAGGTACAGCTGCTCCTTGCTGCTGAAATAGTAATAGATCATGCGCTTGGAGGTGTGCGTACGCTCGGCGATGGCATCCACGCGCGCGCCCGCCAGGCCCTGCTCGACGAATTCGGTGATAGCGGCCTGCAGGATGTTCTCGCGGGTCTTCTCGGGGTTGTTCTTGCGGGGCTTGCGAGGAACGTCGGTCGATTGCGCGTCCGCCTCTGAGATCGTAGTCATGCTGGGCTCACGGCCGTCGTTGGTCAGGGGCCATTATGCGGCGCGCCGCGCGCCCATGGAAAGCCCGCAGCACACCTGCGCTGCGGGCAGGCCTTCACAGCTTGGCGTGACGGATGCCACCGGCGCGCGCCTTGGCCATGGCCGACAGCCGCACGGCGACGTTGGCCGCGCCATAGCCGGCATAACCACCACGACGCTGCAGCACCTCGAAGAAGAAACGCTCCTCGAACGGCTCCGTGTACACGTGGAACAGCTCGCCACCGTTGGCGTCACGGTCGTACAGCACGTTGTAGTACGCCAGCTCGCTGAGGAATTCGTCGTCGAAATCGAACCGCGCGCCCAGATCGTCGTAATAGTTGAGCGGGATGTCCAGCAGTGCCACCCCAGCCTCCTTCGCCTTGCTCACGGCCGCGAATATGTCGTCGCAATCGAAGGCGATGTGATGCACGCCCGAGCCGCGATAAGTCGACAGCGCATGGGAGATCGCTGTGTTGCGGTTCTCCGAGATGTTCAGCGGCAGGCGGATCGAGCTGCACTGGCTGCGCACCGCACGGCTTTTCACCAGGCCGTAGGGGTCGGGCAGCACCACTTCGTCGTCGGCCTTGAAGTCCAGCACGGTCTTGTAGAACAGCACCCAGCTGTCGAGGGTGTCCGGCGGTATGGCCATGGCCATGTGGTCGATGGACTTGAGCATGCCGGGTGTCGCCGCGGGTGCACTGAGGCTGAAATCGGACTCGTAGATGGTCGGCCCGTCGCTGGCGTCGTCCACCAGGTAGATCAGGCTGCCATCCAGGGCCCGCACGGCGGCCAGCTGGCGCTCGTTGGGGCCGACCAGACCGCGGAAGGGCTGAGCCTTGTAGGCCACGGCGCGCTCCAGCGCCTTGGCGCTGTCCTTGACCCGCAACGCCGTGGCACACAGTGAGGGGCCGTGGGATTCGAAGAAGTTGTGGGCGAAGGAGTACGGTTCGGCGTTGAGGATCAGGTTGATATCGCCTTGGCGCAGCAGGCTGACGCTCTTGGAACGGTGCTGACCGGCCTTGGCGAAGCCCAGTTGCTGCAGCCAGTGGCTGAGCTTGGCGCCCAGGCTTTCGTCCACGGCGAACTCGAGAAACTCGATGCCCTGGTATTCATCCGCAGCCGGGGGCGCGAAGAGAATATCCAGGTTGGGCACCGGCGTAGCCTCATGTTCCAGCAGCTTGCGGGTCTTTTCCTCGAGGTACAGCAGCGAGCGCAAACCGTCGGCCGCGTTGGCCCGAGGCGGTGCGGCACGGAAACCGTCGTTGAAGATTTCCAGGGACAACGGCCCGGTGTAGCCGGTCTTGATGATCGGCGCGAGAAAGCCCGGCAGGTCGAACTCGCCCTGCCCGGGGAAGCAGCGGAAATGTCGGCTCCACTCCAGCACGTCCATGGCCAGAATGGGCGCATCGGCCATCTGCACGAAGAAGATCTTGTCACCGGGAATGTCGGCGATCGCTCGCGGATCGCCCTTGAGCGACAGCGTGTGAAAGCTGTCGAGCAACACGCCTAGTGCCTTGTGGTCGGCCTGGCGAACGATGTCCCAGACCTGCTGGTAGGTGTTGACGTGGCGGCCCCAGGCCAGGGCTTCGTAGCCGATGCGCAGGCCACGCTTGTCGGCGCGTTCGGCCAATTGGCGCAGGTCGTCGACGAGAATCTGCTGTTCGCCCAGGGAGTCGGCAGCGGTATTGCTGCATACCAGCACCAGGTCGGTACCCAGTTCCTGCATCAAGTCGAACTTGTGCTCGGCGCGGTCGAAGTTGCGCGCCATGCGCGAACGGTTGCCGCCTTCGAAGTCACGGAACGGCTGGAACAGGGTGATGGCGATGCCCAGGTCGGCGCACATCTGCCGAACTTCCCGGGGGCTGCCGTCGTAGTACAGCAGGTCGTTTTCGAAGATTTCCACACCATCGAAACCGGCGGCGGCAATGGCTTCGAGTTTTTCCGGCAGGGTACCGCTCAGGGACACAGTGGCGATCGAACGCTGCATGGCACGCTCCAATGGCTGTTCGAGGGCTTACGGGGAGGCCTCGAAACGAGCCTTTTTCTGCAGTTCTGCCCTGCCCTTGCAAGCAGGCAAAACCGTGATGAAAGAAGTGGTTGTATCAGCTTGCTACTCTACCCGAGCACGTACCAACCAGTTAGTTTTGCGTGCGATTATCGACCAATTACCACGTGGGTCGATTGATTCGCTCGGTCGGTGTGCCCACCATCGTTCCCGACAGTGAAGCTGGTCGATGCACATTTTGCCAATCGACCGAGCGCGGACCGTCAGCAACGCCGGTCAACACCCCATAAGAATTTCAAGAACCCAGGTAATCGCTCATGCACATCCCTATCTGCTTCTGCGCCGTGTCCGTACCCGCCCCCGGTTGCGTCGAAGACTACCAAGACGCACCCCTCTGACCCCACCGAGCGCCCCCCTGACGGCGACGTCTGATACCGTGCACGCCCCTGTATCGGACTGCGCCGCGCTCAGTCGAAGTTCGGCGGTGGCTCCTGCCCACCGCGCCTGTACGGAAGCACTCAACGATGACCCAACCTCACAGCTCCGCCCTGCCCCGCGCCCAACAGGCGCCCGATGCCAAAGTCGGTTTCCGGGAGATGGTCAAAGCCGGCGCCGCGGTCGGCAAGACTCGCTGGGGCATGCTCGCTCTGGTGTTCTTCGCGACCACCCTGAACTACATCGACCGCGCCGCGCTGGGCGTGATGCAACCGATCCTGGCCAAGGAAATGAACTGGACGGCGATGGACTACGCCAACATCAATTTCTGGTTTCAGGTGGGCTACGCGATCGGCTTCCTGCTGCAAGGCCGGTTGATCGACAGGATCGGCGTCAAGCGCGTGTTCTTTTGCGCGGTGCTGCTCTGGAGCCTGGCCACCGGCGCCCATGGCCTGGCCACTTCGGCGGTGGGCTTTATGGTCTGCCGGTTCATTCTCGGGCTCACCGAGGCGGCCAACTACCCGGCCTGCGTGAAGACCACCCGGCTGTGGTTCCCGGCCAGGGAGCGCGCGGTGGCTACCGGCATCTTCAATGCCGGCACCAACGTGGGCGCCCTGCTGACGCCGATGATGCTGCCACTGATCCTCAGCGTCTGGGGCTGGCAGGCGGCGTTTCTCACCATCGCCCTGCTGGGTCTGGCCTGGGCGGTGTTCTGGGGCCTGAAGTACTTCGACCCGGACCAGCACCCCCGGGTCAAGGCCAGCGAACTGGAATACATCCAGGATCAGGAAGCGCCTGAACAAGCGGGCGTGCCGTTCTGGAAGATCATGACCATGCGCGGCACCTGGGCCTTCGCCGGGGCGTTCATGATGACGGCCCCGGTGTTCTGGTTCTACCTGTACTGGCTGCCGCCGTTCCTCAATCAACAATACCAGTTGGGCATCAACGTCACCCAGATGGGCATTCCGCTGATCATCATCTACCTGAGTGCCGATGTCGGCAGCGTGGGCGGCGGCGTGCTGTCGTCGTTCCTGATCGGCCGCGGCATGCAGCCGGTCAAAGCGCGGCTGCTGTCGATGCTGGTGTTTGCTCTAGCGATCATCAGCGTGGTGTTCGCCGCTGGCGCGGCCAACCTGTGGGTGGCGGTGGCGGCGATTTCGCTGGCCATTGCCGCGCACCAGGCGTGGACGGCCAACATCTGGAGCGTGGTGATGGACTACACGCCCAAGCACATGATGAGCACGGTGTTCGGCTTCGGCGGCATGTGCGCGGCGGTGGGCGGGATGTTCATGACCCAGGTGGTGGGCTACATCCTGACGGTGACCAACAACAACTACACGGTGTTGTTCACGATCATTCCGGCGATGTATTTCATTGCCCTGGTGTGGCTGTACCTGATGGCACCGCGCAAGGTGCCGCAGGGGGGTTGAGCCAGGCGCGGATTTGCGGTGGAGCTCTTCGCGGGCAGAGCCCGCTCCCACAGAGGCCGGTGACCCCACCCTAGATCCCAGCCAATAACACCTGGGTTTTCTCGAGGGCCGTCCGCGCTCTTTCATAAGCGCTCACACCCTGTTCCAGCAGGCGCGCCGTGGGTATCTCCAGGCTCAATGGCACATCGTCAGGCAGTGCCCGCAGCAGGCCGACCAGGTCGCAATCACCGTCTCCGGGAAAACGTCGTTCCTGGCGCGCCTGGCGCAGTATCTCCGCCATGTCATCGGGACGCGGGCCCGCCACGTCGCACAGCTGGGCATAACGCAAGCGGTGCGCTGGCAGGCTGCGCAGGTCTTCGAGTCGCGAGTTGGAGCGGTCGAAATGAAAGGCATCGACCAGGATGCAGGCATTGTCGCGACCGGCCTTGTCGAGCATGACCATCGCGCTGGCCAAGTCCGGGCAGTCGGTCCAAGGCATGAATTCCAGGTGCGGATGGATGCCATAGGGCCGCGCCAGGTCGCACAGCTGGGCCAAGTTGTCGCTGGCTCTTTGCAGGTCTGGATCATTACCCGCCACCAGCAATTCGCTCGCGCCGAACTCGGCGCCCAAGGCCAGGTGAGCTTCGAACTCCGCCACGCGGGTAAACGGCTTGAGCCGCAGGATTTCGATGTCCAGCACCTTGATGCCGGTGTCACGCAACCGTGCGGCAGTCTGGCGTTGCAATGCCTTGTCGCGCAGCAAAGGATAATGGTGCTCTTCGGCGGTAGCCGGCTCGGTACGCAGGCCGACGTGGCTGTAGCCGGCGCGGGCAGCGACTTCGACCATCTCGGGGGGCGACAGCTCGAGCACGGTCAATGCGGCCAGGGACAGGATGCGATGAGTCATGGGCGGCTCCTTGGGGCGTGAAAGGGACGACGGTGGCCAGGGCACGAGGATGTCAGCCAACCCACCGGGCTAGCCCAAGGCGCGTGGCGCACAGGCGCATCCACTACGCATCGCTTCGCCGATGGCGTCGACCAACGCCAGGGTGCGCGCGGCATCCGCTGCGCTCACCAGTGGCTCGGCGCGCCCATGCGCGACCTCGACGAAATGCTCCAGCTGCACGCGCAGCGCCTCTGCGGAATCAAAGGTTTCCTGCACCTGCAGCAACGGCTCATGCCAACCCTCACCCGGTTCAGCGTAATGCCAGCGCCTGAGTTGCGGCACGCTCAGCGCACCGGCAGTGCCCGCCAGCAGGTAGCACGGCTGATCGGCCTGGCGGGGATAGACCGGGTTCTCGCCCGAGCCGAGCTCCCAGCTCCAGGGCGCAGCCACACCGTCGGAACCGGTCAAGGTGCCGAGCGCGCCGTTTTCGAACTGCAGCAACACGGCCAGACTGTCTTCGTTGCCGAAGCCGCGAATACCATTGCTGCCGAAGGCCTGCACCTGGCGGACTTCGCCGCACAGGTAGCGCAGCAGATCGAGGTCATGAATCAGGTTGGTCAGCAGCATTCCTGCCCCTGGTTCGCGACGCCAGGCGATGTCGAAGTAACTGTCGGGCTTCTGCAACTGCCACAGCGCCGTCACCGTGGTCAGACGGCCGAGCACGCCGCTTTGCACGACGTGCCGGGCCCGGCTGATCATCGGGTTGTGCCGCCGGTGATGGCCGACCAGGACCGGTACGCCGCTGGCGGCGCTGGCAGCCACCAGCGCGGCCACTTCGTCCAGATCGATCCCGACCGGTTTTTCCAACAGCACGGGCACACCGGCTGCCAGGCAATCGAGTGCCGTGCGCACATGCTGAGCATTGGGGTTGGCCACGATGACGGCTGCGGGCGCTACCTGTGCCAGCATCTGCCGATGATCGGTGAAATGCGGCACCGCGCATTCAGCGGCAAAGGCCCCAGCGTCAGGGCCGGGGTCGGCGATGGCGCAGAGTTGGGCTGCGTGCATCTCGCGCAGGTGCTGGTAATGCTGCCGGCCCATAGTGCCGGCACCGATCAGGGCAATTCGCAGGGGGACGGTCACGATGAAGTCCTTTGTTTATTATTTTCTCCACTTATTTAGAACCGAGTTCCGGAATATTTCAAGTCGCGGATAACGGATTGGCGAGGAATCGGTGGACCAAGACCACACCGCTGGTTCCAGCGCTCAGCTGAACAGCTCCGACGCCAGGCTGACCTGAGACAGCTCCTGTGCCGCAGCCAACAGCCCATTGGCCAATTCGTGCATGCGTGTCTCGGACAGTCGCGCGCTGGGCCCGGCCACACTCAGTACGCCCACCACATGGCCGTCCCGCGGATGCCGTATCACCGCCGCCAGTGCCGAGGTGCCCAATGCCGAACTCTCGACGACCCAGGCATAGCCGGCCTCGCGGGCCAGGCGCAGACGTTCCAGCAGATCGGCATTGGAACGCGGCGCATTGGGCCCGAAGTCTTCACCAGCGGTAATCCCCTGCTGCTCCACCAACGCCAGTGCCTTGGCATCACTGAGCGAAGCCAGCCAGGCGTGCCCTGAAGCGGTATAGAACAAAGGCGCATCACGCCCCATTTCCGGGTCGTAGCGCAGGCCGGAACGAGCGCCCTGGGATTTGGCGATCCACGTCTGACGGTCGCCCTCGACCACGCCCAGCCGGACCAGCTCACCGGTTGCCTGGGCCAGGCGATCGAGAATCGGCTGGACGATATCGGCACCGCTGCCGGACAGGTATTGAAAACCCAGCGCCACCAACTTGGTCGACAAGTGATAGCGCAGGGTTTCCGCGCTCTGCCGTACATAGCCCAGTCGGGCCAACTCGGTGAGCATGCGGTGAGCCGCGCTTTTGGGCATTCCCAGCTGTTCGGCAAGGGCTTGCAAGGCTTGGCCGCGTGGTTCGTTGGCAAGGCTTTCAAGCACGCTGAACGCCCGTTCGATCTGACTGCCGGCCATGGTGAGGCTCTCGTGAAGTTGGAACGCGATGAAAAATTCCGCTGATTCTACACTTGGCGATTCGGGCGGCAATCCATAGAATGTGGAACTAGGTTCCATAAAATTACAATTCATCGGACGTGTATACCTCGGAGATTCATCCAATGCAGGGGCCTGACAGCGAAACGAAGAGCGTGGATTGCGACGTGCTGGTCATCGGCTCCGGCGCTGCTGGCCTGGCCACCGCAGTGACCGCCGCCTACCACGGGCTGCGTGTGATCGTGGTCGAAAAGGACAGCACCTTTGGCGGCGCAACCGCCTGGTCCGGCGGCTGGATGTGGGTGCCACGCAATCCGCTGGCGCGCCGCGCCGGCATTGACGAAGATCCGGCATTGCCGCGCACCTACCTGCAACATGAGTTGGGTGAGCACTTCGATCCGGCACGCATCGATGCCTTTCTCGAGGCGGCCCCGCACATGGTGGCGTTTTTCGAGAAACACACCAGCCTGCAGTTCGCCGATGGCAATGCCATCGCCGATATCCACGGCGATACACCGGGTGCCGGCACCGGTGGCCGTTCGGTGATCGCGGCCCCCTATGACGCACGCCAACTGGACAAGCCGTTGCTCAAGCGACTGCGCAGAACGATGCGCGAAACCTCCTTCCTGGGCATGCCGATCATGGCCGGCGCCGACCTGACCGCCTTTCTGACCCTGACCCGCTCGTGGCGCTCGCTGCTGCACGTGAGCCGGCGCGTGGCTCGACATATGCTGGACCTGGCCCGACACGGCCGCGCCATGCAGCTGTGCAACGGGGTGGCACTGGTCGCACGCCTGGCCAAGTCGGCCGATGACCTGGGCGTGCTGCTGTGGGAGTCCGCGCCTGTCCGGCGCCTGTCGAAGGAAGGCTCACGCGTCTGCGGCGCCGTGATCGAGACTGCCGAAGGCGAAGTGGTGATCAAGGCGCGCAAGGCCGTGATGCTGGCCACCGGCGGCTTCGCTCATGATATCGACCGACGCCGGGCACTGTTCCCGCGAACGCCCAGCGGCCACGAACACCTGGCTCTGCCGCCGCTGGGCGTAAACGGCGATGGCCTGCGCCTGGGCGAGACCGCCGGTGGCGAGGTAGCCACCGGATTGGCCTCGGCCGCAGCCTGGTGCCCGGTGTCTCGAGTGCCCTACCGCGACGGCAGCATCGGCCACTTCCCGCACATCATCGAGCGCGCGAAGCCGGGCATCATTGCCGTGCTGGCCAACGGCAAGCGTTTCGTCAACGAAGCCGACGGCTACTATGACTACGTGAAAGCCATGGTAGCCCATGCCCCCGGCGCGGAAGTTGCCTCATGGCTGATCTGCAGTCACACCTTCCAGCGCCGCTACGGGCTGGGCATCTCACGGCCGTTTCCGCTACCGCTCAAGCCGCACATCGACAGCGGCTATCTCAAGGTGGGCGACACGCTGGAGGCGCTAGCCGCTCTATGCGGCATCGACCCGAACGGGCTGCGATCTACCGTAGACCACTTCAACGAGCACGCGCACCTAGGCCGAGACCCGCAGTTCGGCCGCGGCGGCAGCGCCTACAACCGCAAGCAGGGCGATGCGCTGCACCGGCCCAACCCGTGCGTGGCACCGATCGAACAGGGGCCGTTCTATGCGGTCAAGGTTGAAGCGGGCAGCTTCGGCACCTTCGCCGGGCTCAAGACCAACGCACAGGCGCAGGTGCTCGACAAGCAAGGCCTGCCGATTGCCGGGCTGTACGCCGCGGGCAGCGACATGGCCAGCATCATGGGCGGCCATTACCCGGCCGGGGGTATCAACCTGGGCCCTGCCGCCACCTTCGGCTATATCGCCGCCCGACACATGGCCGGGGCCACCCATCACGAATGACCGCCAGCGGAACAGGAGACCGACATGCAACTCATCACCAACGCGCAGCACCTGAAGATGCCGAAACTGGGGCTTGGCACGTGGCCAATGCTCGGCGACGAATGCACCACAGCTGTGATTCAAGCCCTGGACCTGGGTTACCGCCATATCGACACGGCTGCTGGCTACAACAACGAGGCCGCGGTGGGCCGTGCCTTGACCGAGTCCGGCGTGCCACGCGGCGACATTCATGTCACCAGCAAGGTCTGGTGGGACAAGCTGGCGCCCGACGCCATGCGCGAATCGTTCCAGAACACCCTGAACGCCCTGCAAAGCGACTACATCGACCTGTTCCTGATCCACTGGCCTGGCAAGGAGGGCTGGGATGTGAAAGCGGCCATCGACACCCTGGTGTCGTTCAAGCAGGACGGCCGTGCGCTGAACATCGGCGTGGCGAACTTTCCCCTGCTGCTGCTGCGCCATGTCATGGAGGAGTTGAACGCCCCATTGGCGGCGATCCAGGTTGAATACCATGTGACCCTGGGCCAGAACGCCCTGCTCGACTACGCCCGCAAACATGACATGGCGCTGACCGCCTACAGCCCGTTGGTGCGCAACAAGGTGTCGCAGATTCCCGAGCTGCAGCAGATCGCCAGCAAGCACGGCGTGCTGCCGACTCAGGTGGCGTTGAAGTGGTTGCTGGATCAGGACAATGTTGCCGCGATCCCGAAGGCGGCCAGCAAGGCCAACCAGCAAAGCAACCTGGATGCGTTGAAGGTGCAGCTGGACGATGAAGATCGCCGGATCATTGCGGCGTTGCCCAAGGATCAGCGGTTGGTGAGCCCGGATTTTGCGCCGAAGTGGGATTGAGGTAGGGCTTTGAATCGCGGTGCTCCCATTCGCGGGCAGAGCCCGCTCCCACAGATTGCCCAGAGGTCACATGGGAGACCTGTGGGAGCGGGCTCTGCCCGCGAATGAAGGCACCGCAGTATCCGATCAGAAATCGAAAAACACCGTCTCCCCTTCCCCTTGGATACGCATATCGAAACGGTAGGCCAGCTTGCCGTCCACCTCGCAGCGCGTTGCAATCAGGGTTTCCCGACGCGCGGGTTGTTCGATCAGATTCAACACCGGATCCTTGCCATTGGCCTCGGCCTCATCGCTGAAATACAGCCGCGTGTGCAGGTGAATGTTCACCCCGCGGGCGAACAGACTGATGTTGATGTGCGGCGCCATGGGTACGCCCGCGGCGTTGTTCACCACGCCCGGCTTGATCGTCTGCACGGTCCATTCGCCGGCATCGAACGTAGTGGCGGTACGGCCAAAGCTGTTGAAGGGTTGTTCCTGGTCGAAATCGATGTGGTAGTGGCCCTGATCATCGGCCTGCCACAGTTCCAGGAACGAGTCGCGCACCAGATGGCCATTGCCGTCGTAGACATTGCCCAGCAGCAGGATGTGCTCACCCGGCGCTTCGGGCTTGGCCATCTGGTTCCAGATTTCATGCTCGCGCGGCTCGATGCCGGCGGCCGCCAGGGCCAGGCCGATGTGAACGTAGGGGCCAGCCGTTTGTGACGGGGTTTCTTTAAGCAGTTCGATAGGCATGTCGATTCCCCTCAACGGTTTTCGAAGTGAGTCTTGCGCTGACCGCGCAGCACGATGTCGAAACAGTAGGCCAGGCAATCCATGGGATTGGCGTTGGCCATGTCCAGCCTGGCGATCAGGCTCTGCACCGCCTCGGGGTCGTTGATCGACTTGACGATGGGGCACATCGGGATCAACGGGTCGCCTTCGAAATACAGCTGGGTGATCAACTTGGTGGCGATCGACGGGCCGCTCACCGAGAAATGCACGTGGGCCGGGCGCCAGTCGTTCGGCCCGTTGCGCCATGGGTACGGGCCCGGCTTGATGGTACGGAAACTGTAGTAGCCCTCGCTGTCGGTCAACGTGCGGCCGACACCGCCGAAGTTGGGGTCCAGGGGCGCCAGGTAGCGGTCGTTCTTGTGCCGGTAGCGGCCACCGGCGTTGGCTTGCCACATTTCCACCAAAGTATTGGCAATCGGTTTGCCGAATTGGTCGCAGACGCGCCCGGCGAGAATGATCCGCTCACCGATCGGCAAGCCACCATGGTTGTAGTTGAGCAGCAGGTCATTGTCGAACTCGCCGAACTTGAGGTGGGCGAAATTGGGGCCGGTGCTTTCACTGGCCGACTGCGGAATGCTCACCAAGGCCTGGCGCGGCGAGCGCATGGTCGAGGTCTTGTAGTCCGGCGTCAGCGCCTTGGGGTGCCAGTTGCGATCACGGATGATGAAGCGACTGCTGTCTTGGGAAGACATGCCGTTCTCCTGTTATTCGATTTATAGAGGACCTGTTTTCAGGCTTCGTACTAGTCTCAAGGAAATGGCCGACAACGAATATTGAAAAACACGGTCACAGGCATACCCGAATGGTTATGCATGAATCGAGTGAGGATTTGCCATGTTATGGAAGAAAGGCCGACGCAGCGATAACGTCGTGGATGCCCGCGGTGATGGTGGCGGCAGTGGCGGCGGCGGAATGCGCATGGGCGGCAAGGGCCTGAGCCTGACCGCCGTGGTGCTGATCGTCGGCTTCGGCCTGCTGACCGGGCAGGACCCCATGCAGATCCTCGGTGAACTGACCGGCCAGGGTCAGCAGGCCGCGCCGGTCGACACCAGCCAGCGCAAGGCGCCACCGGCCAACGACGAGCAGGCCGAATTCGTCAGCACGGTACTGGGCGATACCGAGGACACCTGGAAGCAGATCTTCCAGCAAGGCGGCCAGACCTACAAGGAACCCAAGCTGGTGCTGTTCAGCGGCCAAGTGCAGTCGGCCTGTGGCTACGCGACGGCGGCCAGCGGACCGTTCTATTGCCCGGCCGATCAGCAGGTGTATCTGGACATGGCGTTCTTCCGCGAAATGTCCCAGCGTTTCGGCGCCGCCGGTGATTTCGCCCAGGCCTACGTGATCGCTCACGAGGTGGGTCATCACGTACAGACCTTGCTGGGCGTGTCGGATCAGGTGCAGAAAGCGCGTCAGGGTGGCCAGCGCATGGAAGGTGCCAATGGCCTGCTGGTGCGTCAGGAACTACAGGCCGATTGCTTCGCCGGAGTCTGGGCGTTCAATGGGCAGAAGCGCTTGAACTGGCTGGAGCCGGGTGACATCGAAGAAGCCTTGAACGCCGCCAATGCCATCGGCGACGATCGTCTGCAACAGCAGGGCCAGGGCCGTGTAGTGCCCGATTCGTTCACCCACGGCACTTCGGCACAGCGCGTACGCTGGTTCAAGGCCGGCTTCGCCCAAGGCCAGATTGCCCAGTGCGATACGTTTGCGGCCAAGAGCCTCTGAATGGTTTGCCAACCACCACCTGCCCAGCAGGTGGTAGCGGGTTCAGATCAGTTCGCGCAGGTGTTTGCAGTCCAGCGCATGCCAGTCCGCCAGTTCCGGCCAGAGGTTTTCTGGCTGATTCACCAGCACCGTGGCGGTGCCCGCCGCCCGACCTGCCAGCAGGTCCATTCGATGATCCCCCACCATGACCATCTCCGGCTGGCGTACGCCCCAGGCGTCGGCCAGGTGCAATAGCCCGGCCGGGTCGGGCTTGTGCGCAGCTTCGTCGCGGCCCAGCACATCGTCGGCCTGAAAGCAGTCGGCGATGCCGATCGCCTGCAGGCTGATGTGTGCCAGTTCGCGCGCGTTGCGCGTGAGGATGCCCAGGCGATGGCCACGGTCGGCCAGTTCGCGGACCAGTTCCACCGCGCCCGGTGCTGCCGTCGACGCTACGGCCAATGCGCGCTCGTGTTCCAGCAACCAGGCATGCTTGGCATGTGATTCTTCGGCCGGCAAGGTGGCCAGGTGGTCGAGGATGTCGGCCTCCTGCGGAATCTCCAGATGACGGCGGATGGCGGCGAAGTCGTGCACGGCCACCGTCAGCGTGCCGTCCAGGTCGAACACCCAGTGGCGAACCCGCGCCAGGCTCATGACCAGTCCTGCCGATGGCGGATCAGACCTTCCTGGGCCGAAGAGGCCACCAACTGGCCGGTGCGGTTGTACACGCTGCCGCGGGCGAAACCACGTGCGTTGCCCGCCCAGGGGCTGTCCAGGGCATACAACAGCCAGTCGTCGGCGACCAGGTTGCCGTGAAACCACAGCGAGTGATCGAGGCTGGCGATCTGCATGTCACGGTGCCACACCGACTTGCCGTGAGGCAGCAGCGAGGTGGTCAACAGGTTGAAGTCCGAGGCATAGGCCATGACGTACTTGTGCAAGGCCGGGGTCTGGGCGAGTGCGCCGTCGGCGCGAAACCAGATGTATTTGATCGGGTCGGTCGGCGTGGGGTTGTACGGGTCGCGCTCGGCCACCGGGCGCATCTCGATGGGTTTGCCGCACAGCAGTTTGTCGCGCATGTGCGCAGGGATCAGATGGGCCACCTGCTGCATCAGCTCGAGTTCGGTGGGCAGGTTTTCCGGACCGACCACCTCGGGCATCACACTCTGGTGGGCAAAGCCTTCTTCGTCGTACTGGAACGAGGTGGTGCCGGTAAAGATTGGCTGGCCCTTCTGCACGGCGGTCACCCGGCGCGTGCTGAAACTGCCGCCGTCACGCACTCGGTCGACCATGTACACCACCGGCAGCTGGGCGTCGCCGGGGCGCAGGAAGTAGCCATGCAGCGAATGCACGTGGCGATCGGGCTCCACCGTCTGGCTGGCGGCCGACAACGACTGGCCCAGCACCTGGCCACCGAACAGCTGGCGAAAGCCCAGGTCCTGGCTGCGGCCGCGGAACAGGTTTTCTTCTATGGGTTCCAGGCTCAGCAGCTCGACCAGATCGTCCAACACATGGCTCATTCAAAACTCCTCGGCATAGGCAACACCCACATAGGCAGAACCAAATGGGCGCAATGATAGCGGACACTTGTACTGCGGACACCTGTGGGAGCGCTAGCGGGTGTGCTGCCACTGATCCTGGGTGATGCGGTACAGCATGTGCCGCTGCAATTCATGCCCGGGCAGGTTCGGGTGGTCGAAGTCGCCCTCGTGGTCGCGCAACATGCCGATCGATTGCATCACCTTTTCCGACGACACATTGGCCACCGCCGTGAACGCTACCACCTCATCCAGCCCCAAGCGATCGAAGGCGCAAGCCAGGCAGGTCCAGGCCGCTTCACTGGCAAAACCCAACCCCCAATGCTCATAGGCCAGACGCCAGCCAACCTCGGTAGCCGGGACAAAAGGCGCATCGAAACCTACCTGGCCCAGCCCGGCGAAGCCGATGAACTGCCCACTGTCCTTGCGCTCCAGCGCCCACAGGCCATAGCCCAATTCGGCAAAGTGACCGCGCACACGACCGATGACCGCTGCGCTCTGCAGCCGTCCCAAGGTTTCGGGAAAATAACGCATGACCCGCGGATCGGCGCACATGTCGGCAAACGCGGGCAGATCGCTGTCCCGCCACTGACGCAAGATCAGTCGCGCACTTTCAAGTTGGAGGATCCCGCTCATTGCTGATTCCTTGTCGATACCCGCCCGCCCCGACCCGATTCGGCCTGGCAAGCACCTTCCCGCTCATTTCGAACGCGAGGTGGCAAGGGAGTTTTCACGGCAAGACCAACGGCGCATGCAGGCATGTCGAGCAGCCATTTCGACCGGACGCGTTTCCCTCGGCCTGGCGGGCTAGCGCCGGGTACTGCGCTCCCAAGCGGCCAGCACCGTACGCTCCGAACGCACCAGATAGGCCTCGAGCAACTGCGTGGCCTCTTGCGCACGCCCCTCTTCCAGGCAATGCAGAATGCAACCGTTCATGTCCAGGTAGGGCATGTGCAGGAACCGCGGATCGTCGAGCAGGCTGAAGGCCAGCCGCAATTGCGCCGATATCTGCGCATAGAACGCCTCCAGGCGCGGGCTGTCGGCCAGTTCGACGACCGCCTGGTGGAACATCATGTTGGCCGTGCCCACGGCCTTCCAGTCCTTGGCCTCGCCAGCCTGCTTGCCCATGGCAACCGCTTCGCGCATGCGCACTGTGCCTGGGTGCAGCGGATAGCCTTGGGCAAGGGCCTGGCACTCGATGAAGCGGCGTACCCGGTAGATGTCGATGATCGACGCCATGTCGGGCACCGCCACGGTCACGCCGCGGTTTGGCTCGTGTTTGAGCAAGCCTTCACGGGTCAGGCCCCTGAAGGCCTCGCGCAGGGTGTTGCGCGAGATCTGCAGGGTTTCCGCCAGGGCGGCCTCGGACAGGCGCTGGCCAGGGACCAGTTCACCTTCCACCAGCATCCGGCGAATCTCCTGGGTAATGGATTCACCCAGGGAACGAGGCGCAGAAAGTGAGAGGTCGGTCATGTACGGTCCAGGGTCGGAAAAGTCGATTCGATGTTCACCCACTGCCAGATCTCAGGCAAGGCGAATGGCACTTCTGTGCATCATTAAGTAACAGCGCTCCTTGCAAGCGTTACAAACTGGTGCACATTGTGGGGTACTTCAAAACGTATTGTTGAACAATCCAAAGCATACAGATCAACTCCTTCCGCCGGATTGGCAGGCTCTGGCATGTTCATTGCTCTGTCCCTGTCATCTCCCATCGCAGGAACGATGCCGTGACACAGACAGCCGCGACACAGACCGCCAAGGATTTCACCAAGGCGCGTCGCTCTTCCCTGATCGCCGCGATCTTCATGATGGCGACCTCGGCCATCGGCCCGGGCTTCATCACTCAGACCGCCACGTTCACGGCAAAAATGGGCGCGGCGTTCGCGTTCGGCATCCTGGCGTCGATTCTCATCGACTTCGTGGTCCAGTTGAACATCTGGCGCATCGTCACGCTAACGCGCATGCGGGCGGCCGACATCGCCAACAAGGCGATTCCAGGCAGCGGCTACTTGCTGGCCGTACTGGTCATCTTCGGCGGTGTGGTGTTCAACGTCGGCAACATTGCCGGTGCAGGCCTGGGCCTGAATGCACTGATGGGGCTGGATCCGAAATGGGGGGGCGCCTTGAGTGCGCTGATGGCCATCGGCATTTTCCTTTCTCGCCGTGCAGGCCTGGCCGTGGACCGAATGATTGTGGTGCTGGGCCTGGTGATGATTGGCATGACGCTGTTCGTCGCCTTCGCTTCCAACCCGCCGCTGGGTCAGGCGTTGTACCAAACCATCCTGCCGGAAACCGTGGATTTCGCCATCATCACCACCATCGTCGGTGGCACGGTGGGGGGCTACATCACCTACGCCGGCGCCCATCGCCTGCTCGATCGCGGCACCACCGGGATCGAGAATCTACAGGCGGTGAACAAGGCGGCTTTGAGCGGCATCCTGGTCACCGGCCTCATGCGCTACATCCTCTTCCTCGCCATTCTTGGCGTGGTAGCCAGTGGCGTGGTCATCGACATTTCGGGTCAGGGCGCAAATCCGGCGGCGCAGGCCTTCCAGGCCACCGCAGGCGAGTTCGGCCTGCGCATCTTCGGCCTGATTCTCTGGGCGGCCGCCATCACCAGTGTGATCGGTGCGGCCTATACCTCCATCTCCTTCATCACTGTGTTTTCGCCCACTATCAGCGAAAAGGCACGCAACCGTGCCACCACCGTGTTCATTGCCGTGTCGCTGCTGATCTATGTCCTGATGGGCACGGCGCCTGCCGCGCTGCTGCTCTTCGCGGGTGGTTTCAATGGCTTGATCCTGCCCATCGGTTTGAGCATCTTCATCTACGTGGGCTGGCGCCGGTCCGACCTGATGGGCGGCTACCATTACCCTCGCTGGCTGCTGGTGCTGGGCCTGCTGACGTGCCTGCTGACCTGGTACATGGCGATCAAATCGGTCGGGCCGATCTTTGCCTTCCTCAAGGTCGTATGAACCAGAACAATTACAAGGAATCTCTGCAATGCCAAGCATCGATATCAACAGCGACCTGGGTGAAAGCTTCGGCGCCTGGAGCATGGGCGACGACGATGCCATGCTCGACATCGTCACCAGCGCCAACGTTGCCTGCGGCTTCCACGCCGGCGATCCGGCCGGCATCCTGCGCACTCTCAAGGCTGCCGCGGCCCGGCAGGTCAGCATTGGCGCCCATGTGTCCTACCCGGACAAGGTCGGCTTCGGCCGCCGCAACATGGATGTGGCCAGCGACGAGCTGACCGCCGACGTGATCTACCAGATCGGTGCCCTGCAGGGCCTGGCCCAGGCCGCCGGCACCCGCGTCAGCTACGTGAAGCCCCATGGCGCTTTGTACAACACCATCGCCCACGACCGCCGTCAGGCGCTGGCGGTGATCGCCGCGATCCGCGCCGTCGACTCGCGCCTGGTGCTGGTGGCTCTGGCCGGCTCGAGCCTGATCGAGCTGGCACGTGAGCAAGGCCTGACCTGCATTGCCGAGGCCTTCGCCGACCGCGCCTACACCCCAGAGGGCACCTTGGTTTCACGCCGCGAGCCGGGCGCGGTGCTGCACGATCCGCAACTCATCGCCCAGCGCATGCTGCGCCTGGTCGAAGACGGCACCCTGGAAGCCATCGACGGCAGCATCACGCGCATCCAGGCCGACTCGATCTGCGTGCACGGCGACAGCCCGGCCGCCGTGGCCATGGCGCGCGAGCTGCGCCGGGTACTGGAGCAGGCGAACATGCGCCTGCAAGCGTTTGCCGGAGATCGACCATGAGCGCCCTGAAGCTCGCCGCCCGGCGCGCTGTCGACGCCGCCCGCGCCGCGCGCGCGGGCTACCGTGGTGGTCTGGTTGCACCTTCTGCCGGGATCGCGCCGGGCATGACCCAGGCCAACCTGATCGCCCTGCCCCGCGACTGGGCCTATGACTTCCTGCTGTACGCGCAGCGCAATCCGAAAGCCTGCCCCATCCTCGACGTCACCGATGCGGGCAGCCCGCACACCGTACTGGCAGAAGGCGCCGACCTGCGCACCGATCTGCCGCTGTACCGGGTCTGGCGCAACGGCCAGTTGGCCGAAGAGATCAGCGACGCCCGCCCCGCCTGGGCCGAACACGACGACATGGTGACCTTTCTCATTGGCTGCAGCTTTACCTTCGAAACCGCGCTGCAGGAAGCCGGTATCGAAGTCCGGCACATCGCCGACGGCAGCAATGTGCCGATGTACCTGAGCAACCGTGCCTGCCGCCCCGCCGGGCGACTGCGCGGTGACATGGTGGTGTCCATGCGCCCTATCCGCGCCGACCGGGTGGCCGAAGCCTGCACCATCACCGCCCGCTATCCCTCGGTGCATGGCGCGCCGGTGCACGTGGGCGACCCGGCGCTGCTGGGCATCGCCGACCTGGCCCATCCCGACTTCGGCGAAGCCGTGCGCATCGAACCGGGCGAAGTGCCAGTGTTCTGGGCCTGTGGCGTCACGCCCCAGGCGGCCGTCATGGCGTCGGGCGTGCCGTTCGCCATCACCCATTCGCCGGGCCATATGTTCATCACCGACGTGCCTGACAGCACGTACCACGTCTAGGAGATTGCCGTGCGTTTTCTACCGGTCAACCTGGACACCCTGCTGGTCGAGATGAACGACCTGGAGCAGACCCTGGCCCTGTTCGACGCCTTGAGCGCCGAGCCGCTGGCGGGGGTGGAAGAGATCATCCCGGCCGCGCGGACGCTGCTGATCCAGTTCCGCCCCAGTGCCATCACCCGCCAGGCGCTGGTCGACCACGTCGCCCGTCAGGACCTGGGCCAACGCCGGGCCGCCGAGCAGCGCCGGGTGGAAATTCCCGTGCACTACAACGGCGAAGACCTCGACGAGGTCGCCGCGCTGCTGCAGATCAGCCGCGACGAAGTGATCCGCCGCCATACCGCCGAGGACTACAGCGTGGCGTTCTGCGGCTTTGCGCCAGGCTTCGGCTACCTGACCGGCGGCGCCGGGTTCCAGGTGCCGCGCCGGCAGACGCCGCGCACGCGCATTCCGGCCGGTGCCGTGGCGCTGGCCGGCGAATTCAGTGGTATCTACCCCAAGGCCAGCCCCGGTGGCTGGCAGATCATCGGCGTCACGCCCTTGCAGATGTGGGACCTGGAGCGCACTGAACCGGCTCTGTTGCGCCCCGGCTACAAGGTACGTTTCATCGATGCCGGGCCGCTGCCTGTAGGTGGCTTGCCGGTGCCCAGCCAGCCCGCTGCGGCCCTGCCACCGAGCGGCGCGTACCTGCAGATCCTCAGCCCCGGCCTGCACAGTGTGCTGCAGGACACCGGCCGCATTGGCCAGACCGGCCAGGGCGTGTCCCGCTCCGGTGCGCTGGACCTGGGCGCGTTGCGGGCCGCCAACCGCGCCGTCGGCAACCGCTCGGACATGGCCTGCGTGGAAACCGTGCTCGGCGGCCTGCGCTTCGTCTGCCACGGCCACGCCGTGATCGCCGTCACCGGCGCGCAAACCCCGGTTACCCTGACCAGCGCCAGTGGCCTGCAATGGCCTGTGGACAACTATCGACCCCTCGAACTGGTACCGGGTGACACGGTCACCCTGGGTACGCCCAGCGCCGGGCTGCGCAGTTACCTGGCGATCCGCGGCGGCTTCGACGTGGCGCCGGTGCTCGGCAGCCTGTCGACCGACACCCTGGCCCAGGTCGGCCCGCCCGCCCTGGCTGCGGGAGACCAGTTGGGGTTCACCTCGCCTAAGGGCGGCACCAGCGTGTCGCTGAGCGAAGCCCCGGCGTTCGCCCTGCCCAAGACGGCCGACATCGTCACCCTGGATGTGCTGATGGGGCCGCGCAGCGACTGGTTCACCGCCGATGCCATCGAGCGCTTGAGCAGCCAGCTCTGGCAGGTCACCCCGCAATCCAACCGCGTCGGCATCCGCCTGGCCGGTGAAACGCCGCTTACGCGCAGCAACCCCCAGGAGCTGCCCAGCGAAGGCACCGCCGTGGGCGCGATCCAGGTGCCGGCCAGCGGCCAGCCCGTATTGTTCCTGGCCGACCACCCGCTGACCGGCGGCTACCCGGTCATCGCCGTGGTCGCCAGCTACCACCTCGACCTGGCAGGGCAGATACCGGTCAATGCACGGATCCGCTTCAACCCGGTGGCCGCCTTCGAAGACATCCAGCCCACCGCGCCCGCCCCTTCTTCCTCTGCCGATGTGGAAAGACTTCCATGAAAAAGCTTTTGATTGCCAACCGCGGCGAGATCGCCGTGCGCATCGCCCGTGCCTGCCGCGACCATGGCGTGCAATGCGTGGCGGTGTATGCCGATGCCGACATCGACGCGCTGCACGTGCGTCACGCCGATGAAGCCTACGGGCTCGATGGCCAGCGGCCCGCCGAAACCTACCTGAACATCGGGAAACTCCTGGAGGTGGCCCGGCGCAGTGGCGCCGATGCCGTGCATCCGGGCTATGGCTTTCTCTCGGAACGGGCCGATTTCGCCCGCGCGGTCATCGACGCGGGGCTGATCTGGGTCGGCCCCAATCCCGAAACCATCGACGTGCTCGGCGACAAGGTAGAGGCGCGCAAGATCGCCCAGGCCGTGGGCGCGCCTCTGGTTGCCGGTACGCCGGGGCCGGTGGCAAGCGCCGACGAGGTGCTGGCCTTTGCCGAACAGCACGGCCTGCCCATCGCCATCAAGGCCGCATTCGGGGGTGGCGGACGCGGCATGAAGGTCGCCTGGCGCCTGGACGAGGTGGCTGAACTGTTCGCCTCGGCGGTGCGCGAGGCAGAGGCCGCCTTCGGCCGTGGCGAATGCTACGTGGAACAGTTTCTCGACCGGCCCCGGCACATCGAAGCGCAGATACTGGCCGACAAGCATGGCCAGGTGGTGGTGGTGGGCACGCGCGACTGCTCCCTGCAGCGCCGCAACCAGAAGCTGGTGGAAGAAGCGCCCGCGCCGTTCATCACCGAACAGCAGCGCGAGCGTATTCACCAATCGGCCCGCGACATCTGCGTCAAGGCCGGTTATGTCGGCGCCGGCACGGTCGAATTCCTGCTCAGCCAGGATGGCACCCTGTCGTTCCTGGAGGTCAACACGCGCCTGCAGGTCGAACACCCGGTCACCGAGGAGACCACCGGCGTGGACCTGGTGATAGAGCAACTGCGCATCGCCGACGGCTTGCCGCTGTCGTTCGATGAAACCCCGGCGCCGCGCGGTCACAGTTTCGAATTTCGCATCAATGCCGAGGATCCGGGCAAGGGCTTTCTGCCCACTCCCGGCGAGATCGACGAGTTCATGCCGCCGTTCGGCCCAGGCGTGCGCCTGGACAGCGGCGTGACCAGCGGGTCGAGCGTGCCCAGCCACTTCGATTCGATGATGGCCAAGCTGATCGTCACCGGCGCCACCCGTGAGCAGGCCATTGCCCGCGCCCGGCGCGCCCTGGCCGAGTTCCGCATCGAGGGGATCGCCTCAGTGCTGCCGTTCCACCGCGCCGTGATGGACCACCCGGACTTCACCGGCAGCGACGGTTTTGCCGTGCACACGCGCTGGATCGAAACCGACTTCGCCGAGACCATCAGCCTTGCGCCGCGGGCCGCACCCATGGCCGACACGGACGTTCTGCGCACCTTCGTCGAGATCGATGGCAAGCGCCACGCCCTCGGCCTGCCAAGCGCGCTGTTGCGTGGCATGAGCCTGAATGCGCCGGCCGCGGCCCCACCGCACGCAACGGCCGCTGCAGACCTGGATCCCCACGCCTTGCTCACCCCGGTGGCGGGTAACCTGCACACCTGGGTAGTGGATGACGGCGCGACGGTGTCCAGCGGCCAGGTAGTGGCAGTGGTCGAAGCGATGAAGATGGAAAGCTCGGTGCTGGCCCCGTGTGCAGGCCGTGTACGCATCAGCCAGCAGGCCGGTGACTACTTCGAGGCAGGCGCCGTGATCGGTCGTATCCAGGCCGACGACTGACCCATGGCAGCAGGCGGCACCGGGTCATGGCCCAGGTGCCGTTACCTGGAAAAAGCCCAGCCGAACGCGCTGCGCATCTGGAATAATGCCGGCCTTCATCACCCGCACCACTCCATGGATTTTGCACAAGGCCTGCAACAATGCTTTCGATCGTCGCTTCACTCCTGCCCATTCTGCTGGCGCTGGCCGGCGGCTGGCTGCTGGCAATCTTCATCAGCCCCGCACTGCGCCAGCGGCTGGTGAAGCTGATCACCCCATTCATCTGGCTGCTGCTGTTTTCGATCGGCTACGAATTCGGCAATGTCTTGGGCGCCTTGAACTCGGCACGCGAATCGGCGCTCACCGCGCTGGTCTTCGCCCTGCTCACCACCGCCGTGCCCTGGTTGATGCTGTCGTGGGGCACCGCTGCTGCAGTGGCCCACCCAGCGTCGGCGCGTCAGGGGCTGGCGGGCATTGTCCCACCGCTCAAGGAGTGTCTGATCGCGCTGCTCGCCCTGGCGCTGGGCGTCGGCATGTATCACCTGTGGGGCGCGGCCGACGGCTCGGGTTTCGCCTGGCCTTCGACCAGCTACTTCCTCTATGTACTGATCGTGCTGGTTGGGCTGGACCTCTACGGAGTCCGGCCCGACCCGTCGTGGTACTCGCTGCGCACGCTGAAGATTCCCGCGATGGTGGTGATCGGCTCGCTGCTGGGCGGCCTGCTCGCGGCGTGGGCCACCGGCCAGCCACTGGCCATTTCCATGGCGCTGTCCAGTGGCTTTGGCTGGTTCACCTTGTCCGGCGTGCTGGTGGGCCACCATGCCGGTGAAGCCTTCGGCGCCATGGCCCTGCTGACCGATCTGTTCCGCGAGATCCTCGCCATCGGTCTACTCTACAGCCTGGGCGCGCGGCGTCCGCTGCAATGCATCGCTGCAGGCGGTGCCACATCCCTGGACTCGACCTTGCCGATCATCAAGCAGAAGTGCCCGCCACAATTGCTCCCGGTGGCCCTGGTCAGCGGTTTTCTGCTGACGGTGGTCGGGCCCTTGTTGATGGTGTTCTTCCTGACCGTATAAGTTATGCACACCGGCGCAGCGGTGGATAAGTTACGCACAATCGCTGTGCAACTGCCTGTGGATAATCTGCGCATAAGCGCCTGGCGTGCCGTACAGGCGGGGGTATGAGCGAAGCGGTCATTTTTTGATCAGTGCTGTCGAGCGGTTTTGCACGCGCACGCGCCAGTTACCCACATCCGCTGTGCAACCGCATGTGGATAACCTGCGCAAAACAGGCTGCAGGCCTTGCGCTGTGGGGCTTTCAGTGATGTGATCACATTTTGATCAGCGCCGCCTGTGGATACAGGGGCGGAACGAGCCGTGTAGAATTCTCGTTCTTTCCCTGTCGATCCGCTTACATGCACTCTTCTTCCCCTCGCGTCGCCGTGATCGGCGGCGGCCCGGCGGGCCTGATGGCCGCCGAAGTGCTGAGCCTTGCCGGCGTGGCCGTCGACGTCTACGACGGCATGCCCTCGGTGGGCCGCAAATTCCTCCTGGCAGGCGTCGGCGGCATGAACATCACCCATTCCGAGCCCTACCCGGCTTTCGTTTCGCGGTATGCGGAACGTGCGCAGGACGTTCGAGCATGGCTGGACCCATTCGATGGGCAACGGCTGCGCGAATGGATTCATGGCCTGGGTATCGACACCTTCGTCGGCACCTCCGGGCGGGTGTTCCCCGCCGACATGAAAGCCGCACCGTTGCTGCGGGCCTGGCTCAAGCGCCTGCGCGAGTCCGGCGTGGTTATCCACACCCGCCACCGCTGGCTGGGCTGGAACGCCGACGGCAGCTTGCGCATCGCCAATCCACAAGGCGAGTTGGCCATACCTGCGCATGCCACGGTGTTGGCGTTGGGTGGCGCTAGCTGGGCGCGGCTGGGTTCCGACGGCGCCTGGGTGCCGTTGTTGCATGATCGCGGTGTACCGATCAAGCCGCTGCAACCCTCCAACTGCGGCTTCGAAGTGCCGGGCTGGAGCGCGCTGCTGCGGGAGAAGTTCGCCGGCGCACCGCTGAAGAACGTTGCCCTCGGGCTGGCTGGCGAGCCCTTGCGCAGGGGTGAATTCGTGCTGACCGAAACAGGGGTGGAAGGCAGTTTGGTGTATGCACTGTCAGCCGGGATTCGCGAGGCGATCAACCACACAGGCAAAGCGACCCTGCATCTGGACCTGCTGCCGGACCGTCCTGTGGATAAGGTTCGGGCCGCGTTGCACAAGCCGCAGGGGTCTAAAAGCATGGCCCGGCACCTGCAGGGGCAACTGGGTCTGGAAGGGGTGAAGGCCGGCCTTCTGCGGGAGTTGATCGATGCGCAAGCCTTTGCCGACCTCGATGCGCTGACCTTGGCGATCAAGGCCCTGCCGCTGACGCTGGTGCGCGCGCGGCCGCTGGACGAGGCCATCAGCACGGCGGGCGGTGTGGACTTGCAAGGGTTGGATCGGCACCTGATGCTCAACACTGTGCCAGGCACCTTCTGCGCGGGTGAAATGCTGGACTGGGAAGCGCCTACCGGCGGCTATCTGCTGACAGCCTGTTTCGCCAGCGGGCGGCGCGCGGCGGATGGCGTGCTGGAGTGGCTGGCGCGGGGGTGATGTTTGCCTCGAGGGCCTCTTCGCGGGCAGAAGGCTCGCCGCCCGCCCCGCTCCCACAGGGTCGGCATTCCCTTTAACCTGTGGGAGCGGGCTCTGCCCGCGAAGAGGCCCTCAGCCCCCCCACACACCTCAAGGCTTGCGCTTGCGCGGCCCGGTATTGAACACCGGGACCTTGCGCACTGGCTTGACCACCGGCACCGCATCCACCGGTGAGTCACCGCTGTCGACCCACTTGCCCAGGTTCTTCTTGCTGCCACTGACCTTGGGCTTCTTCGGCTTTTTCGGTTTCTTCACCACCTGGCCGCTGGCATCGGTGTCCGGCACGCGGTGGTCGGGCACGAAGTCAGGCTCGTCGACGCGCTTCAGCGTCTGCCGGGTGAGCGTTTCGATGGCCGACAGCAACTGCACTTCGTCGGCGCAGACCAGCGAGATAGCCTCACCGGTGGCCCCGGCGCGACCGGTGCGACCGATGCGGTGAATGTAGTCTTCGGCGACGATGGGCAGGTCGAAGTTGACCACCAACGGCAGGTCTTCGATGTCCAGGCCGCGCGCGGCAACATCGGTGGCCACCAGGATCTGCACCTCCGAGGCCTTGAAGCGATCCAGCGCGCGCTGGCGCGTGGCCTGGGGCTTGTCGCCGTGGATGCCATCAGCGTTGACACCCAGACCTTGCAGCTTCTCGACCAACGCGTCGACGCCGTTACGGGTCTTGGCGAACACCAGCACCTGTTTCCAGCGCTGCTTCTTCAACAGATGGCAGAACAGCTCGGCCTTGCGCTTCTTGTCCACCGGCACGATCCACTGCTGCACCGAGCTGGCCGCCACGTTGCGCGGGCTGACTTCGATGCTCAGCGGGTCGTTGAGCATCTGCCCGGCGAGCAAGCGAATGGCATCGGAAAAGGTCGCCGAGAACAGCAAGGTCTGACGCTTCTTCGGCAAGGCCGCATAGATGTCGCGCAGCTCCTCGGAAAAGCCCAGGTCGAGCATGCGATCCGCTTCATCCAGCACCAGGGTCTGCAGCTGGGAAAACTTGACTGCGTTCTGCCGATACAGATCGAGCAGACGCCCAGGCGTCGCCACCAGCAGGTCGACGCCCTTGCGCAGCTTCATCATCTGCGGATTGATGCTGACCCCGCCGTACACGGCATAAGTGCTCAACGGCAGGTGCTCGCCATACTCGACGATATTGGCGTGGACCTGCTCGGCCAGCTCGCGCGTGGGGCACAGCACCAGCGCGCGCACTGAATTGCTTGCCACCTTGGGCCCTTCCATGGCCAGCAACTGCAGCAATGGCAGGGCGAAACCGGCGGTCTTGCCGGTGCCGGTCTGGGCCGCGGCCATCAGGTCGCGGCCGGCCAGTACCGCGGGAATGGCTTGGGCCTGCACCGGAGTCGGCGTTTGGTAGCCAAGCGTTTCAAGGGCGCGCTGCAGGGGTTCGATCAGGCCAAGGGTGGCGAATGTCATGGGTCTACCGTCAGAAGATGTTTCGCAATGGCCGGCAGTTTACCCTGTCGGCAGCGCTTTCGCCTTGCGCCATTGCGGCACCCCGATCAACACCACCGCACCGATGATCACCGCCATCGCCACGCACTCCTCGACGCCGATGTGCTCGCCGGCGAAGAGAATGCCCAGCAGCACGGCCACTGCCGGGTTGACGTAGGCATAACTGGTGGCGGCTGCCGGGCGCACGTGCTTGAGCAGGTACATATAGGCACTGAAGGCCACGATCGAACCGAAGAACACCAGGTAGGCCAGCGCGCCCCAGCCGGCGGCGGTCGGCCATTGCTGCAGGCGCTCGCCGGAAATCAGGCTGCCGAGCAGCAGCACCGCGCCGCCGATGAGCATTTCCGCCGCTGCTGCCATGGCGCCCTGGGGCAATGGCAGGCTGCGGCTCCACACCGAGCCAAAGGCCCAGGCGGCCGCTGCGAAAATCAGCAAGGTGGCGCCCAGCGGGCTGGCCTGCAGGTTGGAACCCAGGTTGAGCAGACCAATGCCAATCAGCCCGAGGACGATGCCGGCCCACTCCAGACGAGTATTGCGCTGGCCGCGAAACAGGCCGAAGAACAGGGTGAACAGCGGCACGGTGGCCACGGCCAGCGCCGCCACGCCGGAGGACACCCCGGCGTGCTCGGCGACCGTGACCCCACCATTGCCGCAACTGAGCAGCAGGATGCCCACGCACCCGGCTGCGCGCCATTGCGGCCAGCTGGGGTTGGGCGCCCCGCGCAGGCGCAGGAAGCTGTACAGCAGGGTTCCGGCGATGAGAAAGCGCACCCCGGCCATCAGCAACGGTGGCCAGGACTCGACGCCGATACGGATGAACAGGTACGTCGAGCCCCAGACGAAGTACAGGGCCAGAAAAGCGCCGATAAGCAGCAGGGGGAAGCGGGACTTGGCAGGCATTTCAAAGGTCATCCATGGTGTGTTTTTATTCTTTCCTGATGGGAACGGCGCGGGCGGCACTCCCCTCTACCCGCGAAGAGGCCCTCCAGCCCTAGCCCATCCGATACTTCTGCAACACCTCGCGCATCTTCGCCATCGGCACTTTCTGCAGCGTGCAGAACAACCCATGGGACACCTCGGCCAGCCCGTGGCGTTCGCGCAGTTCCAGCGCCAGGTGCTGGGTCAGGTTGGCGGCCATCTCGGCGTCGGCCATGGCCCGGTGAGCCTGGCCGGTGTGTGGCAGTTTCGCCCACTGGGTCAAGGTGCCCAGCTTGTGATTCGGCGCGCCAGGGAACAGGCGCCGGGCCATCAACATCGAGCAGGCGAAACTCTGCACCCGTGCCCGGCGCAGCAGGCTCAGCTCGTGGTCCCAGAACTTCTGGTCGAAGGACGCATTGTGCGCAAGCAACGGCGTGCTGCCGACGAACTCGGCCACTTCGGCCATGACCTCGGCGGCCGGTGGTGCCTTGCGCACCATGGCCGTGGTGATTCCGGTCAGGCTGGCGACGAAGCCGGGCACGGGCAAGCCGGCGTTCATCAGGCTCTGGTAGCGCCCGACGATTTCGCCGCGCTCGAGCATGACCACGGCAATTTCCGTGGCGCGGCAGCCCATATTCGGCGAGATGCCAGTGGTTTCGAAGTCGATGACAGCAATGCGTTCCAAAGCGGTGAAACCTCAGTTCTTCAACAGTAACGCACCTTCGATGGGCACGTAGCGGGTGGCGGCGCGGATCAGTGAGTTGGCGGTCAGGCCCGGCACCCCATAGGCCACGGCCTCGACGCCATGCTTGCCGATGATGCGATCGAGCAGCAGGTCGAAGTCGCCGTCGCCCGAGGCAAGCACGATTTCGTCGACGTGGTCGGCGGCGTCCATGATATCAATGGTGATGCCCACGTCCCAGTCGCCCTTGGCCGAGCCATCGCTGCGCTGGATATAGGGCTTGAGTTTGACCGTGAAGCCGAGGTTGCGCAGGATCTGCTGGAATTGCTGCTGCTTGCTGTCGCCACGGTCGATGGCGTAGGCATAGGCTTCGACGATCTGCCCACGCTGGCCGATGTCGGCCCACAGCGCGGCGTAATTGAAATGGCAGCCGTAGGCCTGGCGCACGGTGTAGTAAAGGTTCTGTACATCGGCGAACACCGCGATCTTCTTCACCGCACTTCCTCGTCGCGCTGGGCGCCTGAGCTTCTGGATAGCCAGTATGCCAGTGTTGAGGCAAGGATGGGGGTGACTGTGCCGGCCTCTTCGCGGGCAGAGCCCCGCTCCCACAGGATCGCGCGCAACCCTGTGGGAGCGGGTCTCTGCCCGCGAAGAGGCCATGAGGTCCACCGAGCAATGTAAAGGCAGGTCGACGAGCCCTCTGCCCGCGAAGAGGCCCTCGGCCTTTACACGAAATCATCATCCTCGGACATGAAGCCGCCGTCATCGCCGCTGTCATAACCGGCATCCGCCAAACCACCCTGTTCATTCCAGCTGTCATTGCTGACCTGTTGGGCATCGCCGCTTTCGTTCCAGCCACCGCCGTCGCTGGCCTGGGCGGGCTCTTCCTTGATCACCTCGACGACCTCCTGCGGATTGTCGTGATGAAACAGACTGCTGATGCCCTGCGCCAGCATCACACCACCGGCCACACCCGCGGCCGTCTGCAGGGCGCCGCGCATGAAACCGCCACCTGCGGCCGGCGCCTGAGCACCTGGGGCGGCGTAGTTCTGCTGTGGCGGTGGCTGGTACGCCGGCGCCTGGCGGGCCGGCTCGCGCCAGCCATTGCCCTGCGGCTGCACTGCCCGCGCAGGCTGCTGTGCATCGCGAGTGCCGCCGCCGAAAATGCTCGACAGGAAACCACCACCGCCCTGCTGTGCCGGTGCTGCCGATTGGCTGCGCGCCTGTTGCAATTCGGTCTGCAGCTGCTGGTTCTGCTCGCTCAGGCGCTTGATCGCCGCTTCCTGGACCAGGATCGCCTGCGCCATGTAATAAGGCGCGGCCGGCTGGGCGGCCACATGCCCCTTGATGCGTTCGTCAGCCTGCGCATCACGCGCACTGCCATCTTTTTCGGCCTGCTGGAGGCGGGTGAACAGACCGTCGATCAAGCTTTGTTCATCAGTGTTCATGGCGACCTCGCTCGATTGCCCACAAAATGGGTACAGCCGGCGCACAGTGCGTCGGTTCTGCTTCAATGATGGGGCTGGCGCCCCGCCTTTCAATGACCGGCCGCGATTAAACTTTGTTCACCCTCCCCCGTTGCCGCCGTTCGCAGCCTGCGGGCCGGGTGTTGAAAAGCGCCACCATCGGCTAAAGTGTCGACCTGCTTTTTGACCTGTGACCCGGCCCCATGAACCCGCTGATCGTATTGCGCGACTCGTTCTATTTCTTCCGCATCAACCTGTGGGCGATCCTGCGCCTGTGCCTGCCGCTGGTGGTCTGCGAGGCCCTGGCGCGCGAACTGGTGGCGCGCGCCAGTGGCCCCGACGCCACTGTCATGTACGACGTGGCCGTGGGCTTGCTGTTCTACCCGCTGTACACCGCCGCACTGATCCTGTTTCTCGACGCCCGCACCGACGGCTACGAGCCGCAGGGTCGGCACCTGCTGGGCAAGGCCTTGCACCTGTGGCCACGCTTCGCCCTGATGGCTGCCCTCAGCACACTGCTGATCATGTTCGGCATGTGGCTGTTCGTGCTGCCGGGCCTGTACCTGATGATCAAGCTGTCGTTCTCGGAATACCTGCTGGTGCTGCGCAACATCACCCCCTTGCAGGCCATGCGCGAAAGCTTCGACATGACCAAGGGCAAGTTCTGGCCGATCCTGTTCACCCTGCTGGCGATCATGATCCCGCTGTGGCTGCTCGACGGCCTGAGCGCCATGGCCTGGACCGACACCCAGCCCACGCTGGTGCGGCTGCTGGTGGACAGCGTCAACAGCTTCCTGCAGCTGCTGCCCAGCGTCGTGTTGTTTCGCCTGTTCATGTTGATGAGCAAGCCTGACTGACCACTGCGTTCAGGCGCTGGCCTGGGTGCCGGCCAGCTCGTGGTAGCGGCGAGCGAAGTAGACCAGCACATCGGCTTCGTTTTGCTGGCGAATATCCAGTACTTCGCACACCAGAATGTCGTGGGTACCGACGCTGGTACTGCTGGTGATCTTGCAGTCGAAAGACAGCTTGGCACCTTCCAGTATCGGCGCACCGGTGACCCCCTGGCTCCAGCAGCCGCCCTCGAAGCGCTGCGCCTGGGGCGTCTTGCCGCCAAAGGCATTGGACAAGGCTTGCTGGCCATTGCCTAGGGTGTTGACGCACACCGTGCCGTTGCCCGTGAACGATTCGTACACCGATGCAGTGCGATTGATGCACACCAGCAGCGTCGGCGGCTGGTCGGTCACGCTGCACACCGCCGTGGCAGTGAAACCCGCGCGCCCATGGGGGCCGTCGGTGGTGATGACGTTCACGGCGGCGGCCAGGCCGGCCATGGCGTCACGGAAGGCTTGACGCTCGACGGGAAGCGAATGAGGCACGGTCATAGTGAAAGTCCTTGAAAGTAGTCCAGCACAGCATGATGGAAGGGTTGCGGGTCGCTGACGCTTGACGCGTGCCCGCCGTATTCGAGTACCACCAGCGTGGCATTGGGCAGCCGATCGGCCAGGTGCCGGGAACGCTGCCACGGCACCAGCATGTCGTCCCTGTTGGCGATCAGCAGCGTGGGCGTGTGAATGCCTTGCAGCCGCGATTCGATGTCGAAGGTTTCCAGCGCGTTGATCCGCCGCAGCAGGTTGTCATGGCTGGGAAAGTGGGCCAGAGCATGGGCCTCGTCTTCGGCCAGACGCGCGCCGTTGCTGGCGATCCAGTCGGCGGGATACAGAAACAACGCCTGCGCTTGTACGTAAGCCTGCGAGCCGCAGTGGCGCAGCAGGTTCTTGCGTACCGCAAAACAACGGGCGCTGTGCGGATTGGGGCTGCTCCAGGCGTTGATCAGCACCAGGCTGCTCAACCGCTCCGGGCACATCGCTGCCAGTTCCAGCCCAACCAGTCCACCCAGGGCATGGCCCATGAAATGGCACTGTTCGATGTCGAGTTCATCGAGCAGTGCCAGCAGCTCTTCGGCCATGTGCGCGATGCAGTAGCCTTCGGGCAGTTGCGCAGGGCTGCGCCCGGTGCCGGCGTGATCGTAGGTCACGACCCGGAAATGCTCGCCGAGCAGCGCCAGATCACCGGCCCAGAACCCGGCCGAGCCGCCGAGACCGGAACTGAGCAGCAAAGTAGGTGCGCTGGGGTCCTGGCGACCTTGAATGGAGTGATACATGGAAACCTCCGGGTTGAGCGTCAGCCGACGTGAGCGATGCTGGCGATTTCGATCAGCGCATCGGGCTTGACCAGACCGCACTGGATGCAATAACGCGCAGGTTTCTCGCCGGCAAAGTACTCGGCATACACCTCGTTGACCTTGGGGTAGTCGGCCCAGTCGCGGATCATGATCATGTTGAAGGTCACGTCATCCAGGGTACCGCCGGCCGTTTCCACCACACCCTTGATGGTCTCCAGCACGTGACGGGTCTGCGCTGCCGCGTCACCGACGTGCACCACGTTGTTGTCCTTGTCGAACGGCAGGGTGCCCGAGACGTACAGCACGCCATCGGCCAGCGAACCCGGAACGAACGGCGCCAGGGGCTTGCCGGTGCCTGCAGGGATAATCGATTGCTTGGTCATCTGTGCGTCCTCAGGAGGGTTGCCCGACAGGGGCGAAGGTGGTGCAGAAGTCATCGACGCTGGAGACCCAGCCGAAGAAGGTTTCGATGTTGAACAACGCGGCTTGCTGAGCGAATGCGGGGCCCGCCTGATGAGTGGCATCGGCCAGCACCACGCCGAAGTACTCCAGATGGAAGCCGTCGCGCAGGGTCGACTCGACGCACACGTTGGTGGCAATGCCGGTGAACACCAGGTTGCGGATGCCGCGCGCGCGCAGCGTGCTGTCGAAGGTGGAGTTGAAGAAGCCGCTGTAGCGGGTCTTCGCGACTACGATGTCGCCCGGCTGGGGCTTGAGCTCGTCGACCAGGGCATAGTCCCAACCGCCCTTGGCCAGCAGCTGGCCTTGCAGTTCGGGGCGCTTGCGCATGGTTTTCAGCGCATTGGACTTGTGCCAGTTGGGCGAGCCGGGCCCGCCGGCCTCGACGTAGGACGGGTCCCAGCCGTTCTGGAAGAAAATCACCGGGATGCCAGCGGCGCGGGCTGCCGAAATGGATCGCTGAATGGCGGCGATCACCGGCCCCGTGCTCGACACATCGAAGCCGGCCAGGTCCAGGTAGCCACCCAGCGTGGCGTAGGCGTTCTGCATGTCGACCACCACCAGCGCGGTTTCGCTGGCTTTCATGCGCAGCGCTTCGGGGCGGGCGGGCAGTTCACGGGCAGGGTGCGGGTCCAGCGGCAGGGACACGCCGGAAACGCTCGCGGGCGTATTCATCACACGGCCTCCAGGGTGCGCAGCACATGGCGACGGCTGCTCATCAGCGGCTGTATCTTTTGCCCGAAGTCTTCGATGCCTTGCACGAAATCGTCGAACGTCAGCATCACGCCCTGGGTGCCCGGCACGCTGGCGACTTCGTCGAGCATGCGCGCCACATTGGCCCACGAGCCGACCAGGGTGCCCATGTTGATGTTGACCGCCGAGGTGGGGTCGGCCATCTGCCGCAGGTTGGAGCTGGCACTTTTGTCTGCCGAGCCCTTCTCGCCCAGCCAGGCAATGGCCTCCTGGTCGGCACCGGCCTTGATGTGCTCCCAGCGCGCGCGGGCCGCCTCGTCGCTGTCGGCGGCGATGATCATGAACAGCACGCAGGAGGTCACGTGGCGCCCGGTCTTCTTGTTGGCCTCGACCAGCGCCTGGGCGGTGGGGGCGAACGCGGTCGGGGTGTTGACGCCTTTGCCGAAGCAGAAGTTGTAGTCGGCGTATTGCGCCGAGAAGGCCATGCCCGCTTCGCTCTGGCCGGCGCAGATCAGCTTCATGTCGGCCTGCGGACGCGGGCTGACACGGCAGTCCTGCATGGTGAAATGTTCACCCTTGAAGTCGCTGCGCCCGGTACTCCAGAGGTCGCGCAGTACCTGCGCGTATTCGCCCAGGTACTGGTAGCGGGTACCGAAGAACTCGTCGCCGGGCCACAGGCCCATCTGCTCGTACTCCGGTTTCTGCCAGCCGGTGACCAGATTGACGCCGAAGCGGCCATTGGAAATCGAGTCGATGGTTGCCGCCATGCGTGCGGTGATGGCCGGCGGAATGGTCAAGGTGGCAACGGTGGCGAACAACTGGATCTTGCTGGTCACGGCGGCCAGGCCAGCCATCAGCGTGAACGACTCCATGTTGTGTTCCCAGAACTCGGTCTTGCCGCCGAAGCCGCGCAGTTTGATCATCGACAGCGCAAAGTCGAAGCCATAGTGCTCGGCCTTCTGCACGATCTGCTTGTTCAATTCGAAGGTGGGCAGGTACTGCGGCGCGTTTTCGGAAATCAGCCAGCCGTTGTTGCCAATAGGAGTGAAAACACCGATATCCATGTGGGTCCCTCTCTGAGTAATGAGCGTTACGCACCGGACAGGTTGCGCATGAAAGGGTACTTAGCAGGGATCGGGCCAGGTTTGATTAAGCTATGCTTTTCATAAACTTATGAATTAAACAGGCGTATTGGTGGACCAATTGGTCCGAAGTAGAGCACTTGGTTTGTGCGCTTTTCCGGCTGCCGGTGCAAAACGATGCACGCCGCTGCCCTGCCTGTATCGTCGGCAGACATTCGCCCGTTATCATGGCCGCCTACATCCAGCTGCAGGTTCCAGTCGCGTGAAAGAACAGCCACCCGCCAACGAGCCCCGTGCCAAGCGCGCGCGCAACGTCAAGCCCAAGCCTGTGGTCAAGGCGACCCGAGAGCCCAGCGCCGCGGCACTCAAGCGCCGGCTGCAACTGATGGAAAGCAAGCGCACCGCGATACTGGGCGCCGCACTGGATGTGTTCTCGCGCTATGGCCTGCACGGCAGCAGTCTTGATCAGGTAGCCACCCGGGCCGACGTGTCCAAGACCAATCTGCTGTACTACTTTTCCAGCAAGGACGACCTTTACCTGAGCGTGCTCAGGCAGTTGCTGGAGGTCTGGCTGAGCCCCCTGCAGTACTTCACTGCCGACAAGAACCCGGTAGAAGCCATCGGTGCCTATATAAAAGCCAAGCTCGAACTGTCCCGGGATCACGCAGCGGAATCGCGCTTGTTCTGCATGGAGATCATGCAGGGTGCCCCGCTGATGCTCAGTGAACTGCAGCAGCCCTTGCGCGAAACCGTCGACACCAAGGTTGCGGTGATCGAGCACTGGATCGCGACGGGCCAACTGGCGCCGGTCAACCCGCACCACTTCATCTTTTCGCTGTGGGCAACCACCCAGCACTACGCCGACTTCCGCACCCAGGTGGAGGCAGTGACCGGCAAGACCTTGCACGATCCGGTGTTCTTCGAAGAGGTCCTGGTGGGGTTGCGCGGGTTGATACTCGATGGCGTGCGACCCCGAGCCAGCTGAGCGCCCCGTAATCGTGCCGAGCGCACAAACCAAGTGCTCTACTTCGGACCAACTGCTCTGAATTAAGCTGGATGAATAACTCAAGCAACTGTTAAACAAGTGTTTTTCTGATATGGCACGGATGCTGCTTTCGAGCTTCGGGCGGCCAAGGGCAGATTTCTGGCCCTGGCAGCGCCCTGCTGCCCCACGCTCATATTTCAGGAAGGCGCCTCATGCTCAAGACACTGCTGCCAGGAATGCTGCTCGCCGCTTCGGCCTACGGGACAGGGAGTGCGGCATACGCCGAGGGCCTCACCCTCAAGGGCCCGGCCAAGATCGCCATGGTCTACATCAGCCCACGCAACGACGGTGGCTGGACCCAGGCTTTCGACGAAGCTCGCCTCAAGCTGGAAAAAAGCCTGGATCAGAAAATCCAGTACGTCGAAAGCGTCCCTGAAAACGCTGCGGCCGTCACCCCCGTGGTCGACCGCCTGATCGCGCGCGGCGCCAACATCATCATCGGCACCGCATTCGGCTACTCCGACACCTTCCTGGCGCTGGCGAAGAAATACCCCGAGGTAGCCTTCCTCAATGGTTCGGGCACCACCAACGCCGCCAATCTCGAATCCTTCTACGGCCGCACCTACGAAAGCCAGTACCTGTGCGGCATGGCGGCTGGGGCGGCGTCGAAGTCAGGCAAGCTGGGCTTCGTTGCTGCCAACCCCTTCGGCCAGGTCAACTGGACCATCAACGCGTACGAACTGGGCGCTCAGCAAATCAATCCCGCCGCCACGGTCACCGTCATCTACACCGGTGCGTGGAACGACCCGGTGAAGGAGCGCGCCGCGACCATGGCGCTGATCGACAACGGCATCGACGTGATCGGCCAGCATGTCGACAGCCCTACTCCGCAGATCGTGGCACAAGAGCGCGGTATTCATGGCACCGGTCATCATCGGGATCTGAGCGAGTTCGCGCCCAAAGCCACGGTGTGCTCGTCGATGTGGGTGTGGGATCGCTTCCTTACGCCTGAAATCAAGAAAATCATGGCGGGCAATTGGGTACCCGAGGCCAACGGCGCGTTGCTGTCGATGCAGCAGGGCGGCACCGATATCAGCCTGACCAAGGACGCCGCGATCAGCCCCGAGAATCGGGCGAAGATCGAAGCCGCCCGGGCTGAACTGCTGGCGGGCACGAAAACCCTCTACAAAGGCCCCATGGCCGACCGCGATGGCCAACAGCGGCTTGCTCCCGACCAGGTCATGAGCGATCCGGACCTGTGGAAAATGGACTGGTTCGTCGAAGGCGTGAAGACGCAGAAATGAGCCAGGCCAACGCGCTTCAACTCACCGGTATCAGCAAGTCGTTCGACGGTTTCAAGGCGCTGAGCGAAGCCGACTTCAGCGCACGCTGGGGCGAGGTGCATGCCCTGCTCGGCGAGAACGGCGCCGGCAAGTCGTCCCTGATGAACATTGCCGCAGGCCTGTACGCACCGGAAACCGGCAGCGTGCTGATCGACGATAACAGCGTGCGGCTCAACAGCCCGAAGGATGCCAGCCGGCACCGCATCGGCATGGTTCACCAGCACTTCAAACTGGTGCGCCCCTTCACCGTGGCGCAGAACATCCTGCTGGCCCTGCCCGAGCAACCGGGTGAAGGCAGCTATCGCAAGCGGCTTGCAGCGCTGGAACAGACCATCGCCAGCAAGGCCGAGGAACTGGGCTTTGTCCTCGATCCGCGCCAGGTGGTAGAGACCCTGTCGGTGGCCGAGCAGCAGCGCGTGGAAATCCTCAAGGTGCTGCTGGCCGGGGCGCGCATCCTGATTCTCGACGAGCCGACCGCCGTGCTTACCGACCAGGAAGCCGAGCGTTTGTTGAGCACCGTGCAGTCCTTTGCCCGCCAGGGCGCCGCCGTAGTGCTGGTCACTCACAAAATGGCCGATGTCAAACGCTACGCCGACCGGGTCACGGTCATGCGCGGCGGCCGCACGATAAAGACCCTGGACCCGCAAGGCGTCAGCATCGAAGAACTGGTGCGCCTGACGGTGGGCGAGTCGGCGCCCCACGGCGCGGTGTTGCCGGCAACGCCTGGCGAGCCGTTGCTGCGGGTCAGGAACCTCACCAGCGTGGCCGGCACCGGCGCGCTGCGAGGCGTCGACCTGACGCTCTGTGCCGGGCAGATCTACGGCATTGCCGGCGTCGGTGGCAATGGCCAGGGCGAGTTGGCCAATGCCCTGATGGGCCTTGAACAGCCCACCGAAGGGGATATCCATCTGCAGCCCTTCGGCGACCTGCGCAACGCCAGCGCCGCACAGCGTCGGGCCCTGCGCATCGCCGCCATCCCTGCCGATCGATACGGCGCCGCGTTGGCCGGCTCGCTCTCGGTCGCGGAAAACTTCGCCATCGGCCAATTGCACGATGGGCGCTACGGCTCCTTCCTGCGCTTGCGCGGCCAACGCCTGCTGGAAGATGCCGCCCAGGCCGTGGCCGATTTCGATGTGCAGGGTGTGCGCTCACTGCAGCAGAAAGCGGCGCTGCTGTCGGGCGGCAATGCCCAGAAGTTGGTGATCGCGCGCGAGTTCAGCCGTGATCCGCGACTGATCCTGGTGCACAGCCCCAGCCGTGGCCTGGACGTGCGCGCGAGCCAGGCGGTGCATGCACGCCTGCGCGCCGCGCGTGACGCCGGGGCCGCCGTGCTGGTGATCAGCGAAGACCTTGACGAGGTCATGGCCTTGGCCGATCGCATCGGTGTGATGAATGGCGGCCGCATCGTCGCCGAATTCGACTGCCCGGCAGACCGCCAGGCCATTGGCAAAGCGATGGTAAGCCATGACTGAACTCTCCCAACCCCTGATCAAGGCGCAACGCCAACCCTTGCTCGGCAGACGCTACACCCTGGAGCTGCGTCAGCAGATGGGCTGGAGCGGCCAAGCCCTGGTGATCGGCCTCGCGGTGATCGTCGGCCTGGCCTTGAGCACGGCCATTCTGGTGGCAGCAGGCGTGCCGGCCGATCAACTGCTGGAAGAGTTCGTCGGCCAGACGCTGCTCGATGCCGGCAACTTCAAGGCCGTGCTGTTCCAGGCGGCGCCGATGATCCTGGTCGGCATGGCTGGCTGCCTGGCATTCCGCGCCAGGTTCTGGAACCTGGGCCTGGAAGGCCAGATGATCTGGGGTGGCATTGGCGCGGCGGCCGTCTCGATCTTCCAGGTCGGCCCCGAAGCGTTGCGCCTGCCGTTGATGATGGCAGCGGCCATCGCCTGCGCGATGCTCTGGACCCTGGCCCCGGTTCTGCTGAAGTTGCGCCTGAAGGTCAACGAAGTGATCTCGACCCTGATGCTCAACTACATCGCCGCCAACTTTCTGCTGCACCTGCTCTACGGCAGTTGGAAAGACCCACGCGACAACTTTCCCTACTCACCGGCCTTCCAGCCGTTCGAACGCCTGCCGGACCTGTTCGCCGGCTACAACGTGGCGATCGTCATCGCCCTGGTCATCATGGCCCTGGCCGTGTGGTTCATCAGCGTATCGCGCGCCGGACTGTACCTGCGCTTCGTCGATGCCAACCCCAAGGTTGCCAGCGCGGTCGGCGTCCCCGTGCGGCGAATGATCCTCAGCACCGTGTTGCTCTCCGGCGCTCTGGCCGGGGTGGCAGGCTTCATCGTCAGCGCAGGCCAGGAAGGTCGGTTGACCCAGTCGTTCTATCAGGGCTATGGCTTCTCCGGAATCCTCATCGCGTTTCTGGCCCGCAACAACCCGTTCGCGGCCGCCGTGGTCGCGCTCGTGGTGGCGATGCTGTTCGTCGCCGGGCGCAACCTGCAGGTGTTCTACCAGATCCCCTTTTCGATGGTGCAGTTGATCCAGGCCATCCTGGTGATCTGCGTGGCCTCGTCGGACTTCTTCATACGCCACCGTTTGCGGCGCATCCAGGCAGGAGAACAGTGATGGATCTGGTGACTTACTGGCTGAGCAGCGTTCCCGAATTCGCCGTGCCCTTCGCCCTGGCCGCGCTGGGTCTGATCATCATCGAACGCGCCGGCGTGCTGGCCCTGGGCGCCGAAGGCATGATGCTGGTCGGCGCCCTCGCAGGCATCGGTATGCAACTGGCCCTTGGCCTGCCTGGGCTGTCGATGTTGGCGGCCATGGCGGCGGCCAGCGCGGTCTCGTTGCTGTTCGCGCTGATGGTGCTGTTACTGCGCATCAACCAGGTCATCGCCGGCCTGGCCCTGGTGTTTTTCTGCCAGGGCCTGACCGGGCTCTTCGGCACCTTGCTGGGCTGGACCAATCGTCCGGTCAGCGGTTTGCAGGCCGCGGAGCTCTGGCCATTGAGCGAGCTACCGGTGGTCGGCGGTCTGTTCAGGCAGAACCCGATGGTGTTCCTGACCGTGCTGATCTTTGTTGCGGTGGTCTGGTTTCTGAATCGAACGCGCACAGGGCTGAAGCTGCGGGCCGTTGGCGAAAACCCCCAGGCTGCCGATGCCGCGGGCCTGCCAGTGCTGCGCTATCGACTGGCCGCGATTCTGGCCGGCAGTGCGCTGATGGGGTTGGCCGGTGGGTTCATCGCCGTGCTCAGTACCAAGATGTGGATCGCCGACATGACCGGCGGCCGTGGCTGGATCGCCATTGCGCTGGTGATCTTCGCCCGCTGGTCGCCCTGGCGCGCCTTCGCCGGTGCCCTGCTGTTCGGCAGCATCGAGGCATTGATTCCGCAACTGGCCGCCGCCGGGGTGCAATTGCCGCAATATTTCATGCTGATGACGCCCTATGCCGTGACCCTGGCGGTCATGGTCTGGGTTGCCGCCAGCAAGCGTGCGGGCGCCAGCCAGCCCGGCGCGCTGGGTGAGCCCTATGTTCGCGAAGAGCGACGTTGACCGATTTTCACCTGTCGAGGTTTCAACATGAGCGGTACTGTTTTCATCACCGGTGCGACGTCCGGTTTCGGCCGGGCAACGGCCCGTCGTTTTGCCCGGGCGGGTTGGTCGCTGATTCTCACCGGGCGGCGCCTGGAGCGCTTGCATGCCCTGCAGGATGAACTGGGTGCGCGCGTGCCGGTGCATGTCGCCGCCATGGATGTGCGCGATGCCGCGGCCGTCGCCGCAGTGGTCACCGGCTTGCCCGAGGCTTTCCAGCGCGTCACGGCGCTGATCAACAATGCCGGCCTGGCCCTGGCACCCGTGCCGGCGCAGCAGGCCAGCCTCGACGACTGGCACACCATGATCGACACCAACGTCACCGGCCTGGTCAATGTCACTCACGCGGTCCTGCCGGCGCTGCTGGAAACCGGCGCCGGCGCCAGCATCATCAACATCGGCTCGATCGCCGGTGCATGCCCCTATCCCGGCAGTCACGTGTATGGCGCGAGCAAGGCGTTCGTCAAACAGTTTTCCTATAACCTGCGCTGCGATTTGCTCAGCACGGGCGTACGCGTCACCGACGTGGCCCCCGGCATCGCCGAAACCGAATTCACCCTGGTGCGCACCCAGGGCGACGAGAAGGCTGCAGGCCAGGTGTATCAAGGCACGACCCCACTGACGGCGGACGATATCGCCGAGCAGATTTTCCACGTCGCCACACTGCCCGCCCACATCAATATCAACCGCCTGGAAATGGTCCCCGTGCGCCAGGCCTGGGGACCGTTCGCGATTGACCGCGATTGAACAAGAAGCGTCGTACAACCGGTTTCGGTTTTCAAGACGCCATTGCGCTACACCCCTGCGCGTTGTGCAGGTTCAGCTATCGAACTGCGTGGTCTGCCCACCAATACGGCGCCCGGTCCTGGACATGCGTCCAACCAATACCGGTGCGCTCTGAATAAAACATTGATTGATGGGTAAAACATGAAAAACGCTTGGGGAGCATCACTGTGCATGTTGGGTCTGCTGGGAGCAGGCAGCGTTCATGCGCAAGGACCACTGTTGTGGCATGGCGAAAGTGTGTCGTATTTGTATGGCAAGAATTACAACGTCGATCCGGCCATCCAGCAAACCATTACACTGGAACATGCCAGCGCATGGACGTGGGGCGATCTGTTCGCCTTCGTCGATAACAGTTGGTACAACGGCGCCCGGTCCGGCAACGGCAATTACAGTTTGTATGGCGAGTTCAGCCCGCGCTTCAGCGCCGGCAAGCTGCTGGGCCAGGACCTGTCGTTCGGGCCGGTGAAAGACATACTGCTGGCCACCACCTACGAGTTCGGCGATGACGACGTCGACGCTTACCTGATAGGTCCGGGCTTCGATCTGGCCATTCCCGGCTTCGACTATTTCCAGTTGAACTTCTACTACCGCAAACCCGATGGCAACCGCGTCCCGTCAGGCGCCTGGCAGATCACTCCGGCCTGGTCCTACACCCTGCCGCTGGGCAACTCGAACCTGTTGATCGACGGTTTCATCGACTGGGTGGTGAACAACAAGAGCGGCCATGGCAGCAACCAGTCCGACTACCACGCCAACCTGCACTTCAACCCGCAGATCAAGTATGACCTGGGCAAAAGCCTGGGCTATGAAGCCAAGCATCTGTATGTGGGTGTGGAATACGATTACTGGTCCGACAAATATGGCATCAAGGATGACGGCTCTTTCACCACCGACCAGAACACGGCGAGTTTGTTGGTGAAGTACCAGTTCTAGGTTTCATTGCCGTGCTCGCCAGGTGGTTGACCGGGCACGGCAGGATTGACCAAGCCGCCGAGATTTTCCGCACCTGAACGGTGGCCGTGGCCACGCGGCTATCGAACTTCAATAGCGCATTGATCGCGTTCATGCATCGATTCATGCGAAATCAACAATTACCCTGACGTCCGGTTTGCCCGAGAATGTTCTGTTACACCTAGTTACAAACACTCTCGAAAGCGCTGGAGACACCATGAAATCGTTCGTCAAAACCCTGCCCGCACTGGCCCTCGCCGCCTTTGCGCTAAGTCCTCTCGCCCAAGCCCAAGAGCTGACCGTAATGACTTCCGGTGGCTTCACTGCCGCCTACAAAAGCTTGGCTCCTGGCTACACCAAAGACACTGGTAACACCCTGAACACCATTCTGGGACCGTCCATGGGCAAGGCCCAGGAAGCCATTCCCAATCGACTGGACCGTGGAGAACACGCCGACGTGGTGATCATGGTCGGCTACGCGCTGGATGAGCTGATCAAGCAGGGCAAGGTCGACGCCAGCTCGCGCGTCGAACTCGCCGATTCGCGCATTGGCCTGGCGGTCAAGGCGGGCGCGGCGAAACCTGCCATCGGCACTGACGCCGAACTCAAGCAGAACTTGCTGGCGGCGAAGTCGGTGGCCTACTCCGACAGCGCCAGTGGCGTCTATATCGAGAAACAGCTGTACAAGAAACTGGGCATCGAAGATCAACTGGCGCCCAAGAGCAAGATGATCGAGCGCATTCCCGTGGCTTCCGTGGTTGCCAAGGGCGACTACCAACTGGGCTTCCAGCAAGTCGCCGAACTGCTGCCGATTCCTGGCATCACCTTCGTTGGCAAGATCCCGGAAGACGTACAATCAGTGACTCGCTATGCCGCCGGCATTCCGAACAACGCCCAGCATCCCGCCGAAGCCAAACAACTGCTCCAGTACCTGGCCTCACCCGCTGCACAGCAAGCGGTACGTGCCACCGGGCTGGATTCGGTTCCACGCTAAGCGCTCTGGCAGCGGACCAATGATCGTTCGACCTGCGGCGCCTGCGTCTCAGGTCGGGTGACTATTGCGGCCACTGCTCCAGCAAGATCGCGACGAACTTCTCGGCGGCGGGCGACAGCGAGCTGCCCCGTCGCGTGACCAGGCCCAGGGTTCGGTCCACGACCGGCTCGATCAGCGGTACGCTCACCAGGGTGGGATGCTCCCCGGCCGGCATGGCCAGGCTGGGCATCACTGAAATACCCAAGCCGGCCTCCACCAAGCCCAGCGACGTGGACAGATGCTGCACCTCGTAGAACCATTTCAAGCGCCAGGGCAAGCCTGCCAGGGCGTTGTCGAGCAGCATGCGATTGCCGCTCAGCCTGCCGACCCCGATCAGTTGATGGCCCGCCAGTTCGGTCCACTTCACCGACTTGCGGCTCGCCAGTTCATGGTCGCGCCGGCAAGCCAGCACGAACGGCTCCTTGACCAGGGCATGGAACTCGATGTCCGGATGCTGGCCGCTCATCATGTTGATACCGAAATCCGCCTCGCCACGCAGAACGGCCTCCAGCCCCTCGTTGGCACTGAGGTCCAGAAGCCTGATGCGAATCTGCGGGTATTGCTGGTTGTAGATACGAATGACCGAAGGCAGGAAATAGAACGCCGCCGTGGGAATGCACGCCAACGTCACCTGCCCTACCTGCCGCTCGGCCAACTCCTTGATGTTGAGAATGGAGTCTTCGAAATCGTCGAGCAGGCGCCGTGCCTTGGGCAGGAAGTCGCGCCCGACGCTGGTCAGGCTGACTCGGCGAGTGGTCCGGTCGAGCAGTGATGTGCCCAGACCTTCTTCAAGCTTCTTGATACGCCGGGTCAGTGCCGGCTGAGAAATGTGCAGCTGATCCGCCGCCTCGTGAAAACTGCCCACTTCGGCGATTTTCACGAATGATCGTATGTCGACCAGCTCATATTGCATGAATTTCGCTCTCCCCTGCCGGAACGCTCCAGCCGCTTGTTTATTTCGTTTGATGGAATAATCGCTACGATATTTGCATTGGATCTAGCAATTCAAGCTGTGTAAATCTTCACTCCAATACATCAATGACGTCCATTGATTACCAGAGTCGTGACTTATGCAACTGATTCCTTGCGTACTGATGCGTGGCGGGACCTCCAAAGGGCCAGTGTTTCTGGCGTCCGATTTACCGGTCAGATCCGACGAGCGCGACGAGATGCTGCTGGACGCGATGGGCTCGGGGCATGAGCTCGAGATCGACGGCATTGGCGGCGGCAGCCCGCAGACCAGCAAGGTGGCCATCGTGTCGCGCTCCGATCACCCGGACGCGGACGTGGACTACCTGTTCGTCCAAGTGATGGTTTCGCAACGACGGGTGGACACCGCGCCCAACTGCGGCAACATGCTCTGCGCAGTCGGCCCGTTCGCCATCGACCAAGGCCTGGTCCAGGCGCAGTCGGGCGTGACCCAAGTACGCATTCGCAACCTCAATACCGGTACGTTCGTCTGCGCCGATGTGTGCACGCCCGACGGAAAGGTCACCTACGAAGGCGATACCGCGATCGACGGTGTACCCGGTACGGCCGCCCCGGTGGGGCTGACCTTTCTCGATGCCGCCGGCAGCAAGACCGGCAAGCTGTTTCCCACCGGTGCCACGGTGGACTGGCTGGGCGACGTACCCGTCACCTGTATCGACATGGCCATGCCGATGATGCTGGTCGAAGCGGCTCAGCTGGGCAAGACCGGCAGCGAAAGCCCGGCTGAACTCGACGCCGACAAGGACTTCCTGCACAAACTGGAAACCCTTCGCCTGCGCGCCGGCCAACTGATGGGGCTGGGTGACGTCACCGACAAAGTCATTCCCAAGCCTGTTCTGGTTGCCCCGGCCCAGGCCGGCGGTACGCTGCAGGTGCGCTATTTCATGCCGCACAATTGCCACACGGCACTGGCCATTACCGGTTCGATCGGCTTGGCGACCGCCTGTGTCACCGACGGCACGGTGCTGGAACGCATGCTCGGCCAGCGCCATGAGAAGCGTCTGACCACTGTGAGGCTCGAACACCCCAGTGGCGCCATCGAAGTCGGCCTGTCCTACGTCGGGCACAATGCCAGCATCGTACGGGCGTCGGTGGTCAGAACCGCGCGCAGGCTGTTCTCAGGCAGTGTCCATGTTCCCAATGCTCACCGGCTGGCCGGTTGAGGCAATACCCGCTTCACCCTGATCGACCTGCTTCTGCATCAGCGCAACTCCTCAAATAACTACAAGAGATAACTCATATGCTGGCGCTGTTAGGCTTAGCCATGGTGATCGTGTTCACCTACCTGATCATGTCCAAACGCTTGTCGCCCATCGCTGCACTGACCGTGGTGCCGATCGTGTTCGCCGTCATTGGCGGGTTCGGCGGATCCACCGGCAAGATGATCCTCGATGGCCTGAAAGTGGTCGCGCCGTCTGCCGCGCTGCTGCTGTTCGCCATCCTGTTCTTCGGCCTGATGATCGACTCCGGCCTGTTCGACCCGCTGATTCGCAAGATTCTCAAGAAAGTCAATGGCGACCCGGTGAAGATCGCCATCGGCACCGCGCTGTTGTCGCTGACCGTTGCGCTGGATGGCGATGGCACCACCACCTACATGATCACCTGCGCGGCCATGTTGCCCCTGTACAAGCGCATCGGCATGAACCCGATGGTCCTGGCCACCGTAGCCATGCTGGCGCTGGGCATCATGAGCGGCATGTCGCCCTGGGGCGGTCCCGCCACCCGAGCCATCGCCGTGCTGGGCATCGACGCGAGCGAGTATTTCATTCCGCTGTTGCCGACGATGGCGGGCGGCGCCGCCTGGGTGGTGTTCACGGCGTACCTGCTGGGCAGGGCCGAGCGCAAGCGCATCGGCAGCGTGCAGCTGCAAAGCGGCGGCGGCGAGTGCTATATCGAGGCGATCCTTGGCGATCAACCGTACAAGCGGCCCAAGCTGGTCTGGATCAACCTGTTGCTGGTGATCGGCGTCATGGTGGCGCTGGTCATGGGCCTGGCGCACTCGGCGGTGCTGTTTCTGATCGGCTTCGTGCTGGCACTGATGATCAACTACCCGCAACTCGACATCCAGAAAGAACGCATCCTCGCCCATTCCGGCAACGCCATGACGGTGGTGCTGCTGGTGTTTGCGGCGGGCGTATTCGCGGGCATCTTCAGCGGCACCAAGATGGTCGACGCCTTGGCACAGTCGCTGGTCGACATGATTCCGCCGTCCTGGGGCCACCTGTTCCCCCTGGTGGTTGCGGTTACCAGCATGCCGTTGACCTTCGTGCTGTCCAACGACGCCTACTATTTCGGCGTAGTGCCGATCCTGGCCAACGCTGCGGCCGCCTATGGCATCTCCCCCGTGGAAATCGCCCGAGCTTCCATCCTTGGCCAACCGGTACACCTGATGAGCCCACTGGTGGCGTCGACGTTATTGCTGGTCGGCATGGTCGACCGCGACATCGGCGACTTTCAGAAGGCGACCGTCAAATGGGCGGTGCTGACCTCCCTGGTAGTGACCGCCCTGGCACTGCTGACAGGTGCAATCACCTTGTTCGCGTGAACCTGATCCCCCGCTATTCATAACAAGAAGAGAGTCCATCTGATGCGTACAACCCTGATCGGCGGGTTCGCCTTGCCGTGCCTGAGCGTATTGCTCCAAGGCTCGGCCCTGGCCCAAGGTTTTATCGAAGACAGCACCTTGAAACTGCAACTTCGCAACGTGTACTTCAACGAAAACTTTCGCGATGAAAACGGCCTGAGCCCGCGCGCCGCCGCCACTGCCAAAAGCGAGCGAACCGAATGGGCGCAGGGCGTGCTGCTGGACTTCCAATCCGGCTATACCCCAGGCACCGTCGGCGTGGGCTTCGATGCCCTGGGCCTGCTGGGCGTCAAGCTCGACTCCGGTCGCGGCCGCAGCGGCACAGGGCTGCTGCCCGTGCACAGCGATGGCCGCGCCGCCGACGAGTCGACCAGCCTTGGCCTCACCGCCAAGGCCCGTGTCGCGCAAACCGTGGTCAAGCATGGCACCCTGCTGCCCAAGACCCCGGTACTGGTCTACAACGATGCACGCCTGGTGCCGCAGACCTATCAAGGCACTCAACTCGTCAGCAAGGACTTCGAGGGCTGGCTGCTCACCGCCGGCCAACTCGATCAGTTCAAGCTGCGTGACTCCACCGACAGCCGTTCGATCATCCCCGACGGCTATTCCGGCAAAGAAGGTGGCGACTTCACCTATGCCGGCGCCGACTACACGGTGAACAAGCAGCTGCGACTCAGCTACTTTCGCGGCCAGCTCGATGACTTCTACAGCCAGGACTTCTTCGGCCTGCTGCACACCCTGCCGCTGGGCACCGGCACATTGACCAGCGACCTGCGGTATTTCCTCAGCCGGGACGAAGGCAACCACTATTCCGGACAGATCGACAACGGCATGCTCAGCGGTCAGCTGAGCTTCGCGATTGCGGGCCACACCGTTGCCGCCGGCTACCAGCAGCTGCACGGCGACGGCGGCTTGCCCTACATCAACGGTGCTACCGTGTACTCGTTCAGCAACGTCGGCATCGGCAAATTCATCGAAGAAGATGAAAAGACCTGGCTCGCCAGTTACGGCTACGACTTCAAGCAGCTTGGGATGCCCGGCCTGAGCTTCATGACCCGCTACATCAGCGGCTCGGACGGCAAGTCGGGCCCTGCCGGCGTGAACGAGTGGGAGCGCGACATCGAACTGGCCTACGTGGTACCGGCCGGCACCTTGAAAGGCCTGGGGGTAAAGCTGCGCAACTACGTCTATCGCTCCGACACCGCGCGCGGGCGCGACAGCAATCGGCTGTATCTGACGTATGACATTGCGCTGTGGTAGGTGGGGTTTTACTTGCGGGGTTTGATGCGCGCGGTCGGTTCGGCCACCAGGGGGTTATCCGGCCAATAATGCTTTGGATACCGCCCCTTCAAATCCTTCTTCACTTCCTCGTAGGTGTTGGCCCAGAAACTGGCCAGGTCCTGGGTCACCTGCACCGGCCGCCGCGCCGGCGACAGCAGGTGCAGTTTCACCGCCTGCCGCGCACCGGCTATGCGCGGTGTTTCAGCCAGGCCGAACAGCTCCTGCAAACGCACCGCCAGAATTGGCGGGTGCTCGCTGTAGTCCAGGCGTACCGAAGAGCCTGACGGCACGGCGATGTGGGTTGGCGCCAGCTCGTCGAGTTTCTGTGGCAGCGGCCAGGGCAGGCTGTTGCGCAGGATGGAGGACAGGTCGAGCTGGCCGAAGTGGCTGAGGCGTGTGACCTTGCCCAGGTACGGCTGCAGCCAGTGTTCCAGCTGCTGCAACAACGCCGCGTCGCTGACGTCCGGCCAAGGGTTCTGGGTGTCCAGCGCGCGCAGCAGCGCGACCCGCGCCTGCCATTGGCGCAGTTCCGGGGTCCAGGGCAGCAGCTCCAGGCCCTTGCGCCGCACCAGCCCGAGCAGCGCGGTGGCGCGGGCGTCGGCGCCCAACCCTGGCAGCGGTTCGCGGCTGAGGATCAGTTCACCGACCTTGCGCTGACGTTCGGCGCGCAACACACCTTCACGTTCGTCCCATTCCAGGTGATCGACGCGGCTGACCTGTTCGGCCAGCACCGTATCGAACAACCCGGGATCGAACTCGGCAGCCAGGTAGATGCGTTCTTCACGCTGCCCCTGACGACTGCCCAGGTCGGCGATGACGATCCAGGCCTGTTTCATCAAGCCGTCCACCTCGCCGAACAAGGCAGCGCGGCCGTTGGCGAGGCGATACTCGGCGCCGCCTTCGCGACGCTGCTGCGCCACGCGATCCGGGTAGGCCAGGGCCAGCAGGCAGCCCAGCCAGCGCGGGTGCGCAGGGTTCTCGACCGGCGTCGCCGGCCTGCCACGCAAGTAGCCGCGGTACTGCCGGGACAACTGCCGTATGCGTTGCACGGCGCCGTGGCTCTGGCGCTGGGCCTTCTGCTCGCCGGACAGCAACACAATACGGCTGTGCAGGTCGGCACCGGCACCGCGCAAAATGTCGCGTTCACCTAACAATGCTGCCACATCGCAGGCCATGTCGCCGAGGCCCAAAGCGTGGCCGCGCAACAGCAGATGCGCGATGCGCGGGTGCGCCGGCAGTTGCGCCATGGCTTGGCCATGAGGGCTGAGACGGCCGTCGGGCAGGCGCGCGCCGAGGCGCAGCAACAGGTCCTGCGCCTGCGCATACGCCGCGCTGGGCGGCTGGTCCAGCCAGGTCAATTGAGCCGGTTCGACACCCCAGCGTGACAACTGCAGGGCCAGGCTGGCGAGGTCTGCCTGGAGGATTTCCGGACTGCCGTAGGCCGCCAACTGGGCGTGCTGGTCTTCGGACCACAACCGATAACACACGCCCGGCTCCAGACGCCCTGCCCGTCCGGCCCGCTGGGTGGCACTGGCGCGGGAGATGCGTTGGGTGTCCAGGCGGGTCATGCCGCTGCCGGGGTCGAAACGCGGCACCCTCGCCAGGCCGGCGTCGATGACTACGCGCACGCCATCGATGGTCAGGCTGGTTTCGGCAATGTTGGTCGCCAGCACGACCTTGCGCTTGCCGGCGGGCGCAGGCTCGATGGCGGCGCGCTGGGCATTGAGATCAAGCTCGCCATGCAGCGGGCACAGCAGCACATTTACATCGCCAGCCAGGGCTTCGGCCAACTGCTGATGCACGCGGCGGATCTCGGCCTGCCCCGGCAGGAACACCAGCAGGCTGCCAGCCTGTTCATCGAGGGCATCGAGGCAGGTCTGCACCACTCGTGGCTCGATGAACTCACCCGGCTGCCACGGCCGCCCCCAGCGCACATCCACCGGGTACATGCGGCCCTCGCTGCGCAACACCGGGGCATCGTCGAGCAATGCCGACAGGCGCTCGCCTTCCAGGGTGGCGGACATCAGCAGGATCTTCAGCGGCGGCTCGTCGCGCAGCAGCTCCCGGCCATTGAGGCTCAAGGCCAGCGCGAGGTCGGCATCCAGACTGCGTTCGTGGTACTCGTCGAAGATCACCAGCCCCACCCCGTCCAGGGCCGGATCATCCTGCAGGCGCCGGGTAAGAATACCCTCGGTCACGACCTCGATACGGGTGTTCGGACCTACCTTGCTGTCCAGCCGAATGCGGTAGCCGACCGTCTCGCCGACCTGTTCGCCCAACTCACTGGCCAGCCGCTCCGCCGCCGCCCGCGCGGCCAGGCGCCGCGGTTCGAGCATGAGAATGGTCTGCCCGGCCAGCCAAGGCTCGTGCAGCAGCGCCAAAGGCACGCGAGTGGTCTTGCCCGCGCCGGGCGGGGCTTCGAGCACCGCTTCATGGCGCTCGGCCAGGGCTTGGCGCAGGGCAGGCAGGACGGCGTCGATGGGTAGCGAGATCATGAATGCTCCAGGTCGGGCGCGAAGTATAACGCCGCTCCGAGGTGCGGGCGCCGAGCACGTATGGATAGCACGCCAAGGTCAGCGAACCGACCCTCAGGTGACAAGGTCCATCTACTCGGCTTGACCATTTGCTTGTATCGTTGCGGCCTATTCTGCGGAGATTGCCATGCGTATTCCTTCACGTTTGATCGGCGGCGCCGTTGTCGCTGCCTTGGTAACCCAACTGACCGCCTGCGGCACCCTGTTCTGGCCGGATCGGCGCGGGCAGATCGAAGGGCGTATCGACCCTGTGGTGGCCGCGCTGGACGCCATCGGCATCCTCTTCTATGTGCTGCCGGGGCTGATTGCCTTCGGTGTGGACTTCGCCACCGGCGCGATCTACCTCAACGACGGCAAGACCGCGCAGGTAGCGCCGGAAAAGCTGCAACATGCGATTGATCGCGACGGCAAGGTCGACAACCTGAAGCTGCAGGCCATCCTGGAAACCGAGCTGGGCCGCAGTTTGCCGCTCGACGATCCGCGCCTGATCCAGCACACCGGCAGCGTCGAACAGCTGGCCATGTATGGCTTGAAGCCGGTCATCTAGGGATTTGTAATGGCAACCAGCAAGGAACACGCACGCCTGCTGCGACTGGCGACAAGGGCGTCACTGGCGGTCGCCAGCATTCTCATCGTGGCCAAGGCCATTGCCTGGTGGCTCAGTGGTTCAGTGAGTCTGCTGGCGGGGCTCACCGATTCGGTGCTGGATGGCGCGGCGTCGTTTCTCAACCTGCTGGCGGTGCACTATGCGCTGCGTCCAGCCGATGACGATCATCGGTATGGACACGGCAAGGCCGAGGCTCTGGCGGGGATGGCCCAGGCGTTGTTCATCGGTTCGAGCGCGGTGTTGATCGGGTACCAGGCATGGAAACAGCTGCAGGACCCGCAGCCGCTGGGCGCGGCCGGGGTCGGCATCGCGGTGATGATTCTTTCGCTGGCGCTGACCGTGGCGCTGCTGGCCCTGCAATACAAGGTCGTTCGCGAAACCGGTTCGACCGCCGTGCGGGCGGACTCGCTGCACTACCGTTCCGACCTGCTGCTCAATGGCAGCATTTTGGTAGCGCTGGTCCTGGCCAGCTACGGTTGGCCGCAGCTGGATGCTTTCTTTGGCCTGGGCATTGCGCTGTACATCCTGTGGAGCGCGGTGCAGATCGCTCGCGAAAGCACGGCGATTCTGATGGACAAGGAGTTGCCAGTGGATGTCAGTGAACAGATGCTGGCGCTGGCGTGCGATGTGCCGGGCGTGCTTGGCGCCCATGACCTGCGCACGCGCATGTCGGGCAATCATTGGTTCGTGCAGTTGCATCTCGAGTTGCCGGGGCAGCTGTCGCTGGCCGAGGCCCATGGCATCTGCGAGAGCGTGGAAGTTGCCATTGAAAGCCGGTATCCACGTGCCGAAGTGCTGGTTCACGCAGACCCCATTTGAGAGAAGCGCGGTCAGCCTGCAAAACCGCAGTGTCCCCGGACGCGGCTCGCGCCGCTGCTACAGGGGATCTCGGCACCACATAAACCCATGCCGCGTGCCGACAAAACGCGATGCCTGTAGCAGCGGCGCAAGCCGCGTCGGCAGCGAATGCAGTGTCTCAGGCAAAACGCGATACCTGTAGCAGCGGCGCAAGCCGCGTCGGCGACGAATGCGGTATGTCAGCCAAAACGCGGCACCTGTAGCAGCGGCGCGAGCCGCGTCGGCGGTGGATGCGATGTGTCAGCCAGAACGCGGTGCCCCATTGCAGCGCTGCAAGGCCGATCAATTCACCGTGTACCCACGTGACGCGAAGCAATTGGCCAGGCTCTGCCGGTACACGCTGACCACTTCCGGCGACGGCGCATAGGTAGCACTGGCTGGGTCGAAGCGGCTCTGTTCGACAGCCCAGCGCTTGCACTCGTATTGATCCTGGGCGATCTGCTGCGGACTCTGACCCTGGGCCGGATAGGCTGCGACGTCATAGTTGGTCAAAGTCGGGGCGGGCTGCGGGATACTGGCATTCACCGGCGGATTCACCACCACGTATTCCTGGGTATTGTCGGCCCATTGATAGTAAGTGCCGGCCGCGACGAAGAACACCGAACTGCCGATCCACATGCGCTGGGCGTAGTCGGGCAAGACGCGTACCCGAACGCCGCGCGGCGGCTCGATCACCACGAATTGCGGGCCCTGGGGCCGATACCAGTACCCACCGGAGTAGTAGTAATCCTGCCCCCGATACGGCACGCGATAATTCTGGCCGGGGAAGCGATCAATCACCTGCCCCGGACGATACTGCGGGCCAGGCCCCCAACCACCGCCGTGGCCGCCGGGCCAACGGTCTCGACCGCCCTCCCAGCGCCTGTCGTTGTCGCGCCGCAGGTCTGGATAACTGCCGCGCAGCGGCGCCTGGGTCTGGCGCACTGCGTCGGGCTTGCCGATGATCGGCGGCCGATTGTCCTGCTGGCCACCTTCGGGACGACCCTGATCCGGGCGACCTTGTTCTGGGCGACCCTGCTCCGGCTGGTTGCCCTGCCACTGGTTCTGGCTGCCGCTACCGGGTCGTCCCTGCCACTGGCCCTGATTGCCCTGATTGCCTTGCGGCGGTCGCCCCTGCCACTGGCCCTGATTGCCCTGATTGCCTTGCGGCGGTCGCCCCTGCCACTGACCCTGATTGCCACCCGGCGGCGGACGGTACTGCCCACCGCCTTGCGGCTGCCCAGGCCCGGCATTGCCCCCTCCCTGCCCACGCTGGCCACCATTGGAACTGCCGCGCAATTGGTCTTGCGGGCCTTCCGCATACGCAGGCGCGCCCACAGCCAGGCAGAGCACAGCGACACCGGCCATACGCCATAGGGGCAAGTTCATGCTGTTCCTCGTAGAAAAAGGGGGTGACCCAGTATCAGACTGACAAACCCGAACGCGGTTCTGTGAAGATCCCGTCAGGTGCCTGCAAAGGATATCGGCACGTACCGCGCGTTCATGACCGCACTCCAGGCACCGGTCACACACATTTCGCAGACGAAAAAAGAGGAGACCCGCAGGCCTCCTCTCGCGAAACTGTGTCCTTGCTCGACGCTTGTGACGTCGGCTCACCTCACGCTGCCTTCTGGGCCGCATGCAGCCCGGGGGCCAGCGCGACCCCGGTGGGGGCGGTGGCCGCAATTCGCTTGATTCAGCGGATCGCAGTGGACGTCTGTCCGGGCAGTGATTCTGTGAATAACAATAGCGCCACGGGCGCAGCAGCCGATTGCGAACATTGCTGATTTACACAGCACTTGCGCAATTTTTGCCTTCGGATAGATAATTTGCCGCAACGCAAAACACGAAGGCAGATTTGATGAGCAAGCTTGATCGCTATGACCTGAGCATTCTGGCGGAACTGCAGCGTGACGCGCGCATTTCCAACCAGGAACTGGCCGAACGCATCGGTCTCTCTCCGTCGCCCTGCTCACGGCGCGTCAAGCAGCTCGAAGACGACGGCTACATTTCCCGCCAGGTCGCCCTGCTGGACCGCAAGAAGCTGGGGTTGAGCCTGACTGCCTACGTGCTGATCGGCATGGACCGGCACACGCCGGAACGCTTCGAAACCTTCGAAGCGGCGATTCGCGGACTGCCTCAGGTCCTCGAATGCAGCCTGGTGACCGGGATGGATGCCGACTATCAGCTCAAGGTGGTGGTGCCGGACATGGACCACTACCAGAAGCTGCTGCTGGGCCACCTGACGCGGATCGAGGGCGTCACCAGCGTGCGTTCCAGCTTCGTTCTCAACCAGGTCATGGCCAGCACTGAACTGCCGTTGACCCATCTGCGCTGAGCTTCAGGCCTGAGCCAGACTTGAAGCTCCTTCGCGGGTAGAACCCGCTCCCACAGGGGTGCAGGCCGGCTACAGACCTGAAACACCTTCGCGGGTAGAACCCGCTCCCACAGGGGTGCAGGCTGGCTTACAGCCCTGAAACACCTTCGCGGGTAGAACCCGCTCCCACAGAGGGACAGGCCGGCTAGAGACTGGCCGGCACCTCGCGCCACTCGCCCTGCCCCAGGCCCTCGAGGCTCCAGTCACCGATGCGCACCCGCACCAGGCGCAAGGTCGGCAGGCCCACTGCCGCCGTCATGCGCCGCACCTGACGGTTGCGCCCCTCCTTGATCACCAGCTCCAGCCAATGCGTCGGCACGCTCTTGCGAAAGCGCACCGGCGGATCGCGCGGCCACAGGTCCGGCTCGTCCAGCAGCCGCGCTTGCGCCGGCAGAGTCATGCCATCGTTGAGCTCGACCCCGGTGCGCAGACGCTGCAACTGGTCTTCGTCGGGTACGCCTTCCACCTGCACCCAATAGGTCTTGGCCAGCTTGTGCTTCGGGTCGGCAATGCGCGCCTGCAACTGGCCGTCGTTGGTCAGCAACAGCAGCCCCTCGCTGTCACGGTCCAGGCGACCGGCCGGATAGACCCCGGCAATGTCGATGAAATCCTTCAGCGTCGCCCGCCCTTCACCGTCGCTGAACTGGGTCAGCACATCGAACGGTTTGTTGAACAGCAGCAGCCGCGGCTGGGCCGGCGGGGCCTTGGCCACACGGCGGCCGCTGGCGGGTGGACGTTTGTTGGAGCGAGGAGGAAGAGGCATGACGAAGCGGCTTTCGGGCTGGCAAGGGCGCTCATGCTAGAGGCCCTTGCCAGCCACGGCAAACCTGTCAGCGGAACGGCGGCTCGTCGAAGCTGCGCAGCTTGCGTGAGTGCAGCGAATTGAGCTGGTTGCGCAGCAGGTTCAAGGCCGTGATGCCGATGTTGAGATGCTGGCTGACCGCGCGGTTGTAGAACGCGTTGGCCGAGCCCGGCAGTTTGATCTCACTGTGCAAGGGCTTGTCCGACACGCACAGCAGAGTGCCGTACGGCACCCGCAGGCGATAACCCTGGGCGGCAATGGTGCCGCTTTCCATGTCCACCGCCACGGCGCGCGACAGGTTGATCAGCGGTCGCTCCTGGGCCCAGCGCAGTTCCCAGTTGCGGTCATCGTAGGTCAGCACGGTGCCGGTGCGCAGGCGCTTCTTGAGGTCGTCGCCACGCTCGCCGGTGACCTGCGCCGCCGCTTCCTGCAACGCCAGCTGCACTTCGGCCAGGGCCGGAATGGGAATGTTCGGTGGCAGGACCCGATCGAGAATACCGTCCTGGCGCATGTAGGCGTGGGCCAGCACATAGTCGCCGATGGTCTGCGACTGTCGCAGGCCACCGCAGTGGCCGATCATCAGCCAGCAATGCGGACGCAGCACGGCCAGGTGGTCGGTGATGTTCTTGGCGTTCGAAGGGCCGACGCCGATATTCACCAGGGTCACGCCGTCGCCGTCCTCGGCAATCAGGTGATACGCCGGCATCTGATAGCGGTGCCATACCACGCTGGCCACCAGCGCCTGGGCCTCACCGTTGTCCATGCTCTTTTCGATGATCACATTGCCGGGCATCACCAGGCGCACGAAGCGCGGGTCGTTGCGCAGCTGTTCCAGGCCGTGGGTGACGAACTGGTCGACGTAGCGGTGGTAGTTGGTCAGCAGGATCCACGGCTGCACGTGCTTCCAGTCGCTGCCGGTGTAGTGGATCAGGCGACGCAGGGAGAAATCCACCCGCGCGGCGTCGAACAGCGCCAACGGCAGCGGATCGGCAGTGGCCCAGTCGTACAGGCCGTCGGCGATGCCGTCGGTGGCGGCAGACAGGTCGGTGCTGGGGAACACCCGCGCCAGTGCCGCAGCAGTCACGCCACTGCCGGCCAACTCGTCGCCCTGGTCGACGACATAGGGATAAGGGATGTTCTGCTCGCTGACGCCGACTTCGATGGTGACCGCGAAGTCGCGCATCAGCGGCCGCAACTGGTCCAGCAGATAACCGCGGAAGGCGGCCGGTTGGGTCACGGTCACCGAGTACACGCCAGGCAGGTTGACCTTGGCGTAGGCTCGGGTGATGGCAGGCAGTTCGCCGCCGTAGGCGTAGGTCAGGCGCAGTTCAGGGTAGCGAAACAGATCACGCTCGGCCGCATCCGGCTCGCTGCGATCCTTGAGGTAGCGCTTGAGCGCCTGGCTCAAGGCGCGAGTGGCCCGTTCGTGCAGTTCTGCCAACCGATCCACGGCTTGTTCGGCAGTTTGCACAACTACGAAGTCTGGAGCATTACTCATGGGGCATGTCCTGGCTGATCTGGCAGGCTTGCATCTTGCCTGCAATGCCGACGAAAGGCACCCCCGGTGCGACGGCCTTGGTTACGCCGGGGCAGCGCCGGGGGGCGCATCTGCAATCGGTGGCGACACAGGCTTGGGATGGCTGAGGATGCAGCCGTGCAAAACCGCCTGAAGCTCTTCGAAGCGCACCGGGCGCGCCAGGCAGATCGATACCCCGGCAGCCAGGGACGCCTCGCGCCGGGCCTGGCCGGGTTCGGTGATCGCCAGCACCGGCAATCGCTCGCACCCCGGCACGCTGCGCAGTTCGCGGGTGGTGTGCAGAGCGCTCTCTGCGGGCGGGCTGTGCTCGATGAGCACGGCATCGAAACGCTCGCGAGCCAGCAGGGCCAGCGCACCAGCGCCGTCCTCGGCGGTGCGCACGCGGTAGCCGAGCTTGAGCAGCATGGCCCGCACCACCAACTGGTCGACGCTGTTGGCGTCCACCAGCAATACCGTGCATTCATGGGCAGCGCGCTGCGCGCCAAGGGCACCGGCGCGGGTGCTCAAGGCACGGCCCGGATGCGCTTCGACAACCCCCAGGCGCACGCTCAGTTCGAAACAGCTGCCGCGTCCGGGCTCGGACTGATGATGAAGCTGCCCGCCTACCAGTTCGGCCAGCTGCCGACAGATCGCCAGGCCTATACCCAATCCGCCGTACTCGCGGGTCACCGAGCCATCGAGCTGGTAGAAGCGTTGGTAGAGGGTCTCTTCGTCGCGATGACTGAAACCGATGCCGCTGTCGCTGACCGTGAAGGTTATCTGCAGGTGATCACTTGCTGGCTCGCCGCCACTGACGCGCACATTGACACTGCCTTCGCGGGTGAACTTGATGCCGTTGTCGATCAGGCAGCCCAGGCACAGGGCAAGCTTCTGCGAATCGCCCTGCAGGCGGTCGGGCAGACCGGCTACGCGCTCCACGGTGAACGCCAGCCCCTTGCTCTGGGCCTGGCGGCTGAATTGCATCTGCATGCTGTCCAGCAGCGCCTGCAGGCTGAACGGTTCGTTGCGCGGATAGAGCCGCCCAGCCTGCAGCTCGGTGAGGATCAGGATGTCGTCGACCATGCGCATCATGTGCCGCGCCGAACCTGCCGCGGTGTGCTGGTACTGCGCCAGCTCCGGCCCCATGGGCACGGTCTGCATCAGTTCCAGGGAGCCGATCACGCCATTCATCGGGGTGCGCAGCTCATGGGTGACAGTGGCGAGAAATTCGTCCTTGAGCCGGTTGCTGGCCGCCAGTTCCTGGTTCGCCTGCTCAAGCTTCAGCCCGGCTTCCTTCAAGGTCTGCGCCTGCTGATCGCGCAGCACATTGATCCGGTCGGCCAGGGCCAGCGACAGCAGGCCGACCTCCAGCGCCGAACCGATCTGGCTGGCGTACATGGTGATGAACACATTGGGCAGATAGCCCAGCACCATCAGGGTATTGACGATGCCGCCCAGCAGGAACGCGCTCCAGGCAATGATGAAGTAACGCGCCAGGCGCATGCCACGCAGCCAGGCGAGGATGCCAGCGGAGAAGATCACCACGGTGAAACACAGCGCCAGCAACGTGGCCAGGCGCAATGCCAGGGCGTAGCTGGTCGACAGCGACAGCACCATGACCACCGCGCCGTAGACCATCAGGCCGAGCAGCAGTCGATCCATCCAGCGACTGTGCCGCGCCGTCTGCAGGAAGCTGCGCGAGAACTGGCAACCGAAGAAGCCGGCCGCGCCAATGAAGAACGGCGTGGCCGCGTTGGCCCACCATGGGTTGTCGGGCCAGAAATACTCGACCCCGGCACCGTTCACTGACACCTGATACAGGCCGAACGACGCGATATAGACGATGTAGTACAGGTAGCTGCGATCACGCACGCTGAGGAAGATGAACAGGTTGTACACCAGCATGCCCAGCAGTACGCCGTAGATCAGCCCGAGCACGTACAGCCTTGAAGGTTGGGCCTCGAGGTACGCGTTGGCCGACCACAGGCTGACCGGCGCCTGCACCGAGCCCTGGCTGTGCAGGCGCAGATACACGGTCTTCGCTTCACCTGGCTGGAACGGCAGTTCGAACAAGTAGTTGTTCTGTTTGATCTGGCGGCTGGCATACGGCAAGGCATCGCCGGTTCGCTGCACCGAGTGGTACTGGCCGGCGGCATCGGGCAAGAACAGTTCCAGATGGTCCATGGGCGGATAGGCCAGCTCCAGCAACCAGCTGTGCGACGATCCGTCGGCGGGCGGTACATAGCGCAGATCGATGCGCAGCCAGTACACGGACTGCGAGTAACCGGCATTGAGCACGTCGTTGTGGTGCTGACGAAAGGCAGGGGCCAGGTCGGTGGTGATCTGCTCGATGGTGGCGTCGCCCGACACATCTTCGTAGACCTGCATCGTGCGGCCCAGGGCGAGGCTGCGGGTGGTCTCGTCGAAGTCGACCGCACCTGCCAGCATGGGCAGCCAGGCCATTATCAAGATAAGCAAATAGCGCATGGTGCCTTCGGGAGTGTTGCAGCGTAGTGTCAATATGATACATAGCCCCCCTGCAAAGCGCGAACGCCGGTCGCCAACGCAGACCGTCAGACACGCGCACCGCCGCTTGCGGCCCTGCTACAACGGCGTGCGCCGTGATAAGCTCGCGCACCATGAATATCTATAGTTCCCGCCCCGTTGTCCTCTGTCTCTCCGGCCACGACCCCAGTGGCGGCGCCGGCCTGCAGGCAGATATCGAAGCCTTGCTCGCGCAGGGCTGCCATGCCGCGCCGACGATCACGGCGCTGACCGTGCAGAACACTGTCAATGTCAGCGATTTCCGCGTGCTCGACCGCGAGTGGATCCTGGCCCAGGCCAATGCCGTGCTCAGCGACTCGCCGGTGGCGGCCGTCAAGCTGGGCATGCTCGGTTCGGTAGACATGGTCGCAACCGTGGTCGAGCTGTTGTCCGCCCACCCCCATCTGCCGATGGTCTGTGACCCGGTATTGCGTGCCGGTGGTGGCGGCAGCCTGGGCAAGGACGAGGTCGGCTACGCGATGCGCGAACAGCTGCTGCCGCTGGCGACCATCGCGACGCCGAACCTGCCCGAAGCGCGCATTCTCGCCGACCTGCCCGACGGCAGCGCCGATGAATGCGCACAGAAGCTGCTGCCGTTCTGCAAGCACCTGTTGATCACCGGCGGCCATGGCGACGAGCACGAAGTGCACAACCGCCTGTACAGCCGCGACGGCAGTCGTCGCACGTTCACCTGCCAGCGCCTGCCTGGCAGCTACCATGGCTCCGGCTGCACCCTGGCCAGCGCCCTGGCCGGCCGCCTGGCGTTGGGCGAAGGCCTGGAAAGCGCGGTGCAGTCGGCGCTCGACTACACCTGGCGCACCCTGCGCGACGCCGAGCAGTTGGGCCACGGGCAATTCGTGCCGCGCCGCCTGCCCCTGGATTTCTGCTCTTGAGCCGAACCCCTGCCCCCTGCCTCAGGACCGAGCGATGAACCTACGTGGCGTCTATGCCATCACCGACAGCCAGCTGTTGGCCGGCAAGTTCCTCAAGTACGTCGAGGCTGCACTGGACGGCGGCATTACCCTGCTGCAATACCGTGACAAGAGCAACGACGACGCCCGGCGCCTGCGCGAAGCCGAGAAATTGCGCCAGCTGTGCGAACGCTACAAGGCGCACCTGATCATCAACGACGACGCCGAGTTGGCCGCGCGGCTCAACGTCGGTGTGCACCTGGGGCAGACCGATGGCCCGCTGACGCCTGCACGCGCCTTGCTTGGCCGCAGGGCGATCATCGGCAGCACGTGCCACAACCGTCTCGACCTGGCCCACCAGGCCGCCCGCGAAGGGGCCAGCTACGTGGCCTTCGGACGCTTCTTCGCCTCCCAGACCAAGCCCGACGCATCGCCTGCCAGCCTGGAACTGTTGGCGCAGGCGCGTGCCGAACTGAAATTGCCGATTGCCGTCATTGGCGGCATCACCCTGGACAACGCCGCCCCGCTGGTGGCCCAGGGTGCCAACCTGCTGGCCGTGGTGCATGCGCTGTTCGGCGCCGACACGGCCCAGGAAGTCACCCGCCGCGCCCGCGCGCTGAACGCGTTGTTCGAAACTGCCTGATGCAAGAGAGCTTATTTATGTCCCGTTCCGAAACCCTGTTCGCCAACGCCCAGAAGCACATCCCCGGGGGCGTCAACTCGCCCGTGCGCGCCTTCAAGAGCGTGGGCGGCACGCCGCTGTTCTTCAAGCACGCCGCCGGCGCCTATGTCACCGACGAAGACGACAAGCGCTACGTCGACTACGTGGGTTCATGGGGTCCGATGATTCTCGGCCACAGCCATCCGGACGTGCTCGATGCGGTGCGCAAGCAGCTTGAACATGGTCTGTCGTACGGCGCCCCCACCGAAATGGAAACGCAGATGGCAGACCTGGTCTGCGCGATCGTGCCGTCCATGGAAATGGTGCGCATGGTCAGCTCGGGGACCGAGGCAACCATGAGCGCCATTCGCCTGGCCCGTGGTTTCACCGGGCGCGACAGCATCATCAAGTTCGAGGGTTGCTACCACGGTCATTCCGACAGCCTGCTGGTCAAGGCCGGTTCCGGCGCCCTGACCCTTGGCGTGCCCAGCTCGCCCGGCGTGCCGGCGGCGTTCGCCAAACACACCCTGACCCTGCCGTTCAACGACATTGCCGCAGTAGAGCAGATGCTCGCCGAAGTCGCCGATGAAGTGGCGTGCATCATCGTCGAACCGGTGGCGGGCAACATGAACTGCGTACCGCCAGCGCCCGGTTTTCTGGAAGGCCTGCGTCGCCTCTGCGACCAGTACGGTGTGGTGCTGATCTTCGACGAAGTCATGACCGGTTTCCGCGTGGCCCTCGGTGGTGCCCAGGCCTACTATGGCGTGACGCCGGACCTGAGCACCTTCGGCAAGATCATCGGTGGTGGCATGCCCGTCGGCTGTTTCGGCGGCAAGCGCGAGATCATGTCGCACATTGCGCCGCTGGGTCCGGTCTATCAGGCCGGCACGTTGTCGGGCAACCCGCTGGCCATGGCCGCTGGCCTGACCACCCTGAAGCTGATCAGCCGCCCCGGTTTCCATGACGAGCTGAGCGACTACACCGCACGCCTGCTCGACGGCCTGCAGCAGCGTGCCGACGCCGCGGGCATCCCGTTCGTCACCACTCAGGCCGGGGGCATGTTCGGCCTGTACTTCAGCGGCGCCGATGACATCGTCACCTTCGAAGACGTCATGACCAGCGACGCCGATCGCTTCAAGCGCTTCTTCCACCTGATGCTCGACGGCGGCGTGTACCTGGCGCCAAGTGCATTCGAGGCAGGCTTCACGTCCATCGCCCACGGCGATGCCGAGCTGGCGATCACCTTGGATGCTGCCGAAAAAGCGTTTGCTGCGCTGAAATAACCACCTTCACTCCCGTAGGAGCGGTCAGCGGCCGCTCCTACGATCGGCTGGCCGTGCCTGTGAAGTCTTGCCATCTGAGCGATATCGCAGAAAAACGAGTAAAGACTTTGTAACAGCCCCCCCGCTTATTTCATAATGCAGCACCCGCCACGTTTCGACGTCGGGTCCGCCCGCATTTCGCAGAGGTAAGTCGATCCCCATGAACCGCACCGGCCGCGCCCTTGCATTGGGCTGCCTGTTGCTTCTTCAGCCGCTAATGGCTACCGCAGGCGGCAATTCGTTGTTGATTCCGGCGGTGGGTCGCTGCACCCTCAATACCTCTGCCCAGGCATTGCCCGCGGCGCTGACTGCGTGTCAGCAGGCTGCAAAGGACGGCGACGCCCAGGCGCAATTCGAACTCGGTCAGTTCTATTACGACGGTACTCGAACCGAACGCGACTTGAACCAGGCCCTCAGCTACTTCGAACAAGCCTCCCTGCAAGGCCATGCCGAGGCCCAGTATCACCTGGGCACGATGTTCTTCAAGGGCGAAGGCGTGGCGGCCAACAACATCCAGGCCTATATCGTGCTGAAGATGGCGGCGGTCAATGGCGCCGAGGATGCACTGGACGTCGCCGACGAGGTGTCCGGGCAGATGCGCCGCGAAGACCTCGAAGTGGCCACTCAGGTGCTGGGGCAGATTTTCCGCAAGTACCTGCTCGAATTGCAGACGGCCGAAGGCAGCCGCTCGCCTTTCGCCCCGCTGCCCTGAGCCTGGCAGCGGCCCGACTGATGACTACTTGTCGGGCATCGGCATCGGGAATGGCATGACATTGCCGGTCATGCGTGCCTCGCTGATCTTCGGCGTGCCCAGACGCTCCACTTCGTCGATGCGCACGATCGAGTGCATGGGCACGAAGCTGCGCGTCACGCCTTCGAACTGAGCCTTGAGCTTTTCTTCGCTGGGGTCGACGACCACGGTGGTGCGCTCGCCAAAGACGAATTCCTCGACCTCCAGAAACCCCCACAGATCACTCTGGTAGATCTGCTTGGCGTACATCTCGAATACCTGGCCCTGGTTGAGGAAAATCACTTTGTAGATTGGAGCTTCGCGTTTGGTCATCGTCGGCAGATATAAGGTCGTGAGCTTGAAAGAGTGCGAAAACTATAGCATAGCCGCCCGACAGGCAATGCTAGGAACCACCGACCACGGGCACTATAATGCGCGGTTCTTTGAACCACTTGATGATCACCCCATGGCCAAGAAGCTTTATATCGAAACCCACGGTTGCCAGATGAACGAGTACGACAGCTCGCGCATGGTCGACCTGCTGGGTGAACATCAAGCCCTGGAAGTCACGGCACGCGCAGAAGACGCCGACGTGATCCTGCTCAATACCTGCTCGATCCGCGAGCGCGCCCAGGACCGCGTCTATTCGCAACTGGGCCGCTGGCGCGAACTGAAGCTGGCCAAGCCGGACATGGTCATTGCGGTCGGCGGCTGCGTGGCCAGCCAGGAAGGCGCAGCCATCCGCGATCGCGCGCCCTACGTCGACGTGGTGTTCGGCCCGCAGACCCTGCATCGCCTGCCCGAGATGATCGACGCGGCGCGCATCACCCGCTTGCCGCAGGTGGACATCTCCTTCCCCGAGATCGAGAAGTTCGACCACCTGCCCGAACCGCGCATCGACGGCCCGACCGCCTACGTCTCGGTGATGGAAGGCTGCAGCAAATACTGCACGTTCTGCGTGGTGCCCTACACCCGCGGCGAAGAAGTCAGCCGACCGTTCGACGATGTCCTGGCCGAGGTCATGCACCTGGCGGACAACGGCGTGCGCGAAGTCACCCTGCTGGGGCAGAACGTCAACGGCTACCGCGGCCAGACCGACGACGGTCGCCTGGCCGACCTGGCCGAGCTGATCCGGGTGGTGGCACAGATCGACGGGATCGAGCGCATCCGCTACACCACCTCGCACCCACTGGAGTTTTCCGACAGCCTGATCCTGGCCCATGCCGAAGTGCCGCAGTTGGTGAAGCACCTGCACCTGCCGGTGCAATCGGGCTCGGACCGCGTGCTGGCGGCCATGAAACGCGGCCACACGGTGCTGGAATACAAATCCAAGCTGCGCAAGCTCAAGGCGGCGGTACCGGACATCTGTATCAGCTCGGACTTCATCATCGGTTTCCCCGGCGAAACCGAGAAAGACTTCGAGCAGACCCTGAAACTGGTGACCGATGTGGGCATGGATTTCTCGTACTCCTTCATCTATAGCCAGCGGCCTGGTACGCCGGCGGCGGATCTGGCCGACGACACGCCCGAGACGGTGAAGAAACAGCGCCTGGATGCGCTGCAGCATCGGCTGAACCAGCAGGGCTTCGAGATCAGTCGTCAGATGGTGGGCACTACCCAGCGCATTCTGGTCACCGATTATTCGCGCAAGGATCCCGGCCAGTTGCAGGGGCGTACCGAGAACAACCGTATCGTCAACTTCACCTGCTCGGATGCACGGCTGATCGGCCAGTTCGTCGACATCCACATCGCCGAGGCCCGCCCGCACTCGCTGCGCGGCGAACTGCTGGCCTGACAGATCCACACCGCGGCGCGACGTTCGCGGCCGATGACCGCTCCTACAGGGTGACCGCGATCCTTGTAGGAGCGGTCCGTGGCCGCGAAAGCCGCACCGCCGGCAGCCAGCCAGGCGCTGGCCAAGGCCATTCGCCGCCCACCCCTTTCGCCCCGCCCCTGACAGGGGTTATCCTTGGACTCATTTCAATTGCCGTCGGGCGGCCGAATACGACCTTGAACGCACCTATCGAACCACATCGCTTCCTGCTCGAGCCTTTCGAGGCTCGCCGCTTCGCCAACCTGTGCGGGCAATTCGACGAGCATCTGCGCTTGATCGAACAGCGCCTGGAAATCGAAATCCGCAACCGTGGCAATCAGTTCGAACTGATCGGCGACGCCCGACACACGCGCTCAGCAGAAAACCTGCTGCGCCGCCTGTACCGGGAAACCAAGGCCACCGAGCTGTCCCCCGATACGGTCCACCTGTTTCTGCAGGAGTCGGCGGTCCAGGAACTCGACGATCCAGCGTCCGGAGAAGTCCCGGTCGCGCTGCGTACTCGCAAGGGCATGATCAAGCCGCGCGGCTTGAACCAGCAGCGCTACGTCAAGGAAATCCTGAGCAACGACATCAACTTCGGGATCGGCCCGGCAGGTACTGGCAAGACGTACCTGGCCGTGGCCGCCGCCGTCGATGCCCTCGAGCGCGAGCAGGTCCGACGCATTCTTCTGGTGCGCCCTGCCGTGGAAGCGGGCGAAAAGCTTGGCTTCCTGCCCGGCGACCTGGCACAGAAGATCGATCCCTACCTGCGCCCGCTCTACGATGCGCTCTACGAAATGCTCGGCTTCGAACACGTCGCCAAGCTGATCGAGAAACAGGTCATCGAGATCGCGCCGCTGGCCTACATGCGCGGACGCACCTTGAACAACAGCTTCATCATCCTCGATGAAAGCCAGAACACCACCGTGGAACAGATGAAAATGTTCCTGACCCGGATCGGTTTCGGCTCCACGGCGGTGATCACCGGTGACATCACCCAGGTCGACCTGCCCAAGGGCACCAAGTCGGGCCTGAGCCAGGTCATCGAAGTGCTCAAGGACGTACCGGGCATTAGCTTCACCCACTTCAAGCCCAAGGACGTCGTCCGTCACCCGCTGGTGCAGCGCATTGTCGAGGCCTACGAGCGCTTCGACGCCCAGCCCGCCACCGCCAACGAGGCCGGGGACAAACGCCGCGATGCTTGAGCTTGACCTGCAACGGGCCAGCACCGCGCCTGGCCCGAGCGACGCCGAGTTCCGCCGCTGGTGCGAACTGGCATTGCGCCAGCGCAGCGCCGATTCGGAGATGACCATTCGCTTGGTCGATGAAACCGAAGGCCGCGAGCTGAATCTGACCTATCGTCACAAAGATTACGCAACCAACGTGCTTTCATTCCCTGCGGACGTGCCGGACGAGATGCTCGACATCCCGTTGCTGGGCGACCTGGTCATCTGTGTGCCGGTGGTGGAACGCGAAGCCGCCGAACAGGGCAAGGCCTTGGACGCCCACTGGGCGCACCTGGTGATGCACGGCTGCCTGCACCTGCTGGGCTACGACCACATCGACGACGATGAGGCCGAGGAAATGGAAGCACTGGAACGAGAGTTGCTTGCACAATTGGGTCATCCGGACCCCTATGCCGCCGACGAACACGTCGACGACACCCCCACCAAAGCAATTGGCAAGGATCACGAGTAAAGGGCTATGAGCGAAGATCGATCGAGCAACGGGCAGAAGTCATGGTTGGGTAAACTGACCCAGGCTTTTGCCCATGAGCCCAAGAACCGCCAGGAACTGCTGGAACTGCTGCGCGAAGCGCACCAGAACAAGCTCCTGGACAGCGAAGCATTGACCATCGTGGAAGGCGCCATCCAGGTCGCCGACCTGCAAGTGCGCGACATCATGGTGCCGCGCTCGCAGCTGATCAGCATCAAGTCCACCCAGACGCTGCAGGAATTCCTGCCCGCGGTCATCGACGCTGCGCACTCGCGCTACCCGGTGGTCGGCGAGAATCACGACGACGTGATCGGCGTGCTGCTGGCCAAGGACTTGCTGCCGCTGATCCTGCAGAACGACCACGCGAACTTCAATATCAAGGACCTGCTGCGTCCAGCCACCTTCGTGCCCGAGTCCAAGCGCCTGAACGTGCTGCTGCGCGAGTTCCGTGCCAACCACAATCACATGGCCATCGTCATCGACGAATACGGCGGTGTGGCGGGTCTGGTGACCATCGAGGACGTGCTGGAACAGATCGTCGGCGACATCGAGGACGAGCACGACGTCGAGGAAGACAGCTACATCAAGCCGCTGCCCAGCGGTGACTTCCTGATCAAGGCGCTGACGCCGATCGAGAACTTCAACGAGTTCTTCGAAAGCCAGTTCTCGGACGACGAATTCGACACCGTCGGCGGCCTGGTGATGAGTGCCTTCGGCCATCTGCCCAAGCGCAACGAGACGACCGAGATCGGTGCCTATCGCTTTCGCATCCTCAATGCCGACAGCCGCCGCATCCATTTGCTGCGCCTTACGCCAATCGCTCGCTGAGGCCTCTGCCCAGACTCCTCGTTAAGGAAAATAATGCGCTGGATCACCCGCCCCGGCTGGCCCGGTAACCTGCTGGCCATGGCGGCCGGCGGGTTGACCCCGCTGTTCCTGGCCCCATTCGATATCTGGCCGCTGGCCCTGCTTTCGCTGGCCCTGTTCTACCTTGGTCTGCGCGAGTTGAAACCACGCCAGGCGCTGGGCCGTGGCTGGTGCTATGGCTTCGGCCTGTTCGGCGCCGGCACCAGTTGGATCTACGTCAGCATCCACACCTACGGCGGTGCGTCGGTGGTGCTGGCGGCGCTGCTGATGCTCGGCTTCGTCGCCGCCGTGGCACTGTTCTTCGCCCTGCCCGCCTGGGCCTGGGCGCGCTGGTTCCGGCGCACCGATGCGCCGCTGGCCGACGCGCTTGCTTTCGCTGCGCTGTGGCTGGGCCAGGAAGCGTTCCGCGGTTGGTTTCTGACCGGTTTTCCCTGGCTCTACAGTGGCTACAGCCAGCTGCACGGCCCGCTCGCCGGCCTTGCACCCATGGGCGGCATGTGGCTGGTGTCCTTTGCCCTGGCCCTGAGCGCAGCGCTGTTGTGCAACCTGTCGCGCCTGCGCGAGCGCAAGCCGTTGCTCGCCGCAGGCGTGATCCTGCTGCTGGCGCCCTGGCTGTTGGGCCTGGCATTCAAGGGGCACGGGTGGACGGCACCCGCGGGCGAGCCACTCACGGTGGCCGCAGTGCAGGGCAACATTGCCCAGAGCATCAAATGGAACCCCGAAGCGGTCGACCATCAACTGCAGCTGTACCGCGACAAGACATTCGTCTCCAAGCCGGCGGATATCATCGTCTGGCCGGAAACGGCGGTGCCGGTGCTCATGGACTCGGCCCAGGGCTATCTGGCCGTGATGGGCCGGTTTGCCAGCGACCGTCATTCGGCGTTGATCACCGGCGTCCCCATTCGCCAGGTCGAGGACGGGCAGCGCCGGTTCTATAACGGCATCACCGTGGTGGGTGAAGGCGAAGGCCTGTATCGCAAGCAGAAGCTGGTACCCTTCGGTGAATACGTGCCCTTGCAGGATCTGCTGCGCGGCCTGATCGCGTTTTTCGACCTGCCCATGTCCGACTTCGCCCGCGGCCCGGCCGACCAGCCGTTGCTGCAGGCCAAGGGGTATCGGATCGCGCCGTTCATCTGCTACGAAGTGGTGTATCCGGAATTGGCGGCGAGCATGGCTGCGCGCAGCGACCTGCTGCTGACGATCAGCAACGACACCTGGTTCGGCACCTCGATAGGTCCGCTGCAACACCTGCAGATGGCGCAGATGCGCGCGCTGGAGGCCGGGCGCTGGATGATTCGCGCTACCAACAATGGGGTCACGGCGCTGATCGATCCGTTCGGCAACATCACCACTCAGGTGCCGCAGTTCGAAGAGGCGGTGCTGTATGGGGAGGTGACGCCCATGCAGGGTTTGACGCCTTATCTATTGCTGCGCTCGTGGCCGATGACAGTAGTGTGCGTATTGCTGCTGGGTTGGGCGTTGCTGCGTAGAAGGGCTGCTGGCAGGGTTTGATGGCGTTTGTGCTGGCCTCTTCGCGGGCAGAGCCCGCTCCCACCGGTTCGTGTTGTAGCCCGTTCTTTGTGGGAGCGGGGCGGGCGGCGAGCCCTCTGCCCGCGAAGAGGCCCTCAAGATCACCGATAAAACATCTTGTACCCTACCAACCCCACCGCTTCATTGAGCAGCTGGCCGTTCTGCCAGATGGCTTTGCTCTCAGGCAGCCAGCCTCCCAGCGGCCTTGCATTGTCGGTGCCCAGGAACCCCACCGGTGCCGGCACCACTTCCAACCCGTTCTGCTCGAAGCTCCAGCGCGAGCGCTGCATGTGCCAGGCCTGGGTCACCACCACCACACGCTTGATGCCATGCTCGGCGAGCAGTTCGGCGCTGAACCGGGCGTTCTCCCAGGTCGTGCGGCTGCGCTCTTCCATCCAGCGCGCGGAAGTGCCGAAATCGTCGCGCAACGACTGCGCCATGATCCACGCTTCGCTGGGCGGCGAGCCGAAGTGCAAGCCTCCGGACGTCAGCACCGGCAACCCGGATGCCTTGGCCAGCCGCGCCGCATAGCGAACCCGCTCGAGCGCGACGCCGGTGGGCTGGTCGATGCCATCCCAGGCCGGGTCGCCGCGCTCGCGACCGGCGCCGAGAATGACGATGGCGTCGGCACGCTGCGCCAGGCTGCTCCACGCTTGCACAGGCAGTGCCGGCTGGTCTTCCAGCCAGCCGGCCGCACCCTGCACCACCACCGGCAGGCTCATCAACCACAGCCCGCCCAGCCCGACCACGAAACAGGCCCCGGCCAGGCGCGGCCAACGACGGCGCAGCCACCAGCCCGCCAACAATAGGACGAGAAAGATACCGGGGGGCAATAACAGCTGTTTGAGCACAAAGCGGGAAAACATCGGGCATCTCCAGAAGATGCCCGAAGCCTAAGGGTTGCCACGATGACGAACAACTGCCGTCACGACTTTCCCGAATACCCGTGACCGTGCTTGCCGATTGGCGAACGGCGCCGATCGTGCTCGTGCAGCCAGTACACTTTCGCCGACGGCTTCAGCGCAGGCGCGACCGGAGCCGGAGCCTGGGGCTCGACGCAGACGCGTTCGCCACAGGCGTGCAGGTAGGCATCGATCAGTTCGTATTCGGCCCGGCTCAAACCGCGCAACTCCAGTTCCGCAGGTTTTTCATCGCGCAGGCGCACCGCAGTGCGGGCCACATCCAGGGCTAGCCCCAACCGGTCGATGAGTCGCTCGTAGACATCGGGCTGCGTGGCTTTGATAGGCGGCTCCAGCATTCGCTCACCTCACTTGAGAAAAAACGTTCTTTGCTTCATCAGCTTAGCGCTGGCTGGAAAATCAGCCGGTTGCAGCGACCAACGGAATGCGTCAAGTGCCTGCCACGTCCAGGCAGCTGCAATCAAGGTTTCCCTCGATAGAGGGGGGTCATGTATGCTACGGCGTTTAATATCATCGTACCTTGCCAACAGGCTCAGCCTATTTAGCAGCTGCCGGATAAGGTCACCCATTTCTCAGCGCAAAGTAGCCATGCACGAACTCTATCAGCCCCGCGAAATCGAAGCCGCCGCCCAGTCTTTCTGGGATGCGAAGAAGTCTTTTGAAGTGAGTGAACAGCCAGGCAAGGACACGTACTACTGCCTGTCGATGTTCCCCTACCCCAGCGGCAAACTGCACATGGGGCACGTGCGCAACTACACCATCGGCGACGTGATCGCGCGCTACCAGCGCATGCAGGGCAAGAACGTCCTGCAGCCGATGGGCTGGGATGCGTTCGGCATGCCGGCGGAAAACGCGGCCATGAAGAACAACGTCGCGCCGGCCAAGTGGACCTACGAAAACATCGCCTACATGAAGACCCAGCTCAAGAGCCTGGGCCTGGCCATCGACTGGTCGCGCGAAGTCACCACCTGCAAGCCCGACTACTATCGCTGGGAGCAGTGGCTGTTCACCCGCCTGTTCGAAAAAGGCGTGATCTACCGCAAGAACGGCACCGTGAACTGGGACCCGGTCGACCAGACGGTACTGGCCAACGAGCAGGTCATCGACGGTCGTGGCTGGCGTTCGGGCGCGCTGATCGAGAAGCGCGAAATACCGATGTACTACTTCAAGATCACTGCATACGCCGATGAGCTGCTGGAAAGCCTCGACGAACTGCCGGGCTGGCCGGAACAGGTCAAGACCATGCAGCGCAACTGGATCGGCAAGTCCAAGGGCATGGAAGTCCAGTTCCCGTACCACCAGGCCTCCATTGGCGAAGCCGGCACGCTGAAGGTCTTCACCACCCGTCCCGACACGCTGATGGGCGCCACCTACGTAGCCGTCGCTGCGGAGCACCCCCTGGCCACCCTGGCGGCACGCTCCGATTCTGCGCTTCAGGCGTTCATCGACGAGTGCAAGAGCGGCAGCGTGGCCGAGGCCGACGTGGCCACCCAGGAAAAACGCGGGATGCCGACCACGCTGTTCGTCGAGCACCCGCTCAGTGGCGAGAAGCTGCCAGTCTGGGTCGCCAACTACGTACTGATGCACTACGGCGACGGCGCGGTCATGGCCGTGCCGGCCCACGACGAGCGCGACTTCGAGTTCGCCTTGAAGTACGACCTGCCGATCAAGCCGGTGGTGCGCACCAGCGCAGGCGACCTGACGCCTGCGCCGTGGCTGGCTGCCTACAACGAGCACGGTCCGCTGATCAACTCCGGCGACTTCGACGGGCTCGATTTCGAAGGCGCTTTCGATGCCATCGAAGTGGCCTTGATCAAGAAGGACCTGGGCAAGTCGCGTACCCAGTTCCGCCTGCGCGACTGGGGCATCAGCCGCCAGCGCTACTGGGGCTGCCCGATTCCGATCGTGCACTGCGACGCCTGCGGCGACGTGCCGGTCCCGGAAGATCAACTGCCGGTCGTGCTGCCCGAAGACGTCGTTCCCGATGGCGCCGGTTCGCCGTTGGCGCGCATGCCCCAGTTCTACGAGTGCAGCTGTCCGAAATGCGGCGCGCCGGCCAAGCGCGAAACCGACACCATGGACACCTTCGTGGAATCGTCCTGGTACTTTGCCCGCTATGCATCGCCGCACTATGAAGGCGGCATGGTCGATCCGGCAGCGGCCAACCATTGGCTGCCCGTGGACCAGTACATCGGCGGTATCGAGCACGCGATCCTGCACCTGCTGTACGCACGCTTCTTCCACAAGCTGATGCGCGACGAAGGCCTGGTCAGCTCCAACGAGCCGTTCAAGAACCTGCTCACCCAGGGCATGGTCATCGCCGAAACCTACTACCGTCTCGAAGCCAACGGCAGCAAGACCTGGTTCAACCCGGCCGACGTCGAACTGGTACGCGATGCCAAGGCCAAGATCATCTCGGCCAAGCTCATCAGCGACGGCCTGCCGGTGGAAATCGGCGGCACCGAGAAGATGGCCAAGTCGAAGAACAACGGCGTCGACCCGCAATCGATGATCGACCAGTACGGCGCCGACACCTGCCGCCTGTTCATGATGTTCGCCTCGCCACCCGACATGAGCCTGGAATGGTCCGACTCCGGCGTGGAAGGCTCGCACCGCTTCCTCAAGCGCGTCTGGCGTCTGGCCCAGGCCCATGTTGGCCAGGGTTCGCACGCGCCCCTCGACGTCGCCGCGCTCGATGACGAGCAGAAGGCCATTCGCCGCGCCATTCACCTGGCGATCAAGCAGGCCAGCCAGGACGTGGGCCAGAACCACAAGTTCAACACGGCCATCGCCCAGGTGATGACCCTGATGAACGTGCTGGAAAAAGCCCCGCAGGCCACCGACCAGGACCGTGCCTTGCTGCACGAGGGCCTGGAAGCCGTGACCTTGCTGCTGGCGCCGATCACTCCGCACATCAGCCATGAGCTGTGGCAGCAACTGGGCCACACCGACGCCGTGATCGACGCCAACTGGCCGACCCTGGACGAATCGGCGCTGGTGCAGGACAGCCTGCAGCTGGTCATCCAGGTCAACGGCAAGCTGCGTGGGCAGATCGACATGCCTGCCAGCGCCAGCCGCGAAGAGATCGAAGCCGCCGCACGGGTCAATGAGAACGTGCTGCGTTTCACCGACGGCCTGACCATCCGCAAGGTCATCGTCGTACCGGGTAAACTGGTCAACATCGTCGCCAGCTGATCGACCGGCGCCCGTTTCATCGGGCGCCCGTCAAGCACGCCACAGCCAACAAGGTTTCAAGGGAGCAACAAGATGATCAAACGCAATCTGCTGGTTATGGGCCTGGCTGTCCTGCTGAGCGCCTGTGGTTTCCAGCTCCGGGGTACCGGCACCAACCAGCTGGCCATCAAGGAACTCAACCTCACTGCCCGCGACGCCTACGGCCAGACCGTGGTGCAACTGCGCAAGGCGCTGCAGGGCAGCGGCGTCAACGTGGCCAGCGGCGCTCCATACACCCTGGACCTGGTGGACGAGCGTGGCGACCAGCGCACGGCCAGCTACAGCGGTTCGGCGCGCTCGTCCGAGTACGAGCTGAGCAACACGCTGCAGTACGAGATCCGCGGGCAGAACAACCTGACGCTGCTCAACGACAAGCTCGAGGTGCAGAAGGTTTACGTTCACGACGGCAACAACCTGACCGGCTCCGATCAGGAGGCGAGCCAGGTGCGCCGTGAAATGCGCAACGAACTGGTGCAGCGCATGATGCTGCGTCTGCAGCAGATCACCCCTGCACAGCTGGAAAAGCTCCAGGTGGACGCCAACGCCCGTGCCAAGGCTGAAGCCGACGCTGCTGCCGAAGCTCAGCGCGTGATGGATTCGACGCCACAGCAGTCGCCGATCCAGATTCCCAACCAGTAAGGCAGACAAGGGCGCTCAGGCGCCCTTTTCGCTGTCATTGCCCCCGTGAAGATTTAAACCCTGTCGATGCGTCCATGAAGATCAGCCCCGCCCAACTCGGCAAGCACCTGCAAGGGCCGCTCGCGCCCGTCTACGTGGTGAGTGGCGACGATCCGCTGCTCTGTCAGGAGGCGGCCGACGCCATTCGCGCGGCGGCGCGCCAGCAGGGCTTCGACGAGCGCCAGGTGTTCAGCGCCGACAACAATTTCGACTGGGGCACGCTGCTGCAGGCCGGCGCCAGCCTGTCGCTGTTTGCCGAGCGGCGCCTGCTGGAACTGCGCCTGCCGTCGGGCAAGCCGGGCGACAAGGGCGCTGCGGCGCTGATCGAGTATTGCTCGCGGCCCGCCGAAGATACCGTGCTGTTGATCAGCCTGCCCAAACTGGACGGCAGTGCGCAGAAAACCAAGTGGGGCAAGGCGCTGGTGGATGGCGCGCAGACCCAGTTCGTGCAGATCTGGCCGGTCGATGCGCAGCAGTTGCCGCAGTGGATCCGCCAGCGCCTGGCCCAGGCTGGGCTGGCTGCGCAACCGGATGCGGTCGAGCTGATCGCCGCTCGGGTGGAAGGCAACCTGTTGGCGGCGGCGCAGGAAATCGAGAAACTCAAGCTGCTCGCCGAGGGCAATCAGATTACCTTGGAGACGGTGCAATCGGCGGTTGCCGACAGCGCCCGATTCGACGTGTTCGGCCTTATCGACGCGATCCTCAACGGCCAGGCCGAACACGCCTTGCGCATGCTCGAAGGGCTGCGTGGCGAGGGTGTCGAGCCACCCGTCATTCTCTGGGCGCTGGCCCGTGAGCTGCGCTTGCTGGCCAGCTTGTCGCAGCAGTACAGCCAGGGCGTACCGTTGGACAAGGCCTTCAGCCAGGCCCGTCCGCCAGTGTGGGACAAGCGCAAGCCATTGATGAGCAAGGCCCTGCAGCGGCATTCGGCGCTGCGCTGGGCACAGCTGCTGCAGGATGCGCAGCGCATCGACGCGCAGATCAAGGGCCAGGCGCCTGGGTCGGTATGGATAGGCCTGTCGCGGTTGTCGTTGCTGATGGCCGGCCAAAGGCTGAGCCTGCCCGCAGAATAGCAGCGCCCCCTTCGCGGGCAGAGCCCGCTCCCACAGGTGACCTGCGGTGTGGCCGCGAAAGCGGCGTGCGGTATGGCTGGTCAACCGCGCCGAACCCTTCGCGGCCGATGACCGCTCCTACAGGGTGACCGTGATCCCCGTAGGAGCGGTCCGTGGCCGCGAAAGCTGCACTGCGGTCTGTCGGGGTGATCGCTGACAAGGCTAAACCCATGCTACTGATTCGGCTGGCATGTTAAGGTTTGCCTCTGCCCCGAAAGCCCTGGACTTGTGAATGTCTTCTCGTCGTACCTCAGGCTGGCCCATGCGCCAGTTCGCCGTGACTACCTGCCTGGCCTTGCTGGTCGCCTGCGCGGAAAAACCCACCGTCGCCGATACCCTGCCCGCCCCCATCGTCCAGCCTGCGTTGCCGGTACCCATGGCGCCCGCGCCGAGCAGCGTCGACACTCCGGTGCTGCCCACCCAGACATTTGCCGAATGGCAGCAGGGCTTTCGTCAGCAAGCCCTGCGCAGCGGCGTCGACGCGCAGCTGTTCGACCGCGCCTTCGAGGGCGTCACACCGGACATGAGCGTGATCAAGGCCGATCGCAGCCAGCCCGAATTCAGCCGCCCGGTATGGGAATACCTCGACGGGGCGATCTCCCCGACCCGCCTGCGCCGCGGTCAGGCCATGCTCGAGCAGTACGCCGACGTGCTCTCGAGCATCGAACAGCGCTACCGCGTCGAACGCCAGGTACTGGTTGCCGTATGGGGCATGGAAAGCAGCTTCGGCCAGATCCAGGGTGACAAATCGGTGATCCGCTCATTGGCGACCCTGGCCTACGAAGGCCGTCGCCCCGAATTCGCCCAGAGCCAGCTGCTGGCGGCGTTGCAGATCCTGCAGAACGGCGACATCCAGCCCGACCGCATGCTGGGTTCGTGGGCCGGTGCCATGGGCCAGACCCAGTTCATTCCCACCACCTACAATTCCCATGCCGTGGACTTCGACGGCGATGGCCGGCGCGACATCTGGAACAGCGCCGCCGATGCCCTCGCCTCCACCGCCCACTACCTACAGAGTTCGGGCTGGCAGAGCGGCCAGACGTGGGGGCTGGAAGTGCGCCTGCCCGAGGGCTTCGACTACGCCCTGGCCGACGGCAACAGCCGCAGGCCGGTCAGCGAATGGCAGCGCCTGGGCGTTGCGGCGATGCCCGGCGGCACAGTCCCGGCGGGCAGCGAAAATGCCGCAGCAGCGCTGCTTCTGCCGGCGGGCTACCGGGGCCCGGCCTTCCTGGTCTTCGACAATTTCCGCGCGATCCTCAAGTACAACAATTCCTCGTCCTACGCATTGGGCGTAAGCCTCCTGGCCCAGCGCCTGCAGGGGTCGGGCTACATCCAAGGCACCTGGCCCAAGGATGACATGCCACTCACGCGCACCGAACGCATCGAGCTGCAGAGCCTGTTGAGCGCACGCAACCACGATGCTGGCGCTGCGGACGGCATCATCGGTGCCAATACCCGCAAGGCCATCCGCAGTGCCCAGCAAGCCATGGGCTGGCCAGCCGACGGGTACCCGACCCACAAGCTGCTCGAGGCGCTGCGTACGCAACAGTGAGTGCGCTGACCTGCACGGGTGGCCCAGGCCTCGCCTAGGCCACCACATCCTGCTCCAGCCAGACCTGCTGCGCAGTGGCATCCAGCCTGACCTGCACGCCCAACGGCAAGGTCAGGTTCGGGTCGCAGTGGCCACTGCGCCAGCCAGCCAGGACCGGGATACCCTCGGCCTGGAACGTCTCGAGCAGCAACGGGGTCATCTGCTCGACAGCGATTCCGGCGAAGTCTCCAACGATCACGCCCTGCACCCCCTTCAGCTTGCCTGCCAGACGCAGGTGAGTCAGAAAGCGATCCACGCGGTACAAGGGCTCGTTGACGTCTTCGATGAACAGCACGATGCCATCACCGGGAAGCTCGTACGACGTGCCGAGCGTGGCACTGATCATGGCCAGGTTACCGCCCATCAAGCAACCCTGGGCCTGCCCCGGCACTACCGTGGTCAACGGCCACTCGGGCGGATGACGCAGCAGGTCACCTGCGCCGATCTCGCCACGCAGCGCCTGCCACAGCGACGACTCGGTAGGCGCCCGCTTCTGCGTCAGCAGATCGGCCTTGAACAGTGGCCCATGGAAGGTGACGAACCCGGCGTGGCGAGCGATGGCCAGATGCAGCGCGGTGATATCGCTGTAGCCAACCAATGGCTTGGGGTGTCGCGCCAGCAGCGCGAAGTCGATCTTGTCCAGCAGGCGGGGGGTGCCATAGCCACCGCGCAGGCAAAGAACGGCGTCTACCTCGGGGTCGGCGAAAGCGTCGTGAAGGTCTTGCACACGGGCTTCATCGCTGCCGGCCAGGTAACCCTGGGCCAGCGCGACACCGGGGTAGATGCGCAGCGTATAGCCACGCGCGCGGACCCAGGCACAAGCTGCCTCTGCGTCCAGCTCGATGGGACCGGCGGGCGCGATCAAGGCGATCGTGCCGTGGTCGGGCAGGCGTGGGGGTAATCGCATGGTCGAAATTCTCAATCCAGGCAGGAACGAGCGGCGCGCCCTGCCCTCAGGCTATGCAGCGCGTGGGGGCGCTTCACGACCAGACGGCTCGCCGCCCGCCCCGCGCCCACATGATCTAGTCGATCAGAGCTTGATCTTGGCTTCGTGCGCCTGCTGATCGGCGTGGTACGAGGAACGCACCAACGGCCCGGAGGCGACGTTCTTGAAGCCCATCTTGTGGCCCTCTTCGGCGAACCAGGCAAAGATGTCCGGATGCACGAAGCGCTGTACCGGCAGGTGACTGCGCGAAGGCTGCAGGTACTGGCCCAGGGTCAGCATGTCGATGTTGTGCTCGCGCATGCGCTGCATCACCTCGATCACTTCCTCGTCGGTCTCGCCCAGACCCAGCATCAGGCCCGACTTGGTCGGCACATGAGGCACCAGCTCCTTGAACTTCTGCAGCAGGGTCAGCGACCACTGGTAGTCAGAACCGGGGCGCGCGGCCTTGTACAGGCGCGGCACGGTTTCCAGGTTGTGGTTGAACACATCCGGCGGCTCCTGCGCGGTGATGGCCAGGGCCACGTCCATGCGCCCACGGTAGTCGGGGACCAGGGTTTCCAGCTGCACGCCCGGCGACAGCTTGCGGATTTCCCGCAGGCAGTCGGCGAAGTGCTGGGCACCACCGTCGCGCAGGTCGTCACGGTCCACCGAGGTGATCACCACGTACTTGAGGCGCAGGTCGGCGATGGCCACGGCCAGGTTCATCGGCTCGTCGGCATCCAGTGCCTTGGGGCGACCATGGCCGACGTCGCAGAACGGGCATCGGCGGGTGCAGATGTCACCCATGATCATGAAAGTCGCGGTACCACCGGAGAAGCATTCACCCAGGTTGGGGCAGGAGGCTTCTTCGCAGACGCTGTGCAGCTTGTGCTTGCGCAGCAGTTGCTTGATCCGGTCGACCTCGGGAGACACCGGGATGCGTACCCGGATCCAGTCGGGCTTCTTCGGCAGCTCTTCGGTGGGGATGATCTTTACCGGGATGCGCGCGACCTTTTCGGCACCGCGCAGCTTGACGCCCGCCTCGACCCTGGGCCGTGGCGCATTGGCCTTGGGCGCACCCTCGGCGAGGTTCTGCAGGGGGATCAGCGTTTGCACAGCTTCTGTCGCGGTAGTCATATCAGTCGATTCCGCCCGTAAGGGTCGTCTGCTCAACATAGTCGAGGTGCTTGACCAGCTGCGCTCGCAGCCTCGCACTGACCTCGGCAAATTCAAGGGGTGCGACATGATCGCACATCTGCGTCATCGGCAGGCCGGCATATCCACATGGATTTATCCGCCGGAACGGCGCAAGGTCCATGTCGACGTTCAACGCCAGCCCATGGAACGAACAACCGCGGCGGATACGCAAGCCCAGCGAAGCGATCTTCGCCCCGTCCACGTAGACTCCGGGTGCATCCGCACGGGCGGCAGCCTGCACGCCGTAGGAGGCCAGCAGATCGATCAGGGTGTGCTCCATGCGGGTGACCAGCTCTCGCACCCCGTAGCCCAGCCGGCGCACGTCCAGCAACAGGTACACGACCAACTGCCCGGGGCCGTGGTAGGTCACCTGGCCGCCGCGGTCGACCTGCACCACCGGGATCTCGCCGGGCACCAGCAGATGCTCGGCCTTGCCGGCCTGGCCCTGGGTGAACACGGCCGGGTGCTGGACCAGCCAGACCTCATCGGCAGTCTCTGCATCGCGCTGGTCGGTGAACCGCTGCATCGCGTGCCATACCGGCTCGTAAGGCAACGGGCCGAGTTCGCGAAACCCCAGGCATTGCGGCATCACAGCACCATTTTGACGATGCCGGTGGCGCGCAGCTCACTGTTGATGTTGTAGAGCTGCTCTTGGCCGGTGGCCAGGATATGCAGCTGCAACGTGGTGTAGTTACCGTTGCTGCTCTGGCGCTCGGCATTCTTGTCGTGATTGACGGCTGCGTGCTTTTCGACGATCTGCACCACCGTGTCGCGAAAGCCCACACCGGTATCGCCGATGATCTTGATCGGGTAGTCGGCGTAGGGAAATTCGATTTTCGGCTCTTTTACTTCGGTATCGGTCATGGCGATGACGGCCTCGGGTAAACCGTGAAAACGACAACGCCCTCGCCTGTTGCAAAGGCGAGGGCGCGCGGTCGCGATATCAGTTGAACAAGCCGTAGAAGAATAGACGAACGCTATCCCATACGCGGCGGAAAATACCACCTTCCTGTACATCGTCCAGCGCGATCAGGTCGGTGGTCTGAACGATCTTGTCACCGTTCTTCACTTCGACCTTGCCGATCACGTCGCCCTTGGCGATAGGCGCGGTCAGCTGTGGATTCATGGTCATGCTCGCAGCCAGGTTCTTCAACTGGCCCTTGGGCAGGGTCATGGTCAGGTCTTCGGCCAGGCCGGCCTTGATTTCGCGGATGTCGCCTTTCCACACCGGTGCCTTGGCCAGCTCGGTGCCCTTCTGGTAGAAGGTCTGGGTTTCATAGAAGCGGAAGCCGTAGGTCAGCAGCTTCTGGGTTTCGGCAGCGCGGGCCTGCTCGCTGTTGGTGCCGAAGACCACGGCGATCAGGCGCATACCGTCACGTACGGCCGAGGACACCATGCAGTAGCCGGCTTCTTCGGTATGGCCGGTCTTCAGGCCGTCGACGGTCTTGTCGCGCCACAGCAGCAGGTTGCGGTTGGGCTGCTTGATGTTGTTCCAGAAGAACTCCTTCTGCGAGTAGATCGCATAGTGAGCCGGGTCTTCGTGAATGATGGCACGGGCCAGTACCGCCATGTCGTGGGCAGTGGAGTAATGCTCGGGGTTCGGCAGGCCGGTCGGGTTCATGAAGTGGCTGTTGGTCATGCCCAGCTTGCCAGCCGTGGTATTCATCATGTCGGCGAAGGCGTCTTCGCTACCGGCGATGTGCTCGGCGAGCGCCACCGAAGCGTCGTTGCCCGACTGGATGATGATGCCGTGCAGCAGGTCGCTGACCGATACCTGGGTACCGACCTTGATGAACATCCGCGAACCGCCCGTGCGCCAGGCGTTTTCGCTGACGGTGACCGGGTCGTTCTCGCCGATCTGGCCACGACGGATTTCCAGGGTCGCGATGTACGCGGTCATCAGTTTGGTCAGGCTGGCTGGCGGCAGACGCTGGTCGCCGTTGTTTTCAACCAGCACGTTACCGCTGGAAGCTTCCATCAGCACGTAGGATTTGGCAGCCAGTTGCGGCGGCGCTGGCATCATCTGATCTGCCGCCCAAGCGGCAGGGGCGATGATCAGCGGTACAAGCAGGCACAGGCGTTTGGCAAGTGTGGTGATGTTCATCCGTCTCTCGAAATTGCTGATGGGCACATGCCCTTGCGGGCAGTCTTGTTGTGGGCGGCGGCCCGGTGTCGCACGCCCGTTGCCGGGCGCTCATTGCAGCGCCGCCCGCAGGCGGCGCGGTTCAATCCAGTGTCACCAACTTGGGCACGCCAAGATTGGCCATGCGCACGTTGTCCTGAATCTGCTGGGCTTCACCCTGGGAATTGATCGGTCCCAGGCGTACCCGATAGAACGTCTGCTGGTTGACGGCGATCTGGCTGGTGAAAGCCGGCGCGCTGACCATCGAGCTCAGCTTGGAACGCAGCAGCTCCGCAGCGTCGGGGTTGGCGAACGCTCCCACCTGGAGATACAGGCCAGACGCTTGTGCAGAACCGTTTTTTTTGCGTCCATCTGCACCGGCAGCGTGGCGACCGCGTGCTGCTGCGGCGGCGGCGTGTATTGCTCGACCGTACCAGCCGACGGCGTGATGTTGGGCCGGGCCTGCGCCACCACCGGGCCCTGGTTGAGCACCAGTGGCGCCGGACGGCCGCGCTGCGCCCACCATTCCTGCGGGTCGATACCTTCGACACGTACCCGCGCCGTACCCGTCTCGGCGTAGCCCAGCTTTTTCGCCGCGGCATAGGACAGGTCGATGATGCGGTCGGAATAGAACGGCCCGCGATCATTGACCCGCAGCACCACGCTGCGGCTGTTGTCCAGGTTGGTCACGCGTACATAGCTGGGCAGCGGCAGGGTCTTGTGCGCCGCACTCATGCCATACAGATCGTAGACCTCACCGTTGGCGGTGTTCTGGCCATGGAACTTGGTGCCGTACCATGACGCCGTGCCGGTCGCCTGATACTGACGCGACTCGGCGATCGGAAAGTAGGTCTTGCCCAGTACCGTGTAGGGGTTGGCCTTGTACGGTCCGGTGTGCAGGGTGGGCACGGCGTCGGGAATCTTCGACACGTCGACGTCCCACCACGGCGCGCCGTCCTTGTGTGCCCGGTTGATGTTCAGGCCAGGCATGGCTTTGACGGTCGGGCCGGACTGCTTCACGGTACGCGACGGCGGCGGCGTCGATGAGCAACTGGCGAGCAGCAGGCCCAAGGCCGCGCAGGCCGCGATGGCGGAGGATGTATGTATCGGCATTGCCCGCATTACTTGACGCCCCGTGCTTGAACCAGCGATTCCGACAGTTGGTGCACAGCCATGGCGTACATCACACTGCGGTTATAGCGAGTGATTGCATAGAAATTCTTCAGGCCCAGCCAATATTCCGGGCCCTCGGCGCCCTGCAGGCGAAAGGCGGTCACCGGCAGGTCATCGCGTAGCGCATCATGACTCGACCAGCCCAGCGCCCGCAACTGCGCGACATTCTTGACCGGGTCGATGCCCGGGCTCAAGCCGTCGTCGACCTGCGGGCCGGAAACGCCGGCACGGCTGACCACCGGTTGACCGGCCACCCAGCCATGCTCCTTGAAATAGCTGGCAACACTGCCGATGGCGTCATCGGGGTTGGTCCAGATGTTGATGTGACCGTCGCCGTCGAAATCCACCGCGTAGGCGCGGAAGCTGCTGGGCATGAACTGCGGCAGGCCCATGGCGCCGGCGTACGAACCTTTGAGGGTCAATGGATCGAGCTGTTCGTCGCGGGCCAGCAGGAAGAACTCCCGCAGCTCCTTGCGGAAGAATGCCGCGCGTGGCGGGTAATCGAAGCTCAAGGTGGACAACGCGTCGATCACCCGAAAATTGCCGGTGTTGCGACCAAAGAAGGTTTCGACACCGATGATCGCGACGATGACCTGCGCCGGTACGCCGTATTCGCGTTGCGCACGGGCCAGCACCGCTTCGTGCTGGCGCCAGAAATCCACGCCGCGGGCGATGCGCGCATCGGTGATGAACATCGGCCGATACTCGCTCCACGGCTTGACCCGTTCGGCGGGACGCGAGATCGCGTCCAGAATCGACTGCTTGCGCTCGACTTCCCTGAACACTTCGTTCAACTGCTCGCTGGCGAAGCCATAGTCGCGGGTCATTTCACCAATGAACTGGGTCACCTGGGGCGAGCCACCGTAGTCGCCGGCGCTGGCATGCTGTGCCGACCCCAACAGGCCCATCAGGCCGATCCAGGGAACGTTCCGAGCTGCCCAGCTACGCATTACTTGCATGCAATTGCTCACCTTATTCAAACCTGTGCGATCCACTTGCGATGGGTGTGGATCGACATCAAAACGCCAAACGCTGACAGCAGGGTCACCAGCGAAGTTCCGCCGTAGCTAATGAAAGGCAACGGCACCCCCACCACCGGCAGCAGGCCACTGACCATACCGATATTGACGAAAACGTAAACAAAAAAAGTCATGGTCAAGCTGCCGGCGAGCAACTTTCCGTACAGGGTCTGGGCCTGCGCGGTGATCACCAGCCCACGGCCGATCAGCAGCAGATAGATCAACAGCAGCGCGCAGATACCGACCAGGCCGAACTCCTCGCCGAGCACCGCGATGATGAAGTCGGTGTGGCTTTCGGGGAGGAAGTCCAGGTGCGACTGGGTGCCCAGCAGCCAGCCCTTGCCGAACACGCCACCCGAACCGATCGCCGCCTTGGACTGGATGATGTTCCAGCCGGTACCCAGCGGATCGCTCTCCGGGTCGAGAAAGGTCAGGATCCGCTGCTTCTGGTAGTCGTGCATGATGAAGAACCACATGCCGACCGCCACCGGTACCGCCGCCGCCAGCACGCTGGCGATCCAGCGCCAGCGCAACCCGGCCATGAACAGCACGAAGGAGCCGGAAGCCAGGATCAGCAGTGACGTGCCGAGGTCTGGCTGGCGCACGATCAGCGCAAAGGGAATGCCGATCAGGGCCAGGCTCACCACCACGTGCTTGAGGGTCGGCGGCAGGGTCCGCTTGGCCAGGTACCAGGCGATGGTCGCCGGCATGATGATCTTCATGAACTCCGAGGGCTGGAAGCGGATGACCCCGGGGATGTTGATCCAGCGCGTGGCGCCCATGGCGTTGTGGCCCATGACGTCAACTACCACCAGCAGTATCACCCCGGTCACATAGGCCAGGGGCACCCAGCGCGCCATGAAACGCGGTTCGAGCTGGGCGATGACGAACATCGACACCAGGCCCAGGCCGAAGGACGTGGCCTGCTTGATCAGCAGGTCCCAGTTCTTGCCGCTGGCCGAATAGAGGACGAACAGGCTGCCCGCCGCCAGGGTCAGCAGCAGGATCAGCAACGGGCCGTCGATGTGAATGCGCTGCAAAAATGTTGCGCGGCGACGCATCACATCCTCACTGGAGAGGATGCGGTCGAAATTACTCTTCAAGGGCGGTGATCTCCGCGCCCGTGGCGCTGGCGTATTCGGGTTTCAACTGGCCGTCGGGGCCGAGCAGCCAGGCGTCCATGATCTGGCGCACCACCGGCGCCGCCACGCCCGAGCCGGACTCGCCGTTCTCGACCATGACCGAGACCACGATGCGCGGGTTGTCCGCGGGCGCGAAGCCGACGAACAAGGCATGGTCGCGATGGCGCTCCTGGACCTTGCTGCGGTCGTACTTCTCGCCTTGGCGAATGGCGACGACCTGGGCCGTACCGGACTTGCCGGCGATTCGGTACTTGGCACCGATGGCAGCCTTGCGCGCGGTACCGCGGGCACCCTGCATGACCTGCTCCATGCCGTGGGTGACCTTGGCCCAGTCGGACGGATTGCGCAGCACGATGTCGGGCACCGGATTCTCGTCCACCGGCGGCACGCCTTCGATGGTGCGCGCCAGCCGCGGGCGGTTCCACTTGCCCTTGTTGGCGACCAGGGCGGTGGCCTGGGCCAGTTGCAGCGGCGTGGCCTGCATGTAGCCCTGTCCAATGCCCAGAATGAGCGTTTCGCCGGGGAACCAGGCTTGCCGGCGGGTCTTGCGTTTCCATTCGCGCGAGGGCATCAGGCCCGGCGACTCTTCGAACATGTCCAGCGAGACCTTCTGGCCGATGCCGAACTGGCCCATGTAGTTGTCCAGCTTGTCGATGCCCAGCTTGTGCGCCAGGTCATAGAAATAGGTGTCGTTGGAACGCATGATGGCGGTGTCCAGGTCTACCCAGCCATCGCCTGTGCGGTTCCAGTTGCGGTATTTATGGTCGTAGTTGGGCAGTTGATAGAAGCCTGGGTCGAACACCCGCGACCCGGCGTTGATCACGCCTGAGTCCAGCCCGGCGATCGCCACCGCAGGCTTGATCGTCGAACCGGGCGGATACAGGCCGCGCAACACACGGTTGAACAGCGGTCGATCGATGGAATCGCGCAGGTCGGCATAGGCCTGGAAACCGATGCCGGTGACGAACAGGTTGGGATCGAAGCTGGGCTGGCTGACCATTGCCAGCACCTCCCCGGTGCGCGGGTCCATCGCCACGATCGCGCCGCGACGGCCGCCCAGCGCCTCTTCGGCGGCTTCCTGCAACTTGATGTCCAGGCTCAGGACGATGTCCTTGCCCGGTTTCGGATCGGTGCGCTTGAGCACCCGCAGCACACGACCGCGAGCGTTGGTCTCGACTTCCTCGTAGCCCACCGTGCCGTGCAGTTCCGGCTCGTAGAAGCGCTCGATGCCGGTCTTGCCGATATGGTGCGTGCCGCTGTAGTCCACCGGATCCAGGGTCTTGAGCTCCTTCTCGTTGATGCGCCCGACATAGCCCACCGAGTGCGCGAAATGCGCCCCCTGCGGGTAATGCCGTACCAACTGCGCGACCACCTCCACACCCGGCAGGCGAAACTGGTTCACCGCGACCCGGGCGATCTGCTCTTCGTTGAGTTCGAACAGGATCGGTACCGGCTCGAACGGTCGACGTCCCTGCTTCATGCGACGCTCGAACAGCTGCCGGTCTTCGTCGCTGAGCTCCAGCACCTCGACGATGGTATCGAGTACCTGACGCCAGTCACCGGAGCGTTCGCGGGTCATGCTCAGGCTGAAGCTGGGGCGGTTGTCGGCCACGACCACGCCGTTGCGGTCGAAGATCAGCCCACGGGTGGGGGGTATCGGCTGCACATGCACCCGATTGTTCTCCGAAAGCGTGGAGTGATATTCGTACTGGATCACCTGCAGGAAATACAGGCGCGCGATCAGCACGCAGATGAGAACCAGGATGGCCGCTGCACCGACCACGACGCGGCTGCGCACGGTGCGCGCGTCTTTCTCGTGGTCCTTGAGGCGAATCGGCTGGGACATCGGCTGGTTTACGGCCTATTTGTGATAAGGGTGCCCGGACAGCACGGTCCAGGCGCGATACAGCTGTTCACCGATAAGTATCCGTACCAGCGGGTGAGGCAAGGTCAGCGGCGACAGCGACCAGCGCTGCTCGGCACGGGCGCAGACTTCCGGCGCCAGCCCCTCGGGGCCACCGACCATGAAGTTCACCGTGCGCGAGTCCAGGCGCCAGCGATCCAGTTCCACCGCCAACTGCTCGGTGCTCCAGGGCTTGCCGTGCACTTCCAGGGTAACGATGCGCTCCCCCGGACCGACCTTGGCCAGCATCGCCTCGCCTTCCTGGCGGATAAAGCGGGCCACGTCGGCATTCTTGCCGCGGGTATTGAGCGGGATTTCGACCAGGTCCAGTGCCAGCTCGGCGGGCAGACGCTTGGCATATTCATGCCAGCCTTCTTCCACCCACTTGGGCATGCGCGAACCCACCGCGATCAGACGCAGACGCATGGCCCAGGCTTATTCGTTGCCAGGGGTGTGATGCGCGGCGCTGGCAGCACGGCTCTGCTCGGCACCCTGCCACAGGCGTTCCAGGTCGTAGAACTGGCGCGCGGCAGCGGTCATCATGTGCACCACGACGGTGTCCAGGTCCAGCAGCACCCAGTCGCTGTCGCCCGCGCCTTCTTCGCCCAGTGGCTTGACGCCCTTGGCCTTGACCAGCTCGCGCACCTTTTCGCGCATGGCGCTGATCTGGCGGTTGGAGGTACCGGTGGCGATCACCATGAAGTCGGTGATGCTGTTCTTGTCACGCACGTCGATGACCAGGATGTCCTGAGCCTTGACGTCTTCGAGGGCGAGCTGGGTCAGCTCGACGATTTCTTCAGCGGGGATTGCTTGCTTATTGCTCATAAAAAAACTCGTTCAGTTCAATTGGACGCACGGTACAGCCCGTGCGCCTCGATGTAGGCCAATACTGCGTCGGGCACCAGGAAACGTACCGACTTGCCGCTGGCCAGCAGTTGACGGATCTGGGTGGCCGACACCGCGAGCGGTGCCTGCCAGACGAAAGTAATCTGCCCGCAGGCTCCCTTGAGGGCTTGCGGGTCGCTGATGGAACGCGCCGCCACCAGGTTGCGCAGGGCATCCGGCAGCTCGGTGTCCGCATCAGGTCGCTGCAACACGACGATGTGGCAGTGTTGCAGCAGTTCTTCCCAGCGGTACCAGGAGGGCAAGCCACAAAAGGCATCCCACCCCAGCAGCAGGAGCAACTGGTCCTGCGGGTCGAGCTCGGCACGCATCGACACCAGCGTGTCGAGGGTGTACGACGGTTTGTCGCGCGCCAGTTCACGGTCATCCACGGTCAGGGGCGCCAGCCCCTCTACCGCGGCACGCACCATGGCCAGGCGCTGCTCGGCCGATACCTGCGGCTGGTCGCGATGCGGCGGCCGGGCGCTGGGCACCAATCGCAGATCGTCCAGGCCCAGGGCCTCGACCACTTCCACGGCGCCGCGCAGATGACCGATGTGCACCGGGTCGAAGGTACCGCCCAGCACGCCGATTCGACGTGCAGTGCGCGATTGTACAGCGTAGGGACCGGGCCGGTTCGGTGCGGTCAACTCAGACCGGCTCCTGGCCGCGCAACTGGCCATCGCCGATCACCACGTATTTCTCGCAGGTCAGGCCTTCGAGGCCCACCGGGCCGCGGGCGTGGATCTTGTCGGTGGAAATGCCGATCTCGGCACCCAGGCCATATTCGAAACCATCGGCGAAACAGGTCGGCGCGTTGACCATCACGGACGCGGAGTCGACTTCGGCAACAAAGCGACGGGCATGGCCCTGCTGCTCGGTGACGATCGCATCGGTGTGATGGGAGCCATGCTGGTTGATGTGTTCGATGGCTTGGTCCAGGCCGTCGACCACCCGAATGGACAGGATGGCGGCCAGGTACTCGGTGTTCCAGTCTTCTTCGCTGGCCGGTACGGCTTCGATCAGGTCGCGGGTGCGCGGGCAACCGCGCAGCTCGACGCCTTTCTCGCGGAACTGCGCCGCCATCGGCGGCAGAAAACTCGCCGCCACCGACTGGTCGACCAGCAGCGTTTCCATGGCGCCGCAGATGCCGTAACGATAGGTCTTGGCGTTGAACGCGATGCGTTGCGCCTTGGCCAGGTCGGCGCCTGCGTCGACGAACACATGGCAGATGCCGTCCAGGTGCTTGATCACCGGCACCTTGGCATCACGACTGACGCGCTCGATCAGCCCTCGCCCGCCCCGTGGCACGATGATATCGACGTACTCGGGCATGCTGATCAGCGCGCCGACCGCGGCGCGGTCGGTGGTGCCCACGACCTGTACCACGGCGGCGGGCAAGCCGGCTTCGGCGAGGCCGCGCTGGATGCAGGTGGCGATGGCACGATTGGAGTGGATGGCCTCGGAGCCGCCACGCAAAATGGTGGCGTTACCCGATTTCAGGCACAGGCTGGCCGCGTCGATGGTCACGTTGGGCCGCGACTCGTAGATGATGCCGACCACACCCAGCGGCACGCGCATCTTGCCGACCTGGATGCCCGAGGGCCGGTAGCTCATGTCTCGGATCGCCCCGACCGGATCCGGCAGACTGGCCACCTGGCGCAGGCCGACGATCATGCCGTCGATACGCGCAGGGGTCAGCGCCAGGCGCTCGAGCATGGCCGCGTCCAGGCCATTGGCGCGACCGGCTGCCAAATCCTGCTCGTTGGCGGCAACCAGTTCGGCACGGGCGCTGTCCAAGGCACTGGCCGCCGCCTGCAGGGCGCGATTCTTCTGCGCGGTGCTGGCACGGCCAATGACCCGCGAGGCTTCACGGGCAGCGCGACCCAGGCGGGTCATGTAGTCAAGAACGGACTCGGTCATGGTCTCTGTGGTCTTGGCAAAGAGGAAAGCGGCTGATTATAGCTGTCACGTACGCCCACTAACAGCGGTGACGGGCGGATGGTCGAAAACACCTCTTTAAACATATGTCCGCGGGCCTCACCGATGTGCAATTGCTATCATCCACCGCGACACCGAATGGACCCCGTTATGTTCAACCCGTTGCCCGATGCCTTTTTCGACACCGACGCGCAATCCCTCGCCCGTGCATTGCTGGGCAAGGTGATCCGCCACCGTCAGGGTCCGTACTGGTTGTCGGCGCGCATCATCGAAACCGAGGCGTACTACGTCACGGATCGCGGCAGCCATGCATCGCTGGGTTATACCCACAAACGCCGCGCGCTGTTCCTCGAAGGCGGGCACATCTATATGTACTACGCCCGTGGCGGCGACTCGCTGAACTTCAGCGCGCAGGGTCCGGGCAATGCGGTACTGATCAAGTCCGCCTACCCCTGGCTCGACGCGCACACCGGCGACGATGCCTTCGCCCGGATGCAGCTCAACAACCCCGACGCCAGCGGCCTGCCGCGCCCGGCCCAGCGCCTGTGCGCCGGGCAGACCCTGCTGTGCAAGGCCCTGGGGCTGAAGGTACCGGTGTGGGACGCCCAGCGCTTCGACACTGAACAGCTATTCGTCGACGACGTCGGCGCCGATGTCCCGCAAATCCTGCAGACCACGCGCCTGGGTATTCCCCTGGGCCGCGACGAACACCTGCCGTACCGCTTCGTGGATGCCGGCTATGCCCGGTTCTGCACGCGCAACCCCCTGCGTCGCGGCCAGACAGACGGCCGCGATTACTTCTCGATCTTTCAAGGAACCTGACTCATGGGCGAATGGCTGGACAGTCTGACGGGCTGGCTGACGTTGCATCCACAGTGGCTGGGGGTGGCGATCTTCGCCATTGCCTGCATCGAATGCCTGGCAATCGCCGGCATTGTCGTACCCGGCACCGTGGTGTTGTTCGCTGTGGCCGTACTGGCCGGCAACGGCGCGTTGTCGCTCAGCGAAACACTGATGCTGGGCTATGCCGGCGGTCTTCTCGGCGACGCCATCTCGTACGCCCTGGGTCGACGTTTTCAACAGAGCATCCGCGGCCTGCCGCTGCTGCGCACGAACCCGCAATGGCTGGAAACTGCAGAAGGCTACTTCCATCGCTATGGCGTGGCGAGCCTTTTGGTCGGACGTTTCATCGGCCCGCTGCGGCCAATGCTGCCCATGGTCGCCGGCATGCTGGAAATGCCATTGCCACGCTTCATTCTGGTCAGCCTGGTGGCTGCCGCCGGCTGGTCGGTGGCCTATCTGCTGCCGGGCTGGGCGACGGGCGCCGCTTTCCGCTTGCCGCTGCCCGAGGACTTCTGGCCCCAGGCCGGTATCGTTGCGGCCTGCATCGCCTTGTTGATGGGGCTCAGCCTGCATGCCACCTGGCGCGACCGCGAGCGCGGGACGTTATTGATCGCCCTCGCCTCGCTGATCATGCTGATCGCCCTGTTCTTCGGCTTCCCGCATCTGAGCGCACTGGATAACGGCCTCAAGGCGCTGGTTCAGGAACATCGCAGCGAAGCGGCGGAAACCTTCGTGGTGCTGGTCACGCGCATCGGTGATTTCCGCACCCAGTTCATGGTGGCCGGACTGCTCACCGCGCTGCTGCTGATCACCCGCCAATGGCGTCCGGCGCTGTTCGCCTGCGCGACCATGCTGATCACGGCGCTGCTCAACGGCTCGTTGAAACACCTGGTCGCCCGGCAGCGGCCCGACGTGCTGCTCGAGCCGCTGACCACGTTCAGCATGCCCAGCGGGCACAGCTCGGCGGCCTTCGCGTTCTTTCTGAGCCTGGCGATACTGGCCGGGCGTCGACAGACACCGCGCATGCGCCTGGTGTGGGTCATTCTGGCGAGCATTCCGGCGCTGTCGATCGCACTGTCGCGGGTGTACCTCGGTGCTCACTGGCCGACCGACATCATTGCCGGCAGCATGCTGGCCTGTTTTGTCTGTGCCTCGTGCCTGGCCGCCGTGGAATACCGTCGGCCACTGCCGGCGATGCCGTTGCATGTCTGGTGGCTGGTCGTGCCAGCGTGTACGTTGCTGCTGGGTTTCTTTGCCGTGCACGGGCTGCCGTCGGCGCTGGAAGGCTATCGCTACATGGAATGAGAGCGCACCAAGTGCCCTTGGCTTGCTTGCATCAGGCCAGGGCGTCGCCCTGCAGACTGTCGAGCAGCGCCTGGATTGCCACCAGGCGCAGGCCCGGGTCGCTTTCGGCGAGCAACTGTTCTTTCTCCTGCTCGGTGAACGGCAGCAGATAGGCCAATTGGTTGCCCAGCGACTGCTGGCCCTGAGCACCGGCGGTCATGCCCAGCGCCGCCACCATCGGGTGCTCGGCCAAGGCCAGCAGCAGGGCCTGCAGGTCGGCGTGGGTATCGCCCAGCGGCTGCTCGGCCTGATCTTCCAGCCACTGCACGTCTGCCGTCAGCAATTGATCGCGCTGCAGGTGGGTGGTCTCGATGCGGAAACGCCGAGCGCCCTGCACGCGGATACCCAACAGACCGTTTTCTTGCTGCTGGAAATCAGTGATTACCGCTTCGCAGCCGAACGTGGCATGCGCGCTGGGCGCCTGGCCCACTTCGCGCCCTGCCATGATGCCGACCACGCCAAAGCCGGCGCCCTGCTTCATGCAGCGCCCGATCATGTCCAGATAGCGCGCTTCGAATATCTGCAGATCCAGCACGCAACCGGGGAACAGCACGGTATTGAGGGGAAAGAGTGGCAATGTCATGGCTTGTGTCCTCACGCGAATACGCTGATGGCCAGGGGCAGAAAAACGGCGGTACCGACACCCATCAGACTCATGGCCAGCGCCGCGAAGGCGCCGGTTTCTTCACTTTCCTGCAACGCCAGCGATGTGCCCACGGCATGCGCGTTAAGGCCCAATGCCATGCCCCGCGCCGCCGGGTGGTCGATGCCCAGCAAAGACAGCAGGCCGGGGCCGAAGATTCCGCCGATGACGCCGGTGATCAGCACGAACACGGCCGCCAGCGCCGCGACGCCGCCGATCTGCTCCGCCACCAGCATGGCGATCGGCGAGGTGACCGACTTGGGCGCCATGGTCATCAGAATCATGTGGTCGGCGCCCAAACCCCAACCCAGCAGCAGGCACAGCACGGTCGCGAACAGGCCGCCCAGGCCCAGGGTAATCAGGGTCGGCCAAAGCAGTTGGCGAATGCGCCGCAGGTTGAGAAACAGCGGCACCGCCAGGGCCACGGTCGCCGGGCCGAGCAGGATGCCGAGAATCTCGGTGCTCTTGCGGTATTCGGCGTAGCTGATCCCGCAGCCTACCAGCACCGCAACCAGCAGCAACATGGACAGCAGCACCGGTTGCAGAAAGATCCAGCGGGTTTTTTCGTAGCCGGCGAGCACCAACTGGTAGGCGCCCAGGGTGATGCCGATGCCGAACAGCGGATGGTGGATGACCGCCTGCAGGGTGCCTTGCCAGTCCAGCATCATGGTTGCACCGGGTGATCATGCCGACGCCTGCGAATCAACCGCTGCATCAACCAACCGACGAACACGGTAGAGACCGTGACGGAAATCACCAGCGAGCCGACGATGGCCCAGAAGTCATCGGCGATCTGCTGGGCATAGACCATCACGCCCACCGCAGGTGGCACCAGCAGCAGCGGCAGGTAGCGCAGCAGGCTGTTGGCCGCCAGGCCCAGGGGCTCGCCGACCTCGCCACGTACCATGAGGTAGATGAGCAGCAGCACCAGGCCGATGATCGGACCGGGCAACACGGGCAGCAACAGATGATTGAGGGCAGTGCCCAGCAGCTGGAACAGGACCAGCCAGGTCAAACCGCGTAGCAACATTGCAGGTCTCCTTTGCAAGCCAGGCATTATAAGCCCCCAAGGCATGCCCCAGGGTGATGCAAGATGGCGCACCCCCATGATCGGATCCGGTAACGGTAAACCCATCCGACAGTCATCCGGCTCTGGCCTTAAAAGCGCCCTGCATCTGTTGTGCACCCTTGCATCTGCGGCATACTCGGCGCCTCAATCGCCCGGACCCCGTCATGCGCCCTCTCGCCCCCCTCGCCCTTTCGTTGTTGATCGCCGCTTGCGGAGATGGCGAGCCACTGTCGCCGCCCGACGCGCGACTGCCCGATGGCGGTCGCTACCGCGGAGAGGTGGTCAATGGGCTGTTGCAGGGTCAGGGCCGTGTCGACTATCCCAATGGCAGCGGCTACGCCGGGCAGTTCAAGGACGGCCAGTGGCAGGGTCAGGGCCAGTGGCATGGGCGCAACGGCGAGGTCTACACCGGCGGCTTCGATCATGGCCTGTTCCATGGCCAAGGCACCCTGATCGCTCGCGGCACCACCTACACCGGCGGCTTCGTCAAGGGTCGGCGCCAGGGCGAAGGGACCTTCAAGGAAGCCGGCGTGGCGTACCGCGGCGGGTTCAAGGAAGACCAGTATTCGGGCGCCGGGCACATCGAACTCGACGACGGCAGCCAGTACCAGGGCTGGTTCGCCCACGGCAAGCCCAATGGCGAAGGCACCCGCAGCGATGCCGCAGGCAACCAGTTCAGCGGCACCTTCGTCAATGGCCTGCTCGAAGGGCACGGCACGTTCAGCAATGCCGACGGCGATCAGTACATCGGCAACTTCCACCTCAACCAGCTGCATGGTCGCGGCCGCTACGAAAACGCCGCAGGCGATGTGTGGATCGGCACGTTCAAGGAAGGCGTACTCAGCGGCAAGGGCGAGATGTTCGCCAGCGACGGCAGCCACTACAAGGGCGAGTTCGCCGATTGGCGCTTCAGTGGCAAGGGCTGGCTGGCGCTGGCCGACGGCAGCATCTACAGCGGCACCTTCGAGAACGACACCTACCAGGGCCAGGGCAGCCTGACCCTGAAGGACGGCAGCAGCCAGGTCGGCTATTGGCTCAATGGCCAGCGTATCCGTGATGCGCAAGGTCATCTGTTGCCCGATCCGCTGGAACTGGGGCTGCTCAATCAGGGGCAACTGCTGGAACAAGCGCTCGCGGCAATCCCGCAGTCCACTGCAGCGATCGAGCTTTACAGCCTGGCGCTGGCCGGCGACGGCAAGCAAAGCGTGTTCATGCGCGAAGCCGATTACGTCTCCGGCATGCTGGCCAGTCGTTTTGGCGCGGTCGGACAGATCACCCTGGCCAACCACCGCGATCATCTGGCCGATCGGCTGATGGCCAGCCGCGAGACCCTCAGCCGCAGCGTGCAGACGCTGGCCGCGCGCAGCGGCCCGGAAGACCTGGTGTTCATCTACCTGACCAGTCACGGCACCAGCGAACATGAACTGGTGCTCGATCAGCCACGCCTGCAGTTGGGCGACCTGCCGGCCGATGAACTCGCCGCAGTGCTGGCGCCGCTCAAGGGCCGCGACAAGGTGGTGGTCATCTCGGCTTGCTATTCGGGCGGATTCATCCCCGCGCTCAGGGACGAGAAAACCCTGGTCATGACCGCTTCGCGGGCCGACCGGGTGTCTTTCGGCTGCTCCGAAGAAGCCGACTTCACCTATTTCGGCGACGCCTTGTTCGCCCAGGCCTTCAACCAGACGGACGACCTGCAGCAGGCTTTCGAACTTGCCAGCCGGCACGTTGCCGAACGGGAGATCGCCGATAATTACGAAGCCTCGCAGCCGCAGATCTGGGCGCCCAAAGGGGTCCTCGCGCATTGGCAGCGATTGCGCCAACAACAGGCCAAGCGGGCGCTGCTCGACGCCGCCACGCCTGACAACAAGCAATAGGGCATCTGCTTCACGCTGCCTGTATCAAGGGAGACATTGCATGTACTTGACGCCGCAGCACATCCTTCTGGCCGGCGCCACCGGCCTGACCGGCGAGCATTTGCTCGACCGCCTGCTCGCCGAGCCGACCGTGCAACGGGTCCTGGCCCCCACCCGGCGCCCGCTGGCCGAGCACGCGCACCTGGACAACCCGGTGGGGCCACTGCTGGCCTTGCTGGCGGATCTGCAGGGCCCGGTGGACATCGCCTTCTCGTGCCTGGGCACGACCATCAAGCAGGCCGGCTCGCAAGAGGCATTCCGCGAAGTCGACCACCAGCTCATCGTCGCCTATGCCCAGCGCGCCCGCGAGCTGGGTGCACGCCACTTCCTGCTGATCAGCGCCATCGACGCCGACCCGCAATCCTCGGTGTTCTACAACCGCGTCAAGGGTGAAACCGAGCAGGCCCTGCGTGCCCAGGGCTGGCCGCAACTGACCATCGCTCGGCCGTCGGTACTGATCGGCGACCGCGTCGAAGCACGCCTGGCCGAGCGCATTGCCGGGCCGCTGTCGAAGCTGATTCCGGGCAAGTACCACGGCATCGAAGCGCTGCAACTGGCGCGCGCCCTGTGGCGCCTGGCGCTCGAAGAGCAGGACGGCGTGCGCGTGGTGGAGTCGGACGAGCTGCGGCGCCTGGGCAAATAGCCCGCAGCCGGCGCGTCAGTCGTCGCTGCCGTGGTGGTGCTCGCCCCAGCGCGGCAGCATGTCCTGAGGAATATCCAGCAGGTTGAGCACCCGTGCGACGACGAAGTCGATCAGGTCGTCGATGGTCTGCGGCTGGTGATAGAAGCCCGGCGCTGCCGGCAGGATCACCGCGCCCATCTGCGACAGCTTGAGCATGTTCTCCAGATGAATGGTCGAGAACGGTGCCTCGCGCGGCACCAGGATCAACTGCCGACGTTCCTTGAGCGTTACATCGGCAGCGCGCTCGATGAGGTTGTTGCAGGCGCCGCTGGCGATGGCCGACAGGGTGCCGGTCGAGCACGGCACCACCACCATGGCGCTGGGCGCGCCGGAGCCCGATGCCACCGGCGACATCCAGTCTTCCTTGCCATACACGCGGATCTGTCCGGCGGACGCCCCGGTGTACTCGTTGAGAAAGGCCTGCATGGCCTGCGGCTTGGCCGGCAAGCTGACGTCGGTTTCCGTGGCCAGCACCAGTTGCGCGGCCTTGGAGATGAGGAAATGCACCTCGCGGTCTTCGCGCACCAGGCAGTCGAGCAGGCGCAAGCCGTACTGCGCGCCCGACGCGCCGGTCATGGCCAGGGTGATCCGCTGCGGGCCGCTCACTTGAGGGCCTGCGCCAGTTTCAGATGCAGGCCGCCGAAACCGCCGTTGCTCATGATCACTACGTGGGTACCTGGCCGTGCCTGGCTCTTGACCCGCTCGATGATGGCTTCCAGCGAATCGGCGACGATGGCCGGAACCGGGCACTGGGCAGCCGTGGCGGCCAGATCCCAGCCGAGGTTGGGCGGCGCATACCAAATGACCTGATCGGCATCGCGGACACTCTCGGGCAGACCGTCGCGGTGCGCGCCCAGCTTCATGGAGTTGGAGCGCGGCTCGATCACGGCGATCAACGCCGCATCGCCAATGCGCTTGCGCAAGCCGTCCAGGGTAGTGGCGATAGCCGTGGGGTGATGGGCGAAGTCGTCATAGAGGGTAACGCCCTGCACTTCGGCCACCCACTCCATGCGCCGCTTGACGCTCTTGAACGCGCACAGCGCCTCGATACCCAACGGCGCGACCACGCCCACGTGGCGGGCAGCAGCCAGCGTTGCCAAGGCGTTGGCCACGTTATGCTGGCCGGTCAGCGGCCACTCCACGGTGCCCTGCACGACACCTTCGAAGGAAACCTCGAAGCGCGACCCATCCGCACTGAGCAGGTTAGCCTGCCACTGGCCGTTCTCCCCCGTGGTCTGTACCGGTGTCCAGCAACCCATCTCGATCACTCGGCCCAGTGCCGGCTCGGTGGTGGGGTGGATCACCAGGCCCTCGCTGGGCACGGTTCGAATCAGGTGGTGGAACTGGCGCTCGATGGCGGCCAGGTCGGGGAAGATGTCGGCATGATCGAATTCGAGGTTGTTGAGAATCGCCGTGCGCGGACGGTAGTGGACGAACTTGGAACGCTTGTCGAAGAACGCACTGTCGTACTCGTCTGCCTCGACCACGAAGAACGGCGTCTGCCCCAGGCGCGCCGAAACCGCGAAATTCTGCGGCACACCGCCGATCAGGAAGCCGGGCGCCATGCCCGCATGCTCCAGCACCCAGGCCAGCATGCTGCTGGTGGTGGTCTTGCCGTGGGTACCGGCCACGGCCAGCACCCAGCGCCCCTGCAGCACATGATCGGCCAGCCACTGCGGGCCGGACACGTAGGGCAAACCCTTGTTCAGTAGATACTCGACCGCCGGGTTGCCGCGCGACAGGGCATTGCCGATCACCACCAGGTCGGGCGCAGGTTCCAGCTGGGTGGCGTCGTAGCCCTGGGTCAGCTCGATGCCCTGAGCCTGCAGCTGGGTACTCATGGGCGGATAGACATTGGCGTCCGAACCGGTGACACGGTGCCCCAGTTCCTTGGCGAGCACTGCCAGGGAGCCCATGAAGGTGCCGCAGATACCGAGAATGTGAATGTGCATGATTGGCCTCGTAAAACGTCGAGGCAGGGTAGCGTAGGGTAGGAAAAATCGCATCCTTTGATTGGTGATCCTTCCTCTTCGGCCTGCTGTTTACAGGTGTTTCAAGGCGCCGTGCTCGCCTTTGTTCTACGCTTACCGGGCGCTACGGCGCGTCCTCCACAGAACCACAACAGCAGGAGACACCCCATGCGTTACGCACACCCGGGCACCGAAGGCGCCAAGGTCGAATTCAAGACCAAATACGGCAACTATATCGGCGGTGAATTCGTCGCGCCGGTGGACGGCAACTACTTCACCACCACCTCGCCGGTGAACGGCCAGCCCATCGCCGAATTCCCCCGCTCCAACGCCAAGGATATCGACAAGGCGCTGGACGCCGCCCACGCCGCCGCCGATGCCTGGGGCGCCACCTCGGTGCAGGCCCGCTCGCTGGTCCTGCTGAAGATCGCCGACCGTATCGAACAAAACCTTGAAACCCTGGCCATCACCGAAACCTGGGACAACGGCAAGGCCATCCGTGAAACCCTGAACGCCGACATCCCGCTGGCGGCCGATCATTTCCGCTACTTCGCCGGCTGTCTGCGTGCCCAGGAAGGCAGCGCTGCCGAGATCGACGGCAACACCGTGGCCTACCATATCCACGAACCGCTGGGCGTGGTCGGGCAGATCATCCCGTGGAACTTCCCGATCCTGATGGCGGCCTGGAAGCTCGCCCCGGCCCTGGCCGCCGGCAACTGCGTGGTGCTCAAGCCGGCCGAGCAGACCCCCTTGGGCATCACCGTGCTGATGGAGCTGATCGGTGACCTGCTGCCGCCGGGCGTGCTCAACGTGGTCCAGGGATTCGGCAAGGAGGCGGGCGAGGCCCTGGCCACCAGCAAGCGCATCGCCAAGATCGCCTTCACCGGTTCGACGCCGGTGGGCTCGCACATCATGAAGTGCGCCGCCGAGAACATCATCCCCTCGACCGTGGAACTGGGCGGCAAATCGCCGAACATCTTTTTCGAAGACATCATGCAGGCCGAGCAGACCTTCATCGAAAAGGCCGCCGAAGGGTTGGTGCTGGCCTTTTTCAACCAGGGCGAAGTGTGCACCTGCCCTTCCCGCGCGCTGGTGCAGGAATCCATCTACCCGGCCTTCATGAAAGAAGTCATGAAGAAAGTCGAGCAGATCAAGCGCGGCGATCCGCTGGACACCGACACCATGGTCGGCGCCCAGGCGTCGGAGCAACAGTTCGACAAGATTCTGTCCTACCTGGAAATCGCCAAGAGCGAAGGCGCCGAGCTGCTGACCGGTGGTCAGGTGCAGAAACTCGAAGGTGCCCTGTCGACCGGCTATTACATCCAGCCGACCCTGCTCAAGGGCACCAACAAGATGCGTGTCTTCCAGGAAGAAATCTTCGGCCCGGTGGTCAGCATCACCACCTTCAAGGACGAAGCCGAAGCGCTGGCCATCGCCAATGACACCGAATTCGGCCTGGGCGCCGGCGTCTGGACCCGCGACATCAACCGTGCCTGGCGCATGGGCCGCGGCATCAAGGCCGGGCGTGTCTGGACCAACTGCTACCACCTGTACCCGGCGCACGCCGCGTTCGGTGGCTACAAGAAATCCGGTGTGGGCCGCGAGACGCACAAGATGATGCTCGACCACTACCAGCAGACCAAGAACCTGCTGGTCAGCTACGACATCAACCCACTGGGCTTTTTCTGACCCAAACGGCGGCGCAGGGACGCTTCGGCGTCCGTCGCCTGCCGCTGCGAACACGGGATGTTGCGCACGCCCGGCGCGCGACCGTTCGTCGGTTTGCCCGGCGTGACGAGCCTGCCCAACAAACCTGCCTCACCCATCGGTATACTGCGCGGATTCTTCACGACCGGATCCGCACAGGTACCTCCCATGGAATTCAGCTTCATCGACCTCATCCTGCACCTGGATGTGTACCTCAACATGCTGGTGACCCAGTACGGCACCTGGGTCTACGCGATCCTGTTCCTGGTGATCTTCTGCGAAACCGGCCTGGTGGTAATGCCTTTCCTGCCTGGCGACTCGCTGCTGTTCATCGCCGGCGCGGTAGCGGCAGGTGGCGGCATGGATCCGTTCCTGCTCGCTGGCCTGTTGATGACCGCCGCCATCCTTGGCGACAGCACCAACTACATCGTCGGGCGTACCGTGGGCGACAAGCTGTTCAGCAACCCGGACTCGAAGATCTTCCGCCGCGATTACCTAGACCAGACTCACGCCTTCTATGCCCGCCACGGCGGCAAGACGGTAACCCTGGCGCGGTTCCTGCCGATCCTGCGCACCTTCGCCCCGTTCGTGGCTGGCGTTGGCAAGATGCACTACCCGCGCTTCCTGGGCTTCAGTGTGCTGGGCACGGTGTTGTGGGTCGGTGGTCTGGTGACCCTGGGTTACTTCTTCGGCAACATGCCGTTCATCAAGCAGAACCTGACCCTGCTGATCGTCGCGATCATTCTGATTTCGCTGCTGCCGATGATCGTCGGCTTGCTGCGCAGCCGCACGGCCCGCACCGCACCGACGCGCTGAGCCCATGTGGTCGTACAAGGCCTGGCGGCGACAGCGAACCCTGAACCGCCACCGTATCGATGAATCGCTGTGGCAGGCGGTGCGTGCCGAGCTGCCGATCCTCGACGGCCTCGATGCCCGGCAGGACCTGCAACTGCGCGAAGCCTGCGTGCTGTTCCTGCAGGCCAAGACCTTGACCTGCCTGCCCGGCGTCGAACTCGACGACCGGGCGCGCCTGCACCTGGCGGCACAGGCGCAACTGCCGTTGCTGCAGCTGGGCGATCTGGACTGGTACCAGGGTTTCCACGAGATCGTCCTGTACGCCGACGATTTCGTCAGCCCGCAGCGCTACCGCGACCCCAGCGGCGTGGAGCATCAATGGGACGGCGAGCACAGTGGCGAGGCCTGGCAGCAGGGGCCGGTGATTCTCGCCTGGTCCGGTGTGGCAGCCAGCGGCGGCTGGGACGGCTACAACCTGGTCATCCACGAACTGGCGCACAAGCTCGACATGCTCAATGGCGACGCCAATGGGCTGCCGCCATTGCATGGCGACATGCGCGTGAGCGACTGGGCCCGCACCATGCAGGACGCCTACGACGACCTCGATCGCCAGCTCGATGCCAATCCTGATGCGCAAACCGCCATCGACCCCTATGCCGCGGAAAATCCGGCAGAATTCTTCGCCGTCACCAGCGAGTATTTCTTCACCGCGCCGGATTTGCTGCACCAGGCCTACCCACAGGTCTACGAGCAGTTGCGCCTGTTCTACCGCCAGGATCCGCTCGAACGGCTCTCGGCCCTCCCCCGACCTGCGTAACGCCGTGACGCGGCTTGCGCCGCTGCTACAGGGACCGCGTTCATCCACGCCGTGTCGGCCGTCGACATCCAATCCCATTCCCCAACGCCGTGCTTGATGGCAAAACCATTCCCTGTAGCAGCGGCGCAAGCCGCGTCGGCGGGCGCCGCATGATGTCACGTGGCCCACGGCGCATATGGCATGCGCCCCTGCAATGTGCCTATAATCGCGCCCACATTTTCGGCCTGCATGGCCTTCAGACTGGCCCAAACCACGGGGGCAACGCCCAATGAGCTACAGCAAGATTCCGGCTGGCAAAGACCTGCCGAACGACATCTACGTCGCCATCGAGATTCCGGCCAACCACGCGCCGATCAAATACGAAATCGACAAGGACAGCGACACGCTGTTCGTCGACCGTTTCATGGCCACGCCGATGTTCTACCCGGCCAACTACGGCTTCATCCCCAACACCCTGGCCGACGACGGCGACCCCCTCGACGTGCTGGTCGTCACGCCTTACCCGGTCACGCCCGGTGCGGTCATCCGCGCCCGTCCGGTCGGCATCCTGCACATGACCGACGACGGCGGCGGCGACGCCAAGGTCATCGCCGTACCGCACGACAAGCTGTCGCAGCTGTATGTCGACGTCAAGGAATACACCGATCTGCCGCCGCTGCTGCTGGAACAGATCAAGCACTTCTTCGAGAACTACAAGGATCTCGAAAAAGGCAAATGGGTGAAGATCGAAGGCTGGGGCAACGCAGACGCCGCCCGCGCCGAAATCACCAAGTCGGTTGCCGCGTTCAAGGGCTGAGCCGTCGCTGTACGAAAAACCCCGGCCATGGCCGGGGTTTTTCATGGGCGCTGCAAAGGTATCAGGCGAAAAGAGATTTGCACAGGCGAGCGGCCCTGCGTATTCTTTGGCCCTCACCAGCCCAGGCTGGTCATCAGTTGCAGGCGGTTGCGGCTTACCAAAAGTAAGGCAAGATCGTCGACGAGAAGCCGGCCATAAGCCGGCTTTTTAATGCCCCGAGAAAAGCCCGCAGCGCCTGTTTCGCGGCCACGGACCGCTCCTACCGAACAGCAGCGGCAAGTCGCCCCCTGTGAAAGCGGTCATCGGCCACGAAGACTCCACCGCGGCCGCCCCGACCCTGCCCTCATCACCCCTCGCAGAACCGAATCCGGTTACCGAACGGGTCATACACCTCTAACAGCCGCCCCCAGCCCTGCTCGACGATCTGCGGACGGCCGTAGCCATAACGCTTGGCCAGCAGCTCATCACGCAACGCTTCGACACCGTGCATCGGCACGAACACGGTCGAGCCCGGTGAGCAATCGCCGTGGTGTTCGGAAAGATGCAGCTGCAGACTCCCCCGCTCGACCCCCAGGTACAGCGGCAGGTCGGCCTCGAAGCGGTGCTCGAACTCGACCGTGAAACCCAGGAAGTCCAGATAGAACTCGCGCGCCTTGGCTTCGTCGAAAATCCGCAGGATGGGGATAGCCTTGTCGAAACCGATCACCGCTGACGCAGTCGGCGCCAGGGTGGCCGAAGCGGTGTTCCAGTCCTTGTGCCCCAACTGCCGGGCAACCATTTCCAGGGCGGTGGAATGCGATACGTCGTGACCCTGCGCCTGCAGTGCGACGCGCAGCGTCTTGGCCATCTGCTTGGCGTGCTCGATTGAAAACATGACAACTCCCGAGTCGATGCATGCTGGTGCTCGCGTTGCCAGGCCTCGACCATCAAGAGAGGTGTGAAGGCGTGAGGGTGCAACAATGCTTTCACCTTTCCTTGCGGAGCGAGCGGCGGGCAGCATGGGCCGCCGCCGATGTTAGCGCAAAGCGTCGAAGGGGTCACCACGAGACACTCTCGCCGCTGGAAAATCCCGTTTTTCAGACACGATTAAAAGGCCGGCATGGCCATCGAAAATATCGTGACTGGGGCGTGGGCAACCGGCGCGAAAAAACCCGTGTGCAGGAATTTTCAGACCCGCCGACTCGCATTCATGGGGATATCGTTGTGGGTGATTGGCGAGGGCTGCGATGACAGGCTAATGCGTGCGAACGGTGCGTGCCCGAGTGTAAGAATCCTTTCAAACCAAGCCTGTTCCGCCTCGATTGACCATGCCCTGGCGCGCTGCTAACTCTTAGGACAGCGACACCGACCGTCAGTTTTCCTTCGAGGCGCTATCCATGAATACAGCCACGACCGCCCTACCCCCGGCCTTGCCGCCAGAGGCTTCGAGCACCCGCTCGATCGCCGCTGCGCTCTCGCACCAGAGCATTCACAACTTGGAGCGCTATTACGATCACTGGGCTCGCCACTATGACGCCGACGTCGAGGCCGAGGCCTATTGCGGGCCGACGATGGTCGTCGACCTGCTCGATGCCGTGGCTCTGCGAGGCAACCTCGGTCACGACAGTCGCGTGCTCGATGCCTGCTGCGGCACCGGCCTGGTCGGACGCACCTTGCAGGAGCGCGGCTATCGGCAGATCAGCGGCTGCGACCTGTCCCGGCCCATGCTCGACCAGGCTCAGGCTTCCCGGGCCTACCAGCATCTGCACAGCCAGATAGACCTGACCCAGCCGTTGCCACCGGCCCTGCTTCGGCACTTCGACGCGGTGGTCTGCTGCGGCGCCTTCATTCCCGGGCACCTGCCTGCCTCCGCACTGCGCAGCCTGGTCGCCATGACCCGGCCTGGCGGCGTGGTGGTGCTGAGTGTTCGCGAGACTTACTTCGATACCGCCGGCTTCGAGCCGTTGTTGCAAAGCCTGGGGCGCGAGCAGGGACTCGTCGTGCTCGAAGCCCGGATGTCGGCCCGCTACCTGCAAAATGCGCGCGCCCACTACCTGGCCTTGTACGTCGCATGAACGGGGTCTACGACATGCCGGTTCTTCCTGTCATCTCCCTGGCGCAACTGGCGGCAGGTGAGCCTGGGGCAATTGCGCAACTGAGCGCAGCGTGCGCCGACGACGGCTTCTTCTATCTGGTGGATCACGGGCTTCCGGCCGCGTTGATCGAGCGCTACCTGAGTGCCGCCGAGGCGTTCTTCGCGCTGCCGGAACCGCTCAAGCAGCGCTTCGGCCATGATTACCAGCCCGGCTACCCGCACACCGCGCGGGGTTACGTCGGGGCCTATGGCGAAACGCTGCATCCCGATGCAGGCCCAGACAACAAGCAGCACCTGGACTGGGGCATCGACCGGCCCGGTGGCGCGCCGTTCAGCGGCCCGAGCCTGCTTCCCGGTGAAGACCTCGCACCTGGCCTCAACGCCTGCGCCTACGCCCTGCAGGGCAACGTCATGGAACAGGTGTTCCCCCAGCTGCGCCAGGCCATCGCCAGTGCCTTGCAGCTGCCACCGCAGGCGTTCGATGCACACTTCCGCCAGCCAACCCTGATCCAGCGCGCTTCATATTATCCAGCCGGGGCGGGAACGGCCGGCAAACATACCGACAACGGCTTTCTCACCCTGCTGATCCAGCAACCCCTGCCGCAGCCTTCACTGCGCATCTACAGCCGTGGCCAGTGGCTCGACGTACCGTGCCTGGAGGGCGCGGTACTGGTCAATCTGGGCGACATGCTGCAGCGCTGGACCAACGAGCGCCTGGTCAGCACCGCGCATCAGGTCCTGCATCGTCAGCCGAGCCCACGGGTGTCACTGGCGTTTTTCATCTACCCGGATATCGACGCGATCATCGCACCCATCGGCGGCGGGCCAAGCTTCTGCACGGCCGAGGTGATGCTGGAGAACTTCGATTCGATCTGGGTACGCAAGCAGGGCGCTGGAAGGGCCCGACAACTGGTTTGAACACACAAGGATTGGTTCGATGACCCCCTCTATCGGTTTTATCGGCGCAGGCAACATGGGCCGCCCATTCGTTCGCGCATTGCTCGACAACGGCTTCACAGTGACCGTCCACGACCATGACCCCGGTTGCGAGCGCTGGGTACGCAGCCAAGGTGCGCACTGGGCAGCGACCCCCGCCGCTGCGGCCGAAGGCGTCGCCCTGCTGATCACCTGCCTGCCGCTGCCCAGGCACGTACGCGAAACGATGCTCGGTCACGGCGGCGCCCTGGCTGCCCTGGGCAGTGGCGCGGTATGGATCGACACCTCCACCACCGACTACCACAACACGCTGGATATCGCCCGACTGGCCGGGCAGCGCGGGGTCATGAGCCTGGAAGCACCAGTCAGCAACCTCTCGCACATGGGCGTGGACTTCAACAACGTCTGCTTCTATGTCGGCGGCGAGCAAGCGGCGTGCGACATCGCGCGCCCGGTGCTGGATGCGATGGGCCAACATACCCTTCACGTCGGCGCCATCGGTCACGGCCAGTCGGTCAAGCTACTGACCAACCTGTTGTTCTACGGCGCCACACTGACCTGGGCCGAGCTGTTGCTGGTGGCACAGAACCAGGGCCTGGACCTGCGCTGGCTGTGGAACGTGGCGAAGGACTCGCGAGCCGATTGCTTCGTCGTCGACCAGGTCACACCGATGCTCCTCGACGGCAGCTATGACCACTCCTGCACCCTGGAGATCACCGTCAAGGACATGGCCCTGACCGTGGCCCTGGCCGACGAACTCGATGTCGAGCTGCGGCTGGGTCGCTGGATCGAGACGCGCTATCGCCAGGCCGGCAAACGTTATCCGGCCCATGCCAACCACCTCAAGGTGGTGGCGCTGATGGAAACGGAAAACCAGCGCCGCCTGCTGATCGACGGTTTCACCGCGCCCTCCCCCTATGGCGCCGACCGCACCTATCGCCATCCCGGCACCTTTGTCATCGACGCGCGCGGGCGGCGCAAGCCCAGCTTGCCGGAACGCTTTCGCTACCCGCTCAGCCATCCCGCCTGCGGTCGCTACGCCCAGTGCCTGCTGGAGGTCATGGCCTGGATCAACCACAACCTCCGGCAGGAGGCATTGCAACTGGGGCGCGCCATGGGCCTGGAGCCGTCGCTGCTCGAGCAGGTGGTCAGCCGCAGTTGCGGCGCCAGCTGGGTGGATGATCACCGCGACCACTACAGGCCGAACCTTGCGCTGCTGCGTGACCTCCCCGAACTGATGGGCTCGCTGCACCTGCCCATGCTGCATCAGCTGAACCTCGCCACCGTCGTCGACCCCGTGAGGCATGCATCATGAAGATCACCCGCCTGCGTATCTACCAGGTCGACCTGCCGCTGGACAAACCCTACGCGCTGTCCGGCGGGCGCCTGCACTACAGCGCGCTGGACAGCACCATCGTGGTGATCGAAACCGACCAGGGGCTGTTCGGAATCGGCGAAAGCTGCCCGTGGGGCGCCTCGTACCTGCCGGCGTTCGCCCTCGGCGTGCGTGCCGGGCTGGCCGAACTGGCACCTCACCTGCTGGGCTGCAACCCGCTCAACCTGAATGCGATCAACCAGGTCATGGACCAGGCACTGCCTGGCCACCCCTACGTCAAGACAGCGATCGACATGGCCTGCTGGGACATTCTCGGGCGCCACAGCAACCTGCCGGTACACGCCCTGCTGGGGGGGCGCCTGAACGCCGAGCTGACCCTGCAGAGCAGCATCCCCACCGCCACGCCCCGGCAAATGGTCGCCGACATGCACCTGGCGCATGCCGAAGGCTATCGGACCCATTCATGCAAGGTCGGATCGGGCGTGGTGGCGGATCTGGCGCGAATCCAGAGCCTGCTCGCCGAGCGCATGAACGGCGATCAGCTGACCTTCGACGCCAATCGTGCCTGGCTGCCGGCACAGGCGGTGGCCGTGATGAACGCCGTCAGGGAGTGCGATGTGCATTTCGAGCAGCCCTGCGAAACCCTGGAACAGTGCCAGCATGTCCGCAGCCTGACGCGGCAGCCGCTGATCCTGGACGAGTGTATTCACGGCGCTGGCGACCTGTACCGCGCCAGCGCCGCGAATACGGCCCAGGCCATCGGCCTGAAGATCGCCCGTGTCGGCGGGCTGACCAAGGCTCGGCAGCTGCGCGACTACTGCATCCAGCAGGGTATCCAGATGAACATCGAAGACGTCGGCGGCAGCCAGATCGCCGACACCGCGGCCATGCACCTGGCCCTGGCCACCCCCAATCAATACCTGCGCGCCAGCTGGAATGCCTGCCGCCATCACAGCATCGTCACGGCCCTGGGCGGCGTCCACGTGAGCTGCGGCATCGCCCGCCTGGACGACACGCCGGGGCTTGGGCTGACCCTGTGCCCGAACGCACTGGGCGAGGCGGTGGCCATTCATGAATGACTCATTGCCAAGGCCTGCAACCATGCCCCTGGACAGCGGTGACTTCCACCCCGATGCAGGACGCTCGCACAACCTGCCGGGCGCTTTCTACTTCGACCCGAATCACTACGGGCAGGAACTGCAGCAGATTTTCTACCGCACCTGGCAGTACGCCTGTCATGTCTCCAGGCTGGCCGTGGAAGGTGCCTATCTGGTGTGCGAGATCGGCGAGCAAAGCGTGCTGGTGCTGCACGGCCAGGACGGCCAGCTCAGGGCGTTCCACAACGTTTGCCAGCACCGTGCGCATCGCCTGCTCGAAGGCTGCGGACAGCTGCGTGGCGCGATCACCTGCCCCTACCATGCATGGCGCTACGATCACGCCGGCAGATTGCAGAGCGCGAGGCACAGTTGTGACGTGGCAGGCTTCGAACCCGCCCGCGCGCACCTCGCCGGCGTGCGCCTGGAAGTGATGTGTGGCCTGGTCTTCGTCAATCTGGACGCGCACGCCCCACCCCTGGCCAGCCAGCTCGCCGGGCTCGAAGCGCAACTGCGCAGTTTCGCGCCCGCGCCCGAGTCGCTGCACCACAGCTACAGCCATACCTATGCGCTGCGGGCGAACTGGAAGGTCTCGGTGGAAAACTATTCGGAGTGCTATCACTGTCCCGGCTGCCACCCCAGTCTGTCGCACCAGACCCTGGATCTGAGCAGCTACCGGATCGACATCCACCCGGGCTTCCACGCCCACCTGAGCAACGATCAGGGTGCACGGCAAGGCTACGCAACCAACCCTGACGCACCCCGCAGCGGCGAATTCGGTGCCTGGTACGTCTGGCCGAACCTGTGCATCGAGGTCTATCCGGGCGGCTACATGAACCTGTTGCACCACGTGCCAACGGGCGCGCAGCGCTGTGAGCAGCGTGTGCAGTGGTTCACCCAGAGCCCACACCCCGACCCTCTGGAACAGGCAGTGATCAATTTCGTGGCGGTGGTGCGTGAAGAGGACCTGCCCTTGTGCGAAAGTGTCCAGAAAGGTCTGCATAGCTACGGCTACAGCGGTGGCCGGTTGGTGGTGGACACGGCTCGCAGCGGTTTCAGCGAACATGCCGTGCATGATATTCAGAAGCGGGTGCTGGAAGCACTCGCCGGCCATGGAGCACGCGATGGATAGCCCTTCTTCCGACATCTCCCGACCGCCAACCTGGCGGCGCCTGGGCAGCCGGCCCACGGTCTTGTGGCTGACGGGCCTGCCGGCTGCCGGCAAGACCACCATCGCCAAGGCTACCCAGGTGGCACTTGCCGCCCTCGGCTATCACTGCCTGGTGCTCGATGGCGACGAACTGCGCCGCGGGCTCTGCCGGGACCTGAGCCTGAGCGACGACGACCGGCTGGAACACGTGCGCCGCACCGCCGAGGTCGCACGCCTGCTGTGTGCCGACGGCAGCCTGGTGCTGGTTGCGCTGATTTCACCGCGTATTGCGCACCGGGCCCTGGCGCGGCAGATCGTCGGCGACGAAGCCTTCGTCGAGGTGTTCGTCGATACACCGCTGGCGCTCGCAGAGGCACGCGATCCCAAGGGGCTGTATCGGCAGACGCGCGCCGGCGCGCTGAACGGTTTCACCGGGATCGATGCCACCTACGAAGCGCCGTCGGCGCCCCACCTCAGGCTAGCCACCGCCAGCATGAGTTGCGCATGCTCGGTGCAGGCCCTGCTCGACTGCCTGCAGCAACGCGCCGCCATAGACTGAAGATCAGGCCAATACGGGCCGAGGATCGAGCAACAGCTCCTGCAGCCATTGCACCAGCAGTCGGGCTGCCGGCGACAGCGGGTTGGCATGCCACTTGTAGACCCCCAACGCGTCGCCCATGGACCACTGCTTGTCGAACAGGCGCACCAGCCTGCCGTCGGCCAGCATCTGGCGCGTGGTCATTCCCCAGCCCAGGGCCACACCGTGACCTTCCAGGGCTGCCTGCATCATGACCGGGAAACTGTTGAAGCCCATGCCTTGGCTGCCAACGCGAAACGATGCACCGACGCTTTCCAGCCATTGATCCCAGATCACGAAGTCCTGCGCACGGGGTTCGTAATGCAACAGTCGGCACTTGGGCAGATTGTCCAGGCTCAGCCACGGGGCGATGCTCTTGAAGTAGTCGGGGCTGCAGACCGGGAACACTTCATCGGGCGCGCTGAACAGCAGCACGTGATCGGCACTGGCCCGGCCCATGGTCTGCACCGCCACGTCGAAACGCTCGCGCTCCTCGCCTATGGCCGCCAGCGTGGAATGCAGCTTGAGCTCGATGTGCGGATGTTTCTGATGAAAGCCGGCCAGCGCCGGCATGAACAGGTAGAACGCTTCCACCAACTGCGACGACAGCACCACGGTGCCGGTCGACGACTGCTGCTGACGCAGCTTTTCGGTTTGCCGAGCGATATCGAACAAGGCGGCTGCAACCGTCTGGCGAAAGCTTTCGCCCGCCTCGGTGAGAAAAACCCGCGGCTTTTTCGATCGAACAACTGCACGCCCAGGTTCTCTTCGAGGGAGCGAATCTGTCGGCTGATCGCCGTTTGGGTGAGGTGCAGTTCCTCTGCTGCGCGAGAAAAACTCTGCAGCCGGGCAGCAGCTTCGAAGGGAATCAGACTTGATAAAGGCGGCAGTTTGCGCCGGAGGTTTTCCATAACCTGAAGTTGCCCTGTCCTGCGAAATGGTCGTTTCAAACGATGTCATCTTTTGACGCATCATGCAAAGACTGACCGCCGGGGGTTCACCGCATGGAACAGCGACCGCACCTCCACGACACACGCTCGAGCGTGGCACTGATCATCGCGTCGGTGTTCCTGGTGTCTGCTTCCGATGCGCTGATCAAGCTGGGCAGCGCCGACTTCACGGTATGGCAGCTGTACGTGGTGCGTTCTTCGATCGCCATTGTCCTGCTGCTGCTGTGGCTGGGCGCTTCGCGAAGTGCCAGCGTGTGGCGCAACCTGGCCTGCGATCGCTGGATACTCATGCGCAGCACCGCCTTGACCCTGATGTGGGTCGCCTTCTACGCGGCGCTGCCGCACATGAGCCTGAGCCTGGCCGCTCTGGCGCTCTACACCGCGCCGCTGTTCATTGCGCTGCTGTCGGCGCTGGTGCTGCGCGAAAAGGTGAGCCCCAGCCGCTGGCTGGCCATCGCCCTGGGTTTCGTCGGTGTGCTGATCATTCTGCGCCCGACGGCTGCGGACTTTTCCAGCATGACCCTGCTGCCGGTGCTGGCCGCCCTGCTCTATGCCGTGGCCGCCGTACTGACCCGCGCCCGCTGCGGCGATCACTCGGCGCTGGCACTGGCGCTCAACCTGAACCTGTGCCTGTGCCTGTGCCTGGTCGGCGCGACGATGCTGCTGGGCCACCAACTGTTCAGTTCGCCCCATCCGCCACTGCCCAGCGACTTTTTGGCTCTGCACTGGGTGGTTCTGGGGCCTGTGCAGTGGTTATTGATGGGCGTGCTCGCGGTCCTCATGGTGCTGATGAGCGCTGGCGTGGCGAGGGCCTATCAGATCGGTCCGAGCGCGGTGGTGGGCGCCTTCGATTACAGTTATCTGCTGTTCGCGATGTTCTGGGGTTTTGTCCTTTTCAAGGAAGTCCCCGATGCAGGCATGGCCCTGGGCATGGGCCTGATTGCCGCATCCGGGGTCTGGGTACTGCGCAGTTGACCAAGGAGCTGGACATGTTGATGCGACCGCTGCGAGTGATCATCTGGGCCGTGTCCAGAAGCCGCTCTACCGCACTCGAACGCTGCGTGATGGAACACCCCGCCGTGCACGTGCTGCACGAGCGGCTGAGTGAACCGTTCCTGATGCAGCACTGGCCCCACAAGTACCGCAGCGTGCTCGACACTCGCCGCAAGACCGGCAACCGGGAGCCTGTCCCGACCTACGGCCAGACCCTGGAGGCACTCGCCCACGGCCCGCTGCCTGCGGGCAAGTCGGTGTTGCTGAGCAAGGAAATCGCCTGGTTCTGCGACTTCGCCCAGATCGACGATGGCTGGCTGCAGCAGTTCAAGCACGTCTTCCTGGTGCGCGAGCCACTGGCGGTCATGCGCTCGCTGTATCGCGTCGGCACGCAGGGCGAAAATACCTGGTTCGATCCCGACGAGTCAGGGTTCGAGGAGCTGCTGGCGCTGTATTGGCGCGTGCAGCGGGCGTGCCCGGCCCAGAGTCTGCTGGCCCTGGAAAGCGATCACGACTTGATGCAAGACGGCCCGGGCGGCTTGAGCACCCTGTGCGACTTCATGGGCATACCCTTCAACGCGGCCATGCTGCAATGGCAAGCGCGAGAAGTGCCCGCCTGGCAGTTTTTCAAGGGCTGGCACCAAGAGGCACAGCGCTCGACCGGTTTCGCCGCAGTGCACCATCCCGACCAGCCCTACCCTGCGGTGGTCGACGAATGCGCAGTCGGTGCGCAACCCACCTGGCGCTTCTTCGCCCTGCTGGCTGGTCGACATCGGCCGGGCAGTCCAGCGGGCCTGCTGCGCAGCCTGCATCGCGCGCCGTCGGCGCAGCTGGATATCGTCCTGTTGCACCGTGGCGAGGAAGATCTCAGCCATCTGCTCTGGAGCATTGCCCAGTTCCCCGAAGTGAACTGCCACGCCCTCGACACGTTGGCACTCATGTCCACGGACGCAGGGAAACTGCCAGAGCTGCATGACTTGGTCGGCCAGCCATTGCTGCTCGCCTGCAGCGAAGCAGACGCTGCCGGTCAGCAGCAGTTGCTCGACCGGCTGGCGGCGCAGGCGTGCGTGATCGGCCTGCTGACCGAAACCGGCTTCCATCTGCTCGATGCCCAGGGCCGGACCGGGCCTTCGCCATTGCCCGCGCCCCAAGCCTGCACGCTGCACCTGCAGCGCTTGCGCGAGCGCAGCCTCGATGACTGGGCCACGTTCAACCATTACAACCAAGGCACAGAAGCCGTTGCCGATTGGCTGGCCACGTTCAGCGCCGTCGTGGCTGCCGACCCGGATCACATTGCCGTCAGCGATGGACGCGACAGCCTGACCCTGCAGCAGTTGCACGACCGCGCCCAGCAGTTGGCCAAGGTTCTGCAAGCCCGCCTGGCGCCCGATGCATGGGCGGTGCTGTTCAAGCGCAAGAACATTCACACCGCCGTTGCCATGACAGCCTGCGCCCTGGCCGGCCGCCCGTATCTCGAGGTACCTGCCTGGTACAGCGCCGACCATTGCCAGCAGTTGCTGGAGCGTCTGGGCGAGTGCCTGGTGCTGTGCGACACCGACAGCGCACGGCAACTACCAACGGCACAACCCCATGTGCTGGAAAGCCAGTTTGCCCGCCAGGCGCCTGCCGATTGCCCGCAGTGGGCGCGCACGCGTTCGTCGATCGCCTACGGTCTGTTGACCTCGGGCACCAGCGGCCCGGCCAAGGTGGCGCTGATGCCAGCGCCGGCCATGCTCGACTCCCTGAGCCTGTGGCAGAGCTACCTGCAACCGGGGCAGCGCATAGGCCTGAATGCCTGGCTCACCGGCTACCTGTATTACCCGCTGCTCAGCCGATGCACCACGGTGGTCATTGCCGATGAGGTGGTGCTGGATCCGCTGCGCCTTATGGACTTCATCGCCGACAACCACTTGCAGCAGATCATGATCACCCCCTCGTTGTTGCAGGGGCTGGTCCGCGAAGAGATTCGCTTCGTGGCCTGCTGTACCGGGCTGCGGGTACTCTGGAGCAGCGGCGAGCACCTGTCGGCGGCCCTGCGCTCAAGGGTGCAGGCGCTGCTGCCCGACTGTTGCCTGGTCGACCTGTACGGTTCCAACGAAGCCGGCGACGTTGCGCTCAAGCACGAAGACGGCACCTTGCAGTTGATCAAGGGCGTGGAGGCACGCGTGCTCGACCGGCAAGGCCAGACCGTGCCCCGCGGCGCTGCGGGCCACCTGCACCTGCGCACGCCGGGGCTGTTGCGCGGCTACCTCGGCCAGCCCAGCGGCGTGCCGCTACCCAACGGCGGGCTGTTCGACACCGGGGACCGTGTGGTCTGGCTGGGCAACGGCCGCCTGCGGTTGCTCGGGCGCGACAGTGCCCACCTCAAGATACGTGGCTACAAGGTGCATCCGGAACACGTCGAACAAGTCTTGAACGGCCACCCACTGGTAGTCCAGAGCCACATCGGCAGCCGGCACGAAGGCGCCGCTCGCCAGTTGCTGGCCTACGTCGTCCCCGCCAGCCCGGAACATCTGCCCACGGCCACCGCCCTGCGCGCCTGGGCCAGCCTGCACCTGCCGTTCTTTGCCGTGCCCAGCGCCTACTACGCCGTGACCAGTCTGGGTGCGGGTCACAATCAGAAGCGCGAGGCGCTGAGTGAGGCGCACTTGAGCCAGGCCGTGCCACTGCCCGAGGATCAGGTTTCGCTGACCGCCACCCAGGCCCAGGTTTCCACGGTGTGGGAGGCCGTGTTGGGCAACGATATCCCCGCATTGCACCCGGACGATGATTTCTTCGACCGCGGCGGTAGCCTGCAACTAAGCGAACTGCTGCTCGAACTCAACCACAGCTTCGACGTGCAGCTTTCCCTGGCCGCGCTGCTCGAAGACACCCGCCTGCAAGGCATGGCACTGGCCATCGACCGCACTCGGGCCGGGCTGCCCGCCGCAGCGATCCTGCGCGAAGTCGCCGTGGAGGCGGCGCGCTACGCCTTCATTCCCGGACCGCAGCGCGGGGAAGACATTCTTCACGCCTATCGGAACAAACCGGGCAAGCGCATCCTGCTGACCGGCGCCACGGGTTTTTTCGGCGCCTTCCTGCTCGCCGCCCTGGCCCGCCAGCCCGAGGTCGAGCAGGTCATTTGCCTGGTGCGCGCCCAGAACCTGAGTGACGCGCGTCGGCGCTGCCTGGGCAACCTGCAGCGTCATGGCCTGGTTCCGCCCGGCGTGCCCCTGGACTGGCTCGGCAAGCTGCAGATGGCATGCGCCGACCTGGCGACCGAACATTTGGGCCTGTCGCCCGTCGCCTACCAGCGCCTCACGCAGACCGCGGATTGCGTGGTGCATGCCGGGGCCGAGGTCAATTGGGTCAAGCCTTACGCCAACCTGGTGCGGTGCAATGTCGAAGGCACCGCCCAGATCGTCCAACTGGCCCTCAACGGTTCGATGCCGCTGCTCATGGTCTCGACCCTGGCTGCAGGCGGTAGCGCGCGGACCGGGTACGAGGAAAGCAAGCATGTGGCCGAAGCCTTGGCACTGAACGCTGCACGCGAACATGGCCTGCCGGTCATCATCGCCCGCTGTGGCGACCTGGCCGCGCCGCTCGAAGTCGAGCACAGTACGATCAATGACAACGACTACGTGTGCCTGCTGCTGGGCGCCTGCCTATTGCTGGGGTGCTGGCCGGCCGACCTGGAAGGGGGCGTCAATCTGACGCCGGTCGACGTTGCCGCGCAGATCATGGCAAGCCTGGCCATCCAGGCACCCGCCAGCAAACTGGGTCGGGCCTCGAACCTGTGCCACCCACACGGCGCGCTGTCCTGGCGAACCCTTTGCGGCTGGGTGGCCGACAACCTCGCACCGGGCAGTTTCGCACCGCTGCCCCTGGCGCGCTGGCGGCTGCGCCTGGACAACGACCAGCGTCAGCACCCGATCATTGCCAAGACCCGCCTGATCCTGCCGATGATTCTCGACGACCTGGCCGCCGCAGCGCCGCACAATGATTTCGAGTTTCCCGCCACTTCTCCGATTCGCCTCAGCCCGCAATGGGCCGCCCGACTGACTCGGCAACTGCTGCATGACATCGGGCAGGCCTGTCGATGAATGGGCGAATGGTCACCGCCTGGGCGGCAGCACAACGCCAGCGTGAACTGATGACGCTCAGCTACCGCAGCCCACCCCTGAAGCCGATGGATGTGGAGATTCAGGTCACTCATTGCGGTCTGTGCAGCAGCGATCTGCACCTGATAGATGGCCACTGGGGCGAGGCCAGTGTCTTCCCTCAGGTGTGCGGGCACGAAGTGGTCGGCCGCGTCAGCGCCGTGGGTGAAAAAGTAGCCGGGGTGCGCCTGGGACAACGCGTCGGCGTGGGCTGGTACCGCAGCGCCTGCCTGGCCTGTGAATTCTGCCTGCGTGGCGAGGAGCAGCACTGCCCCTGCCTGATCGCTACCTGCACTCACGGAGAGCACGGCGGGCTGGCCGACTACCTGTACTGCGACAGCCGTTTCGTGTTCCCCATCCCCGACGAGCTGAACAGCGAACACGCCGCGCCCCTGCTGTGCGCCGGCGTCACCGTGCACACGGCGCTCAAGCGCGCCACCTGGCCCGGCATGGCCGTCGGCATCGTCGGCATCGGTGGCCTGGGCCATCTTGCCATCCAGTTCGCAGCCAAGCGCGGCTGCCGGGTCACCGCCCTCTCGAGCAGCCCGCACAAGCAGCGCGATGCCCTGACCCTGGGCGCCAACCGTTTCATCGACCTGAGCAAACCGGTGGAGTGCAATCAGGTCCGCAATGCCCTGGACTACATTCTGGTGACCAGCGCGGTCGCGTGCGACTGGTCAACCATCGTCGACATGCTCCGCCCCTTCGGCGTGCTGTGTTTTGCCGGCATGCCACCGCCGGTGACGTTCGATATCGCGTCCATGATGTACAAGACCCTGAGCATCACCACCGCCAATGTCGGCGGGCGCCAGGACATTCTGGACACGCTGGACTTCGCGGCAGCGCGCCAGGTACTGCCGTGGGTACAGTCGTGGCCGCTGGAAGATGTCAACCACGCCATACTGCAGTTGCGAAAAGGGCGGGTCCACTATCGAGCCGTGATGCACGTCGGCGAAGAGCGGGTCCAGGGCCTGTAGACGCGGCGCTCCATTTGCCCCGCAGCCGCCCGTCTGCTAACGTCGCCCGGTTTCAATCCTTCTCGCCGAGACCGCTGCCATGGCCCGCAAAAAAGCATCCCTGGATTTCGAACAATCCCTGGCCGACCTGCAGACGCTGGTCGAACGCCTGGAGAACGGCGAGCTGTCGCTGGAAGACTCGCTGAGCGCTTTCGAGAACGGCATCCGCCTTACCCGTGACTGCCAGAGCGCGCTGGCCCAGGCCGAGCAGAAAGTACAGGTCCTGCTGGAAAAGGACGGCGAGCTCACCGAAGAACCCTTCGATACGGAACAGCCTGAATGATCGCCGCCTACCAGGCTCTCTGCCAACAGCGCGTGGACGGCGCCCTGCAAGACCTGTTCGTGCCGCCCTCGGCCGAGCTGACCCGGTTATACCAAGCCATGCGCTACAGCGTCATGAACGGCGGCAAGCGGGTTCGTCCGCTGCTCGCCTACGCCGCCTGCGAGGCATTGGGCGCCGATGCTACCCAAGCCAATGGCGCCGCCTGTGCGGTGGAGCTGATCCACGCCTACTCGCTGGTGCACGACGACCTTCCGGCCATGGACGACGACGACCTGCGCCGTGGCCAGCCCACCACGCACAAGGCGTTCGACGAAGCCTGCGCGATCCTGGCCGGTGATGGCCTGCAAAGCCTGGCCTTCACCGCGCTGCTCGACCCAGCCCTGAGCCCGCAAAGCGATGCCATACGACTGAGCATGGTCCAGGTGCTGGCCCAGGCTGCTGGCCCGGCGGGAATGGTCGGTGGCCAGGCCATCGACCTGGGCTCGGTGGGCCTGCAGTTGAACCAGCAGGCGCTCGAATTCATGCACCGGCACAAGACCGGCGCCCTGATCGAGGCGAGCGTACGCCTCGGCGCGCTGGCCAGCGCGCGGGCGCAGCCGTCGCAGCTCGAGTGCCTGCAGACTTATGCACAAGCGGTTGGGTTGGCTTTCCAGGTGCAGGACGACATCCTCGACGTCGAAAGCGATACCGCCACCCTGGGCAAGCGCCAGGGTGCCGATATCGCCTTGAACAAACCGACCTACCCGGCGCTGCTCGGGCTCGATGCGGCCAAGGCCTATGCGCTGGATCTGCGCGATCAGGCGTTGCATGCATTGCGTCCGTTCGACGCCGCTGCCGAGCCGTTGCGCGAACTGGCGCGCTACATTGTGGCGCGACGCAACTGACGAGCGCGTGCGCACCCGACGCCGCATCAGGTAAACTGATCCATTCCTAGAACTCATAACGATTCGCCTGATGCCCACGACGTTTCAAGAGATCCCCCGCGAACGCCCGGCGACGCCTCTGCTCGACCGTGCTGACACTCCTGCCGGCCTGCGCCGTCTGGGCGAAGCCGAGCTCGAAACACTGGCAGACGAACTGCGCCAGGAGCTGCTCTATACGGTCGGCCAGACCGGCGGGCATTTCGGTGCCGGCCTGGGCGTCATAGAGCTGACCATCGCCCTGCACTACGTTTTCGACACGCCCGACGATCGTCTGGTGTGGGACGTCGGCCACCAGGCCTACCCTCACAAGATCCTCACCGGCCGCCGCGAGCGCATGGCCAGCCTGCGCCAGAAGGACGGCATCGCCGCCTTTCCGCGGCGCAGCGAAAGCGAATACGACACCTTCGGCGTCGGCCACTCCAGCACGTCCATCAGTGCCGCATTGGGCATGGCCATCGGCGCGCGCCTGCAGAACAGCGGGCGCAAGGCCATTGCCGTGATCGGCGATGGCGCGCTGACCGCAGGCATGGCCTTCGAAGCGCTGAACCATGCGCCTGAAGTCAATGCCGACATGCTGGTGATCCTCAACGACAACGACATGTCGATTTCGCGCAACGTCGGTGGGTTGTCCAATTACCTGGCCAAGATTCTCTCCAGCCGTACCTACACCAGCATGCGCGAGGGCAGCAAGAAGGTGCTATCGCGCCTGCCCGGTGCCTGGGAAATCGCTCGCCGCACCGAGGAATACGCCAAGGGCATGCTGGTTCCCGGCACCCTGTTCGAAGAACTGGGCTGGAACTACATCGGGCCGATCGACGGCCATGACCTGCCAACCCTGGTGGCCACCCTGCGCAACATGCGCGACCTCAAGGGGCCGCAGTTCCTGCACGTAGTCACCAAGAAGGGCAAGGGCTTCGCCCCGGCCGAGGTCGACCCGATCGGCTACCACGCCATCACCAAGCTCGACCCGCTCGACGCTCCGGTCGTGGCTCCAGCCAAGGCCAGCGGGCCGAAGTACTCGGGCGTGTTCGGGCAGTGGCTGTGCGACATGGCGGAAGCCGACCAACGCCTGGTCGGTATTACCCCGGCCATGAAGGAAGGCTCGGACCTGGTCGCTTTCAGCGAACGCTTCCCCGAGCGTTACTTCGACGTCGCCATTGCCGAACAGCATGCGGTGACCCTGGCGGCCGGCATGGCCTGCGAAGGCGCCAAGCCGGTGGTGGCTATTTATTCGACATTCCTGCAGCGCGGCTACGATCAGCTGATCCACGACGTGGCGGTGCAGAACCTCGACGTCCTGTTCGCCATCGACCGGGCAGGCCTGGTCGGCGAAGACGGTCCGACCCATGCCGGCAGCTACGACCTGTCGTACCTGCGCTGTATCCCCGGCATGCTGGTGATGACGCCCAGCGACGAAAACGAGCTGCGCCTGATGCTCAGCACCGGCCACCACTACCCGGGGCCGGCGGCCGTACGCTATCCACGCGGCAATGGCCCGGGCGCAGTGATCGGCGCCGGCCTGGACAGCATCGAGATCGGCAAGGGCGTGGTGCGTCGCAAGGGTCGTGGCATCGCCATTCTGGTGTTCGGTGTGCAGCTGACCGAGGCGCTGACAGTCGCGCAAAAGCTCGACGCCACCGTTGCCGACATGCGCTTCGTCAAGCCGCTCGACGAGCAACTGGTCCGTGAGCTGGCCGACAGCCACGATCTGCTGGTCACGCTCGAAGAGAATGCCATCATGGGTGGCGCAGGTTCAGCGGTCAGTGAATTCCTGGCCCGCGAAGGCGTGCTCAAGCCCGTGTTGCACCTCGGCTTGCCGGATGCCTATGTTGAACACGCGAAGCCTGCGCAGATGCTGGCCGAATGTGGCCTGGATGCGGTGGGTATCGAAGCGGCCATTACCCTGCGCCAGCGCCTGCTGCAACGCTGACGTCACTTCGCTGCAGGGCTCACACCGTCAGCCCTGCAGCGCGCTACATCCCTTCACTACCCTTGCGGATCGTGCCGACCACTTCCCCCTGATGCTCGCTGCCCATCATGTGGCCAAGCTTGCCGGCCTTGGTGGCCAGGTAGTATTTGTTGTGTGGGTTGTGCCCGGTGTGCAGCGGTACCCGCTCGGCCACGCTGATGCCCATGTCGGTCAACGCCTTGACCTTGCGCGGATTGTTGGTCATCAAGCGCAAGGCCTTGACCCCCAAGTGCTCGAGCATCGGTTCGCACATGCCGTAGTCGCGCTGGTCGGCAGCGAAGCCCAGGCGCTCGTTGGCCTCGACCGTATCGGCACCGCCGTCCTGCAATTCATAGGCACGGATCTTGTTCAGCAAGCCAATACCCCGGCCTTCCTGGCGCAGGTACAGCAAGACACCGCGCCCTTCCCGGGCAATGGCCTGCAATGCGGCTTCGAGTTGCGAGCCGCAGTCGCAGCGCTGGCTGAACAGCGCGTCCCCGGTCAGACATTCCGAATGCAGGCGCCCCAGTACGGGCGCGCCGTCAGCCACATCGCCCAGGCTGAGCACGACATGCTCGCGGCCCGTGGCCTCATCGAGAAAACCATGCATGGTGAACAAAGCGAAAGGCGTGGGAAGCTGAGAAGCAGCGACAAAAACGACGGGCACCGGGTGCTCCTGATTCTTGATGAACTTGACAAGGGCAGTATTGTAACAGCAGCTCTGCGCACCTGCTCAGTGGATGATCGTCGCGCCTGTGCCGCGGCTCGATCAAGGGGCTGGCAACGCGGGGTCGAACGGATAGGGTTGGCCCCAGCGCTGGTAGATCCCGCGCAGCTGCCCGGTCTTGACCAACTGTTCCATGCGCTGATCGTAGACGGCAAGCAATGCCCGGCCACGCGCACTGTCGCTGAAGCCCAGGTACAGCGGCAACTCGGCCACGTGCACGCGCTTGAAACGCTCGGGCTCGGCGGCCTGGCGCAGGATCACTTCGATTTCGGTCAGGGCATCGACGTAATAGTCGGCACGATCGTGTTCGAGCATGGACAGGATGCCGGTGCGGCGCTGGACCTCATTGTAGGTTCGCACGTTAGGCAGGTATTTCTGGAATTGGTAGCCGCGTACCCAGGCCAGTCGATAGCCGCCCAGGCTGGCGAAATCGACCTGAGGCTTGTCGGCCAGGCTCAAGGCGAAGATGTGATCGGTGTCATAATGCCAGCGCGGGTACAGGGCATGTGCCTCGTTCTGGTAAGAACCGACCCAGGCATCGGCCTGACCCTGCTGTACCAGCCCGACCGACCGAATGTAGGGCTCGCTGCGTGTGACCACGGCGATGCCTGCTGGCTGGAAGACCTCGCGCAGCACGTCCCAGGCCAGGCCACTGCCGTCAGCGTTGGTATAGTCTTCCCAGGCTTCGCTGACCAGATCGATGCGCGCAGGCGGCAGCGATACCTCTGCACTGGCTGCCCAGCACACCAACAGCATCGCCGCTCCCAGCAACCCTCGCCACCCAGCCATCCGTTGCGCCCTCAAAGCCGGCCTGCACGCCGATTCACACGAAGCTCCAGCCCCACACCAGCAGCTGCATGGCCAACCAGGCAAAGACCCCAGCCAGCACATCATCGAACATGATACCCACACCGCCATGCACGTGGCGATCTATCCAGCGAATCGGCCATGGCTTGAGAATGTCGAAGAAGCGGAACACCAGAAACCCCACCAACAGCCAGACCCAACCTTCGGGCACCAGCCACAGGGTGATCCACATGCCGACCATCTCGTCCCAGACGATGCCTTCGTGGTCATGCACGCGCAGGTCGTCGGCGACCTTGCCGCACAGCCAGATGCCGAACAGCATGCTTACGCCCAGCATCAGCCAGTAGCCCCAGTCGGGCAACATCTGCCACAACGGAATGAACGGCACGGCGACCATCGATCCCCAGGTGCCCGGCGCCTTGGGCAAGGTTCCGGAGCCAAAACCGAAGGCCAGGAAATGCCATGGATTACGCCACACCGAAGGGGGCACGAACTCCGCTGGAACCTGGTTGGGATGGTCTGTCACGGTGTCTCCGCAAAATGTTGGTAGCCCCGAATGGTCGGGGTGATGTCCTGGCCGTGACGGTCGACCAGCGTGACGCCTTCGCCAACACTCGCTTGGCCGATGACGAAAAACACCGCGCCCTGAGCGCGCAGGGTGGTTTCTTCTTCAGGAGGCAGGGTGAAGGCCAATACATAGTCGTCCCCCCCGCTCAGCGCCGCTGACCAGGCCTGTTCCAGGCCGAGCAGCGACTGCAGGGCATTGGACACCGGCAGTCGCTCGCGTTCCACCCGCAAGGCGACTTTCGATGCCCTGGCAATGTGGCCGCAGTCGGCCAACAGGCCGTCGGAGATATCCAGCGCCGCGCTGGCCCTGCCCCGCAAGGCCTGGCCCAGTTCGAATTGCGGCAGCGGTGACCAGTAGTGAGCCAGCAAGGGCCCGGCCACCGCAGGCTCGGCATGTCGCTGGCCAAGCACCAGCGGCAGCGCGCCCGCAGCGTCGCCCAGCCTGCCGCCGACGCACAGCAGATCACCCGGTCGGGCACCGCTACGCGTCAGCGCCAAGCCATGGGGCAGACGGCCGAACACAGTCAGGGTCAGGCTCAACGGGCCACGCGTGGTGTCACCCCCGACCAGGCGCAGGCCGCAGCGCTCGGCCATGGTATCCAGGCCGGTGGCGAACCCTTGCAACCACTGCGCCGAAAAGCTGGGCAGGGTCAGGGCCAAGGTGAATCCCAGAGGGCTGGCCCCCATGGCAGCCAGGTCGCTGGCCGCGACGGCCAGGGCGCGCTGGCCCAGCAGGAGGGGGTCGGCACCCTGGGGAAAATGCACGCCGGCCACCAGAGTGTCGGTGGAAACCGCCATCTGCTCGCCCGGTGCCAGCGCCAGCAGGGCACAATCGTCGCCGATGCCCAAGGCCACACCATCGCCGGCCCGCGCACAGGACGCGGCGGCGAAATAGTGTCGGATCAGCTCGAATTCGCCCATGGGCTGCATGTCCGCGATCAGCGCTTGTGCGCTGCCACTTCCGGGCCACGCAAGCTCGGCGCCAGCTTGTCGAGCACGCCGTTGACGAACTTGTGGCCGTCGGTGGAACCGAACACCTTGGCCAGCTCGATGCCTTCGTTGATCACCACACGGTAAGGCACGTCGACCCGCTTGAGCAGTTCCCAGGTGGACAAGCGCAGCACGGCCAACTCGACCGGATCGAGCTCGTCGATGGTGATGTCCAGGCACGGCGCCAGGGCGCTGTCGATTTCATCGCGGCTGGCCGGCACACCGTGCAGGATTTCGCGGAAATAGGCGCCGTCGACGTCACCGAAATCGTTGTCGACGCGGAACTGCGCTTCGATCTCGTTCAGCGAATGCTTGGCCATGTGCCATTGGTACAGGGCCTGGGTTGCCAATTGACGCGCCTCGCGGCGCTTGGCGCTGCGTGAAGGCTTGCCGGCGTCCGCAGGCTTGGGATCGCGTGGATTGAAGCGATCGCTTTCGTCGTTGATCACTTGGCCTCCAACTGCGCCAGCAGGCTGACCATTTCCAGGGCAGAAAGCGCAGCTTCCGCACCCTTGTTGCCAGCCTTGGTGCCGGAGCGCTCGATGGCTTGCTCGATGGTGTCCACGGTCAGTACGCCGAAGGCGACCGGCACACCGAACTCCATCGACACCTGGGACAGACCCTTGGTGCATTCGCCGGCAACGTATTCGAAGTGCGGCGTACCGCCCCGAATCACTGCGCCCAGCGCGATGATCGCGGCGTATTCGCTTTGCTGTGCAACCTTCTGCGCGACCAGCGGGATCTCGAACGCACCCGGGGCGCGAATCAGGGTGATGTCGCTTTCGCTGACGCCGTGGCGAACCAGGGCATCGACGGCGCCGCTCACCAGGCTTTCGACGACGAAGCTGTTGAAGCGGCCAACCACCAGGGCGTAGCGGCCTTTGGGGGCGATGAAGTTACCTTCGATGGTCTTCAGGGTCATTCGGGTCTGTCTCATCTTAAAGAGCCAGGCCGCCTGCAGGCGGCCTCTGCGGATAATGGATCACGAACATCGAGACTGCAGGTCACGGGCAGGCCTATGCATCGGCACCGCCGCCACCCTTGCAGCCTGTCTTTATTCGGAGGGCACGTATTCTACAACTTCCAGATCGAATCCGGATATCGCATTGAACTTCATCGGCGAGCTGAGCAGGCGCATCTTGCGCACGCCCAGGTCGCGCAGGATCTGCGAACCGGCGCCGACGATACTGTAGGTGGTCGGGGTTTTTGCCACGGCCTGCCCGGCACTTTCACGCAGGTGCGCCAGCAGTACGTCGCCGTCCTGCTGGTGGCCGAGCAACAGCACCACACCGCTGCCGGCCTCGGCAACCGCGCTCATCGCCGCGCGCAGGCTCCAGCGGCCCGGTTGCTTGACCATCAACAGGTCGCGCAGCGGGTCCATGTTATGCACCCGCACCAGGGTCGGCTGGTCCGCCACCACTGTGCCCAGGGTCAGCGCCATGTGCACGTCGCCTTCCACCGAATCACGATAGGTCACCAGGTTGAACTGGCCCAGTTCGCTGTCCAGCGGCTGCTCGGCAATCCGCTGAACGGTACGTTCATGGATCATCCGATAGTGGATCAGATCGGCAATGGTGCCGATCTTGATGTCATGCTGGGCTGCGAACACCTCCAGCTCGGCACGGCGCGACATGGTGCCGTCGTCGTTCATCACCTCGCAGATCACCCCGCTGGGCTCGAAGCCGGCCATCCGCGCCAGGTCGCACGCAGCCTCGGTGTGGCCCGCGCGGGCCAGCGTGCCGCCCGCCTGGGCCATCAACGGGAAGATGTGCCCAGGGCTGACGATGTCCTCGGCGCGCGCATCGGCCGCAGCCGCGGCCTGCACCGTGCGGGCGCGGTCGGCGGCGGAGATGCCGGTGGTCACGCCGGTGGCCGCTTCGATGGACACGGTGAACTTGGTACCGAAGCCCGACCCGTTGCGCGGCGCCATCAGCGGCAGCTTGAGCGTCTCGCAGCGCTCGCGGGTCATCGGCATGCAGATCAGGCCACGCGCGTGGCGGGCCATGAAGTTGATGTGCTCGGCCTTGCAGCATTCGGCGGCCATGATCAGGTCACCTTCGTTTTCGCGGTCTTCGTCATCCATCAGGATGACCATCTTGCCCTGGCGGATATCTTCCACCAGCTCTTCGATCGTGTTGAGCGCCACGCGGCACCCCCTTGTGTTCAGAACAGCGCGCTGTTCAGGATTTCAGGTAGCCGTTGGCCGCCAGGAAGCTTTCGCTGATGGCGCCCTGGCTCGGCTCGCTGGCCTTGTCGCCCAGCAGCAGACGCTCCAGGTAGCGCGCCAGCAGATCGACCTCGAGGTTGACCAGGCGACCTGGACGGTAGTCGTCCATGATGGTTTCGCTCAGCGTGTGCGGAATGATCGTCAATGCGAACTCGGCGCCATCCACGGCGTTCACCGTCAGGCTGGTGCCGTCGACGGTGATCGAACCCTTGTGGGCGATGTACTTGGCCAACTCTTTCGGCGCGCGGATACGGAATTCCACGGCGCGGGCGTTTTCCTGGCGTGAAACCACCTCGCCGACGCCATCGACATGGCCGCTGACCAGGTGCCCACCCAGACGCGTGGTGGGGGTCAGGGCCTTTTCCAGGTTGACCCGGCTGCCGTTCTTGAGCTGGTGGAAAGCGGTGCAGTCCAGGGTTTCGCGGCTGACGTCGGCGACGAAGCCGTTGCCCGGCAGTTCGACGGCCGTGAGGCAGACGCCATTGATGGCAATGCTGTCGCCGAGTTTGACATCGCCCAGGTCGAGCTTGCCGGTGTCGACGTGTACGCGCACGTCACCGCCCTTGGGGGTCAACGCACGGATGCTGCCGATGGATTCGATGATGCCGGTGAACATGAGTCCTCCTCGAGAACAAGGCTGGCGCCAGGCGCAAGCCGGAAATTATACGCGCTTTGCCGGTGCCGTAGCGGGCTGTGGCGCAAGGGTCGGGACGGCGATCACGCGCCAGTCGTCGCCCACCGCCGTCATGTCGATGATCTGCAACGGCACCGATTCGCTCATGTGCGCCAGTGGCCAGTCGAGCAACGGCCGCGCCGTGGAGCCCATGAACTTGGCGGCAATGAATATCTGATACTCGTCCACCAGGCCTTGGCGGGCGAAGGCCCCTGCCAGGCTCGCTCCGGCTTCCACCAGGACTTCGTTGAGGCCTCGGCGCGCCAACTCGCCGCACAGAGCCGGCAGATCGACTCGCCCATCCCTGCCCGGCAGGCTCAGCAGTTCGTGACCGGCCTGAACGTATTCGGGGTGATCCGTTGCGTCTGCGCAGGTCACGACCAGCGCCGGCCCGGCCAGGAAGAACGGCGCATCCAGCGGCACCCGCAGGCGGCCGTCGATCAGAATGCGCAATGGCACGCGGCGCGTTGCCAGCTCGGTAGCCTCGGCATCCAGCCCCAACTCGGTGGCGCGCACGGTCATCCGCGCACCGTCGGCAATCACGCTGTCGGCGCCGGTCAGTACGGCGCTGGATTGCGCCCGCAGGCGCTGCACTGCCGAACGCGCGGCAGGCCCGGTGATCCACTGGCTCTCGCCGCTGGCCATGGCCGTGCGCCCGTCCAGGCTCATGGCCAGTTTTACCCGAACGTAGGGCTGGCCGTGTTCCATGCGTTTGAGAAATCCGGGGTTCAGCGCCCGGGCCTCGGCGGCAAGCAGCGGGCACGTAACGGCGATGCCCGCTTGTCGCAGGCGCTCCAGGCCCTGCCCGGCCACCTGCGGATTGGGGTCCTGCATGGCCACCACCACCCGCGCCACGCCGGCTTCGACCAACGCCTCGGCGCATGGCGGCGTACGCCCGTAGTGGCTGCACGGCTCGAGCGTTACATAGGCCGTGGCGCCCCGCGCGCGGGTGCCGGCCTGGCGCAGAGCGTGCACCTCGGCATGGGGGCCGCCGGCCTGGACGTGCCAGCCTTCGCCGACCGTTTCACCGTCACGCACGATCACGCAACCCACGCGTGGATTGGGATGAGTGGAATACACGCCTTTGCGCGCCAACTCCAACGCGCGGGCCATGTGCCGGGTATCACTGGCCGTCGGGTCGGGCATGCTCATCATTCCTTCGCCGGCTCGCGCGCCAGGCGGTCGATTTCCTCGCGAAACTCGTCCAGGTCCTGGAAGCGCCGGTACACCGAAGCAAAACGGATGTAGGCCACTTCATCGAGCTTTTGCAGCTCGGTCATGACCCACTCGCCGACGACCAGCGACTTGACCTCGCGTTCGCCCGTGGCGCGCAACTGATGCTTGATGTGCACCAGCGCCGCCTCGAGGCGCTCGACACTGACAGGGCGTTTTTCCAGCGCTCGCTGCATGCCCGCGCGCAGTTTTTCTTCGTCGAAAGGCTGGCGGCTGCCGTCTTGCTTGATCAGTCGCGGGAGCACCAGTTCGGCGGTTTCGAAGGTGGTGAAACGCTCACCGCAAGCCAGGCACTCACGGCGCCGGCGTACTTGCTCGCCCTCGGCGACCAGTCGTGAGTCGATGACCTTGGTGTCGTTGGCACCGCAGAAGGGACAGTGCATGGTGGCAGGCAACAAAAAAAGGGAGGGCCATGGTAGCGCATCCCACTGGCAAGACAAGCCCGGGGCTTTGCGGTATACAGACGGCTCTACTTTCGTTGGGTTTCGAAATGCCGTCCAAGTCGCTCGTTCTGCTCGCTCTCTTCAGCCTGCTCGCCGCCTGCAGCAGCGATGCGCCCAAGCCCGTGGCCAGCGCTACCCCGCCGCCGACGGCAGCGCCCGTCATCAAGGCGCCCGTGGAACTGGGGCCGCTGCCGGCCTACCAGCGCCAGCTCAGCGGCAACCTGCTCGGCGTACCTACCGGCGCCGAAGTCGAGATGGCCCTGCTGGTGATCGATTCCCGGGCGCGTCCGCAGAAACTGCTGGCCAGCGCCAAGCAGCGGGGCACCGGCCAACCCCTGCCCTTCCAGCTGCGCTTTGCCGCCGAAGCCTTCCCGGCCGGTTCGCGGGTCGAGCTGCGCGCCCGCGCCAGTCAGTCGGGGCAGTTGATCCTGCACCTGCCTGCCGTGCAGATCAACCAGCCCACCACCCAGCTGCTGGGCAACCTGGAAATGATCAAGGCCCCCTGAAACGCTCGGGCAACGCCCACCACCCGGCCAAACGAGCGGCGGTGGTGGGCCCGATTCGAATCCCTTATAGTCCACCGAACCGCAGATCCGCGAGATTCACATGAGTCAAGAAACCCCGTATATCTTCGACGTGACCACAGCCGATTTCGATCAGGCCGTCATCCAGAACTCCTACATCAAACCCGTGCTGGTGGATTTCTGGGCCGAATGGTGCGCCCCCTGCAAAGTGCTGATGCCTTTGCTGCAACAGATTGCCGAGGGCTACGCAGGCGAGCTGGTTCTGGCCAAAGTCGACTGCGACGCCGAACCCGACATCGTCGGCCGCTTCGGCATTCGCAGCCTGCCCACCGTGGTGTTGTTCAAGGATGGTCAGCCGGTGGATGGCTTCGCTGGCGCACAACCTGAGTCGGCCATCCGCGCCCTGCTCGAACCGCATGTGCAGATGCCACCGCCGGCGGCGGCCGATCCACTGGAACTGGCGCAGGCCCTGTTCAGCGAGAGCCGCTTCGGCGAAGCCGAGCAGACCTTGAAGGGGCTGCTGGCCGAAGACAATGCCAACCCTGGCGCGCTGATCCTGTTCGCCCGCTGCCTGGCCGAGCGCGGCGAGCTGGACGAAGCGCAACAGGTACTCGATGCCGTCAGTGGTGACGAGCACAAGGCTGCGTTGGCCGGGGCCAAGGCGCAACTGACCTTCCTGCGTCAGGCGGCGGCCCTGCCCGATGCAGCCGACCTCAAGGCACGCCTGGCCCGCGACGCTGGCGACGACGAAGCAGCGTACCAACTGTGCATCCAGCAGCTGTCACGGCAGCATTACGAAGCAGCGCTGGACGGACTGCTACAGCTGTTCATGCGCAATCGCAGTTACAGCGAAGGGCTGCCGCACAAGACATTGCTGCAGGTGTTCGAGCTGCTCGGCAACGACCACCCGCTGGTGACCAGCTACCGCCGCAAGCTGTTCGCCGCGCTGTACTGACGGACTGCCGGGCACGCGGTGCTTTCGGCTAGCCGCCAACCCAGCAATAGACCGGCGCATCCGCGCCGGCTTCTACTCTCACCTGCGGGCAATGGCGCAAGCGCACCAGCATTCGCTTGCCAGCCGCCACGTCACCGACCAGCCCCTGCACCTGATCCAGCAATGCCGGACCGTCGATACGACCTGCCTGCTCCAGCAGATGAAGAACGCTGCGCCAGGCGCCATCGTCCTGGGCCTTGGCCTTGCCTGGCGCGGGCGCCGCTGCCGACGTCAGCACAGCCTCGGACGCTGTCGCGAATGGGCCAGCGAGGTGCGCCCAGTCCTCAGCGTCCATGTCTATGGCCAGGTCCACCGGCAGGTTGCCTACGGTACCTTTGATTCTGATCATGCGGATGCCCTTCCATAACGAGGCCTCGTTGTAGCAGCGCCTCGCGGGTGAAGCAATCCCGGCTTCGACTTCAAGCCCTCTGCACGCATTGCCTGAACCGAACATGAATCTTTACAGACACATGGCAACCCAATGTAAATTTGTTATAACATTGCGTTTCCATATCGCTCACGAGATTCCCCAATGCGCCGTCTCATGCTTGCCCTGCCCTTCGCTCTGCTGCCCTTCGTCGCCCATGCCCACGAGGAGGGCCACGAGCATGAGCATGAGCACGGCAGCCTCGGCGCCCACGAACACGGCGTGGCACGATTGGACGCCGCCCTGGATGGCCAATCCCTCGAACTGGAACTGCAAAGCCCGGCCATGAACCTGGTGGGCTTCGAGCATGCCGCCAGCAGCGATGCCGACAAGGCCAAGGTCGCCGCGGCACGCAAGACCCTCGAGCAACCCCTGGCCCTGTTCGGCCTGCCCGCCGCAGCCAATTGCAAAGTCGCCGAGCAGAAGCTGGAAAGCCCGTTGTTCGGCGACAAGCCTGCCCACGAGCACGACGCCGCAGAAACCAAGCAAGGTGAAGAGCATCACCACGAGCACAGCGAGATTCATGCGCACTACCACTTCACCTGCGCGTCGCCACAGGCCCTGGAACACCTGGACCTGGCGCGCTTGTTCAGCACCTTCCCCGCCACCCAGAAAATTCAGGTACAACTGATCGGCCCGTCCGGCCAGCAGGGTACGGACCTCACCCCCAAGCAAAGCAGCCTGAAATTCTGACCCATGAGCGATGCATTGATCGAGCTGGCCGAACTGGGCTTTGCCTGGCCTGGCCAAGCGATGTTGCTGGACATTCCCGCGTTCCGTCTGGAGCGTGGGGAAACCCTGTTCCTGAAGGGCCCCAGCGGCAGTGGCAAGACCACCCTGCTGGGCCTGCTCGGCGGCGTGCACACGCCGCAGCATGGCAGCGTTCACTTGCTCGGGCAGAACCTGAGCGAGTTGAGCTTTGCCGCCCGTGACCGGTTTCGCGTCGAACACACGGGCTACATCTTCCAGCAATTCAACCTGCTGCCGTTCCTGTCGGTGCGTGAGAACGTGGAGCTGCCCTGCCGCTTCTCCCGCCGCCGCACCGCTCGCGCCGTGCAGCGCCATGGCAGTGTTGCCCAGGCGGCCACGCAACTGCTGGCACACCTTGGCCTGACCGATCCGGCCCTGCTCCAACGCCGTGCCGACACCCTCTCCATCGGTCAGCAGCAACGCGTGGCGGCTGCGCGCGCGCTGATCGGCCAGCCCGAACTGGTGATCGCCGACGAGCCGACCTCGGCACTGGACAGCGACGCCCGTGAAGCCTTCATCCAACTGCTGTTCGCCGAATGCCGCGCCGCCGGCTCGAGCCTGCTGTTCGTCAGTCACGATCAAAGCCTGGCGCCTCTGTTCGACCGCCACCTGTCCCTGGCCGAACTCAATCACGCAGCACGCCCTGCCTCACCCGAGGTGTCTTGATGTACCTGCTTCGTCTTGCCCTGGCCAGCCTGGCCAACCGCCGCTTCACCGCGTTCCTGACCGCCTTCGCCATTGCCCTGTCGGTGTGCCTGCTGCTGGCCGTGGAACGTGTGCGCCACGAAGCCCGTGCCAGCTTCGCCAGCACGGTCAGCGGTACCGACCTGATCGTCGGCGCCCGCTCCGGCTCGGTCAACCTGCTGCTTTACTCGGTGTTCCGCATCGGCAACGCGACCAACAACATCCGCTGGGACAGTTTCGAGCATTACGCCAACAACCCGCAGGTCAAGTGGGCCATCCCCATCTCGCTGGGTGACTCGCACCGCGGCTACCGGGTCATGGGCACCAACCAGAGCTATTTCGAACACTATCAGTACGGCCGCCGGCAGTCGCTGCAGGTGGTCCAGGGCCGTGCCTTCCAGACCGACCCGTTCGAGGTGGTGCTTGGCGCGCAGGTCGCCGATGCCCTGCATTACAAGCTCGGCGACAAACTGGTGCTGGCCCACGGCGTGGCGGCGATCAGCCTGGTCAAGCACGACGACAAGCCGTTCACCGTCGTCGGCATCCTCGCCCGCACCGGTACGCCGGTCGATCGCACGCTGCACATCAGCCTGGGCGGCATGGAAGCGATCCATGTCGACTGGAAGAATGGCGTACCGGCGCGCGGCGCCGGACGCATAAGCGCCGACCAGGCGCGCAACATGGACCTCACACCCAGCGCCATCACCGCGTTCATGGTCGGCCTGAACAGCAAGATCGCCACCTTCGCCCTGCAACGCGACATCAACGACTTTCGCGGCGAACCGTTGATGGCGATCCTGCCCGGCGTGGCCCTGCAGGAGCTGTGGAGCCTGATGGGCACCGCAGAACAGGCGTTGTTCGTGATCTCCGTATTCGTCGTGCTGACCGGCCTGATCGGCATGCTCACGGCCATCGTCACCAGCCTCAACGAACGCCGTCGCGAGATGGCCATCCTGCGCTCGGTCGGCGCTCGTCCCTGGCACATCGCCGGCCTGCTGATTCTCGAAGCCTTCGCCCTGGCACTGGTCGGAATCCTCGCGGGCATGGCATTGTTGTACCTGGGCATTGCCTGCGCGCAGGGCTACGTGCAGTCCAACTACGGCCTGTATCTGCCGCTGAGCCTGCCCAGCGCCTATGAGTGGTCGCTGCTGGGGATCATCCTCGCAGCCGCAGTGGTCATGGGCGCGATTCCGGCCTGGCGCGCCTACCGGCAATCTCTGGCCGACGGCCTGTCGATCCACCTGTGAGGATTTCGCCTATGTTGCGCGCGGTAATGGCCCTGTTGCTGCTGACCAGCATGTCGCTGTCCGCAGCCGAGCTCAAGGAAGTCAGCTGGGAGGCGCTGATCCCGCCGGATGCGCCCAAGCTGACCCCGCAGATGACGCCAATGCACGATCTGGCGAACATCGGCACGACCTTGGCCGAAGCAGCGCCTGCCGTCCACCAGCAGGCGCCCGATGCACCCGTGGTCCAGGCACTGGACGGTCAGCAGCTGCGCATCCCCGGCTACATCGTGCCGCTGGAGGTCAACGAGGCCGGTCGGACCACCGAGTTTCTTCTGGTGCCCTATTTCGGCGCCTGCATCCATGTACCGCCGCCGCCGTCCAACCAGATCGTGCACGTCACCAGCGCCGTCGGGGTCAAGGTCGAGGAGCTCTACCAGCCCTACTGGATCGAGGGACCGATGCAGGTCAAGGCCAGCACCAGCGACCTGGCCCAGGCCGGCTACCAGATGGCTGCGGCGAAGATCTATGCCTACGAACTTCCCGACTGAGCCAATGACTTTTCATTGAGCCAGATCAAAAAACCGCAGCGACGCACTGACTACCATTGGGCGAATGTCCTTCGCATTCCCCAATGGAGCCCCCATGAACAAGTCCTTGCTCGGCGCCTCACTGATTGCCCTGGCGCTGGCAACCTCACAGGCCCAGGCCCACCAGGCCGGCGACATGATCATTCGCGCCGGCGCCGCCACCACCGCGCCCAATGAAGACAGCGGCCAGCTCAAGCTGGACGGCGCCAAGATCGCAGGCACCAAAGCCACCCTCGACAGCGACACGCAGCTGGGCCTGGCCTTCGCCTACATGCTCACCGACCACGTCGGCATCGAGCTGCTGGCGGCCACTCCATTCCAGCACACCGTAGGCGTGCGCGGAATCAGCGCCGCCACCGGTATCGGCGGGCTCGATGGCAAGCTGGCGGACGTCAAGCAACTGCCTCCCACCCTGTCATTGCAGTACTACCCGTTGGCGCCAACGTCGCGCTTCCAGCCGTACGCCGGCGTCGGCATCAACTACACCCTGTTCTACGACGAAGACCTGAGTGGCGCGCGCAAGCAGCAGGGCTTCGACAACCTGAAGATCCAGGACTCGGTGGGCATTGCCGGGCAATTGGGTTTCGACTACATGTTGGGCGAGCACATGATGCTCAACGCGTCGGTCTGGTACGTCGACATCGACACCAAGGCCAGCGTCGACGGCCCCACGGCGCTGGGCGTCGGCCGCACCAAAGTCGACCTGGAAGTCGATCCGTGGGTGTACATGGTGGGTGTGGGCTACAAGTTCTAGGCAACGATCCTGCCGCCAGCCCTGCCCCATCGGTGCGGCAACGGGCTGGCGGCAGTGGGCGGTTACAGTGCCAGGAGGCGCCGCAACCCTTCTTCCAGCGGCGTCACCGGGCCCAGTTCGAAGCGTTCCAGCAGCAAGGCGTTGTCGGCGCGCGAGTGACGGATATCGCCCGCACGCGCCGGGCCGTGGCTCACCGCCGGCAAACCGCCCAGCACTGCGCCCAGCCCAGCCAGCAGCTGATTGAGCGACGTCGCCTGGTTCAACCCTACGTTCACCGGCCCCGGTTGCACGGTGGCCTGCTGCAACCCCTGCATCAGCAAAGTCACCAGGTCACCGACATAGAAGAAGTCGCGGGTTTGTTCGCCATCGCCGAACAGGCTGATCGGCTGCCCACGCTGGGCACGCTCGCTGAAAATACTGATGACGCCCGAATACGGCGAGGAAGGATCCTGCCTCGGCCCGTAGATATTGAAGAAGCGAAACACCACCGGCTCCAGCCCATGCTCGCGGCGGTAGAAGTCCAGATAGTACTCACTGGCCAGCTTGTCCGATGCATAGGGCGTCAAAGGTGCCTTGGGTGTGTTCTCGCCGACCGCCTCACCTTCGCCATTGTTGCCATACACCGCGGCACTGGAAGCGAACAGCACACGCTTGACCCCCGCCAGACGCATCGCTTCGCACAGGTTCAAGGTGCCGATGAAGTTGCTCTGGTGAGTCTTCACCGGATCGTCCACGGAAGCCTGCACCGAAGCGACCGCGGCCAGGTGCACCACCGCTTTGCAGCCGCCTACCACCTGTGCCAACAGGCGTGCGTCGGCGACATCGCCTTCGATCAGCTCCAGCCTGGGGTTTTCCATCGGCAGGTTGCTGCGCTTGCCTGTGGACAAGTCGTCGAGCACCCGCACCGAGTGACCTTCGGCCAGCAACGCATCGACCAGATGGGAGCCAATGAAACCGGCACCGCCGGTGATCAGAATGGGTGTATCAGCCATGTCGGTAGTATCTGTCCAGAAGGCTCGGCAGCCCCGAACGCCAGGCGCGCGGCTTGATACCGAAGGTGTGCAGGATTTTCTTGCAGGCCAGCACGGCGTGCTGCGGTTCTTCCCCGGCATCGGGCCGCGCGGCGTGGGCCTGCGCGGTGGGCGCATCGATCGCCAGTGCGTGCATCGTCCTGGCTTCGCTGATGATCGCCTGGCCAAGGGCCAAGGCAGTGGTCGCCTCGTTGCCGGCATAGTGGTAGGTGCCCCACAGCGGCGCTTCGCAGTCCAGCTGCTTGAGCACCGAGAGGATCACCCGCGCGGCATCATCCACCGGGGTCGGATTGCCGCGCCGGTCATCGGCCAGCGGCAGCGGTTGCGGCAGCTCGGCGCGCTGCAGGTAGCGCCCCAGCACGCCGTCGGCGCTGTCGTCCAGCAGCCAGCCGAACCGCAACAGCACGTGCCGTGGGCAGGCCGCGCGCACGCTCTGCTCGATGCGCCACAGCGCCTGACCGCGCAGGCCAAGGGGCACCGGCTCATCCTTTTCGCTGTAGGCAGTGGCCCGCGAGCCATCGAACACACGATAGCTGGAAGGCTGCAACAGCACGATCTGGTGCTGCTGGCAGCGTTCGGCCAGGCGCTCTACCGCGATTTCTTGTTGGTCCAGGCGCGCCTGGCTCACTGCATCGGCCTGAAACCAGTCGAAGTAGTACGCCAGATTGATCAGCGCATCGGGGCGGGTTTCATCGAGCAGGTCGGTGAGGCTCGCCCCGTCCCAACCGTTTTCCGGCGGCCGCGGGGCCAGGAAGCCGATGCCCTCTTCCGCTCCGAGGCGAATCAGCGCTTGTCCTAGGGCATTCCCACCGCCCAACAGCATAAGGCGCATTCGCATAGAGTCAGCAGGTCCGTTCAAATTGGCAGTTCAGATTAACCGCAGGCGCGTGGTCGACGACAAAACCTTCGCCCGCACTCGAATCGAACAGCCATTTTGCGTTTTTCTGACGCTGACGTCACGTGCTATCAAAAACAGGGTTTCGTGACAGCGCTGCAGGCTCAGCCCGGCACGGCCTGCGCAGGCAATCGATGCCCCAGTAAACGACGCCCCAACTTCTGCCCGTTGACCTCGATCAGGTGGTAGGTGATGAAGGAAACCCCGATCACGGCCAGCAATACCAGGCCCACGAGCAGATTGTTCAGCCACGGGTAACCGCTGTCCAGATAACGGAAATCTCCGAACACCGGCGCCAGCGGCAAGCCGGTCTTCTTCTCCAACACCATGAACAGCAGGATCAACACACTCAAAATGATCACATGGGTCAGGTAGATCGAGTAGGACAGTCGCCCCAGCAGCTCGAACACACGCGTCTTCAGCACGTTGGAAACGATCCCGGCATCGAACGCATACAAGGTCACCGTCAGGCAGAACAGAGCGCTGGCCAGCATGGCCTTGTTCGGCTCGTCACTGCTGAGCACCCAGACAATAGATCCGCCCGCCACGACTTCGAGCAGCGAAGCCATTGCGAACCCCGGCTGCACCCGTCGGCGCAGTGCCTCGAAGGCCTTGTAGCACAGCGCCCCGGCGAAGAAGCACGCCAGCCCCTTGTAGGCCAGCGCCGTGAACGGCCCCGCACCGCTGTACAACAACGCCGCAGCACCCATGACGATGCCTGCCCAGGCCAGCACCCGACGACGCGCCGACGTGCACAGCACCACCGCGGCGAAAATCAAATACATGTAGTACTCGATGCTGATGCTCCAGGACGGATAGTTGAACGACATGTTCTCCGTCCACGGCGTCCACGCCTGGATCAACAGCAAGTTGGGCACGATCTGCGAAGGCGCATACATACCGGTGAACGGCTCCTTGTTGAAGTTGACCCCCTGCTGCGCGGCGCCCCACTTCACGAACTCGAAGACGATGAACACGCCCAGCAAACAGACATGCAAGGGCGCCAGACGAAAGGTGCGCAGAATGAAGAATCGACGCAAGTCCAGATCGTGCCGCGCGCCGTAGGCATGGGTGATCACGAAGCCGCTGAGCACGAAGAAGAAATCCACGAACAAATCGGCACTGCGAAAGAACGCCAGCTCCGTCACACTGCCGACCACGTGCAGGTGATACAGCACAACGGCCAACGCGCAGATACCGCGAAGACTGTCGAGCGCGTGAAAGCGTTGACCTGAAGCCATGACGTGATTCCGTTCGAAGGGTGTATCGGCTGCAGGCAGTGCGCTCCAGGTAACGAAGCGTGGGCAACAGGGCCGCGAAGTTGGAAAAATCTTAGTGAAGCGGCGGGGCCAGGGCAAGGTAATACGCGATGCATATATTTATATTTTGCCGCTGTGAAAACAGCTGAAAAACTGGCGTCAAAGCCGCTTTATGAGGCCTGCTCGAAGCAGCACCCTCGCCTGCTTTTTGGCGAGCGGCAAAAAGCCCCGGTGCCGGTTGGCAGCGGGGCTTTTTCAGTTCATACGGGCGGTGCAGATATGCGCTAGAACGGAATATCATCATCAAAGCTGTCAAAGTCCGGAGCCGGCTGCTGTGCTGGCTGCTGCTGCGCAGGCGGAGCCGAACGCTGCTGCGGCGCGGACTGCTGCGGGCGCGGCGCCTGCTGACGTGGGGCCGGTGCCGACTGCTGGTAGTTGTTGCCACCGCCGCCCTGCTGGTCGTTGTTCTGCGGACGGCCGCCCAACAGCTGCATGGTGCCCTGCATGTCGACGATGATCTCGGTGGTGTAACGCTTGATACCGTCCTTTTCCCACTCGCGGGTCTGCAGCTTGCCTTCGATGTACACCTGCGAGCCCTTGCGCAGGTACTCACCGGCGATCTCCGCAACCTTGCCGAACATCGACACACGGTGCCACTCGGTACGCTCGACCTTCTGGCCGCTCTGCTTGTCGGTCCACTGCTCGCTGGTGGCCAGGCTCAGGTTGGTGACCGCATTGCCGTTGGGCAGGAAACGGACCTCAGGATCCTGACCGCAAGTACCCACCAGAATGACTTTGTTAACCCCACGGGCCATAACGTTCTCCTAGGCTTCGCACGCTGTCGGCGCTGGGTTGACCAGGCGCTCGAGGGCGGTGCGATCCAAAATTTCTTTGTCCAATTTGATATAGATGGCGGCCTCTTCTGCCACCACCACCGCATCTGTTACACCGGGCACGGCTTTCAACCGCTCGGCCAATCCCGTCTCGCGCATCGCTTGGGGCGAAAGCGGCAAGCGCAGACTGGTCACGTAGGGTGGTTCGCGCATAGTAACAGCTATGGCCAGCCACAGGGCGCACAGCGCCGCGCATCCGATGAAGACCACACCCAGGCCACCCTGCTGAAACAACCAACCACCAAGGATGCCACCCATGGCCGACCCCAGGAACTGGCTGGTGGAATACACCCCCATGGCCGTGCCCTTGCCGCCGGCTGGCGAAACCTTGCTGATCAACGAAGGCAGCGACGCCTCCAGCAGGTTGAACGCCGTGAAGAACACCACCGTGCCAATGACCAGCGCCCTCAGGCTGTCGCCGAACGCCCAGAAGAACACCTCCACCAGCATCAAGGTCGCCACCGCGCCCAGCAGAACACGCTTCATCTTGCGCTTCTTTTCGCCGTAGATGATGAACGGAATCATTGCGAAAAAAGATACGACCAGGGCGGTCAGGTACACCCACCAATGCTGCTCCTTGGGCAACCCGGCGCGCTCCACCAATGCCAGTGGCAAGGCGACGAAGCTTGCCATCAGGATCGAGTGAAGCACGAAAATGCCGAGGTCCAGGCGCAGCAGATCGGGGTGCTTGAGGGTGGCCAGCATCTCGCTGCGGGTCACGCCCGACTCACGATGAAGGGTATGTGCCGTCGCCTTGGGCACCACGAAGGCCACCAGCGCGATGCCAACCAACGCCAGCCCGCCGGTCGCCAGGAACAGGCCATGCAGGCCGAAGGCGCGGGTCAGCAGTGGCCCGACCACCATCGCCACCGCGAACGACACGCCAATGCTCATGCCGATCATGGCCATCGCCTTGGTGCGGTTCTGTTCGCGGGTCAGGTCCGATAGCAGGGCCATGACCGCTGCCGATATCGCCCCGGCGCCCTGCAGAACGCGTCCAGCGATCACACCCCAGATGGAGTCGGACTGGGCCGCGACCACGCTGCCGATGGCGAAGATCACCAGGCCGCCGTAGATCACCGGACGACGGCCGATCCGGTCGGAGATGACCCCGAAAGGGATCTGCAGGAATGCCTGGGTCAGGCCATAGGCGCCGATCGCCAGACCGATCAGGGCCGGGGTGGCGCCCGCCAGGTCCATGCCATAGGTCGCCAGCACTGGCAGGACCATGAACATGCCCAGCATGCGGAAAGCGAACACCAGGGCCAACCCGCTGGCTGCGCGGGTTTCACCGCTGCTCATGCGTTCGCTGTGGGGATCGTGCATGGATAAACCTCGTGTGAACCGGTGACGATTCTACCAGTCCCACCCAGTAACGGCACAGACGGCGACGCTATGACGCGCCTTCTTCATCTTTGCGCGCACTCACCGTGCCGTGCCATTGACAAGCCCCGTATACTCACCTGTTTACGCCCGCCGCGCGAGGCCGCCTTGGACAAGATTCTGGTACGTGGGGCTCGAACCCACAATTTGAAAAACATCGACCTGACCCTGCCCCGTGACAAACTGATCGTGATCACCGGGCTGTCGGGTTCAGGCAAATCCTCCCTGGCTTTCGACACCCTCTACGCCGAAGGCCAACGCCGCTACGTCGAATCGCTGTCGGCCTATGCCCGGCAATTCCTGTCGATGATGGAAAAGCCCGACGTCGACACCATCGAAGGTCTGTCGCCGGCCATTTCCATCGAGCAGAAGTCGACATCGCACAACCCGCGCTCCACCGTCGGCACCATTACCGAGATCTACGACTACCTGCGTCTGCTGTACGCCCGCGTGGGCACGCCGCGCTGCCCGGATCACGACATTCCGCTGGAGGCCCAGACCGTCAGCCAGATGGTCGACCTCGTCCTGGCGCAGCCCGAAGGCGCCCGCCTCATGCTGCTGGCCCCGGTTATCCGCGAACGCAAAGGCGAGCACCTGGCCATTTTCGAAGAGCTGCGCGCGCAGGGTTTCGTCCGTGCGCGCATCAACGGCAAGCTCTACGAAATGGACGAGCTGCCCAAGCTCGACAAGCAGAAGAAGCACACCATCGAAGTGGTGGTGGACCGCTTCAAGGTCCGTGCCGACCTGCAACAGCGTCTGGCCGAATCGTTCGAGACGGCGTTGAAGCTGGCCGATGGCATCGCCCTGGTGGCGTCGATGGACGACGAACCGTTCGAAGAGATCATCTTCTCCGCACGCTTTGCCTGCCCGATCTGCGGCCACGCAATCAGCGAACTGGAACCCAAGCTGTTCTCCTTCAACAACCCGGCCGGCGCCTGCCCGACCTGCGATGGCCTGGGCGTGAAGCAGTTTTTCGACAACAAGCGCTTGGTGAATGGCGAATTGACCCTGGCCGAGGGCGCGATCCGCGGCTGGGACCGGCGCAACGTCTACTATTTCCAGATGCTCGGTTCGCTCGCCAGCCATTATCAGTTCAGCCTGGACGTGCCGTTCAACGAGCTGCCGGCCGACCAGCAGAAAGTCATCCTCACCGGCAGCGGCACTCACAACGTCGACTTCCGCTACCTGAATGACCGCGGCGATATCGTCAAACGTTCGCACCCGTTCGAAGGCATCGTGCCCAACCTCGAACGCCGCTACCGCGAAACCGAATCGGCCAGCGTCCGTGAAGAACTCGCCAAGTTCCTCAGCACCCAGCCCTGCCCGGACTGCCGCGGCACGCGTCTGCGCCGCGAGGCTCGGCATGTATGGGTAGGCGAGAAAACCCTGCCCGCCGTTACCGGCCTGCCGATCGGCGACGCCACCGAGTACTTCGGTACGCTGGCCCTGACCGGACGCAAGGGCGAAATTGCCGACAAGATCCTCAAGGAAATCCGCGAGCGCCTGCAGTTTCTGGTCAACGTCGGCCTGGACTACCTGACCCTGGACCGCAGTGCCGACACGCTGTCCGGCGGCGAAGCCCAGCGCATCCGTCTGGCCAGCCAGATCGGTGCGGGCCTGGTCGGCGTGATGTACATTCTCGACGAGCCCTCCATCGGCCTGCATCAGCGGGACAATGATCGGTTGCTGGGGACCCTCAAGCACCTGCGCGACATCGGCAATACCGTCATCGTCGTCGAGCATGACGAAGATGCCATTCGCCTCGCCGACTACGTTGTGGACATCGGCCCCGGCGCCGGCGTGCATGGCGGCCATATCGTCGCCCAGGGCACCGCGCAGGAGGTCATGGACCATCCCGACTCGCTGACCGGCAAGTACCTGTCCGGCCGCGTGAAGATCGCCGTGCCAGCCAAGCGTACGCCGCGCAACAAAAAGCTGGCCCTGACGCTCAAGGGCGCCCGCAGCAACAATCTGCGCAATGTCGATCTGGAGATCCCGATCGGCTTGCTGACCTGCGTCACCGGCGTTTCCGGCTCGGGCAAGTCGACCCTGATCAACAACACCCTGTTCCCCCTCAGCGCCACCGCTCTCAACGGGGCAACCACGCTGGAAGCTTCGGCGCATGACAGCATCAATGGCTTGCAGCACCTGGACAAAGTGGTCGACATCGACCAGAGCCCGATCGGACGCACGCCGCGCTCGAACCCTGCCACCTACACCGGATTGTTCACCCCAATCCGCGAACTGTTCGCTGGGGTGCCGGAATCGCGCTCACGCGGTTATGGCCCGGGCCGCTTCTCGTTTAACGTCAAGGGCGGTCGCTGCGAGGCCTGCCAGGGTGACGGCCTGATCAAGGTTGAGATGCACTTCCTGCCCGACATCTATGTGCCCTGCGATGTCTGCAAGAGCAAGCGCTACAACCGCGAAACCCTGGAGATCAAGTACAAGGGCAAGAACATCCACGAGACCCTCGAGATGACCATCGAGGAGGCGCGCGAGTTCTTCGATGCGGTACCGGCACTGGCGCGCAAGCTGCAGACGCTCATGGATGTCGGCCTGTCCTACATCAAGCTGGGGCAGTCGGCGACCACCTTGTCCGGCGGTGAAGCACAGCGGGTCAAGCTGTCGCGCGAGCTGTCCAAGCGCGACACCGGCAAGACCCTCTACATCCTCGACGAACCCACCACTGGCCTGCACTTCGCCGATATCCAGCAGCTGCTCGACGTGCTGCATCGCCTGCGCGACCACGGCAACACCGTGGTGGTGATCGAGCACAACCTCGACGTCATCAAGACTGCAGACTGGCTGGTCGACCTGGGCCCGGAGGGCGGCTCCAAAGGCGGCCAGATCATCGCCGTCGGCACCCCGGAGCAGGTTGCGGACATGAAGCAGTCCTACACCGGCCATTACCTCAAGCCCCTGCTCGAACGCGACAAAGCCTGAAACCAAAAAGCCCCGCACAAGCGGGGCTTTTTAGTTTCAGACAAAACGCCATCCCTGTAGCAGCGGCGCAAGCCGCGTCATCGGCCAGCACCATAACCCTGCAGAATCACCGTGCATCCTGCCTGGCCTTGAACCACTGCTACGATGAGATCAGAACTGCGACTGCAGGTAATTCTCCAAGCCAATGGACTTGATCAAACCCTGCTGCTTCTCCAGCCAGTACGTATGATCTTCCTCGGTATCCGCCAACTGCACCCGCAGTATGTCGCGAGTCACGAAGTCGCTGTGTCGTTCGCACAACTCGATACCCTTGCACAAGGCCGCACGCACCTTGTATTCCAGACGCAGATCGGCAGCGATCATGCTCGGGACATCCGTACCGACTTCAAGGTCGTCCGGACGCATGCGCGGCGTGCCTTCGAGCATCAGGATGCGACGCATCAAGGCGTCGGCATGACCTGCTTCTTCTTCCATCTCATGATTGATGCGCTCGAAGAGCTTGGCGAAGCCCCAGTCCTCGTACATCCGCGAGTGGATGAAATACTGATCACGGGCAGCCAGCTCGCCTGTGAGCAAAGTATTGAGGTAATCGATTACGTCCGGGTGGCCTTGCATCGCCGTATATCTCCTAGCAGAAAGGCATAGTTTGAACCAAGGTCGCGGATACGTCACGGCCCGCGGTGCAGAAATACGCTAAAAAGCAGAGAAAATGTGACGAAATAAAGCGAAAAACCGCCCAGATGAGGGCGGTTCTTCTTATCACTTAGGTTCAGCCCAGTTGGATGCCCAATGCCTTGGCGATCCCATTACCGTAGGCTTCGTCCGCACGGTAGAAGTGCTGCAACTGGCGCTCCACCACATCCGCGCTGACACCCATCATCGCGCCAGCGATGTTGTCGATGAGCAGAGTCTGCTGCTCGGCATTCATCAAACGAAAAAGAGCGCCGGCCTGGCTGTAGTAATCCGCATCCACGCGATGATCGAAGCGATCAGCATCACCGTGCAAGGCCAAGGCCGGCTCGCGATACTGAGGCGCCTGCTTTGGTGCATCGGTGTAGCTGTTGGGCTCGTAGTTAGGAGCAGCACCGCCATTGCTGCCAAAGGCCATCGAACCGTCGCGCTGGTACGAGTGAACCGGGCTGCGGGGTGCGTTCACCGGCAACTGCTGATGATTGGTCCCGACGCGATAGCGGTGGGCATCGGCATAGGCGAACACACGGCCTTGCAGCATGCGGTCGGGCGACAGGCCTACGCCGGGCACCATGTTGCTCGGGCCAAAGGTCGCCTGCTCTACTTCGGCAAAATAGTTCAGCGGATTGCGGTTCAGTTCCAGCATGCCCACTTCGATCAACGGAAACTCCTTCTGCGACCAGGTCTTGGTCACGTCGAACGGGTTTTCGTAATGAAGGTTCGCCTGATCCTCACTCATGATCTGCATGCATACCCGCCACTTGGGGAAATCCCCACGCTCGATTGCATCGAACAGATCGCGCTGTGCGTAATCCGGGTCGGTGCCGGCGATACGCGCCGCGTCGGCTGGAGCAAGGTTCTTGATGCCCTGAGCCGTCTTGTAGTGCCACTTGACCCAGTGACGCTCACCCTTGGCATTGATCAAGCTATAGGTGTGGCTACCGAAGCCGTGCATGTGACGATATCCGTCCGGAATGCCGCGGTCCGAGAACAGAATGGTCACCTGGTGCAACGCTTCGGGCGAATGGGACCAGAAGTCCCACATCATCTGCGCGCTCTTCAGGTTGCTTTGAGGCAAACGCTTCTGGGTGTGGATGAAATCGGGAAACTTCATCGGGTCGCGAATGAAAAACACAGGCGTGTTGTTGCCAACGATGTCCCAGTTGCCTTCCTCGGTGTAGAACTTGAGGGCGAAACCCGCGCGGATCGCGCTCGGTATCGGCTGAGCCGCGCTCGCCACCCACTGTGGAAAATCGCAGGAAGGTTTCGGTCTGCTTGCCTACGGTACTGAACAGCTTGGCACTGGAGTATTCCAAGATGTCACGGGTTACCGTAAAGGTGCCGTATGCGCCTGAGCCCTTTGCATGAACACGACGCTCGGGAATATTCTCGCGGTTGAAATGCGCAAGCTTCTCGATCAGATGGAAATCGTCCAGCAGCAAGGGACCACGCGGCCCCGCAGAACGGGAATTCTGATTGTCGGCGACCGGCGCGCCGCTGGCGGTGGTGAGGATCTTGCTCTGGCTCATGGACGATGTTCCTTGGTAAGGCTTGCTGTGTAGGCGCCGACTTCAGCGGCTTGGAGCAAGTATCCAAAAAACACCCTCATTCGACTAATGGGCAAATCTTCTTTGCCTGATAGATTTTGACTAATTAGCAGGCATAAAAAAACCGGACCTAAGCCCGGTTTTTCATGAACAGACTGTTCGTCTTATTCAGCAGCTTCAACCGAGCCACCAACAGGACGATCAACCAGCTCGACGTACGCCATAGGTGCGTTATCGCCAGTACGGAAGCCGCACTTGAGGATACGCAGGTAACCGCCCTGACGGGTGGCATAGCGCTTGCCCAGATCGTTGAACAGCTTACCAACCATTTCTTTCGAACGAGTACGGTCGAAAGCAAGACGGCGGTTTGCAACGCTGTCTACCTTGGCCAGGGTGATCAGCGGCTCGGCAACGCGGCGCAGTTCCTTGGCTTTTGGCAGGGTAGTCTTGATCAGCTCGTGCTCGAACAGCGACACCGCCATGTTCTGAAACATGGCCTTGCGGTGCGAGCTGGTACGGCTCAGGTGACGTCCACTTTTACGATGACGCATGGTTCATTCCTTACCAAACACAACGTTCGGTGATTACGACGATCAGGCAGTCGCCTTGTCGTCCTTCTTAAGACTTGCAGGCGGCCAGTTGTCGAGGCGCATGCCGAGGGACAGACCGCGGGAGGCCAGAACGTCCTTGATTTCGGTCAAGGATTTCTTGCCCAGGTTCGGAGTCTTCAACAGTTCTACTTCGGTACGCTGAATCAGGTCGCCGATGTAGTAAATGTTTTCCGCCTTAAGGCAGTTAGCCGAACGTACAGTCAGTTCCAGATCGTCAACCGGGCGAAGCAGGATCGGATCGATCTCGTCTTCCTGCTCGATTACCACAGGCTCACTGTCACCTTTGAGATCGACGAACGCAGCCAACTGCTGTTGCAGAATGGTTGCAGCGCGACGGATGGCCTCTTCAGGATCCAGGGTACCGTTGGTTTCCAGATCAATAACCAGCTTGTCCAGGTTAGTGCGCTGCTCGACACGGGCGTTTTCCACCACGTATGCGATACGGCGTACCGGGCTGAACGAAGAGTCGAGCTGCAAGCGACCAATGCTGCGGCTTTCGTCTTCATCGCTTTGACGCGAGTCGGCCGGTTCATAACCACGACCACGAGCTACGACGAGCTTCATGTTCAGGGCGCCGTTAGACGCCAGGTTAGCGATTACGTGATCGGGATTAACGATCTCGACATCATGATCCAGCTGAATATCGGCAGCGGTAACCACCCCCGAACCCTTTTTCGACAAGGTCAGCGTAACTTCGTCACGACCGTGCAGCTTGATAGCCAGGCCTTTCAGGTTCAACAGGATTTCAATGACGTCTTCCTGTACACCTTCGATGGCGCTGTACTCATGGAGTACACCGTCAATCTCGGCCTCGACTACTGCGCAGCCGGGCATTGAGGACAACAGGATGCGTCGCAGCGCGTTGCCCAGGGTATGGCCGAAACCACGCTCGAGAGGCTCGAGGGTGATTTTGGCGCGGGTTGGACTGACGACCTGCACATCAATATGGCGGGGCGTCAGGAACTCATTTACCGAAATCTGCATGGATGCACCTATTTTCTAGCCCTTACTTGGAGTAGAGCTCGACAATCAGGCTTTCGTTGATGTCGGCGGACAGATCACTGCGAGCAGGAACGTTCTTGAAAACGCCCGACTTCTTCTCAGTGTCTACTTCTACCCATTCTACGCGGCCACGTTGGGCACACAGATCGAGAGCTTGGACAATGCGAAGCTGGTTTTTAGCTTTCTCGCGAATCGCGACCACGTCACCAGCACGAACCTGGTAGGACGGAACGTTAACGGTCTTGCCGTTTACGCTGACCGACTTGTGCGATACCAACTGACGGGATTCGGCACGAGTCGAGCCGAAGCCCATACGGTATACGACGTTGTCCAGACGGCATTCGAGCAGTTGCAGCAGGTTCTCGCCGGTTGCGCCTTTCTTGCCGGCAGCTTCCTTGTAGTAACCGCTGAACTGACGCTCGAGAACGCCATAGATACGACGGACTTTCTGCTTTTCACGCAGCTGGGTGCCGTAGTCGGACTGGCGGCCACGGCGCTGACCGTGGATACCTGGGGCTGCTTCGATATTGCACTTCGATTCCAGGGCGCGAACGCCGCTTTTCAGGAACAGGTCAGTGCCTTCACGACGAGCCAGTTTGCATTTTGGACCAATGTAACGAGCCATTATCTATCGTCTCCTGAATTACACGCGGCGCTTCTTCGGCGGACGGCACCCGTTATGCGGGATTGGCGTCACGTCGGTGATGCTGGCGATCTTATAGCCACAGCCGTTCAATGCACGGACAGCGGACTCACGACCTGGACCTGGACCCTTGACGTTGACGTCGAGGTTCTTCAGGCCATATTCCAGCGCAGCTTGACCAGCACGCTCTGCAGCCACCTGGGCAGCGAACGGGGTGGACTTGCGTGAACCGCGGAAACCCGAACCGCCTGAGGTGGCCCAGGACAGGGCGTTACCTTGACGATCGGTAATGGTCACGATGGTGTTGTTGAAAGACGCGTGGATGTGGGCGATGCCATCAACCACTGTCTTTTTGACTTTCTTACGAGGACGAGCAGCAGGTTTTGCCATGACTAGATTCCTGTCGATTCGCTGGTGCGATTACTTGCGGATCGGCTTACGCGGACCTTTACGGGTACGCGCGTTGGTCTTGGTACGCTGACCGCGTACTGGCAGACCACGACGATGACGAAGACCGCGATAGCAGCCCAGATCCATCAAGCGCTTGATTTTCATGTTGATTTCGCGGCGCAGATCACCTTCGGTGGTGAACTTCGCCACTTCGCCACGCAGCTGTTCAATCTGCTCGTCGCTCAGATCCTTGATCCGTGCGGCTGGGTTGACCCCAGTGTCTGCACAGATTTTCTGTGCAGTAGTGCGACCAACACCATAGATGTAGGTCAGCGAGATAACAGTGTGCTTGTTATCTGGAATGTTAACGCCTGCAATACGGGCCATTCAGTGGGACTCCAATTGACAGCTACCTACGCCCCGGAAGCCAAGAAATAGGGCGCGAGATAATATCGCTGTAATAACAAATAATCAACCCGGCAGCGCACTAGCTGCCGGGCTTGTAGCACATCACAGTCAGCCTTGGCGCTGTTTGTGACGCGGCTCTGCGCTGCAAATGACTCGAACGACGCCTTCGCGACGAATGATTTTGCAGTTACGGCACAGCTTTTTCACCGATGCACGAACTTTCATTGCCAACTCCTCGAACCTTAAGGGACTGTCAGCGCAGCAGACCGCTGCCACCGTAGCCTTTCAGGTTGGCTTTCTTCATCAGGGATTCGTACTGGTGCGAAACGAGGTGCGATTGTACTTGGGACATAAAGTCCATCACAACCACTACCACAATCAGCAACGAGGTCCCGCCAAGGTAGAACGGAACGTTTGCAGCCACCACCAGGAACTGTGGAAGCAAGCAGACGCACATCATGTACAGGGCACCGAACATGGTCAAACGGGTCAGAACGCCATCAATGTAGCGCGCCGACTGCTCGCCTGGACGAATACCCGGAATAAAGGCACCGGACTTCTTCAGGTTTTCCGCCACGTCTTTCGGATTGAACATCAACGCCGTATAGAAGAAGCAGAAGAAAATGATCCCTGCACTAAACAGCAGAATGTTCAACGGCTGACCAGGAGCGATCGACTGCGAGACGTCCTGCAACCAGCCCATACCTTCGGACTGACCGAACCAGGAGCCCAGCGAAGCCGGGAACAGCAAGATGCTGCTCGCGAAAATGGCAGGAATCACACCGGCCATGTTCACTTTCAGCGGCAAGTGGCTCGTCTGCGCAGCGAAAACCTTGCGGCCTTGCTGACGCTTGGCATAGTGAACGGCTATTCGCCGCTGACCACGCTCGATGAACACCACGAAACCGATAATCGCTACCGCCAGCAGACCGATCGCAACCAGCGCGAAGATGTTGATATCGCCCTGACGCGCAGACTCGAAAGACTGCCCGATCGCTCTCGGAAGACCAGCAACGATACCCGCGAAGATCAACATCGAGATACCGTTACCCACACCACGCTCAGTGATCTGCTCACCCAGCCACATCATGAACATCGCGCCCGCCACGAAAGTGGAGACCGCCACGAAGTAGAAGCTGAAGCTTGCAGTGAACGCCACACCCTGATTGGCCAAGCCGATCGACATGCCGATCGCCTGCACCAAGGCCAGGATGACGGTGCCATAGCGGGTGTACTGGCTGATCTTGCGACGGCCAGCTTCCCCTTCCTTCTTCAACTGCTCCAGTTGCGGGCTCACGGCGGTCATCAGCTGCATGATGATCGATGCCGAAATGTACGGCATGATCCCCAGTGCAAAGATGCTCATCCGTTCCAGCGCGCCACCGGAAAACATGTTGAACAAGCTAAGAATGGTCCCCTCATTCTGTCGAAACAGGTCTGCGAGTCGGTCCGGGTTGATACCTGGAACCGGGATGTGTGCGCCAATTCTGTAGACGATGATCGCCAGGAACAGAAAACGCAGACGAGCCCAGAGTTCAGACATACCGCCCTTGCCTAGCGCTGAGAGAGCACCTTGCTTAGCCATTTATTCCTCGAACTTGCCGCCAGCTGCTTCGATAGCCGCACGCGCACCTTTGGTGGCGGCGATTCCCTTGATGGTCACAGCGCGAGTCACTTCGCCCGACAGCATGATTTTCACACGCTGTACGTTCTGGTTGATCACGTTGGCATCCTTCAGGGACTGCACGGAGACGATGTCGCCTTCCACTCGGGCCAGCTCGGACAGACGCACTTCTGCGCGGTCCATGGCTTTCAGGGAAACGAAACCGAACTTCGGCAAGCGACGGTGCAGCGGCTGTTGACCGCCTTCGAAGCCTGGAGCGATGGTGCCACCGGAGCGGGAGGTCTGACCTTTGTGGCCACGGCCACCGGTCTTGCCCAAACCACTACCGATACCACGACCCGGGCGATGCTTTTCGCGACGCGAACCGGGAGCTGGACTCAGATCATTGAGTTTCATCGATTAACCCTCTACGCGAAGCATGTAGTAGGCCTTGTTGATCATCCCGCGATTCTCGGGAGTATCCTGGACTTCTACAGTGTGACCGATGCGACGCAGACCCAGACCCTTAACGCACAATTTGTGGTTAGGGATACGGCCGGTCATGCTTTTGATCAGCGTAACTTTTACAGTAGCCATGATCAGATGATCTCCTCAACGTTCAGACCGCGCTTGGCGGCGATGGACGACGGGGACTGCATGGCTTTCAGACCCTTGAACGTAGCGTGAACCACGTTGACGGGGTTGGTCGAGCCGTAGCACTTGGCCAGAACGTTCTGGACACCAGCCACTTCGAGAACGGCACGCATTGCGCCGCCAGCGATGATACCGGTACCTTCCGAAGCAGGCTGCATGTACACCTTCGAAGCGCCGTGAGCGGACTTCATGGCGTACTGCAAGGTGGTCCCGTTCAGGTCCACTTGAATCATGTTGCGACGAGCTGCTTCCATAGCTTTCTGGATTGCAGCAGGCACTTCACGAGACTTGCCACGGCCGAAGCCAACACGGCCCTTGCCATCACCTACCACGGTCAACGCGGTGAAGGTGAAGATACGGCCGCCTTTGACGGTCTTGGCAACGCGGTTAACTTGAACCAGCTTCTCGATGTAGCCTTCGTCGCGCTTTTGGTCGTTATTTGACATAACTTAGAACTCCAGCCCAGCTTCACGAGCGCCATCGGCCAGCGCTTTGACGCGACCGTGGTACTTGAAGCCAGAGCGGTCGAAAGCCACCTGCGAGACGCCAGCGGCCTTAGCACGCGAAGCGACCAGCTGGCCAACCTTAGTGGCCGCGTCAATGTTGCCAGTGGCACCATCACGCAATTCTTTGTCCAAAGTCGAGGCACTTGCCAAGACCTTGCTGCCGTCGGCCGAGATGACCTGGGCATAGATGTGCTGCGAAGAGCGGAACACGCAGAGACGCACGACTTCGAGTTCGTGCATTTTCAGGCGTGCCTTGCGAGCGCGACGCAGTCGAGTAACTTTTTTGTCGGTCATTTGCTATGCCCTACTTCTTCTTGGCTTCTTTACGGCGGACGACTTCGTCTGCGTAACGTACACCTTTGCCTTTGTAAGGCTCTGGCGGACGGAAATCGCGGATTTCAGCGGCCACTTGACCCACCAGCTGCTTGTCGATGCCCTTGATCAGGATATCGGTCTGGCTAGGAGTCTCAGCGGTGATGCCTTGCGGCAACTCGTAATCCACCGGATGAGAGAAGCCCAGCGACAGGTTCAGCACTGTGCCTTTTGCTTGTGCTTTATAGCCAACACCGACCAGCTGGAGCTTGCGCTCGAAGCCTTGGCTTACGCCCTGGACCATGTTGTTGACCAAAGCGCGAGTGGTACCGGCCATTGCACGGGTCTGCTGATCGCCGTTCTTGGCAGCGAAACGCAGTTCGCCAGCCTCTTCAACGACTTCAACCGACGAGTGAACGTTCAGTTCCAGAGTGCCCTTGGCACCCTTCACCGAAAGCTGTTGGCCGGCGAATTTTACTTCGACACCAGCTGGCAGCTTAACGGGGTTCTTAGCGACGCGAGACATGCTTATCCCCCCTTAGAACACTGTGCAGAGTACTTCGCCGCCGACACCGGCAGCGCGCGCAGCACGATCCGTCATCACACCTTTATTGGTGGAGACGATGGATACGCCGAGACCGCCACGAACTTTCGGCAGGTCATCAACGGATTTGTACTGACGCAGGCCTGGACGACTTACGCGCTTGACTTCCTCGATGACCGGACGGCCTTCGAAGTATTTCAGCTCGATGGAAAGCGACGGTTTTGCTTCGCTGCTTACCTGAAAACCCGCGATGTAACCTTCGTCCTTCAGAACTTTGGCCACAGCTACCTTCAACGTGGAAGATGGCATGCTTACGACGGGCTTTTCAGCCATCTGGGCATTACGGATTCGAGTTAGCATGTCCGCTAACGGGTCCTGCATACTCATGGGCTAGACGCTCCTGATACAAAAATAATTAGCCTTGCGGCTACAACGTCGCCGAGCGTTTGATCCGGTCCAAAAACCCGGGCTCAGGCGAGCCGGCAATTCTAGACGTACGGCAGAAATGAATCAAGCCCCATGAGGGGCTTGATTCAGTCGCCGTGACACCGGCGGTCGGTTGATTGCTCAATCGAGCGCAGGCATCTCGTCGGTCCGACTTACCAGCTGGCCTTGACCAGACCTGGTACGTCACCGCGCATGGCGGCCTGGCGCAGCATGTTACGGCCGAGGCCGAACTTGCGGTACACGCCATGTGGACGACCAGTCAGGCGGCAGCGGTTACGCATGCGAGCAGCGCTCGCATCACGTGGCTGCTTCTGCAGGGCTACGGAAGCGTTCCAGCGCTCTTCTTCACTTGCGTTCAGATTGACGATGATTGCTTTGAGCTCAGCACGCTTCTTGGCGTATTTAGCTACCGTCAGCTGACGCTTCAGCTCACGGTTCTTCATGCTCTTCTTGGCCATTTTCCTACTCCAATCAGTTGCGGAACGGGAAGTTGAAGGCACGCAGCAAGGCGCGACCTTCTTCATCCGAACGAGCAGTGGTGGTCAGGGTAATGTCCAGACCGCGCAGAGCATCGATCTTGTCGTAATCGATTTCCGGGAAAATGATCTGCTCTTTCACGCCCATGCTGTAGTTGCCACGACCGTCGAAGGACTTGGCATTCAGGCCGCGGAAGTCGCGTACCCGAGGCAGGGAGATCGCCAGCAGGCGGTCCAGGAATTCGTACATCTTGTCGCGACGCAAGGTCACCTTGACACCGATCGGCCAACCCTCACGGACTTTGAAGCCCGCGATGGATTTGCGTGCGAAGGTCACAACGGCTTTCTGGCCGCAGATCTTTTCGATGTCGGCTACAGCGTGCTCGATGACTTTCTTGTCGCCGATCGCTTCGCCCAGACCCATGTTCAGGGTGATCTTGGTAACGCGCGGAACTTCCATCACGTTCGCAAGCTTGAGTTCTTCCTTAAGCTTGGGAGCGATTTCCTTCCGGTAAATCTCTTTCAGTCGTGCCATGGTCTTCTACCTAGCAGTGTTCAAGCATCAACCGCTTTTTGGGTCGACTTGAAGACACGAATTTTTTTGCCTTCTTCTACTTTGAAACCAACGCGGTCAGCCTTGTTGGTTTCGCCATTGAAGATGGCGACGTTGGAAGCGTGCAGAGGCGCTTCTTTCTCGACGATACCGCCTTGTACGCCCGACATCGGGTTAGGCTTGGTATGACGCTTCACCAGGTTGACCCCACCAACGACCAGACGGTCGTCAGCGAGAACCTTGAGCACCTTACCGCGCTTGCCTTTGTCTTTGCCGGCGATCACGATGATCTCGTCGTCACGACGAATCTTTTGCATGTCGGATCTCCTTACAGCACTTCTGGGGCGAGCGAGACGATCTTCATGAACTTCTCGGAACGAAGCTCACGGGTCACTGGCCCAAAGATACGGGTGCCGATTGGCTCTTGCTTGTTGTTCAACAGAACAGCAGCGTTGCCATCGAAGCGGATGATGGAGCCGTCAGCACGACGAACGCCGTGACGAGTGCGGACTACAACAGCAGTCATCACTTGACCTTTCTTCACCTTGCCACGAGGAATTGCTTCCTTCACGGTCACCTTGATGATGTCGCCGATGCCAGCGTACCGGCGGTGCGAGCCGCCCAGTACCTTGATGCACATGACGCGACGAGCGCCGCTGTTATCGGCCACATCGAGCATGGATTGAGTCTGAATCATAGAATTTCTCCGACCCCTAGCCCTTAGACTTCAACAGCGCGTTCGAGAACGTCAACCAGTGCCCAGGACTTGGTCTTGGCCAGCGGACGGGTTTCACGAATAGTGACCTTGTCGCCGATCTTGCACTGATTGGTTTCGTCGTGAGCGTGCAGCTTAGTCGAACGCTTAACGTATTTACCGTAGATCGGGTGCTTTACGCGACGCTCGATCAATACGGTGATGGTTTTGTCCATCTTGTCGCTGACCACACGGCCAGTCAGCGTACGGACGGTTTTTTCGGCTTCAGCCATGATCACTTACCTGCCTGCTGGTTGAGCACAGTTTTCACGCGAGCGATGTCGCGCTTCACTTGCGAGAGCAGGTGAGACTGCCCCAACTGGCCAGTTGCTTTCTGCATGCGCAGATTGAACTGGTCGCGCAGCAAGCCGAGCAGTTGCTCGTTCAGTTGCTGTGCTGATTTTTCACGAAGTTCATTCGCTTTCATCACATCACCGTCCGCTTAACAAAGGAGGTGGCGAGAGGCAGCTTTGCAGCCGCCAAGGCGAAAGCCTCACGCGCCAGCTCTTCGGAAACACCCTCGATTTCATACAGGACTTTGCCTGGCTGAATCTGGGCAACCCAATATTCCACGTTACCCTTACCTTTACCCATACGAACTTCGAGGGGCTTTTTGGAGATAGGCTTGTCCGGGAATACACGGATCCAGATCTTGCCGCCACGTTTAACGTGACGGGTCAGGGCACGACGCGCTGACTCGATCTGACGAGCGGTGAGACGACCACGAGCTACAGACTTCAGCGCATACTCGCCGAAGCTGACTTTGCTACCGCGCTGAGCCAGACCACGGTTGTGGCCAGTCATCTGCTTGCGGAACTTCGTACGCTTAGGTTGCAACATTTGGCGTACCCCTTACTTAGCAGCTTTTTTACGAGGCGCAGGTGCTTGTGGTTTCAGTTCTTCTTGGCGACCACCAATTACTTCGCCTTTGAAAATCCAAACCTTCACACCGATCACACCGTAAGTGGTGTGAGCTTCGTAGTTGGCATAGTCGATGTCGGCACGCAGGGTGTGCAAGGGCACACGACCTTCGCGATACCATTCAGTACGTGCGATTTCAGCACCGCCGAGACGACCGCTCACTTGGATCTTGATGCCTTTGGCACCAATGCGCATGGCGTTCTGTACGGCGCGCTTCATGGCGCGACGGAACATCACACGACGCTCCAGCTGCTGAGCTACGCTCTGCGCAACCAGCATACCGTCGAGCTCCGGCTTGCGGATCTCTTCGATATTGATGTGCACAGGCACACCCATTTGCTTGGTCAGGTCCTGGCGCAGTTTCTCAACATCTTCACCTTTCTTCCCGATAACGATACCAGGACGAGCGGTGTGGATGGTGATACGTGCAGTTTGGGCCGGACGATGGATATCGATACGGCTTACGGACGCGCTTTTTAGTTTGTCTTGGAGATACTCACGCACCTTCAGATCTGCGAACAAGTAGTCCGCATAAGTCCGACCGTCTGCGTACCAGACGGAGGTGTGCTCCTTGACGATTCCCAGGCGAATGCCAATGGGATGTACTTTCTGACCCATCTGATCGACTCCGTTACTTGTCAGCAACCTTGACAGTGATATGGCAAGACCGCTTGACGATGCGATCAGCCCGGCCTTTGGCACGAGGCATGATGCGCTTCAGCGAACGCCCTTCGTTGACGAAAACGGTGCTGACCTTCAGGTCATCAACGTCTGCGCCTTCGTTGTGCTCGGCGTTGGCTACGGCCGACTCCAGCACTTTCTTCATGATTTCCGCGGCTTTTTTACTGCTAAAAGCCAGCAGGTTGAGCGCTTCGCCCACCTTCTTCCCGCGGATCTGGTCGGCGACCAAGCGGGCTTTCTGGGCGGAGATTCGAGCGCCCGACAACTTAGCGGCTACTTCCATTTCCTTACCCCTTAACGCTTGGCTTTCTTGTCAGCCACGTGCCCACGATATGTGCGGGTACCGGCGAACTCGCCCAGTTTGTGGCCGACCATGTCTTCGTTCACGAGAACGGGGACGTGTTGGCGACCGTTGTGTACTGCGATGGTCAGACCGACCATTTGTGGCAGGATCATCGAACGACGCGACCAGGTCTTAACTGGTTTGCGATCGTTCTTTTCCGCCGCCACTTCGATCTTCTTCAGTAGGTGAAGATCAATAAAAGGACCTTTTTTCAGAGAACGTGGCACTGTCGTATCCCTCTATTTACTTGCGACGACGGACGATCATTTTGTCGGTACGCTTATTACCACGAGTCTTCGCGCCCTTAGTCGGGAAGCCCCATGGCGATACCGGATGACGACCACCGGAGGTACGACCTTCACCACCACCATGTGGGTGGTCAACCGGGTTCATGGCAACACCACGAACGGTTGGGCGAACGCCACGCCAGCGTTTGGCACCGGCTTTACCCAGCGAACGCAGGCTGTGCTCGGAGTTCGAGACTTCACCCAGCGTTGCGCGGCACTCGGACAGCACTTTGCGCATTTCGCCCGAACGCAGGCGCAGGGTCACGTAGACACCTTCACGAGCGATCAGCTGAGCCGAAGCACCAGCGGAGCGAGCGATCTGAGCACCTTTGCCAGGCTTCAATTCGATGCCGTGGATGGTGCTACCGACCGGGATGTTGCGCAGCTGCAGCGAGTTGCCTGGCTTGATCGGTGCCAGAGCACCTGCAATCAGCTGGTCGCCAGCGCTCACGCCTTTCGGTGCGAGGATGTAGCGACGCTCGCCGTCTGCGTACAGAACCAGAGCAATGTGAGCAGTACGGTTAGGATCGTATTCAATGCGCTCGACGGTGGCAGTGATGCCATCCTTGTCGTTGCGACGGAAGTCGATCATGCGGTAATGCTGCTTGTGACCACCACCGATGTGACGGGTGGTAATGCGGCCATTGTTGTTACGACCACCAGTCTTCGATTTTTTCTCGAGCAGCGGTGCGTGAGGAGCGCCTTTATGCAGCTCCTGGTTGACCACCTTGACCACGAAACGGCGGCCAGGGGAAGTCGGTTTGCATTTAACGATTGCCATGATGCACCCCTTCCTTACTCAGCACTGCTGCTGAAATCGAGATCTTGGCCTGGCTGAAGGGAGATAACTGCCTTCTTCCAGTCATTACGCTTGCCCAGACCGCGAGCAGTGCGCTTGCTTTTACCCAGTACGTTCAGGGTAGTAACACGCTCTACTTTCACGCTGAACAGGCTTTCGACGGCCTTCTTGATTTCCAGCTTGGTTGCGTCGGTAGCAACCTTGAAAACGAACTGACCTTTCTTGTCTGCCAGAACCGTAGCCTTCTCGGAAACGTGCGGGCCAAGCAGAACTTTAAATACGCGTTCCTGGTTCATCCCAGCAGCTCCTCGAATTTCTTCACGGCCGACACGGTGATCAACACCTTGTCGTATGCGATCAGACTAACTGGGTCGGAACCTTGGACGTCACGTACATCGACGTGCGGCAGGTTGCGAGCAGCCAGGTACAGGTTCTCGTCGACGGAGTCCGATACGATCAGAACGTCGGTAAGGCCCATGCCATTCAGCTTGCCCAGCAGGTCTTTGGTTTTCGGTGCTTCGACAGCGAAGTCCTGAACCACGACCAGACGGTCGGTACGCACCAGCTCAGCAAGGATGGAGCGCAGTGCTGCGCGATACATCTTCTTGTTTAGCTTCTGGGTGTGATCCTGAGGACGAGCTGCGAAAGTGGTACCACCGCCACGCCAGATAGGGCTACGGATAGTACCGGCACGAGCACGGCCAGTACCTTTCTGACGCCAAGGGCGCTTACCGCCACCACGAACGTCGGAACGGGTCTTTTGCTGCTTGCTGCCCTGACGACCGCCAGCCATGTAGGCCACGACTGCCTGGTGCACCAGCGTCTCGTTGAACTCGCCGCCGAAGGTCAGTTCGGAAACTTCGATCGCCTGAGCGTCATTTACATTTAATTGCATTTTCGCTTCCCCTTAACCGCGAGCCTTGGCTGCCGGACGCACAACCAGGTTGCCGCCGGTTGCGCCAGGAACAGCACCCTTGACGAGCAGCAGATTGCGTTCAGCGTCGACGCGCACAACTTCCAGGGACTGCACGGTCACGCGCTCAGCGCCCATATGACCGGACATTTTTTTGCCCTTGAATACACGGCCAGGAGTCTGGCACTGGCCGATGGAGCCAGGGACGCGGTGGGAAACGGAGTTACCGTGTGTGTTGTCTTGACCGCGGAAGTTCCAACGCTTGATGGTACCGGCAAAGCCTTTACCTTTGGACTGACCGGTAACATCTACCAGTTGGCCCGCTGCGAAGAGTTCAGCATTGATCAAGTCGCCAGCCTGGTATTCGCCTTCTGCAAGGCGGAATTCCCAGACGCCACGACCGGCAGCAACGTTCGCCTTGGCGAAGTGACCTGCTTGAGCAGCAGTCACACGCGAAGCACGACGCTCGCCGACAGTGACTTGCACTGCACGATAGCCATCAGTTTCTTCAGTTTTAAACTGGGTGACGCGATTCGGCTCGATCTCAATGACCGTGACCGGAATGGAGACACCTTCTTCGGTGAAAATACGGGTCATACCGCATTTACGACCGACTACACCAATAGTCATGTTGTAAACCTCATGAGTGTACGGGGCTTTCACCCGCTATGGCCGCCCATTTCAGAGCGTTACACGACTAAGACCCAAGTCTTAGCCGAGGCTGATCTGCACTTCCACACCTGCCGCAAGATCAAGCTTCATCAGCGCGTCAACGGTTTTGTCCGTTGGCTGGACGATGTCCAGAACACGCTTATGAGTGCGGATCTCGTACTGGTCGCGCGCGTCTTTGTTGACGTGCGGGGAAACCAGAACGGTGAACCGCTCTTTACGGGTAGGAAGTGGAATTGGACCACGCACCTGAGCACCAGTACGTTTCGCGGTTTCCACGATTTCCTGGGTGGATTGGTCGATCAGGCGATGGTCAAAAGCCTTCAACCTGATACGGATTTGCTGATTTTGCATTGGATTTCAGACTCCGGCTGCTGTTCCCACCGGGCGCAATGCACCCGTTAAAAGGAGGCGCAATTCTATAGACGCGCCCATCGAGTGTCAACCCAATAAAAAAGCCCCCGCTAAGCGGGGGCCTTTTCAAACGATCAACGATTACTCGATGATTTTGGCTACGACGCCAGCGCCGACGGTACGACCGCCTTCACGGATAGCGAAACGCAGACCGTCTTCCATTGCGATGGTCTTGATCAGGGTGACAACCATTTTGATGTTGTCGCCTGGCATTACCATTTCAACGCCTTCCGGCAGTTCGCAGTTACCGGTCACGTCAGTGGTCCGGAAGTAGAACTGTGGACGGTAGCCTTTGAAGAACGGAGTGTGACGACCGCCTTCTTCCTTGCTCAGCACGTAGACTTCAGCTTCGAACTTGGTGTGCGGCTTGACCGAACCCGGCTTGACCAGAACCTGGCCACGCTCGACGTCGTCACGCTTGGTGCCGCGCAGCAGCACGCCGCAGTTCTCGCCAGCACGACCTTCGTCCAGCAGCTTGCGGAACATTTCAACGCCGGTGCAGGTGGTGACGGTGGTGTCACGCAGACCTACGATTTCCAGCGAATCCTGAACCTTGACGATGCCGCGCTCGATACGACCGGTAACAACGGTACCGCGACCGGAGATCGAGAACACGTCTTCGATTGGCATCAGGAATGGCTTGTCGATGACACGGACTGGATCTGGGATGTAGCTGTCCAGAGTCTCAACCAGTTTACGAACGGAGCTGGTGCCCATTTCGTTGTCGTCTTTGCCTTCCAGCGCCATACGAGCCGAACCGATGATGATCGGAGTGTCGTCGCCTGGGAAGTCGTAGGTCGACAGCAGGTCACGAACTTCCATCTCTACCAGTTCCAGCAGCTCGGCGTCGTCTACCAGGTCGGCCTTGTTCAGGTAAACCACGATGTACGGAACGCCAACCTGGCGGGACAGCAGGATGTGCTCACGGGTTTGTGGCATCGGACCATCAGCGGCCGAGCAAACCAGAATCGCGCCGTCCATCTGGGCAGCACCGGTGATCATGTTCTTCACATAGTCAGCGTGACCTGGGCAGTCAACGTGAGCGTAGTGACGGATCAGCGAGTTGTATTCAACGTGCGCGGTGTTGATGGTGATACCACGAGCTTTTTCTTCTGGAGCGCTGTCGATCTTGTCGAAGTCGACGATTGCGGAACCGAAAACTTCGGAGCAAACGCGAGTCAGAGCAGCAGTCAGAGTGGTTTTACCGTGGTCAACGTGACCAATGGTGCCAACGTTGACGTGCGGTAGGGAACGATCAAATTTTTCTTTAGCCACGACAATTAACTCCTTGCCTAAAGGACTGAATCAGCCTTGTTTTTTGGATACAGTTTCAGCGATGTGCGCCGGAGCTGTGTTGTATTTTTTGAATTCCATAGAGTAGCTTGCGCGACCCTGGGACATGGAGCGAACGTCGGTCGCATAACCGAACATCTCACCCAACGGAACCTCGGCGCGAATCACTTTGCCGGAAACCGTATCTTCCATACCCAAGATCATGCCGCGACGACGGTTAAGGTCGCCCATGACATCACCCATGTAGTCTTCAGGTGTAACAACTTCTACCGCCATGATCGGCTCAAGCAACTCACCACCGCCCTTCTGGGCCAGTTGCTTGGTTGCCATGGAGGCAGCGACCTTGAACGCCATCTCGTTGGAGTCGACGTCGTGGTAGGAACCGTCGAAAACGGTCGCTTTCAGGCCGATCAGCGGATAGCCGGCAACAACACCGTTCTTCATCTGCTCTTCGATACCCTTCTGAATCGCCGGGATGTATTCCTTGGGAACCACACCACCGACGACTTCGTTCACGAATTGCAGACCTTCCTGACCTTCGTCAGCAGGGGCAAAACGGATCCAGCAGTGACCAAACTGACCACGACCGCCGGACTGACGAACGAACTTGCCTTCGATTTCACAGTTCTTCGTGATGCGCTCACGATAGGAAACCTGAGGCTTACCGATGTTGGCTTCGACGTTGAACTCACGGCGCATCCGGTCAACCAGGATGTCCAGGTGCAGCTCGCCCATGCCGGAGATGATCGTCTGACCAGTCTCTTCATCGGTTTTAACGCGGAAAGATGGATCTTCCTGAGCAAGCTTGCCCAGAGCGATACCCATTTTTTCCTGGTCATCCTTGGTCTTGGGCTCTACGGCAACCGAAATAACCGGCTCTGGGAAGTCCATGCGAACGAGGATGATCGGCTTGTCACCGTTGCACAAGGTTTCACCAGTGGTGACGTCCTTCATGCCGATCAAGGCCGCGATGTCGCCAGCGCGTACTTCCTTGATCTCTTCGCGGGCGTTGGCGTGCATCTGCACCATACGACCCACGCGCTCTTTCTTGCCCTTGACCGAGTTGATCACGCCGTCGCCGGAGTTCAACACGCCCGAGTAAACACGGACGAAGGTCAGGGTACCCACGAATGGGTCAGTGGCAATTTTGAATGCCAGAGCGGAAAACGGTTCTGCGTCGTCTGCATGACGCTCCAGCTCGATGGTCTCGTCATCCGGGTCAGTACCCTTGATGGCAGGAATATCGACCGGAGCCGGCAGGTAGTCGATCACAGCATCGAGAACCAGGGGAACGCCCTTGTTCTTGAACGAGGAACCGCAAACAGCCAAGACGATCTCGCCAGCGATGGTACGCTGACGCAGAGCAGCCTTGATTTCGTCGTTGGTGAGTTCTTCACCTTCGAGGTACTTGTTCATCAGCTCTTCGTTGGCTTCAGCCGCAGCTTCGACCATATTGTTGCGCCATTCGTCAGCCAGTTCCTGCAGCTCGGCAGGGATAGGCTTGCGAACAGGAACCATGCCTTTGTCAGCATCGTTCCAGTACACAGCTTCCATGGCCAACAGATCGATCTGGCCCTGGAAATTGTCTTCGGAACCGATAGCCAGCTGGATAGGCACAGGAGTGTGACCCAAACGCTGCTTGATCTGACCGATCACGCGCAGGAAGTTCGCGCCAGCACGGTCCATCTTGTTTACGTAAACAAGACGAGGAACGCCGTACTTGTTGGCTTGACGCCATACGGTTTCCGACTGAGGCTCTACACCCGAGGTACCACAGAACACAACGACAGCGCCGTCGAGTACGCGCAGGGAACGCTCAACTTCAATGGTGAAGTCTACGTGGCCCGGGGTATCGATGACGTTGAAGCGATGCTCGTCCTTGTACTGCTTCTCGGAGCCCTTCCAGAAGGCGGTGATAGCAGCAGAAGTGATGGTAATACCACGCTCCTGCTCCTGAACCATCCAGTCTGTGGTCGCGGCGCCGTCATGCACCTCGCCCATTTTGTGGCTTTTGCCGGTGTAAAAAAGGACGCGCTCGGTGGTCGTGGTTTTACCAGCGTCCACGTGAGCAACGATACCAATGTTACGGTAGCGGTTAATCGGTGTAGTACGAGCCATAAAGCCCTCGCAAAATTAGTGACGCTGAATTTAGAAGCGGTAGTGCGAGAACGCTTTGTTGGCTTCAGCCATACGGTGAACGTCTTCACGCTTCTTAACTGCAGCACCTTTGCCTTCGGCAGCGTCCAGCAGTTCGCCGGCCAAGCGCAGAGCCATCGACTTTTCACCGCGCTTGCGCGCGAAGTCTACCAGCCAGCGCATTGCCAGGGCGTTACGACGGGACGGACGAACTTCGACCGGAACCTGGTAAGTAGCACCGCCTACACGGCGCGACTTCACTTCGACCAGCGGAGCGATGGCGTCGAGAGCTTTCTCGAAGATTTCCAGGGGGTCGCTGTTCTTGCGTTCTTTAACCTTGTCCAGCGCGCCATAAACGATACGCTCGGCAACGGCTTTCTTGCCGCTTTCCATCACGTGGTTCATGAACTTGGCCAGGATCTGGCTGCCGTATTTTGGATCGTCAAGCACTTCGCGCTTGGCTGCTACGCGTCTTCTTGGCATGGATAAGCCCTCAAACGGTCTTCAGGTTAGCTCGGGACAGGCCCGACCTTACTCTTATCGACTCAGAAAAATAGATAACTGCAGTGTGCAAACGCCGATTACTTCGGACGCTTGGTACCGTACTTCGAACGACCTTGGTTACGACCTTTGACGCCGGAGGTATCCAGGGAGCCGCGAACGGTGTGGTAACGAACACCTGGCAAGTCTTTTACACGACCGCCGCGGATCAGTACCACGCTGTGCTCTTGCAGGTTGTGGCCTTCACCGCCGATGTACGAGGAAACCTCGAAACCGTTGGTCAGGCGCACACGGCATACTTTACGCAGTGCCGAGTTAGGTTTTTTCGGCGTGGTGGTGTACACACGGGTGCACACACCACGACGTTGCGGGCAGTTCTGCAGCGCAGGTACGTCGGATTTCTCGACGATACGCTTGCGCGGCTGACGTACCAGCTGGTTGATAGTTGCCATCTACTAGCTCCACTGTTGTCTTGCGACGCTATTGTCTTGCAAGAAAAGCAAAAATGGCAGGAATCAATCCCGCCAAATTTAGGGGTACAAGAGTCTAAAGAGGATCTCGTCCCCAGTCAAGACAAGGCCCCGGCCTCCCCTGCCAACTCCGCTGCGACATTTTGTGTCGTTGCGGAGTTGGCAAGGGCTACCAGGGCCCCGTCATCACTACCGCTGGTCTCAATTACCGCTTGAGTTCAGCGCTTCGGTCAACGCAGCTTCCACTTCACTGGCGCTGACGCGAGTCGGTTTGTCGAGTTCACGGCGACGCTTGCGCTCGCTGTGATACGCCAGACCGGTACCAGCCGGGATCAGACGACCCACGACCACGTTCTCTTTCAGGCCGCGCAGGTAATCGCGCTTGCCGGTGACTGCCGCTTCGGTCAGTACTCGAGTGGTTTCCTGGAAGGAAGCCGCCGAGATGAACGATTCGGTGGACAACGACGCCTTGGTAATACCCAGCAGCACGCGAGTGAATTTCGAAACGAATTTCTCGTCCGCGCTCAGACGCTCGTTCTCACCCAGTACGTGGGTCAGTTCCATCTGGTCGCCCTTGATGAAGCTGCTGTCGCCGGACTCGGAGATTTCGACCTTGCGCAACATCTGACGCAGAATCGTCTCGATGTGCTTGTCGTTGATCTTCACGCCCTGCAGACGGTACACGTCCTGAATCTCGTTGACGATGTACTTGGCCAGCGCACTCACACCCAGCAAGCGCAGGATGTCATGCGGGTCACTCGGACCGTCCGAGATAACTTCGCCGCGGTTCACTTGTTCGCCTTCGAAGACGTTCAGGTGACGCCACTTCGGAATCAGCTCTTCATACGGATCGGTGCCGTCGTTCGGCGTGATAACCAAGCGGCGCTTGCCTTTGGTTTCCTTGCCGAAAGCGATGGTACCGCTGACTTCCGCCAGGATCGAAGCTTCCTTTGGACGACGCGCTTCGAACAAGTCGGCAACACGCGGCAGACCACCGGTGATGTCGCGAGTCTTCGAAGTTTCCTGAGGAATACGGGCGATAACGTCACCCACACCCACTTGCGCACCATCCGCCACGCCGACCAGGGCGTTGGCTGGCAGGAAGTACTGGGCCGGTACGTCGGTACCTGGCAACAGCAGATCCTTGCCATCGACGCCAACCATCTTCACTGCCGGACGAATTTCCTTGCCCGCAGCTGGACGATCCTTGGCATCGAGCACTTCGATGTTGGTCAGGCCGGTCAATTCGTCTGTCTGACGCTTGATCGTGATGCCTTCTTCCATGCCCACGTAGGTCACGGTACCTTTCATCTCGGTGACGATTGGGTGAGTGTGCGGGTCCCACTTGGCCACGATAGCGCCAGCGTCGACCTTGTCGCCTTCCTTCACCGAAATCACTGCACCGTATGGCAGCTTGTAACGTTCGCGCTCACGACCGAACTCGTCGGCAATCGCCAACTCACCCGAACGCGATACTGCAACCAGGTTGCCGTCCAGACGCTCGACGTGCTTCAGGTTATGCAGGCGGACAGTACCGCCGTTCTTCACCTGGACGCTGTCGGCAGCCGAGGTCCGGCTTGCCGCACCACCGATGTGGAACGTACGCATGGTCAGCTGGGTACCCGGCTCACCGATGGACTGGGCGGCGATAACGCCGACCGCTTCACCGATGTTCACCTGGTGACCGCGAGCCAGATCACGGCCGTAGCACTTGGCGCAGATACCGTAACGGGTTTCGCAGCTGATCGGCGAACGCACGATGACTTCGTCGATGCTGTTGAGCTCGATGAATTCAACCCACTTTTCGTCCACCAGCGTACCGCCCGGAACGATCACCTCGTCGGTGCCAGGCTTGAACACGTCGCGGGCGATCACTCGACCCAGAACGCGCTCGCCCAGCGGCTCGACGACGTCACCGCCTTCGATGTGCGGCGTCATCAGCAGACCGTGCTCGGTACCGCAGTCGACTTCGGTAACGACCAGATCCTGTGCAACGTCAACCAGACGGCGAGTCAGATAACCGGAGTTAGCTGTCTTCAATGCGGTATCCGCCAGACCCTTACGAGCACCGTGAGTCGAGATGAAGTACTGAAGTACGCTCAAGCCTTCACGGAAGTTCGCGGTGATCGGCGTCTCGATGATCGAGCCGTCCGGCTTGGCCATCAGGCCACGCATACCGGCCAGCTGGCGAATCTGAGCAGCCGAACCCCGGGCACCGGAGTCAGCCATCATGTACATCGAGTTGAACGATTCCTGGTCCACTTCGTTGCCATGACGATCGATGACCTTCTCTTTCGAGAGGTTCGACATCATTGCCTTGGACACTTCGTCGTTGGCCTTGGACCAAAGGTCGATCACCTTGTTGTACTTCTCGCCCTGGGTTACCAGGCCGGAAGCATACTGGCTCTCGATCTCTTTCACTTCGTCGGTCGCGGTACCGATGATGCGAGCTTTCTCATCCGGGATGACAAAGTCGTTGACACCGATGGACACGCCCGAGATCGTCGAATAGGCGAAACCGGTGTACATCAACTGGTCAGCGAAGATCACAGTCTCTTTCAGACCAACCACGCGATAGCACTGGTTGATCAGCTTGGAGATTGCCTTCTTCTTCATCGGCAGGTTGACGACATCGTACGACAGACCTTTTGGCACAACCTGGTACAACAAGGCACGGCCGACAGTGGTGTCGACAATACGAACGTTGCTCACGCTGCCGCCGTCACGGTCGTTGACGGTTTCGTGGATACGCACTTTGACCTTGGCGTGCAGTGCGGCTTCGCCGGCACGGAACACACGGTCAACTTCCTGCAGATCCGCGAACACACGACCTTCGCCTTTGGCGTTGATCGCTTCACGCGTCATGTAGTACAGACCCAATACAACGTCCTGCGACGGAACGATGATTGGCTCACCGTTGGCTGGCGACAGGATGTTGTTGGTCGACATCATCAGCGCACGGGCTTCGAGCTGGGCTTCCAGGGTCAACGGTACGTGGACCGCCATCTGGTCGCCGTCGAAGTCGGCGTTGTACGCAGCACAGACCAGAGGGTGCAGCTGGATAGCCTTACCTTCGATCAGTACCGGTTCAAACGCCTGGATACCCAGACGGTGAAGGGTCGGTGCACGGTTGAGCAGCACGGGGTGTTCGCGAATCACTTCGGCAAGAACGTCCCATACTTCCGGCAGCTCGCGCTCGACCATCTTCTTGGCGGCCTTGATGGTGGTCGCCAGACCACGCATTTCCAGCTTGCCGAAAATGAACGGCTTGAACAGTTCCAGAGCCATCTTCTTCGGAAGACCACACTGGTGCAGGCGCAGGGTCGGGCCCACGGTAATAACTGAACGACCCGAGTAGTCGACGCGCTTGCCGAGCAAGTTCTGACGGAAACGACCCTGCTTACCCTTGATCATGTCAGCCAGGGACTTCAGGGGACGCTTGTTCGAACCGGTAATAGCACGACCGCGGCGACCGTTGTCGAGCAGTGCATCCACAGCTTCCTGCAGCATGCGCTTTTCGTTGCGCACGATGATATCGGGAGCCGACAGATCCAGCAGGCGCTTCAAACGGTTGTTGCGGTTGATCACTCGACGATACAGATCGTTGAGGTCGGAAGTCGCAAAGCGACCGCCATCCAGCGGAACCAGTGGACGCAGGTCTGGCGGCAGAACCGGCAGAACGGTCAACACCATCCACTCAGGCAGGTTGCCGGAGCCCTGGAAGGCCTCCATCAACTTCAGGCGCTTGGACAGCTTCTTGATCTTGGTTTCCGAGTTGGTCTGCGGAATCTCTTCGCGCAGGCGGCCAATCTCGTGTTCCAGGTCAATGGCGTGCAGCAGTTCACGAACGGCTTCGGCACCCATGCGGGCATCGAAATCGTCGCCGAACTCTTCGAGTGCTTCGAAGTACTGCTCGTCGTTCAGCAGCTGGCCCTTTTCAAGGGTGGTCATGCCCGGGTCGATAACGACATAGCTCTCGAAGTAGAGAACGCGTTCGATATCACGCAGGGTCATGTCCATCAGCAGGCCGATACGGGACGGCAGCGACTTCAGGAACCAGATGTGGGCGACTGGCGAAGCCAGTTCGATGTGAGCCATGCGCTCGCGGCGAACCTTGGCCAGTGCGACTTCGACGCCGCACTTCTCGCAGATCACGCCACGGTGCTTCAAGCGCTTGTACTTGCCGCACAGGCACTCGTAGTCCTTGACCGGGCCAAAGATCTTGGCGCAGAACAAGCCGTCACGCTCGGGCTTGAACGTACGGTAGTTGATGGTTTCCGGCTTTTTAACTTCACCGAAGGACCACGAACGGATCATTTCAGGCGACGCGAGGCCGATACGGATCGCATCGAACTCTTCGACTTGACCCTGGTTTTTCAGCAAATTCAGTAGGTCTTTCAAGGCCTTTCCTCCTGGCGGAGCAGGGAGTGGACGGTAGCCGCCCACTCCCGATTCGCGTCACGTGTTATTCGGTTTCCAGATCGATGTCGATACCCAGAGAACGAATCTCTTTGATCAGCACGTTGAAGGACTCGGGCATGCCCGGCTCCATACGGTGATCGCCGTCCACGATGTTCTTGTACATCTTAGTACGGCCGTTCACATCGTCCGACTTCACTGTGAGCATTTCTTGCAGGGTGTATGCCGCGCCGTATGCTTCCAGCGCCCACACTTCCATCTCCCCGAAACGCTGACCACCGAACTGCGCCTTGCCACCCAGCGGCTGCTGGGTAACCAGGCTGTAGGAACCAGTGGAACGCGCGTGCATCTTGTCGTCCACCAAGTGGTTCAGCTTCAGCATGTACATGTAGCCAACGGTGACCGGACGCTCGAACTTGTTACCGGTGCGACCATCGAACAGCTGCATCTGGCCGCTTTCCGGCATGTCGGCCAGTTTCAGCATGGCCTTGATTTCGCTTTCCTTGGCACCGTCGAACACCGGGGTGGCCATTGGAACGCCGCCCTTGAGGTTCTTCGCCAGGTCCAGGATTTCCTGGTCGGAGAAGGTTTCCAGCTGCTCTTGACGGCCACCGATCTCGTTGTAGATCTCGGTCAGGAACTTGCGCAGATCAGCTACCTTACGCTGCTCTTCGAGCATGGTGTTGATCTTCTCGCCCAGGCCCTTGGCCGCGAGGCCCAGGTGGGTTTCGAGAATCTGACCAACGTTCATGCGCGACGGTACACCCAGAGGGTTGAGTACCACGTCCACCGGCGTACCGTTGGCGTCGTGCGGCATGTCCTCGACAGGCATGATCACCGAGACCACACCTTTGTTACCGTGACGACCGGCCATCTTGTCACCCGGCTGGATGCGACGGCGGATGGCCAGGTAGACTTTGACGATCTTCAGCACGCCTGGAGCCAGGTCATCGCCTTGCTGCAGCTTGCGCTTCTTGTCTTCGAACTTGTCGTCCAGCAGACGGCGGCGATCGACGATATAGGCCTGAGCCTTCTCGAGCTGCTCGTTGAGCGCGTCTTCGGCCATGCGCAGCTTGAACCACTGACCGTGTTCCAGCCCGTCGAGGACCTCGTGGGTGACCTCGGTGCCTTTCTTCAGGCCAGCGCCGCCTTCGACCATCTGACCCATCAGGGCCGAGCGCAGACGTTCGAAGGTCGCGCCTTCGACGATGCGGAACTCTTCGTTCAGGTCCTTGCGGATTTCGTCCAGCTGGCTCTTCTCGATCGACAGTGCACGAGCATCACGCTCGACGCCGTCACGGGTGAAGACCTGTACGTCGATGACGGTACCCTTGGTGCCGGTAGGCACGCGCAGGGAGGTGTCCTTAACGTCGCTGGCCTTCTCGCCGAAGATCGCACGCAGCAGTTTTTCTTCCGGAGTCAGTTGGGTCTCGCCTTTCGGAGTGACCTTGCCGACCAGGATGTCGCCGGCGCCGACTTCGGCACCTACGTAAACGATACCGGCTTCGTCCAGCTTGTTCAGCGCCGCTTCGCCCACGTTCGGGATGTCGGCAGTGATTTCCTCTGGGCCAAGCTTGGTGTCACGGGCCACACAGGTCAATTCCTGGATGTGGATCGTGGTGAAGCGATCTTCCTGAACCACACGCTCGGACAGGCAGATGGAGTCTTCGAAGTTGAAGCCGTTCCACGCCATGAACGCGATGCGCATGTTCTGACCCAGCGCCAGCTCACCCATGTCGGTGGACGGACCGTCGGCCATGATGTCGCTGCGCTGAACCACGTCGCCCTTGTTCACCAGCGGACGCTGGTTGATGCAGGTGTTCTGGTTCGAGCGGGTGTACTTGGTCAGGTTGTAGATGTCGACACCGGCTTCGCCAGTCTCGACTTCGTCATCGGCAACCCGGACCACGATACGGCTGGCATCGACGGAGTCGATCACGCCACCGCGACGAGCCACGACGCAGACGCCGGAGTCACGGGCAACGTTGCGCTCCATGCCGGTACCTACCAGCGGCTTGTCGGCACGCAGGGTCGGTACAGCCTGACGCTGCATGTTCGAGCCCATCAACGCACGGTTGGCGTCGTCGTGCTCGAGGAACGGAATCAGCGATGCTGCTACCGAAACAACCTGCTTGGGCGAAACGTCCATCAGGGTGACGTCTTCCGGCGCCTTGACGGTGAATTCGTTCAAGTGACGCACTGCAACCAGCTCGTCGATCAGGACTTTCTTGTCGTTCATCGTGGCCGAGGCCTGAGCGATCACGTGATCGGCTTCTTCGATGGCGGACAGGAACACGATCTCGTCGGTGACCAGAGCGTCCTTCACCACACGGTACGGGCTCTCCAGGAAGCCGTACTGGTTGGTGCGCGCATAGGCCGCCAGGGAGTTGATCAAGCCGATGTTCGGACCTTCCGGCGTTTCGATCGGGCACACGCGACCGTAGTGCGTCGGGTGAACGTCGCGCACTTCGAAGCCGGCACGCTCGCGAGTCAAACCACCAGGGCCGAGTGCAGAGACACGACGCTTGTGGGTGATCTCGGACAGCGGGTTGTTCTGGTCCATGAACTGCGACAGCTGGCTGGAACCGAAGAACTCTTTCACCGCGGCAGCAACAGGCTTGGCGTTGATCAGGTCCTGCGGCATCAAGCCTTCGCTTTCGGCCATCGACAGGCGTTCCTTGACCGCACGCTCGACGCGTACCAGGCCTACACGGAACTGGTTCTCGGCCATCTCGCCGACGCAGCGAACACGACGGTTACCCAGGTGGTCGATGTCGTCGACGATGCCCTTGCCGTTGCGGATGTCGACCAGGGTCTTCAATACGGCAACGATGTCTTCCTTGCTCAGAACACCCGAACCTTCGATCTCGGTACGACCGATACGACGGTTGAACTTCATCCGGCCGACCGCAGACAGGTCGTAGCGCTCGGGGCTGAAGAACAGGTTGTTGAACAGGGTCTCGGCGGCATCCTTGGTTGGAGGCTCGCCTGGACGCATCATGCGGTAGATTTCCACCAGCGCTTCAAGCTGATTGCCGGTAGAGTCGATCTTCAAGGTGTCGGAGATGAACGGACCACAGTCGATATCGTTGGTATACAACGTCTCGATGCGAACGACCTGCGCCTTGGCGATCTTGAGCAGCAGGTCGGTGGTCAGTTCGGTGTTGCACTCGCACAGGATCTCGCCAGTCGCCGGGTGCACGATGGCCTTGGCCGTGGTGCGACCCAGAACGTAGTCCAGCGGCACTTCCAACTGCTTGATGTTGGCTTTTTCGATCTGGTTGATGTGTCGAGCCGTGATGCGACGGCCTTGCTCGACAATCACCTTGCCTTTCTCATCAAGGATATCGAGGACGGCAATTTCACCACGCAGGCGCTGGGGCACCAGTTCCAGGCTGAGCACTTCGCCCTGCACGTGGAATACGTTGGTGGTGTAGAACGCATCGAGGACCTGCTCGGTGCTGTAGCCCAGAGCGCGCAGCAATACCGAGGCAGGCAGCTTGCGACGACGGTCGATCCGGACGAATACACAGTCTTTCGGATCGAACTCGAAGTCCAGCCAGGAGCCACGGTAAGGAATGATACGGGCCGAATAGAGCAGCTTGCCCGAGCTGTGCGTCTTGCCACGGTCGTGGTCGAAGAACACACCCGGCGAACGGTGCAACTGGGAAACGATGACGCGCTCGGTACCGTTGATTACGAAGGTACCGTTCTCGGTCATCAGGGGGATTTCCCCCATGTAGACTTCCTGCTCCTTGATGTCCTTGATCGCTTTGTTCGACGATTCTTTGTCGAAAATGATCAGGCGCACTTTCACGCGCAGCGGCACAGCGTAGGTCACGCCACGCAGTACGCACTCTTTGACGTCAAAGGCCGGTTCGCCCAGACGATAACCAACGTACTCCAGAGCAGCGTTGCCGGAGTAGCTGATGATCGGGAAAACGGATTTGAAGGCCGCATGCAGACCGACATCACGGAACTGGTCCTTGGTCGCGCCCGCCTGCAAGAATTCGCGATACGAATCCAGCTGGATAGCCAAGAGGTACGGTACGTCCATGACGTCCGGCAACTTGCTAAAGTCCTTGCGGATACGTTTTTTCTCAGTATATGAGTAAGCCATCAGCGTTCCCCAGCTTGGTCACCTGCTTGTGGCTTCTCCCGACGGGAGCAGCCAGAAAATCGTGCAAACCCCGTGGTTTGCGCCACCCTTGGGTGGTTACAGCGCGTTGCCGGCGTCGACCTGATCGACTGCCAGTAACGGAAAAAGGCCGGTGGCATGAGCCACCAGCCATCAGCCTTTCGCTTGACGCTCGGGCTGGAGACGCAAGGTCGATGCTTACTTCAGCTCGACTTTGGCGCCTGCTTCTTCCAGCGTTGCTTTGGCTTTGTCGGCTGCGTCTTTGGCAACAGCTTCCAGAACCATGGCAGGAGCGCCGTCAACTACAGCCTTGGCTTCTTTCAGGCCCAGACCGGTCAGTTCACGAACTGCCTTGATCACGTTTACTTTCTTCTCGCCAGCTTCCAGCAGCATGACGTTGAATTCGGTTTGCTCTTCAGCAACAACTGCAGCAGCAGCTGGGCCAGCAGAAGCAGCGGCAGCGGAAACGCCGAATTTTTCTTCGAAAGCTTTGATCAGCTCAACAACCTGCAGAACCGACATTTCAGCTACGGCGTTGAGGATATCGTCTTGGGAGATAGACATTGCTGTATTTCCTGAATTGGGGGACGGCCTACACGGCCATCGAAATAAACAAAAAAGCGCGAGAGAAAATGCTCAGCCTCAGGCTGCAGCAGCTTCTTTTTGCTCGCGAACTGCGGCCAGAGTACGAGCCAGCTTGCTGGTAGCGCCTTGAATCACGCTCATCAGCTGCGAAATGGCTTCGTTACGGGTCGGCAGTGTTGCCAGTACGTCGATTTGGTTAGCTGCGAGGAACTTGCCCTCGAACGCAGCTGCCTTGATCTCGAACTTGTCCTGACCCTTGGCGAATTCCTTGAACAAGCGAGCAGCAGCACCCGGGTGTTCGGTAGAGAATGCGATCAGGGTCGGGCCGGTGAACACGTCGTTGAGGACACTGTATTCAGTGTCGGCAACAGCGCGCTTGAGCAGGGTGTTACGTACGACACGTACGTATACGCCAGCTTCACGAGCCTCTTTACGGAGTCCGGTCATAGCGCCTACTGTCACACCACGGGCATCAGCCACGACAGCGGACAGAGCAGCTTTGGCAGCCTCGTTGACTTCAGCGACGATGGCCTTCTTGTCTTCGAGATTAATTGCCACGGGTTTAACTCCTGCTTGTTACCGTTTCATCTGGCCGAAGCCGGATGTCGTTTTGGTGTCTGATTCGGTAAGGAACCGGGAGCACCATCTGCGTAGGCTTGAGGTTTAAGGCTTGCGCCGCCTACGGTCTTGGATAGCCCCCGCCAGGCAGGGACCCCAATTTTTCAGCCAATGGCACGGTCACCCGCGCCACCAGCAAAGTCTTACGCGTCCAGCGAGCCTTGGTCGATGACCAGACCTGGGCCCATGGTGGTGCTCAGGGTGACGCGCTTGACGTAGATGCCTTTTGAGGAAGCCGGCTTGATGCGCTTCAGATCAGCGATCAGGGCTTCAACGTTTTCCTTCAGCTTGACGGCGTCGAAACCGACCTTGCCAACGGAAGTGTGGATGATGCCGTTCTTGTCGGTGCGGTAGCGAACCTGACCAGCCTTGGCATTCTTGACGGCGTTGGCGACGTCTGGCGTCACGGTACCGACTTTCGGGTTAGGCATCAGGCCACGTGGACCGAGGATCTGACCCAATTGACCAACAACGCGCATGGCATCCGGGGATGCGATGACGACGTCATAGTTCAGGTCGCCGCCTTTCATTTCGGCAGCCAGGTCGTCCATGCCTACGCGGTCTGCGCCGGCAGCCAGAGCAGCTTCGGCAGCTGGACCCTGGGTGAACACGGCAACCCGTACGGTCTTGCCAGTGCCGTGCGGCAGCACAGTAGCGCTACGTACGACCTGGTCGGATTTACGTGGGTCAACGCCCAGGTTAACGGCCACGTCAACGGACTCGCTGAACTTGACGGTGGACAGTTCGGTCAGCAGCGCAGCTGCGTCTTCGAAGTTGTACAACTTGCCTGCTTCGATCTTGGAAGCAATAGCTTTTTGGCGCTTGGTCAGCTTAGCCATTACACACCCTCCACGTTGAGGCCCATGGAGCGAGCAGAACCGGCGATGGTACGCACGGCTGCTTCCATGTCAGCGGCAGTCAGGTCCGCATTCTTGGCTTTTGCGATGTCTTCGAGCTGAGCGCGAGTCACGGTACCGACTTTGACGGTGTTCGGACGAGCCGAGCCGCTGGTCAGGCCGGCTGCTTTCTTCAGCAGTACCGAAGCAGGGGTGCTTTTGGTCTCGAAGGTGAAGCTGCGGTCACTGTAGACAGTGATGATTACAGGAGTCGGCAAGCCGGCTTCTTGACCCTGGGTACGGGCGTTGAAGGCCTTGCAGAATTCCATGATGTTCACGCCATGCTGGCCCAGAGCCGGGCCGACGGGCGGGCTAGGGTTGGCCTGGCCGGCCTTTACTTGCAGCTTGATGTAAGCCGTGATTTTCTTAGCCATGAGCTACTCCACTATTGGGTACGAGCGCCTTTCGGCTCCCCAGTTGCTTGCGTTTTATCCCAGTGACGACAAAACCCCGCAGCTTACGCCTGCGGGGTATGGGATCCGTTTCCAATCAGACCTTTTCGACCTGACTGAACTCGAGCTCTACCGGAGTAGAGCGACCGAAAATGAGCACCGCGACCTGGATCCGGCTCTTTTCGTAATTGACTTCTTCGACGGTACCGTTGAAATCCGCGAAAGGACCATCGGTTACGCGAACGACTTCGCCCGGCTCGAACAGCGTCTTTGGCTTGGGCTTGTCGCTACCGTCAGCGACGCGACGCAGGATAGCTTCAGCTTCCTTGTCGGTAATCGGAGCAGGCTTGTCTGCCGTGCCGCCGATGAAACCCATGACCCGAGGCGTGTCCTTGACCAAGTGCCAAGTACCTTCGTTCATGTCCATCTGAACCAGCACATAGCCTGGAAAGAACTTGCGTTCGCTTTTACGCTTTTGGCCATTTCGCATCTCGACCACTTCTTCAGTGGGGACGAGAATTTCGCCAAAACCGTCTTCCATACCAGCCAGCTTTACACGCTCGATCAAAGAGCGCATAACATGCTTCTCGTAACCCGAGTAAGCATGCACAACGTACCAACGCTTAGCCACGGGACACCCTTAGCCAACAATCAAGGAAACAAGCCAGCCGAGCAGGGAATCGAGCCCCCACAACAGCAACGCCATGACCAGAACGACCGCGACTACGATCAGCGTGGTCTGTGTGGTCTCTTGGCGAGTCGGCCAAACGACTTTACGTATTTCGGTGCGCGCTTCCTTAGCCAGGATGAAGAACGACTTGCCTTTGGCAGTCTGCAGCGCCACATAGGCGGCCACAGCGGCAATAGCGAGAAGCGCAAGCACCCGGTACAGGATCGGCGACGCGGAGTAGTACTGATTACCAACCACGCCAACCACTACCAAAGCGATAACAACGAGCCACTTCAGCAGATCGAAACGAGATTCTGGGGCTTCAGCCTTGGGAGTCATCTAGGAGGATCCTGTGAAAAGAAAGCCAGACACACCGAGTGAATCTGGCAGGTCAGGAGGGAATCGAACCCCCAACCTACGGTTTTGGAGACCGTCGCTCTGCCAATTGAGCTACTGACCTAAAACAAATCAGGCCGAACATTATGCCGACCCGGGAAAGCTATTTCAACACCTGATTGGACTGCCATGTTGCACAAGGAGACATCAATCACCTCTGGCACAGACCTCACAACCCAAGATGCCAACAGCAGAGATGCGCAACACCCACAGGAGCGACACACATCTACCATTAAAACAAAGGCAGATATTTTCATATCTGCCTTGCAAAAATGGAGCTCTTGAGCGGATTTGAACCGCTGACCTCACCCTTACCAAGGGTGTGCTCTACCAACTGAGCTACAAGAGCTTGAAACCATGCACAAACAGCAAACTTGGAGCGGGTAGCGGGAATCGAACCCGCATCATCAGCTTGGAAGGCTGAGGTTCTACCACTAAACTATACCCGCGGAGCTTGCAGCTCACGCTAAAAATGGTGGAGGGAGAAGGATTCGAACCTTCGAAGTCGTAGACGTCAGATTTACAGTCTGATCCCTTTGGCCGCTCGGGAACCCCTCCTTAACGTGGCGGCATTCTACGCTATGCCACCTCACTGTCAAGCTTTTTCTCATTAAAATCTTGAGGTTAGCTACATCGACAGCTGTTTCACAGTGCTGGGCTTTCGCACCATCGCTGTGAAGCGGGCGCCATTCTATGCAAACCATCAGGGCCTGGCAATACCCCAGATCAGATTATTTTATGTTTTAAGTCATTGAATTCATTGGGGCCGAACATACACCCACTCACCCGGGGAGGATCGCTCACCGCACTGGCGGGACAAACGTGCCGAGCGCGTCCCACGAGAATGCTCAGCGCTGGGTTTCAGGCTTTTCGTTCAGCAGCTGGATGTGGTGCCTCTCACCCTTGTAGGTAGACAGGGGCGCCAACTCTTTGGGCCGCACGGGAAGCTCCTGGTGGTGCCACCCGGCATAGAACACGTTGAGGACCAAAAGCAGTAGTACAAGCCAACGCATCGTTACTCCTCCCTCGGATCGGAAGCTGCGGAAGGCCCGCCGTCTCCTACAAGGCGCAGACTGAGCTCTCCGCCACTGAACACCTGTTCGATGCCACCTACAGAAAGCCGCAGGCCACCTTGGCCATCTATTCCCAACACCCGGCCTTCAATGGCCTTCAACCCGGCACTGAGGACGGCATTCCTGCCCTGCCAAGCATGCAGCTCCTCCCACTCCTTCCGCAACTGCTCGAACCCGGACAGTGCGTGACGCTCCAGGTGACTCTGAAGCTGCACGTTGAGTTCGGCAACCAAGTCATTGCGATCGACCAGGCTCATCCGCTGCAGGCGTACGGAAGTCCAAGGCTGATCCACCGCCGTGTTCTGCCTCATATTCACATTGATACCAATACCGATGACGACATGACATACATCACTGGGATCGCCAACCAGCTCCAGCAGTATCCCTGCGAGCTTCTTTTCTCCCACCAGAATGTCGTTAGGCCACTTGAGCCTTGCCTCGCCTACACCTTGCGCATGCAGCGCTCGGACCACGGCAAGCCCCACCACCAGGCTCAAGCCTTCCAGGCGAGCCATTCCCCCCTCGATACGCAGCGCCAGGCTGTAGTAGAGATTTTGCGCATAGGGACTTACCCAAGGCCTACCCCGCCGGCCCCGTCCCGCTGTCTGCTGCTCTGCAACGATCAAGAGCGGCATCTGGCTCCCGTCAGCGACGGCACGCAATGCTTCGGCATTGGTGGAGTCGACGCTGTGCATGACACGCAGCTCCCAGCCCGCTGGAGCGCTTGCCGCAAGTGTCTCGCTGGAGAGCGCAGAAACAGGATCGGCAAGGCGATAGCCTTTGCCGCGCACTTTGTGCACATCGATGCCCAGTTCGGCTTGCAGCTGCTGCAGCTGCTTCCACACAGCACTGCGGCTGACCCCCAGAGCCTCGCCCAGCGCTTCGCCAGAGTGAAAATGACCGTCTTTAAGTAGATCCAGCAATGGTGACATAGCGAACTCGGCGTCTCGGTAGGGCGCAATGATAGCGATGGCGGACACTGATTTGAAACGCTAAAAAGACAAAACCCCTACCTGCTTGCGCAGATAGGGGTTTCGGAATTGAATCTTGACGATGACCTACTCTCACATGGGGAAACCCCACACTACCATCGGCGATGCATCGTTTCACTGCTGAGTTCGGGATGGGATCAGGTGGTTCCAATGCTCTATGGTCGTCAAGAAATTCTGTAGCCGGGATGCCCTTGGGAGGCACTCCAGCGAATCGGGTATGTGATGTTTGTGGGTTGTCTTGCTGCGAACTTTCGGTTCGTGTCATCTCCACAGTCACCGCAATCTGGTCGTTCGACGCAAATTGCTTGGGTGTTATATGGTCAAGCCTCACGGGCAATTAGTATGGGTTAGCTCAACGCCTCACAGCGCTTACACACCCCACCTATCAACGTCGTAGTCTTCGACGGCCCTTCAGGGAACTCAAGGTTCCAGTGAGATCTCATCTTGAGGCAAGTTTCCCGCTTAGATGCTTTCAGCGGTTATCTTTCCCGAACATAGCTACCCGGCAATGCCACTGGCGTGACAACCGGAACACCAGAGGTTCGTCCACTCCGGTCCTCTCGTACTAGGAGCAGCCCCTCTCAAATCTCAAACGTCCACGGCAGATAGGGACCGAACTGTCTCACGACGTTCTAAACCCAGCTCGCGTACCACTTTAAATGGCGAACAGCCATACCCTTGGGACCGGCTTCAGCCCCAGGATGTGATGAGCCGACATCGAGGTGCCAAACACCGCCGTCGATATGAACTCTTGGGCGGTATCAGCCTGTTATCCCCGGAGTACCTTTTATCCGTTGAGCGATGGCCCTTCCATACAGAACCACCGGATCACTAAGACCTACTTTCGTACCTGCTCGACGTGTCTGTCTCGCAGTCAAGCGCGCTTTTGCCTTTATACTCTACGACCGATTTCCGACCGGTCTGAGCGCACCTTCGTACTCCTCCGTTACTCTTTAGGAGGAGACCGCCCCAGTCAAACTACCCACCATACACTGTCCTCGATCCGGATAACGGACCTGAGTTAGAACCTCAAAGTTGCCAGGGTGGTATTTCAAGGTTGGCTCCACGCAGACTGGCGTCCACGCTTCAAAGCCTCCCACCTATCCTACACAAGCAAATTCAAAGTCCAGTGCAAAGCTATAGTAAAGGTTCACGGGGTCTTTCCGTCTAGCCGCGGATACACTGCATCTTCACAGCGATTTCAATTTCACTGAGTCTCGGGTGGAGACAGCGCCGCCATCGTTACGCCATTCGTGCAGGTCGGAACTTACCCGACAAGGAATTTCGCTACCTTAGGACCGTTATAGTTACGGCCGCCGTTTACCGGGGCTTCGATCAAGAGCTTCGCTTGCGCTAACCCCATCAATTAACCTTCCGGCACCGGGCAGGCGTCACACCCTATACGTCCACTTTCGTGTTTGCAGAGTGCTGTGTTTTTAATAAACAGTCGCAGCGGCCTGGTATCTTCGACCGGCATGAGCTTACGGAGCAAGTCCTTCACCCTCACCGGCGCACCTTCTCCCGAAGTTACGGTGCCATTTTGCCTAGTTCCTTCACCCGAGTTCTCTCAAGCGCCTTGGTATTCTCTACCCAACCACCTGTGTCGGTTTGGGGTACGGTTCCTGGTTACCTGAAGCTTAGAAGCTTTTCTTGGAAGCATGGCATCAACCACTTCGTCGTCTGAAAGACAACTCGTCATCAGCTCTCGGCCTTAAGATCCCGGATTTACCTAAGATCTCAGCCTACCACCTTAAACTTGGACAACCAACGCCAAGCTGGCCTAGCCTTCTCCGTCCCTCCATCGCAATAACCAGAAGTACAGGAATATTAACCTGTTTTCCATCGACTACGCTTTTCAGCCTCGCCTTAGGGACCGACTAACCCTGCGTCGATTAACGTTGCGCAGGAAACCTTGGTCTTTCGGCGTGGGTGTTTTTCACACCCATTGTCGTTACTCATGTCAGCATTCGCACTTCTGATACCTCCAGCAAGCTTCTCAACTCACCTTCACAGGCTTACAGAACGCTCCTCTACCGCATCACCCTAAGGTGATACCCGTAGCTTCGGTACCTGGTTTGAGCCCCGTTACATCTTCCGCGCAGGCCGACTCGACTAGTGAGCTATTACGCTTTCTTTAAAGGGTGGCTGCTTCTAAGCCAACCTCCTAGCTGTCTAAGCCTTCCCACATCGTTTCCCACTTAACCAGGATTTTGGGACCTTAGCTGACGGTCTGGGTTGTTTCCCTTTTCACGACGGACGTTAGCACCCGCCGTGTGTCTCCCA
>NZ_OX352319.1:4132500-4620590 GCF_947090715.1 Pseudomonas sp. MM227
AGCCTGGAAATGCCGGCTCCCGCAGAACAGCTCAAGGACGCCGAACAGGACACTCCGGTAGCCCCGATCGCCGAGCAGGCTGCTCCCGCGCCATTCGCCCAGATCGAAACCAGCGATTCGACAGACACCGAGCAGGCTGCACAGCCAGCTGCGCCGGCTACTCCTCAGGTAGCTGCGACCAAGGAAACGACTGTCGCCAAGGACGTCGCAGCGGTCAAGAAAGAGCCTTCGCACCGTCAAGTCGTTGTGGCCAAGGGCGACACGCTCTCCACGCTGTTCGAAAAGGTTGGCCTGCCAGCTTCCACCGCCGCCCAAGTGGTAGGCACTGACAAGAAGGCCAAGCAGTTCACCCAGCTCAAGCGTGGGCAACTGCTGGAGTTCGAGCTGTCGCCGGAAGGCGATCTGCTCGGCCTGCACAGCAAAGTCAGCGAGCTGGACACCATCCGCCTGACCAAGGCCGGCAACGGTTTCGCGTTCGAGCGTGAAACCAGCAAGCCAGTGACACGCGAAGCCTATGCGCATGGGGTCATCAAGAACTCCCTGTCGCAATCTGCGGCGCGCGCTGGACTGTCCCACAGCCAGACCATGGACATGGCCAGCATCTTCGGCTACGACGTGGACTTCGCTCAGGATATTCGCCAGGGCGATGAGTTCGATATCGTCTACGAGCAGCGCGTGCTCAACGGCAAGGTGATCGGCACTGGCGGCATCCTGGCCGCGCGCTTTACCAACCGCGGCAAGACCTATACCGCAGTCCGGTACACCAACAAGCAAGGCAACAGCAACTACTACACCGCCGATGGCAACAGCATGCGCAAGGCGTTCATTCGTACACCGGTGGACTTTGCCCGCATCAGCTCCCGCTTCTCAATGGGCCGCAAGCATCCGATCCTGAACAAGATTCGCGCGCACAAGGGTGTCGATTATGCAGCGCCACGGGGCACGCCGATCAAAGCCGCCGGTGATGGCAAGGTAACGCTGGCCGGCCGCCGCGGTGGCTACGGCAATACCGTGATCATCCAGCACGGCAACAGCTACACCACGCTGTACGGGCACATGCAGGGCTTTGCCAAGGGCATCAAGACCGGCGGCAGCGTCAAGCAAGGCCAGGTCATCGGCTACATCGGCACCACCGGTTTGTCCACGGGCCCGCACCTGCACTACGAGTTCCAGGTCAATGGTGTCCATGTTGACCCACTGGGCCAGAAGCTGCCGATGGCCGACCCGATTGCCAAGGCCGAAAAACAGCGTTTCAACCAGCTGAGCCAGCCGTTGATGGCGAAGATGGACGCCGAGCGGACGACGCTGTTGGCGAGCAAGCGCTGAGTCATGACTTACTACCTGGGGGTAATGTCCGGCACCAGCCTGGACGGGCTGGACATTGCCCTGATCGAGCAAGACCACTCGACTCGGCTGGTTGCGACGCACTATGTGCCCATGCCCGAAGCACTGCGCCAGCAGCTGCTGGAACTGTGCGCCAGCGGGCCGGATGAGATTGCCCGGGCCGCTCTGGCGGAAAACCAGTGGGTCGCGTTGGCGGCTGATGGCATATCGGCCTTGCTCACCGCACAGCAACTGGCCCCTGCAGACATCCGCGCCATCGGCAGCCACGGCCAGACCGTTCGCCACGAGCCTGCCCGTGGCTTCACCGTGCAGATTGGCAACCCTGCCCTGCTGGCAGAACTGACCCAGATCACCGTGGTGGGCGATTTTCGCCGCCGCGATGTCGCAGCCGGTGGTCAAGGTGCTCCTCTGGTGCCGGCCTTCCACGAGGCCCTGTTCGGCGCCGAAGGCGAGGCGCGTGCGGTGCTCAACGTGGGTGGTTTCAGCAACCTCAGCCTGATTGGCGGGAATACGCCGGTCAGCGGTTTCGATTGCGGACCTGGCAACGTGCTGATGGATGCCTGGATTCAGCTCAAGTGCGGCCTGGACTATGACCAGGGTGGCGCCTGGGCAGCAACCGGCACGCTACAGCCGCATTTGCTCGGCGCGCTGCTGGGCGACCCGTTCTTCGCTGGCAGCGGGCCGAAAAGCACGGGGCGTGAGGTGTTCAATCTGGGGTGGCTGCAGCGACACCTGGAGACGCTGCCCGCGCTCGCTGATGCCGACGTTCAGGCAACGCTTCTCGAGCTGACCGCGCAGAGCATCGTGCAGTCGCTGCGTGTCGCCCAGCCGACCACCCATGCGCTGCTGGTCTGTGGCGGCGGCGCGCACAACCAGACGCTGATGACGCGCCTGCAAGCCTTGTTGCCAGAAGCTCAGGTGGCCAGTACGGCGAAAGCCGGTGTCGACCCGGACTGGGTCGAGGCGATGGCGTTCGCCTGGCTGGCCGATTGCTGCCTGCAGGGCATAGCCGCCAATCGGCCGAGCGTGACTGGCGCACGCGGCCTGCGAGTACTGGGCGCTATATACCCGGCTTGAAGCCTGACGCCTGAAACGAAAACGCCGCGCAGATGCGCGGCGTTTTCGTTGGCGCTGGATCAGATCGAGAAGGACTGACCGCAACCGCAAGTGGTGCTGGCGTTCGGGTTGTTGATGACGAACCGCGAACCTTCCAGACCTTCCTGGTAATCCACCTGCGCGCCGGCCAGGTACTGGAAGCTCATGGGATCGACCACCAGACTGACGCCTTCGCGCTCGACGATGGTGTCGTCTTCGGCAACGTCTTCATCGAAGGTGAAGCCATACTGGAAGCCCGAGCAGCCGCCACCGGTGACGAAGACGCGCAGCTTTAGGCGATCATTACCCTCTTCATCGACCAGGTTCTTGACCTTGATGGCGGCCCCTTGGGTGAATTGCAAAGCCATGGGGGTAAAGGATTCGACGCTCATGTAGAAGTTCTCCCGGCGTACGCCGTCATAATGCTCAATGGCGGCATTATCCGCTTCTCCTACGAAAATGGTCAAGAATTAGCCAGTGGCAAACGCAAAGAGGCCCGCAAGCGGGCCTCTGGAAAGCACTGCGGCAAGCGTCAGGGGAGCATGCCGGCGTGAGATAGACCGAAGCGCTCGTCCAGGCCGAACAGGATGTTCATGTTCTGTACGGCCTGGCCCGAAGCCCCCTTGACCAGGTTGTCGATGACCGAAAGCACGACGACCAGATCACCGTCCTGTGGGCGATGCACGGCGATCCGGCAGACATTGGCGCCGCGTACGCTGCGGGTCTCGGGGTGGCTGCCGGCTGGCATGACATCGACGAACGGCTCGTCGGCATAACGCGCCTCGTACAACGCTTGCAGATCGACCGATTTGTCGACGACGGTGGCGTACAGCGTGGAGTGAATGCCACGGATCATTGGAGTGAGATGGGGAACGAAGGTCAGGCCCACTTCGCCGCCAGCCGCGCGACGCAAGCCCTGGGTGATTTCAGGCAGATGGCGATGCCCCTTGACTGCGTAGGCCTTCATGCTTTCACCTGCCTCGCAGAACAACGAGCCTACGCTGGCGCCACGACCCGCGCCGCTGACACCCGACTTGCAGTCGGCGATCAGGCGCGTGTTGTCGGCCAGGCCGGCCTCGAGCAGCGGCAGGAAACCCAGCTGGGTGGCCGTGGGATAGCAACCCGGCACGGCGATCAGACGCGCCTGGCGGATCTGCTCGCGGTTGACCTCGGGCAAGCCGTAGACAGCGTCGACCAGCAGCTCGGGTGCACCATGGGGCTGGCCGTACCATTTGGCCCATTCATCGGCATCCTGCAGACGGAAGTCGGCGGACAGGTCGATGATCCTGGTTCCCGCCGCGAGCAGCTCACCGGCCAGGGCATGGGCGACGCCATGGGGCGTGGCGAAGAACACCACGTCGCAAGCACCCAACGTCTTGATGTCAGGGACGCTGAACGCCAGGCCGTCGTAGTGGCCTCGCAGGTTGGGGTACAGGTCGGCAACGGGCAGGCCAGCCTCGGATCGGGAGGTAATGACCTCTACCTGCGCCTGCGGATGCTGCGCCAGCAGACGCAGTAGTTCGACCCCGGTATAACCCGTGCCGCCGACGATACCGACCTTGACCATAAAATGCCCTCTTCACGATGCGACTGGAAAGCCTTCGATGATAGGGGGCCTGCGTCTGTGTAACAACCGTTGAGATGACGTGGGCGCTGGCAGACTCTACTATCGACGCTACCGTGAACCTGGGAATAACTGGAAATGCTTTATCTATGGATCAAGGCCCTGCACATCGTCAGCGTTGTCTGCTGGTTTGCCGGGTTGTTCTACCTGCCGCGCCTGTTCGTCTACCACGCCCAGAGCGAGGACACCGTCAGCCGCGAACGCTTCGCCGTCATGGAGCGCAAGCTGTACCGCGGGATCATGACGCCGGCGATGATCGCCACGTTCATCTTCGGCATCTGGCTGATCGCGCTGTCGCCGGGCTGGATGAGCCAGGGGTGGATGCATGCCAAGCTGACCCTGGTCATCTTGTTGACCGGCTATCACCACGTATGCGGCGCGCAGATGAAGCGTTTCGCGCGGGGCGAAAACAAGCGTAGCCATGTGTTTTTCCGCTGGTTCAACGAAATTCCGGTGCTGGTGCTGCTGGCCGTGGTGATTCTGGTCGTGGTCAAGCCATTCTGATCCTGCGCACAAGCAACGCGCTCAAAGCCGGTGCGCCCTGTAGACTGTCCATATGAAATCGCGCCAGCTTGCCTGGCGCGGGTATGGAGAATTCGATGACCCGTTATGCCATGATCACAGGCGCGTCGGCAGGCCTGGGCCTGGCCATGGCCGAAGCCCTGGCCAGGCGCGGACGCAGCCTGCTGCTGGTGGCGCGCCACCGTGACCCGCTGGAAATCATTGCCGCTGAACTGACCCAGCGCTTTGGTGTGGAAGTACTGTTTCGTGCCTGCGACCTCGGCGAGCCGTTGCGGCTATCCGGATTCCTGCTGGAACTGGAAGAAAGCGAACGTCAGATCGACCTGCTGGTGAATTGCGCCGCCGTGCGCTCCCATGGGCATTTTCTCGCCCAGGACTGGAGCCAGGAACAAGACCTGATCGAACTGAACATTCTTGCCCTGACCCGGCTCTGTCATGCCTTGGGCAACGCCATGGCCGTGCAGGGCGGTGGGCAGATCCTCAATGTGGCCTCGCTGGCCGCGTTTCAACCCGGCCCATGGATGAGCAGCTATGCGGCCAGCAAGGCCTATGTCCTGCATTTTTCCGAAGGGTTGCGCGAGGAACTCAAGCAGACCGGGGTGAAGGTCTCGGTACTGTGTCCGGGGCCGGTACGCGCGAGCCAGCGGCGAATTCCACGCCTGGCGGGCAGCTCGCTGGTGCTGGACGCCGAGCAGGTTGCCTTGCAGACCGTGCGTGCACTGGCGCGCGATCGCGCGGTGATCGTGCCTGGACGGCGCAATGGCTGGCTGGCAAGGGCTCCGCGTCTGGTCCCGCGCTGGCTGATGCGCAGAGTGGCCGGATGGATCAACAAGGCCTATGCCCCGCATTGAAGCAGGCAAGACTGGGCGCTGGACGCAAGCCTCAGTACACTGACCTTTCGACTGCCATGGAGATGCATTGTGGATACTTTGTTTACCAAGATCATCAACCGGGAGATTCCGGCCAGGATCATCTACGAGGACGACCAAGTGCTGGCCTTCCACGATATCGCGCCCCAGGCTCCGGTGCATTTCCTGGTCATCCCGAAAAAAGCCATTCGCACGCTCAATGACTTGACCGAAGACGACAAAGGCCTGGCAGGACACATTCTGTTCACCGCCCAGCGCCTGGCCAAGGAGATGGGCTGCGAAGAGGGTTTCCGGGTAGTGATGAACTGCAACGAACTGGGCGGTCAGACCGTCTACCACATACACATGCATGTGCTGGGGCAGCGCCAGATGAACTGGCCGCCCGGTTGAATGGCATTCATGCGAGCCGCAGCCCAGTTGCTGTGCGCTCGTGCGCCAACATGCAGGCAAGATTTCAACGGAGGTGCCCATGGCTACCCAGCGTCACTACTCGCCGATTGACCGATTGTTGCTGCAGGCCGACACGGCCATGCGCACCCTGCTGCCTTTCAGCGGCCATCCGTCGCGACCGTCGCCGGCCGTCGTCCAGCCGGAGGTGACGATGGACAAGCAACAGAGTCGGCACGTGGCCGGACTGATGCGCATCAATCACACCGGCGAGGTCTGCGCGCAGGCGCTGTACCAAGGTCAGGCACTGACTGCGAAGCTGCCCCAGGTGCGCAAGGCTATGGAACATGCCGCAGAAGAGGAAGTGGATCACCTGGCCTGGTGCGAGCAGCGCATTCGTCAACTGGGCAGCCACACCAGCGTGCTCAATCCGCTGTTCTACGGGATGTCGTTCGGTATCGGTGCAGCGGCAGGCATCATCAGCGACCGGGTGAGCCTGGGTTTCGTGGCGGCCACCGAGCATCAGGTGGTCAAGCACCTCGACGAGCATCTGCTGCAGCTACCTGCCGAAGACGTGAAATCGCGGGCGATCCTGGCGCAGATGCGCAGTGATGAGCAGGCCCACGCCGAGTCGGCGCTCGACGCCGGCGGAGCCAGGTTCCCGGCACCGATACGCTTCGGCATGAGCTTGCTGGCCAAGGTCATGACCAAAAGCACCTACCGCATCTGAACGCGCGCGGGGCCTACAGAAAGGGCGCTCGGTGAGCGCCCTTTTCATTCATCCCAGTTCGACGATCTCGTAGTCATGGGTGATGTCGACGCCGGCGCGACCCAGCATGATGGATGCCGAGCAATACTTCTCTGCCGAGAGTTCCACCGCACGCTTGACCTGAGCTTCTTTCAAACCGCGGCCCTTGACCACGAAATGCAGGTGGATCTTGGTGAAGACCTTGGGGTCTTCGGTAGCGCGTTCAGCTTCCAGAAAGGCCTCGCAGCTTTCGACGGGTTGCCGCGATTTCTTGAGGATGCTGACCACGTCATAGTTGCTGCAGCCGCCCAGGCCCAACAGCAACATTTCCATGGGGCGCACGCCCAGATTGCGACCGCCGCTTTCGGGGGGGCCGTCCATGACCACGACATGGCCGCTGCCCGACTCGCCCAGAAACATGGCTTCGCCAGCCCATTGAATACGCGCCTTCATCTTTCCGGACTCCCGTGCTCATAAAGCGGACGAGCTTACCACAGCGCACTTGTAACGATTGGTGAGGGAGGATCGGCCAAACCGCCTGCCTCGCCGTCTAAATGGCGTGTGACTCTAGAGTGTGTCTGATAAGCTGACGCCAATGTACTGGCGTATCGCCGTGATTCATGCAAGATAGATTGCCCATTCCGGAACCAAGTCATGACCGCTGCCGCGCACAAGATCAAGAACCTCGAGAAGCTGCTCGCACATGGTCAGCGCTATCGGTTCGCCGCCAAGACCACCTTGATCGCCGCGGGTGCGCGTGATGACTCGCTTTCGCTGATTCTCAAAGGCTCGGCGACGGTGGTGATCGAGGCCGAAGAAGGCCGCGAGTTGGTGATCGCCTACCTCAACGCCGGGGATTTCTTTGGCGAGCTGGGCCTGTTTCAGACTGCAAGCGGCACACAGGCACACAACGCATGGGTACGCGCCAAGACCGAATGCGAAGTGGTGCAGATCAGCTATGCCGCGTTTCGCGAATTGGCCCAGCAGGAGCCGGAGATGCTCTACGCGGTGGGTGGACAGATGGCGCAACGTCTGCGCGACACTACGCGCAAGGTCGGCGACCTGGCGTTCTTCGATGTGACCGGACGGGTTGCCCGCTGCCTGCTCGACCTATGCAAGCAGCCCGACGCCATGACCCACCCCGATGGCATGCAGATCAAGATCACCCGGCAGGAAATCGGGCGTATCGTGGGTTGTTCACGGGAGATGGTCGGTCGCGTGCTCAAGGATCTTGAAGAGCGCAGCGTGGTCCATGTCAAAGGCAAGACCATGGTGGTGTTCGGCACGCGCTGAGCGCAAGGCAGCCTCGACGCTCGGGCAGCGTTCAAGCCAACGCCGACAGCATCCGCGTATAGACGGCGTGCAGCTCGTCGATCAGGTCAGGGGCGGGATGACGCTCATGCAGCGCGATATGGCTGTCGGCCTTGACCCGCTGTTCCAGACCACATTGCCGATTGAACAGATTGACAGCTGCTGCCATGGATTCACGCTCGTCATCCATCAGCATCGCCCCGTGCACCAACACCACCGGACGTGTGCCGCTCAAGCCCTGGCGCCAACGCTGCGCTGTGCCGACCCATTTGCGGCCGTCGAGATTGACGTTGAAACGGCCATCGCAAAAAGCCCCTTCTATTTCACCCAACGACGCACTGCCACCCAGTCGTTCGAGGGCATCGAGCAACGGCTGGCACAGGCGGCGGTAAGCCGTTTCGATACGATGCTGATCGCCTTCAGGCTGCGGAGCCACATACACCAACGCGACGTTGATGGTGGATGACGACTGCGGCACCGGTTCGCCGCCGGTTTCGCGCAGCAGCACCGGCCAGCCGCTGGCGGCCGAGGCGAGGCTGGCCTCCTGGAAACCATCGAGGCGGCTCATTCGTCGTGGCATCACCAGCGTGCGATCCGTCGGGCACCAGAACAGCAACCCCCAGGCTTGCTCGCCTTTGCAGACAGCGCCGAGCAGATCCTGCTCGGCGCGCAAACCCTGTTCCGTAGGCAAATGCACAAGCATTGACTGAGACTCATGAGGTGAAGGCCAAGGCGGCCGTTGGATCAAGGGAAGAACAACCGCTGCAGCTCCAGGCCTGGATCTTCGGCGCGCATGAATGCTTCGCCGACCAGGAAGGAATAGACCCCGTTGATTTCCATCAACTGGACATCGGCGCGGTTGAAAATTCCGCTCTCGGTGATCACCAGGCGATCACGTGGAATGCGTGGAAGCAGATCCAGGGTGGTTTCCAGGCTGACGTCGAAGGTGTGCAGGTTGCGGTTGTTGACCCCGACCAGCGGTGTGTCCAGGGTGTTCAGCGCGCGCTCAAGCTCAGCGCCGTCATGCACTTCGACCAGCACGTCGAGGCCGACGCCCTTGGCCACTGCGGCGAGTTCAGCCATTTGCGCATCCTGCAGTGCCGAGACGATCAGCAGGATACAGTCGGCGCCCAGTGCCCGTGCCTCGATCACCTGATAGGGGTCGATCATGAAGTCCTTGCGGATCACCGGCAGCTGGCAGGCGCCGCGTGCCTGTTGCAGGTACAGGTCGGCGCCCTGGAAAAAGTCGATGTCGGTCAGCACCGACAGGCAGGTAGCCCCGCCCTTCTCGTAGCTGCGGGCGATGTCGGCCGGAACGAAGTGTTCGCGGATGACGCCCTTGCTTGGCGAGGCTTTCTTGACCTCGGCGATCACGGCTGGCCGCTTCGAAGCAGCCTGGGTGATCAAGGCCTGGGCAAACCCGCGCGGCGCGTCGGCCGCGGCGGCAAGACGTTCAAGCTCGGCGAGGCTGACCCGCGCGCGCCGCTCGGCCACTTCCTGCGTCTTGCGCGCCAGTATGTTTTCCAGCACGGTGGGCACGCTCATGCTTCGTTCTCCTGCTTGAATACCGCGGTAAAGGCACCCAGTTCTTCGAGCTTTTCGCGGGCCAGCCCGGTGTGCAATGCATCGTGAGCCATGGCCACGCCCTCTTTCAGGCTGCTCGCTACATCGGCAGCGTACAGTGCGGCGCCGGCGTTGAGCACGATCATTTCGGCCGCTTTCTCGCCCTGCTCGGTCTTGCGCCGACCCAAGGCGTCGCGGATCAATTCGAGCGAGGCTGCCGGGCTGTCGACCACCAGGCCATGCAAGCTCTGGCTCTTGATGCCGAGGTCTTCGGGCTCGACCCAGTATTCGCTGACCTCGCCATTCTTGAGCTCGGCAACGAAGGTCGGCGCGGCAAGGCTGAATTCGTCCAGGCCATCGCGCGAATGCACCACCAGTACATGCTTGCTGCCTAGGCGCGCGAGCACTTCGGCCAGCGGTCGGCACAAGGCCTGGGTGAACACACCCACCACCTGATGCTTGACGCCGGCCGGGTTGGTCAGCGGGCCGAGCATGTTGAACAGGGTCCGCAGGCCCAGGTCGCGGCGCGGGATGGCCGCGTGCTTCATGGCACTGTGATGGGCCTGGGCGAACATGAAGCCGATGCCGACGCTGTCGATGCAGCGGGCGACCTGCTGTGCGTCCAGGTTGAGGTAGACCCCGGCAGCTTCGAGCAGGTCGGCGCTGCCGCTCTTGCCGGACACCGCGCGGTTGCCATGCTTGGCCACCGTGCAGCCGGCTGCCGCGACGACCAATGCCGAGGCGGTGGACACGTTGAAGATGTTGGCGCCGTCGCCACCGGTGCCGACGATGTCGACCACTTTGTCCAGGGTTCGCAGTTCGACCTTGCTGGCGAGTTCGCGCATTGCCGTCACGGCGCCGACGATCTCGTCGATGGTTTCGCTTTTCATGCGCATGCCCATCATGAAGGCGCCGATCTGCGCTTCGCTGCACTGGCCGGTCATGATGTCGAGCATCACCGCGCGCATTTCCTCGGTGGTGAGGTCCAGCTGGCTGACGATACGGGTCAGCGCGCTCTTGATATCCATGGGTATTCCTTAGCCCTGGCGGCTGCCGCCGGTCTGCTTGAGAAAGTTGGCGAACAGCTCGTGGCCTTGCTCGGTCAGGATCGATTCGGGGTGGAACTGCACGCCTTCGACATTCAGAGTCTTGTGCCGCAGGCCCATGATTTCGTCCACCGTGCCGTCTTCGTGGGTCGTCCAGGCCGTGAGCTCCAGGCACTCGGGCAACGTCTGGGCCTTCACCACCAATGAGTGGTAGCGGGTGACGGTCAGCGGGTGATTGAGGCCTTCGAACACACCCAGGTCGGTGTGGGTGATCGGGCTGGTCTTGCCGTGCATGACCTGACGGGCGCGGACCACGTCGCCACCGAAGGCCTGGCCGATGGACTGGTGGCCCAGGCAGACGCCGAGGATCGGTAGCTTGCCGGCAAAATGCCGGATCACGTCGAGGGAAACACCGGCTTCGTTGGGAGTGCAGGGACCGGGCGACACGACGATGCGCTCAGGTGCCAAGGCTTCGATCTGGGCGATGCTGAGTTCATCGTTGCGGATGACTTTGACGTCGGCGCCCAGTTCGCCCAGGTACTGCACGACGTTGTAGGTAAAGGAGTCGTAATTGTCGATCATGAGCAACATGGTGCTTAACCTCTCGAATCTGCTGACGGACCACCTGCTCGCTGGAACCGGTGGACACTGGCTTGCCGGGTCCGGAATCAGTCTGGCGACTGCTCGGCCAGGGCCACGGCCTTGAACATGGCGCGACGCTTGTTCAGCGTCTCTTCCCATTCCAGCGCAGGCACCGAGTCGGCGACGATGCCGCCGCCGGCCTGCACGTGCAGCTCACCGTTCTTGATGACCGCGGTACGAATGGCGATCGCGGTGTCCATGTTGCCGTTCCAGGCGAAGTAGCCGACCGCGCCGCCGTAGACACCGCGCTTGACCGGCTCCAGCTCGTCGATGATTTCCATGGCGCGGATCTTCGGCGCGCCGGACAAGGTGCCGGCCGGCAGAATGGCGCGCAGGGCGTCCATCGCGGTCAGGCCCTGCTTGAGGTGGCCGGTCACGTTGGACACGATGTGCATCACGTTGGAGTAACGCTCGATGACCATCTTTTCGGTCAGCTTCACCGAGCCGACTTCCGATACCCGGCCCACGTCGTTGCGGCCCAGGTCGATCAACATCAAGTGCTCGGCGATCTCCTTGTCGTCGGACAGCAGGTCGACTTCAAGCGCATGGTCGGCTTCTTCGGTAGCACCGCGTGGGCGCGTGCCGGCAATCGGGCGTACGGTGATCAGGTCGTCCTCGACACGCACCAGCACTTCGGGTGAGCTGCCGACCACATGGAAGTCGCCGAAATTGAAAAAGTACATGTAGGGCGTTGGGTTGAAGCAGCGCAGTGCGCGGTACAGGTCGATCGGCGCGGCCTTGAAGTCGATGGACATGCGCTGCGACGGCACCACCTGCATGACATCGCCCGCCAGGATGTACTCCTTGATGGTGTCGACGGCGCCTTCGTAGTCGGACTGGGTGAAACTTGAACGAAACACCGGATCGCTGGCCTGCGGACGGTTGAAATCCAGACCGCGGCGCGGAGCGATGGGCTGGCGCAGTCGCTCCATCAAGGTTTCGAGCTGGCTGCGGGCCTGTTCGTAGGCGTCGGCCTGGGCCGGATCGGCGAGGACGATGGCGTGCATCTTGCCCGCCAGGTTGTCGAACACCACCACCGCGTCGGACACCATCAGCAGGATGTCCGGAACCCCCAGCGGATCGGGGTTGGGGCACTGGCCCAGGCGTTTTTCAACGTAGCGCACGCAGTCGTAGCCGAAGTAACCGACCAAGCCACCGTTGAAGCGTGGCAGGCCGGCAATGCTCGGCACGTTGTAGCGCGCCTTGAAAGCTTCGACGAAGGCCAACGGGTCTTCGACTTCGCACGCTTCGATCTCGACGCCGTCGCAGGTCACGCTGGCGTGGTAGCCATGGACGCGCAGGACGGTGCGGCACGGCAGGCCGATGATCGAGTAACGGCCCCACTTCTCGCCGCCCTGCACAGATTCCAGCAGGTAGGAATTGGGCTGGTCGGCCAGCTTCAGGTAGATGGACAGGGGGGTGTCGAAGTCGGCCAGGGTTTCGTGGGCCATCGGAATGCGGTTGTAGCCTTCGGCAGCCAGGCGCAGGAAGTCTTCGCGGGTCATGATTCAGCCTCGTGATGGAGGGGTCGAACGGTCTGTGGGCAAACGTTGGAACGGAAAAGTCAGGCGCGCCAACGCCAGCGGGCCAGGGCCTTGATGACTTTCATCCAGAGTTTGCGAGTGACCACCACGATGGAATCTCTATGAGCGGGGGATTTGCCGTTGGCCAACGTTATCCCAGTGGCCGGATCGAAGCAACCAGGCATCAGCACGCGCAGATCGTCGATCACCAGCGTCGGTGATTCCTCGGCGATCGGACGCCCGTGATTGTAGCCGTAGCTGAGCGCAATACAGGTCACGCCGGCAGCCTTGGCCGCCTGCACGTCGCTGCGTGAATCGCCGACGAACAAGGAATGCTGCGACTTGACCTTGGCCATTTTCATGACGAAAAACAGGGCAGCCGGATCGGGCTTCTGCTGGGGCAGCGTGTCGCCGCCAATGATCCACTTGAAATAGCGGCCCAGGCCCATCTGGTCCAGCAAGGGGGCGACGAAGCGCTCCGGCTTGTTGGTGATCAGCGCCATTTTCACGCGTTTCTTGTGCAGCCATTTCAGTGTTTCGTGCACGCCTGGGTAGACCTGGGTCAAGGCATGGCTGGACGCATAGGCCGCCGAAAAAAGCTCGAGGGCGTGCGCGGTTTCCGCCTCGCCCACGTGCTGGTGCTCGAGGCCACCCGCGAGCGCCCGGCGAACCAGCACGCGGGCACCGTTGCCAACCCATTCGCGGACAGCTTCGAGCCCCGCCGGCGCGCGCCCCAACTGGGCCAGCATGGTGTCGACGGCGGCGGCCAGATCGGGTACGGAGTCCACCAGCGTGCCGTCCAGGTCGAACATCACCAGCCGTGGCAGGCCGCCGGGAAACAGCCGCTCCATGGCACTCATGAACGGGCCAGCGTCAATTCCGTGCGCATTTGCTCGATCACATGGCGGTAGTCCGGCGCGTTGAAGATGGCCGAGCCGGCAACGAAAGTGTCGGCTCCGGCTGCGGCGATCTCGCGGATGTTGGCGACGTTGACGCCACCGTCGATCTCCAGGCGGATGTCGCGGCCGCTGGCGTCGATCAGGGCGCGGGCTTCGCGCAGCTTGTTCAGCGTGCCGGGAATGAACTTCTGGCCGCCGAAGCCGGGGTTGACGCTCATCAGGAGGATCATGTCGACCTTGTCCATGACGTATTCGAGCAGGTTCAGCGGTGTGGCCGGGTTGAATACCAGACCGGCCTTGCAGCCGCCCTCGCGGATCAATTGCAGCGAGCGGTCGATGTGCTGGGTCGCCTCGGGATGGAAGGTGATGTAGCTGGCACCTGCCTCGATGAAGTCGCCGATGATGCGGTCGACCGGGCTGACCATCAGGTGCACATCGATGGGCGCGCTGACGCCGTATTTGCGCAGCGCCGCACACACCATCGGGCCGATGGTGAGGTTGGGGACATAGTGGTTGTCCATCACGTCGAAGTGGACGATATCGGCGCCAGCGGCGAGCACGTTATCGACTTCTTCGCCCAGGCGGGCGAAGTCCGCGGAGAGGATGGACGGGGCAATTGCGAAGGGCTGCATGGCGCACCTATTCAGGCTGGAATCACGGTGGCGCGCATTGTAGCTCAGGTGGGATGAGCGGGCGAACAAGCCCTGTCAAACGGCGGCGGTGCGCAGCTTTTCGCCGCGGCCGCGCAGCCATTCCAGTACCAACAGCAGCAACACCGAGAAGACGATCAGCAGGGTGGCGGCGGCGGCGATGGTCGGGCTGAGGTTCTCGCGGATGCCGCTGAACATCTGCCGAGGCAAGGTGGCCTGCTCCGGCCCGGCCAGGAACAGGGTCACCACCACTTCATCGAACGAGGTGGCAAAGGCGAACAGCGCGCCGGAAATCACCCCTGGTGCAATCAGCGGCAGGGTCACCCGACGGAACGTGGTCAGCGGCGAAGCGCCAAGGCTGGCCGCCGCCCGCACCAGGTTGTGGTTGAAACCCTGCAACGTCGCCGACACCGTGATGATCACGAACGGTACACCCAGCACCGCGTGCACCACGATCAGCGAGAGAAAGCTGTTGCCCATCCCCAGCGGCGCGAAGAACAGATAACTGGCCACGCCGATGATCACCACCGGTACCACCATCGGCGAAATGACCAAGGCCATCACCAGGGACTTGCCAGGGAAGTCGCCGCGGGTCAGACCGATTGCTGCCAGGGTACCGAAGATCATCGCGACGACCGTGGCGGCCGGGGCGATGATCACGCTGTTGCGCAGCGCGCGCATCCACTCTGCCGAACCGAAGAAATCCTGGTACCAGTGCAGCGAAAAGCCCTGCAGGGGATACACCAGAAAGCTGCCGGAGTTGAACGACAGCGGAATGATCACCAGTACCGGCAGGATCAGGAACAGCAGAATCAAACCGCACAGGATGCGCAGGGTGTAGAACCACAGGCGTTCGATGGGCGACAGGTAAGGGCTCGTCATGTCAGTGTTCCTCAGCTCAGGCGCAGGCGGCTGGCGCCGACCAGCCAGCTATAGATCAGGTACAACACCACGGTGGCCAGAAGCAGCAGGCCGCCCAGCGCGGTCGCCATTCCCCAGTTGATGCTGGTGTTGGTGTAGAAGGCCACGAAGTAGCTGACCATCTGGTCGTTGGGGCTGCCCAGCAGCGCCGGAGTGATGTAATAGCCGATGGCCAGGATGAACACCAGCAGGCAGCCGGCGCCAACCCCGGCGTAGGTCTGCGGGAAGTACACCCGCCAGAAGCTGGCGAACGGATGGCAACCCAGGGAAATGGCCGCACGCATGTAAGTGGGCGAGATGCCTTTCATCACGCTGTAGATGGGCAGGATCATGAACGGCAGCAGGATGTGCACCATGGAGATGTAGACCCCGGCGCGGTTGAACACCAGCTCCAGCGGTTTATCGATGATGCCCATGGCCATCAGTGCGCTGTTGATCAGACCGCCCGATTGCAGCAGCACGATCCAGGCGGCGACACGCACCAGGATGGACGTCCAGAAGGGCAGCAGCACCAGGATCATCAGCAGATTGCTCTGCCGGGTCGGCAGGTTGGCCAGCAGATAGGCCAAGGGATAGGCCAGCGCCAGGCAGATGGCGGTGATTACCAGCCCCATCCAGAACGTGCGGGCGAAGATGTCCAGGTAGATGGCCTGGTCCGGCGTGGCAGGCGCCACCTCGCCGAGGTCGTCGATGCGGTGATCGACCGCCGCCAGCAGGTAGAACGGCGTGAGGGTGCTGGTGTTGCGGCGGATCGCCTGCCAGTAGGCCGGGTCACCCCAGCGCTCGTCGAGTGCCTGCAGCGCCTCTTTGTAGGAGGCCGGTTCGGTCTTGAACGGCAGGGCACGAGCGGTTTTCGCCAGCAGGCTGCGGTAGCCGGCCAGCTCCATGTTCAGACGCTTGGACAGATCGCCCAGGCTTTGATTCTTGCGCGACTCGGCGAGGTCCTCGGCCAGTGACCGGTACACCGGTTCGTCGGGCAGGCCCTTCCCGTCCCACGCGGTCACGGCCGCCACGGTGCGCGGCATGCCTTCGACCACTTCGGGGTTGCCGACGCTTTTGTACAGGAGCGCGGCGATGGGCACTAGAAACACCAGCAGCAGGAACAGCACCAGCGGCGCAATCAACGCCTGGGCTTTCCAGCGGTTGCGCCGTTCGGCCCGGGACAGCCGCTGTTTCAAGGTGAGGCTGGCGTCCTGTTTGAGAGGCACTGCGACGGCCATGGTCAACTCCGCGAATCATTCAGGTCTAAAAAGGCGCGCCCGGCAGGCGCGCCCATGACAGCGTTGCCGCGACGCGTGTTACTTGGCCGCCCAGGCATTGAAGCGCTGTTCCAGTTGCTCGCCGTTGTCGGCCCAGAAGCTCACGTCGATCTGCACCTGATTGACGATGTTTTCCGGCGTGGTCGGCATGTCCTTGAGAATGTCCTTGTTCAGCAGCGGCACGGCCTGGGTATTGGCCGGGCCGTAGGCGATGTTTTCCGAGTAGGTTTTCTGCTGCTGCGGCGCGACCGACCAGGCGATGAATTTCTTGGCGGCTTCGACATTCTTCGCCCCCTTGGGAATGGCCCAGGCATCGAAGTCATAGATGCCGCCGTTCCAGACCACTTTCAGGTTGCTCTCTTTCTGCACGGCAGCGATGCGCCCGTTGTAGGCCGAGCTCATGACCACGTCGCCGGAGGCCAGGTACTGCGGCGGCTGGGCACCGGCCTCCCACCACTGGATGCTGGGCTTGAGTTCATCGAGTTTCTTGAAGGCGCGGTCCTGGCCGGCCTTGGTGGCGAGCACCGAATACACGTCTTTGGGCGCCACGCCGTCGGCCATCAGGGCGAATTCCAGGGTGTACTTGGCACCCTTGCGCAAGCCACGCTTGCCCGGGAATTCCTTGGTGTTCCAGAAGTCGGTCCAACCGGTGGGCGCCGTCTTGAGTTTGTCGGCGTTGTAGGCCAGCACTGTGGACCAGACGAAGAAACCTACACCGCAGGGCTGGATGGCACCCTTGACGAAGTCTTCCTGCTTGCCGAACAGCGCCGGATCGAGCTCTTCGAACATGCCCTCGTCGCAGCCGCGGGACAGCTCGGGCGATTCCACCTCCACCAGGTCCCAGGACACGCTCTTGGTATCGACCATGGCCTTGACCTTGGCCATCTCGCCGTTGTACTCACCGGCGACGATCTTGCCGGAGCCGGCCTTTTCCCACGGTTCGTAGAACGCCTTGACCTGCGCGGCCTTGTTGGCCCCGCCGAAAGACACCACGGTCAGGTCGGTAGCGGCCAACGCCTGGCCGGCCCAGAACAGGCCGAGCGTCAGCCCGGTCAATTTCAAGTGCTTGAGCATTTAATCGTCTCTCCAAGTGCAGGTGGGTCAAGCGCGGGGCGATGGTTCGCCTCTGATCGTTTTGGTACGGTTGCAGCGACTTCAGCGGTGAAGCCCTCATTGATCCAACAGCGGGTCCAGCGCGCGGGCGTGTTCCAATGGCCAGCCCAAGGGCACCACGTCGCCCACGGCCAATGCGGGGTCGAGCTGGGCGATGGGCTGCTTGACGAAGAAATCGGTCTTGCCGCACACCTCCAGGCGCACCCGTACGTGATCGCCCAGGTAGATGAATTCGGCGACTCGCCCCGAGAAGCGGTTGATGCACTCGCCGCTGTGGCCGTTCAGGCGAACCCGTTCGGGCCGAATCGACAGGGTCACCGGTGCGCCTATCTGGCCGACATTGATCGCCAGCGCCTCGATTTTTTCACCCCGTGGCAGTTCGACGATGCAGCGCTCGCCCTCGCGGCTGAGCAGACGTCCGTTGATGCGGTTGTTTTCGCCGATGAAGTTGGCGACGAAGGTGTTCTTTGGCTCCTCGTAGAGGGCACGGGGTGGGGCGATCTGCTGGATCTCGCCCTGATGGAACACGGCCACGCGGTCGGACATGGTCAGCGCCTCGCCCTGATCGTGGGTCACGTACACCACGGTGACGCCCAGGCGCTGGTGCAGGTGCTTGATCTCCATCTGCATGTGCTCGCGCAGCTGTTTGTCCAGGGCACCCAGCGGTTCGTCCATGAGCACCAGTTGCGGCTCGAAAACCAAGGCGCGGGCCAGGGCCACACGCTGTTGCTGCCCGCCGGACAGCTGCGCCGGATAGCGGTGGGCAAAGGCATCGAGCTGGACCATGCCGAGCACCCGCTTGACCCGCTCGCTGATGTCGGTCTTGCTCAGGCCGCGCACGGACAGGGGGAAGGCCAGGTTTTCCGCCACGGTCATGTGCGGAAACAGGGCGTAGTTCTGGAACACCATGCCGATGTCACGCTTGTGCGGCGGCACGTGGTTGATCGAGCGTCCGGACAGCTGGATTTCCCCCGCCGTGGGGGTTTCGAAGCCTGCCAGCATCATCAGGCTGGTGGTCTTGCCGGAGCCGGAGGGGCCGAGGAGCGTAAGGAACTCGCCCTTGCGGATGTCCAGATTGAGGTCCTTGACGATGAGGTTTTCACCGTCATAGCTTTTCTGCACGCCACGGAAGCTGACCAGTATCTCGTCCGTACTTGCGCTTGCCTCGCTCATACCCACACCTTTGTTGAATGACTGCCGTGGGGTCAAGCCTAGAGAAGGCCGCAACCCTTGCAAATCGGGGGCTGGGAGAGATTGCCATGGGGTAGTTGGAAGATTCGGGGTAGGGATTGCCCTACAGGCATGTCGCCCCTGAGCATGGGCGAGAAGTGCCAGAGCGGCTGCGTGGCAGAACCCCGGGTGCCACTGTCGTTTTCAGACCAGCTTGTGCTCCATCGCGTACTTCACCAGGTCGGCCAGCGACGCCACATTGAGCTTGTGCATCAGGCGCGCCTTGTGGGTGCTGATGGTTTTGCTGCTCAGGGCCAACTGCTGGGCAATGTCGTTGACGTTGGCGCCGCGAGCCAGGCGTTCGAACACCGAGAACTCGCGCTCCGACAGCAGGGCATGCCGCGGCCGGGCATCGGTGAGCCCGACCTCGAAGACCATGCGGTCGGCCAGGGCCGGGTCGATGTAGCGCCCGCCCGCGGCGACTCGGCGGATAGCGGTCAGCAGCAGCGCCGGGTCGCTGTCCTTGGTGGCATAACCTGCCGCGCCGACTTTCAATGCACGCGCGGCCATCTGCGCCTCGTCGTGCATGGACAACACCAGAATGGCCGGCGGATGAGGCAGCGCGCGGATCCGCGGAATGGCCTCCAGCCCATTGACGCCCGGCATGGAGATGTCCAGCAGGACCACGTCGCAAGGGGTGACGCGCAAGATCTCGAGCAACTGCTCGCCATTGCCGGCCTCCCCTGCCACCACCAAGTCCTTGGCCAGGGCGATCAATTGCTTGATGCCTTCACGCACGATGGTGTGGTCTTCGGCCACCAGCACTCGGATCAACGGGTCACCCTCCAGCAATCAATTCAACGGTGCGCTCAGTTCAACGGCACGGTGACCGTCAGGGCAGTGCCCTCCCCCAGCTGGCTGCTCAGTTCAAGCCGGCCACCGAGCATCAGTACGCGCTCGCGCATGCCTACCAGGCCGAACGACAGCGAGCTCACTTCGGCAGGTTCGAAGCCGCAGCCATCGTCGGTGATCGACAGACGCAGGTCGTTGCCTTCCTGGCTGAGCTCGATTTGCACAGTATGCGCCTGGGCGTGGCGAATGACATTGGTCAGCGCCTCTTGCAGAAGGCGAAAGAGGCCCACGGCCTTGGCGTCGTCCAGAGGCGGCAACTGTTCCGGAACGCTGACCAGGCAGGGAATCTGGGTGCGCTCTTCGAAGCGATGCGCCTGCCACTCGATGGCTGAGGCAATACCGGCATCCAGTATCGGCGGGCGCAAGGCGGTGGCCACGTCGCGCACCTGCTGGAACAGCTGGGCAATCAAGCGCTTCATGCTGTTGAGGCGTTCCTGAAGCCCGCTATCGAGGTCGGCGTAGGCCAGTTCGCACATCGAGGTTTCCAGTTTCAGTACCGTGAGGATCTGCCCCAGTTCGTCGTGCACTTCTCGGGCAATGCGCGCCTTTTCTTCCTCGCGCACGGTTTCCAGGTGCGCCGACAGCTCGCGCAGTTGCGCCTCGCTGTGCTGCAGGGCAGCCAGCGCCCGCCGCCGCTCGGTCACATCGGTGAGGTAGACCACCAAATATTCGGCTTCGCGAAAGCGCAGGAAGCTCAGCGAGACATCGGTGGGCAGGACGCTGCCGTCGGCGCGTACGCAGTGGGTTTCGAAGGTCTGCGCAGCGTGTTCGCTGGCCCGGGCCAGCCGCCACAGGTTCAGCCAGCGGTCCATGCTCAGGCCCGGTTCGAAGTCGGCCAGGGGCTTGTCCACCACCGCGCCGGTGCCGTAGCCGAGCATGCGCTCGGCAGCGCGGTTGGCGTAGCGCACATGGCTGTCCCAGTTGACCCACAGTATGCCGACCGTGCTTTGCTCGATGGAGAACTGGTTGACCCGCAGGGCTTCCTCGCTCGCCGCGCGCAGGGCAATGTCTTCCCGAGCCGCCAGCAGTTGCCGTTCCAGCGCGTGGACCTGGCGGCGCTGCCAGACCAGCAGTGCGATGATGGCCACGGCGATCAGCACCAGCAGCAGGCACAGGTTCTGCCAGAACCCTCGAGATTCGCTCAGACGCGGATACTGTGGCTGCAACCACCGCTCGTGCAGCCGCTCCAGGTCCTTGGCGGGCAGAGACTCCAAGGCCACGGTGACGATATGCGCCAACTGCGGCCAGTCGCGCCGCGTCGCCACGCGCAGCAACTGTGGATAACCTATGTCGCCGACCACCACCAGCTCGTCGAACTCGGCCTCGCGGGACAGCCGGCCCAACTGCGCCTCGTCCACCACCGCATAACGTGCCTGCTGGCTAAGCAGTAATTGCAGGGCCTGCCGTTCCAGCGGCACACCTTGCAGATTGAGGTGGGTGTAGGTGTTGCGCAAATAGTCGGCAACCGCCCCTGGCATGCGCACGGCGACCCGGTCATTGGCCGAAAGCGTCTCGAGATCGATGGCGACTTCGCCATTGCGCTCGCCTACCAACAACTGCGGCACGCGCAGGTAGGGATCGGAAAACTGCCACAGTTTCAATCCGGCAGGGGTTTGCGCAAGACCGGGCGCCAGGTCCACCTCGCCTGCGCGCAAACCCTGTTCCAGCGCCGGCTGGTCGGCGTAGTTGCGCCAGATCAGCTCCACCTGCATGGCCTTGGCCAGCCAGTTCATCAGGTCGACGTTGACGCCGGACAACTGGCCCAGGCGACGGTCCAGTTGCGCATAGGGTTGCTGCAGTACCAGCCCGACGCGCAAGGTGCGATGCTCATCCAGCCACTGGATCTGCGCAGCGTCGAGCGGCAGCTTCACGGCGGGCACGGCGGCGGCGCCATGGACGAGCAACGGCAGGCACAATCCGCCCAGCAGTGAAAGGCGACGCAGCAGTGGGTACATATCGGTATGAACGACCTTTGCGTGGATGGCACTAAGCTATAGGCTTTGAATATCGACCGGTGTCGGGATTATCCGCGAGAAAAGGATCGCCTGTCAGGTTGCATCGATGGCAGCGCGCACTCGGCCCGGTATCGAACAAGCGAGTCATTCATTTGGGCGGGAAGTACCGATGAAAGTTGTTCAGTTGAGAGCCGTTTGCCTGGCATTGCTGGTGCCCCTGCACAGTGTTGCAGCGGCCCAAGAGGCCGCGCCAGCCAAGGAGACGGCCGAAGTCCGCCAGCCTCTGGCGGAGCGCAGCGTCGAGGATGCCCAGGCACTGGAACGTCAGTTGCCCGCCAGCGAGCAGCAACAATTGCAGGCCGGCAGCGACGAGTTCCTGTCGTTGTGGCGTCCGGCCAATACCGCCGATGCGCAGGGTACGGTGATCATCGTGCCAGGGGCCGGGGAAACGGCGGACTGGCCTCAGGGCGTGGGGCCGTTGCGGCGCAAGTTGCCGGATGCGGCGTTCAACACCCTGAGCCTGAGCCTGCCGGACCTGGTCAGCCAGATGCCTTCGGCCAGGCCAAACGAGAAGCCGCCATTGCCGGTGACCACCGACACCCAGGCGACGCCACCGGACGCTGGCGCCGGGGTGGAAAAAGCCACGGCTCAGGACGCCGATACGGCCAGCACCGAGGTGCAGCTGCAAGACCCGATGCAGGTGGATGCCGAGCGGATCTTTGCCCGCATCGAAGCCGGCATCGCTTTCGCCCAGCAACACAACTCACGCAGGATCGTGCTCTTGGGGCATGGCAGCGGCGCTTACTGGGCGACCCGCTACATGGCCGAACGGCAGCCGGCGCACGTGCAGAAGCTGGTGTTGGTGGATACCCGCACACCGGGCAATGCGCCGCAGCAGATCGACGAACTGGCCGCGCTGCTCAAGGTGCCCACCACGGACGTCTTCTACAGCGATCGTCAAGCAGCGGCTGACGCCGCGCAACGGCGTTTGCAGGCCAGCAAGCGGCAGAAAGGTGCGGTGTACTCGCAGGTTTCGCTCAGGTCGCTGCCGGACAAGGCCGCGCAGGCCGAGCAGCTGTTCCGGCGGGTCAAGGGTGCCTTGAATGCGCAGTAAGCCACTGCGCGGTTGATGCCGGGCCTGCGCATCAGCGCAGGTCCAGGCGCTCGCGGATCAGGCTGTAGGCGTTGTGCAGCTCGCGCGTGCGGTCGGTGGCCTCGCGAATCTGCGCCGGTGTGGCGCCCCCGCCCACCAGCTTGTCGGGATGGTGGCGGCTGAGCAGACGCCGATACGCACGCTTGATCTGGTCAGGCTCGGTGGTCGAGGAAACCCCCAGCAGGCGCAGTGCTTCTTCGAAGGCGCCGCCTCGCTTGGTCACCGGTCTGTGGCGCGGCTCGTAATCCTGCCCCAGCCCCTGCACCCGTGCCGAGGACCAGCCCAGCCACTTGCCCCAGGTGACTACCAGTTCGCGCTCGGCGGTACCGGCCTGGCCATCGGCCCAGACCATCCGCCAGCAGGCACGCAGCATGCCTTCGGCGGAGTTGGGTTGGTGCTTGAGAAGCAGCAGGTGACTGCGCAGCTGATCGCCTCCCGTCTTGCCGCGATTGAACGCAACAATGGCCCGTTTTCGCGCCTGCTCGTTGAGGTTCAATGAGCGCATTTCCCGCCGCGCCTGCTGGATATGCACCGCCAGCACCTGGCCTTCGGCCTTGGCCACCCGGCCCAGCAGGACGAACAGCAACTGCTCGTCACGCAGCACCGATTTACCCTTGAGCCGATCCATCAACTCACCCCAGGTCTGCAACCTGAGGTGTCGATCCAGCGCCTGACCGAGCACTATGCCCAGCAGCGCCCCTGGAATGCTGGCGAGGGCATAACCTGCCGCCGCGCCGACTACCGTTCCGGGCCACAACATATCAACCTCGCTCGGCCAGCAGGCGGTCGAGTTCGGTCAGGCGTTGCGCAGTGCCGACGTCGATCCACTGGCCTTGATGATGCTCGCCGGTGACCTGCCCCACGTCCATTGCGCGGCGCAGCAGCGGCGCGAGCTTGAAGGCTGGCTCGCCATGGCCGTCGAACAGATCAGGATGGAGCACGGCGATGCCGCTGTAGGTCAAGCCAGGCTGATCGCGCACCTGGCCTTCGACCAGGCTGAAGTCGCCTTCGAGATGGTGGACCGGGTTATCGACCAGCACCAGATGCGCGTGGCCCGCCAACGGACCGCGCAACCGACTGAAATCGTAGTCGGTCCAGATGTCGCCGTTGACCACCACGAACGGTGCATCGCCGAGCAATGGCAACGCATGGCGAATGCCACCGCCGGTTTCCAGTGGCTCGGTTTCGCGGGAATACTCGATGGCCACCCCGTAGCGAGCACCGTCGCCCAGGTAGTCTTCGATCTGCTGGCCCAGCCAGGCGTGATTGATCACCACCTCGGCAAAGCCGGCCCGGGCCAGGGCCAGCAGGTGATACTCGATCAACCGCTTGCCGCCGGCGGCCAGCAACGGCTTGGGCGTGGTCAGGGTCAGCGGGCGCATGCGCTCGCCTTTGCCTGCCGCCAGGATCATGGCTTTCATGAGGACACTCCAAGGCTCTTGAACAATTGACCCAGTTCAGCCAGCTCGGGGCGCCGCGCCAGTACCGTCTCTATATAAGAGAAGAAACGGGGTGCGTCGGCCAGGTAACGGGGTTTGCCATCACGATGGCAGATACGGGCAAAAATGCCGATCACTTTCAGATGACGCTGCACGCCCATCAGATCGCTGGCACGGCAGAACTCGGCGAAGTCCAGTTGCACCGGCACGCCTTGCTCGCCCGCCTGTTCCCAGTAGCGCTGCAACCAGGTCTGCACACGCGCTTCGGGCCAGCTGAGGAAGGCGTCCTTGAACAGGCAGGTGATGTCGTAGGTGACCGGGCCGTAGACCGCATCCTGAAAGTCCAGCACGCCCGGGTTGGGCTCGCTGCGCATGAGGTTGCGCGGCATGTAGTCGCGATGCACCAGCACCTTGGGCTGCGCCAGGGCGCTGTCGATCAGGCGCGTGCACACCCGTTGCCAGGCGGCCGATTGCTCGGCGTCGAGCTGCTTGCCCAAAGCCTTGCCGACATACCATTGCGGAAACAGCTCGAGCTCGCGCTGCAACAGCGCAACGTCGTAGCTGGGCAGGTCCCCGCTGGCCGGCAGTTTCTGCAGTGCCAGCAGCGCGTCGATGGCATCGGCAAACAGCGCGTCGGCGTTATCCGCATCGATCACGTCCAGGTAGGTCTGGTGGCCCAGATCGCTCAACAACAGGAAGCCGCGCTCGAGGTCCTGGGCATGAATCTGCGGCACATTGAGGCCGGCGCTCGCCAGCAGTTCGTCGATTTTCACGAACGGCGCGCAGTTTTCCTGGGGCGGCGGCGCATCCATGACGATAAAACTGCGACCCTGGCCCTGCCAGCGAAAGTATCGGCGAAAACTTGCATCGCTACTGGCCGCGGTCAACGTGGCCGGGGGTACGGCGCCCCATTGGCGAGCCTGGAAGAGCTTCTCGAGCTGCTCGTCGAGCCATGTTTTGAGGTGTTGCAGGCGTACATCTTGATCAGGCATTGCAAGGGTCTCCGACGGCGCTAGCCGTCAAGCGGGTCATGCTTTATTATCCAGCATCTTTTTCAGACCATCGAGAGGCGTGCGGCCCCCCCGCGGGCAAGATGGCACGCAGGAAGCCCGGACTAATAAGATGGCATTGAAATCCCCCGCGTTTCGTAAAAAATTTCCGTTGCTGGTCACTGGCGGTTTGCTGGTGATGCAACCCATGGCCACCCCGTTCGTTTTTGCTGCAGAGCAATTCGACTGCCAAGTCTCCGCTGCTGGTGCCTGGGACTGCAACCCCAAGGCCAACGCCGCGCAGTTGCCGCCGCGCCCCGTGCACGACGGCGCGGCAGTGGCGAGCGGCGGCAGCGGTGCCTCTTCACGCGAAGAGAAAACCGTCGGGCCGGTCGCGGTCACGCAGAGCAAGGGCCGTGGCCTGAGCTCGCGCAGCCCCGACTACAGCCATCTCGACTGGGTGCCGCGCAGCAAGCTGACCGCCGCCCAACTGGCCGAGACCGGGCCGTACTGCTCCGGTGCGTACATCGAGCCGGTGCGTCCGGGCATGAACGACGACACGCCGAAGAGCGAGGCACCGACCTTCATCGGCGCCAAGGCTTCGCGCTACCAGACCGAGGAGCAGATCGCCTCGCTGGCCGGTGACGTCGTGATGCGCCAGGGCAGCATGCAGATCGAGGCCGACGAGGCCAGCCTGCACCAGGCCGAGAACCGCGGCGAGCTCAACGGCAACGTCAAGCTGCGCGACAACGGCGCGCTGGTCGTGGGCGACCACGCCCAGATCCAGCTCGACACCGGTGAAGCCCAGGTCGACAACGCCGAATACGTGCTGCACAAGTCGCGCATCCGCGGCAATGCGCTGTACGCCAAGCGCGCCGAGAACGCGATCATCCGCCTCAAGGACGGTACCTATACCACCTGCGAGCCGGACAGCAACGCCTGGCAGCTCAAGGGCAACAACATCACGCTGAACCCGGCCACCGGTTTCGGCACGGCGACCAACGTCACCCTTCGCGTGAAGGATATTCCGGTGCTTTACACGCCGTATATCTACTTCCCGATCGACGACCGTCGCCAGTCCGGCTTCCTGCCGCCGTCCTTCGCCAGCGACAGCGACAGCGGCTTCACCCTGGTTGCCCCGTACTACTTCAACCTGGCGCCGAACTACGACGCCACGTTGTACCCGCGCTACATGGCCAAGCGTGGCTTGATGATGGAAGGCGAGTTCCGCTACCTGACCAAGACCAGCGAAGGCCAGTTCGGCGGCGCGTACCTGAACGACGAAAACGACGATCGCAGCCAGCAGTCCGACTACGACAAGACCCGCTGGATGGTCAACTGGCAGCACAAGGGCGGCCTGGATTCGCGCCTGACCACTGAAGTCGACTACACCGACATCAGCGATCCGTACTACTTCCAGGACCTGCAGTCGGACCAGATCGGCGTCGAGCGCACTGACTGGATCAACCAGCAGGGTGCCCTGACCTATCGCGGTGACAACTACACCGCACGCTTGAACGCCCAGGCGTACAAGCTGGCGACCGTGGCCGACATCACCCCGTACAACCGCATGCCGCAGATCACCTTCAACGGTGCGCTGCCTTACCATCCGGGCGGTCTGGACTTCACCTACAACAGCGAGATCGTGCGTTTCGAGCGTGATCTGCGCAAAGGTACGTTCATCAACGAAGATGGCATTGGCGCGAGCCGCATCGACAACAACGTGTCAGGCCTGGCGCGTGCCAACGGCAACCGCCTGAACCTGGAACCAGGCGTATCGCTGCCGTTGAACTGGAACTGGGGCTTCGTGCGTCCGTCGCTCAAGTACATGTACACCCAGTACGATCTGGATCTGGATGGCCGAGGCAAGCAGGATTTGGCCAATCAAAATCCGAATTCAAGCACGTTCGAAAAATACAGCGGCTCGCAGAACCGCGGCGTACCGATCGCCAGCATCGACAGCGGCCTGTACTTCGACCGCGACACCCAGATGTTCGGCACCAACTTCCGCCAGACCCTGGAACCGCGCCTGTTCTACCTCTATGTTCCCGAGGAAGACCAGACCGACATTCCAGTGTTCGACACGTCGGAAACCACCTTCAGCTATGGCTCGCTGTTCCGCGAAAACCGCTTCACCGGTGCCGACCGCGTGGGCGACGAGAACAAGCTGTCGCTGGGCGTGACCAGCCGCTGGATCGAGGAGAACGGTTTCGAGCGTCAGCGCGTGGCCGTCGGCCAGGCCGTGTACTTCAAGGATCGTGAAGTGCAACTGCCGGGCGTCGATTTCAAGACGCGCGACGATGCCCAGGCCAACGTTTCGCCGTACGCCCTGGAATACGAATATCGCTTCAACCGCGACTGGCGCTTCAGCTCGGACTTCAACTGGGATCCGGACAGCCGCAGCACCCGTTCGGGCAGCGCGATGTTCCACTACCAGCCTGAAGACAACCCGAACAAGGTGGTCAACCTGGGCTACCGCTACCGCGACGACACCGTGCACTACGATTCGGCGACCGGTCGCTGGACCTTCGGTGGCGACTACGGTCAGCCGGGTGATCCGAACTACGTGAAGGACTACTACAAGATCCAGCAGCATGACTTCTCGGTCATGTGGCCGATCGTGCCGCAGTGGAGCGTCATCAGCCGCTGGCAGTTCGACTACAACCGCAATCGCACGCTGGAAGCCTTTGGTGGTTTCGAATACGACAACTGCTGCTGGAAGATGCGTCTGATCAACCGCTACTGGGTTGACTACGACGAGTACAGCCAGGCCGCCCCGCAGAACGAAAAAGGCGACCACGGCATCTTCCTGCAAATCGTGCTGAAGGGCCTCGGTGGCGTGGTAGGCAATAAGGTCGAGGGTTTCCTCGACAAGGGCATTCAAGGTTATCGTGAACGTGAAGACCAAGCTATGTGATCTGCTGCGCCCAGTCGTGCTGGGCGCCATGCTGCTGGGCACCACGGCGCACGCCGCGGTGCAACAGCTGGACCGCGTCGTGGCCATCGTCGACAACGACGTGGTCATGCAAAGCCAGCTCGACCAGCGCGTCAAGGAAGTGCAGCAAACCATCGCCAAGCGTGGCGGTGGCGTACCTGCGGCGAGCGTCCTGCAACAGCAGGTGCTGGAACGCCTGATCGTCGAGAATCTGCAGCTGCAGATCGGCGAACGTTCCGGCATTCGCATTACCGACGAAGAACTCAACAGCGCCATCGCCACCATTGCCCAGCGCAACAACATGTCGACCGAGCAGTTCCGTGCCGCACTGGCGCATGACGGCCTGTCGTATGACGATGCGCGCGAGCAGGTGAAGCGCGAGATGATCATCAGCCGCGTACGCCAGCGTCGCGTGGCCGAGCGCATCCAGGTATCCGAGCAGGAAGTGAAGAACTTCCTCGCCTCGGACCTGGGCAAGATGCAGCTGTCCGAAGAACTGCACCTGGCCAACATCCAGATCCAGGTCCCGGAAAGCGCCAGCTCGGCGGCTATCCAGGCAGCGGCGAGCAAGGCCGAGGACATCTATCGCCAGCTCAAGCAGGGTGCCGACTTCAACAAGTTGGCGATTGCCAGCTCGTCGAGCGAGAACGCCCTGGAAGGCGGCGACATGGGCTGGCGCAAGCCTGCTCAGCTGCCGGCACCGTTCGACCGCATGCTCAGCAGCATGCCGGTCGGCGATGTTACCCAGCCGGTGCGCACGCCCGTGGGCTTCATCATCCTCAAGGTGCTGGACAAGCGCGGTGGCGCCACCCAGACCGTGGACGAAGTACACGTACGTCACATTCTGCTCAAGCCGAGCGAGATTCGCAGCCCGGCCCAGACCGAAGAACTGGCACGCAAGCTGTACGAACGCATCGAAAACGGCGAGGACTTCGCCACCCTGGCGAAGAATTTCTCGGAAGATCCAGGTTCGGCGCTCAACGGCGGCGATCTGAACTGGGTCAACCCCCAGTCGCTGGTGCCCGAGTTCCGCGAAACCATGGCGTCGACGCCGGTGGAAACGGTTTCGCGTCCGTTCCAGACCCAGTTCGGCTGGCATGTGCTGCAGGTGCTGGGGCGCCGTGCAACCGACAACACCGAGCAGGCCCGCGACCAGCAGGCAATGACCGTGTTGCGCAACCGCAAGTATGACGAAGAGCTGCAGACCTGGATGCGCCAGATCCGCGACGAAGCCTACGTCGAAATCAAGCTGCCTGGCGCCGACCAGGCTGCGCAGTGACCCCCAAGCGTTTCGCGTTGACGCCCGGTGAGCCGGCGGGCATAGGTCCAGACCTGTGCCTGCTGCTGGCCGAGCAACCTCAGCCTCACCCCTTGATCGCCATCACCAGCCGTGACCTGCTCGCCGAGCGGGCCGCGCAACTGGGGCTGGCCGTCAGCCTGCTGGAAGTCGATGCCGACACCCTACCCGACCAGCCTGCGCCAGCGGGCAGCCTGTACGTCTGGGACACGCCTCTGGGCGCGCCGGTACTCACCGGCCAGCTGAATACCGCCAACGCCGCGTTCGTGCTGCAGACCTTGACGCGTGCAGCGCAGGGCTGCCTCGACGGGCTGTTCGCGGGCATGATTACTGCGCCGGTGCACAAGGGTGTGATCAACGACGGTGGCATCGCGTTCTCCGGACACACTGAATTCCTCGCCGATCTCACCGCTACCGAACAGGTGGTGATGATGCTTGCAACCGGCGATCTGCGCGTCGCACTGGTAACCACTCACCTGCCCCTGCGCGAGGTGTCCGATGCGATCACCGTCGAGCGTCTGGAGCGGGTCACGCGCATTCTGCACGCCGACCTGCAGGGCAAGTTCGGCCTGGCCCGACCGCGCATCCTGGTCTGCGGTCTGAACCCCCATGCCGGCGAAAGCGGCCACCTGGGCCGCGAGGAAATCGACATCATCGAGCCTACCCTGGAGCGTCTGCGCGCCGAAGGCATGGATCTGCGCGGGCCGCTGCCCGCCGATACGCTCTTCACTCCCAAATACCTGCAGCATTGCGATGCGGTGCTGGCGATGTATCACGACCAAGGCCTGCCCGTACTCAAGTACAAAGGCTTTGGCGCCGCGGTCAACGTGACCCTGGGGTTGCCGATCATTCGCACCTCCGTGGACCACGGCACCGCCCTGGACCTGGCCGGAACCGGCAAGGTCGATACCGGCAGCCTGCGCGTCGCCCTCGACACCGCCTATCGAATGGCCGAGACATTTTAATGACCGAGCACTACCAACACCGGGCGCGCAAGCGCTTTGGCCAGAACTTTCTCCACGATGCCGGCGTGATCGACCGTATCCTGCGCTCCATCCACGCCAAGCCCGGTGAACACCTGCTGGAAATCGGCCCGGGCCAGGGCGCCCTTACCGAAGGCCTGCTGGGCAGCGGCGCGCAACTGGACGTGGTGGAACTGGACAAGGACCTGGTGCCGATCCTCAATCAGCAATTCGCCGGCAAGGGCAATTTCCGCCTGCACCAGGGCGATGCATTGAAGTTCGACTTCACCAGCCTGGGCGCCGAGGCTGGCAGCCTGCGCGTGGTCGGCAACCTGCCGTACAACATCTCCACCCCACTGATCTTCCATTTGCTGCACAACGCCCACCTGATCCGCGACATGCATTTCATGCTGCAGAAGGAAGTGGTCGAGCGCATGGCTGCAGGCCCTGGCGGCGGCGACTGGGGACGGCTGTCGATCATGGTTCAGTACCACTGCCGTGTCGAGCACCTGTTCAACGTCGGGCCGGGCGCGTTCAATCCGCCGCCCAAGGTCGATTCGGCCATCGTGCGCCTGGTACCTCACACCACCCTGCCCCACCCGGCCAAGGATCACCGCCTGCTCGAGCGAGTGGTGCGCGAAGCCTTCAACCAGCGGCGCAAGACCTTGCGCAACACGCTCAAGGCGCTGCTGCCCGTCGAGGCGATCGAAGCGGCCGGCGTCGACGGCAGCCTGCGGCCCGAACAGCTCGACCTGGCGGCTTTCGTGCGCCTGGCTGATCAACTCGCCGAACGAAGCGACCCGCTCTGACCTCTAACCTGGACCAAGCGATTGGTCCACAGGCCACCGCGTTGCCCCGGACTGACCCTGAACCGGCCAACGCCGGCTACATTAGCTCTCGTTTTCAAGGCCCTTTGCATGTCCGATCCCCGTTATCAGATCGACGTCAGCGTCGTGACCCGTTTCCTGGCAGAACAATCACAGCCCGAGCAGCAGCGTTTTGCCTTTGCCTATACCGTTACCGTGAGCAACAACGGACAGATACCGGCTCGCCTGCTGTCTCGCCACTGGGTGATCACCGATGGCGATGGCAAGGTCGAGGAAGTCCGAGGCGCCGGTGTCATTGGCCAGCAACCGCTGATCGCCGCCGGTGAAAGCCACACCTATTCCAGCGGCACGGTGATGGCCACCACGGTGGGCAACATGCAGGGCAGCTATCAGATGCAGGCCGAAGACGGCAAGCAGTTCGAAGCCGTCATCGCCCCGTTTCGCCTCGCCGTACCAGGCGCCCTGCACTGATGGCAGTGTACGCAGTCGGTGACTTGCAAGGCTGCCTGCAGCCACTCAAGTGCCTGCTGCAACAGGTCGCCTTCGACCCTGCCAAGGACACGCTGTGGCTGGTGGGCGACCTGGTCAACCGCGGGCCGAGTTCGCTGGAAACCCTGCGCTACCTGTATGGCATGCGTGACGCGCTGGTGTGTGTGCTGGGCAATCACGACCTGCACCTGCTGGCGGTGGCCAACGACGCCGAGCGGCTCAAGCGTGGCGATACCTTGCGCGAAATCCTCGACGCACCCGACGGCCCGCAGTTGCTCGACTGGCTGCGCCGGCAGAAGCTGCTGCACCACGACGAACAGCGCAATGCCGTGCTGGTGCATGCCGGGATTCCACCACAATGGTCGCTGCGCAAGGCCTTGCGCCTGGCCGCCGAGGTCGAGACCGCGCTGCGTGATGACCAGCTGTTCAAGCCTTTTCTGGACGGCATGTACGGCAACGAGCCGAACAAGTGGGACAAGGCGTTGCAGGGCGTTGCCCGCTTGCGTGTGATCACCAACTACTTCACCCGCATGCGTTTCTGCACCGCCGACGGCAAGCTCGACCTCAAGGGCAAGGAAGGCGCCGACACCGCGCTGCCCGGCTACGCGCCCTGGTTCGCCCACAAGGAGCGCAAGACGCGCGACCTGAAGATCATCTTCGGCCATTGGGCGGCGCTGGAAGGGCGTTGCGAGGCGCCGGGCGTGTTCGCGCTCGATACCGGATGCGTGTGGGGCGGTGCGATGACGCTGCTCGACGTCGACAGCGGTGAGCGCCTGTCCTGCAAATGCACCGATGAGGGCGATGTGCACTTGCCTGCAGCGACCCCCGCGGCGGATTTCCCTCCCCCATGCGACAAACGCTAGAATGGGCGACCAGCCCAGGAGCCTGTCCATGACCGAATTCAAACGCATCCCTCCGCAAGACGTCCAGAGCCTGCGCGAACAGGGCGCCGTGGTGGTGGATATCCGCGACCCGCAAACCTTCGCGGCTGGCCATATCACCGATTCCACTCACCTGGACAACCACTCGCTGCACGGTTTCATCACGGCGGCCGATCTGGACAAGCCGCTGGTCGTGGTCTGCTACCACGGCAATTCCAGCCAGAGCGCCGCTGCCTACCTGGTGAGCCAGGGCTTTTCCGATGTGTACAGCATGGACGGCGGCTTCGAGCTGTGGCGCAGCACCTTTCCGGGCGAAACCAGCCAGGCTGAATAATCCTTCGCAAGCCCCGCGCGACGAAATTTTTTTCGTCGCCGACGCCGCGCCCCACGGGCCTTCGCAGCATTGTCGCCAGGCCCTGGCCGCAGTTAATTGCGCATCCGCGCTTGAAGTCTTCGATAACCAACTATCCTTAAGCTCAGGCCATCCATAACAGGGGAGAGCCGGTACACCGGCGCGCGGGTCAATCGGTCAAGGCTACAAGGGTGTTCTGGGGGGTATACGGCCACCACGGGGTTTGGGTGACCGCCAGCATCAACTGAGTGATCCGACGTCGGCTCCACGTATCGAGCGAGGTGACGTCATGAGTATCTTTAGCCACTTCCAACAACGCTTCGAATCCACACGCCAGGAAGAGCTCTCGTTACAGGAGTACCTCGAGCTGTGCAAAACCGACCGCAGGACCTATGCGTCTGCTGCCGAGCGGATCCTGATGGCGATAGGGGAGCCCGAATTGCTCGACACGTCGGCCAATTCCCGGCTGTCGCGCATCTTCTCCAACAAGGTGATTCGTCGCTACCCAGCGTTCGAAGACTTCCACGGCATGGAGGAATGCATCGACCAGATCGTGTCGTACTTCCGCCATGCGGCGCAGGGCCTGGAAGAGAAGAAACAGATCCTGTACCTGCTGGGCCCGGTAGGCGGCGGCAAGTCTTCGCTGGCCGAGAAGCTCAAGCAGCTGATCGAGAAGGTGCCGTTCTACGCGATCAAGGGTTCGCCGGTGTTCGAGTCGCCCCTGGGGCTGTTCAATGCCACCGAGGACGGCGCGATCCTTGAAGAAGACTTCGGCATTCCGCAACGCTACCTGAGCACCATCATGTCGCCCTGGGCCACCAAGCGCCTGGCCGAATTCGGCGGTGACATCAGCCAGTTCCGCGTGGTCAAGCTCTACCCTTCCATTCTCAACCAGATCGCCGTGGCCAAGACCGAGCCGGGCGACGAGAACAACCAGGACATTTCCGCGCTGGTGGGCAAGGTCGACATCCGCAAGCTGGAGGAATACCCACAGAATGACGCCGATGCCTACAGCTACTCGGGTGCCCTGTGCCGGGCCAACCAGGGCCTGATGGAATTCGTCGAGATGTTCAAGGCGCCGATCAAGGTGCTCCATCCGCTGCTGACCGCCACCCAGGAGGGTAACTACAACAGTACCGAGGGCCTGGGCGCGATTCCCTATTCGGGCATCCTGCTGGCGCACTCCAACGAATCGGAGTGGCACAGCTTTCGCAACAACAAGAACAACGAGGCGTTCATCGACCGGATCTACATCGTCAAGGTGCCGTACTGCCTGCGTGTCAGCGACGAGATCAAGATCTACGACAAGCTGCTGTTCAACAGCTCGCTGTCCAAGGCTCATTGCGCGCCCGACACCCTGAAGATGCTGGCGCAGTTCACCGTGCTGTCGCGGCTCAAGGAGCCGGACAACTCCAACATCTATTCGAAGATGCGCGTGTACGACGGCGAGAACCTCAAGGACACCGATCCCAAGGCCAAGTCGATCCAGGAATACCGCGACACCGCGGGCGTGGATGAAGGCATGAATGGCCTGTCGACGCGCTTCGCCTTCAAGATCCTCTCCAAGGTGTTCAACTTCGACCCCCACGAGATCGCCGCCAACCCGGTGCACCTGCTTTATGTACTGGAGCAGCAGATCGAGCAGGAGCAATTCCCTGCCGAGGTGCGCGAGCGGTACCTGCGCTTCCTCAAGGAATACCTGGCACCGCGCTACATCGAGTTCATCGGCAAGGAGATCCAGACCGCGTACCTGGAGTCGTACAGCGAGTACGGGCAGAACATCTTCGACCGCTACGTGCTGTACGCCGATTTCTGGATTCAGGATCAGGAGTACCGCGACCCGGAAACCGGCGAGATTCTCAACCGCGTGGCCCTCAACGAAGAGCTGGAAAAGATCGAGAAACCAGCCGGCATCAGCAATCCGAAGGATTTCCGCAACGAGATCGTCAACTTCGTGCTGCGCGCCCGCGCCAACAACAACGGCAAGAATCCGACCTGGCTCAGCTACGAGAAGCTGCGCGTGGTGATCGAGAAGAAAATGTTCTCCAACACCGAGGACTTGTTGCCGGTCATCAGTTTCAACGCCAAGGCCAGCAAGGAGGACCAGCAGAAGCACAACGACTTCGTCACTCGCATGGTCGAGCGCGGCTATACCGACAAGCAGGTCCGTCTGCTGTCCGAGTGGTATCTGCGGGTCAGGAAGTCGCAGTGATCACGCGGTAGGTTTCAGGCTGCGACGGGCCCAGGCAGGCATCGATGCCCGGGCTTTTCGCTGCTCTCGACTTGTGGCTTGCAGCCCGGCTGCCCGGAGGCCTAATGAGCTATGTGATCGACCGACGCCTCAATGGCAAGAACAAGAGTACGGTGAACCGCCAGCGTTTCCTGCGGCGTTACCGTGACCACATCAAGAAGGCCGTGGAAGATGCCGTCGGCCGTCGTTCCATCACCGACATGGAACATGGCGAGCAGATCAGCATTCCCGGCCGCGATATCGACGAGCCGGTGTTGCAGCACGGCCGCGGCGGCAAGCAGACGGTGGTGCACCCCGGCAACAAGGAGTTCACCGCCGGCGAACACATCGCCCGCCCCCAGGGCGGAGGCGGCGGCAAGGGGCCTGGCAAGGCGGGCAACTCCGGCGAGGGCATGGACGAGTTCGTGTTCCAGATCACCCAGGAGGAATTTCTCGAATTCATGTTCGAGGACCTGGAACTGCCCAACCTGGTGAAGCGCAACCTCAGTGGTACCGACACCTACAAGACGGTGCGTGCTGGTATCAGCAACGAGGGCAACCCTTCGCGCATCAACATCATCCGCACCCTGCGCTCGGCCCATGCGCGGCGCATAGCGCTTTCAGGCAGCAGCCGCGCCAAGCTCAAGGCGGCCAAGCTTGAGCTCGAGCGTTTGAAGATCGAGGAACCGGACAATTTCGGTGACATTCAGGCATTGATCGGCGAAATCGAAAAGCTCAGCGCGCGCATCCATCGCGTGCCCTTTCTGGACACCTTCGACCTCAAGTACAACCTGCTGGTCAAGCATCCCAACCCCAGTTCCAAGGCGGTGATGTTCTGCCTGATGGACGTGTCCGGTTCCATGACCCAAGCCACCAAGGACATAGCCAAGCGCTTCTTCATCTTGCTGTATCTGTTTCTCAAGCGTAACTACGACAAGATCGAAGTGGTGTTCATCCGCCATCACACCAGCGCCCGCGAAGTCGACGAGGAGGAGTTCTTCTACTCGCGCGAGACCGGCGGCACCATCGTTTCCAGCGCCCTGAAACTGATGCAGGAGATCATGGCCGCGCGGTACCCAACCAACGAATGGAACATCTACGCCGCCCAGGCCTCGGACGGCGATAACTGGAACGACGACTCACCGATTTGCCGGGAAATCCTCACCCAGCAGATCATGCCGTTCGTGCAGTACTACACCTATGTGGAAATCACGCCGCGCGAACATCAGGCCCTGTGGTACGAATACGAGCGCATCAGCGAGTCGTTCGCCGATACGTTCGCCCAGCAGCAGCTGGTGTCGGCCGGTGATATCTATCCGGTCTTCCGTGAACTCTTCCAGCGCAGGTTAGCGACATGACCGCCAGAGAGCAGAAGCGCCAACCCATCTCCACGGGCTCGGAATGGACGTTCGAGCTCATCCAGACCTACGACCGGGAAATCAGCCGCATCGCCGAGCGCTATGCGCTGGACACCTACCCCAACCAGATCGAGGTGATCACTGCCGAGCAGATGATGGATGCGTACGCCTCGGTGGGGATGCCCCTGGGCTATCACCATTGGTCCTACGGCAAGCATTTTCTCAGCACCGAGAAGTCCTACACCCGCGGCCAGATGGGCCTGGCCTACGAGATCGTCATCAACTCCGATCCGTGCATCGCCTACCTGATGGAAGAGAACACCATCTGCATGCAGGCGCTGGTGGTGGCCCATGCCTGCTATGGGCACAACAGCTTCTTCAAGGGCAACTACCTGTTCCGCACCTGGACCGACGCCAGTTCGATCATCGATTACCTGGTGTTCGCCAAGTCCTACATCATGAAGTGCGAGGAACGTCATGGCATCGATGCCGTGGAGGATCTGCTCGATTCCTGCCACGCCCTGATGAACTACGGTGTCGACCGCTACAAGCGTCCCTACCCCATTTCCGCGGAAGAAGAGCGTCGCCGCCAGGCCGATCGCGAAGAGCACCTGCAGCGGCAGATCAACGATCTGTGGCGCACCATTCCCAAGGGCGCCGACAAGAACCGCGAGGAAGACAACGCCCGGTTCCCGGCCGAGCCGCAGGAGAACATCCTGTATTTCATCGAAAAGCATGCGCCGCTGCTCGAGCCCTGGCAGCGCGAGATCGTACGAATCGTGCGCAAGATCGCCCAGTACTTCTACCCGCAACGCCAGACCCAGGTGATGAACGAGGGCTGGGCAACGTTCTGGCACTACACCCTGATGAACGACCTCTACGACGAAGGCCTGGTGACCGACGGCTTCATGATGGAGTTTCTGCAGTCGCACACCAGCGTGGTGTTCCAGCCCGGTTTCGACAGCCCCTACTACAATGGCATCAACCCCTATGCCCTGGGCTTTGCCATGTACCGCGACATACGCCGCATGTGCGAGCACCCGGACGATGAAGATCGTCACTGGTTTCCCGACATTGCCGGCAGTGACTGGCTGTCGACCATCAAGTTCGCCATGAGCAGCTTCAAGGACGAGAGCTTCATCCTGCAGTACCTGTCGCCCAAGGTCATTCGCGACCTGAAGCTGTTCAGCATCATGGATGACGATCAGCGGGACGAGTTACTGGTGCCAGCCATCCACGATGAAAACGGCTATCGCACCATTCGCGAAACCCTGGCGGCGCAGTACAACCTGGGTAACCGCGAGCCCAATGTACAGATCTGGAGCATCGATCGACGCGGTGACCGCTCGCTGACCCTGCGTCATCAGCAACATGACCGCAAGCCACTGGGAGAATCCACCGACGAGGTGCTCAAGCACCTGCACCGCCTGTGGGGGTTCGATATCCATCTGGATACGCTGCAGGGCGATCAGTTGGTCAAGACCCATCACGTGCCACCGCGCAGCGAGCATGCGGACGGCAGCCACGGGCGGATGGACCTCAACATCGTCCACCTCTGAGGCAGGTGCGTACGCAAAACCGCCGATGGCTTGGTGTTATCCTTCCGGGCCATCGGAGGTGTTGCAATGAAGATCTATGAAGTGGGTGGAGCGGTGCGCGACCGCTTGCTGGGCATACCGGTCGTGGACATCGACCGCGTGGTGGTCGGTGCCGACGCCGAACGTATGCTCGCTGATGGCTATCGTCCCGTGGGCAGTGATTTCCCGGTGTTCCTGCATCCGCAGACCGGTGAGGAATATGCCCTGGCACGCACCGAGCGCAAGAGTGGACGTGGCTATGGCGGGTTCGTCTTCCACGCCAGCCCGGACGTGACCCTGGAGCAGGACCTGTCGCGGCGCGACCTGACCATCAATGCCATGGCCGAGGACGATGACGGCCGCATCATCGATCCGTACGGCGGTCAGCAGGACCTGAACGAGCGCCTGCTCAGGCACGTGTCCCCAGCGTTCATCGAAGACCCCTTGCGCGTGCTGCGGGTCGCACGTTTCGCCGCGCGCTATGCCGGACTGGGTTTTCGCGTGGCCGAACCGACCCTGCAGCTCATGCGTCAGTTGAGCGAGTCGGGCGAGCTGCAGGCCTTGACCGCCGAACGCAGCTGGAAGGAGATTTCCCGAGCATTGATGGAGGCTCATCCCCAGGTGTTCATTCAAGTGCTGCGCGATTGCGGGGCGCTGGAGCACCTGCTGCCTGAGGTCGACGCGTTGTTTGGCGTGCCGCAGCCGCCGGCCCATCATCCGGAGATCGACACCGGCGTGCATACCCTGAGCGTGCTTGAACAGGCGGCGCGCCATGGCCAGCCGCTGAGCGTGCGCTGGGCGTGCCTGCTGCACGACCTGGGCAAGGGCACCACGCGCCCCAGCGAGTGGCCGCGGCATATCGCCCACGAGCAGCGGGGCGTGAAACTGATCAAGGCGGTCAACGAACGCTTCAAGGTGCCCAGGGATTGTCAGGAGCTGGCGGTGTTGGTGGGTGAATATCACACGCACGGCCATCGAGCCCTGGAGCTCAAGCCGTCGACGCTGCTGGAGTTGCTGCAGAGCTTCGATGTGTACCGTCGCCCCGGGCGCTTCGAGGATTTCATCATGGCGTGCGAGATGGACGCGCGAGGGCGGTTGGGGTTCGAGGCGCGGGAATATCCGCAGGCGGATTATCTAAGGGGTGCGGCTGCAGCGGCGCGGGGTGTGGCGGTTCAGCCGCTGGTTGCCCAGGGGTTCAAGGGCCAGGCATTGGGGGAGGCGTTGAAGCGGGCGCGGTTGGAGGCACTCAAGGCGTATAAGGCGGGGGTTTGAGGGTGGCCTTGGGGGCCTCTTCGCGGGCAGAGACCCGCTCCCACAGGTGGGGAGCTGTGCTTGTGAAGAAGACGGTGATGATTCAAAGCGTGACGGGAGTCAATTGCTGCCCGCGCCATTCGAATGGAACGGGGGCCAACACCTGATCGATGTTCGACTCGCGCCAAAGCTGGTCAAGACTCACCCCTGCGCCTGGATGCACCAACTCTGGCGCGATCAATGCCAATGGCCACAGTACAAACGCATTTTTCAGAATTTCGGCACGGGGCAGCACCAGTCCGTCGAAGTTACCGACCAGGTCGCCGTACAGCAATACATCGATATCCAACGGCAGGCCTTTGCGCTCCGGGGCGTAGCGGCCATTGTCGGCTTCGATGAACTTCAACCGACGATCCAGTGCGGTCAACGGCAAGTCGGTCAGCCCGGTTACCACCAGATTGAAGAACGGGCCGCTCTTGATGCCCACCGGCTGGCTTTCGAATACCGCTGAACAGCGCATGTCCACGAGCAAGGGCGCCAACGCATCGAGCCCCGCACACAGATGACGTTCACGGTCGGTGTTGCTGCCCAGGCCCAGGTAGATTCTATTCAGCGACATCCGCGCTCGATCTCCACACCGACACCTTGCGCCGCCGCGACGGCACCCGGCTTGGTGACCTTGAGCCGCAGCCTGGGAATGCCGAACTCGCTCATCAACAGCTGGGCCAGACGTTCGGCGAACGTCTCGACCAGTTCGAAGCGAGCCTGCGCGGCAAATGCCTGGACGCGCTGCGACACCGTCGCATAGTCGAGGGCCAGGGTGAGGTCGTCGCCAGCCGCAGCCGGGCGGTTGTCCCAGGCGAACACCAGGTCCAGACGCAGGCACTGACGAATGTCACGCTCCCAATCGTAGGCGCCGATCACCGTGTCGACTTCCAGACCTTCGATAAACACTCTGTCCAAGCACTTCACTCCGCAGCACGACAAGGGCGCCAGGCGCCGTTAGAATCAAGGGTTTCCAGACCCGGAAATAGTAAGCATGTTCTGGTTGCTGGCGCTTGGCGCCTACCTGCTCGGCTCGCTGTCCTTCGCTATCGTGCTCAGTCGCGCGACGGGCACTCCCGACCCGCGAATGAGCGGTTCGGGCAACGCCGGGGCAACCAACATGCTGCGCCTGGCCGGTAAAAAGCTCGCCATCCTCACTCTGCTGGGCGACTTGTGCAAGGGTTTGCTGCCGGTGCTGGCCGCCGCCTGGGCCGGGATGACCCTCGGGCAGCAAGCCTGGATCGGGCTCTGCGCGGTAATCGGCCACCTGTTCCCGCTGTATTTCCGCTTCAAGGGCGGCAAGGGCGTGGCCACCTCCGCTGGCCTGCTGATGGGGCTGTACCCACCCGCTGCACTGCTGGCAATGCTGGCCTGGGCGCTGACCTTTCGGCTCAGCCGCACCAGTTCGCTGGCGGCCCTGATCGCCACGCCCCTGACCCTGCCGTTGCTGGCCTGGCAGCGCCCTGAGGCGCTGCTGCCCATGAGCGTGCTGACGGTGCTGGTGATCTGGCGTCACCGCGGTAACCTGCGCGATTTGTTCGCCGGCCGCGAGCGTCACTTCTGAGCGGGCTGGCCAACATATTCAGAGCGGTGGCAACTGCTCCATTGGCCAACGCGCCTGGACACTGATCGCCAGGGTTTCCTGCTGGCCGGCCAACAGCCGCTGACAACCAGCATAGGCGATCATTGCGCCGTTATCCGTACAGAACTGCGGACGGGCGTAATAGACATTGCCACCCAGTTCACCCAGCATTTTTTCCAGGCCCTGGCGCAGCGACTGGTTGGCACTCACCCCACCCGCAATCACCAGGCGCTTGAGGCCGGTCTGCTTCAAGGCGCGACGGCATTTGTAGGTCAGGGTATCGACCACTGCCTGCTCGAAGGCCAAGGAGATGTCGCAGCGGGTCTGCTCGCCGTCGTCTCCGGCGCTGCGGCACTGCTGCCAGGTGTTGAGGGCGAAGGTCTTCAAGCCGCTGAAGCTGAAATCCAGGCCAGGGCGGTCGCACATCGGTCGGGGGAAGGTAAAGCGCCCCGCCACACCCTGCCTGGCCAAGCGAGCGATCTCCGGGCCACCCGGGTAATTCAGGCCGATCAGCTTGGCGGTCTTGTCGAAGGCTTCCCCGGCGGCATCGTCCAGGGTCTCGCCGAGCAAGGCGTACTGGCCGATGCCGTCGACCTGCACCAATTGCGTATGGCCGCCGGACACCAGCAGAGCGACGAACGGAAACTGTGGCGGTTGCTCTTCCAGCATGGGCGCCAATAGGTGGCCTTCCATGTGATGAACGCCCAGGGCTGGTATGTCCCAGGCGAACGCCAGCGCCTGCGCACACGAGGCACCTACCAGCAGCGCCCCGACCAGGCCGGGGCCGGCCGTGTAGGCGATGGCGTCGATCTCGGTTGCCGCGCAGTCGGCTTCGGCCAAGACCTGGCGGATCAACGGCAGCATGCGTTTGACGTGATCGCGCGAGGCAAGCTCGGGCACGACCCCGCCATAGGCGCGATGCAGGTCGATCTGGCTGAACAGCGCGTCGGCCAGCAGGCCGCGTTCGCTGTCGTATAATGCGACACCGGTTTCGTCGCAGGACGTTTCCAATCCCAGTACTAGCATGGCCAGGCCTTGTGGAGCTCTATTCGAAGGCGCGCATGATAGTCGTCGAACAAGGCACCGACCAGCGGTTTTCGATCAGAGGCTTTGCATTCCTGTCGGGTAAGGGTTAACATCCGCAACCCTTAAAAACCGACGTACTTATGCGCGATTTTGCCATGAGATGTCGACCCCGGTAATGAATGAAGGTAGCTCTGGATGCCAGCCGTCAAAGTTAAAGAGAACGAACCCTTCGACGTAGCTCTGCGTCGTTTCAAGCGCTCCTGCGAAAAAGCCGGTGTACTGGCTGAAGTTCGTAGCCGCGAATTTTACGAGAAGCCGACTTCGGAGCGTAAGCGCAAGGCAGCAGCCGCTGTCAAACGCCACGCCAAGAAAGTCCAGCGCGAACAGCGCCGCGCCGTTCGTCTGTACTAATACACAGACGTTCGTTGCAAGCTTCTGCCTTGCCCGGCCCACAGCCGGGCTGCCGGCAGTTGCAGCAGTACCCCGCCTCAACCGTCAGAACTGGTTTCATCGCCAGATCGTGCGCGTCATTCTGACGAGCCTTGCAAGGCTGCAGACGAGCACACTTATTCCTTTGGCAACGCCCTGCTTCGACTGCTGCCCCCGGGCTCCGTTGAACGTACAGACGTTTCCGATACAGAAATCTGCGCTGCAACACCTGCCAGACCGATTTCCAATGGGTACACTTCCGCTCCTGGGCTGCTGATAAAGAGAACGCCATGGCCGGGCTGATTCCCCAAGGCTTCATCGACGACCTGCTCAACCGCACCGATATCGTCGATGTCGTGCAGTCTCGCCTGCAAATGAAGAAAGCCGGCAAGAACTACACCGCCTGCTGCCCGTTCCACAAGGAAAAGACTCCCTCGTTCAGCGTCAGCCCCGACAAGCAGTTCTATTACTGTTTTGGCTGCGGCGCGGGCGGCAATGCCCTTGGCTTCATCATGGACCACGACAACCTGGACTTCCCCCAGGCCGTCGAGGAACTGGCCAAGGCCGCCGGCATGGAAGTGCCGCGCGAAGACAGCGGGCGCAACAGCAAGCCTCGCCAGCCCACCGACTCACCGCTGTACCCCTTGCTTGAAGCTGCCGCGCAGTTCTACCGCATGGCGCTCAAGGGGCATGCGCAACGTCGCGCGGCAGTCGACTACCTCAAGGGTCGGGGCCTGTCCGGCGAGATCGCCCGCGATTTCGGCCTGGGCTTCGCCCCGCCCGGCTGGGACAACCTGTTCAAGCACCTGAGCAGCGACAGCCTGCAACAGAAAGCCATGATCGACGCCGGCCTGCTGGTGGAGAACGCCGACTCCGGCAAGCGCTACGACCGTTTTCGCGACCGCGTGATGTTCCCCATCCGCGACAGCCGCGGACGGGTCATCGCCTTCGGTGGCCGCGTGCTCGGTGACGACAAGCCCAAGTACCTGAACTCGCCGGAGACCCCGGTGTTCCACAAGGGCCAGGAGCTGTACGGCCTTTACGAAGCACGCAAGCACAACCGCAACCTCGACGAGATCATCGTCGTGGAAGGCTACATGGACGTCATTGCCCTGGCCCAGCAAGGCCTGCGCAATGCCGTCGCGACCCTGGGCACGGCCACCAGCGAGGAACATCTCAAGCGCCTGTTCCGCGTGGTGCCCAGCGTGCTGTTCTGCTTCGACGGCGACCAGGCCGGCCGCAATGCCGCCTGGCGCGCACTGGAAGCTGCACTGCCGAGCCTGCAGGATGGGCGCAAGGCGCGCTTCCTGTTTCTGCCCGAAGGCGAAGACCCGGATACCCTGGTGCGCTCTGAAGGAACAGACGCCTTCCGCGCCCGCATCAACCAGCACGCACAGCCGCTGGCCGACTATTTTTTCCAGCAGTTGACCGAAGAAGCCGATCCGCGCTCGCTCGAAGGCAAGGCGCACATGGCGACACTGGCTGCGCCGCTGATCGACAAGGTGCCCGGCGCCAATCTGCGCACGTTGATGCGCAACCGCCTGAGCCAGATCACCGGCTTGAGCGGCGAGGCTGTCAGCCAGCTGGTGCAAAGCGCCCCTGCCGCACCGATGCCCAGCCATGATCCGCTGGCCGATTACGATTCAATGCCGGGTTATTCGCCCGACTTCAGTGACTTTCATGCGCCGCCGGCCTTCGAACCACAGCAACAATGGACATCGGCCAAGCCAGGCGGGAAGAAATGGGAAGGCAAGCCCTGGAAGGGCAAAGGCAAGCGTGATTTCGAGCCGCGCCCGCAGCCGCGCACGCCGGTGACCGTCGAGCCGCCTACCTTGAGCGCGCTGCGAACCTTGCTGCACTACCCGCAACTGGCGGAAAAGGTCGAGGACGTCAGCCATTTTGCCGATGAAGAACAGGTACACGCGCAGTTGCTGGTGGCATTGCTCGAAGCCCTGCAGAAGAATCCTAAGCTACGCTCTCTGCAGTTGATCGCGCGCTGGCACGGCACCGAACAGGGCAAGCTGCTGCGAGCACTGGCCGAGAAAGAATGGCTGATCGATGCCGATAACCTTGAACAACAGTTTTTCGACACTATAACTAGCTTGTCCGCTCGCCAACGCGAGCGTTGTCTCGAGCATTTGCTCAGAAAATCAAGACAGAGTGAACTGAGCGCAGAGGAAAAGAATCAACTGCGCGAGCTACTCAGCCGCAATGTTCACGCACAAACCCCGACCTCAACTGGCGCGTGAGGTCCTAGCTCGGGTATAATCCTCGGCTTGTTTTTTGCCCGCCAAGACCTTCAGTGGATAGGGTGTTATGTCCGGAAAAGCGCAACAGCAGTCTCGTATCAAAGAGTTGATCACCCGTGGTCGTGAGCAGGGTTACCTGACTTACGCCGAGGTCAACGATCACCTGCCCGAGGATATTTCAGATCCGGAGCAGGTGGAAGACATCATCCGCATGATCAACGACATGGGGATCAACGTATTCGAGAGTGCTCCGGATGCGGATGCCCTTTTGTTGGCCGAAGCCGATACCGACGAAGCGGCGGCCGAAGAGGCCGCTGCCGCGTTGGCAGCGGTCGAGACCGACATCGGTCGCACGACCGACCCGGTGCGCATGTACATGCGCGAAATGGGTACGGTCGAGCTGCTCACGCGTGAAGGCGAAATCGAAATCGCCAAACGTATCGAAGAGGGCATCCGTGAAGTGATGGGCGCAATTGCGCACTTCCCCGGCACGGTCGAGCACATCCTCAGCGAATACGATCGTGTGACCACCGAGGGCGGCCGCCTGTCCGACGTGCTCAGCGGCTACATCGACCCGGACGAAGGCATTGCGCCGCCGGCCGAGGTACCGCCGCCGGTCGAGAAATCGGCCGACAAGGCCGATGGCAAGGACGACGACGAAGAGGAAGCCGACAGCGACGACGAGGACGAAGTCGAAAGCGGTCCGGATCCCGTCATCGCCCAGCAGCGCTTCGGCGCCGTGTCCGACCAGCTCGCCGTCACTTTGAAGGCTCTGAAGAAGCATGGCCGTCACAGCAAGCAAGGCATTGCCGAGATGCTGCTGCTGGCCGAGCTGTTCATGCCGATCAAGCTGGTGCCCAAGCAGTTCGAAGGCTTGGTGGAGCGTGTTCGTGGTGCTCTGGAGCGTCTGCGTCAGCAGGAACGCGCCATCATGCAGCTGTGCGTGCGTGATGCACGCATGCCGCGTGCCGACTTCCTGCGCCAGTTCCCCGGCAACGAAGTCGACCAGACCTGGAGCGATGCCCTGGCCAACGGCAAGGCGAAGTACGCCGAAGCCATCGGTCGCCTGCAGGCCGACATCCAGCGCTGCCAGCAGAAGCTGAGCGCGCTGGAAGCGGAAACCGGCCTGACCATCGCCGAGATCAAGGACATCAACCGTCGCATGTCGATCGGCGAAGCCAAGGCGCGTCGGGCGAAGAAAGAGATGGTCGAGGCCAACCTGCGTCTGGTGATCTCGATTGCCAAGAAGTACACCAACCGTGGCCTGCAGTTCCTCGACCTGATCCAGGAAGGCAACATCGGCTTGATGAAGGCGGTGGACAAGTTCGAATACCGTCGCGGCTACAAGTTCTCGACGTACGCCACCTGGTGGATTCGTCAGGCCATCACTCGCTCGATCGCCGACCAGGCGCGCACCATCCGTATTCCGGTGCACATGATCGAGACCATCAACAAGCTCAACCGCATTTCGCGGCAGATGCTGCAGGAGATGGGTCGCGAGCCTACGCCTGAAGAGCTGGGCGAGCGCATGGAGATGCCCGAGGACAAGATCCGCAAGGTCTTGAAGATCGCCAAGGAGCCTATCTCCATGGAGACGCCGATTGGTGACGACGAAGACTCCCACCTGGGTGACTTCATCGAAGACTCCACCATGCAGTCGCCGATCGACGTGGCCACCGTGGAGAGCCTCAAGGAAGCCACGCGCGAAGTGCTGGGCGGCCTTACGGCACGGGAAGCCAAGGTGCTGCGCATGCGTTTCGGCATCGACATGAACACCGACCACACCCTCGAGGAAGTCGGCAAGCAGTTCGATGTTACCCGCGAGCGTATCCGCCAGATCGAAGCCAAGGCGCTGCGCAAGCTGCGTCACCCGACCAGAAGCGAGCACCTGCGCTCGTTCCTCGACGAATAAGCTTCTGCGACGAGCACCACCAGAACCCCCGGCCCTGTCGGGGGTTTTGCATCATGGACCGATGGCCTTCAAGTTTGTTATCACCCCCTCTTCCCGCTGGCCGCCGCGCCCGACTACACTGGCCTTTTCTGCGCTGGTCCAACGAGGCTGCCATGCATCGACTGCCGGCACTTGTGCTGCTGACTTCGCTCGCCGGGCCAGCCATCGCCGACACCCCTCCTCCCGCCGGCTACCCGCCAGGGCAACTTGAACGTGCGTCGTTGCACACCGACGGCGCAAACGCGCGCCCTGTGTTCGCAGCGCTGGCAAGCGACCGCGCGCCGTCGCTGGACGAGGAGACTGTGGCCGATGCCGCGCCCGCGCGCGACTGGTACAACACCCTGATCTACGGTCTGCCAGGGCTGGTCATGTTGGTAATTGCCCTGGGCGTGGTGATCCGCATCAACCGTCGCCTGACCTCGGAGATCAGCCAGCGCATTGCCCTGGAGCATGAGCTGCGCAGCAGCGAATACCATTACCGCGGCTTGGTCGAGAGCCTTTCGGCCATCGCCTGGGAAGCCGACACCACCGACTACACCTACAGTTACGTCTCGCCCCATGCCGAGGCCCTGCTGGGCTACCCTCTGCAGAGCTGGCTGGAGCCGGGCTTCTGGCAGCGCATCCTGCACCCCGAGGACGCCCGCCGAGCGCGCGCCTACTGCTCGGAACAGACCGCCGCAGGCGTCGGACATGCCCTTGAATACCGGGTGATCACCGCCGACGGACGCAGCCTGTGGGTACGCGACATCGTCAGCCTGATCAAGCATGACCTGCGCCCGGTGATGCGTGGCCTGATGATCGACATCAGCGAAACCAAGAAGATCGAGGAGGCCCAGCGCCTGTCCGAGCAGAAATTCGCTTCGGTGTTCCGCCAGTGCCCCGACATCCTGGTCATCGCGCGGCTCAGCGACGGCTGCCTGTTGGAGGTCAACGAGGCCTTCGAAGAGCAGATCGGCCTCAAGGCGCCGCAGGTGGTCGGGCGCCGCGCCGCAGAACTGGACATCTGGGGCGTGGACGGCGTGGCACCGCGCCTGCTCAAGCGCCTGCAGGACGGCAGCGTGCGCAACCTGGAGATGACCTTTCGCCGCGACAACGGCCAGCGCTTCACCGGCCTGCTCTCGGCCGAGCCGTTCGAACTGGAAACCACCGCCGCCCTGGTCGTGGTGGTGCGCGACATCAGCGAACTCAAGCAGACCCAGCAACGCCTGCAGATTTCCGAAGAGAAGTTCGCCAAGGCGTTCCACGCCTCGCCCGACGGCATGCTGCTGACCCGGCAGAGCGACGGGCTGCTGATCGAGGTCAACGAAGGCTTCAGCATCATGACCGGGCACAAGAGCAAGACCTCGCTGGATCGCTCGACCCTGGAGCTGGGCATCTGGGCCGACCCCAACGAGCGCAAGCGGTTGCTGGAGAAGCTGCAGCGACAAGGCTTCGTTCGCGACTTCGCCTGCCGCATTCGGCGCATCGATGGCCAGGTGCGACTCTGTGAGGTGTCGGTGCGCCCGCTGCCGATCGGTGGCGACGCCTGCATGCTGACGATTGCCCGCGACATCACCGAGCGCCACCAGATGCAGCACAAGCTGGCGCTGGCGGCGACCGTGTTCGAGAGCACCGCCGAGGGCGTGCTGATCACCGACACGCAGCAGCGCATCAGCATGGTCAATCGCGCGTTCACCGAGATCACCGGCTTCAGCGAACAGGAGGTGCTGGGCCAGACCCCTCGCCTGCTCGCCTCGGGCCAGCACGACAGCGCGTTCTACATCGCCATGTGGCATCGGCTGGCGGCCGAGGGTCATTGGCAGGGCGAGATCTGCAACCGGCGCAAGAACGGCGAGCTGTACCCCAGCTGGCTGACCATCAGCTCGGTGCGCAACGGCGACGAAGCGATCACCCATTTCGTAGCCGTGTTCGCCGACATTTCCAGCCTCAAACACGCCCAGGCGCGGCTGGACTATCAGGCCCATCACGACCCCCTGACCGGCCTGCCCAACCGCACCCTGTTCGAAAGCCGGTTGGCCGCCGCCCTGGCCAGCCAGACCGAAGCCGGCGGCCAGGGCGCGGTGCTGTTCCTCGATCTCGACCGTTTCAAACACATCAACGACAGCCTTGGCCACCCGGTGGGCGACCTGCTGCTCAAGGGCATCGCCCTGCGCCTCAAGGAGCAGGTGCGCGACATCGACACCGTGGCGCGCCTGGGCGGCGACGAGTTCATCATCCTGCTGCCAGGGCTGGCCCACGCCAGCGACGCCGAGCATATCGCCGCCAAGGTCCTGGCCTGCTTTACTGCGCCGTTCCAGGCCGGCGACCACGAGTTCTTCACCAGCGCCAGCATCGGCACCAGCCTGTATCCGCAGGACGGCAGCGACGTCGCCACCTTGGTCAAGAACGCCGATGCCGCCATGTACCGCTCCAAGGCCAAGGGCCGCAACCGGGTGGAGAGCTACACCCGCGACCTCACCACCCAGGCCACCACCCGCATCGCGCTGGAGCACGAGCTGCGCCGCGCCATCGAGCGCGACGAGCTGAGCCTGAGCTATCAGCCCAAGTTCAGCATCGACACCCACAGCCTGGTGGGCGCCGAAGCGCTGATCCGCTGGAAGCACCCCAACTTCGGCGACGTGCCGCCCGAGCAATTCATTTCGCTGGCCGAAGAGAACGGCATGATCCTGCAGCTCGGCGATTGGGTACTGGAACAGGCCTGCCGACAGATGTGCGAGTGGAAACGGCTATACCACGAGTTCGGTCCGCTGTCGGTCAACCTCGCCGGCGCCCAGCTGCGCCAACCCAACCTGCTCAAGCGCATCGAAGGCCTGCTGGCCGACAGCGGCCTGCGCCCGCAGTCGCTGCAGCTGGAGATCACCGAAAACTTCATCATGAGCCAGGCCGAAGAAGCCCTGGTGGTGCTGCACCAGCTCAAGCACCTGGGCGTGCAACTGGCCATCGACGACTTCGGCACCGGCTACTCGTCGCTGAGCTACCTCAAGCGCCTGCCGCTGGACATCCTCAAGATCGACCAGTCGTTCGTCCGCGGCCTGCCCGACGACCCCCACGATGCCGCCATCGTACGGGCGATCATCGCCCTGGGCCGCAGCATGCAACTGACCGTCATCGCCGAAGGCGTGGAAACCCCCGCACAGCAGGCATTCCTCGCCCGCGAAGGCTGCGAGCAGATCCAAGGCTACCTGGTCAGCCTGCCCCTGCCCCCCGAGCGCTTCGCCGCGACCTTTCTTCGTATGCGCCTTTCGGATTTTTCGGATAGCACTCCCTTCAATCCATCGCTATAATCGGCGGCCTTCTGGGGCCTATAGCTCAGTTGGTTAGAGCAGGGGACTCATAATCCCTTGGTCGCAGGTTCGAGTCCTGCTGGGCCCACCAAGATTTGAGAGCCGCGCTTTGCGCGGCTTTTTTTGTTTTGGAAAGGCCTTTGTCGCGATCGGCTTCCAGCACGTGGTCGCCAATATGTTCGTCATACCGGCGGCAATCTTTGCCGGGGCTTTGAGCTGGGCGCAGTTCGGCGATAATTTTGTTCCGGTATTCCTGGGTAACGCCGTGGGAGGCGCGGTCTTCGTTGGGCTGGCCTATCATGTGGCGTACTTCAAGACGGCAACCGGCTCCGAAGCGTCGGCCACGGCCGGTGGTGCGCGAACGCAGAAATAATCCAGCTATGCTGGCGTTGGTACTGTCATCAAGGTTGAGAAATGGACTTCACACCTGTCATCGCCCAGCTCTGGGGCATGCTGAGCTGGGCGCTTCCGCTCCTGTTGCTCATCACGTTATTCAAGTCGCCGTGGGCCAAGGGTCATATCGGTGAGTTGCTGGTACGCTTGTTTGCACACTGGCAACTGGACCAACACACCTATCGCCGCCTGCACAACGTCACCCTGAATACGCCTGACGGCACGACGCAGATCGATCACGTGTTTCTCTCGGTCCATGGCATTTTCGTGCTGGAAACGAAGAACATGAGCGGCTGGATTTTCGGTACTGAACAACAGGCGCAGTGGACGCAGAAGTTTCCCAGGCTCAGCTTCAAATTCCAGAACCCTCTTCGGCAGAACTACAAACATCTGAAGGCGCTGGAAGCCACTTTGGGGGTGAGCCCTGCCCACTTGCATTCGGTGATCACGTTCGTCGGGGGCAGTACGTTCAAGACCGAGATGCCGGCCAATGTGACTCGAGGCATCGGTTTCATCCGCTATATCAAGTCGTTTCGGCAGGTGGTGTTCAGCGAGGCGGAAGTCGATGACATGTTGCAAGCACTGAAGGCCGGGCGTCTGGCACCGAGCATTGCGACTCATCGCGAACACGTGCAACACCTCAAGCGTCGCAGTGATCCAAGCGCTGAACGTTGTTGCCCGAAGTGCGGCAGTGCGCTGGTCATTCGCACGCGGAAAACGGGAGCCAATGCCGGGCAGCAGTTTTGGGGATGTTCGGCTTTTCCCAAGTGTAGAGTCATGCAAAGTCTCTAAGGTGCTGCGCTCCATCAGGCTGTTGATTGAAGGCAAACTACCCAAATGTTTGCCTGAACGGATCGGCACTTTTCTGTATTGCGGCGACCACGTGCTGCGCTTGCTCCGTCACCTCACCCGAGCTCGCCAGCACCTGCTCCAACGCCTGCAATTGCCTGCGGATCACTTCTTGTGGCTGATCTACAGCACAGAGCTGGGCGAAATCCAGCAAGCCCTGTCGCGAGGCGAACATTGATTTGTTGCCGATCAGGTCCAGGGCAAGTACATCGTCAGGGATATAGGCCGTGGTGTTGACGATGTCGTAGGCGGGTGCAAGCCGTGCATCGCCCTGGGCGGGATTGGCGTAGAGCAGTCCGAAGTTTTTCAGATGAGCATCGCCGTTGCCGACCATGCAGCTGAGAGTCACGATGGCGAATAGCTGAGACAGTGAATGCTCTATCCGGTCCGGGGCGCAGAACATACGGATGGCTCTGGCAATGGACGAGTAGCTCTTGCTGTACTTCTGTTCGGCAGCCAGGCCCATGAGGGCTGTCATGTCCTCGAAGCCAATGGGGTTGAGCTGCTCGTCCCGATCGAAGCGGCGCATGACGAATAGTTTGGTGTTATCGGACAGGTAGAATTCCGGCACGACGATTCCAGAAGCCTTGGCCACGGACATGCAGAGAAACTCGTTGATCGCCAGGCCAGGGAATTCATCTCGGCCGCTCTTGATGATCAGTTCGGACGTTTTCGAGGTGAATCGCTGCGGCGCGTGGTTTTGATGCTCAGGTACCAGCACCTTGGGTTGCACCCCTGAGATGCCGGCACGCAGGATGTACCGATCAACCAGGCTGGCGAAGATGTCCTCGGCACCATCCCAGGCGAGGATCTCATCTAGCCTTTCTCCGGGGAACTGTTGGCGTTGCAACAGCGCATCGACTTCCGGCGAGTTGACTGCGACTCGCCCGATGGGCGAACTGCTGCCTGAAAGAGCCAGGAGTAGCATTGGATCGACGTTTGTCAGCTTGGCCAGGCGATTACGCAGCTGCTCCAGCACGTAACCCTCAGGCAGATTCATCTGGAAGATGGGATGAAGTTCGCGATGGCGATATTCATCCATTCGCGGGGGCATGAGCAAACTGATCGCCCTGTGGGCACTAGCGTCATCGCGATAGCGGAAGATGTAGTCATCTTCGCTGCACATCACTCTTCCGCTCTCTCCTTCCGGGGTTGAAACCTGCAGTAGGGTCGGCATCAGTCGAATATCCCGTGAATTTCATCCAGCGTGGGCAGCACGGCAGGTATGACCGTGAGTTCGCAATTCAGCGCAGCGAGCACGCGTGCATAGGCGGTCATGCCGACCGAGAGATCGCCCTTCTCGATCGCGATGACCTTCTGCCGTGTGACAAAAGCTAATGCGGCAAGCCGGGCTTGAGTCATGCCACGATTGAGGCGGCGTTGCCGGATTTGCGCGCCCAGACGGGTGGCAATAAGCTCGTAGTCCATGTTCTGCATACGTGACAAAGTGAGGTCAATGTAACGTATACCTAACCTTCACGAAAATAAAGCTCCGGCTGACACAAAGTGCAGCCTTTAGGCTCCTCTCTGGAAACCCTCACTTGGCCTGCAAACGAAACCCCAGCAAATTTTCCTGCAACGTAAACTGCTCACCAATGTTGCCGCAGAAGCTGGTGCGCGGCAGGAAGGCGCCGGCGCCGTTCAGGTAGGGCGGGATGTTGGTGCTCTGTTCGCAGCCTTGCAGAATGCGACCGCGCAGCGCGCCGTTGGCCTGGGCGGAGCGCAGGGCGCCCAGCGGGGTGGTGTCGGCGACGACCAGGGCGCCGGGCGGCACCAGGGTTTCGTAGGTGCGGGCGAACTGGTGCGCGGAGCGGTCTTGCAGGTAGGGCACCAGGTAGTAGCGGATGTCGTCGCGAAACGGCAGGGCTTCGGTGTGGGTCGGCAGTTTGACCCAGCCGTTGGCGTACAGCCCCCACATCGACAGCATGGCGACCGGCCCCGCCAATACCGACAGGTAGACGACGGCAGTGCCGATACGGCTGCCAGGCAGGTATCTGGCCAGGTTGACCACGCCGAGGATGCTGGCCAGGGCGATGCCCGGCAGGAACAGGGTGAAGCGGTCGAATACGCCGTAGGACACGGCAAACAGGAAGTTGAGTAGCAGCGCTGCCCAGAGCACCTGCAGCGCGCGGGTTTTTGGCCACAGGATGAGGCCAAGAATCTGCGGGCCGATCAGCGACAACGCCAGCAGCACCACGGCGTTTTTCTCGTGCCACATGTCGTCGAAACGCCAGAGCGTATCATTGCGGCCGCCTGCGATGATCGCCAGTTGGTCGGGGCCTGCCAGGTAACGGCGGGTGATGTCGAACAGGCTCATGCCAGTGCCCAGGTCGTTGATCACGGCAGGCCAGGCCGGCGCAAAACCCAAGGCGATGCCGGGCAGCACCAGCAGCAGGCGCAGCCTGTGTTGCACGGCCAGCTGCACATACAACGGCAGCAGCACCACCAGTGTCAGTGGGTGAATCGCCAGGGCCAGGCCACTGAGCGCGCCGATGGCCAGCAGGCGGCCGGTGGCACCGAGTCGCGCCGGTGCGGCGAAACACAGCCAGTAGGCGCCGATGATCAGCACGGCATGCAGCACGTAGGGCTCGGCCTTGGTGGAGGCCCAGAACACCGCGTGGGCCAGCACGGTGGCGGTTGCCGCCAGCAGCGCCAGGTGACGTGGGGTGCCGACACTGACCGCCAGGCCGTGGACGACCATGGCCAGTGGCAGCAAGAGGATGGCGTTGAGCAGGCTGAGCAGGTGCATGCCCAGCAGCGCATGAATGACACGAGCGATGAGCGCGTAGAACGGATGGCTGACCGGCCCCAGGGAGGAGCTGAAGAACGGGCCCTGGGCGGCGTCGGCCAGCATCAGGCCGTTGTCCATCCATTGCACCGGACCGCTGGCGGCCAGGAAGCTGGCGATCACGGCGCACGCCAGCATCAAGCCGGCCACGACGGTCGGCAGGTGCGTGCCACGGGTTGAACTCATGTTCCTTGTTCTCCTGTTCCTTGCTCTGTAGGGACCGCGAGCAGCGGGTTGTTCAGTAAAGGTCTGAATGGAAACAGCATCGGTAGGTGAACTATCGCGTGGCGAACTATAGAGGGATTGATAGTTTTTCCACTTCAATTTAATCAATCCATTGCACTCAGACTGCCGCTCGCCTGACGCCAGAAACAGCAAGTTCGACTGCACTTTCGACAAGTCGCGTCAAACTTTCCGTTCAACTGCAGGGTGCTGAACAAAAGACTCTGCGTGATTTGAAAAAGCGTGACTGGCAACATTGCTTTGAGCACGGCGCCGATCAATGGCCTAATCAACGCTCGCCCACTCGCTGATGGAGCCTGTTTTGTCCGACCGCCACTCGTTTGCCCTGGATGCCCTAGACCGCCAACTGATCGCCGCCCTGCAGATCAATGCCCGCGAAAGCGTGGCGATGCTCGCTCGCGGCCTCGGCATCGCACGTACCACGGTCACCGCACGGCTGGCGCGGCTGGAAAGCTCCGGGGTCATCAGCGGCTACGGGGTAAGGCTGGGCCAGCACGCACTGGATGGCGGCTTGCAGGCTTACGTCGGCATCACCGTGCAGCCGCGTTCCGGCAAGGACGTGGTACGGCGCCTGAGTGGCATGGCGCAGGTGCAGCAACTGTGCGCCGTCAGTGGCGAGTTCGATTACGTGGCCTGGCTGCGCACCGATTCGCCGGAACAACTGGATGAGTTGCTGGACCAGATCGGCGGCGTCGACGGGGTGGAGAAAACCACGACCTCGATTATCCTCAGCAACAAGGTGGACCGCCGGGGTTGAGCGCAAGCAGGCACAATGCAGCAACGACGCATCCAATCGACCGATAAAACGTCATATCGACGACACTTTGCGTCTTATTTACCGCAGCGCCCTTGCCTAGAATGAACGTGCCCTTTCTTCGTTCAGCCTCAGCCAAGGTCCCCCCATGAGCCCAACTTCGCGTCACCCCGCCGACGGCAAGAAGCCCGTCACCGTTTTCGGCCCGGACTTTCCTTTCGCTTTCGACGACTGGATCGAGCATCCGGCCGGGCTGGGGGTGATTCCCGAGCAACACCATGGGGCCGAAGTGGCCATCATCGGCGCCGGTATCGCCGGGCTGGTGGCGGCCTACGAGCTGATGAAGCTGGGCCTGCGGCCGGTGGTCTATGAAGCCTCGAAAATGGGCGGGCGCCTGCGCTCGCAGAAGTTCGAGGGCACCGAGGAAATCGTTGCCGAGCTGGGCGGGATGCGCTTTCCGGTTTCGTCCACGGCGTTCTACCACTACGTCGACAAGCTCGGGTTGAAAACCAAGCCCTTTCCCAACCCGCTGACGCCGGCTTCGGGCAGTACCGTGATCGATCTGGAGGGCGAGACCTACTACGCCCAGAGTCTGGCCGACCTGCCGGCGCTGTTTCAGGAAGTCGCCGACGCCTGGGCCGATGCGCTGGAGGAAGGCGCACGCTTCGGTGATATCCAGCAGGCGATACGTGATCGCGACGTGCCGCGCCTCAAGGAGCTGTGGAACACCCTGGTGCCGCTGTGGGACGACCGCACGTTCTATGATTTCGTGGCCACATCCAAGGCCTTTGCGCAGTTGTCATTCCACCACCGCGAGGTGTTTGGCCAGGTCGGTTTCGGCACCGGCGGCTGGGATTCGGACTTCCCCAATTCGATGCTGGAAATCTTCCGTGTGGTGATGACCAATTGTGACGATCACCAGCATCTGGTGATCGGCGGCGTGGAGCAGGTGCCGCTGGGCTTGTGGAAGCATGCGCCCGAACGCTGTGCTCACTGGCCGGCTGGCACCAGCCTGGCTTCACTGCACCGCGGCGCGCCGCGCGGCGGGGTGAAGAAGATCGCCCGCGCCGCCGATGGTCGCTTTGCGGTGACCGATCACTGGGACGACACCCGCCGCTACGCCGCCGTGCTGACCACCTGCCAGAGCTGGCTGCTGACCACCCAGATCGAATGCGAGGAAACGCTGTTTTCGCAGAAGATGTGGATGGCGCTGGACCGTACCCGCTACATGCAGTCTTCGAAGACCTTCGTCATGGTCGACCGGCCCTTCTGGAAGGACAAAGACCCGGACACCGGCCGCGACCTGATGAGCATGACCCTCACCGACCGGCTGACCCGCGGCACCTACCTGTTCGACCATGGCGACGACAAGCCGGGGGTGATCTGCCTGTCATATGCGTGGATGAGCGATGCCTTGAAGATGCTGCCCCACCCCGTGGAGAAGCGCGTCAAGCTGGCCCTGGATGCCTTGAAGAAGATCTATCCGAAAGTGGATATCGCCGCGCGCATCATCGGCGATCCGATCACCGTGTCGTGGGAAGCGGACCCTTACTTCCTCGGCGCGTTCAAGGGCGCGCTGCCGGGTCACTATCGTTACAACCAGCGTATGTATGCGCACTTTATGCAAAGCGCGCTGCCAGATGCACAACGCGGTATCTTCATCGCCGGTGACGACGTGTCGTGGACGCCTGCCTGGGTCGAAGGCGCGGTTCAGACGTCACTGAATGCGGTGTGGGGCATCATGACCCACTTCGATGGCTACACTCACCCGGAGAACCCTGGGCCGGGGGATGTTTTCGACGAACTGGGGCCCATTGCCCTGTCGGATTGACCGTGTCCCTGATCGCCACACTTGATCACCAGACTTGATCACAACAGGAGCCCGCATGCGCATAGCCTTGTACCAATGCCAGTCCCAACCGCTCGACGTCGAGGGCAACCTTGCCCGTTTGCAGGCGCGTGCCCGTGAGGCCGCTCAGTGGGAAGTCGAACTGCTGGTACTGCCGGAAATGTTCCTGAGTGGCTACAACATCGGCGCCGAGGCGGCGCGCGACCTGGCGCAGGCCAGTGACGGCGCCAACGCCGAGCGGGTCGCGCAGATCGCCCGGCAATTCGGCCTGGCCATTGTGTACGGCTACCCGGAACGGGATGAACAGGGCAACGTGTACAACGCGGTGCAGTTGATTGACCGCACCGGTGCGCGCCTGGGCAACTACCGCAAGACGCACCTGTTCGGCGACGCCGATCGCGCCATGTTCAGCGCAGGCGAACAGGCGCCCGCGCTGTTCGAGTTCAATGGCTGGAAGCTGGGCCTGTTGATCTGCTACGACCTGGAATTCCCGGAGAACGCTCGCCGGCTGGCTGCTGCCGGGGCCGAACTGATTCTGGTGCCCACGGCCAACATGGTGCCCTACGGGTTCATTGCCGAGGTGACTGTGCGCAGTCGGGCTTTCGAGAATCAGTGCTACGTGGCGTATGCCAACTACTGCGGCAAGGAAGTGGAGTTCGAGTACTGCGGTTTGAGCAGCATTGCCGGGGCGGATGGGCAGCAGATTGCCAAAGCCAGCCGTGACGAAGCGTTGATCGTGGGTACCTTGGACAAAGCCACGCTGGTATCGGCGCGCACTGCCTTCACCTATTTGAACGACAGGCGGCCGGAGCTTTACTGAAGCAGCCTGTGGGAGCGGTCGTTGGCCGCGAAAGGCATGCCGGGGTACATCCGATACACCGCGGCGTTTTTTTCGCGGCCACTGGCCGCTCCTACGGAGATCTGGTGGTCTGTGTAGGAGAAATGGCGCTTGGCCAGTGATGTCAATAAACCATCATAGGGGTGTTCCTATCTCCATGGTGGTTTTTTTTGACGACGTTAAATAGTCGGCTTCTGTAGGGATTTCGAGGTTCGGCCACGCTTGCGGAACGGCTGAGCCCAGACGCTGTGCGGGTTTGCGAGCCGTGCAGCGGATTGGCGGGAGGAAAACGTCAGAAACCCACAATTAAGCAGCAATATGCCAGCGCCAGAAATAAATTCTGATATAAATCATATACTTAGGGTATTTCAACGCGGCCATCCTAGCCAGTGCACTATTTTTGACGAAAGCGATTGACAGTCCCCCTGCCAAAGCCGATATATCACCCATCTGCCGCCAACACAGCAGTTGCAGTGGTGCCAAAGAGCGCCACGCACATTCGACCCACTACCCCGTATTGCCTTGCAGTCGCTGACTTTGAATACCGGTCCGCGCTGTGTGTTCTGGCGTGTGCAGTCAGCCAGGCTCATTGCAGTACGCGGTCGTTGCGTGCAAACGAAGTTGGAAGTCGCAAGTTCAAGGGATCGTCGAGTACGAACCGGGCGGTAGCTTTGCCCAAACATATAGAACGTTAGTTATGGCGTTCAATCAATCGCGTGTCCAAGGAGGGTTCTTCCTCATGCCACATTTGTTCAACCTGGATGAAAGCACGTCGCGCCGCCTGGCGGCCGATATGAACGAACAGGGCTATGCCGTACTGGAAAACGCTTTGGCGCCCTACGTGCTGGAAGAACTTCGTGCCTATGTGGATGACCAGGCTGCGCGCCATAACAACCAATATTTCGCGTATCATGGCAATGCGCCACTCGTGGGCAGCCGATTGGCTGCCACGGCGGTGTCGAGCGAATTCCGCCAGCACCTGGCGCGCCTGCACGAGCAGGGCCAGGGCCATGCCGCCCCCAGCGACCAGGTGTTCCCGGTGCTGCGTTGCGTGCAGGGCCACAGTGGCCTGAAAGAATCCAACGCGTTTCACTTCGATGCCACTCTGCTGACCATGTTGGTGCCTATCTTCATTCCAGACCAAGGCAAGGACCGCGGCGATCTGGTGCTGTTTCCCAACCTGCGCCGTGTGCGTGGCAGCGTGCTGTTCAACGCCGTCGAAAAGGTCGTGTATCAGAACCCGCTGTGCCGCCGCCTGATGGGCTGGTGCATCGAGCGTGGCTGGCTCAAGCCGCTATTGCTGCGCATGAAGCCTGGCAATGTGTATTTCTTCTGGGGCTATCGCTCGCTGCATGCCAACCAGCCATGCGATCCGGCGCACCGTCGTGCCACCGCGCTGTTCCACTACGGTGACCCGCATGCCGGCAGTCTGACCACGCGGATGATCCTGCGGCTCAACCAGCACCGCGCTCGCCGCGCAGTCGCTCGCAGCAAAAGTCAGGCGTCCTGAGCGGACAACACCGTGTTGGACACTTCGGGGAATGGCGAGCAGCCAGGGAGCAGCAAATGATCAACGTAACCAAGTCCTATCTGGGCGACATCGACAAGTTCAAGGCCTATGTGGACCGTATCTACGAGTCCCACTGGCTGACCAACCACGGTCCGCTGTGCTGCGAGCTGGAGGAGCGCCTCAAGGATTACCTGGGCGTGCGCCATCTGATCCTGACCAACAACGGCACCCTGGCACTGCAAGTCGCCTACCGCGCCCTGGGCCTGTCCGGCAGCGCCGTGACCACGCCGTTCAGCTTCGTAGCTACCAGCAGCTCGCTGCACTGGGAAGGCATTCGCCCGGTATTCGCCGACATCGACCCGCACACCTGGAACATCGACCCCGAGCAGATTCCAGCCAGCCTGCAGCCCGACACCAGTGCCATCGTTGCCACCCATGTGTTCGGCAACCCTTGCGCGGTGGAACGCATCGAAGCGATTGCCCGCCAGTACCGCCTCAAGGTGGTGTACGACGGCGCGCACGCTTTCGCCGTGAAACAGGCCGGCCAATCGGTATTCAACTGGGGCGATGCCAGCACCCTGAGCTTTCATGCAACCAAGCTGTTCCATACCATCGAGGGTGGCGCAATCGTCACCAACGACGACGATGTGGCCGCCCGTGTGCGCAAGCTGTGCAACTTCGGCATCACCGACGTCGACAAGATCGAAGGCCTGGGCACCAACGCCAAGCTCAACGAGTTCTGCGCCGCCATGGGCCTGAGCGTGCTCGACGACATCGACAACATCCTCGAGCGCCGCGCCGAGATGGGTCATTACTACACCCAGCGCCTGGGTGGCTACCTGGACCTGCAACGTCAGGCCGACGACAGCCAGATCAACTACAGCTACTTTCCGGTGGCGTTGCAGAACGAAGCCCAGGTGCTGGCCATGCGCACCGCGCTGCAGGCTGGCGGTATCAACCCGCGACGTTATTTTTACCCCTCGCTCGATACCCTGGACTATCTGCAACCGCAAGCGGTCCAGTACCAGTCGCGCAGCTTGAGCGACCGTGTGCTGTGCCTGCCCATCTACCCCGGGCTGGCACGCGCCACTCAGGATCAGGTCATCGATACCCTGCTGCGCGGCCACGAGCTGCATTATCCACAACCCGTTGCATGGGCCGCCGCCGTATGAACCGCCGTAACCAAAGCCTGAAAGCGTGCAACCAGGGCAATCGTCGATGAAGAAGCTTTCGGTCATCCACAACACCGCCCTCAGCTACCTGGGCCAGGCCTATGCGCTGGTGATCGGCATCTTGATCATGCCGTTCTACCTCAGCCATCTGGGCGCCGAGGCATACGGCCTGATCGGCTTCTACGCGGTGATGCAGGCGTGGCTGCTGCTGCTCGACGCCGGCGTCTCGCCGTCGCTGGTACGCCAGATCGCGCATCATCAGGGCAGCAGCGACAGCGCCGCAGCCAAGCGCATCGGCGGCTGGTTGATGCGTTCCTTCGAGCTGGTGTTCCTGCCCATGGCAGTGGTGTGTGCGCTGGCCGTCTACCTGGCCAGCGACTGGATGGCCACGCACTGGCTGCAGGCCCAGGCCCTGGACCCGCGAACCATCGTCAACTGCGTGATCCTGATGGGCGTTATGGTGGGCCTGCGCCTGTTCGCCACCCTGTACAAGAGCGGCCTGCAAGGCCTGGAGATGCACGCCTGGTTGAACAACGCCAACGTGGTGATCGCCACCCTGCGCTACTTCGGCGGCCTGGTGCTGGTGACCTGGGTGTCGCAGGATGCGCAGGTGTTCTTCGAATTCCAACTGTTCGTGGCGCTGGTGGAGACGTTGATCTTCGCCGCCAAGGCCTACCGCCATCTGCCCGCACCGACCCCCTTGAGCGGGTTCAACTGGGCGCTGGTGAAACCGATCCTGCCGTTCGCTGCCAGTGTGTCGCTGACCGCGGTGGTGTGGATCGTTCTGACCCAGCTGGACAAGGTGCTGTTGTCCAAGGTACTGCCGCTGGCCGAATACGGGTATTTCTCGCTGGTCGCGTTGCTGACCACCGGCATCATGATGATGATCAACCCGCTGGTGCAGACCCTGCTGCCACGCATGACGGTGCAGGTCGCCGAAGGCCGCGAAGGCGACATGCATGCCCTGTACCTGGGTGCCAGCCGCTTCGTCAGCACCTTTCTGTTTCCCCTGGCGGCGATCATCGCGTTCTATGCCGAACCCTTGCTGTTCGCCTGGAGCGGCGACACGCAGGCTGCACAGTGGGGCGCACCGATCCTGTTCTGGTACGCACTGGGCAGCGCCATCCTGGCGGTCAGCGCGTTCCAGTACCACCTGCAATACGCCTACGGCGAAATGCGCCTGCACATCTGGTACAGCGTGATTTCGGCCGCGATCAGCGTGCCGGCGATGATCATCGCGGTGTACGGCTGGGGCGCCCTGGGCGCGGCCGTGACCTGGTTCCTGTTGCGCCTGGTGTCGTTCGCACTGTGGCCGCAAGTGGTGCATCGGCGCCTGGCCCCTGGCCTGCACCGGCCATGGCTGCACGACATTCTGCGCATCAGCCTGAGCACCGTGCTCGGCGTGCTGCTGACCCATCCGCTGTTCACGGCAATTGCCGGCGGGTCCAACAACCGCCTGGTGATCTTCGCCGCCCTGGCTTTGTGCGGCGTGTTGACGCTGACCCTGGTGGCAGCGACCTACAAACCACTGGCCCAGCGGGTTTTCCTGAAGTTGAGCAGAGCGAGCGTCGAACGATGAACCGGACCGAACAACAGATCATGCACACCTGGCCCGAGGGCCAGGAACCGCTGCTGTCGATCACGTGCCCGGCCTACAACCAGGTCGAGTACATCGAGCAGACCTTGAACAGTTTCCTGGCGCAACGCACCACGTTCGCCTTCGAGATTCTGATCAACGACGACGCTTCCACCGATGGCACCACGCAGGTGATCGGCCGCTACGCCGAGCAGTACCCGAACATCATCAAGCCGGTGTTCCACGAGCACAACCAGTACCAACTGGGCCGCTGGTGTTTCCCGGCCCTGTTCAACCGGGCGCTGGGCAAGTACATCGCCTACTGCGAGGGCGACGACTACTGGATCGACCCGCTCAAGCTGCAGAAGCAGGTGAATTTCCTCGAGGCCAACCGCGACTACGTGCTGACCTACCACGATGCCATGGCCTTCGACAGCGAGGGCGACAAGGGTATCCAGCTGACCGGCAAGTACCAGGCCGATGCCACCGCCATGGACCTGCTCAAGACCCGGCCGATCTCGACGCTCACCACCTGCTTTCGCAACGTGCTGCACGAGCTGCCCCGGGAGCTGGAACAGGCACCCGTGCTGGACCTGTGCTGGTGGTCGATGCTCGGTGCCCACGGCAAGGGCAAGTACCTGGCCGACATCGCACCGGCGCGCTACCGCCTGCACCCTGGTGGGATCTTTTCCCAGCGCCCGAACCAGAGCAAATTGCAGATGACCCTGCACACCTATGCGTGCCTCGCCAACTACTACTTCCGTCAGGGCGACCGGGTGCTCTACGAGCACTTTCTGGTCCAGGTGTCGGGCATGTGCATCGCCGCTATCAGACCGGTGCAGAAGCTCAAGGCCGTACTGCACGTGTCGGGCAACGTCAGCCGCAACCTGCTGCGACGCCTGACGCCCGCCGCGGCGAGGGGCTGAAGACGACATGATCAACAAGGTTCTGGTGATCTGCATCGGCAACATCTGCCGCAGCCCCATGGCAGTGGCGCTGTTGCGCAAGCACGCGCCGCACCTGCAGGTCGAGTCGGCCGGATTGGCCGCATGCGTGGGCAACGACATGGACAGTCTCACCGCGCAGGTATTGGCCGATAACCAGGTGCCACAGCCGGCGCACGCTGCCACCCAGCTTACCGACGAGCTGGTGCGCTGGGCCGATCTGATCCTGGTCATGGACCAGCGCCAGTTGCGCAGCATCACCAGCAAGGCCCCGCACACGCGAGGCAAGACGTTCCTGATCGGCAAGTGGCGCGACGACTTCGAAATCGACGATCCCTATCGCCGCCCCATTGCCGCCTTTCAACGGACCTACACCGAATTGACTCGGTGTATCGAAGGCTGGTTGCCCTACCTGAGATCTGAGGATCGACAAAGATGACCGCGATGAACCGTACAAACCTGGAGTATTACAAGGACACCCAGATCGATCTCGCGACGATTCTACGGACCTTGTTCGATCACAAGAAACTGATTGTCGTGGTGGTGGCTCTGTTCACCCTGCTCGGTGGTTTCTACGCCGTGATCGCCACGCCGGTGTACCAGGCCAACGCCATGATCCAGATCGAGCCGAAGAAGGTCGGTCTGGATGCCACCCCGCAGCTCAATACCAAGCCGGCCTCGGTATCGGAAGCGGTGACCGAGATCGAACTGATCAAGTCGCGCACCGTGCTCGGCCAGGTGGTCAGCGACCTCAAGCTGGACGTGGTGGCCACGCCGCGCTACTTCCCGGCGATCGGCCGCTACATGGCCCGCGAATTCACTCCCACCGGCAGCCAGAAACTGGCCGCCCCGCTGTTCGGTCTGGATGCGTTCGCCTGGGGCGGCGAGAAGATCGACGTGTTCAACCTGGACGTGCCGGCCAACCTGCTGGGCGAGCGCATGACGTTGGTCGCCGGGCCCAATGCGACTTATCGACTGGTGGACGCCGGTGGCGCACCGCTGCTCAGCGGTCGTGTCGGCGAGATCAGCCAGGGCAACGGCATCACCCTGCAATTGGCTGAACTGACCGCCCGCCCCGGCACTGAATTCCGCCTGGTGAAGAATCGCCTGCTCAACACCTCGCTGGACTACCAGCAGCGTCTGCGCGTGGCCGAATCGGGCAAGGACTCGGGCATCGTCTACCTGAGCATCAACGACACCGACCCGGTACAGGCCAACCGCGTGCTGGATGAAGTGAGCCGCCTGTACGTACGCCAGAACGTGGAACGCAGTTCGGCCGAAGCGGCCCAGCGCCTGGACTTCCTGCGCTCGCAATTGCCGGTGGTGCGCAAGGAACTGGAAAAATCCGAAGAAGCCCTGCACGCCTTCCAGATGCGCACCAAGTCGGTGGACATCACCCTGGAGACCAAGGCACTGCTCGACCAGATGGTGGCCTACGATGCGCAACTGTCCGAGCTGCGCCTCAAGCGCACCGACCTTGATCGCCTGTACACCCGTCAGCACCCTGCCTCGGCCGCACTGAGCCAGCAGATCAGCCAGATCGAGTCGCAGAAGACCTCCCTGCAGGCACAGATCAAGGGCTTGCCCGAGACCCAGCAGGAGCTGCTGCGCCTGACCCGTGACATGCAGGTCACCACCCAGACCTACACCCTGGTACTGAACAAGAGCCAGGAGCAGGACATCATCCGCGCCGGCAACATCGGTAACGTACGGATCATCGACAAGGCCGACAGCAACATCGAAGAGCCGGTCAAGCCCATGCGCGCCGTCATCGTGCTGGTGGCGATGCTGCTGGGTGCCCTGGTCGCCGTGGCGATCATCTTCATCCGCCAGGCGTTCTACCGCGGCGTGGAAAACCCGGAAGTGATCGAGAACCTGGGCATGCCGGTGTACGCCTCGCTGCCGCTGTCGCGCCAGCAGGAACGCCTGCAGAAAAAACGCGACAAGGGCGTGACCAATCGCGAATCGCGTCTGCTCAGCGTGGCCGCCCCCAGCGAGCTGGCCATCGAGTCGCTGCGCAGCCTGCGCACCAGCCTGCACTTCGCGATGATGGAAGCGCGCAACAACGTGCTGATGATCACCAGCCCCATGCCGGGCGTGGGCAAGTCGTTCGTCAGCGCCAACCTGGCGGTGATCATTGCCCAGGCCGGCAAGCGCGTATTGCTGATCGACGGCGACATGCGCAAGGGCTACCTGCACCGCGTGTTCGGCCTGCAACCCAAGCACGGCCTGTCCGATGCCCTGGCTGCACGCCTGGGCAACACCGAGGTGATCAACGCCACCGAAGTGGACAACCTGCACCTGATCGCCTGCGGTTTCGCCGCGCCGAACCCTTCCGAACTGTTGATGCATGACAACTTCAGCAAGCTGCTGCGCGAGCTGTCGCCGCACTACGACCTGGTGATCATCGACACCCCGCCGGTGATCGCCGTGACCGATGCCAGCCTGATCGGCCGCCAGGCCGGGACCACCTTGCTGGTGGCCCGCTTTGGCCAGAGTTCGGTCAAGGAAATCGAGGTCAGCAAACGGCGCCTCGCGCAGAACGGCGTGCTGGTCAAGGGCGCGATATTCAACGGCGTGATCCGCAAGGCGTCCACCGCCGAGTACGACTGCGCCGCCTACGGCTACGACTATTCGCCGAGCAAGAAGTAATCGCCTAGCAAGGCAGGAGTCTCCCGATGTCCAGAACCGTAGCAATGATGCAGCCTTACTGGTTTCCCTATTTCGGCTATTTCCAGCTGATCGCCGGCGCCGATGCCTTTGTGCTCGGCGACAGCCTGCAGTACGTACACCCCGGTTGGGTCAACCGCAACCGACTGCTCAGCTCGGGCGCTGCAACGCTGTTCACCCTGCCGTTGAAGAAGGACCATTCGGACCTGGCGATCAATCAGCGCGAGCTCAGTGACAACGCTCCGCAGGTGCTGGACAAGCTGCTCAAGAGCATCGCCATGAGCTACTCCCGCGCGCCTTACCGCGACGAGGTGCTGGCGTTGCTCAAGCCGCTGCTGACCTACCCGGAACGCAACCTGGCGCTGTACCTGGAGTACTCGCTGCGCAAGGTCTGCGAGTACCTGCAGATCGACACGCCGATCCACGTCATGTCCACCCTGCCGGTGGATCAGCGCCAGGTGCAGGACAAGCAGGACCGTGTGGTCAAGCTGGCGCGGCACTTCGATGCGCAGCGCTACCTCAACCCCATCGGCGGCACGGCCCTGTACGACGAGGAATACTTCGCTCGTCACGATCTGGAACTGCGTTTCCACCGCATGGACGAGCTTTGCTACACGCAGTTCAAGGACCCGTTCGTGGCCAACCTGTCGATCATCGACGTGCTGATGTTCAACCCGGTATCACGGATCCGCCAGTGGCTGCCCTGCTACAGCACGCTCAAGCCGAGCGCTGCGCAGGACACCGTCAAAGTGGTCACCAGCCCTTCCGCCCACGCCATCGAGATGCGCTCATGAACGACTTCGACAGCAACGCCAACTGGTACTTGATCCAGACCAAGCCGCGGCAGGAAGCCCGTGCCGAAGAACATCTGCTGCGTCAGCAATACGACTGCTTTCGCCCGTTGCGCGCGGCCCCGGTGCTGACCCGCAGCCGCCGTGTGGCCGACGAGGACTTGTTCCCCGGCTACCTGTTCATTCGCCTGGACTGCAACGACAACTGGTACCCGATCCGCTCGACCCGTGGGGTGTGCCGCATCGTTGCCTTCGGCGGCATGCCGTGCCCGGTGCCGGACAGCCTGATCGCCAGCATCCGCCAGCGCGCGCAGGCCGGTTCGGCGAACGCGGTGCGTTTCACCGAAGGCGAAGCGGTGCGTGTGCGCAACGGCGACAGTGACGTACAGGCCATTTTCCTCTGCGAGGACGGCGATGAACGCGCCGTGATCCTGCTCAACATGCTGCAGCGCGAACAGCGCATCAGCCTGCCCCGCAGCAGCCTGCAGCGGCTTGCCGCGCACGCCTGCTGAGCGGCGCACAGACATACGATGCTTTAGGAGAGCTGTTCGATGAATGCCAAGACCACGCTGGTGACACTGACGTACGGCGATCGCTTGTGTTACCTGGAAGCGCTGATCGAGCGTTCGCTGGCCTCTGCACACATCGAACGGGTGGTGGTGGTGAGCAACGCGTCGCGCGCCGACCTGAACTCGCTGCGCACGCAGTGGCCAACCCAGATCACCGTGATCGAGTTGCCCAGCAACACCGGTTCGGCCAATGGCTACAAGGTGGGTATCGAAGCGGCGCTGCAACTGGGCGCCGAATACCTCTGGCTGATGGACGACGACAATGCCCCCACCCTGGGCGCGGTCGAGACCCTGCACCAGCGGCTGCACGAGTGCGAGCGCCTCGTCGGCGTGGACAAGGCGGCCGTGATCGGCTTCCGCCCCAACCACCAGGCCGACATCGCCTCCGGCGTGCCGCATCGCTACGCGATCCAGTTGCGCTCCAGCTGCTTCGGTTTCCATGTCGCGCAACTGCCCTACAAGCTCTGGCGCCGTACGCCCTGGGGCAAGCCCGCCGGGCGCAAGGCAACCAGCAAGCCGCTGGTGCAATTGCCATTCACCACCTACGGCGGCCTGCTGGCACACCGCAGCGTGTTCCAGAAGATCGGCCTGCCGCTCGAAGACCTGCTGCTGTATGCCGACGACACCGAGTACACCTGGCGCATCACTGCCAGTGGTGGGCAGATCTTTCTGGTGACCGAAGCGCTGCTCGACGACCTGGAAGAATCGTGGAACGCCAAGGCGCGTACCAACAACATCTTCGAGAGTTTCCTGCTCGGCAACTCGGACCTGCGCGCCTACTACACCGCGCGCAACCAGGCCTGGTTCGACAAGCACGTGTGGGCCGGCTCGACCCTGTTGTATCGACTCAATCGCTCGGTGTTTCTGCTGTTGCTGCGCTATTTCGCAAAAAGGAGCGGTTCGGACCGACGCCTGGGCTTGCTTCAGCAAGCCATGCGTGACGGGGAATCGGGTCGTCTGGGCATTCACGAATCCTACCCACTATGAAGATACTGTTCCTGAGCAGCCTGTACTCGCCGCACATCGGCGGCGGTGCTGAAATCGTCCTGCAGCGCACGGTCGAGGGCATGCACCAGCGTGGCCACGAAGTGTGCGTGCTGAGCACCGGTCCCGACGCGGGCCTCAAGCATGAATACGTGAAAGGCGTGAAGGTCTATCGCGCCGGGCTGCTCAACACCTACTGGCACTTCAGCGAACAGCGCCCCGGCGCGCTGGCCCGGCTGGGCTGGCATCTGCGCGACAAGTACAACATGGGCATGCGCACCTACCTGCGCGACGTGCTGGCGGCCGAAAAAGTCGACCTGGTGGTGTGCCACAACCTCAGTGGCTGGTCGGTGTCGGCGTGGGATGAGATCTCCGCATCCGGCGTGCCGCTGGTGCAGGTGCTGCACGACATGTACCTGATGTGCCCGAGCAGCAACATGTTCAAGAAGAACGCCGCCTGCAAGACGCCCTGCACCCTGTGCAAGCATTTCCGTCAGGGCCATGCCGAACGTTCGGCCCAGGTCGACGCGGTGGTTGGGGTCAGCCAGCACCTGCTGGGCAAGCTCACCGACGCACGCTTCTTCCGCAATGCTTCGCAACAGGTGATCTACAACGCCAGCCCGAAAATCGACCACGCGCCGTCGCGTTTCGCCCGCCTGGATCAGGCCGAGCCGCTGCGTTTCGGCTACCTGGGCACGCTGTCCGAACCCAAGGGCCTGCGCTGGTTGATCAATCAGTTCAAGCGGTTGCCCTTCAACGCCACCTTGCAGATCGCCGGGCGCGGGCAACTGGACTACGAGCAATTGCTCAAGCAAGAGGCCGGCGGCGAGAACATCCACTTCGTCGGCTACCAGTCGCCGGAAACCTTCTATCGGCAGATCGACGTGGCCATCGTGCCGTCGATCTGGAACGAGCCGTTCGGCCTGGTGGCGGTAGAAGCCTGCGCCCACTCGGTGCCGGTGATCGCCAGTGCCCGCGGCGGCTTGCCGGAGATCATCCAGGACGGCGTCAACGGCCTGCTGTGCAACCCCGACGAGCCGCAGACCCTGGGCCTGGCGATGCTGCAGTTGTACCGCGATCCCGAACTGCGCGAACGCCTGGCCGCCCAGGCACGTGACAGCGTCGAGCATCTGCTCGACCAGGAACGGATGCTCGACAGTTACCAACAGCTGTTCCTCGATGTTCTGCAAAGAAGAAATGTCCATCATGAAATCAGCCCTGTCACTCAGTCACTTTGAGGCGCCGGCAGCGCGACTTGCGGTGAACAAGTCGACGCTGGTGGTCTGGACCGCGATCGGCCTACTGCTGGCCGAAACGTTTTCCGGCGCCTTGCGCTATTACTTCGACCAGGCCGGCATCTCGGCCCTGCTGTACTTGCCCAAAGTGCTGTGTGTGGTGCTGTTCGCGTTGGAACTGACCAGCTTCAAGGCGCACCGCCTGTTTTGGATAATGCTGCTGGGGCTGGTGCTGTCGGCCGGCCTTGGCCTGCTGCACGGCGCAGCGTTGGCCAACCCGCTGTTCAGCATCTTCGTGTACATCCCGCTGCTGTTCGGCCTGGTCTGCGGCGAGCATCTGGAGCAGCGCCGCGTGTTGCTGGGCTGGGCGGTCGGCCTGTGCCTGGCAGCGACCATCACCGGCGTGTACGTGGACAGCATGTTCTCGGTGCCGTGGAAGGGCTACAGCTACAACCTGGGCGACCAGGAGCTGACCGGCAACATGACCTGGGCAGCGGACGGCGTCGACCGGCCTGCCGGCTTCGCCCGGATGTCGACCACTGCGGCAACGCTGACCGCGATCTTCACCCTGTACCTGAGCGCTTTCATGCGTTCCAAGGTGTTGATGCTGGGCCTGCTGGCGCTGGCCTTCGCGACCATTCTGGTGACCACCAACAAGTCGACCGCCGCGGCGTTCCTGGTGACCCTGCTGGTGATGCCGCTGTACAACCAGCGCCTGCTCTGCCGCGTGTTGTTCGCGGTGCTGGTCGGTGTCGGCGCCGCGCTGCCGCTGATCGGTTTGTGGACACCGCTGGACCCGAGCCTGGCCGCCAGTGGCGCCGAAGGCAGCCTGGTATCGCTGTACGACCGCATGATCAACACCTGGCCGCGCCTGGCCGATGAAGTGCTGCGCCGCGACTGGAACTGGACCGGCGGCGGCTTCGGCATGGTCGGCAGTGCGGTGAACATGTTCCCGGTGGACAACGTCAAGTACCCGGCCGTCGCCGACAGCCTGTTCATGTACCTGTGGGCCTGTTTCGGCCTCATGGGCCCGGTGCTGTATGCGCTGCTGCTGCCGCTGCTGATGACGCTGCGCAGCAAGAACAGCTGGATGGGCCGCGGGCTGCTGAGCATTTCCCTGTGCGTGGTGGTGGTGGGCTGGACGACCGATGTGCTCGAAGTGCCGGTCTGCGGACTTTTCCTGGGCATGGCCGTGGCCCATGCCATGCGCCGCAAGGCCATGCCCAGCCATTGGCTGATTGCCGAACGACGTCGCAGCAACCGTGATGATTACCCCGATGGCCTCCAACTGACATGAACCTCTCTATGCCCAGATTGCTGCAACGTTTGGTTTGGATACTGCTGGGGCTGTTCACCCACGGGCATGCCAAGGCCGCCGACAATTTCATCGTGGGTGTGGGTACCCACCTGCTCCACTCGACCGGGCCGGTGGCCCGGCCGACCTTGCTCATGAAGGAAGCCGGCATCGTATCGGCACGCGATGACCTGTTCTGGTCCACTGTGGAGCTGGAGCCCAAGCGCTTGAATTTCCCACTGGGCTGGCAGCGTTATCTGCAGGCCCTGCGCGACCGCCAGATCGGCAACATGCTGATCCTGGGCTACGGCAATCAATGGTATGAGCGCGACGCCAAGCCACGCAGCCCGTTCGTGCGCGATGCCTTCGCCAACTACGTGAACTTCGTCAGCCGACGTTTGCGCGGCCAGGTGGACTTCTACGAGATCTGGAACGAATGGGACCTGGAAGACCCGACCAGTGACGCCTTCAGCCGCGACTATGCCGCGCTGATCAAGGAGACCAGCGAACTGTTGCGCAGCAACGATCCGAACGTGCGCCTGATAGCCGGTGCAGTCACTACCCAGGGCTTGCAGGAAGGTTTCGCCGACCGCCTGGTGCAGGCTGGGGTCATGGATGATCTGGATGGTTTGTCGCTGCATCCGTACGTGCACTGCCGCAAGGACCATGGCGGCAACACGCCGGAAAGCTGGATCAAATGGCTCAGCGACATCTCCACTCGGCTCGACGCCCTGGCCCGGCGCCCGGTGCCCTTGTACCTCACGGAAATGAGCTGGCCCAGCGCCGACGAACCGTGCGGGGTCAGTGAAACCACCCAGGCGGCGTACCTGGCACGCGGGTTCTTTCTGGCCCGCATCCATCCGGCCATCCAGGGCATGTGGTGGTACGACCTGTACAACGACGGGCGCGACCCCAAGGAGCGCGAGCACAACTTCGGCCTGCTGGACAACGACCTCAACCCCAAGCCTGCGTACACCACGCTCAAGGCCATTGCACCGTACCTGTCGCAATACAGCTACGACCCCAGGCACAGCGTGATCAGCGACTCCCTGTACCAGTTGCGCTTCGCCAAGGGCGACGAGCAGGTGCTGGTGATCTGGGCCGTGGGCCAGTCGCGGCAGGTCAGGATCGAGTCGAGTGCATTGCTTAAGGGCGGTGCGCGCCTGGTCGACACCCGCCAGGCCGGCGTGGGCATGCGCGAAAGCGAGAACCCGTGGGATTGCGGTGAGCACTACTGCACCACCGTGATAACCGCCTCCGAGTTTCCCAAGATCATCAGCCTGGGCAAGGCCAATTGGTTGTTCACGCAGTAGAAAACGATGCCCGCCGCAGCGGGCCTCAACCGCAGCGCATCGTGCGCCGCCATCGACCGCGCCTGTTGGACGCGGCACTACCTCTAGCAAGCGCGTGAGCCAAGGATGTTCCGATGATTGTCATCAATGCACGTTTTCTGACCCAGGAGCTACGCGGGGTGCAACGGTTCGCCGAGCAGACCTGCCTGGCGCTCAAGCGTCAACGTGACGACCTGGTGTTCGTCACCTCGCCGGGCGTGCGCATGCACGAAACCGCTCGGCTGCTGGATGCTCAGGTCGTGGGCACTCGTACCGGTCACCTGTGGGAACAACTCGACCTGCCGCGCTACCTGCGCAGCCAGGGCAATCCATTGCTGCTGTCGCTGTGCGCCACGGCGCCGCTGTTCTATGGCAACCAGATCGCCACGCACCACGACATCACCTACGTGCGTCACCCACAAAGCTACACCTGGCAGTTCCGCACGGCCTATCGCCTGATGACGCCCCTGCTGCTCAAGCGCTTGAAGACCTTGATCACGGTCAGCCAGTTTTCCAAACGCGAGATCGGCGAGTTCTACAACTTTGCGGCGCAGAAGATTCTCGTGGTGCCGAATGCCGTGGGTGAGGAATTTCAGCCCGGCGAACCGCTGCAAACCGGCGGCTCACGCTATCTGTTGGCGGTGTCCTCGCCCAGCGCGCACAAGAATTTCAGCCGCATGATCCAGGCGTTCCTGCAGCTCAAGGGTTTCGACCAGGTGGAGTTGCGCATCGTCGGCGGCGGCGGTGCAGTGTTCTCCGACCCCGATCTGGAAGCCTTGGCCAAGCGCGATGCTCGGGTGCGCTTTCTCGGGCGCTTGAGCGACGCCGAGTTGATCGAGCAGTACCAGGGCGCAGCGGCCTTCGTGTTTCCTTCGCTGTATGAAGGCTTCGGCATTCCGCCGCTCGAAGCGCAAGCGTGTGGCTGCCCGGTGCTGGCGGCCAATGCCGCCTCGATCCCCGAGGTGCTGCAGTCCAGTGCGTTGTACTTCGACCCGCTGGATGTCGAGCACATCAGCCGGGCCATGGCCCTGGCCTTGAACAGCCTGACCATTCGCCAGCATTTGCGCACCCTGGGTCTGCAGAACGTGGCGCGGTTCAGCTGGGATGCTTCGGCACGGCTGATCAGCGATCGCATCGACAGTGTCCAGGTACGGCGTCCACGCGGTGCCACCCTGAACCAGCCGTCCAGCGGCAAGGAGCACTCATGACTCGCCTGGGATATCTGGATGCCCTGCGCGGTATCGCCGCCTTGCTGGTGGTGGTCTGTCACCTGTGGCAGCCATTGCTGGGCCCCGGTGCGCTGCCGTACTTCTGGCTGGACATCGGCAAGCTGGGCGTCATCTGGTTCTTCCTGCTCAGCGGCGTGGTGATTCCGTTCAGCCTGCAACCGGGGCCGGGCGGCGCACGGCGCTTCATCGTCTCGCGGGTGCTGCGCCTGTACCCGGCCTACTGGCTGTCGCTGGCGCTGTACATCAGCATGCTGGCGCTGACCGGCGAAACCCTGCCGAGCTGGCAGCAGGTGGTCGCCAACCTGACCATGCTGCAGGCCGCCATGGGCGTCGAAGACGTGATGGGGCTGTACTGGACGCTGTTCATCGAGTGGCTGTTCTACGCCCTGTGCCTGGGCCTGATGCTGATCGGCCGACTGCGCAGCACCGGCTTTCGCGCCGCCTGCTCGCTGGCCCTGCTGGCCGCCGCAGTGGGCATGGGCCTGATGCGCATGCTGCTCGAACGCAAGCTGCCGGTGGCGTTGCCGTTGGGGCTGTCGCTGATGCTGTTCGGTTCGATCTGGCGCGACTGCCTGCTCGGCCAGGCCGATGCCCAGGTGCGCCGCTGCGTGAAGGGCCTGCTGCTGGCCTATGCCGTGGCCCTGCCGCCGACTTTCTTCGCCGCCTACGGCTTCGATGCCGGCAATGGCGAGTACTGGTTCCGCTACTGCTTCACCTATCTGTTGGCCATCAGCAGCTTCATGTTGCTGACCCAGCGCATCCGCCTGCATCAACCGTTGTTGCTGTGGCTGGGCACCATCAGTTACTCGCTGTACCTGCTGCATCCGAGCATGGAGCTGTTGTGCCGTTACCTGCTGGGCGTTCCCGGTCGTTCGTTGTCGGTGACCTTGCTTGCCACCGCGCTGTCGCTGTTGGCTGCGCACGTGAGCTATCGCTTCGTCGAACTGCCTTTCATCAAGTTGAGCAAACGACTCAACGCCCGTGCTCGTCCGAGCGCGCCCCTCATTCCCGAACTGCAGGTGCCCTATGAAAATAGCAATCGTCCATGATTGGCTCGTCACCTACGCCGGTGCCGAAAAGGTGCTGGCTTCGATGCTCAAGATCTGGCCCGACGCGGACCTGTTCTCGGTCATCGACTTTCTCAGTGACGAAGACCGCAAGCACCTGGGGGGCAAGCGCGCCACCACGACCTTCATCCAGCGCCTGCCCAAGGCCCGCACGCGCTACCAGAAATACCTGCCGCTGATGCCCATGGCGATCGAGCAACTGGACCTGTCCGGCTACGACCTGATCCTGTCGAGCAGCCACGCGGTGGCCAAGGGTGTGCTCACCGGGCCCAACCAGTTGCACATCAGCTACGTGCATTCGCCCATTCGCTACGCCTGGGACCTGCAGCACCAGTACCTGCGCGAAGCCAATCTGCTGGCCGGCCTTAAGAGCAAAGTGGCGCGGATGATCCTGCACTACATGCGCATGTGGGACCAACGCACCGCCGCCGGTGTCGACGAGTTCATCAGCAACTCGCAGTTCATTGGTCGACGCATCGACAAGGCCTATCGCCGCCCCTCGACGGTGATCTACCCACCGGTGGACACCACGGGCTTCAACCTGCAGACCGAGAAGCAGGACTTCTATCTCACCGCCCAGCGCATGGTGCCGTACAAGAAAGTGCCGATGATGGTGGAGGCGTTCAGCGCCATGCCCGACAAGCGCCTGATCGTCATCGGCGACGGCCCGGAAATGGAAAAGTGCCGCGCCGTGTGCGGCCCCAACGTCACGCTGATGGGCTATCAGTCGTTCGAGGTATTGCGCGAGCACATGCAGAACGCCCGAGGCTTCGTCTTTGCCGCCGAAGAGGATTTCGGCATCAGCCCGGTCGAGGCCCAGGCCTGCGGTACGCCGGTGATTGCCTTCGGCCGTGGCGGCACCCTTGAAACCGTACGCGGGCTCAACGACGACAACCCTACCGGTGTGTTCTATTACCAGCAGACAGTGGCTGCCTTGACGGCCGCCATCGAAACGTTCGAAAGCCAGGCGTCGCGCTTTGATGCCCGCACCTGCCGCGAGAATGCCCTGCAGTTCGCGGAAAAGCGTTTCGAACGGGAAATGCGCCAGTTCGTCGAGCAGCGCTGGAACGAAGCACGCCTGGGTGACGCCTTCGACTGCAACCCGGTATTGGGCCTGGCCGACACCGGCCTGCTGCTCGCCGCGGCCCAGAAGCTCTAGGCCGCGCAGGAACATGTTGTAACGCAACACCGCTGTTCTGAACCTCCCAAATACCGTGCGAGAAGTCTGATTCTCCAAGGAAGATTGCAATGAAACGAACTGTATTCGTAGTCGCGTTGTTCGCCGTGCTGCTGCAAGGATGTGTGTTTTCCCCAGGGCAACACATGACGCCCGAGGATGCCGCCGACGACATCGGCACAACCGGACCGGTAACGGTCCTGCCGATCAACGCGCAGACGGTCGCGCAGCATCAGAGCCTGTACCGGCCCGAACCGGTACCGGCAGCGCTGTATGGCTACACGCCGGGCGACTACCGCATCGGCGCCGGCGACGGTCTGCAGATCACAGTCTGGGACCACGTCGAGCTGAATTCGCCAACCAACCAGGAGCCACGCGCCCAGGGCACGCAGATCGTGCGCAACGACGGTACCGTGTACTACCCGTTCATCAACTCCATCCAGGCCGAGGGCAAGACGGTCAGCGAACTGCGCAATGACTTGCAGCGCGCCCTGTCGCGCTTCCTGACCGACACCCAGGTGGACGTCAACGTGCAGAACTACGCCAGCCAGCGCGTGGTGTTTTCCGGTTCGTTCAAGAACGCCGGCCCGCAGGTTCTGAACAACGTGCCGCTGTCGCTGATCGAAGCGGTCAGTCGCGCCGGTGGCGACGATGGCAGCGGCAACCTGGCCGGGCTGATCCTCAAGCGTGATGGGCACGAGTACCTGCTGGACATCGACACCCTGAACCGCAAGGACTCCAAGCTTAACGGCATCTACCTGAAGAACGGCGACCAGCTGCACCTGGGCAACAACCGGGCAAACAAGGTCTACGTGCTCGGCGAAGTCAATTCGCCCCAGGTGATGACCTACGGCACCAGCACCTTCACCCTGCTCGAAGCGCTGGGCAATGCCGGTGGCCTGTCCCAGGAAACCGCCAACGCCGAGGCCATCTACGTGATCCGTGGCGCCCAGGACCGCTCCAAGCAACCGGCCACGGTGTTCTACCTCAACGCCAAGAAGCCGACCGCCTTCCTGCTCGCCCGCCAGTTCGACCTGCAGGCCTCGGACGTGGTCTTCGTCGGTCCTTCGGACATCACCCGCTGGAACCGCTTCATCAGCCAGTTGCTGCCGTCGGCCACCGTGGTTGCTACCGGTAATGCACTGGGTCAGTGATCGGACCACAGAAGCGCCACTGAACGCTTTGGCAAGCGCTTGACTCCAAGTCTTGCCCAGGCGCTCAGTGCCCGCGTTTCGCGCCGATGGGCTTTCGCATCATCTGCCCACTTCAGGAATTCCCATGACTGACCCACGCAACGTTGCCCACGACAAGAAAGTCCAGCAGGAAAAGAAGAACAACGGCGAAGAGATCGCACCCAACGCCGAACACGCGCCACAGCCAGGCATGAAGCCGGCGCTCAAGCACGATGACGAGCAGCAGGACGAGCAGGACGACAAGGCCTGAACCAGGCGCCGACCTGAGCTGAAGACGGCCTCTGGCGGCGCTGACCCACGTCGGTGACTGCCAGATCGCTTGCCGAGATGCGAATTTCTCCGCAATCCGCGCAAAAGCCTGTTTTGCCTGGGCAATCCCTGCGCGAACGGCTCCCCCACCTACCCGCAAATCCGCTACGATGATTCCCTACAGCCTTACCGCTCAAAGGGAATTGACATGCCTCATCCTTCACTGCCGGCCGCAGAACACGTGGTGCTCGACAACGGCCTGCACGTGCGCCTGCATCATGAGCCGCGTCTCAAGCGTGCCGCCGCCTTCATGCGCGTCGCTGCAGGCAGCCATGACGTACCCGCCGCCTGGCCGGGCCTGGCACATTTCCTTGAACACCTGTTCTTTCTCGGCACCGAACGCCACAGTGGCGACCACGGCCTGATGGCCTTCGTGCAGAACCACGGCGGGCAGATCAACGCCAGCACGCGCGAGCGCTGCACCGACTATTTCTTCGAGGTGCCGGTGAGCGCCTTCGCCGGCGCGCTGGAGCGCCTGTGCGACATGCTCGGCCATCCGCGCATGACCCAGGCCGAGCAACTGCGCGAGCGCGAAGTGCTGCATGCCGAGTTCGTCGCCTGGTCGCGCGACCCCGAGGCACGCCACCAGCAATGGCTGACCAGTGCGCTGGACGCCGAGCATCCGTTGCGCGCGTTCCACGCCGGCAACCGCTACAGCCTGCCGGTGCCGCGCGACTCGTTCCAGCAGAACCTGCGCAGCTTCTACCGGCGCTTCTACCAGACCGGGCAGATGACCTTGTGCCTGGTGGGCCCGCAACCGCTGGAACAGCTGCGCGCCATGGCGGAAAAAGTGGCGGGTGCACTGCGCCCCGGCGATACCGCCGAACAGATCGCCCCGCCGCCGCTGGTAGGCACGCCGGGAGAGGCGGTCGAGCGTGCGGATACCAGCCGTTTCAACCTGCTGTTCGCCTGCGAAAACCTGCCCCGTGGTGCCACCCAGGCGCTGGAGTTCCTCGGCACCTGGCTGGGCGCCAGTCAGCACGGCGGGTTGCTGGCCGAGCTGCGCCGTCGGCAACTGGTGCAAAGCCTGGAGCTGAGCACCTTCTACAGCTTCGCCGACCAGGCATTGATCAATATCGAATTCAAGCTCACCCCGGCGGGCGAAACGGCCACGGCGCTGATCAGCCAGCTGTGCTTCGACTGGCTGGAGTTCTTCCAGGCCCACGACGACTGGCAGGGCCTGCGTGAAGAATTCCGCCTGCTCAACGAGCGCCGGCTGCAGGTTGCCAGTGCGTTGGAGCTGGCCCGCCACCACAGTGACGAAACCCCGTGCGAGTTGAGCCGACAAGCCGTGCAGGCGCTGCGCGAGGTGCTTGAGCAACTGCGCCCGGAACACCTGCTGCACCCGATGGAAGCCGGTCCGGAGCGCGACCTCGCCGGCCGCTGGCGGCTGCCGCCACGCAACCGCTTTCTGCGTCCGAGCCGACGCCCGGATCACCCCGTGGCCGACCCACAAGGCCTGGCGTACTGGCACGGCGCTTCGGCGCACAGCCACGAAGCGGCGCTGCACCTGCGCTGGCGGGTCAATGCCTCGCGCCACCAGGGGTTGTTCCGCACCCTGCAGGACAGCTTGCGCAAACTCACCGAAGAAGCCCGCCAGGCCGGTGTGCAAATGGTCTTCAGCAGCCTGGGCGACGACTGGCAGCTCAAGCTCAGTGGTGTGCAGGCGCCGATTCCGGCGCTGCTCGAACAGGCCCTGGAGCTGCTCGCCATCCCCGCTCCGGAGGTCTGGCATCAGGCCGGGCAGGAACCGCCGAGCGCAACCCTGACCCCCATCAAGGAACTGCTCAAGCGCCTGCCCGACCACAGCCTGGGTTATTTCCACAGCCGTACCTCCGATGAAGACCTGCGTCCCCTGGCGCTGCAGAAGCTGTGGGGCGCGGCGCGCTGGGATGGCCTGGCGGTCGGCATGGACGACGGCGAACGCAGTGCGCTGAACAATGCGTTGCGCAAGATGCCCGGCACGGCCAGCCCGCATCTTGCGCAACCGCACCCGGCCCATTCGGGGCGCAGCTGGAGCCACGTGCCGTGTCAATCGAGCGAACATGCATTGCTGCTGTTTTGCCCGGTACCCAGCCAGAGCATTGCCGACGAAGCGGCCTGGCGCCTGCTCGCGCAGCTGTGCCAGACGCCGTTCTACCAGCGCCTGCGGGGCGAGCTGCAACTGGGCTACGCCGTGTTCAGTGGCCTGCGCCAGGTGGCGGGGCGCACGGGCCTGGTGTTCGGCGTTCAGTCGCCTCATGCACCGCTGGCCGATATTCTCGGCCATGTGCAGACCTTCATCGAAACCCTGCCGACGCTGGTCGAGGCCTGCAAGCCTGCGGCGTTGGAAACCCAGCGCGAAGAACTGGCCAATCGTCACGAGCGCTCGCAAATGGACCTGCTGCCCCTGGCCGATCTGCTCTGGCAGGCTTGCCAGGCCGGCCATGGCGCCGACTATCTGGCTGCCCTGCAGCGGGCGGTGCGCGAGCTGCGCCCGAGCGATCTGCAACAGGCGGCGCAGCAACTGGCCAGCGGCACCGGTGGCTGGCTGTGCCTGGCCACAGGCCCTGCGGTGGAGCCTGCGTGGCTGCCGGCGCAGCGATCGTTACCAGGCAGGTAACGGACTTTATCGAATAATTAACCGTAGCCGCCTATCTTATTTAGTAACATAGTCGCACAAGGAGCATTGAACGTCCTACGGTCGGGGCGGACTAATGCTACAAGCCCATCAACCTAGAAGGAGATCTCTTATGTGGACCAAACCTGCTTACACTGATCTGCGCATCGGCTTCGAAGTCACCATGTACTTCGCAAGCCGCTAAGCTTCAGTTGCAACGCAACGCCTCGGCCAGTCACTGACCGGGGCGTTTTCATTTCCAGGCTTGATGCTGCGAGTTCTCCATGTATATCCAGATTCTTGGCTCCGCCGCCGGCGGCGGCTTTCCCCAGTGGAACTGCAATTGCGCCAATTGCAGCGGCTTTCGCGATGGCAGCCTGCGCGCCCATGCGCGCACGCAGTCGTCCATTGCCCTGTCCGACGATGGGGTCAACTGGGTGCTGTGCAATGCCTCGCCGGACATTCGCGCACAACTGCAAGGTTTTGCGCCGATGCAGCCTGGCCGGGCCCTGCGCGATACCGGTATCCAGGCCATCGTGCTGCTCGACAGCCAGATCGACCACACCACCGGGCTGCTCAGCCTGCGCGAAGGCTGCCCGCATCAAGTCTGGTGTACCGACATGGTGCATCAGGACCTGAGCACCGGCTTTCCGTTGTTCAACATGCTCAGCCACTGGAATGGCGGGCTGGACTGGCAGCGCATCGAGCTTGAAGGCAGCTTCGTGATTCCGGCGTGCCCGCACCTGCGTTTCACTCCGCTGCCGCTGCGCAGTGCCGCTCCGCCCTACTCGCCCCACCGCTTCGACCCCCATCCAGGCGACAACCTGGGCTTGATCGTGGAAGACACGCGTACCGGTGGCACGCTGTTCTATGCGCCGGGCCTGGGCCAGGTCGACGACGCGTTGCTCGAACGCATGGCCGGCGCGGATTGTCTGTTGGTAGACGGCACCCTGTGGGACGACGATGAAATGCAGCGACGTGGCGTTGGCACCCGGACCGGACGTGAGATGGGTCACCTGGCGCAGAGCGGCCCCGGCGGCATGCTGGAAGTGCTGGAAGGCCTGCCGCGCCAGCGCAAGGTGCTGATCCACATCAACAACACCAACCCGATCCTGGACGAAGACTCGCCACAGCGCGCCGAACTGGCCAAGCGCGGTGTCGAAGTGGCGTTCGATGGGATGAGCATCGAGTTGTAGTGGCGCCCCATTCCCCAGGAGAACCGCAATGTCCGACACCCCCATGACCCCCGCCGAATTCGAGCAGGCCTTGCGTGCCAAGGGTGCGTATTACCACATCCACCACCCCTATCATGTGGCCATGTACGAAGGCCGCGCCAGCCGCGAGCAGATCCAGGGCTGGGTGGCCAACCGTTTCTACTATCAGGTCAACATCCCGCTCAAGGACGCAGCCATCCTGGCCAACTGCCCGGACCGCGAGATCCGTCGCGAGTGGATCCAGCGCCTGCTCGACCACGACGGTGCCCCCGGCGAAGACGGCGGCATCGAAGCCTGGCTGCGCCTGGGCCAGGCCGTGGGCCTGGATCCCGACCAATTGCGTTCTCAGGAACTGGTGTTGCCCGGCGTACGTTTTGCGGTAGACGCCTACGTCAATTTCGCCCGCCGGGCCAACTGGCAGGAAGCGGCGAGCAGTTCGCTGACCGAGCTGTTCGCGCCGCAGATCCATCAGTCGCGCCTCGACAGCTGGCCAGCCCACTACCCATGGATCGACCCGGCCGGCTACGAATACTTCCGCACGCGCCTGGGCCAGGCCCGGCGCGACGTGGAACACGGTCTGCACATCACCCTGCAGCACTACACGACGGTCGAAGGCCAGCAGCGTATGCTGGAAATCCTGCAGTTCAAGCTCGACATCCTGTGGAGCATGCTCGACGCCATGAGCATGGCCTACGAGCTGAATCGTCCGCCCTATCACAGCGTTACCGACCAGCGTGTCTGGCACAAGGGGATCGCCCTATGAGCTTCGATCGTCTACAAACCCCGCGCTGGCGCCAGGGCTACCGGTTCCAGTACGAGCCGGCGCAGAAAGGCCACGTGCTGCTGTACCCCGAGGGCATGATCAAGCTCAACGAAAGTGCCAGTGCCATCGGTGGCCTGATCGACGGCCAGCGCAGCGTGGCCGCGATCATCGCCGAGCTCGACGCGCAGTTCCCCGGTGTGCCCGAGTTGGCCATCGATATCGAGCAATTCATGGAGGTGGCCCGTGCACAGCACTGGATCGAACTTGCCCAGCCTGCCACCCACGCCTGAAGTCGGACTGCCGCTGTGGCTGCTGGCGGAACTGACCTACCGCTGCCCACTGCAATGCCCGTACTGTTCCAACCCCCTGGACTTCGCCGCTCAGGGCAAGGAACTGAGCACCGAGCAGTGGTTCAAGGTGATGGCCGAAGCCCGCGAAATGGGCGCCGCGCAGATCGGTTTCTCCGGTGGCGAGCCACTGGTGCGCCAGGATCTCGCGCAGCTGATCGGCGAAGCCCGGCGCCTGGGTTTCTACACCAACCTGATCACCTCAGGCATCGGCCTGACCGAACAGAAGATCGCCGATTTCAAGATCGCCGGCCTGGATCATATCCAGATCAGCTTTCAGGCCAGCGACGAGCAGGTCAACAACCTGCTGGCCGGCTCGAAAAAAGCCTTCGCGCAGAAGCTGGAAATGGCCCGAGCGGTGAAGGCCCACGGCTATCCGATGGTACTGAATTTCGTGACCCACCGGCACAACATCGACAAGATCGACCGCATCATCGAGCTGTGCGTGGCGCTCGAGGCTGACTTCGTCGAACTCGCCACGTGCCAGTTCTACGGCTGGGCCGAGCTCAACCGTGCCGGCCTGTTGCCCACCCGCGAACAACTGGTGCGTGCCGAGCGCATCACCAACGAATACCGCGCCAAGCTGGAAGCGGCCGGCAGCGCCTGCAAGCTGATTTTCGTCACGCCCGACTACTATGAAGAACGCCCCAAGGGCTGCATGAACGGCTGGGGCAGCATTTTCCTCACCGTAACGCCCGATGGCACCGCGCTGCCGTGCCACGGCGCGCGTCAGCTGCCGGTGGAGTTTCCCAACGTGCGCGATCACAGCCTGCAACACATCTGGTACGACTCTTTTGGCTTCAATCGCTTCCGCGGCTATGCCTGGATGCCCGAGCCATGCCGCTCGTGCGACGAGAAAGAGAAGGACTTCGGTGGCTGTCGCTGCCAGGCTTTCATGCTGACCGGCGATGCTGCCAATGCCGATCCGGTGTGCAGCAAGTCGCCCCACCATGGCGTAATCCTGCGGGCTCGTGAAGAAGCGGAACACGCTACCCAGACGATCGAACAATTGGCCTTTCGCAATGACCGAAACTCACGCCTCATCGCCAAAGCATGACCGCTTCAGCGCCTCCCAGGCCGTAGCTGCCGGGACCGATTTCGCCGAACTTCGGGTCGGCCCTGCTGGCGTGTTCTGGAACGAGTTCCGTCCCCAGGATGGCGTCTGCCGCCTGTGGACCGAGCAGGACGGTGTGGCGGTTTGCCTGACGCCCGACGGTTACAGCGCGCGCAGCCGGGTCTACGAATACGGCGGTGGGTCGTTCTGCCTGGCGAACGACGAACTGGTGTTCGTCAACGAGGCCGACCAGCAGCTCTACCGTCAGCCGGTGACCGGCGGCCTGCCGCAACCGTTGAGCTTCGGCCAGAAGCGCTACGGGGGGCTGGAATATGCCGCAGGCCAGGTGCTGGCGGTGGAGGAAGACGGCGACATTCATCGCCTGGTGGCCATCGACCTGGCCAGCGAGCGTCACCGCGTGCTGGCCGAAGGCGCCGACTTCTACGCCTCGCCGGTATTGAGCCCGGACGGCACCCGTCTGGCCTGGATCGAGTGGGACCGCCCGCACCAGCCCTGGACCCAGACGCGGCTGATGTGCAGCGAACTGGCGGCCGTGGCCGAATGCGTGGCCAGCGGTTTCAGCTTGCAGCAGCCGCGCTTCGACGAGCAGGGGCGATTGTATTGCCTGTCCGATGCGAACGGCTTCTGGCAGCCGTGGGCAGAGGTCGACGCCAACTGGGCGCCACTGCCCGCGGCGCTTGCCGATCATGCCGCGGCGCCTTGGCAACTGGGTGCCTGCACCTGGCTCCCGGCTGCCGACCAGGGCTATCTGGCGAGTTGGTTCGACGACGGTTTCGGCCGCCTGGGCCTGTGCGATGGGCAGGGCGATTGCCTGGATTACAGCGGCGAGTTCACGCGGTTTCGCGCGTTGGCCATGGATGCCGACCACCTCTACGCCATCGCCGGTTCACCTCTGCAGCCTTCGGCAGTGATTGCCGTCGACCGGCATGATCACAGCCTGCGCATCCTGGCGGGCGGGTATTCGCCGCTGCCGGCCGAGCAGGTCAGCCTGCCGCAGCCGCTGAGCTACCCCAGCGGCGGTGAGCAGGCTCACGGCTTCTTCTATGCCGCGCAGGGTGACGAGCGCCATCCGCCACTGGTGGTATTCATCCACGGCGGGCCGACGTCGGCGTGCTACCCGGTCTTCGACCCGCGCATCCAATACTGGACCCAGCGCGGTTTCGCCGTGGCCGACCTCAACTATCGCGGCAGCAGCAACTACGGTCGCACCTATCGCGATGCCCTGCATCTGCGCTGGGGCGTAACCGACGTGCAGGACGCCTGCGCCGTGGTCGACTACCTGGCCACGCAAGGCCGCATCGATGCGCAACGGGCGTTCGTGCGCGGTGGCAGCGCGGGCGGCTATACGGTGCTGTGCGCACTGGCGTTCGCCAAGGTGTTCCGGGCCGGCGCCAGCCTGTACGGCGTGAGCGATCCGGCCGCGTTGGGGCGCGTCACCCACAAGTTCGAAAACGACTACCTGGACTGGCTGATCGGCGACCCGGACAGCGACCGACAACGCTACGAAGAGCGCACTCCGCTGCTGCACGCCGATCGAATCACAGCCCCGGTGATTTTCTTTCAGGGAGAGTTGGATGTAGTGGTGGTGCCGCAGCAGACTCGTGACATGGTCGCCGCGTTGCAGGCGGGAGGTGTGCCGGTGCAAGCGCACTACTATGACGAGGAACGGCACGGCTTTCGCAATGCAGCCAACCTGGCCCATGCTCTGGAGCATGAATGGCGCTTCTACCTGAAGGTCATGCAGGAGGACGACCGCGGGCTATCCGATCTGCTTTGAACGGGTACCGGTGCGGTCGTCAGGCAGACGAACGCACCGGCAGCGGCATTACCTTCTGCTGGCGATGATGTACACCGCGTGGATGATGCCGGGAATGTAGCCCAGCAGGGTCAGCAGGATGTTCAGCCAGAACGCGCCGGCGAATCCGACTTGCATGAACACGCCGACTGGCGGCAGAAGAATGGCGAAAATGATGCGAATGATGTCCATGATGCAGCTCCTTGAGGTCGATGCATAACAGACCTCGGGCAATCCTCGGCGTTCCGCACGCGGCTGTATCACCCAAGCCCTAGAGCTGGGCGTCGAGACCATCGAGCAGCCGCTTCAATGCACCCTGGTTGGCTCGCATCACGTCCAGCCCAGCCTGCCCGCTGCGCACCGCTTCGCGAGGCAGCTCCAGCCACCGCCGCAGCGCCGTTGCCAAGCCTTGCGCGTCGTCGACTTCGACCAGCGCCCCGGCCTCGCGCAGCATCGCGCCTATTTCGAGAAAGTTGAACATGTGCGGCCCGCTCAACACCGGCTTGGCCAGGGCTGCCGGTTCCAGCGGATTATGCCCACCGTTCTCCACCAGGCTGCCGCCAACGAAGGCAACGTCTGCCAGTGCATAGAGGAACAGCAGCTCGCCCATGGTATCGCCCAGCAACACCTGGGTAGTCGCCGTAACCGCTTGCTCGAGCGAACGCTGCACCGTACTGAACCCTTGCGCCTGGCACAGCCCGTGGACCGAAGCGAAACGCTCCTGGTGCCGCGGAACCAGAATCAGCAAGGCATCGGCATGGCTGGCCAGCAGTTGCCGGTGGGCGGCCAATATCACCGCATCCTCACCTTCGTGGGTGCTGGCAGCGATCCACACCGGACGGTCTTGTGCCTGCCACTGCTCGCGCAACCGGGCTGCGCGCACGGGCACGGCCGGGTCGACGCTGAGGTCGAACTTGATCGAGCCCGTCACCTGCACGCATTCCGGACGTGCGCCCAAGTCCAGGAAGCGTTGCGCCTCGGTTGCAGTCTGCACCGCCAGCAAGCTCATCTCGGCCAGCATCGGCGCGGTCAGGCCTTTGAAGCGGGCATAGCCTTTGGCCGAACGCGCGGAAAGCCGACCATTGGCCAACGCCACCGGGATGCCGCGGCGGGCGCACTGGTGAATATGATTGGGCCACAGTTCGGTTTCCATGATCACTGCCAGGCGCGGCCGCACGTGGTCGAGAAAGCGGCCGGACGCCCAGGGCAGATCGTACGGCAGGTAGCAGTGCTGGATGCGTGGCTCGCCGGCGAACAGTGCCTGGATGCGCTCCGACCCGGTCGGGGTCATGCAGGTGACGGTGATCGGCAGCTCGGGGTGGCGCAGCAGCAACTGGCGGATCATCGGCGCTGCGGCAATGCTCTCGCCCACCGACACCGCGTGCACCCAGATGCCGCCCGGCTGCATCGCCGGCAGCCGGTAGGCGAAACGCTCGCCGAGGCGCTGCCCGTAGGCCGGTGCCTTGCGCGCGCGCAGCCATAGACGCACGGCCAGCAACGGCAGCCCCAGGTGAAACAGCAAGGTGTAGAGAGTTCTGTTCATGGCGGCGAAGTTTACTCAGGTCGCCGTGCTTGACCAAGCACCGGCAGACACCGCACGAACCGATTGACCGCTGACGGTTCGAAAGGGACCCACCCCCAGCGCTCGCGCATCACCTAGAATGCCTGCATCGAAAAGGAGCTCCACCATGAACGCCTATGTTTTTCTTGCCATCGCCATCTGCGCCGAAGTGATCGCCACCGTGTCCATGAAGGCAGTCAAGGGCCTGAGCACGCCACTGCCGCTGATCCTGGTGGTGGTCGGCTATGGCATCGCCTTCTGGATGCTGACCCTGGTAGTGCGCACCGTGCCGGTGGGCATCGCCTACGCCATCTGGGCCGGCATGGGCATCGTGCTGGTCAGCGTCGCCGCGCTGTTCATCTACGGGCAGAAGCTCGACCTGCCGGCCATGCTCGGCATGGCGTTGATCGTGCTGGGCGTGGTGGTGATCCAGCTGTTCTCGAAAACCACCGGGCACTGAGGCTGTATACTCCCCCGCCTGTCCAAGCCTGCGAGGTCTGCAATGCCGTCTGAACTGTCCACTGATATCGTCATCGTCGGCGCCGGTGTCGCCGGGCTCTGGCTCAACGCGCGGCTGCGCGCCCTGGGCTATTCGACGGTGCTGGTGGAGAACGCGCGCCTGGGCGGCGGGCAGACGTTCAAGGCCCAGGGGATCATTCACGGCGGCGCTAAATACGCCCTGCACGGCGCGCTGACCGGGGCGTCCGAAGCGATTGCCGACATGCCGCGGCGCTGGCGTGAAGCGCTGGCCGGTGAGGGCGAACTCGATCTTTCCGGTGTGCGGCTGCTGTCTGAGGCGCACTATCTGTGGTCGCCGGGCACCCTCGCGGGCAACCTCACCAGCTTCTTCGCCAGCAAGGCCGTGCGCGGTCGGGTCGATCAGGTCAAGGGCGAGCAGTTGCCGCCGGCGTTGCAGGACCGCGCCTTCAAGGGCAAGGTCTACCGCCTGGCCGAACTGGTGGTCGACGTGCCCAGCCTGGTCGCGCGGCTGGCCGAGCTGGCGGGTGAAGGGCTGCTGGCCGGCGAGCGCATCGAGCCTTTGTATGACCAGGGCCGCCTGGCGGGCCTGATCGTCGATGGCCGGGTGATTCGTGCCCAGCGCGTGGTGCTCAGTGCCGGCGAAGGCATCCAGGCGCTGTTGACCGCGCTGGGCGTCGAACAACCCACCATGCAGCGTCGGCCACTGCACATGGTGCTGGCCAAGGGCGCCAACCTGAAACCGTTGTATGCCCACTGCCTGGGCGGTGGGCCGAAGCCGCGCATCACCGTCACCACCCATCCGGGGGCCGATGGTCAATGGGTCTGGTACCTGGGGGGGGAGATCGCCGAGGCCGACGGCGTGGCCCGCGAACCGGCGCAGCAGATCGCCGCCGCGCAGAAGGAAATTGCCCAGTTGTTGCCGTGGGTCGACCAAAGCCAGATGCGCTGGGCCACGTTGCGGGTCAATCGCGCCGAGCCTGCGCAGTCAGGGCTGGTGCGCCCGGACAACGCCTTCCTGGCCGATCAACCCGGTTTGCTGGTGGGCTGGCCGACCAAGCTGGCGCTGGCGCCCGACTTCGCCGACCGGGTCATCGGCGCTTTGCAGCGCGACGGCATTTCGCCCCTCGCGCATGCGCCTCTGCCCGAACTGCCCAAGCCGGCCCTGGCCACACCTGTCTGGGATGAACTGCTGCCATGAGCCTGCCGACCCTGCACGATCTGCACCGCCCGCTGGGCGACACCGGCCTGCGGGTCTCCCCCCTGGGCCTGGGCACGGTGAAGCTGGGCCGCGACCAAGGGGTGAAATACCCCAGCGGCTTCACCATTCCCGACGACAGTGCGGCGCGCATGTTGCTCGACCAGGCGCGCCAGCTGGGCATCAACCTGATCGACACCGCGCCGGCCTATGGCATCAGCGAAGAGCGATTGGGCCCGTTGCTGCGTGGCCAGCGTCAGGAGTGGGTCATCGTCAGCAAGGTGGGAGAAGAGTTCGAGGCCGGCCAGTCACGCTTCGATTTCAGTGCCGAGCACACGCGGTTCTCGGTGGAGCGCAGCCTGAAACGCCTGGAAACAGACTTCATCGATCTGTTGCTGGTGCATTCGGACGGCAACGATCTGGAGATTCTCGAGGGCAGTGAGGTGTACCAGACGTTGGCGGCGCTGAAAGCCGAAGGCAAGATTCGTGGCTTCGGCTTTTCCGGCAAGACCGTTCAGGGCGGGCTGAAAGCCTTGGAAACCGGGGACTGCGCCATGGTCACCTACAACCTGAGCGAGCAGTCCGAGCGCCCGGTGCTCGACTACGCAGCTGCCCACGGCAAGGCCATCCTGGTGAAAAAGGCCTTGGCCAGCGGCCATGCCTGCCTGGCACCGGGGGTCGATCCGGTACGCGCCAGCTTCGAGCTGCTGTTCGCCCACCCTGGGGTCGCCAGTGCTATTGTCGGAACGATAAATCCGCTGCACCTGTCCCACAACGTAGCGACAGCCGCTGCCGTGCTACTCAGGAATTGACGCCGCCGACGCGGCCGACCCCGACGCAAGAAGGAGCCGTAATGCCGCGTACCCTGACACGAAAGAACCCTGGCAATTTCAAGACCCTGCCCCTTGCCGTCGAAGCCACGCCCGAAGCCCTGAGTTACGAAGCCGTGGGCATGCCGTTGAATTTCGCTCAGACTCTGGAACGGCGCAAACCGGTCGAGGTGAGTGACAGCGAACGCTTTCGCGTGGAGTTGGCCAACCTCGGCGTGTCGGTCCGGCTGACCTTGAACTGGCGTGGCCGCGACTATTGGGTGCTGGTGCGTCAACGCCGCGAAGACCGCGGCGATGTGGTGCTCAAGCTGATCTCCGGCTATGTGCCGGCCCATGAGGTGAATCTGCCGCTGCACACGGCCATTCAGGAAATCGCCGAGGAGTGTCTGCTGGAGACTTCGGAAGGCTGGCTGGGCGGGCGTTTCAACGACACCTGGCTGCCGACGCCGTATGACCAGGTGCTGCGCTATCACGAGCCCCTGCCCTTTCGCTTGAGCACCCGTTCCGGCGCGGCGCGCCCAGTGCGCTGTGGCAGCCTGAACCTGATCGAGCGGCCGCGAGCATACGTGCATGTGCCGACGGCTTCATTGCAGCTGGTCTACGACCTGCGTCTGGAGGTACCGCCCCAGGCCAAGGAGCTGAGTCTGTTCCATGTGGAGGAACGCCTGGAAAAAGGTGAGCTGATCACCCGCCTGAGCCGGAGCAGGCCCGACCTGTACCTGATCCCGCTGAAGGACGGTCAACCGGTCGCCGAGCTGTACACCCTGAAGAAGGACAAGCTGCACGCCGCAGGCACACGGGGCGTTTACCTGGCCGAGAGTTTCGCTGCGCAAGAAGGTTGGTTGGTCCGCGACGAACGCGTGCGCTGGCGCGACTGGGTGGCGGAAAAAGGCCTGGCCATCCCGAAGAAGCCGCGTACCAGCCTGCAAAAATTCAAGGTCAAGGCGCGGGTATTGGTGCGCAAGGTGCGCAGCGGCTTGCACAAGTAATCCCATTGCCCCTACCGAATACCGTCATGCGGTGTGCCTGGAAAACCGCGGTGCGGCCGGACGCGGCTTGCGCCGCTGCTACAGGGGGGGCGGTGGACGCAGTCTCTGTAGCAGCGGCGCGAGCCGCGTCGCCGGTGGACGCGGTCCCTGTAGCAGCGGCGCAAGCCGCGTCGGCGGTAGACGCGGTCTCTATAGCAGCGGCGCGAGCCGCGTCGGCGGTAGACGCGGTCTCTGTAGCAGCGGCGCGAGCCGCGTCGGCGATGGACACGGTCTCTGTAGCAGCGGCGCAAGCCGCGTCGGCGGTGGACGCGGTCCCTGTAGCAGCGGCGCAAGCCGCGTCGGCGGTGGACGCGGTCCCTGTAGCAGCGGCGCAAGCCGCGTCGGCGGTGGACGCGGTGCATTTGCGGGAACGTGGTAAAACCTGACGCTTCAACGGCTGCGGATTTTCTCGACGATGGCGGTGGTCGAGCTGTTTTCCACCAGCCCCAGTACCTTTACCGTGCCGCCATAGGCAGCCACGATATCGGCACCCACCACTTGCTCCATCGAATAATCCCCCCCCTTCACCAGCACATCCGGGCGTACATGGGTCAGCAGGTTTTCCGGCGTACCTTCGGCAAAGCTGATCACCCAGTCCACCGCCCCCAGCCCGGCCAACACCGCCATGCGCCGGTCGACGCTGTTGATCGGCCGACCCGGCCCTTTCAGACGGCTTACCGAAGCGTCATCGTTGACCGCCACGATCAGCCGGTCACCCTGAGCGCGGGCCTGCTCCAGATACGTCACGTGGCCCGCATGGAGGATATCGAAGCAGCCATTGGTGAACACGATGCGCTCGTTGTGCGCCCGCGCATCGTCGATCGCCAGCAGCAACTGCTCGAGGCTCAACACGCCGCGTTCCGAACCTTCCTCGCGCTGGATGGCACGGCGCAGTTCAGGTGCGCTGATCGCCGCCGTACCCAGCTTGCCGACCACGATGCCCGCCGCCAGATTGGCCAGGGCCACCGCATGGGGCAACTCTTCGCCTGCGGCGATGGCCGCTGCCAGGGTGGAGATTACGGTATCGCCGGCACCAGTCACGTCGAACACTTCACGGGCCCGCGCGGGTAAGTGCAGGGCCGGATGATCAGGGCGCAACAGGGTCATGCCGTGCTCGCCACGGGTCACCAGCAGTGCGCCCAGATCCAGCTCGCTCATCAGCGCGGCGCCCTTGGCCACCAGTTCTGCCTCATCGGCGCAACCGCCGACGATGGTTTCGAATTCGCTGAGGTTGGGCGTGATCAGGCTGGCGCCTCGATAGATCGAGAAATCCTTGCCCTTGGGGTCGGCCAGCACGGGAATGTTGCGCGCGCGCGCCGCCTGAATCAGCGCCTGATGGTTTTTCAGCGCGCCCTTGCCATAGTCCGACAGCACCAGCACCTTGACGCCTTCGAGCAACGCTTCGACTTCGTTGCCCAGCGCTACCGGGTCAGTGGCAAACGCTTCTTCGAAGTCGATGCGCAACAGTTGTTGATGGCGGCTCATGACCCGCAGCTTGACGATGGTCGGCTGGTGGGCAATGCGCTGGAACACCGCTGTGACGCCGGCAGCCTTCAAGCTGTTGCCCAGGCTGTCGGCGGCCTCGTCGGTACCGGTCACACCCACCAGGGAAGCCGGCGCACCCAGTGCGGCGATGTTCAACGCAACGTTGGCGGCACCACCAGGCCGATCCTCGATCTGTTCGACCTTGACCACCGGCACCGGTGCTTCCGGGGAGATGCGCGAAGTACCGCCATGCCAGTAACGGTCGAGCATGACATCGCCGACCACCAATACAGGGGCCGACTCGAATCGCGGCATGGATAACTTCATGGGCAACCCACATACAAAATGAACAGGGCGGCGATATTAACACGCAAGCACCCGATAGGCCCCCACCCCACCTCGGGAGCAGTGATCCCCGTAGGAGCGGCCAGTGGCCGCGAATGGGACGCCGCGTATCACCTGACACACCGCGCCGTCTGATTCGCGGCCGATGACCGCTCCTGCAAGTGAGCAGTGATCCCCGTAGGAGCGGCCAGTGGCCGCGAAGGGAACGCCGCGTATCACCTGACACACCGAGCCGTCCGATTCGCGGCCGATGACCGCTCCTGCAAGGGGACCGCAATACCGCGCAATAGCGCAATGCCATAGGGAAATCGCAGTCCTGCAGGGCTCAGGTGATGTCGGTTTTCGCAGGTTCGTCCAGGCCCATGGCGTGTAACCTGGCGTAATAGCCGTTCTGCGCCAGCAACTGCGCGTGCGTGCCGCGCTCGACGATGCGGCCCTGGTCCATCACCAGAATCTGGTCGGCCTTTTCGATGGTCGACAGTCGGTGAGCGATCACCAAGGTGGTCCGCCCTTTCATCACATGGTCCAGCGCAGCCTGGATATGCCGCTCCGATTCGGTATCCAGCGCCGAGGTCGCTTCATCCAGTATCAGCACAGGGGCATTCTTGAGCAACGCCCGGGCAATCGCCAGGCGTTGGCGCTGGCCACCGGACAACAGCACGCCGTTCTCGCCCACCTGCGTGTCGAAACCCTCGGGCAGACGGTCGATGAATTCCTTGGCATAGGCATCGGCCGCCGCCGCCACCACATCTTCGCGCGGCGCACCGGCCAGGTCACCGTAGGCAATGTTGTTGGCCACACTGTCGTTGAACAGTGTCACGCTCTGGGTCACCAGCGCGATGTGCCGGCGCAGGTTGCGCAGTTGGTAGTCGGCAATCTCCACGCCATCGAGCAACACTTCGCCTTGATTGTGGTGATAGAAGCGCGGGATCAACCCGGCCAGGGTCGACTTGCCACTGCCCGAACGCCCCACCAGCGCAATCATCTGCCCCGGCTTGGCGGTGAAGTTGATGTCACTGAGCACTTGGCGATCGGTGCCGGGGTAAGTGAAGTTCAGGTTGCGCACTTCCAGCGAACCGCCAACGCGCTCGCGCTCCACTGTGCCGGTGTCCAGCTCAGGGGGAACGTCCAGCTGCTCGAAGATGCTTTCGGCACCGGCCACGCCCTTCTGCACCGTGGAGCTGACTTCCGACAGCTGGCGGATCGGCTTGGGCAGCAAACCGGCTGCGGTGATGTAGGCCACCAGATCACCGGCCGTGGCATCGCCACGCATGTACAGCACCAGGAACATCAGCACGGCCATGGCGGTGTAGATCACCAGCTGCAACATCGGCGTGTAGATCGCGCCGGTCTTGGTCATGCGCAGTTGCTTGTCGGTGTTGCCCTGGCTGGCTTTGGCAAAGCGGTTCTGCTCGTAGCCTTCACCGCCGAAGCTGCGCACCACCCGATAGCCCTGGATGGTCTCGGATGCCACGTGGGTCACATCGCCCATGGCAACCTGAATCTTCTTGCTCTGCTTGCGGAATTTCTTGCTGGTGCTGCCGACCATGACGGCGATCAGCGGCAGAATGGCCAGCATGACCAGGGTCAGTTGCCAGTTCATCCAGATCAGGTAGATGAACAGGAACACCACCGTCAAGCCTTCGCGGATCACCACCTTGATGGCATCGGTCGCTGCGCCGGTCACCATGGTCACGTTGAAGGTGATGCGCGAAATCAGGTGGCCGGAGTTGTGCGTGTCGAAGTAGCGGTTGGGCAGTACCAGCAGCTTGTTGAACAGCTCCACGCGCAGGTCGTGGACCAGGCCCAGCGATACCTTGGCCAGGAAGTAGTTGCCCAGGTAGGAGCCCAGGCCCTGCCAGGCGGCGATCAGCACGATCAGTATGGGTACCGCCTGCAGCAGTTGCAGGTCGCGCAGGTAGGGCACATTGGGGAACAGTACCGCTTCGGGATTGCTCAGGCCGTCGACGAAATACTTGAGGATGCCGGCCAGCATGGGCTGGGTCGAGGCGAAGATCACGAAACCTATGATACTGATCAGGAACATGCCCACGTAGGGGCGAACGTAGCTGAGCAGTCGCAAATAGATTTTCAGGCTTGAATCCTGTTCCGCTGGGCGCGGTGAATCACTCATCGTCTAACTCACTGTTGGCGTAGAACGGGAATTTTATCACAGGGGGCGGATCGGGGATCGCGGTGCTGCAGCCAGACCGAGTCGCGCCCTTCGCGGGCAGAGCAATCCCCCGTAGGAGCGGTCCGTGGCCGCGAAAGCCGCGCCGCGGTTCGGCCTGACACACCGCAGCGCCTGTTTCGCGGGCAGAGCCCGCTCCCACAAGTACCGCGCAATCCCCCGTAGGAGCGGTCCGTGGCCGCGAAAGCCGCGCCGCAGTTCGGCCTGGCGGTAGAACATGCTGGCGCTTTTGGGCATCATGCCACCCGCCCTCTTCAATCAAGGCCTTATCACGATGCAATGCACCCGCCTTCCTCTGGCCGCTTTTGACACGCTGATCACCGGCGCCAAGGTGTTGGAAGCCGACAGCCATGGCGCGAAAGTGTACCTGCTCGCAGACGGCAAGATCCTGAAACTTTTCCGCCGCAAACGGCTGTTTTCCTCAGCCCTGCTGCGCCCGTATTCGGCGCGTTTCATCGCCAACGCCCAACGCCTGCAGCAACTGGGCGTGCCGACCTTGAAGGTGCTGCAGCACTATCGTCTGGACAAGCCTGGCATGACCGCCGTGCTGTACGAGCCCCTGCCAGGCAGGAACCTGCGTCAGTTGATGGACACCGCCGACTTCACCTGGCAACACAGCCTGGAGCCGCTGATCGCCATGATTCGCCGGTTGCATCGCTCTGGGGTGTATTTCCGCTCGTTGCACTTGGGCAATGTGATCGTCACGCCCGAAGGAGAGCTGGGCCTGATCGACATGGCCGACATGAGCTTCACCCGCGGGCCTTTGTCGAAGCGCCTGATCAAGCGCAACCTCGAGCATTTCTCCCGGTATCTGGAGCGTGAACAGTTGACCGCCTGCTTCCCCTTGGCCGAGCTCAACAAAGCCCTGCTCAAGTAGCACCATGGCCCGTCCCCTGTAGGAGCGGCCAGTGGCCGCGAAGGGCGCACCGCGGTTCGGCCTGACACACCGCAGCGCCTGTTTCGCGGGCAGAGCCCGCTCCCACAGGACTTGCGCGCACCCCTTTGTGGGAGTGGGCTCTGCCCGCGAAGGGCGCGACGCCGTAGCTAGGACAAGGCCAACCGCAGGCGTTGCCACACCGTCAACGGCGGATGCGGGCGCAGCGGCGGCTGCATGGCCTGCACGATACGCTCACCGATCCGGTCGAAACCGTATTCCCCCAGCACCAGCGCCTGCCCCGCCGCGGCGATGCGCTCGGCCAGTGCCGGCTCGCGGCGCAGCTGCGCCAGCTTGGCCTGCAAGCTCGCCACGCTGTCGTAAAGCACCACCGTGTGCATGTCCACGAACCCCAGCGCGCGGTTTTCCGCCTCGCCCTGGTCGAAGGTGAACAGCACACACCCGCACGCCATGGCTTCGAAATTCTTGATCATGTACTCGCCCATGCCCACATCGGCACTGACGAAAAAACGGATGCGGTTCAGCGTATCGCCATACTCCTGGCCGCTGTTGGTCCGCGTCACCAGCAACGGCTCCACCTGGCCGATCGCATCGAGCATCTGCTTGCGACCACTGTAGGCCACGCTCTTGGTGCTGCCCACGAAGGCCAGCTCGATGTCGCGCTCGCGGGTCTGCGGGGTCAGCAGGGCCTGGTCATAGCCCTTGGGCACGAAATGCGCATCGAAGCCCTCGGCGCGCAAGCGTTCGCTGACCATGAACCCCGAACTGATCACCCGCACCCACGGCAGCTGCTGGTAGTGCGCGCTGAACTTGCCGGTGTACTTGCACGCGATGTAGTTCTGGTAGGCGTCATGCTCCAGGATGACCAGATTGGGCACCGAACGAATGAACGCCACCTGGCGAATCTCCTGCTTGAAGCGCAGGAAAAACAGAATGCGGTCGTACCGGGCAACGTCCACTTCGCGCTTGAAATACCCTTTCAGATCGCGCTGCTGCGCGCCGTCCAACCAGCGCAGATCGCACTCGCAATGCGCGGCGATGCCTTCATAGAGACGATCGAGAATGGCGCGCTGCTCTTTCTGCACCAGGAACAGTACTTTCATCATTGTGCTAACGGCACCTTATAAGTCTTTGCGCCAGAACAGTTCGTGGCGGCGCACCGCCTTGCGGAAAAATTCGTTTTCACCCGTCGCCGGCCAACGTCGACCGGCCAGCAACCACTGCAGCCAACGCCGCACGCGACGCTTGAACGGCGCCGGCGGTTGCAGGTCGTGCATCATGCCCAGCGCCATGGCCTTGTCCATCTGCACCGCCGCACCCACCGGCAGGCTGCACGGCAGCAGCCGTTCACGGGCATCGAAAAACGGTGGCAGGGCCACGCCTTCGCCAGCACGGCCCATAGGCCAACGGTCGTTGTCATGCAAATGGTTGGCATAGCCCAGCAGGTAGCGTGGCTGGTGCGCCACCCCTTGCAACGCCTGCAGCACCGCTGCCTGCGCGCAGATGTGGTCCGGATGCGGGTCGATGCTCGCGTGGGGCATCACCAGCACATCCGGCTGCGCCCGTTGCAGCAGCTCGCGCAGGTCGGCGAGCAGATTGTTCCAGGTCGGCGCGCCATCGGCATCGGCCGGCAGGGCGAAGGGATTGAGTTGGCGGAACGGACGGATGTCAGTCATGTCCGCCTCGCGCGAGCCACACGGCTGCTCGGGTGCCGCCTGCATCGCTGGCAGTTGCAGGCAGAAATACCCCAACTGCACGCACTGCTCGGCCGGCACCCCGGCCCAGCGCGGTACGGCCAGGCTGTCCCAGGCCCGCAGGCGCCCCTTCAAGCGAGCGGCGTCGGCCGGCGCCAGGCCCATCGCCTGATAGTGCTCGGCTTCGATCTCGCCTGCCGTCAAGGTCACGATCCAACTGCTCGCCGCGCGGCTGTAAAAACCATAGGCCGCCAGCTCGGCATCGTCGGCATGGGGCGCAATGACCATGACCGTGTGCCGGGTGAAATCCGGATGCTGAAAGCGCCACAAGCGCGGCTCACCAACGATGCGGCAGAACCGCCCGCGCAAGCGCAGGCGCCCGTGATTGAGCTCATCGGCAAAGCCACTCAGATTCAGGTAGCGCAGGCCATCGACACCGCGCTCGAACGTCTGCCGGTCGTTCAGCTCGCCCCCGAGCAACTGCACATACGGATCGAACAGACGCCCCAGCCAGGACGCCTTCACATCCAGCGCCAGGATCAAGGTATCCGCCGCCTCGACGCGCTCTGCAACCTGCAGCACCTCGCCGTTCAGGCTGACCTTGGCCAGCTCCGCTTCGCTGTCGAAGCTGTAGGCGTAATCATCGCCCGGCGAATAGAACAGATGGTCGGCAAACCACGCCTCATGGGCCACCCAGGCCAGCAACAACAGGGGCAGCGGCAACCACCAGGCAACCAGCACACCCGCCAGCAGCATCACCACCAGCCCGGCCAGCAGCACGCGACGCTTGTTGCGCCGGTGCCGGGCGAGCAACGCCTGTTTGCGGCTCATGCCTGAAACACCGGAACGGGGTTGCACCAGCGGTCCTTGTACTCGCGGTCGGCGCGGCCGAACGAGAAGCGCAGGGGTTTGTTCACCGCGCGGGCCTGCTCCCAGGCGCTCTGGGTATTGAGAAAACTGAGCACGCTGCCGGGGCTGAACGCGCGGTTCTCCGGATCCACGCCGCCATTGATGTATTCCACGCTGACCCAGTCTGGCGCCTCGACGCGGTACACCAGTTGAATGGCAACGGGCGCATCGCCCAGCAGCAGCACCGAGCCGATCATCAGCTCGCGCAGCAGCTCGATGACCTCGGCCATGCGCTCGGCGCCGGTCGCGGGAAAGCCCCAGCGGCGCTGGAACAGGTCACAGTAGATCGCTGCCAGCTCGGCGCTGGTGAATTCACTGACGGGCTTGGCCACGCCGCCGGCTTCTTCCAGCAGACGCAGTTCGCGGCGCTGGTTGTAGCGAAATTTCTTCGACAGGTCTTCGGGCGTGCGGGCCATGGCCAGGCTCTCGGCCTGCGCCTTCAAGCCGCTGAAACGCCCCTGGTTCAGCTCCGACAGATAACGCCCATGGTGGCGCAGCGGTGCCTGGGCATCAGCAGCCGCCGGCAAAATCAACTCGGCGTTGCCCAGATCGTACAGGCCCTTCTTGCCGGCCTGCTTGAGCACGTCCTTGGACAGCGCCAGGTAGCGCCCCCAGGTGGGTATCACTGCGACCAGTTTGCCCGCCTGCTCCCACCCCAGGTAGCGCACCGGAATGCCGGCCAGCGCAGCCAACCGCTCGACCACCAGCGGGTGCGTCGCCACACTGCCGCCGAACTGCGTCCAGGCCTGGGCATAGGTGGCCGCGTCCACAGTTTGCCAGCCCCGTTCGCGCACGCTCTGCAATCGGTTGAGCATCATGTGGCCGCCGTCAGTGCGGTGACCATCGGCAGTTGCCAGAAAGCCTTGCGCACCGCGCGGTCGCAGAAGCGCGTCTCGAGGCGTTCGGCCATGTGCGCTTCGCACTGCGCGCGCTGGTAGCGATCCATCCCGGCCATGTGTTCCAGGCCCTGTGCCAGGCGCTCGGCGTCACCCAGCGGAAACAGGATACCGACGCCCTCGACGATCTCCGGTGCGCCACCGCAGGCCGTGGCCAGCAGCGGCACATTGGCCGCCATCGCTTCAAGCAGGACCATGCCGAACGGCTCATGGTCGGAGCTCAGGGCGAACACGTCGAACGCCTTGAAATACAGCCGCGCCTGGGCCACCTGGCCAAGAAACCGCACCCGCTCGGCAATGCCCAGCTCAACGGCCAGGTCCTTGAGATTCTGTTCCAGGCGCCCAGAACCGATGATCACCAGCAGCGCTTCCTGAGGCAGTTTTGCCCAGGCCAAAGCAAAGCCGCGCAGCAAGGTGGCCTGGTCCTTATCCGGGTGCAGGCGACCGACGTTGCCGACGATCCAGGCATCGGGCGCCAACCCCAACGCCTGGCGGGCTTCGGCCGCAGGCAGCAAGTTTTTCTGCAAGGTAAAGGTGTTCAAACGGTTGTACAGAGTGGCGATGCGCTCGGGCGCCCAACCGGGCAGGCAGCGGCGCATGTCGTCGCGCACCGCATCGGACACACCCAGCAGGCTCAAGCGTTTGCGGAACAACTGCGCAAACACCCGGCGCGAACGACGCTGATAGTCGCCGAATGCATGGTGCACGCCGATCACCGGCAGCGAAGTGCCGAGCAGGGCAACATAGATAGGCTTGAACCGGTGCGCGATGCAGAAGGCGAATGTGCGCGCAGCGGTGATCTTGCGCAGCTCGCGAATGGCACCCAGCTTCAAGCCACGGATATCCTTGGAACTGAACTCCATGAACAGCACTTCGTCGCTCTCGCAGCCAGCGGCCACCTGAGCATCGGCCGCGCCGGTCAGGAACACGGTGGTCACCCGGTAGCCACGGCCCACGAACAGGCTGGCGTACTGACGGGCACAGTCGAGGAACGGCCCGTCATAGCCGTGGCAGAACTGCAGCACATGACGCTCAGTCGAGCGCGTCATAGGCTTGAGCACCCTCTTTGACCACCAGAATGTCTTCCATGACCAGGTACTCGAGGTCCGAGCCGTAGAACATGTTCAACGCATCGGTGGGCGAGCAGATCATCGGCTCGCCACGGCGGTTGAGCGAGGTGTTCAGCGACACGCCGTTGCCGGTCAGCTCTTCGAGGGCTTTCATCATGTCGTAGTAGCGCGGGTTGTATTCGCGCTTGAGCACCTGGGCGCGCGAGGTGCCGTCTTCGTGGACCACTTCCGGCACGCGGGTTTTCCATTCCTCGGCCACCTCGAAGGTGAACGTCATGAACGGCGCCGGATGGTCGATCTTGATCATCTGCGGCGCGACGGTGTCGAGCATCGATGGGCAGAAAGGCCTCCAGCGCTCGCGGAACTTGATCTGGTGGTTGATGCGGTCGGCCACGCCCGGCACGCTCGGGCAACCGATGATCGAACGACCACCCAGCGCCCGCGGACCGAACTCCATGCGCCCCTGGAACCAGGCCACAGGGTTGCCGTCGACCATGATCTGCGCGATCTGCTTGGGCATGTTACCCAGCATGCGCCCCTTGGGCTTGTTCGGATGACGCGCGCAGGCAGCGATCACGTCTTCGTTGGTGTAGGACGGGCCGAGGTATACGTGTTCCATTTTCTCCACGGGCACGCCGCGGGCATGGGAGACGTATGCCGCCGCCCCGACCGCCGTACCGGCGTCGCCGGAAGCAGGCTGCACGAACAGCTCCTTCACGTCCGGGCGGGCGATGATCTTCTGGTTCAGCTTGACGTTCAGCGCGCAGCCACCGGCGAAGGCCAGTTTGCCGGTCTGCTTGAGCACGTCGCCCAGGTAGTGGTCGATCATCTGCAGGGCGAGTTTTTCGAACAACGCCTGCATGCTGGCCGCGTAGTGGATGTACGGCTCGTCGGCGATGTCGCCTTCGCGCTTGGGGCCCAACCATTCGATCAGCTTGGGCGAGAAGTAGAAACCCTTGCCCTTCTCTTTATAGCGGCGCAGGCCGATGACGTTGGCGTAGTCGGTGTTGATCACCAGCTCGCCGTTCTCGAACGAAGCCAGGCGCGAAAAATCGTACTTGCTGGCGTCGCCATAGGGCGCCATGCCCATGACCTTGAACTCGCCGTCGAGCATTTCGAAACCGAGGAATTCGGTGATCGCACCGTACAGGCCGCCCAGCGAATCGGGGTCGAAGAACTCCTTGATCTTGTGGATCTTGCCGTTCTCGCCGTAGCCGAAAAACGTGGTGGCGTACTCGCCCTTGCCGTCGATGCCAAGGATCGCGGTTTTTTCCTGAAAACCCGAGCAGTGGTAGGCACTGGAGGCATGCGCCAGGTGGTGCTCGACCGGTTCGATCTTGATTTTCTTCGCGTCGAAGCCCAGCTGCTCGAGGCAGAAAACGATCTTGTTGCGGTAGCGCTTGTAGCGGCGGTTGCCCATCAGCAATGCGTCGAGGGCGCGGTCCGGGGCGTACCAGTAGCGCTTGGCGTAGTGCCAACGCGCCTTGCCGAACAGGCTGATGGGGGCGAACGGAATGGCCACCACGTCAACGTCCGACGGCTTGATGCCGGCTTGCTCCAGGCAGAACTTGGCCGATTCGTAGGGCATGCGGTTCTTTGCATGTTTGTCGCGCACGAAGCGCTCTTCTTCGGCGGCGGCAACCAGCTTGCCGTCGATGTACAGCGCCGCGGAAGGGTCATGGCTAAGGGCGCCGGACAGGCCAAGAATCGTCAATGCCAAGGGTCTAGCCTCTTTGAGCGGAATGGGTGCGCGCGCGGTGATCGGGCACGGCGGGCGGCGAAAGGCGGGGATTATAGCGTAATAAGCGATGGCTCAACCAACACCCCTGTGGCGGTGGTGCTGCGGCGAGCGATCTGTTCAGTCACAGACAAAAATCGAAGATCTCTGGTTTTTCCTTAGGCAGGGTCAAACACGCATGATTGAAACGGCAAGCGCTAGAAGTGATTGAGGCGCAGCGAGCGTTGGATCCCCCCGGGCGATAATCAAGGTCCGGAAATTCTAGTCAAAGCGCTATGGGGACTGAGATGTCCGTGTTAGTTAAAAAACTCGGTCGCTGAACGTCCAGCGACCGGGCAGATCCCCGTTCTTGATCATGATGGCTGCACCTGCAGGACGCAGATTTCAGTTTTCAAGGAACAAGCTGTACCAACACACATTTTTGATCCTTAAACTAACTCCGGCCTACTAACATCCCTTATGCAGAAACACGGATATTCCTGCCGCCTGAAGGTTCTGCCTAGGTTGTTGCTCGTACAGATCTTAGGGGAAATCTACTGCTCCTGCTTTATCAATCAGATGTTACAATTCCATTCTAGCTAGCGGCATGGACGAACATACAACGACCCTAAAACTGTCTATACAACCGAATCGTACTTTATAGAGATATTGTCAAGATAACCGTACACATCAGACTTCGCGTAAATACACACTTTCGAAATCCGCCATCCAGGATTGTCTTTTACGTCTATCCTCACCCATCCTGGATTTATATCCATCACATGTGCTTGCCCTCCTAGATAGGCTACACGAATAGTACTACCAACACTTATCCCGAACTCAATCTCGGTACAGCCATCCCATAATGAAATCATAACATAATCACTGCCATTTCCCCTGCGAATATACCTAAAGGCATTGCCTGAGATGAAAGGCCTAAGATCTACAGGAGGGTCCTGAATGATATCTGCCTGAACCGAAGTTGCCAGGTAAATCTCGGCCTGATTTATCACTAAGGATGAAGAAACAGGGCCTAATGGAACAGTATCAAACCCTTCAACACCCGGCGGGGTGACTGTCTCGATTTTCCCCAACTCAAACGGCACAGCCTCGGACGTTTTCACAAGCCCATTCTCGACGCGTGCCACCGTGTACGCCACTGACACTGCCTTGTCCTGGCTCAACTCCGCCACCGCCTTGGGCACCGTGAATTCCAGTGGCTGCGCTGTCGTCAGTCGCCGAGCGGGCAACACCAGGGACACTGCTGGATCCACCGCCGTCCATTCCAACCCTACCCATTGGCCCGCTTCGATCCCCCCATACACCGGTGTCGTGATCTTCACACCCGTATTGGGAATAGCCGCAGGATCCAAATGCCCATTGGTTTCGTTTTCCACAGTTGGTGCAGGCAGCACCAAAGTCAACTGAGTCATGTTCAGCACTCCTTCAGGAAATATAACCGCTTCACGTTCACTTAAACTCTTGCCCAAGCCCACTTTCAGTTCCAAGGTCAGTGGCAAAGTGTTCTCCAGGCGCAACAGGAAACTGCGAGGCAGGTTGATGTGCAGCCCTGAACTCACTTGCGCGGCCGTCACTGCGGACCCCATCGCCAGCTCTTCGCTGCGCGTCGTGCCGTCATCCAGTGTCCCGTGCGCGCGCAGCCAGTAAGTTTGGCCGGTCGCAATCAACGGCCAAGGATCGACCGACACGGTTGCAGCTGTGGAAAAGGTATTCAGATCCAACGTTCCATCGCTAGCCTGCACCACCTTGGGCGGTTTCAATGCCGTGGCCGGCAGATCCTGTACCCTCAATGCCAAGGCGGGGCTTGTCACACCAGACCCCCCATCCACCAGAATCACATTCGTCACCTCAACCGTCTTGCCCAGGCTGGCCGCCACCACACTGGCCGGAATCGGCGCGCGCACCTCACCCATGATGGCCAGTGCGCTCGGGATGTCGAGGGTGCGGCCATCCATTGGCCGTGATCTGGCGGTTACCGGATGAGGACGTGCTGCTCGACTGGGCTGGCGCGACAGTGGGTGAGGCACGCGCACCGATTCCGGCCAATGTGATTGCAGCCAGCCTGGGCAAAACGGTTGAGGTGACGAATGTCATTCTGGTGGATGGGGTTTCTGGTGTGGCAAGCCCCACTTTGACATTGAGGGTGCAGGATCTGCCGGCCGCGGCATTGAAACCGCCCAAGGTGGTGCAGGCTAGCGACGGAACGTTGGATCTGAATACCTTTTCCACAGCCGCAACCGTGTCGGTCGATCCTTGGCCGTTGATTGCGACCGGCCAAACTTACTGGCTACGCGCATACGGAACGCTGGATGACGGCACGACGCGCAGCGAAGAGCTGGCTATGGGGGTTGCTGTGACGGCTGCGCAAGTAAGCTCAGGGCTGCTAATCAACCTGCCTCGCAGTTTCCTGTTGCGACTGAAGAACGCCTTGCCGCTGACCCTCGAACTGAAAGTGAGCTTAAGCAAGAGCGTAAGTGAAAATGAAGCGATAACGTTTCCTGAAGAAGTGCTGAGCATAACTCAATTGACTTTGGTGCTGCCCGCACCGACGGTAGAAAATGAAACCGATGGGTATTTAGACCCTGCGGCTATTCCCAATACCGGTGTGAAGATCATGACACCTGTGTATGAGGGAATCGAAGCAGGCCAATGGGTGGGGTTGGAATGGACGGCGGTGGATGACGCAGGATCCGTAACATTGCCCGCTCGCGAAGTGATGGCGCAAGACTCACTGGAGTTCGTGGTTCCAAAAGCGACAGCTTTGTTGAGTGCGGGTAAAGCGGTCAGTGTTGCGTACACCGTGAGGCGAGTGAGCGGCGGCCTTGTTCAAACCTCTACCCCAAGGGCTTTCGAGTTGTCTGTGGATGACCCTGGCGCAGGCCCTGTTCTCGAAGGCTTTGAAGAGTTTTCTCTTGGGCCGATTGCACTTCCAGTCACGCTGGCTTCGGAATGTATACTGAGTATTGATCAAAGCGTTCCAGGTATCGATTTCGACGCAAAAATTGGCAACGAGTCAGGAGAGTCACCCTTTGTGACAGGTAATTATCTAGAGCTGCATACCCGTCCGATTGCGGTGTTTTTTCTGACCTTTATAGAACCGGTCAATCAGTTCCAGCTAGGTGTGTACTTCAAGGATTTAGCAGCGAAGGGTGGTTTTTTGAAAGTGCGTGAAGTCCACGGTGTAGTCACGGAGTACGACCTGAAGGTTGGGTATGCTTGGGAAGCATTTCAGTCAGAGTCTGGTCAAAACACAATATCCGCTATCGAACTCGATATGATGAGTGGCACGTCTATCCGATTGGATAATCTAAGTTTCCAGCGCGTGTAATTTTGTTCTTTGTGTGCAGAGTACAAGATAGCGCACCCTGTAGGTATCGGGTTTTGATGTCAGGAGAGTGAAACGACCCTACCGTTAGGCAATCATCGGTAGGGTCGTTTTTCAAGGTTTCTACGCACGAACGTGTTCTTGTAAGAGCAGACGCTTTTCGCTCGGGATTTGCTGATTGTCATTACGCCATAACCCCCCGCCTTCCGCCGCCCACCATGCCCGATCACCGCGCCCGACGATCCGAGCGAGCCAGGGTTCAACCACAACTTCGTCGTGCGAAAACGCAGCATGGTGTGGCTGAAGATACCTTCGATGTCAAAGCTGAGCAGCGTGGTCGGCGAGGCCTAGCTTAAGCAGCTGCGCGAGCAAGACTGCCTACAGGGTTGGCACCGAGAGCAAGGCTTGAACCGACGCGGCGGGCTGCCTGACGCGAGCAGCGCAGCGATGCTCGCGTCTTCCCGTGCCCCAGTTCTCCTGCTCGGCAGCGAGCACTGCATTGATCATGGCCTTGGCCGTGAGCAAGCCTTCGGGGTGACGCTGGTACAACGCCACGCCGATGTTGATCGCCAGCCGTTCGGCGGGCGTGTGCCAGTGGCGCAAGGTGCGCTGTTGCAAAGGCGTCTGCGCGTCGATGCCGTCGATCAGTACGCCTGGGCGAAAGCCTGCAGCCATGCCCAGGTATCCGTAGTGAATACCGCCCCAGAGACCGACGTGATACAGATATTGCCCTTGCTTGTGCCAGGTGGAGCTCTGCAGTTGCGCGACTTTGGCGCGGTAGTTCCACTCGCGGTTTTCGTCCATCTGCTCGACCCACAGGGCCACTGCTTCGTCCTTGCAGGCCCTGGCCACCTGCTGTGGATTGCGCACCCACCAACGTGCGTGCCACGGCAGCGCTTGGTAGGTGCGCATGGCGCTGGTTGCATCGTAGCGGTTGAATTGCTTGATCTTGCTCACGACGGCGTGGCGGACGTTGCGATTGATCTCGCCGGCCATGTAGGTGGTGATCGACAGCAGCTGGTCCGGATGGCCAAAATTCTGCACGGCGCTGGGCCGCGGCATTATGGTATGTCGCGCTTTGACCTTTTTCGATGATTCGTACTGGGTACTGAACGACGACGGAATCAGCAGGGCATTGCAGGCACAACTGCTGGTGCTGTCGAGGCTGCCGGCGACACGCCGACCGTTGCTCTTGAACTGCTCGACGCCGCCGACGATGTGAAACTCGCCGGTGCTTTTTCCGCAGGACACGCGATCGCCCTCGCGCGAACGCGGAACGCCGAGCAGGGTGACGCCCCGCTCGCCACCAAGGACCGTGCCGCCACACGATGTCTTGTCACCCAACCGGATGAAGTAGCCCAGTTTCATGTCCAACCCCCCTGCTCTGTCGCTGGCCCACGCAGGGCCGCCAAGCGACAGGAGTTTCCGGGAGTTGTGGAAGTACGTCTGTAGGACCCATCCGACGCAAATGCAGGAAGAGTCCTGAATTCCGTGCGCAACGTATGTTGCGGCTACATTTCTCGGGGCAAACGCTGATCCAGCAGCACACGCAGGGCACTGCCGTCCGGCCAGTTGCGCAGCAACCGTTCACGATCGCGCTGGTGGGCAGGGGCGAAGCTGCTGTCGCTGCCGTGTTGCTGCATGGCGTCGAGGTCGATCAGGGCCCAGCGGCCGTCGTGCCAGAACAGGTTGTGGCCCTTGAGGTCGCCGTGGCTGATGCGTTCGCGAATCAGGTCGGCGAACAGCTGGTCCAGAGCCTGGAGCTGATCCTCGGGAACGTCACCCGTGTCGACATGGGTGGCGAAGGCTTCGATCAGGTCCGGGCCGCCCAGGTGTTCGGTCACCAGGTAGGCTTCGCGACGCAGCCACAGCACGCGCTTTTCCAGCACACCGAGCGGCTTGGGGGTAGCGATGCCGAGGAACAGCAGGCGATTGCCCTCGACCCACGAATGCCAGGCGCGGCTCGGGCGCCAGAAACGCTTGCCCCAGTGCAGCAGGTTCTTGATGTTGTAGCGTTTGATCAGCAGGTCGCGGCCTTGGCTGTGCACGCGGCCGACCGTGGCGGCGCCACCGGTCTTGTACAGGTGGCCTTGTTCGAGCAGGGCATTGGCCTGCTCCAGCACGGGCAGGATGGCCGCTTCTTCTTCTCGGCGTACGGCGCGCAGGCTGGAGGCGCTGTCCTGCACGCTGAACAGGCTGCAGTCGCGGCCCACTTTGCTCAGATAGTCCTTCAGGCGCCAGGCGCGGACCTTGTCGATCTGCTTTTGCAGGGCTTCCATGGGCAGGCCGTGCTCGCCATTGGCCAGCAGGTAATACACCAGCAGCTCTTCGGTGAAGGGCTCGAGGTGCTTGGGCAGTTGGGCGAAGAACACGCCAAGGTTTTCCAGGACCTTCTGCCGTGACAGCGGTTTGCCGGCCTCTTCGGCCTGGATGCCGGCGCCGTCGATGAGGAACACCTGGCCGTTGTGGCGCAGCAGGTTGTCCAGGTGCAGGTCTTGCTGCCACAGGCCCTTGCCGTGCATCTGGCCGATAACGCCGAGCGCGTCACCAAGCACGGCGGTCTGTTCGTCGGCCAGGGGCGGCAGGGTTTCCACACGGGTCCAGTCGTCGGCCAGGCTCTGGGCGTTTTCCAGGTACTCGAACAGCAGCCAGCCGCCCTCGCCTTCCTGCAGGCCGTCGGCGAGCAGTTGCGGGGTGGTGAGGTGTTGCTCGGCCAGCAGGCGCACGCCTTCCAGTTCACGCTGGAAATGCCGGGCAGCCTTGCTGCCGACCAGCAGTTTGGCGAGCACCGTGCGGCCGCGCCAGATACCGGCGCCGACGTAGCGCTGGCCGGGCAGCACGCGCAGCAGGGTCAGCAGTTGCAGCTCGGCAGGGCCGGCAGCATCGGCCAGGGTGATGCTCAGGGGCAACGCGGGAGTGCGGCCGGCTTGGGTCAGTTCAGACAGGCGCATCGGCGGGCCTCTTGTCGTAGGTAAGGTGGGGCGCTGGATGGGTGGCTGGCAGGGGGGCCTCTTCGCGGGCAGAGCCCGCTCCCACAAAGAGTACATGCCGTGCATTCTTCTGTGGGAGCGGGGCGGGCGGCCGAGCCCTCTGCCCGCGAAGAGGCCAGCAGCAGCACACATCTACCGCCCTTCCTTGTGGTTGCGGCGGCGGCTCAGGCGCTGCAGCCAGGCGTCGACCTGGGGGCTGGCTTCGGACTGGGCCAGATACGCGGCGAGCAAAACGCGAATGTCGGCGGCCTGCCAGCGCGGTGCCCGGCGCAGCAACGGTTCGAGGTCCTTGGCGCGGTCGCGCTGGCCGAACAGCAGCGGGCGAGTCTTTTCCAGGTCGATCAATTGCGCCTGGTAGCCGCTGGCCGTGGCGCGCAGAAAAATATGCTTGGGGTAGAAGCAGCCGTGCACCTGCCCTGCCGAATGCAGGATACGCCCCAGCTCGCCGCACGCCACCAGCACCGCGCGGCGCTCTTGCGGGGCCAGGGTCGGCCACTGCTGCAGCACCGCTTCAAGGTCGGACCAGCCGTCCAGGGCGCGGGTCATGAGCATGGCACGGGTTTCACCCTGAACCTGGCGCTGACCGTAGAACACCGCCTGCAACGCCGGGATGCCCTGCTTGCGATAGCGGCTGATGTTGCGAAACTCGCGGGCGAAGGTTGGCTCGCCGAAGGGCCGGGCCAGGGTACGGGTCAAATAGTTGCTTTGCCGCTTGAGGTAGAAACCACGGCCTTCCAGGTCCAGCCGATACACGCTGCTCCAGCCGCCACGGCCGGTGTTGGGTTCGTCCACGGCGTCCAGTTGCAGGTTCCACAGTGCATCGAATGTGGCCAGCCCGTGGCGCTCCAGCAAGGCGCGCTCCTCGCTGGCGATGAAGTCGCTCATTCGCGGCCCTCGAAGAATTTTACGATCTTGCGCACACGCAGCTTGTCCGAGGCATTGAGCTTTTCGCGGCGGCGGTACTGCAGGTAGAAGCGCAGGCGCTGGGTGTTGGACAGTTCGCTCTTGCCCAGTTTGTCCAGGCAGGCGAGGTCCTTGATGATGCGATAGCGCAGCATGAAGCTGCGCCAGAAAGCACCATTGGGACAGTCGATGAAGTACAGCACGTCCTTGTCGTCCACCAGCAGGTTGCGCCACTTCAGATCGTTGTGGGTGAAGTGGTTGTCGTGCAGCGTGCGCGTGTGTTGCGCCAGTTGCCGACTGATGTGGTCGACCCAGGCCCGGTTGCGCAACCGTGGATCACCGCTCAGCGCAAGGTGGTGCAGATCTTGGGTGTTGGCCAGTTCGCGAGTGATCAGCGCCCCGCGGTCATAGCTGGCGCCATTGCGTTCCAGGCCCCAGGCCACCACTTCGGCAGTGGGAATGCCCCACTTGGCGAAGCGCTTGAGGTTCTGCCATTCGGCCTTCACCCGTGGCTTGCCCAGGTGCGCGCGCAGGCCCTTGCCGGCACCCACGTAGCGTTTGACGTAATAGTTGACCCCACCGCGCTGCACGCGAATCACCTCGGACAACGGGTCGCGGGTCAGGCGCTCGCCGGTGAGGGCGAACACGCTGTCCAGGCTGCCGAAGTCGGCCTGCAGGTGCGCGTAGCCCGCTTCCAGGTTCCAGCCCGCCATCAGAGAGCATCCCCGTAGCGCAATTTGCGGTCGTACAGTTTATTCGCCTTGCCGTCGAGCCAGCCGAGCAGTACGGCTTCTTCCTTGAGCACGCGGCGCAGGGGCTGCTGGAAATAGTCGCGCAGGAAGCGCAGCTTGTCGCGGCGCGTCAGGCCAATGTCCAGCGCCGAGAAATACAGCGCGGCGAGGTCCTTGTCGCGCCAGCGGCGAGTGATGCGCGGACGGACCTGGGCACGGTGCAGATCGATCACCGAGAGCTTGAAATCGTCGGCCTTGACCGGCTTGTCGGTGTGCAGCAGAAAGTGGCAGATGTAGCAGTCGCGGTGGTTCACGCCGGCGCGGTGCATCATGCCGACCAGGCGCGCCACTTCGGCGATCAGTGCGCGCTTGAGCGCCGGTTGCGGCGGCTGCTTGGCCCAGTTCAGGCTCAGCACTTCCAGGTCGATGGTAGGCGCCAGCTCTTCGGTGATGATGAACGAATGCTGATCGGCCGGGTTGCTGCCGCGCTCGCCGTAGGCCACCGCCGTCATGCTCGGCACGCCGGCCTCGCGCAGGCGCTGGATGGCCTTCCACTCCTGGCCGGCGCCAAGCACCGGAAGCTTGGCGGTGAGCAGGTTCTTGGTGATTTCCGCCCAGCCGACGCCACGGTGGATCTTGACGAAATAGCCCTTGCCGTCGACTTCGGTGCGCAGCGTGCGGCGTGCTTCGAGTTCGCGGAACACTTCGCCTTGCAGCGCTTCGACGGCGACGAATGGATCGCGCCCGGCCCACAGCGTCTTGAACGGCTCGTCGAGCACCAGCTTCATGGTCGCGCCTCCAGGATAACGTCGGCAGCGTGTTCGGGCATGCTGTAGATGTCGGCGCTGTCGGCGAAGGCCAGGCCATTGGCCGACCAGGCCGCGCGGGCGCTGTCGTCCTCGAGCATGCGCTGCAGGTAGCGGTTGAGCTCTTCCTGCTCGAAGGGCTCGCTGAGCACCAGCCCGGCGTCGGCCTGGGCGATGTAATGGGCATAGCCGCACACCGCCGAGACCAGCACCGGCAAGCCAGCCACCACCGCTTCGAGCAGCACGGTGCCGGTGTTCTCGTTGTAGGCGGGGTGAATCAGCACATCGGCGCCGAGCAGGAAGCGCGGAATGTCACTGCGGCCCTTGAGGAACTGCACCCGGTCGCCCAGGCCGAGCGCTGCGCCCTGCATCTGGAACAGCTTGGGGTCGTCCTGGCCGATGACCATCAGCCGCACGCGCTTGCGCAGCGCCGCGGGCAAGGCCGCCATGGCCTTGAGGCTGCGGTCCACGCCCTTGGTCTTGAAGCCGGAGCCGATCTGCACCAACAGCAGCTCGTCGTCCTCGAGCATGAATTCGCCACGGAATTCGGCGCGGATCAGCGCCGCGTCCGGCGGCGCGCGACGGTCGTGGGCGATGCCCGGCGGCAGCAGGTGAAAACGTGCCAGCGGGGTGTCGTAATGCTTGATGAACAGCGGTTGCTGGACTTCGGAAATCATCAGGATTTCGGTCTTGGCGTCGCGCCCGAACACCGCGCGCTCGTAGTCGGCGAAATGCTTGTAGCGCCCCCAGTAGCGGTACAGCGAATGACGCAGGTTCTGTGCCTTGTCTTCGTAGCAGCCATCGGCCGCGTAGTAGACGTCCAGGCCGGGCATCTTGTTGAAGCCGATCAGGCGGTCTACCGGGCGCTTGGCCAGGTCGGCCTGCATCCAGCTCAGCAGTTTCTCGTTGCGCCGGTGGTTGAAGAACGCCTTGACCGGCGCGACGTGGACCTCGAAACCTTCGGGCACCTCGCCTTCCCAGATCAGCGTATAGACGCGGATGCCGTGGCCACGGCGCTGGCACTCCAGGGCAATGCGCATGAAATCGCGCTGCAGGCCACCAAAGGGAAAATACTTGTAGAGCACGAATGCCAGTTGCATCAGCGAAGATCCTCGGCCAGTAACACGGTGCTCAGTCGGCTTGCCACGCGCTCGGGGTCGAGCCGGGTGAAACACAGCGGCCACTCGCGTTTGAGATCGAACCGACGCTGGTCTTCCGGCGTCGGCTGGTAGGTACAGGTTTTCTGCATGCACGGCGCGCAGGGGGGAAATCGCTGGCCAGGTGAATCTGGCCACGACCGTAGGCGCCGGTCAGGCCAACGTTGGTCGGGCCGAACAGGGAGATGGTCGGCACGTCGAGGGCGGCGGCCAGGTGGCCAAGGCCGGTGTCGACCGCCACGCAGGCGCGGGCTTCGGCCAAGGTCTGCGCCATCCCGGCCAGGTTCAACCGAGGCAACACCACGCAGTTCTTGAGGCCTGCGGCAATGCGTTGCGCGCGTTCGCGTTCGCTGTCGCTGCCCCATGGCAATCGCACCTGGATGTGGGCATGTCCCAAGCGTTCGGCCAGCTCGCGCCAGTAGGCTTCCGGCCAGTGCTTGGTGTCCCAGGTGGTGCCGTGCAGAAACACCACGAACGCCGGGCCGGGAATCAGGTCGCGCCACTGCAGGCGATTGAGGCCGTAGTCGCCGGTGCCTTTGGGCAGGTCATAGCCCAGTGCCAGGGCGAACAGCTGGCGCACGCGTTCGACCGCGTGCTGGCCGCGCGCGACGGCCAAACGCCGATGATAGAAACGACTGGCCAGGCCTTCGCGGGCCGAGCCCTTGTCGAGGCCGGCCACCGGGGCCTTGACCAGACGCGTCAGCCAGGCGCTCTTGAGCAGCCCCTGGGCGTCGATCACCAAGTCATAGCGGTTGGCGCGCAGACGCTGGCGCAGTAGCTTGAATTCGCCGCTTTTGTAGGCCTGCCAAAGGTTCTTGCGCCAGCGGCGGATGGCCACTGGAATGACCGTGTCCACGGCCGGATGCCATTTCGGAATCTCGGCGAAGCCCTCCTCCACCACCCAGTCGAAACGGATGCCCGGCACGGCGCGGGCCGCGTCGGTCAGCGCTGGAAGGGTATGAATGACGTCGCCCATGGACGAGGTCTTGATCAGCAGTACCCGCAATTCATTCCGCCTTGACTGTCAGTTCGACCGTGGCCGGCCCTTCTACCTGCTGCAACGCATCGGCAACCCGCTGGGGTTCCAGCAGGCGCAGGCAATTGTAGTGGCCGAAGCGGCAGGTGCGGTCGAAGCACGGGCTGCAATCCAGGCCCAGGCGCACCACCTCGACCTTTTCTGCCAGGGGGGCGTGAAACCTGGCGAGGTCGAGCCGTACACGGCCACCAGCGGCCGGTTGAGCGCGGCGGCCACGTGCATCAGGCCTGAATCGTTGGACACCACGGCGTCGGCGCACGACATCAGGTCGATGGCCTCGGCCAGCGCGGTTTCACCGGACAGGTTGTAGGCTTCCTCGCGCAGGCCGGGAATCAGCCGCTCGCGGATCGCCTCGCCCACCGGGAAGTCTTTCTTGGAGCCGAACAGCCAGACCTGCCAGCCTTCACGGATCTTGATTTCGGCCACTTCGGCATAGTGCTCGGACGGCCAGCGCTTGGCTTCGCCGAACTCGGCGCCGGGGCACAGGGCGAGCACCGGGCGATCCAGGGCCAGGCCGAACTTGGCCAGGGCAGCGTCGCGGCTGGCCGGATCGATACGCAGTTCGGGGCGCGGATACGGCTGCGGCAACAGGGCGCCGGGCTCGAAGGCCAGGGCCATGAAGCGCTCGATCATCAACGGGTAGCGTTGCCTGTCCAGGGTGCGCACGTCGTTGAGCAGGCCGTAGCGAAATTCGCCGCGCCAGCCGGTGCGCTTGGGGATGCCGGCGAAGAACGGCACCAGCGCCGATTTCAACGAGTTGGGCAGCAGGATGGCCTGGTCGTAATGACCCTTGAGGCTTTTACCGATGCGCCGGCGCGTGGCCAGTTCGAGCGCGCCGTGGCCGAGCGGAAAGCTCAAGGCCGCACGCACTTCGGGCATGCGCTCCAGGATCGGGCGGCTCCATTCAGGCGCCAGCACGTCGATCAGGCAGTCGGGGTGCCGTTGCTTGAGGCTCTGGAACAGGGTCTGTGCCATTACCATGTCACCGACCCAGCTGGGCCCAATGATCAGAATTCTCATAGTTTTCCAGAACAGTCAGTCGGGTGGTGCAGTGGTGCCAGGGTTTTCGGTGCCAGCCTGTTCGCGGCCACTGGCCGCTCCTACGGGGCAAATAGGTGGGTACCGCCTTCAACTCAACCCCAGCTCACCCCAGATCCGCATCACCTCGCGCCGTTCATCGATGAACTGGTTGCCCGGGATCACCCCGGCCTGCTTCTGCAGGGCCTGACGATGAGCGGCCGAGCGGTAGGCCTTGTAGGCTTCGCGCAGCAACCCCGCATCGGCGGCGGGCAACAATCCGGCCTCTTCCAGGCCTTCGAGAATGCGAATGTTGTCGGTGTATCGCAGCAGGTCCGGGTGCTTGCCCGACCACGCCAGAGCCGCGTATTGCACCATAAATTCGATATCGACGATACCACCGGCGTCTTGCTTGACGTCAAAGCGCTGGCCAGCTTCGAAGGCATTGGCGCCGCGCCCTGCTGCCGTCTGCCGCGTACCCAGGTTGTCGCGCATCTTCGCACGCATCTCGCTGACCTCGGCACGCAGCGTATCCAGGTCGCGTGGTTTGGCCAGCACGGCGCCACGCACCTGCTCGAACTCGGCGCCCGTCTGGCGGCAGCCTACCAGCACACGGGCGCGCACCAGCGCCTGGTGCTCCCAGGTCCAGGCCTCGGTCTGCTGGTAGCGCGAAAACGCCGCCACCGAGCTGACCAGCAGCCCCGCCGCACCGGAGGGACGCAGGCGCATGTCGACGTCGTACAGCTGGCCGGAGTTGGTCTGTGCAGTCAGCAGGTGAATGATGCGCTGGCCCAGGCGGGTGAAGAACTGGGCGCTGTCGATCGGCTTGGCGCCGTCGGTTTCCAGGCTCGGGTCGCCATCGTGGATGAATACCAGGTCCAGGTCCGAGCCATGGCCCAGCTCGATGCCGCCAACCTTGCCATAACCGACGATGACGAAGGCCGGATCACAGTCACTGCCGTCGGCCCGCTTGGGCACGCCATGGCGCGCCACGGTCTGGTGCCAGGCCAGGGCCAGCACCTGCGCAAGAATCGCCTCGGCCAGCCAGGTCAGGTAATCGCTGACCTTCATCAGCGGCAAGGCGCCGGCGATTTCCGAAGCGGCCACGCGCAGGTTGTGCGCCAGCTTGAAATGCCGCAGCGCTTCCATCTGCTGCTCCAGGTCGTCCTCGGGGATGCGCGTGAGCCGTTCGCGCAACTCGGCGGCCAGCTCCGGCGCCAACGGCGGGTTGAACAGCCGTGCTTCGTTGAGCAGTTCGTCGAGCAGCAACGGGAAACGCGCAATCTGTTCGGCGATCCATGGGCTGGCGGCGCACAGGGTCAGCAGGCGACGCAAGGCATCGGGGTTCTCCGTCAGCAGTACCAGGTACGCCGAGCGCCGCGCCACGGCTTCCACCAGCGGCAGCACCCGTTCCAGAATCAGGTCCGGGTCGGCGTGCTCCACCGCCTGAGCCAGCAGGCGCGGAATGAAGGCGTCCAGGCGCTCGCGGCTCAGGCGCTGCATCGCCCGAAGTTGCGGGCTGCTGCGCAGGTCTTCAAGACGCTTGAGCGCCTGGCGTGCGTCGCTGAAACCGGCTTCCTGCAACTGCCGGCAGGCCGCATCGGCGTCGTGGGTTTCCTCCCACAGCGGCAGCCACTCGCCGCCGATCACCATTGCCTCGCTGTTCTCGGCGTCTTCGTCCGGGTCGGCGATCACCTGCGCGAAGTGCCAGGCGGTGCGGCCGCGCCAGTGCATCAGGCGCGCGTGAAAAGCCGGCCAGTCGGCGAAGCCCATCATGAAGGCGATGCGCGCACGGTCCCGCTCATCGTCGGGCAGCATCTGTGTCTGCCGATCGGCGATGGCCTGGATGGCGTGCTCGGTGTAGCGCAGGAATTCATAGCCCTCGCGCAACTCGTCCACTACCGCAGCAGGCAGATAGCCCTGCCCCTCCAGGGTCGCCAGCACCTTGAGCAAGGGTCGCTGCTGCAGGCTCAGGTCACGTCCGCCGTGGATCAACTGGAACGCCTGGGCGATGAATTCGACTTCACGGATGCCGCCCGAGCCCAGCTTGATGTTGTCGGCCATGCCCTTGCGCCGCACTTCCTGCTGGATCAGTTGCTTCATGGTGCGCAACGCGTCGATGGCGGAGAAATCCAGGTAGCGGCGATAGACGAACGGTCGCAGCATATCGAGCAGTTGCGCACCAGCCTGCTGGTCGCCGGCCACCACCCGCGCCTTGATCATGGCGTAGCGTTCCCAGTCGCGACCCTGGTCCTGATAGTACTGCTCCAGCGCGTTGAAACTGAGCACCAGCGCACCGGACGAGCCGTAGGGGCGCAGGCGCATGTCGACGCGGAAGACGAAACCGTCGACGGTGATCGGATCCAGGGCCTTGATCAGGCGCTGGCCGAGGCGGATGAAAAACTCCTGGTTATCGAGGGGGCGTTTCACCCCTTGGGTTTCGCCGCCTTCGGGGTAACCGAAGATCAGGTCGATGTCGGACGACAGGTTCAGCTCCACTGCCCCCAGCTTGCCCATGCCGAGCACGACCATGTGCTGCTGCTCGCCGCTGCGTCGGCCCATGGGCGTACCGAACTGCTGGCATTGGCGCGGGTACAGCCATTGATAGGCCTGGTCAATGCAGGCGTCGGCCATGTCCGACAGGTCGCGGCAGGTCTGCACCAGGTCGGCGAGGCGGTTGAGGTCGCGCCAGATGATGCGCACCTGCTGCCGCGCGCGCTGGCGGCGCAGGATGCGGGCAAGGTCGTCTTCGCTCTCGGCCTGGGCCACGGCGAGGGCGATCTGCTCGCGCAGTTCACCGGGCCTGAAGGGACGGTCGAGGTCGCCGCTGGCGATGAGGCCGAGCAGCATGGCGGGGTTCTGGATGGCCTGCTGCAGGACGAAATCGCTGGCGATGGTGACGCGGTCCCATTGTTGCCAGCGCTCGATGGGCCAGTCCAAAGGTGTGGTGACCGGGGGGGCCTCTTCGCGGGCAGAGCCCGCTCCCACAGTGTGCGTGGTGCTGCCGAGATCGGCGAAGAGGCCCTCAGCCCCCACCACAGCAGCCTGGAACGACTCGCGATTGCGCGACACCAAAGGCATGAGAACAGCCGGAATTTCGACCAGCAAAGGCAGGTTCATGGTCTATCCTTGTGCAGCGTGAAGAGCCTGGTAAAGGTCTGTATAGACAGGTTCATCTGTCCCTGATCTGTCGAACAAAGGTGATAAATAGCTGAATTTCTTCAGAACTTGGCAGAAGTCACTCACGCATAGCCCCGAGATGAATACATTCGATCACAGGTAACGATCCAACCCACAACCGGACAGGGGGCCAAAAGCCTGTATCCTGTGTCTACCCGGCTGCCCACCGCCCGCAGGGGCATGAAAAGGGCAGGGATTTGTAGTAAAACTACAGCTCGCCGGAAAAGCTGCCGGTAATCCAAGAATTCAATATCGTCTGCCCACAAGGCCAGTCGCAAACTCAGGCTTCGATTCTGGAAGCCTTTCCGCCCTGGAGCAAGCCATGCAAGACCTCGATCCCGTCGAAACCCAGGAATGGCTGGATGCCCTGGAGTCGGTCCTCGACAAAGAAGGCGAAGACCGCGCTCACTACCTGATGACCCGCATGGGCGAGTTGGCCACCCGCAGTGGTTCACAACTCCCCTACGCCATCACCACGCCGTACCGCAACACCATCCCCGTCACCCACGAAGCACGCATGCCTGGCGACCTGTTCATGGAACGCCGCATTCGCTCGTTGGTGCGTTGGAACGCATTGGCGATGGTGGTGCGCACCAACCTGCGCGACCCGGATCTGGGCGGCCACATTTCCAGCTTCGCCTCCAGCGCGACCCTGTACGACATCGGCTTCAACTACTTCTTCCAGGCCCCGACCGACGAACACGGTGGCGACCTCATCTACTTCCAGGGCCACGCTTCGCCTGGCGTCTACGCACGCGCCTTCATGGAAGGCCGCATCAGCGAAGACCAGATGAACAACTTCCGCCAGGAAGTGGACGGCAAGGGCCTGTCTTCGTATCCGCACCCTTGGCTGATGCCTGATTTCTGGCAGTTCCCGACCGTTTCCATGGGTCTGGGCCCGATCCAGGCGATCTACCAGGCGCGTTTCATGAAGTACATGGAAGCCCGCGGTTACATCCCTGCCGGCAAGCAGAAGATCTGGTGCTTCATGGGCGACGGCGAGTGCGACGAGCCGGAATCCCTGGGCGCGATCTCCCTGGCAGGCCGCGAGAAGCTGGACAACCTGATCTTCGTCATCAACTGCAACCTGCAGCGCCTCGACGGCCCGGTTCGCGGCAACGCCAAGATCATCCAGGAACTGGAAGGCGTGTTCCGTGGCGGTGGCTGGAACGTCAACAAAGTGGTGTGGGGCCGTTTCTGGGACCCACTGCTGGCCAAGGACGTCGACGGCATCCTGCAGCGTCGCATGGACGAAGTCATCGACGGCGAGTACCAGAACTACAAGGCCAAGGACGGCGCGTTCGTCCGTGAGCACTTCTTCAACTCGCCGGAACTCAAGGCCATGGTCGCCGACCTGTCCGACGACGAGATCTGGAAGCTCAACCGTGGTGGCCACGACCCGTACAAGGTCTATGCAGCCTACCATCAGGCGGTGAACCACAAGGATCAGCCGACCGTCATCCTGGCCAAGACCATCAAGGGTTACGGCACCGGTGCAGGCGAAGCCAAGAACACCGCGCACAACACCAAGAAGGTCGACGTCGACAGCCTGCGCAAATTCCGCGACCGCTTCGACGTCCCCATCAAGGACGACGAGCTGGAAAGCATGCCGTTCTACAAGCCCGAAGAAGGCAGTGCCGAAGCCCGCTACCTGAGCGAGCGCCGCGCCGCACTGGGCGGTTTCGTGCCGCAGCGCCGGGCAAAGAGCTTCAGCATTCCGACGCCACCCCTGGAAACCCTCAAGGCGATCCTGGACGGTTCGGGCGACCGTGAAATTTCCACCACCATGGCGTTCGTGCGGATTCTGTCGCAGTTGGTCAAGGACAAGGAAATCGGTCAGCGCATCGTTCCGATCATCCCGGACGAGGCCCGTACCTTCGGTATGGAAGGCATGTTCCGCCAGCTGGGCATCTACTCCTCCGTCGGTCAGCTCTACGATCCGGTCGACAAGGACCAGGTGATGTTCTACCGCGAGGACAAGAAGGGCCAGATCCTCGAGGAAGGCATCAACGAAGCCGGTGCCATGTCGTCGTTCATCGCCGCCGGTACGTCGTACAGCAACCACAACCAGCCGATGCTGCCGTTCTACATTTTCTATTCGATGTTCGGTTTCCAGCGTATCGGCGACCTGGCCTGGGCCGCTGGCGACAGCCGCACCCGTGGCTTCCTGATCGGCGGCACCGCCGGCCGTACCACCTTGAACGGCGAAGGCCTGCAGCACGAAGACGGCCACAGCCATCTGCTTGCCGCGACCATCCCCAACTGCCGCACCTATGACCCCACCTACGGCTACGAGCTGGCGGTGATCATCCAGGACGGCATGAAGAAGATGACCGAAGAGCAACAGGACATCTTCTACTACATCACCGTGATGAACGAAGCCTACACCCAGCCTGCCATTCCGGCCGGCGCCGAGGAAGGCATCATCAAGGGCATGTACCTGCTCGAGGAAGACACCAAGGAAGCGGCGCACCACGTCCAGTTGCTGGGCTCGGGCACCATCCTGCGTGAAGTCCGCGAAGCGGCGAAGATCCTGCGCGAAGAGTTCAACGTCGGCGCCGACGTGTGGAGCGTCACCAGCTTCAACGAACTGCGCCGCGACGGCCTGGCCGTCGAGCGTTCGAACCGCCTGCACCCCGGGCAGAAGCCGCAGACCACCTACGTCGAAGAGTGCCTGAGCGGCCGCAAGGGTCCGGTCATTGCCTCTACCGACTACATGAAGCTGTTCGCCGAGCAGATTCGTCAGTGGGTTCCTTCCAAGGAATTCAAAGTCCTGGGTACCGATGGCTTCGGTCGCAGCGACAGCCGCAAGAAGCTGCGTCACTTCTTCGAAGTGGATCGCAACTTCGTCGTGCTGGCTGCTCTGGAAGCCTTGGCAGATCGCGGCGATATCGAAGCGAAGGTGGTGGCCGAGGCCATCGTCAAGTTCGGTATCGACCCTGACAAACGCAACCCACTGGACTGCTGAGGAGATTTTCTGTGAGCGAACTCATTCGCGTACCTGACATCGGCAGCGGTGAAGGTGAAGTCATTGAATTGCTGGTCAAGGTCGGCGACCGCATCGAGGCGGAGCAGAGCCTGCTGACCCTCGAATCGGACAAGGCCAGCATGGAAGTACCGGCGCCCAAGGCGGGCGTCGTGAAAAGCATCAAGGTCAAGCTGGGCGACCGCCTGAAAGAAGGCGACGAACTGCTGGAGCTGGAAGTCGAGGGTGCTGAAGAAGCACCCCAGGCTTCCGAGCCTGCGGCTGCACCAAAGCTGGAAGAGAAAGCCGAGGCCGCGCCTGCCGCTGCCCCAGCCGCTGCTCCCGCTGCCGCGGCTTCGAGCCAGGACATCCACGTGCCGGACATCGGCTCGTCGGGCAAGGCGCAGATCATCGAGATTTCGGTGAAGGTGGGTGACACCGTCACCGCCGATCAGTCGCTGATCACCCTGGAGTCGGACAAGGCCAGCATGGAAATTCCATCGCCGGCTGCTGGCGTGGTGGAAAGCATCAGCGTCAAGCTGAACGACGAAGTCGGTACCGGTGACCTGATCCTGAAGCTTGCGGTCGAAGGCGCAGCCCCTGCTGCTGCCCCAGCGGCCGCCGCTCCTGCACCTGCCGCAGCGGCGCCTGCAGCGGCTGAAAAACCGGCCGCAGCGCCTGCTGGCGACAGCGTGCAGGACATCCACGTGCCCGACATCGGTTCGGCCGGCAAGGCCAAGATCATCGAAGTACTGGTCAAGGCCGGCGACACGGTCGAAGCCGACCAGTCGCTGATCACCCTGGAATCGGACAAGGCCAGCATGGAGATTCCTTCTCCGGCTGCCGGCGTTGTTGAAAGCGTCAGCGTCAAGCTGGAAGACGAAGTGGGTACCGGCGACCTGATTCTCAAGCTGAAAGTGGCCGGTGCTGCCCCTGCAGCGCCTGCCCAGGCGGCTGCACCGGCTGCCGCTGCGCCTGAGTCCAAGCCTGCAGCTGCCCCGGCGGCTGCCGAGAAGCCTGCTGCCGCACCCGCAGCACCTGCCGCAGCGGCCGGTGCCAAGGTGCATGCCGGCCCGGCCGTTCGCCAACTGGCGCGCGAGTTCGGTGTCGAGCTGAACGCGGTGAGCCCGACCGGCCCGCACGGTCGCATCCTCAAGGAAGACGTGCAGGTCTACGTCAAGGCGATGATGCACAAGGCCAAGGAGGCACCGGCAGCTGCTGCCGGCGCCACCGGCGGTGCTGGCATTCCGCCGATCCCGGTGGTCGACTTCAGCCGCTTCGGCGAAACCGAAGAAGTACCGATGACCCGCCTGATGCAGGCCGGTGCCACCAACCTGCATCGCAGCTGGCTGAACGTGCCCCACGTGACCCAGTTCGACCAGGCTGATATCACCGAGCTGGAAGCGTTCCGTGTGGCGCAGAAAGCCGTGGCGGAAAAGGCCGGCGTCAAGCTGACCGTGCTGCCGCTGCTGCTCAAGGCCTGTGCGCACCTGCTCAAGGAGCTGCCGGACTTCAACGCTTCGCTGGCGCCCAGTGGCAAGGCGATCATCCGCAAGAAATACGTCAACGTCGGCTTCGCGGTCGATACGCCGGACGGCCTGCTGGTGCCGGTGATCAAGAACGTCGATCAGAAGAGCCTGCTGCAACTGGCTGCCGAAGCCGCCGCCCTGGCCGAAAAGGCCCGGACCAAGAAGCTCTCGGCAGACGACATGCAGGGCGCCTGCTTCACCATCTCCAGCCTCGGGCACATTGGCGGCACCGGCTTCACGCCGATCGTCAACGCGCCGGAAGTGGCGATCCTGGGTGTCTCCAAGGCCACCATCCAGCCGGTCTGGGATGGCAAGGCGTTCCAACCCAAGCTGATGCTGCCGCTGTCGCTGTCCTACGATCACCGTGTGATCAACGGCGCGGCCGCTGCACGCTTCACCAAACGTCTGGGCGAGTTGCTGACCGATATCCGCACCATGCTGCTGTAACGCTGGCCGGATGAAAAAACCCACCATTACCGGTGGGTTTTTTTGCCCTGGATTCGACCGCGAAGTACGGGAACGGTGTGCAGCGCAGAGCGTAAATGCCCTCATGTAACCAGTATTTTCGGATCCAATTGCAGAATTTTGTGCGCCTGCCGACAACATGGAAGCACCGAGCCACTGTACCGCTTGTAAGCCCGAGCGCCATGATGCAACCTTGCCTGACGCGCCCGCCTGTAGGGACCCTAGCCTGTAAGGATTGTTGTCCCTGCGCGACCAGTACCCTTGAAGCGAGTTTTCAATGAAAAGCCAGCCCGATGCCGCCAACCGCATGGTGGCCGAGGTAGTGACGCAGCTGCCGGTGCCCTCGCGCCTGGGAATGCTGCGTTTCGAACGGCTGAACGAGGCCAGCTGGGCACTGCTTTATCTGGATCCGGCCTGCGAACGAACCTTCGGTCTTCCCGCTGCGCAGCTGTGCTCGCTGACCGGTTCGCCGTACGCCAGCCTGATGGAGCCGGAGGCGCGGCACCGTCTGCACGATGCCATCCAGGCGCAGTTGGTCGACAGCGCCCATTACACCGTGCGGTACACTCTGCACAGCAACCACGGCAGCCTGCACCTGATGGAGCTGGGCGAAGCCTTTCGCCAACGCAATCGGCAGCTGTTGCGGGGCTACCTGATGGTGGTCGACGCGGCCGTCGGCGACGTGGTCGACGACACGCTGAAACCGGCCAGCGCGAGCAGCCCGCTGCAGATGGCGCTGGAACTCAACCAGCGCGCGCAACAGGAACAACTGCAGCACATGGAGCGCGCCAGCGCCCAGCAGGCATTGATCCTGAGCCTGGCACAACAGCGCTACGGGCCTCACAAGCCGTTGCTCGAGGCGGCCGAACTGATCACGCGCAATGCCTGCGATATCTATGCCGTGGACTGTGCCAGCCTGTGGACGCTGCAAGGTCAGCAGCTGCTGCCCATTACCGCCTATTACGGTGATCGGCAGGTGCATGGCTGTCTGCAGCCTGTAGACCTGGGGGAATTCCCCGATTACCTGGCAGCCCTGCACGCCAGCCGCGCCATCGACGCCAGCGACGTGGCCAGCGATCCGCGCACGCGCCAGCTTGCCCGGCAACTGGCAATGCGCGATGTCAGCTCGGTGCTCGATGCCAGCATCCGTATCGACGGCCAGGTGGTCGGCGTGCTGTGCCTGGAGCAGAGTGGCGGTGGGCGGGTCTGGCGTGCGGACGAGATCGCCTTCGCCGGCGAGCTCGCCGACCAGTTCGCCCAGGTGATCAACAACCACGACCGTCGTGCGGCCACCAGCGCCTTGAATCTGTTCCAGCGCGCGGTCGAACAAAGCGCCAATGCCTTTCTGCTGGTCAACTGCGATGGCGTGGTCGAGTACGTCAACCCCAGCTTCACCGCGATCACCCAGTACAGCACCGAGGAAGTCCACGGCAAGCGCCTGGCGGATCTGCCAGCCCTGGAAAACCTCAGCGAGCTGTTGTTCGACGCGCCTTCGAGCCTGGCCAACGGCAACAGCTGGCAAGGCGAATTCAAGAGCCGCCGCAAGAACCTGGAACCCTACTGGGGCCAGCTGTCGATTTCCAAGGTGTACGGCGACGACCGTGAGCTGACCCATTACATCGGCATCTACGAAGACATCACCCAGAGCAAGTTGGCCCAGCAGCGCATCGAGCGCCTGGCCTACACCGACAATCTGACCAACCTGGGCAACCGCCCGGCGTTCATCCGCTGCCTGGATGAAAGCTTCGCCCACGACAGCGACCGGCCGATCAGCATGATGCTGGTGGACATCGACAACTTCAAACGGATCAACGACAGCCTTGGCCACCAGACCGGCGACAAGCTGCTGGTGAGCCTGTCGCGCCGGCTGCGCAACAGCCTGAGTCCGGCCGGCAGCCTGGCACGTTTTGCCAGCAACGAATTCGCCGTGCTGCTGCACGACACTGATCTGGAAGCCGGCCAGCGCATTGCCCAGGAGGTGCTGCTGACGCTGGACAAGCCGATGTTCGTGGATAACCAGTTGATCAACGTCACCGGCTCCGTGGGCCTGGCCTGTGCGCCGCTGCACGGGCGCGACCCGCAGACCTTGATGAAGAACGCAGGCCTTGCGCTGCACAAGGCCAAGGCCAATGGCAAGCATCAGGTGCAGGTGTTCACCGAGGCGCTGAACGCCGAGGCCAGCTACAAGCTGTTCGTGGAAAACAACCTGCGGCGCGCACTGACCCAGAACGAACTGGATGTGTTCTACCAGCCAAAGCTGTGCCTGCGCACGGGCCGCCTGCTGGGCATGGAAGCACTGCTGCGCTGGAACCATCCGGAAAAAGGCATGATTCGCCCCGATCAGTTCATCAGCGTGGCCGAAGAGACGGGGTTGATCATCCCCATTGGCAAGTGGATCGCGCGTCAGGCCTGCCGCATGAGCAAAGCCCTCACAGCGGCCGGGCTGGGCCGCCTGCAGGTGGCGATCAACCTGTCGCCCAAGCAGTTTTCCGACCCCGACCTGGTTGCGTCCATCGCCAGCATTCTGCAGGAAGAGGCCCTGGACGCCTCGTTGCTGGAGCTGGAGCTGACCGAGGGTCTGTTGCTGGAAGCCACTGTGGACACCCATCAGCAACTCGAACAGCTCAAGCAGTTGGGCATGACCCTGGCCATGGATGACTTCGGCACGGGGTATTCTTCGCTCAGTTACCTGAAGAAATTCCCCATCGACGTGATCAAGATCGATCGCAGCTTCATCCACGAGATCCCTGACAACCAGGACGACATGGAAATTACCTCGGCAGTGATCGCCATGGCGCACAACCTCAAGCTCAAGGTCGTGGCCGAGGGTATCGAGACCGCTGCACAACTGGCCTTCCTGCGGCGTCAGCGCTGCGACGTCGGCCAGGGTTATCTGTTCGACAAGCCGATTCCCGGCGCCGAACTGATCGAACGGCTCAAGCGCTATCCACGCGGGCCGAAGGCCTGACCTTCCGCTGTGCCGAGGCGTATCACCAGCAGTACGTGGCCAACGACCCGCCAGGGGATCGCGGGCCGGGCGGCACAGGGGCACGCCTCACGCCTTGAGGATCACTCGGCGATCAGCCAGTCCATCTTCCAGCCGCCCTGGCTCTGGCCGAGCAGATTCGCCAACCAGGGCATCAGCTCGCGCAATTCTTCTTCCAGGCCCCACGGCGGGTTGGCAATGACCAGTCCCGAACCGTTCAGGCTCTGCCGTGTGTCCAGCGGGTGCACCAGCAATTCCACGCGCAGCAGCTTCGGCGCGCCGGTGCTGGTGAGGTCCTGATAGAAACGCTTGAGCGCACGCTCGTCGTCCTTTATCGGGTACCAGATGGCCGTCACGGTCTGGCGCATGCGGCCAATGGTTTCCTTCAGGGCAGTGGCGCAGCGCTTGAGCTCGTCGAGTTGCTCGAACGGCGGATCGATCAGCATCACCGCGCGTTTCTCGGCCACCGGCAGCAGGGCCCGCGGCACGTGCCAGCCCTCGCCCAGGTGCACGGCCACACGTGGGTCCTTCTTCATGTTCTCTTTGAGCAACTGGCCGTCTTCGGGGTGTTTCTCGTTGAGCAGCACGCGGTCCTGCTGGCGCATCAACCGGCGTGCCAGCTCGGGCGAGCCGGGGTAGTAACGCAGCTCGCCTTCGGTATTGAGACGGTTGATGACCTTGACGTAGTCGTCGGTCAGCTCCGGGCGGTCGGTGGCCTGCCACAGGCGGGCGATGCCTTCGAGCCATTCACCGGTGCGCGTGGCCTGGTCGCCGCGCAGGTCGTAGAGCCCCAGCCCGGCATGGGTGTCGAGGTAGGCGAAGGGTTGTTCCTTGCGCGACATCAGCGCAACCAGCCGGGTGAGGACGATATGTTTGAACACGTCGGCGTGATTGCCGGCGTGGAAGGCATGACGATAGTTCATGGGGACTCCTGCAGATGCGCAGGAGTCTAGCATTTCAGATGGGGTTTTTCAGGGGAGCTGGCAGCCCCCACTGCATCACTTGCCTTGGTGGAATGCCGCCTCGGCGCGTTCGAAGCGGCTGACCATGGCCGGTGACGGCCCGCGGCCCAGCTTGCTGACGATCAGGATAGCCAGGCTGGCGAACACGAAGCCTGGGATGATCTCGTACAGCCCCAGCAGCTCGAAGTGTTTCCACACGATCACCGTCGCTGCACCTACCAGAATGCCCGCCAGCGCACCGTTGCGGGTCATGCCTTTCCAAACCACCGAGATCAGCACCACCGGTCCGAACGCCGCGCCGAAACCTGCCCAGGCGTAGCTGACCAGGCCCAGTACGCGGTTGTCGGGGTTGGACGCCAGCCAGATGGCAACCAACGCCACCAGCAGCACCATCATGCGGCCCACCCAGACCAGTTCGCGCTGCGAGGCGCCCTTGCGCAGGAACGCCTTGTAGAAGTCTTCGGTCAGGGCGCTGGAGCACACCAGCAACTGGCAGCTGAGGGTGCTCATCACCGCAGCCAGAATGGCCGACAGCAGCACCCCGGCAATCCACGGATTGAAGAGGATCTTGGCCAGCTCGATGAACACCCGCTCGTGGTTCTCGGTGACCGGACCGGCCAGCTCGGGGTGCGCCGAGAAGTAGGCGATACCGAAGAAACCCACGGCCACGGTGCCACCCAGGCAAAGGATCATCCAGGTCATGGAAATGCGCCGCGCCTTGGCAATGGAGCGCACCGAATCGGCGGCCATGAAGCGGGCAAGAATATGCGGCTGGCCGAAATAGCCCAGCCCCCAGCCCAGCAGCGAGATGATGCCGATGAAGGTGGTACCGCGCAGCATGTCGAAATTGGCCGGGTTCTGCGCTTCGATGGCCAGAAAGGCCGTGTCGACGCCGCCAGTGGCCAGCACCACGACGATCGGCGTGAGGATCAACGCGAAGATCATCAGGGTGGCTTGCACCGTGTCCGTCCAGCTTACCGCCAGGAACCCGCCAACGAAGGTGTAGGCGATGGTCGCTGCAGCGCCGGCCCACAATGCGGACTCATAGGACATGCCGAAGGTGCTTTCGAACAGCCGCGCGCCGGCGACGATGCCTGAGGCGCAGTAAATGGTGAAGAACACCAGGATCACTACCGCCGAGATGATCCGCAACAGGCCGCTGGTGTCTTCGAAGCGCCCGGCGAAATAGTCCGGCAGGGTCAGGGCGTCACCGTTGTGCTCGGTCTGCACGCGCAGCCGGCCTGCGACGAACAGCCAGTTCAGGTAGGCGCCGATGATCAGTCCGACGGCGATCCAACCCTCCGAAAGACCTGACATGTAGATCGCGCCCGGCAGGCCCATGAGCAACCAGCCGCTCATGTCCGAGGCGCCGGCAGACAGGGCCGTGACCACGCTGCCAAGGCTGCGACCGCCGAGAATGTAGTCGGAAAGATTGTTGGTGGAACGGTAGGCGAACAGGCCGATCAGGACCATGGCAGCGATGTAGATCACGAAGGTGATCAGAGTGGGGTTGCTGACACTCATGGGTGTCTCCTTGTGTTGTTTTTATGAGCCTGCGAGCGCGCTTCGGCGCTTCATGTACAGGTCGGCAGATTGCAGGATGTCCGGGTTGACCCAACGGCGCCGAACTTTAGGCCGGCATTGGAGACGGGCGCAACCCCTTTTGGCAAGCAAGTTGCACCTCTGGAAACATCTGGATAAACACGGTGTATCTGCTTCCTTTCGGAGCATTCGCCTGTCATTTGCTACACAGCCGCACCTGGGTTGTGCAGATTCAACCCATGTAAAAAGATTTTCCGTCGAGCGGTGCAACTTTCGTCGATATACAGGTTGCACCTGGTTGCACCCCGCAAAGCGCACGGCTAATCTTGCCGCCGGCTTTATTGCCACGCACCGTGGCCCTGATGAGGACAAGAAATGGCAACCACCACCCTGGGCGTCAAATTGGACGACCCGACCCGCGAACGCCTCAAGGCTTGCGCGCAGTCCATCGACCGCACTCCACACTGGTTGATCAAGCAGGCGATCTTCAACTACCTGGAGAAGCTGGAAGGCGGCGCGACGCTGACCGAACTGACCGGCGCCGGGGTGAGTGGCAATGACGATGCGGGCGACATCCAGCCCGACCATGCCCATCAGTGTTTCCTCGAATTCGCCGAAAGCATTCTGCCGCAGTCGGTACTGCGCGCCGCGATCACCGGCGCCTATCGCCGCCCCGAGCCTGAAGTGGTGCCGATGCTGCTGGAGCAGGCGCGCCTGCCGGCCGACATGGCCGAAGCCACCAACAAGCTGGCCGCGCGCATCGCCGAGAAGCTGCGCAATCAGAAAAGCGCCGGTGGCCGTGCCGGCATCGTTCAGGGCCTGCTGCAGGAGTTCTCGCTCAGCTCCCAGGAAGGCGTGGCCTTGATGTGCCTGGCCGAGGCGCTGCTGCGCATCCCCGACAAGGGCACGCGTGACGCCCTGATCCGCGACAAGATCAGCACCGGCAACTGGCACCCGCATCTGGGCAACAGCCCCTCGCTGTTCGTCAACGCGGCAACCTGGGGCTTGCTGCTGACCGGCAAGCTGGTGTCGACGCACAACGAATCGGGCCTGTCGTCGTCGCTCAGCCGCATCATCGGCAAGAGCGGCGAGCCGATGATCCGCAAGGGCGTCGATATGGCCATGCGCTTGATGGGCGAACAGTTCGTGACTGGCGAAACCATTGGCGAAGCGCTGGCCAATGCCAGCAAGTTCGAGAACAAGGGTTTCCGCTACTCCTACGACATGCTCGGCGAGGCGGCGCTGACCGAGCACGACGCGCAGAAATACCTGGCCTCCTACGAGCAGGCGATCCATTCGATCGGCAAGGCCTCCCATGGTCGCGGCATCTATGAAGGTCCGGGCATCTCCATCAAGCTGTCGGCGCTGCACCCGCGTTACAGCCGCGCGCAGTACGAGCGCGTCATGGAAGAACTGTACCCGCGCCTGCTGTCGCTGACTCTGCTGGCCAAGCACTACGACATCGGCCTGAACATCGACGCCGAGGAAGCCGACCGCCTGGAGCTGTCGCTGGACCTGCTCGAGCGTCTGTGCTTCGAGCCGCAACTGACCGGCTGGAACGGTATCGGTTTCGTCATCCAGGCCTACCAGAAGCGCTGCCCGTACGTGATCGACTACGTCATCGACCTGGCTCGGCGCAGCCGTCATCGCCTGATGATCCGCCTGGTGAAGGGCGCCTACTGGGACAGCGAAATCAAGCGTGCCCAGGTCGAGGGGCTGGAAGGCTATCCGGTGTACACGCGCAAGGTGTACACCGACGTGTCCTACGTGGCGTGCGCGCGCAAACTGCTATCGGTGCCGGAAGTCATCTACCCGCAGTTCGCGACCCACAACGCCCATACGCTGGCGGCCATCTACCACATTGCCGGTCAGAACTATTACCCCGGCCAGTACGAATTCCAGTGCCTGCACGGCATGGGCGAACCGCTGTACGAACAGGTCGTGGGCAAGGTCGCCGATGGCAAGCTGAACCGTCCGTGCCGCGTGTATGCACCGGTCGGCACCCACGAAACACTGCTCGCCTACCTGGTCCGCCGCCTGCTGGAAAACGGCGCCAACACTTCGTTCGTCAACCGGATCGCCGACCAGTCCATTTCCATCCAGGAGCTGGTCGCCGACCCGGTGGCCACCATCGAGCGGATGGCGACCCAGGAGGGCCAGTTCGGCCTGCCTCATCCGCGCATTCCGCTGCCGCGTGACCTGTACGGCAGCGACCGGGCCAACTCGGCCGGTATCGACATGGCCAACGAGCATCGCCTCGCGTCGCTGTCGTCGGCCCTGCTGGCCACTGCCCACACCGACTGGAAAGCCCTGCCGATGCTGGGCTGCGAAACCAGCAACGAACCGGCCCAGCCGGTGCTGAACCCGTCCGACCTGCGCGACGTGGTCGGCCATGTTCAGGAAGCCACGGTCACCGACGTCGACAACGCGATCCAGTGCGCACTGATCAACGGCCCGATCTGGCAGGCCACGCCGCCGGCCGAACGCGCCGCCGTGCTGGAGCGTGCCGCAGACCTGATGGAAGCCGAGATCCAGCCGCTGATGGGGCTGCTCGCCCGCGAAGCCGGCAAGACCTTCGCCAACGCCATCGCCGAAGTTCGCGAGGCCGTGGATTTCCTGCGCTACTACGCAGTGCAGGCGCGCAACGATTTCAGCAATGACGCCCATCGGCCGCTGGGTCCGGTGGTGTGTATCAGCCCGTGGAACTTCCCGCTGGCGATCTTCAGTGGCCAAGTCGCTGCGGCCCTTGCCGCTGGTAACCCGGTGCTGGCCAAGCCGGCGGAGCAGACCCCGCTGGTGGCCGCTCAGGCCGTACGCCTGCTGCTCGAAGCCGGTATCCCCGAAGGCGTGCTGCAACTGCTGCCAGGCCGCGGTGAAACCGTGGGCGCACGGCTGGTGGGCGACGAGCGCGTCAAGGGCGTGATGTTCACCGGTTCCACCGAAGTGGCGCGGTTGCTGCAACGCAACATCGCCGGGCGCCTGGACTCGCAAGGTCGTCCGATTCCGCTGATCGCCGAAACCGGTGGCCAGAACGCAATGATCGTCGATTCCTCGGCGCTGACCGAACAGGTAGTGATCGATGTCGTGTCTTCGGCCTTCGACTCCGCCGGCCAGCGCTGCTCGGCCCTGCGCGTGCTGTGCCTGCAGGAAGACTCGGCCGACCGTGTGATCGAAATGCTCAAGGGCGCCATGGCCGAAGCGCGCCTGGGCAACCCCGAGCGCCTGAACGTGGACATTGGCCCGGTGATCGACGCCGAGGCCAAAACCGGTATCGAGAAACACATCCAGGGCATGCGCGACAAAGGCCGCGACGTGTACCAGATGGCGATTGCCGACAGTGCCGAAATCAAGCGCGGCACTTTCGTCATGCCGACCCTGATCGAGCTGGAAAGCTTCGACGAGTTGCAGCGCGAAATCTTCGGGCCGGTGCTGCACGTGGTGCGCTACAAGCGTCGTGACCTGGACCAGTTGATCGGCCAGATCAATGCCTCCGGCTATGGCCTGACCTTGGGCGTGCACACACGCATCGACGAAACCATCGCCAAGGTGATCGACAACGTTCATGCCGGTAACGTCTACGTCAACCGCAACATCGTCGGCGCCGTGGTGGGCGTGCAGCCGTTCGGCGGCGAAGGCCTGTCGGGCACCGGCCCGAAAGCCGGTGGTCCGCTGTACCTGTACCGCCTGCTGTCGACCCGGCCAAACGACGCCATCGCCCAGTCCTTCGCCCGCACCGATGCCGGTACGGCGCCGGACGTGCGTCTGCGTGACGCCCTGGGCAAACCGTTGCAAGCCCTGCAGGCCTGGGCTTCGAGCAACCAGCAGGCCGAACTGGCGCAACTGTGCGGCGACTTCGCCGCCCAATCGCAAAGCGGCGTGAGCCGGCTGCTCGACGGCCCCACCGGCGAGCGCAACAGCTACACCATTCTGCCGCGCGAGCACGTGCTGTGCCTGGCCGACACCGAAGCCGACCTGCTGGCGCAGCTGGCAGCGGTGATGGCCGTGGGTTCCAGAGCGGTAGTGCCCGACAACGAGCTGGGCAAGGCCGTGCGCGGGCGTTTGCCCAAGGAAGTGCAGGCGCGCATCCAGTTGGTGCCGGAGTGGAACAAGGACGAGGTGCACTTCGATGCCGTACTGCATCACGGCGACTCCGACCAGCTGCGCGCGGTGTGCGAGCAGATCGCCAAGCGCAGCGGCGCCATCGTTGGTGTGCATGGCCTGTCGCAGGGTGAAACCGGCATCTGCCTGGAGCGCCTGGTGATCGAGCGCGCGCTGAGCGTGAACACCGCCGCCGCCGGTGGTAACGCGAGCTTGATGAGCATCGGCTAACGCCGTCACGAAGGAAAACGCCACCCCGGCCTGCGCCGCGGTGGCGTTTTTTTTGCCTCTCCATCAGGCGCATCGGTCGGTATTCAGGGCTGCACGAGGCTCAGGTTCTGCTCGGCCATGGCCGCCAGCAGACCCTGCAGTGTCCAGAACCTGCGTCCATGGACCTTGTCCCAACTGGGCCGCGACAACCAGTAGCGGCCCAGCGTCTTCTCGATGGGCGTGTGGTAGATGTTGCCGTCGCGACTCAGGTGCACCACCTGGCGCTTGCCTTCTACCTTCTGCAGGTAGAAGGAGCCGGGATGGATCAACCGCGGCGGCGCCGGTTGCAGACCGACGGGCGTGTGGGTCAGCAAGGCTTCCATCTCGGTGGCCAAAGCTAGCTGCGACGCAGTGAGCTCGCCAGTGCCAGCCGACGGACGCAGATGCTGGGTGGGTACTTCCAGCTCCAGCAGAAAGTCGGCTTTGACCATGCCCTGATTGAAATGGGTCTCGAAGCCCGGATCTGAACGCAGGCCAGGTCTGCCGCCGGCATCCGGCGTACTGACCCGTACCCCGATGGCCTTGTTGAGTTCGGCCAGGCCTGGCGTGCCCTTGAAGGTGTTGGCGTGACTGTTGCCCACCAGCGCCACCCAGTTGTGCTCGCCCGTGGCGTGCTGATGGTCGGCAATGACCCGGGTCGCCAGGTAGCTGAACATGCGCTGACGCGCCGTGCTGCGCGCATCCATCACGCCCTTGGCATACCAGCTGGCAGCGCAATCGAGGCTGACCACCTGCAGACCGGCGTCGTGGGCCTTGACCACCACCTGCTCGAAGGTGAAAGGCTGCCCCGCGTCCACTTTGTGGCCGGTGTCGAGCGACTGCAACCGGGCTTTCAACGCCGGTGTCATGACGCCGCTGCCATTGAAGGCTTTGAGGTCGTCGGCCAGGAAATCCATCGGCAGATGCTCGAAGTACAAGGTCTTCACGCCAGTGGCTGCAAGCGTCGCGAAGTTGTCGATCAGAAACCGCTTGGAGGCTGCCGAGGAATGGGCTTCCCCCACCACCAGGCCATTGGCGTTTTCATACACGGCGGCAATCAAGGCAGCAGGTTGAACGTCGCTGGCCAGCACCGGCAGCGGCACGCGCGGTTCGCGCGGTGTGTGCTCGAGGTAGGCATCGGCGTCCTGCAACAACTGCCGGCGCTGGGCGAAGAACCGACTGCGGGCTGCATCCCCCGGCGTGGCCTGCAGCGACGCAGCCATTTCATCGAGGTTGTAGCGCCCCCCTCGGGCCAGTACCTGGCTCATGACCGGACGATCATCCGGTACGATCAGGTAGTCGCCCATGGCGCTGGGGTCGGCAGTGGCCCCGGTGCTGCTTCCTGCACGCGAGCGGCCGCCGGCGCGTAAACCGGTATCCAGATGAGTGACGAAGCGTCCATCGGGGCCTGGTCGAACCGGATGTTCGTGGTTGTTGGCTGCGGTTCGACGCAGGCGCAAAGTGAGTTCGCCGCGGCGACGAAACACTTCGTAGGCCTGGCCATCCTGCCAGAGATAGAGCTTGCCGCCCTGTTTCCAGGTACCGGCGTCGGGTCCGCGCTGGAGCCTGGCGCCGACCAGGCTGACCGACGTCTCGTGGCCTGCGAAACCGTCGAGCCGCGTTCGCTGCGGGCTTACCTGCAGCGCAGCCGGGCGCAGGCCCTGGCGCGGCTTCAAACTGCTGCGCGCGACTTTGGCAGCCGCCATCCCCGGCAGAAATGAAAGCAGGGCGAAACCGAAGTTGAGTTCGGCCGATGCCAGGCGGCGCAAGCCCAGCGCGGGGTCACTGCCCGCAAAGGCCTGCACCGCCTGCCTGGCGTCATGCCAGCCGTCGCTGAGCTGCATCAGCGTACCGATACCCGGCAGGTAGGCAAGCCCGGACATCAATAACTGTTGACCACCCTCGCGCAGTTGCCGCGCGAAAGCCGCACGCACATCCTCGCGGCTGCGAGAGATGAGGCTGGCATCATCGAGCAGCTTCGATCGGTGATCGCGCAGCAGTTTGGCCGCCAGCGGCCAGACAGGATCGGCCAACGGGGAAAACTTGATGAAGCGGCCATAGCTGCGTTGATAAGCCTGCTCGATGTAGCTTTCGCGCGCTGCCGTGGGTTGGCCGACGCCCGCTTGCCCCGCCAACCACCGGCGCACCGATGCGCTGCGCAGGCGCAACAACAGGCTGTCGCGCAGGCCTTGAACACTGGTTGCCTGGATGAAGTGAGCGCCGTGCGGCACATCGGGCAGGTACAGGCAGTGAAGGTCTTGGGCGGGTGCCTGGATCAGCAGCAGGCCGCTGGACAAGTCCGCCTGGCCGGGCCCAAGGCTCAGGGTGACCGCGCCGAGTGACACCCCCAGCGCCGCTTGCGCGGCGGCGGACCTGCACTGCGCCGCCCTTTCCAACATCTGCCAGGCCTGCTCGGTCAGCCAACCCTGACACCAGGCGCCAAACGCCTGCAGCCTGAATGCCGCGCTGTAGGGCAGCGCCATGATCTGCCCGTGCAGCGCGGGCCTGGCCGACGCACCCGCAGCGATGGTGAACAGCGCCTGGACGCTTTCCCGATAACGCCGGGCCACATCGAGTTCAAGCACCAACCTGCGCAAGTAGGGGATGTCCAGGCCGGCCACGCTCACCTCGGCACCGGTGTCTCGATGCACCCATTGCGCATACCCCAGGCGCAAGGTCATCTGCCGGTCGATATTGAGCAAGGCCAATTCGACGATGCTGATCGTGGAATGCGCAGCGCTGGGCACCTGAATCTGCGAGGGCACATTGGGTACCGCCTTGACCTCGACACTGTCGGGCAGCCTCAGCAGCAGTCGCTCGGGGTCGATGCTCTGCTTCAGGTCGGCCTTGAGCCGGGTTTCGAGCAGATCGGCCGCGAAGGCCCGGATCGTGGTCGGCCGACCTTGCAGATACGCCTCCTGGCCCGCCGCCAGCCGGTTGTAGTCATCGAGCAGGCCGGCATAGTGGTTTCGCTGGGTCTGCCCCGCTGTCGCCAGCCAGCGAGGCAACGCCTGCAACACGGCCTGCAGACGGCGCTGCTCGGCGATATGGCCGATGGCTGTTTCTCGTATGCCGTGCGCCGGTTGCCGCAATGCGCTCGCCAGCTCCTCTCGCAGACGCTGCCGGCCTTGGTCATCGGGCATCCGCGCTGCTGCCTGATCGTACCGATCGATCGTCGCGCGAAGGTGGCTGTCGATCCAGTCTCCTTCGACCGGCGTGGTCACCAGTGGCAGTTTTTCCAGCGCCAGCAGCGGTGCCAGGCGTTTCGACGTATCAGCAGGGAAGCGCGCCCAGAGCGCGGTGAAGGTGGGGTCACGCAGACTGGCCGTGACGCACTGCAACAGTTGCTCGAGCGAAGCGAAGCGACGCACGCCACCGTTCTCTCCTGTCAGGAACAGCAGCGCAGGCACGACCTGTTCGGTGTTCACCCACACGCTGGCCGCAGCGATGATGTAGGCTCCAGGCAGCGTGCAGGCATAGGTCGCCTCGCCCACCGCCAATTCGGCGACCACCGTACCCTCCGCGCCCCGCAGGTGAGCGTCAGGCTGATTCACGACCTCCAGTATCCGCTCAAGGTCGGCCTCCTCGAGCGTGCCCTCGCAGACTTGCAGCCCGGCGTCATGGCGCAGGGCGTTGCTCAGTTCCAGCGCCAGCGAATGCTGGCGCGACAGGCCCTGCCCCCTGTCGTGGGCCCAGAATGCACGGGTAGGCCAGGACGCCTCTGTGGTCAGTGCCTCGAGCAGCTGTCGAGTCTTGCCTTGCGCCGCTTGCCAGGCACCGTGGAGCTGGCGGTAATGCTTGTGTTCAGGGCTGTCCAGGGCATCACCTGCATACCCTTGGACACCTCCTTCGCAGGCATCCAGCTTCTGCTTGAGCAACGCCGTGGCGATATCCGGCGTGATGCCGCCAAAGGTCAGCAGCGCCCGCTGGCGCTCGCCATCCGCCCTGATGGCAGCAGCCACCACGGCACTGATGGCCTTGGGCAGAGGAAGCCAGAAGTGTGCCGATCGCTGCCCTGACTCACTGTATTCAGGCGGTGATCCAGCTTCGGCCTGGGCCACCACTTGGCTGGCGATACTGGTCCGCAAACCATGTTCGAGTACGCGCGCTGTGTGTGGAACGAAACGCACCCTGGCGCCCAGGCTTGTGGAAAGGCCCGATAGGCCGTTTGCCGGGAACTGCAAGGCCAGGCGCTGCCGCAGCACGTGGCCCTGGGCGGAAAACAGATACTCGATCAGACCACGTCCAGCCTCGGTGGCGCAGCCGAACTCGAACAACTGCTGTTCCAGCCCAGGGCACACCAGCAAACAGCGTCCTCCACCCCGGCGCTCGATCAACTCGGCGCCGGGCAGCATGGCGTGTGTGCCGTCGCTGGCCAGCAGCGTTATCGTGCTGCACACCAGCAGTACGGCGTCCTCGCCTGGCTGCAGAGCGTCCATCAACAGCCTGCGCCCGGCCTCGGTCACTTCGCCCAACGCTGCCAGCAACTGAGCGCGATGCATCAGGTCTTCGACGCGCAGCGCCTCTGCGTGCTGTAACCGCGATAACACGGTGCCAGGGGCCAGGTCACTCCAATAAAGGTCGGTGTCCGTTTGCAGCTGCGCCCGGGCTTGGTGATCGAGAGACTGGAGCAGCGGTGCCCCTGCCGCCAGGCTCTGCTGCGCGAGCGTTGTCTGGGCAACGGCATCGACCAGGCTCTGCAGGCGATTGAGCAAAGGGGTGCGCAGGTGGTCTTGCCCGATATGGGTATTGAGCAGGCTGTTCAGTTGTTCATCGAGTGAGGTGTCCATGGGTTCGCTCTTGCACATTGGGCGACCACTCTGGACAGCACGGCTCACAACAGCGCGCTACATAAGCGCTACCACCAGACGACGCTCGGTTGGTGGATACGAAGCCCGGCACTGCTTGCATGATTGGCCCAACTAGCAGGAGGCTTCCTTCTCTTGCCGATGAATCCTCCTACAGCGCAAACAGGCCGGTCCGAAAGAGGCTTCCCAAACATCCACGCGATACTTCCTACGCCGAAACAAAAACCTACGCACTCCCCTTGGAAAGGAGAAAGGGTGCTGATTCTTACAAACGCCCTCCTCCACATATGCAAGGCGCATCCGTAAGTCCTGTAGGACTTTTCCTGCCCGTAACATCACAGCATGGCTGCTGGTGCCCGTCTGCAACACCGCCGAAGTGTGATGATTCCACGCAAGGCTTTGACAGTTATGCATTTACACAGGTTATTATCCCTTGGCACGCAGCCTGCATGAGCGACTGCCTTTTCACCTCGTTTTCAGAAACCGGAGTACCGCCCTTGGATGCCACCTTCATCAACAGCCTGTTCTTGATCGGTGCGTTGCTGGTAGGTGCGAGCATTCTGGTCAGCTCGCTTTCCTCCCGCCTGGGCATTCCCATTCTGGTGATCATCCTGGCCGTAGGCATGGCCGCCGGGGTGGACGGCGGCGGCATCATCTTCAACAACTACCCCACGGCCTATCTGGTCGGTAACCTGGCGCTGGCGGTAATCCTGCTCGATGGTGGCCTGCGCACGCGGGTATCGAGCTTTCGCGTGGCGTTGTGGCCCGCCCTGTCGCTGGCCACGGTGGGGGTGCTGATCACCACCGCGCTGACTGGCGCTGTCGCCGCCTGGCTGTTCGACCTGAGCATGATCCAGGGGCTGTTGATCGGCGCCATCGTCGGTTCCACCGATGCGGCGGCGGTGTTCTCGCTGCTGGGCGGCAAGGGCCTGAACGAACGGGTGACCGCCACGCTCGAGATCGAATCGGGCAGCAACGACCCCATGGCGGTGTTCCTCACCGTGACCCTGATCGACATGATCGCCAGCGGCCAGACCGGACTGCATTGGGGCCTGCTGGGGCACCTGCTGCGCGAGTTCGGCATTGGCGGCGTGATTGGTCTGGGCGGCGGCTGGGTCATGCTGCAACTGGTCAACCGCATCAACCTGGCCGCCGGCCTGTACCCGATCCTGGTGGTAGCCGGTGGCCTGCTGGTGTTCGCCCTGACCAACGCGCTGCACGGCAGCGGCTTCCTGGCTGTCTACCTGTGCGGCCTGGTGATGGGCAACAAGCCGATCCGCAGCCGCCATGGCATTTTGCACATGCTCGATGGTATGGCCTGGCTGGCGCAGATCGGCATGTTCCTGGTGCTGGGGCTGCTGGTCACGCCCCACGACCTGCTGCCCATCGCCCTGCCCGCGCTCGCCCTGGCCCTGTGGATGATCCTGGTCGCGCGGCCGCTGTCGGTGATGGTCGGCCTGCTGCCATTCAAGGCGTTCCATGGCCGCGAAAAAGCCTTCATTTCGTGGGTCGGCCTGCGCGGCGCGGTACCGATCATTCTTGCGGTGTTCCCGCTGATGGCCGGGCTGCCGGACGCGCAGCTGTTCTTCAACCTGGCGTTCTTCATCGTACTGGTGTCGCTACTGGTACAAGGCACCAGCCTGCCGTGGGTAGCCAAGCTGCTCAAGGTCACCGTGCCGCCGGATCCCGCGCCGATCTCGCGTTCGGCCCTCGAGGTGCACATCACCAGCGAGTGGGAGCTGTTCGTGTATCGCCTGGGTGCGGAAAAGTGGTGCATCGGGGCAGCCCTGCGCGAGCTGAAAATGCCCGAAGGCACACGTATCGCCGCACTGTTCCGCGGCCAGCAATTGCTCCACCCATCCGGCAGTACCGTGCTCGAAGTGGACGACCTGCTGTGCGTGATCGGCCACGAGCACAACCTGCCGGCCTTGGGCAAACTGTTCAGCCAGGCACCGCAGCGCGGTCTGGACCTGCGTTTCTTCGGCGACTTCGTCCTCGAAGGCGACGCGCAATTGGGCGCAGTGTCGGCGCTCTACGGCCTCAAGCTCGATGGGCTCGACCCGCAGATGCCGCTCAGCCGCTTCATCATTCAGCGGGTTGGCGGCGCGCCGATCGTTGGCGACCACGTAGAATGGAACGGCACCGTCTGGACGGTCGCGGTCATGGACGGAAACCGGATCATGAAAGTGGGCGTGAGATTCCCCGAAGGAAGTCGTCCAGGGCCTGGGCTTTTCCTTTGAATTCCTGGCGAATGAATTCAAGCCCGCTGATGAATGAACGGTCTGCGTACTCAACAACGCTAATACGACCGTTCATCCTGTAAAAAAACATTCAGTTCCCCAACTTTGTACAGACTTTAACTACTGAAGCGGAATACCTTTTTTACTCAGCAAGTTGCGAACAGTGTGCAACATTGCAACGCCCCTCCCCTTTGATTTCTGCCGTTTCCGCTGGCGCGACCATTACATTGACCCTGCTAGCCTGATTGTGTCTCAACTTCTGGTGGAGGGGTCATCTATTTCCAACTGGCCAATGAAATAAACACCGCCAATGTCATTATTCTGGGTGCACAGGAACTTCCCTACTTCGAACATGGCAATACCTCGACAGCGGTCTATCACGCCATGCTCGACGCCCGGCCAACCCCGTACGTGGAGTTGTACAGCGCCCGGGTCGTTCTGACCGTCGATCGGGCATCGGCGCAGGCTTACAAGAACAGTGGCATACCGCTGCTGATGGCAACTTACGAGCGCATCATTGACGTGCAAGAGACGTTACTGGGTCTGGACAAGGCAGAAGAACTTCATGCACCGGCTCCGCTGAAATATCATCTTGTACTGGGTAACCACGGTGGCGCTGGATCGGCACATGCCACCACCGGGTACACGGCATACAACATGGCGTATGCACGAGGGCTGCTTGAACCCGAGCGCCTCAAGGCGGAGTGGGCAGTGCCTCACGAAATAGGTCATCAGAACCAGATGCGCGCCTACTTGCCCAATGATTTCAGCGAAGTGACCAACAACCTCTTCGCCATGGCGACCCAGCGGGTATTCGGTGTGCGGTCGAATTTGACTCACCCCGGCGCGAACGGCAAGGACACCTGGGACAATGCGCTGGAAAAGCAGGCCGCGGCTGATCTGGACATAACCCAGCTATCTGCGTTCGAGCGTCTGGCGGCCCTGGAGCAACTACGCCTTGGGTTTGGCGACGCTTTTTGGCCACGGTTGAACCGGATTGCCCGTGAGCATGGCCCTTGGAGCACAACGCCCTCACGAGCCCAATCGTTCGATAACTTAGCACTGTTCGGGAGCATGGCCGCTTGGGCTGATCTGCGAGCCTTCGTGCGCGCCTGGGGGATGCCTCTTTCAACGGCAGCCGATCAACAAATTGCCGAGATGCGCCTGCCTGCGCCGCCTGCAGATCTGCTGACGCTCAGGGAGCCTCGGGCTGGAGCGAGTGCGAGCTCCAGCCCTGAGAAAGAGCCGGAATGTGGCACCGAGCCGCCCGGCGACACGTCTCTGCTTAAAGATGCCTAGACTGGCTCGAAGGGCGCTGGCCCCAGCGATTTGGTCGGGGCCGCAGTCCGGCCCCGCCCGAGACTGTGTGACGGACCGAAGGCGCATAAACCGGACTGTTCACATGACATAGCCTGGCCTGCGTCAGGCAATGCGGTCATGCACGGGAACCGGATCATGAAAGTGGGCGTCAAATTCCGCGAAGGAAGTCGTCCAGGGCCTGGACTCTTCCTCTAAACTGCCCATCTCTCTTCGAGCTGTACGACGTCTAACCTATGCGCAATTTTCTTTCCGCAGCCCTGCTGGGGCTGTGCATGGCTGTCGCCGGCGTTCAGGCTGCCGACCCCCTCAACCGTGAAACGGTGCAACAGAACCTCGACAAGATCGCCGAGCGCAAGCTGCCAGAAGCCGACCAGAAGGCGCTGCAGCAGGTGTTCGAGCAGACCCTGGGGCTGCTTGGCAACCAGGCCGACAATGAACGCAAGCTGGCCGAGCTCAAGCAGCAACTGGCCGATGCGCCGAAGCAGACCCTGGAGGCGCAGCGCGAGCTGAGCCGTCTCAAGGGCATGCCGATCATCCCTGTGAGCCAGCGCTATGCCACCTTGAGCGTGCCGCAGCTGGAGCAGATCTTCAGCGAGCGCACCACCGAGCAGGGCGAATTGCAAAAGGCCTTGTCCGATGCCAACAGCCTGATCATCACCGCGCAGACCCGCCCGGAACGCGCGCAGACCGAAATCAGCGCCAGCCAGAACCGTATCCAGCAGATCAGCGGCATTCTCAAGCTGGGCAAGAACGACGGCAAGGCGCTGACCCCCGACACGCGCAACCAGTTGGCGGCCGAACAGGCGTCGATCAATGCCTTGATCTACCTGCGCCGCCAGGAGCTGGCCGGCAACAGTACCCTGCAGGACCTGGGCAATGCCCGTCACGACCTGGTGCTGGAGAAGACCACCCGTTTGGAGCAGGAAATCCAGGACCTGCAGACGCTGATCAACCAGAAGCGCCTGGCGCAGTCCCAGGAAACCGTCACCAAGCAGTCGCTGGAAGCACAGAAAGCCGGCGGCAGCAGCGTGCTGGCCACGGAGAGTGCGACCAACGTCAAGCTGTCCGACTACCTGCTGCGCAGCACCGACCGGCTCAACGAGCTGACCCAGCAGAACCTCAAGACCCGCCAGCAGCTGGACAGCGTGACGCAGAGCGACCAGGCCCTGGACGAGCAGATCAGCGTGCTCAAGGGCAGCCTGTTGCTGTCCAAGATTCTCTACAAACAGAAGCAGGCGTTGCCGCACTTGAAGGTCGATCGCGACCTGGCCGACGAGATCGCCGACATCCGCCTGTATCAGTTCGAAGTCAACCAGCAGCGCGAAGCCATCGGCAACCCGGCGGCGTACGTGGACAACCTGATGGTCAATCAGCCACAGGACCAGAACGCGCCGCAATTGCGCAAAAGCCTGCTGGAGTTGGCGGTCACCCGCAGCGACCTGCTCGAACGCCTGAACCGGGAGCTGAGCGCACTGCTCAACGAGTCGATCACTCTGCAGCTCAATCAGAAGCAACTGCTCAGCACCGCGCAAGGCCTGCGTGCCACGCTGGACGAGCAGATGTTCTGGATCCCCAGCAACAAACCGCTGGATGACGAGTGGTTCAAAGCCGTGCCACGACGCCTGGAAAACCAGGTCACCACCCTGCCCTGGGCATCGAGCGTAAGCGAATTGACCGATGGCCTGGTGCAGCGGCCGTTGCTGTTCCTGCCCCTGCTGCTGGTGATCGGCCTGCTGCAGTGGAAGCGCAAGTTTCTCTACCAGAAGCTCAATGCGGTCCATCAGGACATCGGTCACTTCAAGCGCGACCGGCAATGGCACACACCGGCGGCGATTCTGATCAACATTCTGCTGGCCATGCCCATGGCCCTGGGCCTGGCCCTGTGCGGCTACGCCCTGCTGATCGATGCTCGCGGGCAGAATGCCGGTCTTGGCGCGGCCATGTTGCAGATCGCCCAGGCCTGGCTGGTGTTCTACACCGCCTATCGCATCCTTGCCCCCGGCGGCGTGGCCGAGCTGCATTTTCGCTGGGAGCGTGCGCAGGTGGCCTTCCTCCAGGGCTGGGTGCGCCGGCTGGGCTTCGTCGTGCTGGCGCTGGTGTCGGTGGTGGCGGTGGCCGAACTGCAACCCTCGGCGCTGGCGGATGACGTGCTCGGCATTGCCGTGGTGCTGACCTGCTACGCATTGATGGCCTGGCTGCTGGGACGCTTGTTGGTCAGCAGCCCGACCCACAAGAGCGCTTCACTGTTCCGCCGTACCATCGGCCTGTTGTTCACCGCGCTGCCGATCGCGCTGTTCGTGGCTGTGTGTTTTGGCTACTACTACACGGCGCTCAAGCTCACCGACCGGCTGATCGACACCCTGTATCTGCTGATGATCTGGCTGGTCATCGAAGCCGCATTCGTGCGTGGCCTGAGCGTCGCCGCCCGGCGCCTGGCCTACCAACGGGCACTGGCCAAGCGGCAGACGGCGAAGGACAGCGGCGAAGGCGAAGCAGTCGCCGAAGAGCCGACCCTGGACATCGAGCAGGTCAACCAGCAGTCCTTGCGCCTGGTGCGCCTGGCCTTGCTGGCCGGCTTCATCGGCGCGCTGTACTGGGTCTGGAGCGATTTGATCAGCGTATTCGCCTATCTGGACAACATCACCCTGTACGAGTACACCAGCGGCACCGGCGCGGCCATGAGCATGGTGCCGATCAGCCTCAGCGACTTCATCGGTGCGGCGGTGATCATCGGTATCACCTTCGTGCTGGCCGGCAACCTGCCGGGGCTGCTGGAGGTGCTGGTGCTGTCCAAGCTCAACCTGGCCCAGGGCAGCGCCTACGCCACCACGACGTTGTTGTCGTACGTGATCGCCGGGGTGGGTTTCGTGTCCACGCTGTCGACCCTGGGGGTGAGCTGGGACAAGCTGCAGTGGCTGGTCGCGGCGCTCTCGGTAGGGCTGGGTTTCGGCATGCAGGAGATCTTCGCCAATTTCATTTCCGGCATCATGATTCTGTTCGAGCGCCCGGTGCGCATCGGCGACACCATCACCATCGGCAACCTGTCGGGAACGGTGAGCAAGATCCGCATTCGCGCCACCACCATCACCGACTTCGATCGCAAGGACATCATCGTCCCCAACAAGACCTTCATCACCGGGCAACTGATCAACTGGTCGCTGACCGACACCATCACCCGGGTGACGTTGAAGCTGGGCGTGGACTACGGCTCGGACCTGGACCTGGTGCGCACCCTGCTGCTCAAGGCTGCGCGAGACAACCCGCGGGTGCTCAAGGACCCGGAGCCACTGGTGTATTTCCTCAACTTCGGCGAAAGCACCCTGGACCACGAGTTGCGCATGCACGTGCGTGACCTGGGTGACCGCAACCCGGTCCTGGACGAGATCAACCGCTTCATCAACAAGGAATTCAAGCGTCAGAACATCAACATTTCGTTCCGGCAAATGGAGATCTACCTGAAGAACACCACCGGCCGCGAGTACAAGCTGGTGCCCGCCGAGCCTGGAGAAAGTGCCGGCACCCTGCAGCCGGCGGCGACGCCTGCGCCGGCCGAGCCACCGAGCGCACCCCAGGCCGTGGAAGCACCCAAGCCACCGCCCTCGAAACTTGATTGAGCGCACCGCGCCAACGGAGAACGCACATGAAAGGCCTCGATGAACTGATCTTCGACAACCGCTTCGCCCGCCTGGGCGACGTTTTCTCCACCCACGTGCTGCCCGAGCCGATCGACAACCCACGGCTGGTAGTGGCCAGCGATGCGGCGATGAGCCTGCTGGACCTGGACCCGGCATGCGCCCGAACGCCACTGTTCGCCGAGCTGTTCAGCGGGCACAAACTGTGGAGCGAGACCGAACCACGGGCGATGATCTACTCGGGCCATCAGTTCGGCGGCTACACGCCACAGCTGGGCGATGGCCGCGGTGTGCTGCTGGGCGAGGTGTACAACGAGGCCGGCGAGCACTGGGACCTGCATCTCAAGGGTGCCGGGCAGACGCCCTACTCGCGCATGGGCGATGGCCGGGCGGTGCTGCGTTCCTCGATCCGCGAGTTCCTCGCTTCCGAAGCCTTGCATGCCTTGGGCATTCCCAGCAGTCGCGCACTGTGCGTGATTGCATCGGACACTCCGGTGTGGCGCGAGAAGCAGGAACGCGCTGCCATGCTCCTGCGCCTTTCCCCCAGCCATGTGCGTTTCGGGCATTTCGAGTACTTCTACTACACGCGCCAACCCGAACTGCAGAAACAGCTGGTCGACCATGTGCTGGCAGCCCACTTCCCCGGCTGTGCAACCCAACCCGAACCCTACCTCGACATGTTCCGCGAAGTCGTCGAGCGCAACGCCGAACTGATCGCCCAGTGGCAGGCCTACGGGTTCTGTCATGGGGTGATGAACACCGACAACATGTCGATCCTGGGCATTACCTTCGACTTCGGGCCGTACGCCTTCCTCGACGATTTCGATGCGAATTTCATCTGCAACCACTCCGACCATCAAGGCCGCTACAGCTTCAGCAACCAGGTGCCCGTGGCGCACTGGAACCTGAGCGCCCTGGCTCAATCGTTGACGCCGCTGATCAGCGTGGAGGCGCTGCAGGAAGCACTGGGGTTGTTCCTGCCGCTGTACGAGGCGGCCTGGCTGGACATCATGCGGCGGCGACTGGGTTTCACCCTGGCCGAAGAGGGCGACAAGGTGTTGCTCGAACGCCTGCTGGGGCTGATGCAGAACAGCGGTGTGGACTACAACCTGTTCTTCCGCCGCTTGGGTGAGGACGGCTCGCTGGCCGTACTGCGCGACGATTTCGTCGATATCCAGGGCTTCGATGCCTGGGCAGGCGATTACCAGGCGCGCATGGAGCGCGATGTGGTGGAAGGCCGCACGGAACGCATGAACCAGGTCAACCCGTTGTACATCCTGCGCAATTACCTGGCGCAAAAAGCCATCGATGCGGTCGAAGACGGTGACTATTCGGAGGTGCGCCGCCTGCACCAAGTGCTTTGCAATCCATTCGAAGCGCAGCCGGGCATGGAAAGTTACGCCGAACGGCCACCGGAGTGGGGCAAGCATCTGGAGATCAGTTGTTCGTCGTGAGCAACACTGGCCGCGAACGCTGCACCGCAGTGCATCAGGCAGACCGCATCCTGCCCTTCGCGGCCGATGACCGCTCCTACGGAGTAGGCTGTGGCGCTTGGGTTGATAACCGATCTTTCTGCCTCCAGATACGCAGGGGCCATCTTTCAAATCGGAGCCGGACATGAGCGACTCACTGGTAATCCCCTGCCCGCAGTGCAACGGGCTCAATCGCATTCCTGCTTTGCGCCTGACCGACCAGCCCAAATGCGGGCGGTGCAAGGCGGCGGTGTTGCTCGATACACCCTTCGAGCTGACTCAAGGCGACTATGCCAGCCAGATCAAGGGCGATCTGCCGCTGCTGGTGGACGTCTGGGCCGACTGGTGCGGGCCATGCAAATCCTTTGCTCCCGTGTTCGAGCAGGCGGCGGGGCAACTGCAGGGGCGATGCCGACTGGCCAAGCTGGACAGCCAGGCCAACCCGCAGCTGTCCACGCAACTTGGCATCCGCTCGATACCGAGTTTGATCCTGTTCAAGAATGGTCGAGAAGTGGCGCGGCAGAGCGGCGCGATGCCGCTGCCGCAGTTGCTGGCCTGGCTTGGTGCCCAGGGTATTGCCAACCTGTAGCAACCTGATGCACCGCATCGAGGCCGGACGCGGCTTGCGCCGCTGCTACAGGGGATTGAGCAAGGCCCGCCATTGGGTTGATCGCGGTGCGTGTAGCAGCGGCGCAAGCCGCGTCAGCGAACGGCGCGGTAGGTCAGGCGGATCGCGGTGCCCGTAGCAGCGGCGCAAGCCGCGTCGGCGAACGGCGCGGTAGGTCAGGCGGATCGCGGTGCCTGATTCGCGGCCGCAGACCGTTCCCTCAGTCGATCGCAGGGGTGCGAGGTCAGGCTTGTTCGAGCAGGTCATGCAGCTCGACGAACTGCTGGGTCAGCTTGTGTCGCGGGTCCAGGTAGATCAATGGGATATTCAGCTCATGGGACTCGCGCATCTTGACCGAGCTGTTCAAATACACCGGCAGCACGGGCAGGCCCTCGGCGATCAGTTCGTCGAGCATCTGCTGAGGCAGGCTGGCCCGAGGCTGGAACTGGTTGACGACGATACCTTCGACTTCAAGACCCTCGTTGTGGTCCTCTTTCAACTCATCGATTTCACTCAGCAGACCATAGAGCGCATGCCGGGAAAAGCTGTCGCAATCGAAGGGAATCAACACCCGATCCGCAGCGATCAGCGCCGACACCGCATAGAAATTCAACGCCGGCGGCGTGTCGATATAGATCCGATCATAATCTTCACTGAGCTCGTCGAGCAGTTTGCGCAGCTTGTTGATCTTGTGCTTGGCTTCCAGCTTGGGCTGCAGATCAGCCAACTCCGCCGAAGCCGTGACTACATGCAGGTTGTCATAGGGCGTTTGATGGATATCCACCTTGCCTTTCTTGCTGGCCGGCCCCGACGACAGGATCTGCTTGAAGAAATCCGCGATGCCCATCGGGATATCGTTACCGGTCAGCCCGGTGAGGTACTGGGTAGAGTTGGCCTGGGCATCGAGGTCGATCAATAACGTGCGAAAGCCCTCGTTGGCACTGACGGCCGCCAGGTTGCAGGCAATGCTGGATTTGCCTACGCCGCCCTTCTGATTGAACACCACGCGCCGCATCTATATCCCTCCATGACAGGCAAAGCCTCGAGTGTAGCGGCCAGAATATTACAGTTGCTAGCGCGCCGGGACGTTCATTCTCGGATTTTTCCTACAATTTCCTACAGTCTCGGTGCTAGTGTTGGCAGAAATCATTAGCCAGCTATATAGTTTTTCAACTCCTGCCGCCCCCCTCCCGAGGTCACCGTGAAAACTGCTGTCGCGCCTGCTGCGCAAGCTGTTGATACCCCTCATCAAAACGCCGCTCAGTTCAACGAGCAGTACATCGAAAAAGGCACCCCGCAGTTCCTGCGCACGGTACTCGCCCTGTTCAGCGGCGGCTTCGCCACCTTTGCCCTGCTGTATTGCGTGCAACCCATGATGCCGATCCTGTCCTACGAGTTCGGCATCAACGCCGCCCAGAGCAGCCTGGTGCTGTCGGTGGCTACCGGGATGCTGGCCATCGGATTGCTGATCACCGGGCCGATTTCCGACAGTGTCGGACGCAAGCCGGTGATGGTGGCAGCCTTGTTCAGCGCAGCGCTGTGCACCCTCGGCAGTGCCTTGATGCCTACTTGGGACGGCGTGCTGTTGCTGCGCGCCTTGACCGGATTGAGCCTGAGCGGCCTGGCTGCGGTAGCCATGACCTACCTGAGCGAGGAAATTCATCCGCAACACATCGGTCTGGCAATGGGTTTGTACATTGGCGGCAACGCCATCGGCGGCATGAGTGGACGCCTGATCACCGGCGTGCTGATCGACTTCGTCAGTTGGCACACTGCACTGTTGGTGGTCGGCGGCCTGGCTCTGGTCGCAGCGGCGGTGTTCGTCAGGATCCTCCCGGAATCGCGTAACTTCCGCCCCCGCAAGATGAACCCACGTGGCTTGCTGGAAGGCTTCACCATGCACTTCAAGGATGCCGGCCTGCCGTGGCTGTTTCTCGAAGCGTTCCTGCTGATGGGCAGCTTCGTGACGCTGTTCAACTACATTGGCTACCGCCTGTTGGCCGAGCCCTACCACATGAGCCAGGCGCTGGTGGGGCTGCTGTCGGTGGTGTACCTGGCCGGCATCTACAGCTCGGCGCAGGTGGGCTCGCTGGCCGACAAGCATGGCCGACGCAAGGTGTTCTGGATGAGCATCGTGCTGATGTTCGCAGGCCTGCTGGTGACCCTGTTCAATCCGGTACCCGTGATCCTGCTGGGGATGCTGATGTTCACCTTTGGCTTTTTCGGTGCGCACTCGGTGGCCAGCAGCTGGATCGGACGGCGTGCGTTGACGGCCAAGGGGCAGGCGTCTTCGTTGTACCTGTTCAGTTATTACGCGGGGTCAAGCGTCGCCGGGACGGCGGGAGGGATGGCCTGGCACTACGGTGGCTGGACGGGTGTGGGCGGGTTCATTGCGGGCCTGTTGACGGTGGCGTTGGTGGTGGCGGCGAGGCTGGCGAAGTTGCAGCCGGTGGGGGCGTCCAAATGAACCGCATGCACCGCCGACGCGGCTTGCGCCGCTGCTACAGGGGTGGGTGTTTCTGTAGCAGCGGTGCAAGCCGCGTCAGGTTTCAACGCGAGCGTCCAGATGTACCGCATACACCGCCGACGCGGCTTGCGCCGCTGCTACAGGGGCGGGTGTTTCTGTAGCAGCGGTGCAAGCCGCGTCAGGTTTCAACGCGAGCGTCCAGATGTACCGCGTACGCCGCCGACGCGGCTTGCGCCGCTGCTACAGGGGTGGGTGTTTCTGTAGCAGCGGTGCAAGCCGCGTCAAGATTCAACACGGCAGGATGTCAGCCGTGATATTGCCCTGAAAACTCATGCACGGCGTTGATGAATGCGCCGGCATGCTCGGGATCGACTTCCGGGGTGATGCCGTGGCCGAGGTTGAACACATGGCCTGTGCCCTGCCCGTAGCTGGCGAGGATCCGCGCCACTTCGGCGCGAATCGCTTCGGGCTTGGCGTACAGCACGGTAGGGTCCATGTTGCCCTGCAGGGCGACCTTGTGGCCAACGCGGCGACGGGCTTCGCCGATGTCGCAGGTCCAGTCCAGGCCCAGCGCGTCGGCGCCGGCGTCGGCGATGCTTTCCAGCCACAGGCCGCCGTTCTTGGTGAACAGGATCACCGGCACCTTGCGCCCTTCGTGTTCGCGGATCAGGCCGCTGACGATCTTGCGCATGTAGGCCAGGGAGAATTCCTGATACGCCGCGGCCGACAGGTTGCCGCCCCAGGTATCGAAGATCTGCACCGCCTGGGCCCCGGCCATGATCTGGCCATTAAGGTAGCTGGTGACCGACTGCGCCAGCTTGTCCAGCAGCAGGTGCATGGCCTGGGGCTGGTCGTAGAGCATGGCTTTGGTCTTGCGAAAATCCTTCGACGAACCGCCTTCGACCATGTAGGTGGCCAGCGTCCAGGGGCTCCCGGAAAAGCCGATCAGCGGCACCCGGCCGTTGAGTTCGCGGCGGATGGTGCTGACCGCGTCCATGACGTAGCCCAGATCCTGATGCGCATCGGGGATCGGCAGCGCTTCGATGTCGGCCAAGGTACTGACGACCTTCTTGAAGCGCGGGCCTTCGCCGGTTTCGAAGTACAGGCCCTGGCCCATGGCATCGGGGATGGTGAGGATGTCGGAGAACAGGATGGCCGCATCCAGCGGGTAGCGTTCCAACGGCTGCATGGTGACTTCGCAGGCGAACGACGGGTTCTTGCACAGGCTCATGAAGTCACCGGCCTTGGCGCGGCTGGCGCGGTACTCGGGCAGGTAGCGTCCGGCCTGGCGCATCATCCACACCGGGGTGACGTCAACGGGCTGCTTGAGCAGGGCACGCAGGAAGCGGTCGTTCTTGAGGGGAGTCATGTCAACATCCGGCAGAAAAGTATGAGGATTTTCGCAGAGCAAAGAACAACAAGCCACCGGCGAGGGCTGGGCGGTGATCTGCGCAGCAGCACCACCCGGCCGCCTGGCTGAATCAGTCCTGCGTATCGCTGCAGCGACTCACCAGGGCGTCGATCCTGCTTTTGCACTGGTCCATGGCATGGGCGTGGCCCTGGCTCAGCTCGACCTGGCGCTGGCATAGATTCAGCGCGGCCAGCACCAGCAGGCGGTCGCCGATCAATGTCGGATGGCTGCGCTTGGTCTGCGCCAGCGTGCGCTCGAGCATGCCGAACGCCTGACGCAGCGCCTGCTGTTCGCCGGGCGGTGCTTTCACTGAATATTCGTTGCCCAGGATCGAGAAGACCTCAACCCCGTCGTCAAGGTTCATACCGCCGCCGCAGTAGCACGCTCGACCAGTGCTTGAATACGCGCGGTGGTTGCGCCCTGCTTCTCTTCCTGTTCCAGCAGACTGAGCTGCAGCGTGTCGTTGTCATCCTTGGCCTGGGCCAGCTCGCCGGCCAGCTGGGCATTGCGTTCGGCCAGTTCCCGGTTGTGCTTTACCAGGTCGTTTACCAGGCTTTCCAATTGATTCAGGGATGCTTCCAACATTTGCTATTTCCAACACTTTGTCAGGGGCGCGAACGATAAAGAAAAAACCTCGCCCGGGCCAGCTTTGATAGGACCCCGATGGACCCCCAAATCGCTGTTCGGTTCGTCCCGTTCATCGGTCTTCATCGCTTGAGCGCTCGCGATGACGCGCATCACCTGCGGCAATTTGTCCCCTTCAGACTTTTTACATTCGACCGATAAGCCGTGCAGCCCTTTCTTGTGTCGCACGGACGCGCCCTACCTTTCGGTAACCTCACATGTCTTTACGCAACATGAACATCGCCCCGCGCGCTCTGCTCGGTTTCTCCCTCATCGGCGTGCTGATGATCGTGCTCGGGGTGTTTTCCCTGGTCCAGATGAGCCACATCCGCGCCGCCGGCCAGAACATCGAGAACAACACCGTACCCAGCATCACCAGCCTGGACGAGCTGACCCAGCTGACGCTGCGCCTGCGTGTGCTGTCGTACCGCTTGTTGCTCAATCGCGAAGCCGACATCCAGCAGAAAACCGTGCAGCTGTTCGACCAGCGCAACGAGCAGATCAACCAGGCCCAGGCCCGTTACGAGAAAATGATCTCCAATGACGAAGAGCAGGCGGCCTACGATGACTACAAGCGTTTGCTGGGCCAGTATCGCCAGCTCGAAGCTCGCATGAAGAGCTTCTCGGCAAACGGCCAGGTGGAAGAGCTGCGGACCATGCTCAACAGCGACATGCTGAGCAATTCCGAGCAGGTCAATGCCGTGCTCGAGAAACTGGTCAAGATCAACAATGTGCAAACCCGCGAGATCAATCAGCAAGCCGAGGATGAATACCGCTCGGCGTTCACCTGGGTGGTGGGCATGCTGATCGTGGCGACCCTGCTGACGTTCCTGTTTGCCTGGCTGTTGACCCGCAGCATCGTCAGGCCGATCGACCAGGCACTGGTGGCGGCCGAGGCAATTGCCGAAGGCAACCTGACCCGGCCGATCCATGCCGAGGGGCGCGACGAAGCCGCGCGGTTGCTGCTGGCCATGCAGAAGATGCAGGGCAAGCTGCGCGATACCCTGCAGCGCATTTCCGGTTCGGCGACCCAATTGGCATCGGCTGCCGAGGAACTCAACAGCGTCACCGACGAAGGTGCTCGCGGCCTGACTCAGCAGAACAACGAGATCGAACAGGCCGCCACTGCGGTCAACGAGATGACCAGTGCGGTCGAAGAAGTGGCACGCAACGCCGTGAGCACCTCCGAGGCGTCCAAGGACGCGACCACGTCGGCCAGCGATGGCCGTGACCTGGTCATGGAAACCGTCAGCGCCATCGAACGCATGAGCGGCGATGTGCAGAGCACCGCCGAGCTGATTGGCAACCTGGCAACCGAGTCGCGCGACATCGGCAAGGTGCTGGACGTGATTCGTGGCCTGGCCGACCAGACCAACCTGCTGGCGCTCAACGCTGCCATCGAGGCGGCACGTGCCGGCGAGGCAGGCCGCGGGTTTGCCGTGGTGGCCGACGAGGTCCGCGCGCTGGCGCACCGCACCCAGCAGTCGACCAGCGAGATCGAACGCATGATCGGCAGCATCCAGGGCGGCACCGAGCAGGCCGTGGACTCGATGCGCAACAGCACCGAGCGCGCCGAGTCGACCCTCAACATCGCCAAGGGTGCCGGCATGGCGCTGGAGACGATCAATGGCGCCATCGTGCAGATCAATGAACGCAACCTGGTGATCGCCAGCGCCGCCGAAGAGCAGGCCCAGGTGGCACGCGAAGTGGACCGCAACCTGGTGAACATTCGCGACCTGTCGGTGCAGACCGCTGCAGGTTCGGCGCAGACCACGGCAGCCAGCGGCGAACTGGCGCGCCTTGCAGTGGATCTGAACGGGCTGGTGGCACGCTTCAAGGTGTAAGCACCGGGCGCCTGGACGCGTTCACTCATAGACACCGCGCGCACCGCCGACGCGGCTCGCGCCGCTGCTACAGAAATACCGCAATGCCTCGTAGCAGCGGCGCAAGCCGCGTCCGGCCGCAACGCAGGCGTTCAGATGCACCGCGATGCCTTGTAGCAGCGGCGCAAGCCGCGTCCGGCCGCGACGCAGTCGTTCAGAAACACCGCGACCCCCTGTAGCAGCGGCGCAAGCCGCGTCTGGCCTCGACGCAGTCGTTCAGATGCACCGCAATACCTTGTAGCAGCGGCGCAAGCCGCGTCCGGCTTCGACGCAGGCGTTCAGATGCACCGCAATGCCTTGTAGCAGCGGCGCAAGCCGCGTCCGGCCTCGATGCGGTCGTCCGAAACCACGACTGACACCGCAATCGCACATCAGAACTCGATGCGCACATCTCCCTTCGGCACGCTGCAGCAGGACAGGATGTAACCCTCGGCTTCGTCATCCTCGGTGATGCCGCCGTTGTGCTCCATCTCCACTTCCCCGCCCAGTTTCAACACTTTGCAGGTGCCACAGATACCCATGCCGCAGGCCTTGGGAATCATCATTCCCAGCTTGGAAGCCGCCGCGTGCACGGTTTCGCCCGGCGCCACGCGGATGCTCTTGCCGCTGGCGGTGAACTCCACCAGGTGCAGTTCCGAGACGTCCACTTCCGGCGCATCGGCGGCCTGCTCGGCCTGTTCCACGGCGTCGGCGCGCGCCTCGGGCGGCGTGGCGCCGAACGATTCCTCGTGGTAACGGGTCATGTCGAAGCCGGCGGCTTCCAGCAGGCGCTTGACCGCAGTCATGTACGGGGTCGGCCCGCAGCAATACACCTCGCGCTCCATGAAGTCGGGCGCGATCAATTCCAGCAGCTTGTGGTTCAGGTAGCCACGGTAGCCCGACCACGGCTCACCCAGCCCATGCTTCTCGCAGATGATGTGCAGGCTGAAGTTGTCGACCCGCGAGGCCATGTGCTCCAGTTCGCGGTGGTAGATGATGTCCTTGGGCGAACGCGCACTGTGCACGAAAACCATGTCGACGTTGGCGTTGGTGTCGTAGAACCAGCGCGCCATCGACATCACCGGCGTGATACCGACCCCACCGCTGAGATAGAGAATCTTCGGTGCCGGAAAGTCGATGGCATTGAACAGCCCGACCGGGCCATGTACCGCCAGCTCCTGGCCCTCGTGCAGGGTATCGTGCAACCAGTTCGAAACCCGCCCGCCCGGCACTCGCTTGATGGTGATGGAAAAGCTGTACGGCACCGACGGCGCGCTGGAGATGGTGTACGAGCGCATCACCGGCTGGCCTTCGATTTCCAGTTCCAGGGTCACGAACTGGCCTGGCTTGAAAAAGAACAGAATGGGCTGGTCGGCCATGAAGCAGAAGGTGCGCACGTCCCAGGTTTCCTGGATCACCTTGACGCAACGAACGATGTGGCGCCCATTGGCCCAGGTCTGGGTATTGACGGGCATCAGGAAGGGGTTGGACATGCTGGTCTCCAAGGTCGACTGCCGACTGTGCGTGCAGCGATTCTGCGGGTGCACCGCCACCGCCACATTCCCATCCGCGACATCCACATGCTCATGGCGACCAGCCCCATGCCGCCTAGCCTGCAGCGTCGGGAATGGATTTGGCCATGTCGCCCATGGATAAGGTTCATGGCGCGCCGAGTCGCACACTCCACCGCATCTGAACGCAGTTTCAGCCGCCTTGCGTCGACAACCGTAACAGCCACTTTTTTCGCGGCCACACTGCCTGGCCATGAGGATGAACACGATGGATGCCACCACTACCCTGAGTCTGGGCGATCCGCTGGAACCCGCACGCAAGGCAACCGCCCAGATGCTGCAGGAACGCGAGCGTACCTTCTCGCTGCCGCAGCCGTTCTACAACGACGAACGCCTGTTCCAGATCGACATGCAGGAGATCTTCAACAAGGAATGGCTGATCGCCGGCATGACATGCGAGATCCCGGCCAAGGGCAACTACCTCACCCTGCAGATCGGCAGCAATCCGATCCTCGTGGTGCGCGGGGCCGAAGGGGTGGTGCATGCCTTTCACAACGTCTGCCGCCATCGCGGTTCGCGACTGTGCACCAAGGAAAAAGGCAAGGTGGCCAAGCTGGTCTGCCATTACCACCAATGGACCTACGAGCTGGATGGCCGCCTGCTGTTCGCCGGCACCGAGATGGGCGCCGACTTCGACATGAAGCAGTACGGCCTCAAGCCCGTGCATGTGAAAACCTCAGGCGGCTACATTTTCATCAGCCTGGCGGAGAACCCGCCTGCGATCGACAATTTCCTCAGTACGCTGAACCATTACATGGAACCGTACGACATGGAAAACACCAAGGTCGCGGTGCAGACCGATCTGCTGGAAAAGGCCAACTGGAAACTGGTGCTGGAGAACAACCGCGAGTGCTACCACTGCGGCGGCGCCCACCCCGAATTGCTCAAGACCCTGCTGGAATGGGACGACGTCACCGACCCGCGCGCCGACCAGGCCTTCAAGGACCATGTGGCCGCCTCGGCTGCCGCCTGGGATGCCGAGAAGATCCCCTACGCCCACGCCAGCCACGGCCTGCGCAACCGCATCGTGCGCATGCCGCTGCTCAAGGGGACGCTGTCGATGACGCTGGACGGCCAGGTCGGCTGCAAGAAACTGATGGGGCGCATCAAGAATCCGGACCTGGGTTCGATGCGCATCCTGCACCTGCCGCATTCCTGGAACCACTGCATGGGTGACCACATCATCGTGTTCACGGTGTGGCCGATCAGCGCGCAGGAAACGGTGGTCACCACCAAGTGGCTGGTGCACAAGGACGCCGTGGAAGGCGTGGACTACGACGTCGCGCGGATGCGCCAGGTGTGGGACGCGACCAACGACCAGGACCGCCGCCTGGCCGAGGAAAACCAGCGCGGCATCAACTCCACCGCCTACCAGCCGGGGCCGTACTCCAAGACCTACGAGTTCGGCGTGGTGAACTTCATCGACTGGTACAGCGAGCGGCTGCTGAGCAACCTGGGGGCGGAGCCTGCGGCGTATCTCAAGGGCGTGGCAGTGCACGAGTAACAGGCGAGCTCGGGATACATCCTGAAAAGATGCAATCTGGCGTTTGCCTGCCCAGGCATTCTATGGTCGCTGCCCAACAATAAAAGGGCGGCACCATGTCCTCCACTCCCGGCTTGCCATACGTTGCGGGCATCGATGGCCTGCGCGCGATCGCGGTACTTGCAGTCATCGTTTTCCATGTCGACTTCCTGCGCTTTCTGCCAGGAGGCTTCACCGGCGTAGACATGTTCTTCGTCATTTCCGGCTACGTGATCAGCCGCTCCCTGGCGCAAACGAGCGGCCTGCCGCTGCGCACCTTCCTGCTGGAGTTCTACCAACGACGCCTGCTGCGCATTCTTCCGGCGTTATTGCTTGTGCTCACCGCCAGTGTCCTGATGTCGGCGCTGATCGTTCCCCCGGTATGGCTCAGCAGCCAGAACGAAGACACTGGCCTGGCCGCATTCGTGGGGCTGAGCAACCTGGTTCTGGCCTGGCAGACCGACACCTATTTCTCACCGAAAGCCGAGTTCAACCCGTACCTGCACACCTGGTCGCTGGGCGTGGAAGAACAGTTCTATCTGCTATTGCCCACGGTCTTCCTGCTCTGGCTGCGCTACCGCGAAAACAGCGTTATCGCGCGCTGCCTGCTGCCTGCCTTGACCCTTGCCTCGCTGGCCTGGTGCGCGGTGCAGACCCACGCCGCACCCTTGTCGGCGTTCTATCTGCTGCCCAGCCGTTTCTGGGAACTGGCCGCCGGTGCACTGCTGTTCCAGGCCATCGGCCAAGGCCGCCTGACTTGCCTGCATGCGTGGCATCGACAGGCGATGCTGGTGGCCGGGCTGGCGTTGCTGGCGGCAGGCTTCATGCTGACGCCGACCGCACGCTTCCCGTACCCATGGGCGCTGGTCCCGGTGCTGGGCACGGTGTTGCTGATCGCCGCCGTGGTGCTCGGCAGCGATCGACCCGCTGGCCCGTTGCTGACGGTCTTGCAATGGCCAGCCCTGACGTACGTGGGGCGCCTGTCATATTCGCTGTACCTGTGGCACTGGCCCGTGGCGGTATTCCTGCGCTGGACCATTGGCCTGGAAGCATTGTGGATCCAGCTGGCCTACCCGTTGCTGGTGTTCGGCCTGGCAGCGGCGTCCTACCACTGGGTCGAAATGCCAGTGCGCCGTGGCGGCACGCGGTGGCATCGTCGTGCGGGGCTGTCGGTGTGCGGTGGGCTGAGTGCCATGGGGCTGTGCGCCGGAATTGCGGCGTGGACAATCCACTCCACCGAGCGTTTATCGCTGAGTACCGTGGCCGATAGCTACACCTGGCATGCCTACAGACACTACCCTCGGGAGCCGATCGAAAAGATCGACCAGCCGGCCCTGCACGGGCGCCAGCTTTTCGTGCTGGGCGACTCACACACTGCCGCGTACCGCACGATGCTCAACATCGTCTCGCTGCGACTGGGCATCGACGTGGTGGAATACGAACGCGGCGGCTGCGCAGTGGTCAGCCTGCTGGATGCCGATCCGCCCGCCTGCGCCTCTTGGCAGAGCAGTGCGTTGGCCGATATTCAGGCACGCGCCAAGCCGGGCGATGTGGTGTTCCTGGCGTCCCTGCGCATGCCGGAGCTGGCAGGTCGCGATTGGCAGCAGGGCGAGGACGCAATCTTCGAACAAGCACGCGGCGAGCGCACTGTGCAACACGCCCAAGCGGCGCGTCAGGCCGCCGACGCCGTGCTCGAATCGCTGCAGGCGGCGGGCTTGACCGTACTGATCGACGCACCGTCGCCGGTCTTCAAGGCCCCGGCGAACCGTTGCTCGGATCCATTCAACCGAATGAATCCGATCTGCACGCCCGGACTGAGCGTGGAACACGACCGGATAGTGCAGCTACGTGCGCCGCAGATGCATCTGCTGACGATACTGACCCGCGAATACCCGGCGCTGAACGTCTGGGATCCGTTGCCGATCCTTTGCCCGGGCAACACCTGCTCGACCTACGACTCGAACGAAACACCACTCTTCGCTGATGCCGACCACCTGAGCGGCCACGGCAACCGTGTGCTCGAACCCTCTTTCACAGCGCTTTTGATACACCTCTACGCACCCCTGCGAACGCGATGACGCACCCGGCACGGCAAGCCGAACGCGGCCTGCATCGCCGCTACAGTTGTGCGCAGCGTTGATACCGTGGGTGTTCATGGCTGGCTGCCGGTCGATCAGAGATAAAGAGGGAAATCTATCCGAGCAAGGCAGGACAGCATGTCGCCCCTTCGAAGCATCTCCGATCAACTCGCCATCCATGCCCGCACCCCGGCACTGGTGGTGTCCGACCCCCGTGGCCTGGCCGTACGTACCATCGGTTATTACCGACGCGAAGCCGACGTCCTTGCCGAGCCCCGGGTCAGTGCCCAATGGCATGACCACGCAGGCCGTCCTGTCAGCCAGTGGGATCCGCGTCAGTTCGAGCATTTCCAGAGCGGTGTGAGCGAGACGCCGAATCAAGCAACGGTGTTCAGCTTCTCGGGTACACCGTTGTTGCAGCGCAATGCGGATTCTGGCTGGAAAGCGATGTTGCTCGACGCCCAAGGCTCCAACCGGGAAAGCTGGGACAGCAAAGGCATCCACACCACGCTGAATTATGACCGACACGCCAGGTTGATATCGGTTGCCAAACGCGATGCCGAGGGCCGGCAACGCGTCACGCAACGCGTCGATTACGCAGCGGTCGACAGCGAGCACGCTGCTCGCAATCTGTGCGGCACGAGCTATCGGCATGACGATGACGCGGGCAGCAGAATCGCCCATGGGTTTGACATCAACGGCGAAGCGATCAGCTATACGCAGCGTTTTCTGGACGCAGAGGTGCTACCCGACTGGCCCGTGTCCCTGGCGGAACGCGATGCCTTGCTAGAGCCTGGGCCGGGTTATCGCACCTCCTATACCCACGATGCCACCGGCATGCTTGTCACCCACAGAGACGCCTTGGGTAATGTGCAACATTTTGGCCATGACATCAGTGGTCTGGAGGCTACCAGCCGGCTGGTGACCGCCGAAGGGCTGAACTGTGAACTGCTGTCGGCGTTGAGTCATGATGCAGGCGGGCGGATCGTTTCGCAAACGATAGGCAATGGCGTGACAAGCCGCGCCGAGTTCGACCCCATCGACCAACAGCTACTCAGGGCAACGTCCGTAAGCGCCGACGCGGTCGTGCTTCAGGATTTGCACTACCTGTATGATCCAGCCGGCAACATCATCAAGGTCAGCGATCAATCTCAACCCACCAAATACCACGCCAATCGTCGCATCGAAGCGGTCAACGAATATCGCTATGACTCGTTTTGCCAACTGATCGAAGCTACCGGTCGCGAAGCTGCAAATGCGGGCGGCGAAGGCCCATCACTGCCGCCGTTGCTGGCAATGCCTCAGGATCCTTCCTTGCTGCTCAACTACCGGCAGAACATGGAGTATGACCGGGCGGGCAACCTGACAGAGCTTCGCCACGTCAATGGGCAACGGAACCGAACACTCAGAATGGCGGTGGCAAGTGCCAGCAACAGATCGCTGCCCGAGCGCAATGGGCAACTCCCCGATGAAGGCCAGTTGACCGATGGCTTCGATGCCAATGGAAACTCCCGCGAACTGCTGCCCGGGCAGGTAATGACATGGGATGAATACAACCAGCTGCAGCGCGTGGCACCGGTGCAGCGCGACGATGAAGAAGACGACTATGAGCGCTACATCTACGACGCTGCGGGAAGTCGTTTGCGCAAGATATCCCATGCCCAACAGCGCAGCGGCGCACGTCGATGTGAGGTCCGCTACCTACCGGGGCTGGAAATTCGGACGGACAGCCGCAGCGGTGAGCGCTTGCATGTCATCGTTGCGCAAGCGGGTAAGAACGGCGTCCGTCTGCTGCATTGGGCACATGGCAAACCCGAGGGTTTGCCTAATGATCAACTGCGTTTCACCCTGAGCAACCATTTGCGCTCAGCCACGTTGGAGTTGGGCAGCGACGGCCAGTTATTGAGCCGGGAAGAATACTATCCGTTCGGGGGCACCGCCTGCTGGGCCGGTCGCAGTGCACTGCAAGCCAAGTACAAAACCATCCGCTACTCCGGCAAGGAACGTGACGCCACCGGTCTTTACTATTACGGCTTGCGCTACTACGCACCCTGGCAGATCCGATGGATCAATCCGGATCCGGCGGGCGATATCGACGGTCTGAACCTTTATGCGATGGTAGGCAACAATCCTATCACCATGGTGGACGGTGATGGGCGCGCTAAAACAAAGCATGACACCCTTGAAAGCATGATTGAAGCGGGCCCTACAGACGAATACCTGGCGGGGCAGCCGTATTGGGGAACCGGTTCCGAGAGCGAGCGACGCCGTAAATATGAGAACTGGAAAGGCCATTGCAAGACCTGGTTCAATCGCACCAGGCAGAGCCGCGCGCAGGTACTGCTTTCGGCCTACGAAATCTCTGAAACCAATAGCAAGGGTGTGATCCAGGCACTGAAAAATATGGAAAGCACTACTGAGCTGGCGAAGTCGGTCGGACTTCGAGGGGCGACTATCGTTGTTTCCAACTTGAGCTCTACAGCCACAGGAACAGCCATTGGCACAGCCGTCGGGGCGATGGCATTGGGCCCGGCGGGGGCTCTGGCCGGTGCTGGCATAGGCATGGTGCTCGGTAAGCTGGCCAGTGTCGCCTCGGAAAAGGCAATGGAAAAAGCCGGCAATACCGCCACTCTGCATCTGCGTACTGGAACTCTGAGTGCTTCATCGATCATTCATGACGCGAAGATTCGCAAGAACGGTCTGGTGGGTAAGTTCTACTATAAATCTCGCACTTACGTACCCGACAATCCCAAGAATGCCCTGAACCTCGGCACTGAAGTCGCCAAAACCGCAGGTTCCAAAGCCGCAGGGCCAGCGGGCGTCGCCGTCAAGATCGGCGTCGATGCAATCAAGGCTGGCTATGAACTGTATAAAACCCAACAAGACAAAGACCCGGCGAAGCTCGAACTTTTGGAAACCAGCGCGGACGGTGCGTTCGCCGAGCTCTATCGGCGGACGCTACAGATAGCAAAGATGTACAACGCGACCGAGGCTGACGATAAACTCACTGGGCTGACCAATAGCACGTTCACTGGAAAAAGCATGACGTTGGGTGGCCTGGTCGCGCAATTCAGTACGGCTGTTGACCATCTGCAAGCGGCTGCCGGTGCCACCAGCGCATTCCGCCAGCGGCATCAAGTCGACGTGCTTGGCTTGTAGCGACGCGCGCATCAAAGCCGCACCACCCCCTCCTCGATCAACGCCTTGAGCACCGCCTGAGCGCCCTCTTCGGCGCTCAGGCCCTTGAGCACCTGCCCTCCTCCGCCACTGGCCTTGGCCGTGGCGGCCTTCATGCGATCCGCGCCGCTCTTGGCCTTGATCACCTTCAAACGTTTGGGCCGGGGCTTGGCCGGCTGCAGCTCGGCGCTGTCGAACAGTTCGTCGTTGATTACCTCCACCTCATCCACCGGCAGCCGTCCGCGCTGCGCCGGGCCGTAGGCGCTCTGCCGAGGCTTGGGTGCGGCATTGTCGACGGTGGCCAGCAACGGCAGCCGCACCTTGAGGCGCCGCCGTTGGCCTCGGGGCAAGGCCTGCAGCACCTGGGCCACGCCGTTGTCGATGGACTCGACCTCGGCCAGGCCAACGATCAACGGCCAGCCGAGTTTTTCCGCCAGCAGAAAGGGCAACATGCCCGAGCCTTCGCCGGTTTCGGCCTGGGTACCGGTGAGCACCACGTGCGCACCGGCCGCTTGCAGGTAGTCGCACAGGGCCGGCAAGGCATCGGCGCCTTGTGGCTGTTCGAGCACGTGCAGCTGTTGCAGGCCCATGCCCAGGTACGCGCGCAACGCAGGCTCGGCGACATCACCGGCGTGCAGCACCTGCAGGTCATCTCCGGCCAGTTGCAGGCCCAGCTCCACGGCGCGTGAATCCTGGTCTGCGCGCCGGGGGCGGCCGGACGTCGGGTGGGCGCCGATGGAAACGAGGGTGATGACCTTGGTGTTCATGGCTGTGTCTCTCTCATCGTGGCGCCCATCAGGCGGCATCGCGTTTGGCTTGGTTGCGATAGGCCTGGATGGCGTCGATCAAGGCGTGCATGATCGCCTGCCCGTCGCCGATCACCGACAGGTCGGCACGCTTGACCATGTCGCAGTTGGCGTCGAGGTTGATGGCAATGACCTTGTCGCAACCACCAATGCCCTGCAAGTGCTGGATGGCACCGGAAATGCCCACCGCCACATAGACCCGCGCGGTCACCCAGGTACCACTGGCGCCGACCTGACGGTCGCGCAGCATGAAACCATCGTCCACCGCCACCCGCGAGGCACCTTCGGTCGCACCCAAGGCCTGGGCCGTCCGGTGGAACAGTTCCCAGTCCTTGACCCCATTGCCCCCCGAGAATATGAATTCCGATTCGGCCATGGGCACGGCCGCCGGGTCGACTGCTACCGCACCGAGGTCTTCGATGCGCGGCAGGCTGCGCGCCGTGGCTGCGGACAACGCCACCGGCAGCGCTTCGTGACGAGTCTCGTCCACCGGTTCGGCGCACTCGGCGGCCGCCAGGATCAAGCGCGGCAGCGGTCGGGCAATGTCCTGCTGGCCGGCACCGGCACGGCTGATGCACTGGCCGTCCTTGACCTGCCACACACGTGTGGCGGGACGTTCACCCTGGCAAGCGGCAAAACGCCGACCCAGCTCGCCACCGCCGGTACGGCTGTCGGGCAGCAGCCAATGGCGTGGGCTGAACTGATTATCCACCGCGCGCAGGCCGTGGATTCGCTGTTCCGGCGCATAACCTTCGAATTCGCCGCCTTGCACAATCAACAGCCGGTCGACGCCTGCGCTATCGAAAGCGTTTTCCTTGTATTCGCCGAAGACGATAGCCAATACCGCGCCACCCCCTGCTGCCAGGCGATGGGCCAGGCCCAGCACGTCGCGGTCGTGGCTGCTCAGGCGGCCGCCGACCATGTCCGGTACCACAGCGATGTAAAATTGGGGCACCGCCACCTGGTGCAAGGGCAGCTTCACTTCCACGGCTGCCGAACGCTTGCTCGCGCCGCCCTGCTGGGCGCCACTGCGGTCGATGCGCTTGATCCCGTTGGCACCGATGAAACCGATGCCGTGGGGGTTCTTGCGCATGACGCCATTGGGCCCCATCCACGCACTCGCCTGAGGCTGCAGGGCACTGTGCAAGGGATGCAGGCGGTTGCGGGCGATCCATTCGGCCCGCGGATCACGACGGATGAGGTCACTCATCAATGCACCTCCTCGACAACTTCACGTTTGGCCGGTGCGGGCCTGGCGGGGGCAACACTGTCCTCGACCAGCGCCTCGGCGACCAGTTCGGCGATGTCCTTGACCAACGGCCGCGGTTCCACCACGCCTTCTAGCATGGCGGTGCACTGCGGGCAGCCCACGGCCACGACTTCGGCCTGGGTTTCGCGGATGTCTTCCATGCGCATGTCGGGAATGCGCTGCTTGCCGGGTATGTCGGTGATCGGCGCGCCGCCACCGCCACCGCAACAGCGGGAACGGAAACCCGAGCGCTGCATTTCCTTGACCTCGATACCCAGCGCCTTGAGCACATCGCGCGGGGCCTGGTACTCGCCGTTGTAGCGGCCCAGGTAGCACGGGTCGTGGTAGGTCACGCTGCCGCCCTTGTGCTGTCCCAGATGGAGCTGGCCGGCGGTGACCAGTTCGGCCATGAAGGTGCTGTGATGCAGCACCTGATAGTTGCCGCCCAGCGCACCGTACTCGTTCTTCAACACATGGAAGCTGTGGGGGTCGCAGGTGACGATGCGCTTGAAACCGTACTTGCCGAGGGTGCCGATATTGCGCTTGGCCAGCAGTTGGAAGGTGGCCTCGTCGCCCAGTCGCCGCGCCACGTCTCCGCTGTCGCGCTCTTCCAGGCCGAGCACGGCGAAATCGACCTTGGCCGCTTTCAGCACCTTGACGAAAGCACGCAGGGTGCGCTGATTGCGCATGTCGAAGGCGCCGTCCCCAACCCAGAACAGCACGTCGATGGTTTTGCGCTCGCTCAACAATGGCAGGTTCAGGTCGGCGGCCCAGTTCATCCGGCCACCAGGACTGAAACCGCCGGGGTTGTCGGTGGCGATCAGGTTATCCAGCACTTCGGCGCCCTTGTTGGGCGTGGCGCCTTTTTCCAGGGTCAGGTGGCGGCGCATGTCGACGATGGCGTCGACGTGCTCGATCATCATCGGACACTCTTCCACGCAGGCGCGGCAGGTGGTGCACGACCACAGGGTGTCGGCATCGACCAGGCCATTGACGATGGGCTGGTGCGGGTTACCCGCGTGTTCGCCAATCGCCTTGCCGGGATAGGGGTTGCCGGCGAAGTTCGCATCGGTACCACCGGCCAGGCCTACGACCATGTCCTGAATGAGCTTCTTCGGGTTCAACGGTTGACCGGCGGCGAACGCCGGGCACGCGGCTTCACATTTGCCGCACTGCACGCAGGCATCGAAGCCCAGCAGCTGGTTCCAGGTGAAGTCCTTGGGTTTTTCCACGCCCAGCGGCGCAGTGGGGTCGTTCAGGTCCAACGGTTTCAGGCCGGTGGAGCGACCACCGCCAAAGCGTTCGGCGCGGCGGTGCCAGGCCAGGTGCAAGGCGCCAGCGAAAGCGTGCTTCATCGGCCCGCCCCAGGTCAGCCCGAGAAACAGTTCCGACACGCCCCACAGCACGCCGATGCCCAGCACCGCAGCCAGTACCCAACCGCCGAAATTCATCGGCAAGATACCGGCCACCGGCAAGGTGGCGATGAAGAAGGTGGCCGAGAACATCAGCAGGCTTTTCGGCAGGCGCATCCACGGGCCCTTGGACAGGCGCGCGGGCGGGTTGCGGCGGCGGGCGTAGACGAAGCAGGCACCGACGAACATCAGCGCGGTGGCGAACAGCAGCGCATAGCCAAGAATGCGATTGTGCAGGCCGAAGCCATGGACCAGCACCGCCAGCACCGCCGCCAGCACCGCGCCACCGGCCGTGGCGACGTGGGTGTTGGCGATGTACTTGTCGCGCGCGACCACATGGTGCAGGTCGACCATGTAGCGCTTGGGCATGGCCAGCAGGCCGCCCAGCAGGTCGACCTGGGATGGCCGACCGCGGCGCCACATATTGATTCGCCGCACGGCGCCCAGAACAGCCAAGGCGAGGGCGGCGAACAACAGGATGGGAAGCAGTGTATTGAGCATGGTGAGGCCTCTGTGGACCCTCGTAGGAGCGGTCATCGGCCGCGAAACGGTCACTGCGCTGTATCAGGTACACCGCAGTGATCCCTTCGCGGCCGATGACCGCTCCTACGGGAGCAGGGTCAAAATCCTTGCACAGGCGCAGCGCGTCGTAGATCGCCGCGTGTGTGTTGCGCTGGGCCACGCAGTCGCCGATACGAAACAGCAGATAGTCGTCGCCCGAAGTACTCAACGACGGCTGCGGCTGGATCGCGAACAAGGCGTCGATGTCCATCTGGCCCTTGTTGCGCGACCCCTGCTTGAGCGCGTAGTAGAGCTGTTCGTCGGGACGCACGCCGTTCTCCACCACCACCTGGTCGACCACGCGTTCTTCCTTGGCGCCGGTGTACTCGTTCTCCAGCACGGCCACCAGCTTGTCGCCTTCGCGGTAGACCTTGTCCAGCATCATGTCGCCGGTCATGATCACTTCCTTGGGGTACATGCTGCGGTAGTAGGTGGGGAACGACGTACCGCCGATGGCCACGCCCGGCTTGATGTCGTCGGTGACGATCTCCACCTGGCTGCCCTTGTCGGCGAGGAAGTCGGCCACCGACATGCCGGTGAACTCGCAGATGGTGTCGTACACCAGCACGTTCTTGCCCGGTGCGACCTTGCCGTCGAGCACGTCCCAGCTGCTGACCACCAGGCCCTCTTCGGCGCCCCAGTGCTCGTTCTGTTCCAGAAACGGGTGGCCACCCACCGCCAGCACGACGATGTCCGGGCGCAGGTCCATGATGGTATCGGCATCGGCAGCCGTGCCCAGGCGCAGGTCGACCTTCAGGCGCGCCAGTTCCAGCTGGAACCAGCGGGTAATGCCAGCGATCTGGTCACGCTGCGGCGCCTTGGACGCAGTGGTGATCTGCCCACCGATGAAGTCCTTCTTCTCGAACAACGTCACGTCGTGGCCACGCTCGGCCGCCACGCGCGCGGCCTCCATGCCGGCAGGCCCTGCGCCGACCACCACCACCTTGCGCTTCACGCCGGTGGACTTTTCGATGATGTGCGGCACGCCCATGTATTCACGCGACGTGGCCGCGTTCTGAATGCACAGCACGTCCAGCCCCTGGTACTGCCGATCGATACAGTAGTTGGCGCCCACGCATTGCTTGATCTGGTCGATCTGGCCCATCTTGATCTTGGCGATCAGGTGCGGGTCGGCGATGTGCGCCCGGGTCATGCCGACCATGTCGACGTAGCCGCCTTCCAGAATACGCGTCGCCTGGTTCGGATCCTTGATGTTCTGCGCGTGCAGCACCGGGATGTTCACCACCTCCTTGATCCCTGCCGCCAGGTGCAGGAACGGCTCGGGCGGGTAGCTCATGTTGGGAATGACGTTGGCCAGGGTGTTGTGGGTGTCGCAACCCGAGCCCACCACGCCGAGGAAATCGAGCATGCCGGTGTCGCAGTAGTACTTGGCGATTTCCTTCATGTCCTCGTGGCTGAGGCCATCGGGATGGAATTCGTCGCCGCAGATGCGCAGCCCTACGCAGAAGTCGTCGCCGACTTCCTTGCGCACGGCCTTGATCACCTCCATGCCGAAGCGCATGCGGTTCTCGAAGCTGCCGCCCCACTCGTCGGTGCGCTTGTTGACCCGCGGGCTCCAGAACTGGTCGATCATGTGCTGGTGCACCGCCGACAGCTCGACGCCGTCCAGGCCGCCGGCCTTGGCGCGGGCCGCAGCGCTGGCGTAGTTGCCGATCACGCGCCAGATCTCTTCGGGCTCGATGGTCTTGCAGGTCGCGCGGTGCACCGGCTCGCGGATGCCCGAGGGCGACATCAGGGTCGGCCAGTGCTCGCCGTCCCACCGCGAGCGACGGCCCATGTGGGTGATCTGGATCATGATCTTGGCCCCATGCTTGTGCATGGCGTCGGCCAGGTTCTGGAAATGCGGAATGATCTTGTCGGTGGCCAGGTTGACCGATTTCCACCAGCCCTGGGGGCTGTCGATGGCCACGCTGGAGGAACCGCCGCAGATGGCCAGGCCTATTCCACCCTTGGCTTTCTCTTCGTAGTATTTCACGTAACGATCGGTGGTCATGCCGCCGTCGGTGGCGTAGACCTCGGCGTGCGCGGTACTGAGCACGCGGTTGCGGATCGTCAGCTTGCCGATCTGGATCGGCTGGAACATCGCTTCGAAAGCCATGACGGTTGATTCCTCGACTTACAACGGTTTCACGGTGAAGAGGCCATCTTCGTGGCCTTCTTCGGAGCCGCCGTACACTTGCTCGGCGACGGTACGAATGCTGCTGCCGCGAGCGGCGAGAATCTGGTCCATGGCGCCGGCGAACCAGCCGGTGAACATGTAGTCGACCTTGCGTCCGACCTTGCCGTACACGTAGACGAAGGCGGAATGCTCCAGCTTGACGCTACAGGTGCCCTGGTCCAGGTCGATGTCCTGGATCTTGAACAGGCCCCAGCCGCGCTGCGACAGGCGCTTCATGTAGTGCTCGAACACCGCGACGCCTTCCAGGCCATGGCACTCGGCTTCCTTCTCGCACCAGTGCCAGGCGGATTTGTAGCCCGCCTTGTAGAGAATCTCGGCGTAGGCATCGGCGCCCAGCACCTCTTCGATGCCCATGTGGTTGTTGACGAAGAAGTGACGCGGCACGTACAGCATGGGCAGGGCGTCGGAGGTCCAGATACCGGTTTCGCTGTCGACTTCGATGGGCAGTTGCGGGGCGATCTTGGCCATGGTGAGTGATCTCCGATAAACATGATTCGAGCAAGCAACGCAGAATCGCTTTGCTCGTAGATAGACAGTTGTGTGAATGCCTTTGGAGCCGTAGCGAGCACGTCGAGAGCAAGGAAGGACCGGAGCGAAAGGCGAGACAGTACCGAGGTACGGCGAGCTTTTCGCGAGGACCTGACGCAGCTATCGGCGAGCGCAGTAGGCTCCAGAGGTATTCACTCGCCCCAGACGTCCTTGAGGACATTGACCCAGTTCTCGCCCATGATCTTGCGCACCACGCGTTCGCTGTGGCCGCGCTTTAGCAGGGTTTCGGTCAGGTTGGGGAACTCGCCCACGGTGCGGATGCCCAGCGGATTGATGATCTTGCCGAAGCTGGTCAGGCGGCGGGCGTAGCCCTTGTCGTGGGTCAGGTATTCGAAGAAGTCCTGGCCGTGGCCCTGGGTGAAGTCGGTGCCGATGCCGATGGCGTCTTCACCGACGATGTTCATGGTGTATTCGATGGCTTCGGCGTAGTCGTCGATAGTCGAATCGATACCCTTGGCCAGGAAAGGCGCGAACATGGTCACGCCGACGAAGCCACCATGGTCGGCGATGAATTTCAGCTCTTCATCGGACTTGTTGCGCGGGTGCTCCTTGAGGCCCGACGGCAGGCAATGGGAGTAGCACACCGGCTTTTTCGACTCGAGGATGACTTCTTCGCTGGTCTTGGAGCCGACGTGGGACAGGTCGCACATCACGCCGACGCGGTTCATCTCGGCAACGATCTCGCGGCCGAATCCGGACAGGCCGCCGTCGCGCTCGTAGCAGCCGGTACCGACCAGGTTCTGGGTGTTGTAGCACATCTGCACGATGCCCACGCCCAGCTGCTTGAACACTTCCACGTAGCCGATCTGGTCTTCGTAGGCGTGGGCATTCTGGAAGCCGAAGAGGATGCCGGTCTTGCCGGTTTCCTTGGCCTTGCGGATGTCGGCGGTGCTGCGCACGGGCATCACCAGGTCGCTGTTCTCGCGCATCAGCTTCTGGCTCTTGCAGATGCTGTCGATGGTGGCCTGGAAACCTTCCCACACCGACACCGTGCAGTTGGCCATGGTCAGACCGCCCTTGCGCATGTCCTCGAACAGTTCGCGGTTCCATTTGGCAATGATCAGCCCGTCGATGACGATGCTGTCGGCGTGCAGTTCGGCTGGGCTCATCGGGCAGTCCCCATCAGGCAAGTCAGGCGCCGAATCGTATGTCGGCGCTTCATGGAGCCAGCATATGCCTGCGCGACAGGGCGACCGGATGCAAAAACGACAGGGGAATTGCCGAAAGCGTCAACGCACGATGCAAAAGATGACCACCCACCTTGCAGGGGAGACCTGCTTGGTCGTGCCACTGCATGAAATAAACCGCCTGGCATCGCTGCGCCCCTATGCTTTCCAGCGCCCCTGAGACAGAATCAGCGGCAATTGTCCTGCTCAACGGGTTAGGTAGATCCTCATGAGATTCACGCTGCTGATGCTTGCCCTGCTGTCCTTCGCCGCCCAGGCAGAAGAGTCCGACGGCCCCACCCCGTGCGATAACGTCGAAACCGATCAGCAGAGCTACGATTGCTCGGCCTACAACCGCAAGACATCGGAAACCGAGATGAGCGAGTCGTACACCGACCTGCTCGACCGCATCAACTCCCAGTTCCCCAAAGGCTCGCCCGAACTCAAGGCGTTCACCGACAGGCTCAAGACCGCCCAGGACCTGTGGGCCAAGTCGCGCGATGCCGATTGCGACGTGTACACGGTCAATGCCGGCAAAGGCACCAAGGCCTATGACATTGCCCAGAACGATTGTCGCGCGCAGAAAAGCGACGAGCGTTCCGAATTTCTGCAATCGGTGGGCCTGGAGTGAGCGTGAAAATAGTCGGGGTCGAGATCAAGGGCAGCGAAGCGATCTTTGCAGTGGTGGAATACGACGGTGCCGACTTGGCGCATCTTCCCACTTCCCTCAAGAAGATCGCGCTGGAAGACGATGACATCGCGGCGAACGTGCGGCAGTTTCGCGAACAGGTGGCCGCTTTCGTCGGCGACAACGGGTTGAAGATGCTTGCCATCAAGAAGCGTGGCAAGAAAGGCGAATTCGCCGGCGGGCCGACCACTTTCAAGATCGAAGGCGTGCTGCAGCTGCTCGAAGGCTGCGAGGCAGTGCTGGTGTCGCCGCAGACCATCAGCGCCCAGGCCAAGAAGCTGGCCGAGCTGCCAGGCAGCTTGAACAAATACCAGCACGAAGCCTACAAGGCTGCCTGCGCGGTATTGCTCAAGGCGCGCTGAAACGGTCAACAGTCGTCTTTCATTCCTCCTCGTTTACCCGGCAGTCCAGGCCGATGTCGGTCGGATTGCTGGGGTCCTGCGCCACGAACGCACGGGTCTTTTGCTCGGCATCCGCCAGGCTGTCGGCCTCCACGGGCAGATCAACCAGGGTGTTGTTCCAGGCGTCATCGGCTTGGTTGTCGATGACCCGGCAGTCGTACCACGCCGCCGCTGCCGGCCCGGCCAATGCCAGAAGAGCCACTGCCAGAATTGGCGCACCCATGACTTGCTTGCTCATTTCGATGATTCCTTATATCGCTGAATGAGCGCGCAGGTTAGCGGCCGCCTGCCGTGCCAGGACGGTACATATGCATTGGCCGTACCGGCGCCTTCGCGGCCATAGACCGCTCCTACGACACGCGCACATTCCATCCGCAGGAGCGGCCAGTGCCCCAGGCGGTAGAGGGATCACAGTCCTTCCGCAGGAGCGGCCAGTGGCTCAGGCGGCAGAGGGATCACAGTCCTTCCGTAGGAGCGGCCAGTGGCCGCGAAGGCAGAGGGATAACAGTCTTCCGTAGGAGCGGCCAGTGGCCGCGAAGGCAGAGGGATAACAGTCTTCCGTAGGAGCGGCCAGTGGCCGCGAAGGCGTCGGCACGGCCGCTGCATGGTGAACGACCTACCCCGACTCGCGCCCGCGCCGATCTTCCCGCGGGCAGCAGGCAAAGCGCGCCCGGTAGCTGCGGGTGAAATAAGACGGCGAGTCGAAACCGCAGGCAATGCTCACCTCCAGCACGCTCATCTGGGTCTGGCGCAGCAGCTGCCGGGCTTTTTCCAGGCGCAGGCGCAGGTAGAAGTTGCTCGGGGTGTCGTTCAGATGCAGGCGGAACAAGCGCTCCAGCTGGCGGCGAGTGACCTTGGCCAGTTCGGCCAGCTGCAAGGTGCTCAGCGGCGGCTCGGTGTGCTGTTCCATCTCGCCGATCACCTGCACCAGTTTTTTGTTGCTGAGGCCGTAGCGTGAAGCGATTTCCATGCGCTGGTGGTCCTTGCGCGGGCGAATGCGCCCCACCACGAACTGCTCGGACACCTGGATGGCCAGCGAGCTGCCATGGGCCTGGCCGATCAGATCGAGCATCAGATCGATGCAGGCAGTACCGCCGGCGCAGGTGATGCGCAGGCTGTCGGTCTCGAACAGCTCCTGGCTGGCGCTGAGCGCGGGGTAGGATTCGCGAAAAGCATCCAAGGCCTCCCAGTGCAGCGCCACGCGGTGGCGCTCGAGCAGGCCCGCCTCGGCCAGGACGAAACTGCCGGTGTCGATACCGCCCAGGGTCACGCCCTCGCGATCCAGCCGCCGCAGCCAATCGCGCAGCGTTGCATCAAAGGCTGCCAGCGGCTCGAAGCCCGCCACCACCAACAACGTCACGCCCTTGGTCAGCGGCCCGAGTCCCCCATCGGCATTCACCGACATGCCGTTGCTGGCCAGTACCGCGCCGCCGTCCAGGCTCAGCACCTGCCACCGGTACAGCTCGCCGCGAAAGCGGTTGGCCACGCGCAGAGGCTCGATCGCCGAGATGAAACCGATTGCGGAAAATCCGGGCAGCAACAGGAAATTGAAGTCTTGGGCCATGGTGTGCTCTGTGAGTTCTGCGGGCAGCGATCCCACAGCGCGATCCTGTGGAAGCAGGGCGAGCGGCGCGCCCTCTGCCCGCGAAGAGGGCCTCTGTGAACCACCACTAATACCCACCACGTCGCCACTGTGCAAGAGCCGGTCGCCGCAGTGCGTTTTTTCCGCCAACGGCCTGCGTACCTTATGCAAACGGCGCGCAGACGCCGCCCCCATAACAATTCGAACTGCCGCCTGAGGGAGCCATCATGAACAGATTGATCAGCTGCTGCCTGCTGATGCTTACCGGTACCGCGCTGTTGACCGGCACGGCCAGCGCCGCGGAACCGGCCAGTTGCAAGAACGTGCGCCTGGGCGTGGTCAACTGGACCGACGTGATCGCCACCAGCGCCATGACCCAGGTGCTGCTCGACGACCTGGGCTACAGCGTCAAACAGACCAGCGCGTCCCAGCAGATCATCTTTGCCGGTATCCGCGATCAGCGCCTGGACATGTTTCTGGGTTACTGGAACCCGTTGATGACCCAGACCATCACTCCCTTCGTGGAACAGAAGCAGGTCCGCGTGCTGGCCGAGCCCAGCTTGAAGGACGCCCGCGCCACGTTGGCCGTGCCGACCTACCTGGCCGACAAAGGCCTGAAAAGCTTCGCCGACATTGCCAAATTCAAGAAGGAACTGGGCGGCAAGATCTACGGTATCGAACCGGGGTCGGGCGCCAACACGCAGATCAAGGACATGATTGCCAAGAACCGCTTCGGCCTGGGCGACTTTCAACTGGTCGAGTCCAGTGAAGCCGGCATGCTCTCGGCGGTGACGCGCGCGGTGAAGCGCAACGAGGCCATCGTGTTCTTCGGGTGGGCGCCGCACCCGATGAACGTCAATCAGGACATGACCTACCTGAGCGGCAGTGAAGATGCCCTGGGCCCGAACGAAGGCATGGCCACGGTGTGGACAGTGACCGCGCCGGACTACGCCAGCCGCTGCCCGAACGTGGACAAGCTGCTGGGCAACCTCACTTTCACCGCCGCCGACGAAAGCCGAATGATGCAGCCGCTCCTGGAGCACAAGGACGCCTTCGACTCGGCACGGCAATGGCTCAAGGACCACCCTCAGGACCGCCAGCGCTGGCTGCAAGGCGTCACCACCTTCGACGGCAAACCCGCCGCTTGAACGCACCCCTGTAGCAGCGCCGCCTGTGGCAGCGGGTTCTGTGGCAGCAGGTTCTGTGGGAGCAGGTTCTGTGGGAGCGGGTTCTACCCGCGAATGGTTCACCACGGTAGATGAACAAGACCGCGCTGCATCAGCCACACCGCAGATACCGCCAACGCGGCTCGCGCCGCTGCTACAGAACAGCGCGCCTGCCTTGTACGTGCGGGAACAACCGCGCTCTGCCGGACACACCGCGATCCCCTGTAGCAGCGGCGCAAGCCGCGTCCGGCGACAACCGCGTTACATCAGACACACACCTCAAGGAACCCTGCAATGAACCACGACGTCATCATCACCTGCGCTTTGACCGGTGCTGGCGACACCACCGCGAAAAGCCCGCATGTTCCGGTCACGCCGAAACAGATCGCCGCCGCCGCCGTAGAGGCAGCCAAGGCGGGCGCCACGGTCGTGCACTGCCATGTCCGCGACCCACAGACCGGCCGCTTCAGCCGCGACGTGGCGCTGTACCGGGAAGTGATGGAGCGCATTCGCGAGGCCGACATCGACATCATCGTCAACCTCACCGCCGGCATGGGTGGCGACCTCGAGATCGGCCCTGGGGAAACGCCGATGGTGTTCGGCCCCGGCACCGACCTGATCGGCCCGCTGGCACGCCTGGCTCACGTCGAAGCGTTGCTGCCGGAGATCTGCACCCTGGATTGCGGCACCCTCAATTTCGGCGACGGCAACAGCATCTACGTGTCCACTCCCGCGCAATTGCGTGCCGGTGCCAAACGCATCACCGAGCTGGGCGTGAAGGCCGAGCTGGAAATCTTCGACACCGGCCACCTGTGGTTCGCCAAGCAGATGATCAAGGAAGGCGTGCTGCACGATCCGCTGTTCCAGTTGTGCCTGGGCATTCCATGGGGTGCGCCGGCCGATACCACCACCATGAAGGCCATGGTCGACAACTTGCCGGCAGACGCGGTGTGGGCCGGCTTCGGCATCGGTCGCATGCAGATGCCCATGGCCGCGCAGGCGGTGCTGCTGGGCGGCAACGTGCGGGTCGGGCTGGAAGACAACATCTGGCTGGAGAAAGGTGTGCTGGCCACTAACGGTCAATTGGTCGAACGCGCCGGCGAGATCCTTACCCGGCTGGGCGCTCGGGTGCTGACACCGGCCGAAGGGCGGAAAAAGATGAACCTCGTCAGCCGCTGATTTTTTTGGTGCTCTCCAGGCCTCTTCGCGGGTAGCAGCCTCGCCGCCCGCCCCGCTCCCACAAAGATCCCATGTGGGAGCGGGCTCTGCCCGCGAAGAGGCCCGCATCCCCCACACACCTCTCCAGGAATGACCCATGACCTACATCACCCACATAAAAACCTTCGCCGCCCTGGGCAGCGGTGTAATCGGCAGCGGCTGGGTCGCCCGCGCCTTGGCCCATGGCCTGGACGTGGTGGCCTGGGACCCTGCGCCCGGCGCCGAAGCCGCCTTGCGCCAACGCGTCGCCAACGCCTGGCCGGCCCTGGTCAAACAAGGCCTGGCGGCGGGTGCAGCGCAGTCGCGGCTGCGCTTTGTGGCCACCGTCGAGGACTGCGTGCGCGACGCCGACTTCATCCAGGAAAGCGCGCCAGAACGGCTGGAACTGAAACTGGACCTGCACGCCCGAATCAGCGCCGCCGCCAAGCCCGACGCCTTGATTGGTTCCAGCACGTCAGGGCTGCTGCCCAGCGAATTCTATGAAGGCGCCACACACCCGGAACGCTGCGTGGTCGGCCATCCGTTCAATCCGGTCTACCTGCTGCCGCTGGTGGAAGTGGTCGGCGGCCGGCACACCGCGCCCGAGGCGATCCAGGCGGCCATCGCCGTGTACGAGAGCCTGGGCATGCGCCCGTTGCACGTGCGCAAGGAGGTGCCCGGTTTCATCGCCGACCGCCTGCTCGAGGCGTTGTGGCGCGAAGCCTTGCACCTGGTCAACGACGGCGTCGCCACCACGGGCGAGATCGACGACGCCATTCGCTTTGGCGCCGGTTTGCGCTGGTCGTTCATGGGCACGTTTCTGACCTACACCCTGGCGGGCGGCGACGCCGGCATGCGGCACTTCATGAACCAGTTCGGCCCGGCGCTGAAGTTGCCCTGGACCTACCTGCCGGCGCCGGAGCTGACCGATTCGCTGATCGACGAGGTGGTCGCGGGCACCTCGGCGCAGCTTGGCGAACACAGCATCGGCGCCCTGGAGCGCTATCGCGATGATTGCCTGCTGGCGGTGCTGGACGCGGTACGGGTGACCAAGGCCCGGCACGGCATGAGCTTCGCCGAATGATCACCTACCAGACGCCGGTGCTCGCGGAGTGGGTGGACTACAACGGGCATCTGCGCGATGCGTTCTATCTGCTGATCTTCAGCTACGCCACCGATGCGTTCATGCTGCGGATCGGAGTGGATCCGCAGCGTGACGGGCGCTCGCTGTTCACGCTGGAATGTCACCTCAACTATCTGCATGAAGTGAAACAAAGGGCGCAGGTTCAGGTGCGTACGCGGGTGCTGGCCCATGACCACAAACGGGTGCAGGTGTACCACACGCTGCACCTGCAAGGCGCGGACGAGGTGCTGGCCGCCAGCGAGCAGATGCTCTTGCATGTGGATCTGAAGGGGCCGAAGTCGGCGGTGTTCGGGGAGGCTTCGTTGGCGGCGCTGGCCGAGGCTTTCGAGGCACAGCGACAACAGCCCCAGGCGGAGTACGCAGGTCGGCGGATTGCGTTGCCAGGCTGAAAACCGCGCCACGCCCTTCGCGGCCACGGACCGCTCCTACGGGGTTTGGGGTGCCTCGTAGGAGCGGTCATCGGCCGCGAAAGCCGCACTGCGCTCTGCCTGGCGCTCCACCGCCGCCGCAATCAGCGGCGCCATCTCGCGTAGCCCTTCCAGCCCGACTTTGCCCTCTTCGAACAAGCGCAACCATTGCCGCCGCACGCGCATCACCCGCTCGTCATCGCGCAGCGGCAGGTGCTTGAGGGTGTACTCGGCCCGCGCCCGCAACGCTTCGGGCACCTGGTCGGTCAACACCAGTTGCAGCGACGGCAGCAACACCTCGAACCAGCCCTCGCGTACCTCGAACGGATCGAGAAAATCCTCGGCTTTCTTGCTGCCCTTGGCGCTGTTCATCCAGGCGTCGACATAACGGTAGTTGCTCCACTCATAGGCCATGCCACGGTCCTGGTCACAGCTGATGAAATGTTCCACGGTGCCGCTGGGAATGTACATGGCGCCGAACGCGCAGCGGTTGGCGAAGCCCTCGCCCAGTTCCGGGCGAAACGGCGACCAGTAGTCGCGTGGCCTGGCAGCGTCGGGATTGTCCTGCAACCAGGCATTGCCGCGTTGGCGGCAGCGCTCGTCGAAGCCGTGAGGTTCGGGCAGCGGATTGACGAGCTCGATCATGCCCCTGCTCCAGCCTTGGTCACGACCCAGGCGGGCCAGAAATGATCACCGGTGGGCAGTGTGCGCAGCAGCTGCGACTCGATCGCTGCCTCACTGTCCAGCCCCTTTGGCAGCCCTGACCGCTCGCCACGCATCCAGGCCTCAGCGGCGCCGATCGCGGCTTCCGCTTCCACCGAGCGCGCCTGGCGCAGGCCAAAGCTCTCGGACACCAGCCAGTTCACGGCATCGCCCTGGGGCGCCCAGACGTGTCGGTGCAGCTGTACTTCACCGGCCTGCACGCCCAAGGTGAAGAGTGCATCGCGCGCTTCGACGAACTGCGTCTCCATGGAGGCCAGCACCAGCGGCGAGTGCGTGGCCACGATCATCTGCACCGCTAGGCGTTGACGGGTCAGCGCCCCGACCACGGCCATCAGCGCCGGGACGATACGGCGCTGCCACTGAGCGTGCAGATGGCATTCGACCTCATCCACCAGAAACACCAGTTCATCGCTCGCCCGCACACCGGCCAGGCGGCAGGCGCGGCGGTGGCCTTCCCAGGTCCAGACCAGCATGTAGGCCAGGGCCACCACGCGGCGGATGGCACTGGAGGTTTCGGGCAGGGGCACCTGCCCCTGGGGCCGCTGCAAGGTCGGGTACTGGGTTTCATCCAGCAGGCCGATGTGACACGGGCGACCGGGCAGCAACAGCTCCTCGCGCGAGGGCGACAGGGCATGCAGTACTTGCTTCAAGGCGGCGAACGCCTTGCAGCCATGATTGCGCTGCCAACGCACCCAGTCGCTGATCAAACCGTTGCACAAGCGACCCTGGCCAGCCATCGAGGCGCCCTGCCACAGCTGGGTTTCATCGAAGTGATAGGCTGCCAGCTCGCCCGCGTTGCGCAGCGGATCCCAGACGCTGAAGGTGCCGTTGGCGTGGGCATACACCACCAGCGAACGGCTCGGCGTGCTGTCGCCCAGCGCCGCCCAGCGACCTTGCTGCCAGGCCCACTGCCCGGCGCTGCGGTGCGCACCCGTGAACCGATAGTCGATCACCGGCAATGCCGTCTGGTCGCGCGCCTTGATGGGTTTGCCCGCAGCCCAGGTACGGGTCAGCACCCACCAGGCGGCATCGAGCACGAAGCTCTTGCCCAGGCCGTTGTCACCGGTGATGAAGTTCAGCCGTGGCGCCAGCCCGATGGGCCCCAGCGCGGGAGAAGGGCCGACGCCCTTGAAGGAGAGAAAGTCGAGCATGTCCATTGCCGTCCATAGGAAGTGAACGGCAAGGGTATTCAGGGTTGCGTCGCACGGTGCCATACCCCGGTGCTACAGGGGCCGAACGCAGGCATGCGAAAAACGACCTGCCTGTGTGCAATCCGGCCATGGCGACCGTCGACGCTTGCCGAGTGCGTGCAGGGCTACCAGAATCGGCACACCGTCACGCCATTTGAAGAAGGATCAGCATCATGATGCATGCAGACTTGATTGATCAGGATGACCTGCTGGGCCAATTACGCGCACTGGGTTTCGACATGCCCGCCGGCGCCACGGCCGAGCAGGCCTGTGAATGCGCAGTGCGCGGCCTGGACAGCGGACGGGCCCAGGCCCTGCGCAAGATGGTGGAACAGATGCTGATGGGCAGCGCGACCATCCTGCCGGCAGTCCGCCAGGCGATCGACCGGACCTTGCTGCCAGCGTTGGCCCAGCATTCGAAACGGGCCTGAATTTCAGCGGCGGCCCTTTCGCGGCCGCTGACCGCTCCTACGGAAGGTCGCGATGCCTGAACTACCGTAGGAGCGGTCAGTGGCCGCGAAGGGTGCGCTGGGGTATCAGATCCTTACACTGGCAAAGGTCGATTCGTTGCGCGCCTGGCTCAATGCCGACAACGGACCTGCCAGCACCATGGCCTGCGGAATCGGCAACATCGCCACCTGCTGGGTGGTATTGGAACCAACCCGCTCGTCGCGCGGCGGAATTCCGAAATACTCGCGGTAGCACTTGGAGAAATGCGGCGTGGAAACGAAGCCGCACACCGACGCCACTTCGATGATCGACATGGGCGTCTGCTTGAGCAGCTGCCGCGCCCGAATCAGACGCAACTTGAGGTAATAGCGCGACGGCGAACAGTGCAGGTATTTCTGGAACAACCTCTCCAGCTGGCGCCGTGACACCGCCACGTACACCGCCAGTTCGTCCAGATCGATCGGCTCTTCCAGGTTGGCTTCCATCAGCGCGACGATTTCCTGCAGCTTCGGCTGGTTGGTGCCCAGCATGTGCTTGAGCGGCACGCGCTGATGATCCTGCTCGTTGCGAATGCGCTCGTAGACGAACATCTCGGAGATCGCCGCCGACAGCTCGCGGCCATGATCGCGGCTGATCAGGTGCAGCATCATGTCCAGCGGCGCGGTACCGCCCGAACTGGTAAAGCGATTGCGGTCGAGGGTGAACAGCCGCGTGCTCATGGCCACCCGTGGAAAGGCTTCCTGCATCGAGGCCAGGCATTCCCAGTGCACGCTGCATTCGAAGCCGTCGAGCAGTCCGGCGCAGGCCAGTGCCCAGCTACCGGTACAGACCGCACCCAGGCGCTTGGACTGCCGCGCCTGGCTCTGCAACCAGCTGACGTGGTCACGGCCCACGGCACGCTGGATACCGACACCGCCACAGACGATGACCGCGTCCAGCGGCGCAGCCTTGTGCATGGCCGCATCCGGGGTGATCTGCAGTCCGTCACTGGCCCATACCTGGCCACCGTCGGCGCTGAGGGTGGTCCACCGATACAGCTCGCGCCCGGACAACTGGTTGGCCATGCGCAGCGGTTCGACCGCCGAGGCCAGGGAGATGAGCGTGAAGTTGTCGAGCAGCAGGAAGCCGATGGACTGAGGGCTGCGAGTCTGCGGTTGAGCGCCGGGGGTGAAGGACGTCATTGCGGTATCTCCTTACGCGAAGCGGATGGTGGCCTCAGGCAGGCTCTTGTTATTACCCTCTGTTTGACAGGGGCTTTACTTTGCTACGCAAACGCCATGCCGACAATTGGTCGGGAACTCCACGGCGCCTGAAAACGACGTCGCGCAGGGCTATGCGGAGCCGTGCGCCGGGTGTTCCCCTGCGGCGTGCGATTCTTGCCAAAAGCATAGCTGCCGTGGGGTCTGAGCACTTCGGTAGCAGCCGTTGGGGCATTGCGCTGCCAAGTGTCACCGCAAGCACGTTGCCCACCGTCGCTAGGTCCTGCGCGCGTGGATCGAAGGATCTCGGGAACAGCGCGCGAAAAAGAGGCGTGGCGCTCACGCCTGCACGCTCGTGTGGCAACCTCATAGAGGTGGATGTGCGTCGATGTCGCGGGTAAGGTCGCTGCTGCAAGCCTCATGAGCTGTAAGCGACGTCACCGACACTGGATACGACTCTGTCCGCACTGGATACGACGCACCCTGTAGGCGGTTGATTTGCGCTGGTACATGATCACTCACGGCTCATCGCCCGGCACCGTGTCGGCGCACCCGCCGCATGCGCGGCGATCGAGCATCCAGACAAGCGTGGCGCGCCGTCAGGCCCACGCCGAGAAAAACCGGGAGCACACCATGAAAGGTCCATCATCGATTCTGCTGGCTACTCTGCTGGGCCTGCCTGCACTGGCTCAAGCAGCGGAACCGGCGCGATGCGCCACTGTGAATTTCTCCGATGTCGGCTGGACCGACATCACCGTCACCACCGCGGTTACCAGCGCGGTGCTGCAGTCACTGGGCTACAAGACCAAGACCACCATGATTTCCGTACCGGTGACCTACAAGTCCCTGGCCGATGGCAAGAACATGGACGTCTTCCTCGGCAACTGGATGCCGACCATGGAAAACGACATCAAGCCCTACCGCGACGCCGGCACCGTGGAAACGGTACGGGCCAACCTGGAAAACGCCAAGTACACCCTGGCCGTGCCTCAGGGACTGTACGACAAGGGCCTCAAGGATTTCGCCGACATCGTCAAGTTCAAGAAGGAACTGGACGGCAAGATCTACGGCATCGAGCCGGGCAACGACGGCAATCGCCTGATCCAGAGCATGATCGACAAGAACGCGTTCGGCCTCAAGGACGCCGGCTTCAAGGTGGTCGAATCCAGCGAGGCCGGCATGCTGTCGCAGGTCGACCGTGCCCAGCGGCGCAACACCGACGTGGTGTTCCTGGGCTGGGAACCGCACCCGATGAACACCCGCTTCAAGGTGCAGTACCTGACCGGCGGCGATGACTTCTTCGGCCCCAACTTCGGCCAGGCCACCATCTACACCAACACCCGCAAGGGCTACACCCAAGAATGCAGCAACGTTGGCCAGTTGCTGAAAAACCTGCAGTTCAGCCTGGCCATGGAGAGCACGCTGATGGGCAATGTCCTGGACGACAAGCAGAAACCCGACGCGGCCGCACGGGCCTGGCTGAAAAACAACCCGCAGGTGCTCGACACCTGGCTGGCTGGCGTCACCACCATTGATGGCAAGCCGGGTCTTGAAGCCGTCAAGGCCAAGCTCGCGCAATAACGCAGGCAAGCGGGCCGGCGGTTGCCGGCCTCACCGGCCGGCACTTTGTTCCCTCGCATGCGGACACTCACTACCATGCTGACAGACCACAAGATCCCCCTGGGCGAGTACATCGCGGCGTTCGTCGATTGGCTCACTCAACACGGGGCCTCGACGTTCGATGCCATCGCATCCACGCTCGAAGCGATCATTCATGGTTTCACCGCCGGCCTCACCTGGTTCAACCCCTACGTACTCACCGCACTGATCGCCGCGCTGGCGCACTTCATCCAACGCAAATGGGGGCTCACGCTGTTCGTGGCGCTGTCCTTCCTGCTGATCCTCAACCTGGGGTACTGGCAGGAAACCATGGAGACCCTGGCGCAGGTGCTGTTCGCCACTCTGGTCTGCGTGATCATCGGCGTACCGCTGGGCATCGTGGCCGCGCACAAACCCATGTTCTACACGATGATGCGCCCGGTCCTCGACCTGATGCAGACGGTACCGACCTTCGTCTATCTGATTCCCACGCTCACCCTGTTCGGGCTGGGCGTCGTGCCGGGCCTGATTTCCACGGTGGTGTTCGCCATCGCCGCGCCGATTCGCCTCACCTACCTGGGCATCCGCGACGTGCCGCAGGAACTGATGGACGCCGGCAAGGCCTTCGGCTGCTCGCGACGCCAACTGCTGTCGCGCATCGAACTGCCGCACGCCATGCCTAGCATCGCCGCCGGTATCACTCAATGCATCATGCTGTCGCTGTCGATGGTAGTGATCGCCGCCCTGGTAGGCGCCGATGGCCTGGGCAAGCCGGTGGTCAACGCGCTGAACACCGCCGACATCGCCCTGGGCTTCGAAGCCGGTCTGGCCATCGTGTTGCTGGCGATCATGCTGGACCGAATCTGCAAACAACCTGACGTGAAGATAGGGGGTGATGCATGAGCATTATTCGATTCGACAACGTCGATGTGATCTTCGCCAAGGATCCACGCGAAGCGCTGAAGCTGCTCGACCAGGGCCTGACCCGCAACGAGATCCTGAAAAAGACCGGGCAGATCGTGGGCGTGGAAAAAGCCAGCCTGGACGTCAACAAGGGCGAGATCTGCGTGTTGATGGGGCTGTCCGGTTCGGGCAAGTCGAGCCTGCTGCGCTGCATCAACGGGTTGAACACCGTGAGCCGCGGCAAGCTGTTCGTCGAGCATGAAGATCGCCAGATCGACATCGCCGCCTGCACACCCGCGGAACTGAAGATGATGCGCACCCAGCGCATCGCCATGGTGTTCCAGAAGTTCGCCCTGATGCCTTGGCTGACGGTGCGCGAGAACATCAGCTTTGGCCTGGAGATGCAGGGCCGTCCGGAAAAGGAACGGCGCAAGCTGGTCGACGAGAAGCTGGAGCTGGTGGGCCTGACCCAGTGGCGCAACAAGAAACCCGACGAGCTGTCCGGCGGCATGCAGCAGCGTGTGGGCCTGGCCCGGGCGCTGGCCATGGATGCCGACATCCTGCTGATGGACGAACCCTTTTCGGCGCTCGACCCGTTGATTCGCCAAGGCCTGCAGGACGAGCTGCTGGAGCTGCAACGCAAGCTGAACAAGACCATCGTGTTCGTCAGCCATGACCTGGACGAAGCACTCAAACTGGGCAGCCGCATCGCCATCATGAAAGACGGGCGGATCATTCAGTACAGCGTGCCCGAGGACATCGTGCTCAACCCGGCCGACGACTACGTGCGAACCTTCGTGGCTCACACCAATCCACTCAATGTGCTGTGCGGGCGCAGCCTGATGCGCACGCTGGACAAGTGCACGCGCGTCAATGGTTCGGTGTGCCTGGACCCAGGCGTGGATTCATGGCTGAACCTGGGCGCCGGCAACTCGCTGACCAGCGCACGTCAGGGCGATGCCGTGCTCGACCTGCAAGGCTGGGCACCGGGGCAAGCCATGGAAGGCCTGGGGCGGCGCCCGACGTTGGTCCATGCCGACATCGGCATGCGTGACGCCCTGCAGATCCGCTACCAGACCGGGCACAAACTGGTGCTGCAGGACAGCGACAAGCAGGTGGTAGGCATTCTCGGGGATACCGAGCTGTACCATGCCCTGCTGGGCAAGAACCTGGGCTGAGCTTCCCTCCGCTGGCCACACCCTGTGGGCGCCATCCCCTGTAGGAGCGGTCAGCGGCCGCGAAGGCCTCGCCGCATTCCCCCTGATCCACCGCGCCGTCCTTTTCGCGGCCACGGACCGCTCCTACACGACTGTTCGATTCCCTGTAGGAGCGGTCAGCGGCCGCGAAGGCCTCGCCGCATTCCCCCTGATCCACCGCGCCGCCCTTTTCGCGGCCACGGACCGCTCCTACACGACTGTGCGATTCCCTGTAGGAGCGGTCAGCGGCCGCGAATGCATCACCGCAACCTACCTGACACCCCCCTCTCGAAGCCCATTGCCTTCCCCTTCCCAATCCTCTAAAACCACGCGCACATTCACCCGTCCTTTTTTATTGATTGATCGTTCAATAAAAATAAACTAGACTGGCTTCAGTCGGCTGTCACTCACTGCCCGTACTGCAGGCCCAAGGAGATTTGCCCAATGCCCAAGGTCGGTATGCAACCCATCCGCCGCCAACAGTTGATCGAAGCCACGCTCCAGGCGGTCGATCAGGTCGGCATGAGTGACGCCAGCATCGCTTTGATTGCCCGTCTGGCCGGTGTGTCGAACGGCATCATCAGTCACTACTTTCAGGACAAGAACGGCCTGATCGCGGCGACCATGCGCCACTTGATGAACGTTCTGATCGACAACGTCGCCACACGGCGACAAGCCTTGAACGACGACAGCGCCAGGGCGCACCTGCAGGTGATCATCGAAGGCAACTTCGACGCCAGCCAGGTCAACGCTCCGGCCATGAAGACCTGGCTGGCCTTCTGGGCCACCAGCATGCATCAGCCGTCTCTGCACAGGTTGCAGCGGATCAACGATCACCGCCTGTATTCCAACCTGTGCTGCCAGTTTCGCCGTGAATTGCCGGTGGAACAGGCACGCAACGCCGCACGCGGCCTGGCCGCCCTGATCGACGGTCTGTGGTTGCGCGGCGCGCTGTCGGGCGATGCCTTCGACACCGCCCAGGCTCACCGTATCGCCTGCGAATACATGGACATGCAACTGGCAAAACAGCAGCGCTGAAGCTTCGCGCCTCGCCTGCTGCCACCTTAACTGCACCGCGAGGATCTTATGGCCCGTTTCCCAACGCAAAAACTCTACATCGATGGCGGCTACGTGGACGCCAGCGGCAGCGGCACCTTCGATGCCGTCAACCCGGCCACCGGTGAGGTGCTGGCGCAGGTCCAGCGCGCCACTGCCCAGGACGTCGAGAAAGCCGTCGCCAGCGCCGAGAAAGGCCAGAAAGTCTGGGCCGCGATGACCGCCATGGAGCGCTCGCGAGTGCTGCGCAAAGCCGTCGACCTGCTGCGCGAACGCAACGACGAACTGGCCCTGCTGGAAACCCTGGACACCGGCAAGTCCTATTCGGAAACCCGCTACGTCGACATCGTGACCGGTGCCGACGTGCTGGAATACTACGCCGGCCTGGTGCCCGCCATCGAAGGCGAACAGATCCCGCTGCGCGACACTTCCTTCGTCTACACCCGCCGCGAGCCCTTGGGCGTGACCGCCGGTATCGGCGCCTGGAACTATCCGATCCAGATCGCCTTGTGGAAGTCCGCACCGGCGCTGGCCGCCGGTAACGCGATGATCTTCAAGCCCAGCGAAGTCACCTCGCTGACCACGCTCAAGCTGGCCGAGATCTACACCGAAGCCGGTCTGCCCGATGGCGTGTTCAACGTGCTCACCGGCAGCGGCAGCGAAGTCGGCGCCTGGCTCACCGGGCATCCGCGTATCGAGAAGATCTCGTTCACCGGCGGCGTCAGCACCGGCAAGAAGGTCATGGCCAGCGCCTCGAGCTCTTCGCTCAAGGAAGTGACCATGGAACTGGGCGGCAAGTCGCCGCTGATCATCTTCGACGATGCCGACCTCGACAAGGCCGCCGACATCGCCATGATGGCCAACTTCTACAGCTCCGGCCAGGTGTGCACCAACGGCACCCGAGTGTTCGTGCCCAACGCGCTGAAGGCCCAGCTGGAAGCGAAGATCCTGGAACGTGTGCAGCGTATCCGCATTGGCAACCCCGAGGACGAGAACACCAATTTCGGTCCGCTGGTGAGCTTTGCCCACATGGAAAACGTGCTGGGCCACATCGCCAAGGGCAAGGCCGAAGGCGCGCGCCTGCTGTGCGGCGGCGAGCGGCTGAGCGAAGGTGAACTGGGCAAGGGTGCGTTCGTCGCCCCGACCGTGTTCACCGACTGCAGCGACGAGATGACCATCGTGCGTGAAGAAATCTTCGGTCCGGTGATGAGCATCCTCGGCTACGACAGCGAAGAGGAAGTGATCCGCCGCGCCAACGCCACCGAGATGGGCCTGGCCGCCGGTGTGGTCACCCGCGATCTGAACCGTGCGCACCGTGTGATCCATCAGCTCGAAGCAGGCATTTGCTGGATCAACGCCTGGGGCGAGTCCGACGCGAAGATGCCGGTGGGTGGCTACAAGCAATCCGGTGTGGGCCGCGAAAACGGTATCAGTTCGCTGGCGCAGTACACCCGGATCAAATCGGTACAGGTAGAACTGGGCGATTACGTTTCGGTGTTCTGACCCCGAATCCCTTGTGGGAGCGGGCCGGGCGGCGAGCCCTGTGCCCGCGAAGGGGCCTTGAGCAACACCGCGGCGTCTTCTTCGCGGGCAAAGCCCGCTCCCACAAAAAAGCCCGACACAGCTGATCCTTGTGGGAGCGGGCTCTGCCCGCGAATAGGCCAGACCTGACACCCTGCCTACCTTGCCATTTTTTCAAAGAGGGAACCTCCATGTCCCAGGAATTCGACTACATCATCATCGGCGCCGGTTCGGCCGGTAACACCCTGGCCACGCGCCTGACCGAAGACCCGGGCGTGACGGTTCTGCTGCTCGAAGCCGGCGGGCCGGACTACCGCTTGGACTTCCGTACCCAGATGCCCGCCGCCCTCGCCTTTCCGCTGCAGGGCCGCCGCTACAACTGGGCCTACGAGACCGAGCCCGAGCCGCACATGGACAACCGTCGCATGGAATGTGGCCGCGGCAAGGGCCTGGGCGGCTCTTCGCTGATCAATGGCATGTGCTACATCCGCGGCAACGCCATGGACTACGACGGCTGGGCCAAGCTGCCGGGCCTGGAAGACTGGAGCTACCTGGATTGCCTGCCGTATTTCCGCAAGGCCGAAACCCGTGACATCGGCGCCAACGACTACCATGGCGGCGAAGGCCCGGTCAGCGTCACCACGCCCAAGGCCGGCAACAACCCGTTGTTTGCCGCCATGGTCGAAGCCGGTGTGCAGGCAGGCTTTCCGCGCACCGACGACCTCAACGGCTACCAGCAGGAAGGCTTCGGTCCCATGGACCGCACCGTGACGCCCAAGGGCCGACGCGCCAGCACCGCGCGCGGCTACCTGGACCAGGCCAAGCAACGCGACACCCTGACCATCGTCACTCACGCCTTGACCGACAAGATCGTCTTCGACGGCAAGCGCGCGGTTGGCGTCAGCTACCTGGTCGGTGACAGCGACGAGCGCATCCAGGCCCGCGCTCGCAAGGAAGTGCTGCTGTGCGGCGGCGCCATCGCCTCGCCACAGATTCTGCAGCGCTCCGGCGTCGGCCCGGCCGAGGTGCTCCAGCCCCTGGGCATCGACGTTGTGCATGACTTGCCAGGCGTGGGTCAGAACCTGCAGGACCACCTGGAAATGTACCTGCAATACAGCTGCACCCAGCCAGTCTCGCTGTACCCGTCGCTGAAGTGGTGGAACCAGCCGCAGATCGGCGCCGAATGGATGTTTCTGGGCACCGGCATCGGCGCCAGCAACCAGTTCGAGGCCGGTGGTTTCATCCGCTCGCGCCCTGAGTTCGAATGGCCGAACATCCAGTACCACTTCCTCCCGGTGGCGATCAATTACAACGGCACCAAGGGCGTTCAGGAACACGGCTTCCAGGCTCACGTGGGCTCGATGCGCTCGCCGAGTCGCGGCCGGGTCAACGTCAAGTCGAAGAACCCGCGCGACTACCCAAGCATCCTGTTCAACTACATGGCCAGCGAGCAGGACTGGCAGGAATTCCGAGACGGCATTCGCCTGACCCGCGAGATCATGCAGCAGCCGGCGCTGGACCAGTACCGTGGCCGCGAGATCAGCCCAGGCATCGAAGTGCAGACGGACGAGCAGTTGGACCAGTTCATCCGCGAGCATGCCGAAACGGCTTATCACCCGTCGTGCTCGTGCAAGATGGGCACCGACGACATGGCTGTGGTCGATGGTCAGGGTCGCGTGCATGGCCTGCAAGGCTTGCGTGTGGTCGACGCTTCGATCATGCCGATCATCACCACCGGCAACCTGAACGCGCCGACCATCATGATCGCCGAGAAGATCGCCGACCGCATTCGTGGCCGCAAGCCCGAAGCGCGTTCGACCGCGGCCTACTATGTCGCCGGCGATGCGCCAGTACGCGGCAAGCCGATGCGCGAAGTGGGCGCGACCACCCGCGGCTGATCCAGATTTGCTCCGTGCCGGTGGCAGGCCTAAGCTGTGGGCCTGCCAGATTCCGGTTCGGTTTGCAGACTTTTTCACGGCCGCTGTCCGCGCCTACAGGGCACAGTAATCCCCTGTAGGAACGGTCAGCGGCCGCGAACAGGCCGAGCACCGACGCCCCCCAGAGGCCCGTCCATGTTCGATTTCACCGCCACCTTGCAACAACGCTTCGCTGCTTTGCGCACCCGCGCCGAATTCTTCTCCCTGCGCCACGTGCGCCAATCCAGCCAGCACCTGGCCGTGCGCAAGAACATTGCCGAACCGCCGAGCCTGAGCCTCGACGAAGGCGTGATGATCACCGTTCGAGTGCATGGCGTGGAAGCCTATGCCGCCACCGGCGACCTTTCCCTGCAAGGGTTGCAGCAGGCCCTGGCGCGTGCCGAACAGCAGGCAGGCGCGATCGCCGCGCATGCCCTGCTCGACCTGCAGCAACAACCGGTCAGCAGTGCCCGCAGCGACTACCTCTCCCCCGAAGTGCAGGCAGCCTTTCCGACTCTGGCCCAGTGCTACCAACTGCTCAATGAAGAGTCGGCCAGCGTGCCCGACGACTCCCGCCTGGTCAGCTGGTATGCCGGCCTGGGCGTCACCGATGTCGAACAGATCTACCTGAACAGTGCCGGCGCGCAGATCCGCCAGGCGCAGCGCTTCGTCTTTCCTGGCTTGAGCGTCACCGCTTTCGATGGCAACGACAGCCAGACCCGCAGCCTGGGCCGCGACAATTTCGGCCAGCAAGGCGGTGTCGACGTGATAGAGCGCTGCGGCATCGTTGGCGCGGCTCGCCAGGTCGCCGACCAGGCCCTGCAGTTGCTGCTGGCGCCCAACGCCCCACAGGGCCCGCGCGACCTGCTGCTGACGCCCGACCAGATGATGCTGCAGATTCACGAATCCATCGGCCACCCGTTGGAGCTGGACCGCATCCTGGGTGATGAGCGCAACTACGCGGGCACCAGCTTCGTCAAGGTCGAAGACTTCGGTCACCTGCAGTATGGCTCGCCGCTGCTCAATGTGACCTTCGACCCGGACATTCCCCACGAGCTGGCCAGTTATGCCCATGACGACGACGGCACTGCAGCGAGCAAGCAGTGGCTGATTCGCGATGGCGTACTGGTCCGGCCACTGGGCGGCGCGCTGTCGCAATACCGCAGCGGCATGGCGGGCGTGGCCAACAGCCGCGCCAGCAGCTGGAACCGGGCGCCGATCGACCGCATGGCCAACCTCAACATCGAACCGGGCGAGCACAGCCAGGCGCAACTGATCGCCGGCATCGAGCACGGCATCCTGATGTCCACCAACCGTTCCTGGTCGATCGACGATGCGCGCAACAAATTCCAGTTCGGCTGCGAATGGGGTCGGTTGATCGAGAACGGCGAACTCAAGGGCGTGGTCAAGAACCCCAACTATCGCGGTATTTCCGCCAGCTTCTGGAAAAAACTCAGCGCCGTGGGCGACGCCAGCACGCTGCAGGTGCTGGGCACGCCCAACTGCGGCAAGGGCGAGCCCAACCAGGTCATCCGTGTGGGGCACGCTTCGCCCAGTTGCGTGTTCAGCCAGATCGACGTTTTTGGAGGTGACGCATGAGCCATCACGCCGAGCATTTCCAGGCACTGGTGCAGTGGCTGCGCCAGGCTGCGGCCCCGACCCAGCGCTTCACCCTGAGCTACAACGCCGAGGCCTCGGATTTCATCCGTTTCAACCACGCCCGGGTACGCCAGGCGGGGCAGGTTGCCCAGGCCACCGTGTCGCTGAAGCTGATCGAAGACGGTCGTCAGGCCGAGCTGCAACTGACCTTGGCCGAGGACCTGGAGGTGGACCGGCAGCGTCTGACTCAGGCCCTGCACCAGCTGAGCCAGACGCTGCCGCTGCTGCAACCGGACCCCTACCTGCAACTCGACACCTCGCCGTGGCAGACCCGTCATGTCGACGACACGCCCTTGCCCGATGCGGGTCAGGTGGTCGAACAGATAGGCACGGCGGCCAGCGGCCTGGACCTGGTCGGCATCTATGCCGCGGGCACGATCTGCCGCGGTTTCGCCAACAGCGACGGGGCCTGCGGTTGGCATCAGGCCAACAGTTTCAATTTCGATTTCAGCCTCTTCCATGCCAACGGCGAGGCAGTCAAGGCGAACTATGCCGGCCAGCAGTGGCAGGCACGCGCCTTCGCCGATCGCCTGGCCCAGGCCCGCGAGCAGCTGGAGCACCTGAGCCGACCGCCCAAGGTGCTGTTGCCGGGCGCGTATCGCGCCTACCTGGCGCCGGCGGCCCTGGATGAAATCATCGGGATGCTGGGCTGGGGGGTTTCTCTGCACAAGCCATCGCCAGCAAGAACAGCCCTCTGCAACGGCTGTACGCCGGCGAGGCACGCTTGAGTGCGCAGGTGAGCTTCGAGGAGCGCATCAGCGGTTCGTTGACCCCGGCGTTTTCCCAGGAAGGCTATCCGCGCAAGGACCTCTCGCTGGTCAGCCACGGCTTGGCCGTCGAACGCCTGGTGGACTCGCGCAGCGCGGCCGAATACGGCCTGCAAGGCAACGGCGCGGACAACTCGGAAATGCCCGGCGCGCTGCAGATGGCCGCCGGCGACCTGCCTTTGGCCCAGGTGCTGCAACGCCTCGGCACCGGGCTGTACATCAGTAACCTGTGGTACCTGAACTACTCCGACATGCCAGCGGCGCGCATGACCGGGCTGACTCGGTTCGCCACTTTCTGGGTGGAGGACGGTCAGATCGTTGCACCGGTCCAGACCATGCGTTTCGACGACAGCGTCTACAGTGTCCTGGGGGACCAGCTGGAAGCGCTGACGGCCGAGCGCGAGCTGATCCTCTCGACCAGCACCTACGGTGAGCGCCAGACCAGCTCCAGTTTGCTGCCCGGCGCGTTGGTGAAGCGGTTGCTGTTGACGCTGTAGGAGCGGCCCGTGGCCGCGAAAGGTACACCGCCATCGGCCTGACACACCGCGGCGACCCCTTCGCGGCCGATGACCGCTCCTACAGTAGATCGCGGCGCTGCGGTAACCGTAGAAGCGGTCCGTGGCCGCGAAAAGGGCACCGCAGAGCGTCAGGTACACCGCGGCAACCCTTCGCGGCCGATGACCGCTCCTACAGTAGATCGCGGCACTGCGGTCACTGTAGGAGCGGCCCGTGGCCGCGAAAGGCGCACCGCAGAGCGTCAGGCATACCGCGGTGACCGCTGCTACGGGGTTTGCCATGAACATTCGTCATTCACCTCAAACAACAAGAGGCCCCATGTCCACGCGCCCAACACTGGATCCCGCTACCGCTCGCTGGCTGCCCTGGGTCATCGCCATTGCCTTCTTCATGCAGGCCCTGGACGGCACCATCCTCAACACCGCGCTGCCGGCCATGGCCAGCGACCTGGCGGAAAACCCGTTGCGCATGCAATCGGTGATCATCGCCTACATGCTGACGGTCGCGCTTCTGATCCCCGCCTCAGGCTGGATTTCCGACCGCTTCGGCACGCGCAAGGTGTTCTTCAGCGCCATCATGCTGTTCAGCATCGGCTCGCTGCTGTGTGCACTGTCCCAGAGCCTGGCGATGCTGGTCGCGGCTCGGGTCATTCAAGGCCTGGGCGGTGCCCTGATGCTGCCGGTGGGCCGGCTGGTGGTGCTGCGCGCCTACCCGCGCTCGGAACTGGTGCGCATCCTCAGCTTCATCACCGTGCCTGCCTTGCTCGGCCCGCTGCTGGGGCCGACCCTGGGTGGCTGGATGGTCGAATGGCTGAGCTGGCACTGGATCTTTCTCATCAACCTGCCGGTGGGCGCACTGGGCTGCTGGGCGGTGTGGCACTTCGTGCCCGACCTGCGCGGCGCCGAACGCACGCGCTTCGATGGCATCGGCTTCGTGCTGTTCGGGGCGGCGATGGTACTCATCACCATCGCCATGGAGGGCCTGGGCGAGCTGCACTTGCCGCACCTGCGAGTGATGCTGCTGCTGTTCGTCGGCATGGCCTGCCTGGCTGCCTACTGGCTGCGGGCGGGGCAGATCGACAACCCGCTGTTCTCGCCGAACCTGTTTCGCACGCGCACCTTTGCCATCGGCATTCTCGGCAATCTGTTCGCCCGCCTGGGCAGTGGCGCCCTGCCGTTCATGGTGCCGTTGCTGCTGCAAGTCGCCCTGGGGCATTCGCCTTCGGAAGCCGGCATGAGCATGATTCCACTGGCGGCAGCCGCCATGGTTTCCAAGTCGTTTTCCCGGCCGATCATCGAACGCTTCGGCTATCGCATCGTGCTCACCGGCAACACCTTGCTGCTGGGCGTGTTGCTGGCCAGCCTCGGCCTGGTCTCGGAAACCACCCCCTACTGGCTGCTGTTGACCCAACTGGGCTTGCTCGGCGCAGTCAACTCGCTGCAGTTCGCGGCGATGAACACCGTGACCCTGATCGATCTGGACGACGAAAGCGCCAGCAGTGGCAACGGTCTGCTCTCGGTGGTGGCGCAGCTCTCCCTCGGCCTGGGCGTGGCCTGCGCCGGTGCTCTGCTGGGCGGATTCACTGCGTCCCTGGGCAACGAGGGTGTGGACACGGTGCTGGGTGCGTTCCAGGCCACGTTCCTGACCATCGGGTTGATGGCGATGCTGGCTGCCGGGATCTTCGTGCAACTGTCCGACAGCGATGGACGGCGCGCACCTCGTCAGGAACCTCCGGTGGAGCACTAAGCAGGCTTAGGGCGAAAGGCCACGGGGCTGATACACTGCGCGACATTTTGTTTTGCAGGCCCGTCCCGTGACCACCATTGCCACTGCTTTCAACACGCTGCCCCTGTCCGCCGCCATGCTGGCCAACCTGGAATCCCTCGGGTATGCCCAGATGACGCCGATCCAGGCGCAGAGCCTGCCGGTGATTCTCAAGGGCATGGACCTGATCGCCCAGGCCAAGACCGGCAGCGGCAAGACGGCCGCGTTCGGCATCGGCCTGCTGAACCCGATCAACCCGCGCTATTTCGGCTGCCAGGCGCTGATCATGTGCCCCACGCGCGAGCTGGCCGACCAGGTGGCCAAGGAAATCCGTCGCCTGGCCCGCGCCGAAGACAACATCAAGGTGCTGACCCTGTGCGGCGGCGTGTCGTTCGGCCCGCAGATCGCCTCGCTGGAACACGGCGCGCACATCATCGTCGGCACGCCGGGACGTATCCAGCAACACCTGCGCAAAGGTTCGCTGGTGCTCGACGGGCTCAACACGCTGGTGCTCGACGAAGCCGACCGCATGCTCGACATGGGCTTCTACGACTCTATCGCCGACATCATCGAGCAGACCCCGGAACGCCGGCAGACCTTGCTGTTCTCGGCCACCTACCCGGTCGGCATCAAGCAGCTGTCGTCCAAGTTCATGCGCGACCCCCAGCAGGTCAAGGCCGAGGCACTGCATGCCGACAGCCAGATCGAACAGCGTTTCTACGAAATCTCGCCGGATGACCGCATGGCCGCCGTGGTGCGCGCCCTGGGCCACTTCCGCCCACAGTCGTGCGTTGCCTTCTGCTACACCAAGCAGCAATGCCAGGAAGTGGTCGATCACCTGACCAGCAAGGGGATCAGCGCCGTGGCGCTGCATGGCGACCTGGAACAGCGCGACCGCGACCAGGTTCTGGCGATGTTCGCCAACCGCAGTACGTCCGTGCTGGTGGCCACCGACGTGGCCGCCCGTGGCCTGGACATCGATGCCCTGGACATGGTGATCAACGTCGAGCTGGCGCGTGACTCGGAAATCCACATCCACCGCGTGGGCCGTACCGGTCGCGCTGGCGAGAAAGGCCTGGCGATCAGCTTCGTCGCCCCCGCCGAGGCGCACCGCGCCCAGGCCATCGAGCAACTGCAGAAGTCGCCGTTGGCCTGGGCCGAACTCGACAGCCTGACTTCCAAGGGCGGCGAGCCGCTGCTGCCGCCAATGAGCACCCTGTGCATCGGCGCCGGGCGCAAGGACAAGGTACGGCCGGGCGACATTCTCGGCGCGCTGACTGGCGATGCGGGCATTCCCGGGACCCAGGTCGGCAAGATCGCCATTTTCGATTTCCAGGCGTTCGTGGCCGTGGAGCGCGGAATCGCCAAGCAGGCGCTGCAGCGTCTGAACAGCGGCAAGATCAAGGGCCGTTCGCTGCGCGTACGGATTCTCTGACCGCAGGCCAGGCCTCTTCGCGGGCAGAGGGCTCGCCGCCCGCCCTGCTCCCACAGGGCGATGTCCGAACGCCTAACCTTGTGGGAGCGGGCTCCCACAGGGTGAGGTCCGAACGCCTAACCTTGTGGGAGCGGGCTCTGCCCGCGAAGAGGCCTCCCCTGACACCCCCGATTCGAGAGGACCCAGCAGTGCGCTCTACCCCCGTCATCATCATCGGCGCCGGTGCCGCCGGCCTCATGTGCGCCTTGAGCGCTGCACAGCGAGGTCGCGAGGTACTGCTGATCGACCACGCCAACAAGCCGGGCAAGAAGATCCTCATGTCCGGCGGCGGTCGCTGCAACTTCACCAACATGTACACCGAACCGGCCAACTTCCTCTCGCAGAACCCGCACTTCTGCAAGTCGGCCCTGGCGCGCTATACCCAGTGGGATTTCATCGCCCTGGTGGCCAAGCACGGCGTGCCCTACCACGAGAAGAAACTCGGCCAGCTGTTCTGCGACAACAAGTCCAGTGACATCCTCGGCTTGCTGCTGGACGAGTGCGAAAGCGCCGGCGTCGAGTTGCGCATGGACACCTCGGTGCAGTCCATCGAGAAAACCGCCGACGGCTATCGTTTGCAGACTTCACTGGGCCTGCTGGCGTGCCAGTCGTTGGTGGTGGCCACTGGCGGGCTGTCGATTCCGACCCTGGGCGCGACCGGCTTCGGCTACCAGATCGCCCGCCAGTTCGGTCACAGTGTGCTGCCCACCCGCGCAGGGCTGGTGCCGTTCACCATCACCGACCAGCTCAAGGACATCTGCACCGAGTTGTCCGGCACCTCGGTGGATTGTGTGGCCAGCTGCAACGAACAAGCGTTTCGCGAGAACCTGCTGTTCACCCATCGCGGCCTGAGCGGGCCGGCGATCCTGCAGATTTCCTCGTTCTGGCAGCCCGGCGACACCGTCGAGATCAACCTGCTGCCCGATCACGATGCGTTGGCGTGGCTGCAGCAACAGCAGGCCGAGCGGCCCAATTCGGAGCTCAAGACCCTGCTGGGTGAAGTCTTCACCAAGAAAATGGCCAACCTGTTGGCCGAACACTGGTTCGTGTCCAAGCCGATGAAGCAGTACACCCCGGCCGAGCTGCAAACGGTTGCAACTACGCTGGGCGCCTGGCAGTTGGTGCCGGCCGGCACCGAAGGCTATCGCACCGCCGAGGTGACGCTGGGCGGCGTCGATACCCGCGAGGTGTCGTCCAAGACCCTGGAATCGTTGAAAAGCCCGGGGTTGTATTTCATCGGCGAGGTGCTCGATGTCAGCGGGCATCTGGGCGGCTTCAATTTCCAGTGGGCGTGGGCCTCCGGATACGCCGCCGCGCAGTACGTGTAGCACGCCGCGGATCTGCGGCGCTGCCGGACGCGGCTCGCGCCGCTGCTACAGGGTCCCCACACTCTCTCGATCCGCCACCGCCCCTGTAGCAGCGGCGCAAGCCGCGTCAGGGGCCGCCGCGCAGTATCGGGCGTGCGCCGACAATGGTAGATTGACGCCGTTCATCAGTTCCCTCGCCTACAGGTCGACTCCTTTTTCATGGCATCCAGGTCGTTCCGCCAATCGATGCGCCGCTTGTGGGCGCTGGACAAATTCAGCTACAGCGTACGGGTGTTCATCGCGCTGTCCGGCAGCATGGCGCTGTGCTGGTATGAAAACGAGATGCGTCTGCTGGTGCCACTGTTCCTGGGCATCATCGCCTGTGCCCTGGCTGAAACCGACGACAACTGGCAAGGCCGCATCCGCGCCCTGGCAGCCACCCTGTCGTGCTTCACCGTCGCCGCTTTTGCCGTTGAACTGCTGTTCCCCTACCCCTACATCTTCGTCACGGCCCTGGCCGTGGCCAGCTTCGCCCTGACCATGCTCGGCGCGCTCGGCGAGCGCTACGGTGCCATTGCCTACGCCACCCTGATCCTCTCGGTCTACACCATGATCGGCGTCGACCAGCGCGGCGGCGAAGTCAGCAACCTGTGGCGCGAGCCGGTGCTGCTGGTGGCCGGCGCCGCCTGGTATGGCCTGCTGTCGGTGCTGTGGCAGGTGCTGTTTTCCAACCAGCCGGTGCAACAGGCCCTGGCGCGGCTGTTCAGCGAGCTGGGGCAGTACCTCAAGCTCAAGTCGAGCCTGTTCGAACCGATCCGCCAGCTGGACGTGGAAGCCCGCCGCCTGGAGCTCGCCAAGCAGAACGGTCGGGTCGTGGCCGCGCTCAACGCGGCCAAGGAAATCATCCTGCACCGAGTCGGCAACGGCCGTCCCGGCTCCAAGGTCAGCCGCTACCTGAAGCTGTACTTCCTGGCCCAGGACATCCACGAGCGCGCCAGTTCCTCGCACTACCCCTACAACGCATTGGCCGACGCCTTCTTCCACAGTGACGTGCTGTTTCGCTGTCAGCGTCTGCTGCGCCAGCAGGGCGTGGCCTGCCAGCGGCTGGGCGAGTCGATCCAGTTGCGCCAGCCGTTCATCTACGACGACAGCTTCGCCGAGGCCTTGAGCGACCTGCACGCTTCGCTCGAACACCTGCGGATCCAGAGCAACCCGGCCTGGCGCGGCCTGTTGCGGTCGCTGCGCGCGCTGGCGGCCAACCTCGGCACCCTCGACCGCCTGCTCAGCGACGCCGGCAATCCCGACCGTCTGGCCGATGCCCGCGACAGCAGCCTGCTGGACCGCTCGCCGCACACTCTGAAAGACTTCTGGGGCCGCATCCGGCAGAACCTCACGCCCACTTCGCTGCTGTTTCGCCATGCCCTGCGCCTGCCCCTGGCACTGGTGATCTGCTACGCCATGGTGCACCTGATCCACCCCAGCCAGGGCTACTGGATCATGCTGACGACCTTGTTCGTGTGCCAGCCCAGCTACGGCGCCACCCGCCGCAAGCTGGGCCAGCGGATCATCGGCACCGCCATCGGCCTGACCGTGGGCTGGGCGCTGTTCGACCTGTTCCCCAGCCCCATCGTGCAGTCGCTGTTCGCCATCGGCGCCGGCCTGGTGTTCTTCGTCAACCGCACCACGCGCTACACCCTGGCCACGGCCGCCATCACCTTGATGGTGCTGTTCTGCTTCAACCAGACCGGCGACGGCTACGGGCTGTTCCTGCCACGGCTGTTCGACACCCTGCTCGGCAGCCTGATCGCCGGCCTGGCGGTGTTCCTGTTCCTGCCCGACTGGCAAGGCCGCAAGCTGAACAAGGTGCTGGCCAACACGCTGACCTGCAACAGCATCTACCTGCGCCAGATCATGCAGCAATACGCCAACGGCAAGAGCGACGACCTCGCCTATCGCCTGGCACGGCGCAACGCCCACAATGCCGACGCTGCGCTTTCCACCACCCTGGCCAACATGCTCATGGAGCCCGGCCACTTCCGCAAGGAAGCCGACGTCGGCTTCCGCTTCCTGGTGCTGTCGCACACCCTGCTCAGCTACCTGTCCGGGCTGGGTGCGCACCGTGGCACCGAGCTGCCGGCCGAGGCGCGCGAACAATTGATCGGCGGGGCCGGCGAAAGCCTGGCACGCAGCATCGACGAAATCGCCACGGGCCTCGCCACGCGTGTGCCGGTGCAGGTGCAGAGCGACAGCGAGGAAGCGCTGGCCGACGAACTGGAACAGATGCCCGAGGAGGTCGACGAAGGCCAGCGTCTGATGCAGACCCAGCTGGCGCTGATCTGTCGGCAGCTGGGGCCACTGCGCACCCTGGCCGCGCACTTGATCAAAGGCCCGACCGCAGCTGCCGCCAGCTAGCGGGCAACCGAAACCTTGAACGAGGTAACCATGGCCATCGAATGGATGTGCATGCACCACAGCGAGCTGGATGTGCACCAGCTGTACGAAATCCTGCGCCTGCGCAGCGAAGTCTTCGTGGTCGAGCAGCAATGCCCCTATCAGGACGTTGATGGGCAGGACCTGCAGGCGGACACCTGTCACCTGCTGGCTTGGAGCGAGGGCCGCCTGGTGGCCTACCTGCGCCTGCTCGACCCTTCCACACAGAGCGGTGACGTGGTGATCGGCCGAGTGATCACTGCCCCATCTGCGCGCGGTACCGGCCTGGGCCACGCGCTGCTGGCCAACGCTCTGGAGCACGCCGCGCGGCGCTGGCCGCAAATGCCGATAAAGCTATCGGCCCAGGCTCATCTGCAAGGCTATTACGGCCGCTACGGCTTCATTGCCCACGGCCAGGAATACCTGGAAGACAACATTGCGCACATCGCCATGTACCGGCGTGTCGAGGCTCAGGGGTAACCGAGTACCTGACGGATCTGCCCCAGGTTCTGGCCGATCCATTCACGGTCGATCGCGCCCCACTGCCTGATCACGTAGCGACCGATGTGGTTGCGCTCGCCATCCTGCTGCTCGAACTCGCAGGCGATGTCCAGGTCGGCCAGCGCCGCAATGGTGTCCTGGGCCGTGCGCCGGGGCATCCCGGTGGCCTCGATGAGGGCAGGCACGGTGGCCGCCTGGCCACTGTCGATAAGCCAGGCCACGTAGAGCCGGCGATAGAAACTGCTGCGGGTCTTGCTGACTTGCATGGGAATATCCTTCACGGCGGCGGGGGCAGATCACGGTAGGTCAGGTAGACGCGCAGGTCGAATTCCAACCGCTGATAACCGGGCAGCATGTGTTCGCACAGCTGGTAGAACGCCTTGTTGTGGTCGCTCTCGCGGAAATGCGCCAGCTCATGCACCACGATCATCTGCAGAAACTGCGGCGCCGCGTCCTTGAACAGCGAAGCGATACGGATTTCCTTCTTGGCCTTGAGCTTGCCGCCCTGAACCCGCGAAACCGCGGTGTGCAGGCCCAGTGCGCGATGCGTCAGGTCCAGGCGGTTGTCGAACAGGACCTTGTCGATGGCCGGCGCGTTGCGCAGGTACTCCTGCTTCAGGGCCATGGCATAGTTGTACAGCGCCTTGTCGCTCTGCACGGCGTGGCGATCCGGATAGCGCTGGCTCAGGTAGTCCGCCAGCTGTCCGCGCGCGATCAGTTGCCGGACCTGCTCCTGCAGTGCGGGTGGGTAGGCTTGCAGGTACTTCAGCGCGGTCATGGTGCCTGTTTCGACTTGAGAAAGGTGTCCAGTGTAACGCCTGCGTGGCGCTGGCGTCACACCGCTGCCGGCTGCACGCCGGCGCTGACCAGCGGAAAGTCGCTGGCGGCCTGCGCCGTCAATGGCCGGGCAATCACGAAGCCCTGGATCCACTCGCAACCGGCGGCGCGCAGCCACTGGCATTGCTCAGCGGTTTCCACCCCCTCGGCGATCACCGTGATGTCGAACGCTTTGCAGGCCTGGATCACGCTGCGCGCGAACACACCATCGGGCTTGGAGTCGGGCAATCGAGCGATCAGGTGACGGTCCAGCTTGAGGGTGTCGATGGGCAGATCGCGCAGCAATTTCAGCGAGCACGGGCCGGTGCCGAAATCATCCAGGGCGATGCGCACACCGAGGTTGCGCAACTCCTGCAACTGCGCGGTGGCCTGGGGCAGGTTATGCATCAGCGAGCACTCCACTACCTCCACTTCGAGCTGATGCGGGCGCAACCCATGCAAGGCAATCGCGCGTTGCAGCTCGGCCACCAGGTTGGGCATGGCGAACTGGGCATTGCTCAGGCTGATGCTGAGCACCAGCTCGGCAGGAAAACGGCTGGACCAGGCGCGGCGCTGGGCGGCGCCTTCAGTGTAGATCCAGCTCGACAGGCGACTGATCAATCGGGCCTGTTCGAGCAAGGGAATGAACAGCCCCGGCTGCACGTCGCCGACGCTGGGATGGCACCAGCGCAACAGCGCCTCGAAACCGCGCAGACGACCGTCGAGCAGGGACACCTGCGGCTGGTAGACCAAACTGAAATCACGGTTCTCGATGGCTTCGCCAACGCTGGTTTCGAGCAGCAGACGCGAGCGCGCGCGACCGTTCAAGTCCTGATCGTAATAGCGGTATTGCTGGCGACCGGCCTGCTTGGCGGCATACATGGCGATATCGGCAGCGCGCAGCAGGCTGTCCAGGTTGGCGCCACACTCGGGGTAGGTGGCAATGCCGATGCTGACGCCCAGGCTGATGTCCACGCCATCCACGGTCTGCTCGATGGCGATGCGTTCCATGAGCTTTTCGGCCACCTTGGCGGCCTGCTCGGGGTAGTCGAGGTTGTCCAGCAGCGCAGTGAATTCGTCGCCACCCATGCGCGCCACCACGTCGAAGGGCCGCAGCACCGCTTTGAGCTGTTCGGCCACCCAGCGCAGGGCCCTGTCCCCAGCGTCGTGACCATGGCTGTCGTTGATACGCTTGAAGCCGTCCAGATCCAGATACAGCAGCGCCTGAGCCTTTTCCGTTCGCTCGTTGCGCACCAGCGCGCTCTCCACGGCCTGATAGAAACCGCGGCGGTTGAGCAGCCCGGTCAGCGGGTCAGTCACCGCCTGGTATTCCAGCTGCTGGTGCAGGCTGCGCACCACCGACATGTCGAGGATCGTCACCACCATGGCGCGCTGCTCGCCGGGCAACGGCGCGCACGACAGAGCCACCGGCAACTGCTGGCCGTTGGCCGTGCGCAGCAGCGCGTCATGCACCCGGTAGGTATTGCGCGTGCTGTAGGCGCGGTAGAAGTCGGACTCGGACCATTCGGGAATCTGCGGCTTGTGCAGGTAATCCGCCAGTTCGCCGCGCTGCAGTTGCTCCACCGTGGCGCCCAGCAGGCGCGAGATGGCCGGATTGGCGAAGGTGATCAGACCGTGCTCGTTGACCACCAGAATGCCCTCACCGGCATTTTCCAGCACCGAGGCATTGAAGGCGCGGGCCGCTTCCAGGTCACGGCTCAAACGCTGCAGGTCACGCCGGTTGCGCTGCTGTTCGAGCAGCGCCTGGACCTTGGGCCGCAGGATCTGCGGGTCGAACGGTTTGAACAGATAGTCCACCGCCCCTGTGGCGTAGCCCTTGAGCACGGAGGCCTGCGACTGCTCGTTGGCAGTCAGGAAGATGATCGGGGTCAAGCGCGTACGCTGGCTGCCACGCATCAGCCGAGCCACTTCGAAACCGTCCATGCCCGGCATCTGCACGTCGAGCAGAACTAGATCGACCTCATGTTCGAGCAGTTTGCCCAACGCTTCGACCCCGGAAGCTGCGGTCACCACCTGCCAGTCCTGGCGCTCGAGCAGGGCTCTCATGCTCAGCAGGTTTTCCGGATAATCGTCGACCACCAACAACGTGGAACCACCGTCAACGGACGGATCAGGGGCGCATTCCATGCTAATACTCGTTCAGACGTGCTGAATCCGGATTCGCCCGGAAACTTCTTGCGTTACTTTAGACGGGCTCGGCACAAAGCTGTAGGACAATTTCCCACGGTTTGCGTCACGAATGAGCACTCGCCGATGGACGGCGCGCCCTGTTCAAAAGGCATTGCCATGCCGAGAACACTGCGCCAGAACGAAAAAACCCGCCAACAGGCGGGTTTTTCGACAGCGGTGAGGCTTAGTTGACCTTGGCGTTCAACTCGCCGCTGGCATAGCGCTGGAACATGCCTTCCAGGGAGATCGGCTTGATCTTCGAGGCGTTGCCGGCAGTGCCGAACGCTTCGTAGCGGGCGATGCAGACGTCACGCATGGCTTTCACGGTTTCGGCGAAATATTTGCGCGGGTCGAACTCGGCCGGGTTCTGCGCCATGAAACGGCGGATCGCACCGGTGGAGGCCAGGCGCAGGTCAGTGTCGATGTTGACCTTGCGCACGCCGTACTTGATACCTTCGACGATTTCCTCGACCGGCACGCCGTAGGTTTCCTTGATGGCGCCGCCGTACTCGTTGATGATCGCCAGCCATTCCTGCGGCACCGACGAGGAGCCGTGCATCACCAGGTGAGTGTTGGGAATGCGCGCATGGATCGCCTTGATGCGGTCGATCGCCAGGATGTCGCCGGTAGGCGGCTTGGTGAACTTGTAGGCGCCGTGGCTGGTGCCGATGGCGATGGCCAGGGCGTCGACCTGGGTCTTGGCGACGAAATCGGCCGCCTCTTCCGGGTCGGTGAGCATCTGGCTGTGATCCAGGATGCCTTCGGCGCCCACGCCGTCTTCTTCACCGGCCTGACCGGTTTCCAGCGAACCCAGGCAGCCCAGCTCGCCCTCTACCGACACACCGCAGGCGTGGGCGAAGGACACGGTCTGCGAAGTCACGCGCACATTGTAGTCGTAGTCGGTGGGGGTCTTGCCGTCGACGCCCAGCGAGCCGTCCATCATCACCGAGCTGAAGCCCAGCTGGATCGAACGCTGGCAGATGTCGGGGCTGGTGCCGTGGTCCTGGTGCATGCACACCGGGATATGCGGGAACTCTTCGATCGCCGCCAGGATCAAGTGACGCAGGAACGGGGCACCGGCGTATTTGCGGGCGCCGGCCGAAGCCTGGACGATGACCGGGGAGTCGGTCTTGTCGGCCGCTTCCATGATGGCGCGCATCTGCTCGAGGTTGTTGACGTTGAAAGCTGGTACGCCGTAGCCGAATTCGGCGGCGTGATCCAGCATCTGACGCATGCTGATAAGTGCCATTGTCTTGTGTCTCCCGGTTCAGGGTCGTTGATCGTTGCAGCTCGCCGCATCGGCGGCCGCTCTTGAAGTAATGCCTATCATCGGTCTGGCGCAGTAGGCCCAGCCGTCACGGAGCCTTGCAGCCCCGGCCAATCAAATCGTCGGTAGCGACCCAGTACACCAGGCCCTCATCACCTTTCTTGTGGAACGCCAGCACACCATCGCTGAACAGCTCGCCCTCGGCCCCGGCCTGGGGCGTCAAGACGTACTGCTTGTCACTGCCGGCCAGGCGCACCTGCATCGCGCTCTTGTCGGCGGCACTGTACCGCCATTGCACCTCGACCTGGCTGTCGCACTGCCAACGTGTCCAGTCGGGGGACACCGGCATCGGCTTATCCAGGTAGGCGCAGCCAGAAAGCAGCGCCATTGCCATTATTGCCAAACCGCCTTTCATTCATATACCTCTGAGCACTGGCTCACGCGCCGCAATCCTGTGCCGTGTTCCGGGCACCGGCCGGCGCACCAGTGGCGTTGGTCTGCACCCGTTGATCGTCCTGAGTCGTGGGCGTCACCACAGACACCGGGCTGAACACTTCACAGGCGCTGCCGGCGCCTGAACTCATGCAACCGCTGGACAGCGCCGCTGCCAGCAGGGTGGCCAAACCGAATGTCGCGGAACCGATCTTCATGGTGAACTCCTTGTGCCGGAGGCACAGATAATCTTGGTGCCAAAGGCAGTGATAATCGTGAAACTCACCACAGAAGACCCCTGGCAAGCGCCATTGGTTGCCCTCACGGACAACCCGGTGCCTGCGCCTGTTGTTCCGGCTCGTAGCGCTCCAGAGCCTCAGGCCCCATGCGCTTGCCGACCACCGGGATGCTTTCGGCCTGCCACTGCGACTGCGAACAGCCGCCCGGGATCGCCGCCGGACCGTCGTCGACCGATGTTGCCGGCGCACCGGAACAGCCGGCAAGCAGGCCGATCAGCAACGCCAGGATGGGTGCCTTGAGCATCCGCTTCTCCTCGAGCCTCAAAGGACGTCAGGCCTTGGCCCGCTGTTCCAGCATTTCCACGGCCGGCAGCACCTTGCCCTCGACGAACTCGAGGAACGCACCGCCGCCAGTCGAGATGTAGGAGATGTCGCCAGCGACGCCGTACTTGTCGATGGCCGCCAGGGTATCGCCGCCACCGGCAATGGAAAAGGCCGGGCTCTGCGCGATCGCCTTGGCCAATACCTGGGTGCCGTTGCTGAACTGATCGAACTCGAACACCCCTACCGGGCCGTTCCACAGAATGGTCTTGGACGACTTGAGCAGCTCGGCGAAGTGCTCGGCGGTCTGTGGACCGATGTCCAGGATCATGTCGTCATCGGCTACGTCGGCAATGAGCTTGACCGTGGCTTCGGCGCTTTCGGCGAACTCCTTGGCCACCACCACGTCGACCGGCAACGGCACGCTGACTTTGGCCGCGATGGCGCGCGCCGTGTCGAGCAGGTCAGGCTCGTACAGCGACTTGCCAACCTTGTGCCCGGCTGCGGCCAGGAAGGTGTTGGCAATGCCACCGCCCACGATCAGCTGGTCGCAGATGCCGCTGAGGCTATTGAGCACGTCCAGCTTGGTCGAGACCTTGGAGCCGGCAACGATGGCGGCCATCGGCTTGGCCGGGGCGCCCAGCGCCTTGCCCAGCGCTTCAAGCTCTGCGGACAGCAGCGGGCCGGCTGCGGCCACCTTGGCGAACTTGGCCACGCCGTGGGTGGAGCCTTCGGCGCGGTGCGCAGTGCCGAATGCGTCCATCACGAACACGTCGCACAGCGCCGCGTAGCGTTGGGCCAGCTCGTCGGCGTTCTTTTTCTCGCCCTTGTTGAAGCGCACGTTCTCGAACAGCACCACATCACCCGCCTCGACCTGGACGCCGTCCAGGTAGTCGGCGACCAGCGGCACGTCGCGGCCCAAGGCCTTGCTCAGGTACTCGGCCACCGGCTTGAGGCTGTTCTCGGCAGAGAATTCGCCTTCGGTGGGCCGGCCCAGGTGCGAGCAGACCATCACCGCCGCGCCCTTCTCCAGGGCCAGCTTGATGGTGGGCAACGAGGCGAGGATGCGCGCGTCGCTGGTTACCTTGCCATCCTTGACGGGTACGTTGAGGTCTTCGCGAATCAGTACGCGCTTACCTTGCAGGTCGAGGTCGGTCATCTTCAACACGGTCATTGCGTTCAGTCCTTTCAAGCTCGTTTGGAATTGTTCATGACGCGCAGGTAATGCCCCGCAACGTCGAGCATTCGATTGGCAAAACCCCATTCGTTGTCGAACCAGGCCAGCAGGTTCACCAGGCGCGGGCCGGATACGCGGGTCTGGCTGGCATCGACGATGGCCGAATGAGGGTCGTGGTTGAAATCACAACTGGCGTGCGGCAACTCAGTGTAGGCCAGCAGCCCCTGCAACGGGCCACTGCACGCTGCTTCGTAGAGAATCCGGTTGACCTCCACGGCACAGGTGTCGCGCGCCATCTGCAGGGTAATGTCCAGGCATGACACGTTGACGGTCGGCACGCGCACTGCTTTGGCCTGGATTCGACCGGCAAGTTCCGGCAGCAGCCGTTCGATGCCACGGGCAAGGCCGGTGGAAACCGGAATGACCGACTGGAATGCCGAGCGCGTACGGCGCAGGTCTTCGTGGTGGTAGGCGTCGATCACCGGCTGGTCGTTCATGGCCGAGTGAATGGTGGTGATGGACACGTATTCCAGGCCGATGGCCTGATCCAGCAGGCGCAACAGTGGCACGCCGCAATTGGTGGTGCAGGACGCGTTGGAAACCAGCCGTTCGCGTCCGCTTAGGCAATCCTGATTGATACCGAACACGATGGTGGCATCGACGTCGGCTTCGCTGGCCATGGGCTGGGAAAACAGCACGGCCGGTGCGCCGGCGGCCAGGAAACGCTGGCCGTCGCCGCGGGTGTTGTAGGCCCCGGAGCATTCGAGCACCAGGTCGATGTCGAGCGCGGCCCAGTCGATCGCTTCGGGCGTGGCACTGCGGGTGACGCGTATGCGTTGACCGTTGATCAACAGGTGGTCGGCATCCACCGTGACTTCACCGGGAAAGCGGCCGTGGGTCGAATCGAAGCGCGTGAGGTACTCGATGCTGGCCATGTCGGCCAGGTCGTTGATCGCCACCACCTCGAACTCGGCCTGCGCACCGCGCTCGCACAACGCACGCAGCACGCAGCGACCGATGCGGCCGTAACCGTTGAGAGCGACTCTGTAGGGGCGTGGAGAAGACATGAGCAAGTACGCCTGGAATTATTATGAGCATCCGAGGACCACCCGTAGGAGCGGTCCGTGGCCGCGAAAGCCTCGCCGCGGTACACCTGACACACCGCAGCACGCCCTTCGCGGCCCATGACCGCTCCTACGCGGGTGTGGATCAGTCTTCGAGCAATTCTTCGGCGGTGGCCAGGATATTCTCCAGGGTGAAACCGAACTCTTCGAACAAGGCCGGCGCCGGTGCCGACTCGCCAAAGCTGGTCATGCCGATCACGCGGCCTTCCAGGCCCACGTACTTGTACCAGTAGTCGGCATGCGCCGCCTCGATGGCGATGCGCGCGCTGACCTGCAGCGGCAATACCGACTGCTTGTAGCCTGCGTCCTGCGCGTCGAACACGCTGGTGCACGGCATCGACACGACGCGCACGTTGCGGCCCTGCTCGGTCAGTTTGTCGAAGGCCTTCACCGCCAGACCGACTTCGGAACCGGTGGCAATCAGGATCAACTCAGGCTCGCCAGCACAATCCTTGAGCACATAGCCGCCACGGGTGATATCGGCCAGTTGGGCCTGGTCGCGGGTCTGGTGATCGAGGTTCTGACGCGAGAAGATCAGCGCCGATGGACCGTCGTTGCGCTCCAGGGCGAATTTCCATGCTACCGCCGACTCGACCGCATCGGCAGGACGCCAGGTGTCGAGGTTCGGGGTGCAGCGCAGGCTGGCCAGCTGTTCGATCGGCTGGTGGGTCGGGCCATCTTCACCCAGACCGATGGAGTCGTGGGTGAATACGTAGATCACGCGCTTCTTCATCAGCGCCGACATGCGTACCGCGTTGCGTGCGTATTCCATGAAGATCAGGAAGGTCGCGCCGTACGGCACGAAGCCGCCATGCAGGGCGATGCCGTTCATGATCGCGCTCATGCCGAATTCGCGTACGCCATAATAGATGTAGTTGCCGGCGGCGTCATCTGCTTCGACACCCTTGCAGCCTTTCCACAGGGTCAGGTTGGAACCGGCCAGGTCGGCCGAGCCACCGAGAATTTCCGGCAGCAATGGGCCAAAGGCGTTCAAGGCGTTCTGGCTGGCCTTGCGGCTGGCGATGGTCTCGCCCTTGGCGGCCACTTCGGCGATGTAGGCGCTGGCCTTTTCGGAGAAATCGGCTGGCAGCTCACCGCTCATGCGCCGCACGAATTCATTGGCAAGTTCGGGGTAGGCGGCGGAATAGGCAGCGAAGCGCTGGTTCCACTCGGCTTCCACGGCAACGCCGGCTTCCTTGGCGTCCCATTCCTTGTAGATGTCGGCCGGGATTTCGAACGGGCCGTGGTTCCACTTCAGCGCGGCGCGGGTCAAAGCGATCTCTTCGGCACCCAGTGGCGCGCCGTGGCAGTCTTCCTTGCCCTGCTTGTTCGGCGAGCCAAAGCCGATGGTGGTCTTGCAGCAGATCAGGGTGGGCTGCTCGCTCTTGCGCGCGGTCTCGATGGCGGTCTTGATTTCGTCCGCATCGTGGCCGTCGACGTTGCGAATCACTTGCCAGCCGTAGGCTTCGAAGCGTTTCGGCGTGTCGTCGGTGAACCAGCCCTCGACTTCGCCGTCGATGGAGATGCCGTTGTCATCGTAGAAAGCGATCAGCTTGCCCAGGCCCAGGGTGCCGGCCAGCGCGCTCACTTCGTGGGAGATGCCTTCCATCATGCAGCCGTCGCCGAGGAACACATAGGTGTTGTGATCGACGATCTTGTGGCTGTCGCGGTTGAACTGCGCCGCCAGCACTTTTTCTGCAATGGCGAAACCGACGGCGTTGGCCAGGCCCTGGCCCAGTGGGCCGGTGGTGGTTTCCACGCCTGGGGTGTAGCCGTACTCGGGGTGGCCCGGGGTGCGGCTGTGCAGCTGGCGGAAATTCTTCAGGTCCTCGATGCCCAGGTCGTAGCCGGTGAGGTGCAGCAGCGAATAGACCAGCATCGAGCCGTGGCCGTTGGACATGACGAAACGGTCGCGGTTGGCGAACGCCGGGTTGGCCGGGTTGTGCTTGAGGAAGTCACGCCACAGCACTTCGGCGATATCCGCCATGCCCATGGGGGCACCTGGGTGGCCGCTGTTGGCTTTTTGCACGGCATCCATGCTCAGTGCACGAATGGCATTGGCGCGCTCACGACGGCTGGGCATCGCATGTCTCCTGGGGTCTGTGTAGGCAGGGATACAACAAAGAACGACATTTTCCCCCACCGGCAGGGGGTTGGGCAATCGGACATTTGCCCCAGCGGGCAAATGCACGGCCGCACCAGCTGCGAACCAATATCAAAACTTTTTGATATTGGTCTTGCGAGGCTGCGCATCGCTCACTAGACTGCCGAACCTATGAACCTGCGCGCCCCTGCTTTCGACCATCAGGCAAGTGACGATCTGGCGGCCCTGTGCAAGGCCGGCGGCGATCCACTGCGCCTCAACGTGCTGCGCGCGCTGGCCAGCGATTCGTTCGGCGTGCTGGAGCTGGCGCAGATCTTCGCAGTGGGTCAGTCGGGCATGAGCCATCACCTCAAGGTGCTCGCCCAAGCCGACCTGGTGGCTACCCGCCGCGAGGGCAACGCGATTTTCTACCGCCGCGCCCTGCCCAACGCTCGCGCGCTGGGCGGGCGCCTGCACAGCGCCTTGCTCGAAGAGGTCGACGCGTTGAGCCTCCCGGCCGAGGCCCAGGTGCGCATGGCCGTGGTGCAGCGCCAGCGCGCGGCCGCCAGCGAAGATTTCTTCTCGCGCATGGAAGAAAAATTCCGCGCCCAGCAGGACCTCATCGCCGGCTTGCCGCAGTACCGCGAAAGCCTGCTGGCCCTGCTCGACAAACTCAGCTTTACCAGCCAGGCCAGCGCCTTGGAAGTGGGCCCTGGCGACGGCGGCTTCTTGCCCGAGCTGGCGCGGCGCTTTGCTCAGGTCACGGCGCAGGACAACAGCCCGGCCATGCTCGAACTGGCGCGTCAGGTCTGCCTGCGCGAGCGGTTGGGCAACGTGCGCCTGGAGCTGGTCGATGCCTTGGCACCCACCAGCCTGCGCGCCGACTGCGTGGTGCTGAACATGGTCCTGCACCACTTCAGCGACCCGCAGCAGGCCCTCGGTCATCTGGCCCAGCGCGTGCAACCGGGTGGCAGTCTTTTGGTCACAGAATTGTGCAGCCACAACCAGAGTTGGGCCAAGGAGGCCTGCGGTGATCTCTGGTTGGGTTTCGAACAGGAAGATCTGGCCCGTTGGGCCACCGCTGCGGGGCTTGTACCCGGAGAGAGCCTCTACGTGGGCTTACGTAATGGTTTCCAGATTCAGGTCCGACATTTCTCGCGGCCGGCTGGCGACACTCACCATCGGTCAATTTAGGAAACCGTCGAGATGAGCGAATACTCCCTTTTCACCTCCGAGTCCGTCTCTGAAGGACACCCGGACAAGATCGCCGACCAGATTTCCGACGCGGTGCTGGACGCCATCATCACCCAGGACAAGTTCGCCCGCGTGGCTTGCGAAACCCTGGTCAAGACCGGCGTGGCGATCATCGCCGGCGAAGTCAGCACGTCGGCCTGGGTCGACCTGGAAGACATCGTGCGCAAGGTCATCGTCGACATCGGCTACAACAGCTCCGATGTCGGCTTCGACGGCGCCACCTGTGCGGTCATGAACATCATCGGCAAGCAGTCGGTAGACATCGCCCAGGGCGTGGACCGCAGCAGGCCGGAAGATCAGGGCGCAGGCGACCAGGGCCTGATGTTCGGCTATGCCAGCAACGAAACCGACGTGTTGATGCCCGCGCCGATCTGCTTCTCGCATCGCCTGGTCGAGCGCCAGGCCGAAGCGCGCAAGTCCGGCCTGCTGCCGTGGCTGCGCCCCGATGCCAAGTCGCAGGTCACCTGCCAGTACGAGGGCGGCAAGGTCGTGGGCATCGATGCAGTGGTGCTGTCGACCCAGCACAACCCGGACGTGTCCTACAAGGACCTGCGCGAAGGCGTGATGGAGTTGATCGTCAAGCACGTGTTGCCGGCCGAACTGCTGCACAAGGACACCCAGTTTCACATCAACCCGACCGGCAACTTCATCATCGGTGGCCCGGTGGGTGACTGTGGCCTGACCGGACGCAAGATCATCGTCGACAGCTACGGCGGCATGGCCCGCCACGGTGGCGGTGCGTTCTCCGGCAAGGATCCGTCCAAGGTCGACCGCTCTGCGGCCTACGCCGGTCGCTACGTGGCCAAGAATATCATCGCCGCCGGCCTGGCCGAGCGCTGCGAGATCCAGGTGTCCTACGCCATCGGCGTGGCCCAGCCCACGTCGATCTCGATCAACACCTTCGGCACCGGCAAGATCAGCGACGACCAGATCGTCAAGCTGGTGCGTGCGCACTTCGACCTGCGTCCGTATGCCATCACCACCATGCTCGACCTGCTGCACCCGATGTACCAGGCCACCGCGGCCTACGGCCACTTCGGCCGGGCGCCGGTGGAAATGACCGTAGGCGACGACACCTTCACCGCGTTCACCTGGGAGCGCACCGACCGTGCCGCGGCCCTGCGCGACGCCGCCGGCCTCAAGTAAGCCAGGCGCCTGACAGCAGTATACGAAAAGCCCCGGCCGGGTGACTGGCCGGGGCTTTTTTGTGTCGTCGCAAAGGGCGCAGGCCTGCTTCGAGGCGAGACGGCTTTGACCTGGCCGGCAAAAGGTCCTTCAATGGAAGGATCATGTCGTGGGCCACTGCAGCAACTCGATACGTGGTGCCACGAATAGGACGCGTCCTACAGACATTTACTTCAATTCATCGTCAACTATTCAGAATCATATTCACGGAGTCACCATGAACAAGCTTTCCTCCCTGTGCGCTTTGCTGGTCACCGGTGTGCTTGTCGCCCCGGCGATGGCTGCCCCTCCTGCCCCCGCCGTGGCGGCAGTGGCCACCGGTTGCGCCGCCAAGCAGCAGAACGTGCAGGCACAGATCGCCGTCGCCAAGGCCAACGGCAACCAGAATCAGGTCGATGGCCTGAACACCGCACTGCGCGAGATCCAGACCAACTGCACCGACAATTCGCTGCGCAAGGAACGTGAAGGCAAAGTGCTCGATGCCAAGCGCGAAGTCAGCAAGCGTCAAAGCGACCTGGACAAAGCCATGAAGAAAGGCGATTCGGAGAAGATCAACAAGCGCAAGGACAAGCTCGCCGAGTCGCGCAAGGAATTGCAAGAAGCAATGGATGAGCTGGACAAGTAACGAGCATTGCGCGGCGAGTCATGTCGATGATCCGCCGCCTGTACGCAAAGTGCCGCTACATCGAGACGAAGAAGTAACTGACTATGATCGCGAACCCGGTGAACCATACCAACGACCGCAATGCAGCCCAGTCGGCCAGGTAACAGATGATGTACAGCAGACGTGTAGTGATGAACACCACTGCCAGCACGTCGAGCGTCACCTGTTGCGCATTGCCGACGATATCGGAAATGACCACTGCGGCGATGAAGCCGGGAAGAATTTCGAAACTGTTCAACTGCGCGGCGTGGGCCCGCTTGGGCAAGCCCTCCAGGGCGTCGAGGTAGGCTCGCGGATCATGGTTGTGGCGCAAGCCGAAGTTGCCGCCCGTGAACTTGGCGATATAGGCGCATGCGTAGGGCAATACCAAAGCGATCAAGACACACCAGAAGGCGACGGTCATACAGAGTTCCTTGTTCGAGTCTTCCATACCGATGTGCCCATGCACGCTCGATACACACTAAGAGGACACACGCCGCGAAAGGTTCGCCCGCGCAGAGTTCCATTGCAATTATCAATTTGGCCACCTTTGCGGCACTCCCTATAATACGCGCCGCTGTATTGCTGCATCCTTTTGCGCTCCTATTCCAATAAATCGTGTTCTCTGCAGTTCATGCGGAGGCTGGCGCATGCCTTTGTCGGGCAACTCACCCTCCTACTCGAGAACATCCGCATGCCACTTGCATTGTTTGCATTGGCCGTCGCCGCATTCGGCATCGGCACCACCGAATTCGTCATCATGGGCCTGCTCACCGATGTGGCGCAGGACCTGTCCGTCAGCATCCCGGATGCGGGCTTGCTGATCACCGGCTACGCCCTGGGCGTGGTCTTCGGCGCGCCGGTGCTGGCGGTGCTCACCGCCAACCTGCCGCGCAAGGCTACCTTGCTGGGCATGACCTTGATGTTCATCCTCGGCAACGTGCTGTGCGCGCTGGCGCCCAATTACGCCACGCTGATGGGCGCCCGAATCATCACGGCCCTGTGCCATGGAGCGTTCTTCGGAATCGGCTCGGTAGTGGCCGCAGGCCTGGTGGCGCCGAACAAGCGCGCCCAGGCCATCGCGCTGATGTTCACCGGACTGACCCTGGCCAACGTGCTGGGGGTACCGCTGGGCACGGCGTTGGGCCAGTTCGCCGGCTGGCGCTCCACGTTCTGGGCCGTCTCGGTGATCGGCATCATTGCCCTGCTGGCGCAGATCGTCTGGCTGCCCAAGGCCATTCCCATGGAACGCGGCAACCTGGCCCGCGAGTTCCGCGTGCTGCGCAAGCCCAACGTTTTGCTGCCCCTGGCCATGAGCGCGATGGCCTCCTGCAGCCTGTTCAGTGTGTTCACCTACATTGCACCGATCCTGCAGGACGTTACCGGCGTCAGCGCCCACGGCATCACCGTGATGCTGCTGCTGTTCGGCGTCGGCCTGACCATCGGCAGCATGCTCGGTGGCCGTCTGGCCGACTCGCGCCTGCTGCCCTCGCTGGTGGGCATGGCCATTGCGGTGGTGTTGATCCTGGCCCTGTTCACCCAGACCAGCGGCTCATTGATCCCGGCCGCGCTGACATTGCTGGCGTGGGGCGTGTTCGCCTTCGCGCTGTGCCCGATCCTGCAATTGCTGATCATCGACCAGGCACACGAGGCGCCGAACCTGGGCTCGACCCTCAACCAGAGCGCCTTCAACCTGGGCAACGCCGCCGGCGCCTGGGTCGGCGGCCTGGTTGTCGCCAGTGGTGCACCATTGGTGGATTTGCCATGGACCGGCGCCATAACCGGCATCGGCACCCTGATACTCGCCGTGGTGTTCATCTATTGGCAGCGCAGGCCAACCGCGGCACTCAACGCGGCGGGATGAACGGGTGTGCCGTTCGGGCGCACGGCAACATCCAACAACACTGCAGCGTTTGATAGACCTCATCTATCGAGAAATCTTCATCATTTGACCAAAGGAGCCCGGATGCTCGAGCTAGTTGCCACATTCATCTGCCTCACCACACTGCTGACCTATGTGAATTTCCGCTTCATCGGCCTGCCCCCTACCATCGGCGTGATGGTGACCGCTCTGCTGTTCTCGCTGATCCTGCAAGGCTTGAGTTTCATCGGCTACCCGGGCCTGGAAGAACGCGTCGAAGCATTGATGAACCAGATCGACTTCGGCGATCTGTTGATGAACTGGATGCTGTCCTTCCTGCTGTTCGCCGGCGCCCTGCACGTGAACCTCGCCGACTTGCGCAACTACCGCTGGCCGATCGGTCTGCTGGCCACTTTCGGCGTGCTGATCGCCACCTTCGTCATCGGCGCCCTGGCCTTCTGGATATTCGGCCTGTTCGGCTGGCACGTCAGCTTCCTGTACTGCTTGCTGTTCGGAGCCCTGATTTCACCTACCGATCCGATCGCGGTGCTGGGCGTGCTGCGCACGGCCAACGCCTCCAAGCCGTTGAAAACCACCATTGTCGGCGAATCGCTGTTCAACGATGGCACGGCGGTGGTGGTGTTCACCGTGCTGCTGGGTATCGCTCAACTGGGCGAAACACCGACGGCGGGCGCAACGGCCATGCTGTTCCTGCATGAAGCCGTGGGGGGCGCACTGTTCGGCGGCCTGATCGGCTACATCGTCTACCGCATGATCAAGAGCATCGAGCAGTACCAGGTCGAGGTCATGCTGACCCTGGCGCTGGTGATCGGTGGCTCGGCCATGGCCTACGAGCTGCATGTGTCGGCGCCGATCGCAATGGTGGTGGCCGGGCTGATCATCGGCAACCTGGGGCGCAACCTGGCAATGAACGACATGACCCGGCGCTATATGGACGGCTTCTGGGAGTTGCTCGACGACATCCTCAATGCGCTGCTGTTCGCCTTGATCGGCCTGGAGCTGTTGCTGCTGCCGTTCTCCTGGCTGCACCTGTTCGCAGCCTCCCTGCTGGCCGTGGCGATCCTGCTCTCGCGGTTGCTCACGGTGGCCCCGGCGATTCTGCTGCTGCGACGCTTTCGCAGCGTCCCGCGTGGCACCATTCGCGTGCTTACCTGGGGTGGCCTGCGCGGCGGCGTCTCGGTCGCCCTGGCCCTGGCCCTGCCGATCGGACCGGAACGCGACCTGCTGTTGAGCATCACCTACATCGTCGTGCTGTCCTCGATCCTGCTGCAGGGCCTGAGCATCGGCAAACTGGTCAAGGCCGTCACCCGCGAGCCGGATACGCAGGCCGTGCGCGAGCATTGATCGTCGTGAGATCAAGAAGCGGGCAGCCGTGTTTGCACGTGGCGTATCCCGTAGCGGCTGTCACGACCTGCAGATTCACGGCCTGAGGGGTGATTATCCCCATGCTGCAACAACAATGAGACACCTGATACCAGAGGCATCAGGTGTCTTGCCGAGATGACACCCTTTTCAGTCAGGATGCACTGTGTAAAACATTTTACGCTTCCCGTAGATAGCCACTTGCATCACAACGTCACGAGTGCTGGCTGCCTGAGCAACCTTGATCAGCTTTGGCATGCTGTTGACCGTTATCGTTTTCGACTGGTACTTGAACCTTTCGATTTCACCTAATGAACATGCTCGGTAAGCGCTTCTGATAGCACCACACTTTTCCAACAGATCAATTTTCTCAGGTGAAACCCAGGCAATCAGCTGGGTAATCCTGTGAATTTTTTCATGGAGGTGAGTCACCGCTTGCTGTTCGTTGGTGACTCCAGAACGCTTCCATGCAGGCTCGTGATGAAAGACTCGATTCCTGAAGTTACGAACCAGCGAAACACGCTCCCGGCATTGTTTCAGCATGCTTGCAGCGGAGGTGGTGGGCCAAATCCCCTTGAATACCGTGCCCAGATGTTTGGGCCAAATTAAATTGTTACCCATGTACTCGCTGTCAAGAATGAACTCCCACGTTGAGAACTCTGTCTTCGAGACGACTTCCTGATGTTCTGGAGCGCCTTTGAACGTTCTGCCCATTCGCCGTGAACGCTCCCTTTGTGCCGCGTTGTAGGCCGATGAAAAGTTTCCGGCCAAATGACTTACCGGATAGGGTTCCGTCGTAGCCCCAGACGTATGACTTCTGTATTGCAATGTGCCTCGCTTCCACCAGAACTTGCCAAGATCCGCTGTAAGGGCCGCGTCGATGGCATTTCTCAGTGTAATTTCCGTTGCGTTCAGCAACGGGTATAGCGCCGCGCAAACGTGCGAGTTCCATAAGTACGCACCCACCAGCTCTGCATCTGTCCTTGTAGAAAACACCCTGCCGTAACTGGCAATTCTGTGTGTGCTGATCAATTCATCGATCAGCACAGGTCGATACTGGACGGTATGCGGCATGCTCAGTTTCCTTCTGGCGACGCGTCTGGACCCTTGTATATCGGCCGGTTGACACGCGTGTCAACCGGCCGTAGCATCGGTAAACAGGTTGGCAGTGAGTTCCAATTGGCGAAAGCTTACGACTCATTGTAGAGACCATGAAACACCCGCCCCGGCCTTGAGCCGGGGTTTTTGTTTCTGCGATTTGCCTGTCTTCGATCCACACCGTGCGCGAGCATTGATCGGCACCGTTCGCATACGAAAAACCCCGCTCTCGCGGGGTTTTTCATTTACACCATCACAACCGGGTCGCCATCAGAAGATGTTGATCGGGTACTCGACGAAAGCGCGTACTTCGTTGCCGTCGTCGTTATAGCCCGAAGCACGGACGTTGTCCGAGGTGCGCAACCACGAGCCGCGCAGACGCAGGGTCAGGTCCTTGGCCGGGCCGTTCTGCACCACGTACTGGACCTGGTTGAAGATCTCGCGTTCCTGGCCATCGCCCGTCGGGGTGCGGATGTTGTCGCCACGCACGTAGGCCACCTTGTAGGTCAGGCCGGGCACGCCGAACGTGCGGAAGTCGATGCCGTAGCCCAACTGCCAGGAGACTTCGTCTTCGGCGTTGAAGTCCGACCAGTACGAGTTGGCCAGGAAAATGGTCGAGCCACCGTCGCCCACGCCACCGGCGTTCTGATAGAAACCGTAGTTGTAGCCGGTATCGCCCGTGCTGCGCTGGTGTGCCAGGGTCAGCGAGTGCGGACCGAAGGCCCAGGTCGCGGCCAGGCTCCAGATCTTGTTGTCCTGGCCAGTGCCCAGCGTGCTGGCGTAGTCCTTGTCCAGGTGCGAGCGGTAGCCGTTGAAATCAAACGTCAGCGACTGTTCGCTCGGCAGGGCCAGCACGTAGTTGAGGTTGACGTACTGCTTCTTCAGCCGGTCTTCGACATCCGAGGCATACAAGGCGCCGGTCAGGCTGTCGCTGAACTGATAGCTGCCGCCGTACACGTCGATTTTCTTCAGGCCACCGCTGTCGCGGGCTTCGGCGCTCTTGCGCGCTTCCTGGGTGAAGCGGCCGGCGTTGAGCACCAGGCCATCGATTTCCTTGGAGGTGATCAGGGTGCCGGTGAAGCTTTCCGGCAACAGGCGCGAATCGTCGAAATTGAGCACCGGCAGCGCCGGCATCTGGTCGCCGTACTTGATCACGGTATTGGAGATGCGCACTTTCACCGCTGCGCCGGCGCGGGCCAGATCGTGGGGCGCACTGCTCGGATCGTCCGAAGTACCGCCACGCTTGAAGAAGTCGATACCGCCGGCACCGGCGCGACCGGTGCCGCCGTCCAGGCGCAGCGCATACAGGCCGAATGCATCGACGCCGACGCCGACCGTACCCTGGGTGAAACCGGAATTGAACTTGGCGATCACACCCTGGCCCCACTCGGCCTTGTCCTGCCCGCCATGCTTGTAGTCACGACTGATGTAGGCATTGCGCAGCAGTACGTCGAGGTGGCTGTCTTCGACGAAGCCCTTGCTATCGGTCTGTTCGCTGGCCATGGCCTGGGTCGCCGCCATCACGCCCAGCGCGAGGACAGCCAGTTTCTTGTTCAACATCTTGTTTTCCCTAATCACCAGTGAGGACGCGACACGGCCACCCGCTCGTTTCCGGCCGTCCGCATTGCCAGCGCAACGCTCTGCAACAGGCATTCGGAGGGGCGGGGCAGGGTCTATGCGGGCCAGTGCGCGGGGTCGGATCCTAGCGATGGGAGGATGCGAAAGTCAAAATTTCGTGAAACTTTATCGCTATAAGCAGGTCGCTTTGCGGCATAACGCCCACAAAAAAGCCCGACATCAGGTCGGGCTTCAAAGGCTGGTCAGCCCGCCTCAGCCGCGCACGGGCGCCGGCTGCTGCTGGGTCAGGCAATGGATGTTGCCGCCACCGAGCAGCAATTCACGGCCCGGCACCATCACCACTTCGTGCTCCGGAAACAGCTGCTGCAACAGGGCCTGCGCCTGGCTGTCGAGCGGGTCGTCGAAGCTGGGCGCGATGATGCCGCCGTTGACGATCAGGAAGTTAACGTAGGATCCGGCCAGGCGCACGGACGGGTGACGCTCCTGGCTGCCGGCAACCAGATCGACGCCATCGCACTCCTGCTGGGTGGCATACAGGGGCCCCGGGATCGGCATCTTGTGCACCACCAGCGCCCGGCCCTTGGCATCGACGCTGCTTTCCAGCACCTGCAGGGCAGCCTGGCAACGGGCATAGTTCGGGTCACTGGCGTCGTCGGTCCAGGCCAGCAGCACTTCACCGGGACGCACGTAGCAGCAGAAGTTGTCGACGTGTCCGTCGGTCTCGTCGTTGAACAGGCCGTCGGGCAGCCAGATGATCGTGTCCACTGCCAGATGATCGGACAGGATTCGCTCGATCTGCTCGCGGTTCAGGTGCGGGTTGCGATTGCGGTTGAGCAGGCATTCCTCGGTGGTGATCAGCGTGCCTTCGCCGTCCACGTGAATCGAGCCGCCTTCGAGCACGAAACCTTGCGTGTAGTAACCCTGGCAGCGCTCCATGCCCAGCACCTTGCTTGCCACCTGCTCGTCGCGGTTCCAGGGCGCGTAGAGGCCACCTTCAAAGCCGCCCCACGCATTGAACGCCCAGTCCACACCGCGCACCTGGCCGCTTTCGTCGATCACGAAGGTCGGCCCGGTATCACGCATCCAGGCATCGTCGCTGCTCATTTCGACCACGCGAATGTTCGGCACGTCCAGGCGCGCGCGCGCGTTGTCGTACTGCCCGGCAGACACCCCGACGGTGACCGGCTCGAAACGCGCGATGGCCTTGGCCAGGGCGACATGCGCCGCCTGCACCGGCTTGCCGCCCAGGCGCCAGTTGTCCGGGCGCTCGGGCCACAGCATCCAGGTCTGGGTATGGGGCGCCCATTCGGCCGGCATGTGGAAACCGTCGGCGCGAGGGGTACTGTCGAGCGTGGTCATGGGTCAGGGCTCCGGTGGTCCATGAAAAAGGTATGGGCGCACTCTACAGGTTGTCGAGCGGATCGTGAAACGCGCCCAGGCCTGTCTTTCAGCCCTGGATTTCGTCAAGCACCTGCGCCACGCAATCGACGAAGAAATCCACGCTCTGTCGGGTGGTCACCATCGGCGGCTTGATCTTGAGGATGTTCAGGTGGTCACCGGTGGGCTGCATGAAGATGCCCAGCTCGCGCAGCCGCTCGCACAGCAACGCCGTCTCCTGCGTCGCCGGCGCCAGGCTGTGGCGATCGCGCACCAGTTCCAGGCCCAGATAGAACCCGGACCCGTGCACGGCGCCCACCAGCGGATGCTGGTCGAGCAACCCTTGCAAGCGTGCCTTGAAATGCCCGCCGACCACCCTCGCGTTCTCCCACAGCCCCTCTTCGGCCATCACATCGAGCACCGCCAGGCCAATGCGGCAACTGACCGGGCTGCCACCGGACGATGAGAAGAAATACCCCTCGGCCTCCAGTGCCTCGGCTAACTCGCGGCGGGTAATCACCGCGCCCAGCGGGTGACCATTGCCCATGCCCTTAGCCATGGTGATGATGTCCGGCACCACGCCTTGCTGTTCGAACCCCCAGAAATACTCGCCCAGGCGCCCATAGCCAACTTGCACTTCGTCGGCGATGCACAGCCCGCCCCGCGCGCGAACGCGGTCATAGACCTGCTGCAGATAGCCCTCGGGCAAGGCTATGCCGCCGGCGTTGCCGTACACCGGCTCGCAGATGAAACCGGCCAGCTGGCGGCCCTGCGCATCCAGCTGACGCAAGGTGTCGTCGACACTGCGGACGTAGCCTGCGGTGCAGTCGGGACCACGGAAAGTGCCACGGTAGCTGTTGGCCGCCATGACCGGATGGACCCAGTCCGGTCGCGTGCTCAACGCCTGAGGGTTGTCGGCGATGGAGGTGGAAATGGCATCGGTGGCCACCGACCAGCCATGGTAGGCCTCGAGCATGCTGAGCATGTCGCGCCCGCCGCTGGCTGCCCAGGCCAGGCGGATCGCCAGATCGTTGGCCTCGGTGCCGCTGTTGACCAGAAACACCCGATCGAAACCTGGCGGCGCGAGCGCCAGCAGGCGCTCGGAAAACTCGGCGATCGCTGCATAGTGAAAGCGTGAGTTGGTATTGAGCAGTGACCATTGCCGCGCCGCCACCTGGGCCATGCGCGGGTGTCCATGGCCGAGCACCGCGACGTTGTTGAGCATGTCCAGGTACGACTGGCCGTGCATGTCGATCAGATGGTTGCGCCAGCCGCGCTCGATCTGCGGCGGCGCCTGGTAATAATGCTTCTGCGAGCGAGCGAAACTGGCGTCGCGCCGCTGCAGCAGCAGACCTGCGTCGGGCGGTAGCGGCGCGTCGCAATCCATGCCGAGCACCCTTGCCGGCGACGGGCACAGGGACTGCCAGGCCGCCGCCCGCGCCGGCGTGCAGAACAGTGGCGGGCTCACATCAGGGCTGCGGCACAACTGCACCAGCAGCGAACCGTCGACCTTGCCCAACGGTGCGCCCGCAGCCAGCACGGTCCCCGCCGGGCTTGAGCAGTCGAGCCCCCACAGGTGCAGGCTCACGGAAGGACCTTCGAGCACCACGCTGGCATCTGCCAACCGCTTCAGCGTGCCAGCCCAGGGCGCCTGCAGCTTGGTGCCCGGCGGCGCCTGAACCTGCACGTGCAGCGCGCAGGTCGCCGACGCCGCGCAGGTATCGATGCGGGTACGCGAGAGGCGATACTCACCATACCCCGTACAGGCCCAGCCGCTGCCCGCTGCGGCATCGCTCAGCAGCCGTTCGTCGATATTCGCTTGCTCCCAATTGCCGTCCGCGAAATGCTCGCTGAGTACGCTCAAGTCCACTCGACAAACTGTCGAATGCGTCACGTGGGCAAACAAAGGCAATATGCCATCTCCGCCTGATTCAGGTATGCTCTGGCCCACACTGCTGAAAATTGCCGCTTCCATCAATTCGAATGGTTCTGCGGTAGCTATGTCGAAAATTTCCCACTCATGTTCGACATTGGCCCGGATGTAGTCGTTGTCCGGTGCCACGCTCAACTGCCGGGCGCTGCTCGACACCAGCACCGCGGCCCGCAGCACCACCAATGCCCATAACGCACGCAGCTCCGATTCCTCGAGCGGATTGACCCGATGATAGGCTGCCACTGCCGGCAACACCGCGAACGGATCGCCATGGCCATGATGCAGCAGCGCAGCGCAGGTCGCCGCCAGGTCCGCCACCCGCCAGGTGTACACCAGATCACCGAAGTCGATCAGGCCCGCAAGCTGCCAGCGCAGGTCGGCATCGCGCTGCCAGACACTGTTGTCATCGGTGATGTCCAGATGCACCGCCTGCAGCGGCAGATTGGCACTGACCGCACCCACTCGACGCTGCGCCTGGAACGCCATTTCGACCACACGGCCGCGCTGCCCGGGATCGTCGAGCGCTGGCAACAGATGATCAAGCAACTTATGCGCATGTCGCGGGTCCCATTGCAGCGTGCGCGCAAGGCCAGGGTGTTGAAAGTCGAGCAAGGCGCGGTCTACCTCGCCGCACAACTGACCGATGCGCGCGACCGCAACTGGCCCCAGATGCTTGAGGCGAGTCAGCGGCTGACCGTCCAGATAGCTCAACACGCGCATCTGCAGGCGCTGCTGGCCCAGGTGTACGGCAAGGGTGTCGCGACCGTCGAGGGCAGCCAGTGCCTGTGGTACTGCAAGGCCGTGGCCAGCCAGATGGCGCATCGCGGCATGCTGGGCCGCGAGTGCCTGCGGGGCGTCATCGTGACAGAACTTCAGCACCCAGCGATGCTGGGCGCTTTCCACGCGAAAATTGAGGTCTTGCTGGCTGCCCAGGCTGTGCAGCTGACCTTGCAGGCCATAATGCTCGAACAACAATGCCTGCGCCTGTTCGATACTCACCACGGGGTTGGGACGACTGGCGCGATGCACGAGCATGTCGAGCGGCATGAATGAAACCTCGATGGTCTGGTTTGCAAGTACTGTAGCGGTTCGCCGCGCAGGATTTCCACCGCCGGCAACCCTGCCGCTCGCGATTCGATCGCGCAGGCAGACTGCCGTTGAACTACGCCGCCCCAGGCCTGTGTCACTCATGAACAGGCCTGGGGTGGAACACCGTTGCACATTCGTTTGACAAACCGGGCTTGCACCGCCGCGCCCATCCACACAAGCTAGGCTGCAACGAATCATTGTCAGCTCAGGAAGAAGGCTTTCGACATGCGCATTCTCATCACCGGCGGCGCCGGTTTCATTGGCTCGGCACTGGTGCGTCACCTGATCGCCAACACCGAGCACGAAGTACTCAACCTCGACAAGCTGACCTACGCCGGCAACCTCGAATCACTGGCTGAAATCGCCAGCGACAGCCGTTACGAATTCGTCCAGGCCGACATTGCCGACCAGGCCGCGGTCAGCGCCGTGCTGGCGCGCTTCCAGCCCCACGCGATCATGCACCTGGCGGCCGAATCCCACGTCGATCGCTCCATCGACGGGCCGGGCGAGTTCATCCAGACCAACGTGGTCGGTACCTACGCCTTGCTCGAAGCCACCCGTGGCTACTGGCAGCACCTGCCGGCGGCCGAACGCGAAGCCTTCCGCTTCCACCATATTTCCACCGACGAGGTCTACGGCGACCTGCACGGCGTGGACGACCTGTTCACCGAAACCACACCGTACGCGCCAAGCTCGCCGTACTCGGCCAGCAAGGCAGCCTCCGACCACCTGGTGCGTGCCTGGCAGCGTACCTACGGGCTGCCGGTGCTGATCACCAACTGCTCGAACAACTACGGCCCGTATCACTTCCCGGAAAAACTCATTCCGCTGGTGATTCTCAATGCCCTGGCCGGCAAGCCACTGCCCGTGTACGGCAATGGCATGCAAGTGCGTGACTGGCTGTACGTCGAAGACCATGCCCGCGCCCTGTTCAAGGTCGTCACCGAAGGCGTGGTCGGCGAGACCTACAACATCGGCGGCCACAACGAGCAGAAGAACATCGACGTGGTGCGCAGCATCTGCGGTCTGCTCGACGAACTGGCGCCACAGCGTCCGGACGGCGTGGCGCACTATGCCGACCTGATCACCTTCGTCAAGGACCGCCCGGGCCACGATGTGCGCTATGCCATCGACGCCAGCAAGATCGAGCGCGAACTGGGCTGGGTGCCGCAGGAAACCTTCCAGACCGGCCTGCGCAAGACCGTGCAGTGGTACCTGGACAATCTTCAATGGTGCCGTCGCGTACAGGACGGCAGTTATCAAGGTGAACGCCTGGGCTTCACCGAACCTAAGGATTTGATCGCATGATGAAAGGTATCGTTCTGGCCGGGGGCTCCGGCACCCGCCTGCACCCCATTACCCTGGGTGTTTCCAAGCAACTGCTGCCCATCTACGACAAGCCGATGATCTACTACCCGATCTCGGTACTGATGCTGGCCGGCATTCGCGAGATCCTGCTGATCTCCACCCCTCAGGACCTGCCGCAATACCGCCAGTTGCTCGGCGACGGCAGCCAGTTCGGGATCAACATCCAGTTCGCCGAACAGCCAGCACCGGACGGCCTGGCCCAGGCGTTCCTGATCGGTGAGGAATTCATCGGCGAAGACCCGGTGTGCCTGATCCTGGGCGACAACATCTTCCACGGCCAGCACTTCAGCGACCAGCTCAAGCGTGCCTCGGCGCACCCGACCGGCGCCACCGTGTTCGGTTACTGGGTCAAGGATCCGGAGCGTTTCGGCGTGGTCGAGTTCGACCAGGACGGGCGTGCACTGTCCATCGAAGAGAAGCCGACCGAGCCCAAGTCCAGCTATGCGGTCACCGGCCTGTATTTCTACGACAACGACGTGGTGCGCATTGCCAAGGATGTCCAGCCTTCGCCCCGTGGCGAGCTGGAAATCACCGACGTCAACAATGCCTATCTGGAACGCGGCGACCTGCGCGTGGAACGCTTCGGCCGCGGCTTTGCCTGGCTCGACACCGGTACCCACGACAGCCTGCTCGATGCTTCGCAATACGTGCAGACCATCGAACACCGTCAGGGCCTGAAAGTGGCTTGCCTGGAAGAGATCGCCTACCAGAACCACTGGATCGACCGCGAACAGCTGCTGGTACGCGCCAAGTACTTCGGCAAGACCGGCTATGGTCAGTACCTGTACTCGCTGGCCGGAGAAACCCGATGAAAGTGATCGCTACCGACCTGCCCGATGTGTTGATCATCGAGCCGAAGGTTTTCGGTGACGAGCGCGGCTTCTTCTACGAAAGCTTCAATGCCAAGGCCTTCCAGGAGGCCACCGGCGTGACGCTGCCGTTCGTCCAGGACAACCATTCACGCTCCGCCCGCGGCGTGCTGCGCGGGCTGCACTATCAGGTGCAGCATGCCCAGGGCAAGCTGGTTCGCGTGGTCACCGGGCAAGTGCTCGACGTGGCGGTGGACATCCGCCGCAGCTCGCCGAACTTCGGTAAGTGGGTGGCGGTCGAGCTGTCCGCGCAGAACAGCCGTCAGTTGTGGATTCCGCCAGGCTTCGCCCACGGTTTCGTGGTGCAGAGCGAGTACGCCGAGTTCCTCTACAAGACCACCGATTACTACGACCCGTCGTCCGAGCGCAGCATTGCCTGGGATGACGAGCAGTTGGCAATCGACTGGCAGCTGGACGCAGCCCCGTCGCTGTCGGCCAAGGACCTGGCCGGCAAGCGCCTGGAAGAGGCCGACGTGTTCCCGTGATCGGCCTGCGGTAACGTCGCGATGCATGTCGACCGTGCTTCGCGGCGTTTACGTGGCGCATAATACGCCGGTCAATTCCGGCGTGTTGTCCTATGACCTCCAGACCTTTCATCACTCGCAGACCCCGCTGGCGCAGCCTGGCAATCCTGGCCCTGTGCCTGGCGCCACTGTTGTGGCCACTGGAGCATCTGGCCGAGCGCTATTACAAAAGCGAGCTGGTCAGCCAGAATCGGCAGACGCTGGACCTCTACGTCGCCAACCTGCTGGGCACCCTGCACCGCTACGAAACCCTGCCGCAGATCCTCGGTGACCTGCCGGCGCTGCGCGCCTTGCTGGCCGCTCCCCGCAACGCCCAGGCGATCCTCGACGCCAACCACCTGCTCAAGGACATCCGCGAACAGACCGGCGCCGAAGTCATGTACCTGCTGGACGCCGACGGCAATACCCTGGCCGCCTCCAACTGGGAACAGCGCGACAGTTTCGTCGGCCGCAATTTCGCCTTCCGCCCCTATTACAGCGATGCCGTGGCCGGGCGCCTGGGGCGCTTCTTCGGGCTCGGCACGACCTCGGCCAAGCGCGGCTACTTCTTTGCCGCCGCCGTGCATGACCAGGACAAGGTCATTGGCGTTCTGGTGGTGAAGGTCGACCTCGACCACACCGAAACCCTATGGGGCAAGACGCCTGAACAGCTGCTGCTCACCGACCACAACGGCGTGGTCATCCTGACCTCGCGCCCTGAATGGCGCTTCCGTGCCACGCGCCCGCTCAGCGACAGCGAGCGCCAGGCCATCGTCTCGATCCTGCCCTACCCCACCCGCGATCCACAGCCGCTGAACCTGGACCCCGACGCCTGGCTCACGCAAACGCGCACCATCGCCGAAACCGGCTGGAACGTCAGCATCCTCGCCCCCAAAACCTTGCTCGATCGACCGGTGCGCACCGTCGTCGCCGTGGGCGGAGCCTTGCTCCTGGCATTGATGCTGCTGCTCGGCCTGATGATGCAGCGCCGCCGCCACTACCTCGAGCGCATCGAGTTCGAAGGGCGTACCCGGCACGAACTGGAAACCCGGGTGGTGGAACGCACCAGTGCGCTCGAAGGGCTCAACAGCAAGCTGCGCCAGGAAGTGCTCGAACGCGAGCAGGCCCAGCAGGAACTGGTGCGTGCCCAGGACGAACTGGTGCAGGCGGGCAAACTGTCGGCGCTGGGCACCATGTCGGCCAGCATCAGCCACGAGCTCAACCAGCCCCTGGCGGCCATTCGCAGCTACGCCGAGAACACCGAAGTGCTGCTCGACCACGAGCGCATCGAGGATGCACGAGGCAACCTCAAGCTGATCAGCGAACTGACCGGGCGCATGGCCTCGATCATCGCCCACCTGCGCGCCTTCGCCCGACGCGACCGTCACGCCCTGGAAAGTGTCGCCCTGCAGCCAGCCCTCGACGATGCCCTGGCCCTGCTCGCCAAGCGCCGCCGGGCCATGGCCGTCGAGCTCATCCGCGACCTGCCCGATGCGCCGCTCTGGGTGCAGGCCGGTGAAACCCGACTGCGCCAGGTGCTGGGCAACCTGCTGGCCAATGCCCTGGATGCCTTGACCGAAAAGGCCAACCCGCGGTGCCTGTGGCTGAGCGCCGAACAAACGGCCGACGGCGTCGAACTGCGCATCCGCGACAACGGCCCAGGCTTCACCAGCGAGGCCATGGCCCGCGCCCGCGAACCCTTTTTCACCACCAAGACACGCACGCAGGGACTTGGCCTGGGCCTGGCGATCTGCGATACGCTGATGCGCGCGCTGGGCGGCGAACTGCTGCTGTCCAATCATCCCCAAGGCGGTGCCCTGCTGATCCTGCGCTTGCGCGCCGGAGAGCCCGGGGTCAGCCTGCAAGCTCCAGAGGACCCATCGGCATGACCAGCGACAGCGCCATCGACAGCAAGATCCAGGTCGTGCTGATCGACGACGATCCCCACCTGCGCCAGGCCTTGAGCCAGACCCTGGACCTGGCCGGGCTGAAAGTGCTGGCCCTGGCCGACGCCCAGGGCCTGTCCGCGCGCATCGAGCGCGACTGGCCGGGTGTCGTGGTCAGCGACATCCGCATGCCGGGCATCGACGGCCTGCAGTTGCTCGAACAATTGCATGCGCGGGACACCGAACTGCCGGTTCTGCTGATCACCGGGCACGGCGACGTCCCATTGGCCGTGCAGGCCATGCGCGCCGGCGCCTACGATTTCCTCGAAAAACCATTCGCCAGCGATGCGCTGCTCGACAGCGTGCGTCGCGGCCTGGCCGTGCGCCGGCTGGTGCTGGACAACCGCAGCCTGCGCATGGCCCTCAGCGATCGCCAGCAGCTGAGCACGCGCCTGGTGGGCCAGTCGGCGCCGATGGCGCGTTTGCGCGAACAGATCGGCGCCCTGGCCGGAACCAAGGCCGACGTGCTGATTCTGGGCGAAACCGGCGCCGGCAAGGAAGTGGTGGCGCGCGCTCTGCACGACCTGTCCAGCCGTCGCGGCGGTCCCTTCGTGGCAATCAACGCCGGTGCCCTGGCCGAATCGGTGGTGGAAAGCGAGCTGTTCGGCCATGAACCCGGTGCCTTCACCGGCGCGCAGAAACGCCGCATCGGCAAGTTCGAGTTCGCCAACGGCGGCACCTTGTTTCTCGACGAAATCGAAAGCATGAGCCTGGACGTACAGGTCAAGCTGCTGCGCCTGCTGCAGGAGCGCGTGGTCGAGCGCCTGGGTGGCAACCAGCAGATCCGCCTGGACATTCGGGTGATTGCCGCCACCAAGGAAGACCTGCGTCAGGCCGCCGACCAGGGACGCTTCCGCGCCGACCTGTATTACCGCCTCAATGTCGCCTCGCTACGCATTCCGCCGTTGCGCGAGCGTGGCGAAGACGTGCTGGCGTTGTTCCAGTACTACGCCGACGCTGCCGCCGAGCGCCACGGGGTACTGGCCAACGAACTGTCTGCCGCCCAGCGTGCATTGTTGTTGCGGCACAGCTGGCCGGGCAATGTGCGCGAGCTGCAGAACGCCGCCGAGCGCTTCGCCCTGGGGCTCGAGCTGGCACTGGACAACAGCGAGCCGGGCCCGGTGGACATGGCGCGAACGGTCGCCGGCGGGCTCAGCGAACAGGTCGAGCATTTCGAACGCGCCTTGATCGCGGCCGAGATGAGCCGCTCGCACACCTCGGTGCGCAGCCTGGCCGAAGCCCTGGGCATTCCACGCAAGACCTTGCACGACAAGCTGCGCAAGCATGGCCTGAGCTTTGGCGGGGGCGACGAACACGAGTGAATCCAGGGCTCTGCAGCGACTGCCTAGTGCTCGCTCGCGGCCTGCGCCAGCGTCACCAGCGACTGACGCCATGGCACATCCCTGGGCAGCGCCAGGAACGACGGGTTGAGCAACGACTGGCGGGCAGGATAGACGAACGGCTGCCCGTCGATCTGCAGCACTTCGCCGCCAGCACCTTCGAGCACACCCTGGGCGGCAGCGGTGTCCCATTGCGAGGTTGGCGCCAGGCGCGGATAGCAATCGGCGGCGCCTTCGGCCAACAGGCAGAACTTCAGCGAGCTGCCGACACTGACCAGATCCAGGGGGCCCACCACGGCGCTCAACCCGGCGAGCAGGTGCTCCTGCCCGGGGCTGGAATGGCGTCGGCTGGCAACCACCTTGAACGCGCCGCCTGGCGCAGGCGTGCGGCGCACGCTGATCGGTTGCGCCGGCTGCTCGCCCACGGCGTGCCAGGCGCCGAGCCCCGCCCCGCCATAGTAGGCGCTGCCCGTGGTTGGCACGGTGACCACACCGAACAGCACCTGACCCTGCTCGATCAAGGCGATGTTGACGGTGAATTCCTCGCTGCCGTTGATGAATTCCTTGGTGCCGTCCAGTGGATCGACCAGCCACCAGCGGGTCCATCGTTCGCGCACGTGCAGCGCGATGTCCGCATCTTCTTCGGACAGGATCGGGATATCCGGTGCCAACGCCTTCAATCCATCGACGATGACATGATGCGCGGCGAGGTCGGCTGCGGTGACCGGCGACTCGTCGGCCTTGGCCATGACCTGCACATCGGCCCGCCAGAACGGCAGGATCGCCGCGCCAGCCCGATGGGCCAGCGCCACTACTTCTGGCAACAGACGTTCGAGATCGCTCACAGGCTGAACACTCCACGCTGGATCAGCAGGTCGCGCGCCAGGTACAGGGCAGCCAGTGCGCGGCCTTCGGAGAACTGCGGGTGCTGGGCCAGGCCGGCCAGCTCGCGCAGGTTCACCCGCTCGACCCGCATCGGCTCCGGCTCGTCGCCCTCGAGCTGCTCCTCGTACAGCCCTTGCGCCAGAACCACCTGGATTTTCTGGCTCATGTAGCCGGGCGACAACGACAGCTCGGTCAGGTGCTCGAGCTGCCGGGCGCCGAATCCGGCTTCTTCCTTGAGCTCGCGATCGGCTGCAGCCAGCACGTCTTCGCCCGGCTCGATCAAACCCTTGGGCAGCGACAGCTCATAGGCGTCGGTGCCCCCGCAATACTCTTCGACCAGCAGCGCATGCTCGGCATCGGCCATCGCCACGATCATCACCGCGCCATAGCCATTGCCGCGCCCCACCAGACGTTCGTAGGTACGCTCGACACCATTGGAGAAGCGCAATTGCACTTCTTCGACACGGAACAGGCGACTACTGGCGACGATTTCGCGGGCAAGGACTTCGGGTTTCTGGCGCATCGGGCAGCTCCTGGACGTGAACGGGTTACTATACCGTGGCTTGGCCTGCGGCAGGCCACCCTTGATCCACCACTGCCCGAGAATCTTCGCTATGCCACGCCTCGCCTGGAGCACCATCGATACCGTCCTGCTGGACATGGATGGCACCTTGCTCGACCTGCATTACGACAACCATTTCTGGCTCGAACATCTGCCGCAGCGCTATGCCCAACTGCACGGGGTGAGCCTGGCCATGGCACAGCTGGAGCTGCAACCGCTGTTCGCCGACAACGCCGGCAAGCTGAACTGGTACTGCCTGGATTTCTGGACCCGCGAGCTGAACATCCCGGTGCGCGAGCTGAAACTGGAGACGGCCGACCTGATCGCCCTGCGCCCCGATGCCGACACGTTTCTGGCAGCGATTCAGCGCGCCGGCAAGCGGGTGATCATGATCACCAACGCCCACCGCGACTCGCTGTCGCTGAAGCTGGAGCGCATCGAGCTGGCGCCTTATTTCGAACGGCTGATCAGCTCCCACGACTACGGCTACCCCAAGGAAAACGCGCAGTTCTGGGACGCCCTGCAGGCCGACATAGGCTTCGACCCGGCGCGCAGCCTGTTCATCGACGATACCCTGCCGGTGCTGCGCAGCGCCCAGGCCTACGGGGTCAAGCATCTGCTCGCGGTGTGCGAGCCGGACAGCCGCAAGGGCGCCAAGGACACCGAAGAATTCGAGGCGGTGGGTGATTACCGCGAGCTCATCGCAGGTCTGTGACCCACCCTGCTGCCCACCGCCCCACCACCAGCGCGTGCCGCTATACTGCGCATCGCCTACCCAGGAGCGAGCATGGACATCAAGCAACTCAAATTCCTTATCGCGTTGGATGAAACCCGTCATTTCGGCCAGGCCGCAGCGCGTTGCCACATCACCCAGCCGACCCTGTCGATGCGCCTGCGCAACCTTGAAGAAGAGCTCGAGTTGCCCCTGGTGAAGCGCGGCCAGCGCTTCGAAGGCTTCACTGCCCCAGGCGAGCGCGTGCTGGCCTGGGCGCGCACCGTGCTGGCCGCCTACGACGGCCTGCAGGCGGAAGCCGCGGCCTGTCGCGGGCATCTGGTAGGCACCTTGCGCCTGGGGGTGGTGCCGCTGTCCAGCTTCGACCCGGTGCCACTGCTGCACACCCTGCACGGTGCGCATCCGAACCTGCGCTTCGAGCTCAGCTCGCTGAGTTCCGAACAGATCCTCGAGCAACTGGCGAGTAACCGCATCGACCTGGGGGTATCGTTTCTGGAGCGGCTCGATCAGGAGCGCTTCGAATCGAGGGCGCTGGGAGAAACCCGCATGGGCCTGTTGTTCGATCAACGCCACTATGATTTCGGCGAGCAGGCCTTAAGTTGGGAGGCGCTCATCGAGTTGCCGCTGGGCATGCTCACCACCGGTATGCACTTTCGCCAGTCCATCGACCACAATTTCCACTCCCGCGGGCTGGCGCCGCAGCCCTTGCTGCAGACCGACGCGGTTCACCAGTTGATCCAGGCCGTACACGGCGGCCTGTGCTGCGCCATCATGCCCCTGGCCGGCGGGCTGGAAGGGCTGACCGAGCACTTGCGCCTGCAACCCATCGCCGACGCCCACACGCTGGCGCCGCTGGGGCTGATCATGCGCCGCGCGGCGCCGCGTTCGGCACTGGCCGAAGCCTGCTTTAAGCTGTATGACGCGCCATGATCAATGCGGTCTATCGTCGCATCGGCAATAGCAATTAGACGCTGGCTCGTCCTGCGCCTAGGCTAAAGGCTGAATTCACTGCCGGTCCATTCCCATGAACGCCAAGCACCCGGCCAGCGCGGTGCCCGTTTCTTCCTCGGTTGCACCCCTCGCCAACCCCATCGCCAGCCAGACCTACAGTTATTGCAGCTTGAGCCTGGACGAGCCCGGCAGTACGCCGCTGGCCGAAGAAGTGGCGCTGGCGATCGCCTACAACGGCATCAGCCAGGCGGTGATGCTGGTCACGCCCACCGATCTCGAAGACTTCGTCACCGGCTTCAGCATCGGCAGCGGCATCGTGGCCGATGCCAATGAAATCTACGACATCAAGCTCAGCGGCACTGGGTCGGCACGCCACGCCGAGGTACAGATCGCCAACCGCGCCTTCTGGAACCTCAAGACCCAGCGTCGGCAATTGGCCGGCAGCAGCGGTTGCGGGCTGTGCGGGGTCGAAGCCGTGGAGCAGGCACTGCCTGAACTGGCCGTGCTGGCCGGCGCCGACTTGCCGCCGGTGCAGTGGCTCGAGGGCCTGCGCCAGCGCATCGGCGCCTTCCAGCCCCTGGGGCAACGCAGCGGCGCGGTGCATGCGGCGCTGTTCATGGACGCCCAAGGCACCCTGCTGCTGGGCCGTGAAGACATAGGCCGGCACAACGCGCTCGACAAAGTGATCGGCGCCCTGGTGCGGCAGAACATCGACAGCACCGGCGGCCTGGCCATCGTCACCAGCCGGTGCAGCCTCGAACTCATCCAGAAAGTACTGCGCGCCGGCATCCAGACCCTGGTCAGCCTGTCGTCGCCCACCGGCCTGGCCCTGCAATGGGCACGCCGGCACAACCTGAACCTCATTCACCTGCCGCAGCACAGCGCGCCGCGGGTCTATAGCCCTGCGTTGGAGAATCAAGCGTGAGTATTCACAATCAAGCCGACAAGACCCCTGTTCCCCGCTACAAGCCCTACAAAGGTGCAGCGGGTGGCTGGGGCGCACTGATCAGCGTGACGCAGTTCTGGCTGAGCAGCGACAACGCGCTGAAGAACATCCGCACCCTGCTCAAGACCAACCAGAATGGCGGCTTCGACTGCCCCGGTTGTGCCTGGGGCGATTCGCCGGAAAGCGGCATGGTGAAGTTCTGCGAAAACGGCGCCAAGGCGGTGAACTGGGAGGCGACCAAGCGGCGTGTCGACCCTGCCTTCTTCGCCAAGCACAGCGTCACTTCCCTGCTCGAGCAGAGTGACTACTGGCTCGAGTACCAGGGCCGTCTCACCGAGCCGATGGTCTACGACCCTGCCAGCGACCGCTACGTGCCGATTGCCTGGGACGATGCGTACGCGCTGGTCGCCAAGCATTTGCTCAACCTTGAAAGCCCGGACCAGGCCGAGTTCTACACCTCGGGACGGGCCAGCAACGAAGCGGCCTACCTGTACCAATTGTTCGTGCGCGCGTTCGGCACCAACAACTTCCCCGATTGCTCGAACATGTGCCACGAAGCCAGCGGCGTTGCATTGTCGCAGAGCATCGGGGTGGGCAAGGGCACGGTGACGTTCGACGACTTCGAGCACGCCGATGCCATCTTCGTCTGGGGGCAGAACCCCGGCACCAACCATCCGCGCATGCTCGAACCTTTGCGCGAAGCGGTCCAGCGCGGCGCGCAAGTGGTCTGCATCAACCCGCTCAAGGAGCGCGGCCTGGAGCGCTTCCAGCACCCCCAGCATCCGATCGAGATGCTTACCAACGGTGACCGTCCGACCAACACCGCCTACTTCCGTCCGGCACTGGGCGGCGACATGGCGATGATGCGCGGCATGGCCAAGTTCCTGCTGCAATGGGAACGCGAGGCCCAGGCCAACAATGCGCCGTCGGTGTTCGACCACGACTTCCTCAACGAGCACACCGCCACCGTGCTGGAATACCTGGCCGCGATCGATGACACGCCATGGGCGCACATCGTCGAGCAATCCGGCCTGCCGCTGGAGGACATCGAACTTGCCGCGCGCATGTACCTCAAGGGCAAGAACGTGATCATGTGCTGGGCCATGGGCATCACCCAGCATCGCCACTCGGTACCGACCATTCAGGAAATCTCCAACCTGATGCTGTTGCGCGGCAACATCGGTCGTCCCGGTGCCGGCCTGTGTCCGGTAAGGGGTCACAGCAACGTGCAGGGCGACCGCACCATGGGCATCAACGAGCGCCCACCGGCGTTCCTCCTCGACGCCCTGGAAAAACGTTTTGGCTTCAATGTGCCGCGCACCAACGGCCATAACGTGGTGGAAGCCATCCATGCGATGGCCGAAGGCAGGGCCAAGGTCTTCATCGCCCTGGGCGGCAACTTCGCCCAGGCCACGCCGGACAGCCCGCGCACGGCGCAGGCGCTGCGCAACTGCGAGCTCACGGTGCAGATCAGCACCAAGCTCAACCGCAGCCACCTGATGCACGGCAAGCAGGCACTGATTCTGCCCTGCCTGGGTCGCACCGACATCGATCAACAAAGCGAGGGCCCACAAGCGGTCACTGTGGAAGATTCGTTCAGCATGGTGCACGCCTCCAATGGCCAACTGCAGCCGCTGTCGAAGCACATGCGCTCGGAGCCAGCCATCGTTGCCGGCATCGCCGCCGCCACGCTCGGTACGCAGCCGGTGGACTGGAACTGGCTGATCGGCGATTACGATCGCATTCGCGATCTGATCGCCGACACCCTGCCCGGCTTCAAGGACTTCAACGAACGGCTCAAGCATCCGGGCGGTTTCTACCTGGGCAACAGCGCCGGTGCTCGCCGCTGGAACACGCCCAGCGGACGGGCCAATTTCAAGCCCAACCGCCTGCCGCTGGACCTGATCGACGAACGCGTACGCGCCACCGGCCAGATACCGGACCTGATCATGCAGTCGATGCGCTCCCACGACCAGTACAACACCACCATCTACGGCCTGGACGACCGCTATCGCGGCGTGCGTGGCCAGCGTGACGTGCTGTTCGCCAATGAAGCCGACATCATTCGCCTGGGCTTCCGTCCAGGGCAGAAAGCCGATCTGGTGTCGATCTGGGAGGACGGTCGCGAAAGGCGCGTGAAGGGCTTCACACTGCTGGCGTTCGACATTCCGGCCGGTCAGGCCGCAGCGTACTACCCGGAGGTCAATCCGCTGGTGCCGCTGGAAAGCGTGGGCGAAGGCAGCAGCACGCCTACTTCGAAGTTCGTTGCCATCCGCCTGGAGCAGCCCGCCCCGAGCGCCCGCATCGCCTGATGTCGAGCGCAGCCCCGTGTCGCGGCGCATGGGCCGCCAACGCGGCTTGCGCCGCTGCTATAGCTAGATCATACGCCCTGTAGCAGCGACGCCAGCCGCGTCGCTTTTGATCGTGATCTCGATCTTGACAAAAAGACGCCACTCCGGAAGTACGTGCGACCACCCTCCCTGCTCAAAGTTTCCCCATGAAACTTCCGAATCTCGGAACTGCGTACCCATCGTGCTTTCCATCACATCGTGCTTGTCGGCTGACCCATCGCATTGCAAAGTCGCGCCGTCATCCCTCTGAGATCTGATCGATGAAATTTCCCTCGATACTTTTGTTGACCCTTGGCCTGGTGACAGGCGCTGCTTCTGCAGGCAGCAACACCGAAGCCGGTGTAGGGGGCGCATTGGGTGGGGTTCTGGGCGCGGTGGTAGGCCAGCAACTGGGCGGCAGCACCGGCTCGACCATTGGCGCAGGCCTGGGTGGTGCCGCCGGCAGTGCAGTGGGCGCAGACAAGCGCAATCGCGGCCAGGCCGCCATTGGTGGCGCGCTGGGCGCTGCAGGTGGCAACGTGGTGGGCCGCACCGTGGGCGGCAGCACCGGCGGGCTGGTGGGCGCGGCGACGGGTGGCGGCGCAGGCGGCGCATTGGGCAACTACATGGGTACCTCGGCCGACCGCGACGACCGTGACGATCGTCGCTATCGCGGCCACGACAATCGCGGCAAATCGAAACATCGCGACCGCGGCCGCCACGTCGGCCACAACAAGCACTGGCGCGATCGCTGAGCCAGGCTTTCTGCAAACGCGGCAGGCGGCAAGGCTTCTAGCTGCAAGCCTTTAACCTACCGCCTGTCCCAGAGCCATAAAAAAACCGCCCTCAAGGGGCGGTTTTTTATTTCAGCAGACGCTTACAACTGCGGACCGGCAGCCTTGATCGAGTCGCTCACTTCGAACTTCTTGAAGTTCTCGATGAACAGCGAAGCCAGGCCTTTGGCCGCTTCGTCGTAGGCAGCTGGGTCGGCCCAGGTGTTGCGCGGGTTGAGCAGATTGGTATCGACGCCCGGTACGACCTTTGGCACGTCCAGGTTGACGATGTCCAGGTGCTCGGTCTCGGTCCCGATCAGGGCGCCGCTCTGGATCGCTGCAATCACGCCACGGGTGGTGGGGATGTTGAAGCGCTTGCCAACGCCGTAGCCACCACCGGTCCAGCCGGTATTGACCAGGTAGACCTTGGAACCGAAGCCACGGATACGCTTGATCAGCAGCTCGGCGTACTCGCCCGCCGGACGCGGGAAGAACGGTGCGCCGAAGCAGGTCGAGAAGGTCGACTTGATGCCGCTGCCCGAGCCCATTTCGGTCGAACCTACCAGTGCGGTGTAGCCCGACAGGAAGTGATAGGCAGCCTGCTCTTCGCTGAGGATGGACACAGGCGGCAGCACGCCGGTCAGGTCGCAGGTCAGGAAGATCACGGCATTGGGCTCACCGCCCAGGTTCTTCGGCGCGCGCTTCTCGATCAGCTCGCGAGGGTACGCGGCACGGCTGTTCTGGGTCAGGCTGTCATCGGCGTAGTCGGCCTTCTTGTCGGCATCGAGCACGACGTTTTCCAGCACGGCGCCGTGTTGAATGGCTTTCCAGATGACCGGCTCGTTCTTCTCGGACAGGTCGATGCACTTGGCATAGCAACCGCCTTCGATGTTGAACACCACGCCCACGCCCCAGCCATGTTCGTCGTCGCCGATCAGGTAACGGCTTTCGTCGGCCGAAAGCGTGGTCTTGCCAGTGCCCGACAGGCCGAAGAACAGAGTGACGTCGCCGTCTTCGCCCATGTTGGCGGCACAGTGCATCGGCAGCACGTCGGCAGCCGGCAGCAGGAAGTTCTGCACCGAGAACATGGCCTTCTTCATTTCGCCGGCATAGCGCATGCCGGCGATCAGCACCTTGCGAGCCGCGAAATTGATGATCACGGTACCGTCGGAATTGGTGCCGTCGCGCTCTGGGACGCACTCGAACTCAGGCGCATTGAGCACCTGCCATTCGTCCTTGCCACCGCCGTTGTACTGCTCGGGGTTGATGAACAGGCAACGGCCGAACAGGTTGTGCCAGGCGGTCTGGGTGGTCATCTTGACCGGCAGGTAGTGCGCCGGATCGGACCCTACATGAACATGGGAAACGAACCGCTCGCGCTCGCCCAGGTAGGCTTCGACACGATTCCACAAGGCATCGAACTTGTCGGCCGGGAATTTGCGGTTGATCGGGCCCCAGGCGATGGCGTCCTGGGTGGTGGGCTCTTCGACAATGAAGCGGTCGACTGGCGAACGACCGGTGCGATGACCGGTACGCACTACCAGAGCACCGGTATCGGCAAGCTCGCCTTCACCACGGTTCAGGGCTTCTTTAACCAGATCGTCTACAGTCAGATCGGCGTACACGGCGTTCTTGGCTTGCGTCATGAGGTTCCCCGTCGGCTCTGGGCCGAGTGTTCCAAACATTTTGTAGTAAGTTTACAACAACCACTACAGCTAAAAAGTGGGCCGGATTATGCCAGAAACGCTCGAAAAGAATAGCGTCCTCCGGTCGGTAACGGCGTTATTCCGGCGTGTTTTTCTTCATTTAGCGAGACTAAATCGCTTCAGTGACGGGTATCTGACGGAGCGTCGACACCAGCACCACTGAAGAGTTGATCGACGTCGGTGGCGTCAAACAAGTAGCGCTGGTTGCAGAACTGGCAGTCGATTTCCACCGTACCGCCATGCTCCTTGAGCAACTCGCGTGCATCGTCGTGCCCCAGGCTGACGAGCGCTCGTGCCGAACGCTCCCTGGAACAACTGCAGCGAAACCGTATCGGCTGGGTATCGAAAAGCCGCAGTGCCTGCTCGTGATACAGGCGGTACAGCACGGTTTCGTTATCCAGGCCCAACAGTTCTTCGGCCTTGAGGGTGTCCGCCAGGGTGGTGGCGGCCGTCCAGCTCTCGGCGCGCTCGTCCTCGTCCTTGATCACGGCGGCAGGCAACTGCTGCAGCAGCAAGCCACGGGCACGGGTGCCGTCGGCCTTGAGCCAGAAGCGCGTGCCGAGCTGTTCGGAGAGGGCGAAATAATTCGAGAAACTTGCCGACAGGTCGGCACCTTCCAACTCCACGATGCCTTGGTAGCGCTGGCCTTCGGTAGGGTCGATGGTCATCGCCAGGGTTCCGGCGGGCATCAATTCGGGCAGGCCATCGGTGTCGTTGATCTGCTCGGCGTGGAAACGCGCCAGGCCGCGGATCTCGCGTTCGCTGGAGCACTCGATCATCAACAGTGGCACGGGGCCTTCGGAACGGGCCTGCAGGATCAGCAAACCGTCGAACTTGAGCGTACCTACCAGCAGGGCCGCGGCAGCCATGAACTCGCCCAGCAGCAACTGCACCGGCAACGGATAGTCGTGCTTGGCCAGAACCTCGGCATAGCTGCGCTCCAATGCTACCGCCTCACCGCGTACATCGGCGTCATCGAAAATAAAGCGTTGGGTGAAATCGGCTTCAGGAAGATCGTGCATAATTCCAGTATCTGAGAATGGTGACAAAATGTGTAGCGGCTTTTATAAAGCCCGCTTCAGAGCGTTCGCTTGATCGCTCACTGCCCTGTAGATGTAGAGGTATCTTATGAACAAAGCCCCGCTGTTCCAAGCCAGGTGGAACGTTAGCGGCTTGCTGCTGTGCAATACAATCCCGATCATGCTGTTGTGCTTCTGGTTATGGCCTATTGGCCATCATTTGTGTACAGCATTCGACGAATGGCTGTTTCGCCTGCTCAACGCGCCCTTGGCCAGCAACGCCGCCTGGCGTTACGCCTGGACCCTGGGCAGTCTGCGCCCTTTCGATATCGTGGTCGGCGTGATCATGCTGGCGCTGCTGATCCGCGGCAATTGGGTGTTCAAGGCCCGTCAGGTTCGCCAGGCTTTCTTCGGCTTCATGGCTGTGCTGTTGCTCTTAGTGGTGGTGCGCGCGCTGTTTTCCAAGTGGATACACGCAATGGGCTGGGACCATGACAGCCCGAGCATGGTATTGGCCGACCCGGTACTGCTCAGCGACTGGTACCCGAACCTGGAACGTCACTGGGAGCTCAAGGACCGCTCCAGTCAGAGTTTTCCCGGCGATCACGCTTCGGTGCTGTTGATCTGGGCGCTGTTCATGAGTGTCTGTACCCGCAGGCTCGGGCAGTGGCTGTGCATCTGGGCCCTGGCCGTGGTGTTCATGCTGCCGCGCCTGGTGGCTGGCGCCCACTGGGGGCAGGACGACTACATTGGTGGCGTGTTGATGGCCGTCTGGGCGCTGGGGTGGGGGTATTACACACCTTTCGCGGCCCACACTTCACAGTGGCTCGTACGTGCCACCGAGCCACTGTTCAGGCTGCTGGCGAAGCTGCCGGTGCTGGGACGGTTGAGTATCGTCGCGGGCTGATGTGTCGTCCGTGCCGGCCTCTTCGCGGGCAGAGCCCGCTCCCACCCGCCCCGCTCCCACAGTTTTTCCTTGTGGGAGCGGGCTCTGCCCGCGAAGAGGCCGGCACTGCGCTGCATCAATCCACTGAGCGAAAACTGAACAGCTGCCGGCGCTGCTTCTTCGAAGGCTTGCCATCGGTGGTAACACCCAGGGCACCTGCCTTGCGCATGGCCGCCGCGGCCTCGCGCCTGGCCTGGCTCTGTTCGGTCTCGCGGTAGAGCGTCTGCGCTTCCGGCGCCCCACGCCGCACGATTGAAAGCGCCTCGATGATCACGCTGCGCTCTTCGAAACCGGTGCGTATCTGCAACTCGTCGCCCACGTGTGGCTCCTTGCCAGGCTTGCAGCGCTCGCCGCGGTAATGCACCTTGCCGCTCTCGATGGCTTCCTTGGCCAGCGCACGCGTCTTGTAGAAGCGCGCCGCCCACAGCCATTTGTCCAGACGGACCTTTTCCTCTTCTTCCTGCTTGTGCTTCTGTGCCACAGGCTCACCTCGCGAAATGCCGTCATCAAACTGTACTACCGTGCCTGTCGGATGCAAGCGGCGGTCTTTGCGATTACAGTGCACGCATGCTTGCCAAGCGGCGTCGGGCTGGGTTGAATTGATCCGGTCCGCGCCGGTCTGAAGCTTGCGTATACGGGTCCATCCCTACCTCTTGCGGTTTGCCGATTTGAAGACATTTGACCATCTGACCGTTATCGGTCTGCGCGAGTGGGTGGCGCTGCCCGATCTGGGTGTCGCCGGCCTGCGCGCCAAGATCGATACCGGCGCCAGCACCTCCAGCCTGCACGCCACGGACATCGAGCCGTTCACCCGTGCCGGTGAAAAATGGGTGCGTTTCACCGCTCATCTGGGCACCGTGGTACAGCTGCGCCACCGGCGCTGCGAAGCGCCGCTGGTGGCGATGAAAACCATCAAGAGCTCCAATGGCCATGCGCAGACGCGCTACGTGATCAAGACCACCCTGGCCCTGGGCGACCGGGTCTGGACAGTGGAATTCACCCTGGCCTGCCGCAAGTCCATGCGTTACCGCCTGTTGCTCGGCTCCAAGGCGCTGGTCCATGGCCAACTGGTCGTGAACCCGGGCGTCACCTACGTTCAAGACAAGCCGGTGTTCCCGGCCTCTACTACCTCTGCCACAGGTGTTGCATGAAGATCGCTGTGCTGTCGCGCAATCCGCGTCTGTATTCCACTCGTCGTCTGGTCGAAGCCGGTACTGCCCGTGGCCATGAAATGGTGGTGATCGACACGCTGCGCGCGTATATGAACATCGCCAGTCACAAACCGCAGATCCACTACCGCGGCAAACCGCTGCAGGGCTTCGATGCGGTCATTCCGCGCATCGGCGCGTCGGTGACGTTCTATGGCTGCGCGGTGCTGCGCCAGTTCGAAATGATGGACGTCTTTCCGCTGAACGAATCGGTGGCCATCGCCCGCTCGCGGGACAAGCTGCGCTCGCTGCAGCTGCTGTCGCGACGCGGTATCGGCCTGCCCGTCACCGGCTTCGCCCACTCGCCGGACGACATTCCCGACCTGATCAGCATGGTCAACGGCGCACCCCTGGTGATCAAGGTGCTCGAGGGTACCCAGGGCATCGGTGTGGTCCTGTGTGAAACCACCAACGCCGCCGAATCGGTGATCGAAGCGTTCATGGGGCTCAAGCAGAACATCATGGTTCAGGAGTACATCAAGGAGGCCGGCGGTGCCGACATCCGCTGTTTCGTGGTGGGTGACAAGGTGATCGCTGCGATGAAGCGCCAGGCCAGGCCAGGTGAGTTTCGCTCCAACCTGCACCGCGGCGGCTGTGCCAGCCTGATCAAGATCACACCCGAAGAGCGCATGACCGCGATCCGCGCCGCCAAGGTGATGGGGCTCAGCGTCGCCGGCGTGGATATCCTGCGCTCCAACCACGGCCCGCTGGTGATGGAGGTGAATTCATCACCCGGCCTGGAAGGGATCGAGGTGACCACCGGCAAAGACGTGGCCGGGATGATCATCGAACACATCGAAAAGAACAGCGGCCCGAACATGACCCGCACCAAGGGCAAGGGCTAAACACCGCAACATGCCGTTCGGCCAGCGTTGGCGAACGGCATCCTCGTGGTGGCAGCGCTAAACGGCGTCCCTGGGCAGCATCAGGCCCAGCGGCAGCCTGACACGCGCCTCCAGCCCACCCGTCGACCGATTGCGCAACTCCACGTTGCCGCCATGCATGGCAGCGATGCGCTTGACGATCGCCAGGCCCAACCCGGTGCCCTTGCCACTGCGGGCGCGGTCCCCGCGAATGAACGGGTCGAAGATGCCGGCCAGTTCGCCCGGATCGATGCCTGCCCCCCGATCCACCACACTGAGCACCACATAGGGCGCGTTGTCGTCGCCCGAAACATGGACCGCCACTTCCACGCCGCTGCCGGCATGGTAGAGGGCGTTGCCGATCAGGTTGTTCAGCAGGCGCTTCATCGACACCCGGCGCAGCGGGAACGGCGGGATCGGTTCCAGGCGAAGCAGTACCTGTTCTTCTGCCTGGTTATAGGGCGCGACCACTTCCTGCACCAGATGGCCCAGATCGACGACCTCGACGCTTTCGTCACGGCCGTCGCGAATGAAGGCCAGGAACTGATCGAGGATCGCGTCCATGTCCTCGATGTCGCGGACCATGTCGGGGGTGAACTCGTTGTCCGAGGTCATCAGTTCCAGTGACAGCCGCAAGCGGGTCAATGGCGTGCGCAGATCGTGGGACACCCCGGCCAGCATCAGCTCGCGCTCGCGGCCGGCCTGTTCGACGTCCTCGGCCATCTGGTTGAACGCTCGGTACACCTCGGTCATTTCGCTGGGCGTGTCGCTCACCGGCAGGCGCACGCTGCGGCCCTGCCCCAGTTGCCGGGCGGCGAACACCAGACGCTTGAGCGGCTGGTTGAGCTGACGCACGAATATCCAGGCCGAAGCGGTCGATAGCAAGCCGATCGCGAGGAACCAGCCCAGCACGCTCCAGATCTTCTGCCCACGCAAAGGGTGCGGGTACAGAGGCACTTTCAACCAGCCCGCGCCCAGGCTCGGCGCACGCACCCACAGCGCGGGCGGGGCGTGGACGCGCAGGCGCACTTCGGTGTCTTCGCCCAGTTCGGCCTGCATCTGGCGTTGGTAGATTTCACTGTACGGCCAGTGCTGCTCGCCTTCCGGCACGCCGCCGCCGACCACCCGGATCAGGCCCGCCGCATCGGCGATCTGGTCACGGTTGTTCTCGTCCGCCGCCCAGTAGGCACGCAGCGTCAGCGCCACGCCGTGGCTGTACTGGCGGTCGACCAGCACGTCTTCGTTCATCAACAGGTAGACCAGGGTCAAGGCCTTCGAGAACAGGACGACGACCAACACCAGCCAGAGGGTTCGGGCGAAAAAACTTTGGGGAAACCAGACAGGGGTTTTCATTGCGTGGCGATCACATACGTTGCAGGAGCGAGCAGGCTCGCAGACATTGTGGATGACGAACATCCCGAATCAACGAGTGATTCAGGATATCGCTCCTACAAAAACCCCGGCAGTCTATCGGGCAGCGTTGCCATCGGGTACGAACACGTAACCCACACCCCAGACCGTTTGAATGTAGCGAGGCTTGGAGGGGTCGGGCTCGATCATGCGGCGCAGCCGCGAGATCTGCACGTCGATGGAACGCTCCAGGGCATCCCATTCACGTCCGCGAGCCAGGTTCATCAGCTTGTCGCGGGTCAGTGGCTGGCGCGCGTTCATCACCAGGGCCTTGAGCACGGCGAACTCACCGGTGGTCAGCATGTGCACTTCGTCGCCGCGCTTGAGTTCGCGGGTGGCCAGGGAAAGCTCGTAGTCGCCGAAGGAAACCGATTCGTCCTCGCTGCCCGGAGCGCCGGGAACCGGCGCCGACTGGCGACGCAGCACGGCCTTGACGCGCGCCATCAGTTCATCCGGGTTGAAGGGCTTGGCCAGGTAGTCGTCCGCGCCCAGTTCCAGACCCTTGATCCGGCTGAGTTCGTCACCCTTGGCGGTCAACATGATGATCGGGACCTGGTTGTTGCTGGCACGCAGGCGGCGGCAGGCAGACAGACCGTCTTCACCGGGCAGCATCAAGTCCAGGACAACCAGATGGAACACTTCACGGGCGAGCAGGCGATCCATTTGCTCGACATTGGGCACGGCGCGCGCACGGTAGCCTTTGCTGGTGAAGAATCGCTCCAGCAGGCTGCTCAGTCCCGGATCGTCGTCAACGATGAGGATCTTTTCACCTTCGGCTGCTTGTGCGGTACTGCTCATGGGTTGCTCCTCTGATCTCGGCGCGCATTATGGCGTAGCTGCCAACGCTCGTGCCGTGTGCATTGTTAGCAGATTTTTCCTGGCCCGCCAGTCACAATCCTCGATCGTCCAGGCGTCGGGTTCGCGCCGCGACGATGTCGCTGGGTATACTGCACGGCTAGTCAGCCGGGCTCGGCGGGGATTGCACCTTGTACCCAACATTTTTCAGGTGGTTATCATGATCAGCATAAACAGCCGCATCGCCGAGGAACTCGGCGTCCGCCCTCAACAGGTCGAAGCGGCCGTCGCACTGCTGGATGAAGGTTCGACCGTGCCTTTCATCGCTCGTTACCGCAAGGAAGTGACCGGCAGCCTGGACGACACCCAGCTGCGTCACCTCGAAGAGCGCCTGCGCTATCTGCGCGAACTCGACGAGCGCCGGGCAAGCATCCTCGCCAGCATCGAGGAGCAGGGCAAGCTGACCCCCGAGCTGGCCCGCGAGATCAACCAGGCCGACACCAAGACCCGCCTGGAAGACCTTTACCTGCCGTACAAGCAGAAGCGCCGCACCAAGGGCCAGATCGCCCTGGAAGCCGGCCTCGGCGAGCTGGCCGATCGCCTGTTCGGCGACCCTGCGCTGACCCCGGAAGCGGAGGCGGCACGGTTCGTCGACAGCGACAAGGGCGTCCTCGATACCAAGGCCGCGCTTGAAGGCGCCAAGTACATCCTGATGGAACGTTTCGCCGAAGACGCCACGCTGCTGGCCAAGCTGCGCGGTTTCCTCAAGCAGGAAGCCGTGCTCAGCGCCCGGGTACTGGCCGGCAAGGAAGAGGAAGGCGCCAAGTTCCGCGACTACTTCGAGCATGACGAACCGCTCAAGAGCATGCCTTCGCACCGCGCCCTGGCGATCTTCCGCGGACGCAACGAGGGCATCCTCGGTTCTTCGCTGAAGGTCGGCGAGGAACTGCCGGGTACCCTGCACCCGTGCGAGATGATGATCGCCGAGCGTTTCGGCGTGAAAAACCAGCAGCGGGCCGCCGACAAGTGGCTCGGCGAAGTGGTGCGCTGGACCTGGAAGGTCAAGCTCTACACGCACCTGGAAACCGACCTGCTGAGCGAGCTGCGCGAGAACGCCGAAAGCGAGGCCATCAACGTCTTCGCACACAACCTGCACGACCTGCTGCTGGCCGCCCCGGCCGGCCCACGCGCCACCCTGGGCCTGGACCCGGGCCTGCGCACCGGCTGCAAGGTGGCGGTGGTGGATGCCACCGGCAAGCTGCTCGATCACGCCACGGTGTATCCGCACGTTCCGCACAACAAGTGGGACCAGACCCTCGCCACGCTCGCCGCGCTGTGTGCCAAGCATGCCGTGGACCTGATTGCCATCGGCAATGGCACTGCCAGTCGCGAGACCGACAAGCTGGCGGCCGAGCTGATCAAGAAATACCCAGGCCTGAAAATGACCAAGGTCATGGTGTCCGAAGCCGGTGCGTCGGTGTATTCGGCCTCGGAGCTGGCTGCTCGCGAGTTTCCCGATCTGGACGTGTCTATCCGCGGTGCGGTCTCCATCGCCCGCCGCCTGCAGGATCCGCTGGCCGAACTGGTCAAGATCGATCCGAAATCCATCGGCGTGGGCCAGTACCAGCACGATGTCTCGCAGCTCAAGCTGGCGCGGGGCCTGGATGCCGTGGTCGAGGACTGCGTGAACGCCGTGGGCGTGGACGTCAACACCGCGTCCGTGGCGCTGCTGGCGCGCATCTCCGGGCTCAACGCCACACTGGCGCAGAACATCGTCGCCCACCGCGACGAGCATGGTGCATTCAGAACCCGTGCGGCGCTGAAGAAAGTCTCGCGCCTGGGCGAAAAAACCTTCGAACAGGCGGCGGGCTTTCTGCGCGTCATGAACGGCGACAACCCGCTGGACGCCTCGGCCGTGCACCCCGAAGCATACCTGCTGGTGCAGCGCATTGCCGCGGGCACCGATCGCGACATTCGCTCGCTGATCGGTGACAGCGGCTTCCTCAAGCGCCTCGATCCGAAAAAATTCACCGACGAAACCTTTGGCCTGCCCACCGTCACCGACATCCTGCAGGAGTTGGACAAACCGGGCCGCGACCCTCGCCCCGGATTCAAGACTGCCGAATTCCAGGACGGTGTCGAAGACCTCAAGGACCTGCAACTGGGCATGGTGCTCGAAGGCGTGGTCACCAACGTGACCAACTTCGGCGCGTTCGTCGATATCGGCGTCCACCAGGACGGCCTGGTGCATATCTCGGCACTGTCGGAAAAATTCATCAAGGACCCGCGTGAAGCGGTGAAGGCTGGCGACGTGGTCAAGGTCAAGGTGATGGAAGTGGACATTCCGCGCAAACGCGTCGGGTTGTCGATGCGCATGGGCGACACGCCCGGCGAGAAGATCGACGGCGCACGTGGCAGCCGCCCTGGTGCCGCCGGGCGCCAGCAGGCCGCTCCGGCGCGCGTCAAGGAACCTGCCGCCGCACCGGCCAGTGGTGCCATGGCGTCGTTGTTCGCCAATGCCAAACAGCTGAAGAAGCGCTGATGCAGGTCGACGACGAGTTGACCCAGAGCGCCTACTTTCGCAACCTTGGCTGCGAGGTGCGGCGCCTGGACGCCGGCGTGGCCGAGGTGGCACTGCCACTGGCCGCGCACCTGCGCAATCGTGGGCAGGTGATGCACGGTGGCGCCATCTTCAGCCTGGTCGACATTGCCATGGGCCTGGCATGTTCCACCGCGCACGGTTTCGATAATCGAAGTGTCACGCTCGAATGCAAGATCAATTACCTTCGCGCGGTGTCAGAAGGTGAGGTGATCTGCAAGGCCCAGGTATTGCACGCCGGTCGGCGCACGATGGTGGTCGAGGCCGAAGTGCTCCAGGGCGAAAAACTGATGGCAAAAGCACAAGGTACCTTCGTGGTTCTCTAGCCCGAAGGGGCCGTTATGCGGTAATTTCGGCACGGCGCAGGCGGTGCCGGACGCCGCACGGCCTGCACCCTGCCCGATCGAAACCAGGCGACAACGCCGGTTCCTTTTTGTCTTCACCCTTGCAGACCGTCCGCTCCACCCCCATATCGGGGCGACTGACGCGTGAAGGAATCCAACTTGAGCGAATTTCTCAACCGCCGCCTGACTTTGCTCGGCGAGCCTGCCACCCTTTCCCTGCTCGCGCAGTGCCTGCATGGCATAGAGCGCGAGTGCCTGCGCGTCAACCACGAGGGTCGCCTGGCACAGACGCCACACCCCGAGGCGTTGGGCGCGGCGCTGACCAATGAACAGGTCACTACGGACTATTCCGAATCGCTGCTGGAATTCATCACGCCCGCGCTCCAGGATCCTGCACAGACCCTGCACAGCCTCGAGCAGATCCACCGCTTCGTGTACAGCAAGCTGGGCAGCGAGTATCTGTGGAGCCCCTCCATGCCCTGCCCGCTGCCAGCCGAGGAAGACATCCCGCTGGCCTACTACGGCACCTCGAACATCGGGCGCCTCAAGTATGTCTATCGCCAGGGTCTGTCCCTGCGCTATGGCCGCACCATGCAGTGCATCGCCGGCATTCACTATAATTTTTCCCTGCCCGAGCAGCTGTGGCCGGTGCTCAAGCAGGCCGAGGGTTACGTCGGCACCGATCGCGATTATCAGTCGGCGGCCTATATCGCACTGATCCGCAATTTCCGCCGCTACAGCTGGTTGCTGATGTACCTGTTCGGCGCCTCGCCGGCGCTGGATGCAGGCTTCCTGCGCGGACGTGCCCATCAACTCGAGCAACTGGATGCGCAGACGCTGTACCTGCCCTATGCCACCAGCCTGCGCATGAGCGACCTGGGCTACCAGAGCAATGCCCAGGCGGGCCTGACGCCGTGCTACAACGATCTGGCCAGCTACACCGACAGCCTGCGCAAGGCGGTTGCCACGCCCTACGCACCTTACGTCCAGGTCGGTACGCACAAGGATGGCGAATGGGTGCAGTTGAACACCAACATTCTGCAGATCGAAAACGAGTACTACTCCAACATTCGTCCGAAACGAGTGACCTACAGCGGCGAACGGCCGATCCAGGCCTTGATGGCGCGCGGCGTGCAGTACATCGAAGTGCGCTGCCTGGACATCAACCCGTTCCTGCCCACCGGCGTCGACCTGCCCGAGTCGCGTTTTCTCGATGCGTTCCTGCTGTTCTGCGCGCTGGAAAGCAGCCCGCAGATCGACAGTGCCGAGTGCTCGGCGTGCACCGACAATTTCCTCAACGTGGTCAAGGAGGGTCGCCGCCCTGGCCTGCAGTTGCAGCGCAATGGGGAAGCGGTCGAGCTCAAGGACTGGGCCAATGATCTGCTGGAGCGTATCGACGCCGTCGCCGCCCTGCTCGATCGCAGCACTGGTACCGATGAGCACGTGCAGGCGATGGCGGCGCAGCGTGCCAAGGTTGGCGATGCGTCGCTGACGCCGTCGGCGCAGGTACTGGCAAAGATGGCCGAGCAGAAGCAGAGTTTTGCCGAGTTTTCCTTCAGCCAGAGCCAGGCTCACGCCGACTACTTCCGCGAACAGCCATTGAGCCCCCAGGACCAGGCGCGCTTCGAACAGCAAGCCCGCGATTCGCTGGTAGCCCAGGCGACGCTGGAAGCCGAAGAAGTTGGCGATTTCGATCTGTTCGTCGGCTCCTATCAGGCAAGCATCCTCGCCATCAGCAACTGACCAAGCGGTCGATCCTCGAAAGACCGCGGCGCCTGCTTCGCGGCCACGGACCGCTCCTACGGATGGCCTCGACCTCACGTAGGAGCGGTCATCGGCCGCGAAAGGGGCACCGCCGATCCAGCGGATGCCCCGCTACAGCGCTTTTTCGAAGATCTTCGAATTGCGCTGGTAGTTGTACAGCGAGGCGCGCGCCGAGGGCAGGCGTTCGACGCCGCTGGGCACGAAGCCACGCTCGCGAAACCAGTGCGCCGTACGGGTGGTCAGCACGAACAGGGTGCTGAGTCCGAGCGCGCGCGCCCGTTCCTCGATGCGCTCGAGCAGCTCGTCGCCACGCCCGCCGTGGCGGTATTCCGGATTCACCGCCAGGCAGGCCAGCTCGCCGGTCTGCGAATCGGCGATCGGGTACAACGCCGCGCAGGCGATGATCATGCCTTCGCGCTCGACCACGCTGAACTGGGTGATCTCACGCTCCAATACTTCCCGCGAGCGGCGCACCAGAATGCCCTGCTCTTCCAGCGGGCTGATCAAGTCCAGCAACCCACCGACGTCTTCGATGTTGGCTTCGCGCACCTGTTCGAACTGCTCTTGCGCCACCAGGGTGCCGCCGCCATTGCGAGTGAACAGCTCGGTCAGCAGTGCACCGTCTTCGGCGTAGCTGACGATATGCGCGCGGCTGACGCCACCCTTGCACGCCTGGGCGGCGGCATCGAGCAACTCGCCCTGGTAGTCGTTGCCCAGACGCAGCAAGTGCGCCGGTACCTGCTGCGGACGCAGCTCGCGCACCAGATGACCGGTTTCGTCGAGCAAGCCCGGCTCGGCGCCGAACAGCAGCAACTTGTCGGCTTCCAGGTCGATGGCAGCCCGCGTGGCCACGTCTTCGCAGGCAATGTTGAAGATCTCGCCGGTGGGCGAATAGCCCAGTGGCGACAGCAGCACGATCGAGCGTTCGTCGAGCAGGCGATTGATGCCCTTGCGATCGACCCGGCGCACTTCGCCGGTATGGTGGTAATCGACACCCTCGACCACGCCGATCGGCCGCGCCGTGACCAGGTTGCCGCCCGCCACGCGCAACCGCGAGCCCTGCATCGGTGAGGACGCCATGTCCATGGACAGGCGTGCCTCGATGGCGATCCGCAGGTGACCCACCGCATCGATCACGCATTCGAGCGTGGCTGCATCGGTGACCCGCAGGTTGCGATGGTAATGCGGGCTCAGACCGCGCGCGGCCAGACGGCTCTCGATCTGCGGGCGCGACCCGTGGACCAGCACCAGGCGCACGCCCATGCTGTGCAGCAGCACCAGGTCGTGGACGATATTGCCGAAGTTGGGGTGGGCAACGCCTTCGCCGGGAAGCATCACCACGAAGGTGCAGTCACGGTGGGCATTGATGTAGGGAGAAGCGTGGCGAAGCCAATTCACGTAGTCGGGCATGACAGCAAAAGCCTGTAGAAAAGTGGGACGAAAAGCATCACTCGGCGCACAGCGGTATGAGGGTTATCGTCGTGACAGGCTAGGCAACACGCGTGCACTCCTTGCATGGATGGCGGCCTCGGGCGCGGCCAGATTCAGGTGATCACCGATTCGAGGCAGTAATGCCCGATCAGTTCACGCAATAGACGCACGGTAGGCTGCAAACGTGACATTTCGAGGTATTCGCCGGGCTGGTGGGCACAGGCGATGTTGCCCGGACCCAGCACCAGGGTTTCACACCCCATGCTCTGCAGGTATGGCGCCTCGGTGCCGAAGCCCACGGCGGCTGCAGTGTGCCCGGTCAGGCGCTCGGCGACCCGGACCAGCTCGGCGTCGGCACGCTGCTCGAAGGGGGGGACCTCGGCGAACAACGGGGCGTAGTCGATCTTCACCTGGTGCAGCTCGGCCAACGGTGCCAGCTTGCCGAGAATCGCGGCACGCAGGACCTGCGGGTCCATGCCCGGCAACGGCCGCAGGTCGAACTCCAGCGAGCATTGCCCGCAGATACGGTTGGGGTTGTCGCCGCCGTGGATGCAACCCAGGTTCAAGGTCGGCTGGGGCACACTGAACTGCGCGTTGTTGTACTCGCGCTGCCACTGCCGGCGCAGGCTCAGCAACTCGCCGATGGCCCCGTGCATCGCTTCCAGGGCGCTGTGGCCCAGGCTTGGGTCTGAGGAATGGCCACTGCGACCGAGGATGTCGATGCGCTCCATCATCACCCCCTTGTGCAGGCGGATCGGCCTGAGCCCGGTCGGCTCGCCGATGACCGCAGCACGGCCCAACGGGCGACCGGCCGCGGCCAGCGCCTTGGCGCCGGACATCGAACTTTCCTCGTCACAGGTGGCGAGGATGATCAGCGGCTGCTTGAACGGCTGGTCGATCAGGCCACGCACCGCCTCGATCGCCAGCGCGAAGAAGCCCTTCATGTCGCAACTGCCCAGCCCGACCCAGCGTCCGTCGACTTCGGTGAGCTTGAGCGGATCGGTGCTCCACAGCGCCTCGTCGTAGGGCACCGTGTCGCTGTGCCCGGCCAGCACAAGGCCGCCGGGGCCGCTGCCGAACGTGGCGATCAGGTTGAACTTGCCGGGCTCGACCTGCTGGATATCGCAGGCAAAATCCAGATCGGACAGCCAGCCGGCCAGCAGATCGATCACCTGGCGGTTGGACTGGTCCAGGCTGGGCTGGGTGCAACTCACCGAAGGCGCCGCGATGAGGGCGGCGAACTGTTCCTGCATGGACGGCAATGGCATGGCGAACCTCCCGGGGCGAGCCCCATCATAGAGCCATCGGGCGCCAAGAATAAACCGCCGTGGCGCGACTGCTGTACACTGCACGGCCTTATCTAGTCATCAGCGCGTTGTTGTCCGCCAGCGCTTGGATTGCCCCCTCATGCACAAAGAAACCGAAATCAAACTGCGCGTCAGCCGCGAAACGCTCGCTGCCTTGCGTGAGCACCCTTTGCTGAAGAAGCGCAACAAAAGTGGCTGGGAGCGCCGAGAGCTGTTCAACCAGTACTTCGACACGCCTGCGCGCGAACTGGCGGCGGCCAAGGTTGCCCTGCGCCTGCGTCGCGATGGCGAAGAAGTCATCCAGACCCTCAAGACCCGAGGCAGCAGCGTGGCCGGGCTGTCGCAGCGCAACGAGTACGACTGGACCCTGCCCAAGGCCAAGCTCGACCTGAAGAAACTCGACGGCGAATGCTGGCCCGAGCAACTGGCCGAACTGGACAAGAAGACCATCAAGCCGGTGTTCACCACCGATTTCGTGCGCGAGCGGGCAGAGATCGCCTGGGGCCGCGGCAAGGCCCGGGTGGTGATCGAAGCCGCCCTGGACCTGGGCAAGGTCATCGTCGGCAAGCAGTCCGAAGAGATCTGCGAACTGGAGCTGGAGCTGCGTGAAGGTGAGCCATCGGCATTGCTCGAGCTGGCCGCCGAACTGGCCGAGAAACTGGCGCTGATGCCTTGTGACATCAGCAAGGCCGAGCGCGGCTATCGCCTCAGCGATCCGGACAGCTACGCCCTGAGCCTGCCGGCGCCGGAACTGAACGCTGAAACCTCGCTCGACGACGCCTTCACCGCCTTGGCCTGGCACCTGTTGGCGAACAGCCAGCGCCTGGCCGAGCAGTACCGTTTCAACGGCCACTGGCGCCTGCTGCAGGACTGGGTACAACAACTCGTCGAACTGCGCGGACTGGTTGGCAGTCTCGGCCAGGCCGCTCCACGCACCAGCAGCAACGAGCTGCGCACCTCCCTCGATGCGCTGCTCGAAGACTGGCGCCCGCTGGTGCAGGCCGGGCAGGAGGACGAGGACGTGCGCAAGGCCGCGCCCGAGCAGTTCGCCGAAGAGCTGCTGGACGTGCGCTGGGGCCAGTTCTCGCTGAACACTTCGCGCTGGCTGCTGGGCCGCCTGTGGACGGTCGAGCGCAACAACCGCGGCAACCGCCAGGGCGCCGCCCAGCTGCAAAGCTGGCTGGGCCACCTGCTGGCCGAAGAAGGCGCAGCGCTGCAACTGCCGCGCTACCAGCAGCAACCCGAGGACCTGGCCGAGCAGTTGCCACGCATCGAACGCATCCAGAGCTGGCTGCACCTGGCCCGCGGTGTGCTGGACGTGCCGGAAGTCGACCGCCTGTTCGGCGAACTGAACAAGCTGCATGCCTTGGCCAGCCTGGATATCAGCGATGAAGTGCTGGACGCGCGGATGCAGCAGGCCATTGCCGTGAGCCAGAACCGCGCCTGGAAACTGCTGCTGCGCAAGTAAGCTTTGCGGGGTTTTTCCGACCTCTTCGCGGCTGCCAGCCGCTCCTACAGGGTGTTGTGAACCTGTAGGAGCGGCTGACATCGCGCCTCACCGATTCACCGGCAAACTGGTGGTGGACTTGATTTCGGACAGCGCCACCGTCGAATTCACCTCTTGAATGCCCGGCACCATCGACAGTTTCTCGAAGAAGAAACGCTCGTATGCTTCGATGTCCGGCGTGACGATGCGCAGCAGGAAATCGACATTGCCCATCAACACATAGCACTCCAGCACTTCCGGAAAGCCGCGTATCGCTTCGGTGAACTCGGTGAAGTTCGAGCGACCGTGGGCGTTGAGTTTCACTTCGGCGAATATCTGCGTGTTGAGGCCGATCTTCTTGCGGTCCAGCAGCGTCACCTGCGCCCTGATCACGCCCTCTTCCTTGAGCCGCTGGATGCGCCGCCAGCAGGGTGACTGCGACAAACCCACCTGCTCGGCGATCTGCGCGCTGGAAAGCGTGGCGTCCTCTTGCAGCAATGCGAGGATGCGCCGGTCATAAGCATCCAAAGAACTTTGCATAGAAATGCCTCTGCCTTGCTGTTTATGGAATTGCACAATTCAAGATAGCTCAATACCACGCCAAGTCAGGCAAGAAATACCCGTTCCAGCGTGGGAGACTTTCTCCCATCGACCACGGAGATTACCCATGTCCGCCTTTGAACTGCTGACCTCGCCGCGCCCCGATGTCTGGGCCGCAGGCAACCTGACCACCACTGTGCAGTTCAGCCTGAGTGCCGAGATCGAGGCCGACGTGCTGTGCCGGGTGCTCAATCTGTTTGCCATGCAGTACCTGATCCCCCGGCAGCTCGCTGCATCCCAGGTAGCGGACAGCCTGCAGATCCAGGTGCAGGTGGGCGAGTTGACCTGGCACCGCGCACAGGTGATCGCGGAAAAGATGCGCAACCTGATCAGCGTGTTCGATGTGCAACTGGTCGATGCCCAGCACCCGGCCCAGGTACAGTCGTACGCTTGAGCGGCCGACAAATGCGGCAACGGTTGCCATGACGGCGACTTCCGGCACGGGCGCTAGGCTGGGTAGCACGACAGATCGCGCACCGCCAAGGAGGCCTCCGCATGACGCTCGTCGCCACTCCCCGCCGACATTGCCACGACGGCAGCCTGAACCTCGATGATCTGATCGACGCCCTGCTCGTCGAAGGCCTCATCGCAGCGGACGTCGCCCAGGCACTGTGCGACGACTTGAAACAGGAATGCGCGCACCCAGCCCACCCCCTGCAACGGCTCGCCGACTGCCGATTGCCCGACCCGCGCCAACCCGGGCACTTGCTGACGCTCGAGGTCTTGAGCCGGTGGCTGGCGGACCACGCCGGGCAACCCTACCTGCGCATCGACCCGCTGTGCATCGACGTTGCCACCGTGGTCGCCTTGATGCCCCAGGCCTTCGCCATGCGCCACAACATTCTCGCCGTGGCCGTGGACGAACACAGCGTTACCATCGCCAGCGCGCAGCCCTGGCAGCGCCAGTGGGAAGCCGACCTGGCCCACGCACTCAAACGATCGATCAAGCGCGTGGTCGCCAACCCCGCAGACATCCAGCGTTTCACCGAACAATTCTTTCAGCTGGCGCGCTCGGTCAGCGGCGCCAGGGTCCAGGGCCAGCCCGGCGCCGCAGGCAATCTGGAGCAGCTGCTGCAACTGGGCGACATGGCCACGGCGCCCGCTGCCAGCGACCAGCACGTCATCAATATCGTCGACTGGCTGTTCCAATACGCGTTCGAGCAGCGCGCCAGTGACATTCATATCGAGCCGCGGCGCGACTTCGGTGCGCTGCGCTTTCGCATCGATGGCTTGCTGCATTGCGTGTACCGGTTCCCCGAGCAGGTCACCCTGGCTATCGTCAGCCGCCTGAAAAGCCTGGGGCGCATGAACGTCGCCGAGAAGCGCAAGCCTCAGGATGGCCGGATCAAGACCCGCCTGCCGCAGGGCCAGGAAATCGAACTGCGCCTGTCCACCCTGCCGACCGCCTTCGGCGAAAAGCTGGTGATGCGCATCTTCGACCCTCAGGTGTTGCTCAAGGATTTCGCTCAGCTGGGCCTGGTGGCCGAAGACCTGCGGCGCTGGCAGCAGATGACCTCCCAGGCTCACGGCATCGTGCTGGTGACCGGACCCACGGGTTCGGGCAAGACCACCACGCTGTACACCACCCTCAAGCAGTTGGCGACCCCGCAGATCAACCTGTGCACCATCGAAGATCCGATCGAGATGGTCGAACCGGCCTTCAACCAGCTGCAGGTGCAGCACAACATCGACCTGGACTTTGCCAGTGGCCTGCGTGCACTGATGCGGCAGGATCCGGACATCATCATGATCGGTGAGATCCGCGACCTGGAGACGGCCGAGATGGCGATCCAGGCGGCCCTCACCGGCCACCTGGTGGTATCGACCCTGCACACCAACGATGCCGTGGGCGCGATCACTCGCCTGCTGGAACTGGGTGTCGCGCACTACCTGATCAAAGCCACAGTGCTGGGCGTCATGGCGCAGCGCCTGGTACGTACGCTGTGCGAAGACTGCAAGGCGCCGGTGCGCATCGACCCGAAGAGCTGGCAGGCGCTCATCGAGCCTTGGCGCATGGCCGTGCCCGAGGGTGCGCGGCGGGCCGTCGGCTGTCCGCGCTGCCGCGACACCGGTTACTGCGGACGTGCCGGGGTCTATGAAGTGCTGCTGATAAGCGACGGCGTGAAGGCCTGCATCGACGCCCACACCGACCTCGCCGAGCTGCGGCGCCAGGCCTGCCGGGAGGGCATGCGCAGCCTGCGCCTGAGTGGCGCACGGCAGATCGCCGCCGGCCTGACCACGCTCGAGGAGGTGCTGCGCGTCACCCCGCGCATCGAGTCGCTGTAACGCCACTGCGGCAGGCAAGCCGTTGGCCTTGGGGAACTTGGACGTGGTTGGCCGTATCCAACATGCGAACGACAACTGCCCCGGATTACATTCGTACCGGATCACACTGTGGAGTCTCGATCATGCGCCTCAAAACCGCCGTTGCTACCCTCGCGTTGCTGTCCCTGCCCGTAAGCTCGGCCATGGCCGACCCCTTCTGGCGCAACGTGCTCTCTTCCGGCGCCACGACCGGCTCCTCCTACCTGACCTTCAAGGATCACAAGTTGATCATCGCCGCCCAGGACGATGCCGGCAGCTTCGTGGCCAGCGAAGGCGGTATCCGTGGCCCGTACCTGGAAGCCGCGATCCACAAGGTACGCGCCGAGAACCCTGGCCTGCAGGCTTCCGACATGGATCTGGCCAACGCCATCCTGGCCCGGAACGCTGTCGCCGACAACTGACAGCGCAGCCATGAAAAAACCCTCGCACCCAGGTGCGAGGGTTTTTTTGTGTGCAGGTTATTTGCACGGGCGCGAGCGAGGGGCCGTGGGCCCCTTGCCCCTGTCAGCGCACCAGATGCAGGAACTGCATGTGCCGTTCGTACTGGTCGAGGATGTCGTTGATGATCTGCTCCTTGCTGTAGCCGACCAGGTCGTAGTCCTGGCTGCCTTCGGCCAGATGCACCTCGGCACGGTAGTAGCGCCGGTTCTTCAGTTCCTGATTGCCCATGCCGCCACGGGCGAAGGATGGCGTGAAGTAACCGCGCATCTGCACCTGATAGATGAACGGCCGCTCTTCACCATGACCGATCTCGAAGATCACGTTGTCGTGAGTCGTGTCCTCTTGCGCAACGGCATCCAGGCCCTTCTCGGCGAACGATGCGGTCACTTCGGCCACGGCTGGCCGTACATGGGTGTCCATGAACCGGTACACCTCGTCACGCGAGGGGAAGCTCACGGCCTGACTCAATCGCTGCCGCCAGCCGCCACGCCCTGGGCGCGAGCTGGCAACCGGGGCCAGCGAATACAGCTGGGCGATCTTGCGCTGGCTTTCCATGTGGAACGCCTTGTGCAGTCCCCACATCATTGCCAGCAGAATGATCGAGAACGGCAGCGAGGTCAGCACCACCGCCGATTTCAGCGAGTCGATGCTGCCGGCGAACAGCAGGCCACTGGTGACCAGCGCGGTCATTGCGCCCCAGAACACCCGCAGCCATTTCGGTCCATCTTCGTCAGGGTTGCCGCCACGTGCCGACAGGGTGGAGAGCACGACGGTGCCCGAGTCGGCCGAGGTGACGAAGAACACGAAACTGATGAACACCGTAACGGCAATCACCGTCCTCGCCCATGGGTAGGTTTCGAGCAGCAGGTAGAGGGTCATCGACGGGTCGTCGATGGCCGACTGGCCGATGGCAGCCATGCCGTGGTTGATCACCTGGTCGATGGCGCTGTTGCCGAAGATCGACATCCAGGCCAGGGTGAAGCCCAGCGGAATCAGCAGCACGCCGAAGACGAACTCGCGAATGGTGCGTCCGCGCGAGATGCGCGCAATGAACAGCCCCACGAAAGGCGACCAGGCAATCCACCAGGCCCAGTAGAACACCGTCCAGTTACCCAGCCAGTCGCTGGGTTTGTCGTAGGCGTAGACGTCGAAGCTCTTGCTGGGCAGTGCACCCAGATAATCGCCAACGTTCTGCACCAGGGTGCTGAGCAAGTGCTGGGTCGGCCCGGCGAACAGCACGAAGAGCAACAGCGCACAGGCCAGCAGCATGTTGATGTCGGACATCACCCGCACGCCCTTGTCGACGCCGGAGACCGCCACCAGAATCGCTGCACCCATCATCAGGGTGATCAGGATCACCTGCACCCACTGGGTGTGGGCCACCCCGAACAGGTAGTCCAGGCCGGAATTGAGGTGCAGCACGCCGAACCCCATGTCGGCCCCCAGGCCGAAGATGGTGGCGATGATGCCGAAGCCGTCCACGGCGTAGCCGATCGGCCCGTTGATGCGTTTGCCGATCAATGGGTAGAGCGCCGAACGCAGCGCCAGCGGCAGGTTGTGGCGATAGGCGAAATAGGCCAGAGCCATGCCGACGAAGGCGAACACGCCCCAACCGTGCAGGCCCCAGTGCAGGAACAGCAACTGCATGGCCTGGCGCGCGGCTTCCTGGGTGCCCGCCTCGCCCTGCGGCGGTTGCAGCATATGGGTCAGCGGTTCGGAAACGCAGAAGAAGAACAGCGTGATGCTGATGCCGGCGGCAAACAACATGCCGGCCCAGGACAGGTAGCTGAACTCGGGCTCGTCATGATCGGCCCCCAGCTTGATCTTGCCGTAACCCGACAGCGCCGTGACCACGACGAACACCAGGTACAGGGTCATGGCCAGCATGTAGTACCAACCGACCGTGTTGGCGGCCCAGCTTTGCGCCGCCATCAGCCACTGGCCAGCTGCCTGTGGAAAGGAGATGACGACGATGCCGAAAATCAGGATGAAACTGGCGGCGAAGTAGAACACCGGAGGGTTCATGCGCACGTTGCCGCTTGGCGCTGATGAAGATGCACTCATGCGCGGTGCACTCCACACGTTCGTAAATGGAAGAAACTGGGCGTTTTCAGCAAGGGATGGCCTCCTGTTGAACGCGAATCGCGATCCATGGTTTTATTGAACGAGCGTTCAATTAAAACACGACTGATGGGTAGATGGCCAATTGATGGGCCGAACGGTCCTGCCTGGCAGGCCGTTCGCGGCGTCCTGCCAAGCCCTATTTCTGACTGCCGTCGTCGTGCACCAGGTTGGCCTGGGTGAGGTTGCTGCCGGCCGGCACAGTGCGCGTGAGCCAGACGTTGCCGCCGATGGTCGAGCCCTGGCCGATGGTGATGCGACCCAGGATGGTCGCGCCGGCGTAGATGACCACATCGTCCTCGACGATCGGGTGGCGCGGATGCCCCTTCTGCAGCTGCCCGGACTCGTCCGCCGGAAAGCGCTTGGCGCCCAGGGTGACCTGCTGGTAGATACGCACCCGCTCGCCGATGACGGCGGTTTCGCCGATCACCACGCCCGTGCCGTGGTCGATGAAGAAGCTTGGGCCGATCCGCGCGCCGGGGTGGATATCGATGCCGGTCGCCGAATGCGCCAGTTCCGAGCTGATGCGCGCCAGCAACGGCAGGCCGGCGAGATACAGGTGGTGAGCGAGGCGATGATGGATCACCGCGAGCACGCCGGGATAGCACAGCAATACCTCATCGACACTGCGCGCCGCGGGATCGCCGTGATAGGCGGCCAGCACGTCGGTGTCGAGCAGGCGCCGCAGGCCGGGCAGCGCCGCAGCGAAATCCTGGATCAGTTCCAGGGCCCTGGCGTCGACGGCGGGCAAGTCGCAGTCGCCATTGCGCGCGGCGTAGCGCAGTTCCAGGCGGGCCTGGGTCAAGAGTTCGTTGAGCGCGGCGTCCAGGGTATGGCCTACATAGAAGTCTTCGCTTTCTTCGCGCAGGTCCACCGGCCCCAGGCGCATTGGGAACAACGCGCCGCACAACTGCTCGAGTACTTTGGCCATGGCCTCGCGCGACGGCAGCTCGCGGCCGCCCTGCATGCCGCAACTGCGTCCGTTCTGCCGGCGCCAATCGGAGCGCGCCTCATGCAACTGGCCTACGATGGACTGCAACTGCCAATGGCCTCTGCGTGCCTGAGGAATGTCGTTCACGGTTATACCCTGCCTTGTGTGGAAACAGCGATGGCCGCCGATTGGCGCCCACCATACGGGAAAAATCCAGGCGGTAAAAAGAACGCTTTGGACGTGTCGTGGAGCATCTGAACATAAGCCGCGGTCATACGTTCCGTGGGCGCCGAGGGGGCTTGTGGGCCAGCGTGGCGGTGCCTATAGTCCTGTTTTCCCATTGCGCCTTCGCCTCGACGACCGGTAACCGCACAGGTGGCCGCCGACGCTGCGAAACCCTCCCTCATTTCAAGGATCCGCCATGAAGTTTCCCGCATTGCGCAAACACCTGCTGATCGCCGGCCTGGTTCTGGGCAGTTCGCTGCTGGGCCAGGCAATGGCTGGCGAACAGTTGCAGAAAATCAAGGACGCCGGTGTCATCAACATCGGCCTGGAGGGTACCTACCCGCCGTTCAGCTTCGTGGACGAAAACGGCAAGCTGACCGGCTTCGAAGTGCAACTCTCCGAGGCCCTGGCCAAGGAACTGGGCGTCAAGGTCAAGCTGCAGCCCACCCCATGGGCCGGTATTCTCGCAGCGCTGGAGTCCAAGCGGCTCGACGTCGTGGTCAATCAGGTGACCATCTCCGATGAGCGCAAGAAGAAGTACGACTTCTCCAAGCCCTACACCGTGTCCGGTATCCAGGCCGTGGTCGCGAAGAAGAATGCCGACAGCATCAAGCAGGCCTCCGACCTGGCCGGCAAGAAAGTCGGCATGGGCCTGGGCACCAACTACGAGCAGTGGCTCAAGGACAACGTGCCTAGCGCCGTGGTGAAAACCTACGACGATGATCCGACCAAGTACCAGGACCTGCGCGTCGGCCGTATCGATGCGATTCTGGTGGACCGCCTGGCCGCATTCGACCTGATCAACAAGACCAACGAAACCCTCGCCCTGGCAGGCGATGCGTTCTCGCGTCAGGAAGCCGGGATCGCCGTGCGCAAGGGCGAGCCGGAACTGCTCAAGGCACTCGACGACGCTCTCGACAAACTGCGCGCCGACGGCACCCTGGCCAAGCTGTCCAAGCAATGGTTCAGCGCTGACGTCACGCAATGATCGAGAGCAGCCTGCAGCTGATGCTCGATTCGGCACCCTTTCTGCTCAAGGGTGCCTACTACACGGTCTTCCTCAGCCTGGGCGGAATGTTCTTCGGCCTGCTGCTGGGGTTCGGCCTGGCGTTGATGCGGTTGTCCCGAAGCCGCCTGCTGAGCTGGCCGGCCAGGGTCTACGTGTCGTTCTTCCGCGGCACGCCGTTGCTGGTCCAGCTGTTCGTCATCTACTACGGCCTGCCGCAGATCGGTATCGAACTGGACCCGTTGCCCGCTGCACTCATCGGCTTTTCGCTGAACATGGCCGCCTATGCCTGTGAAATCCTGCGGGCGGCGATCGCGTCCATCGAGCGCGGTCAGTGGGAGGCAGCTGCCAGCATCGGCATGACCCGCGCGCAGACCTTGCGCCGGGCCATCCTGCCGCAGGCCATGCGCACCGCCCTGCCGCCACTGGGCAACAGTTTCATTTCACTGGTCAAGGACACGGCACTGGCAGCGACCATTCAGGTACCGGAGCTGTTCCGCCAGGCGCAGTTGATCACCGCCCGTACGTTCGAGATCTTCACCATGTACCTGGCGGCCGCATTGATCTACTGGCTGTTGGCAAGCGTTCTGGCGCACCTGCAGAATCATCTGGAACGGCGGGTCAACCGCCACGACCAAGAGGCATGAAGCAATGATCGTGGTAAAGGGCCTGACCAAACAGTTCAATGGCCACAGCGTGCTCAAGGGCATCGACCTGGAGATCGCCGCCGGTGAGGTGGTGGCGATCATCGGCCCCAGCGGCTCGGGCAAGACGACCTTCCTGCGCTGCCTGAACCTGCTGGAAACACCTACCAGTGGCCAGATCCGTGTGGGCGACATCGAAATCGACGGAGCCCGCGTGGCGCAGCAGCAAGGCCTGATTCGCGAGTTGCGCCAGCAGGTGGGTTTCGTCTTCCAGAACTTCAACCTGTTTCCCCATCGCACGGCGTTGGCGAACGTCATCGAAGGGCCGCTGGTGGTAAAGAAGATGGCCAAGGCCGAAGCGACCGAACTGGGCCGCGAGCTGTTGGCCAAGGTTGGCCTGGCCGGCAAGGAAGAGGCCTACCCCAGGCGGCTCTCGGGCGGTCAGCAGCAGCGCGTGGCGATTGCCCGGGCGCTGGCCATGCAGCCGCAGGTCATCCTCTTCGACGAGCCGACCTCGGCGCTGGACCCGGAGCTGGTCGGCGAAGTGCTGGCAACGATTCGGGGCCTGGCGCAGGAAAAGCGCACCATGGTCATCGTCACCCACGAGATGCAGTTCGCCCGCGACGTGGCCAATCGCGTGGTGTTCTTCGACCAGGGGGTGATCGTGGAACAGGGACCGGCCCGCGAGTTGTTCGCCAACCCGCAGCAGGCACGGACCCGGCAGTTTCTCGACAAGTTCCTGCACCCCGAGGGCTAGCGCCGTTCAGCGCTTGCGGAACACGTAGAACAGGTTGGGTTCGCTGACCATGTACAGGTTGCCATCGTCGTCCATGGCGATGCCTTCGGGTTGCGGCACGCTCTTGCTCAAGCCTTGGCGGCCCTTGCGCAGCGACATGGTGCTCAGGGGCCGGCCCTGCACGTCCAGTTCCAGCACCAACAGCGATTCGTCCGACAGGGCCAGCAGGTGGCCGCTGCGCTCGTCGTATTGCAGGCTGGAAAGGTCGCGCACGAACAGGCCGGCATCGCGCCGGCGGTCCTGGGTCACCTGCACGTCCAGCGGCTTGTCGCTGACCCCGCGCGGAAAGCCCTGCACTTCGTAGATCAGCATGGGATCGCGCTCGCGCGCCACGAACAGGCGCTTGCCGGTCGAGTCGTAGGCCAACCCCTCGAAACCCTTGTTGCTGCGGCCACCGAAGTTGAGGCTCAACTGCTCGGCCTGCTGGGCGTCGATGATCTGCGTATCGTCGGTGACGTTGACCTTGATCAGGCGCTGCTGGCGCTCGTCGGTGATCACGTAGACGCCAGGGCTGATGTACTCGACTGCCTCCGGGTCGCCGAACCCGACCAGCGCGATACGTCGCAGGATGGTGCCCTGCAGCGACAGCTCGATCAGCTCGGAACGTTGGTTGGTAACGGTGAACAGGGTCTTGCGCGATGGATCGAAGGTCAGTGCCGAGATGTCGTCGTCCAGGCCTTCGACCACCTGCGCCTCGATATCCACCTGATAGCTGTCCAGGTTGATTGCGCCTGGCAGCGGGCCTCCGAGCCAGCGCTCGACGTTGAAACTGGCCCGTTCGATCCAGCGAAAGTGATGCAGTGCGGCGAAGGCGCAGATCAGTGCAAGCAGTGCCGCGATCAGCAGCAGGTGAATGGGTCGAACGAAGAAACGCATCGCGTCGGGCTCTGAAGTGAAGTGTGCGCATCAAACCATTAAATGATGAAGCCAGGCTTAAGTTTCTACGGATTGATTTGTAGGAAACGTCGAAGCAATTGCAGCGCCAGAAGACGCTGCTATCCGGCTCAACGCTTGCGCAATACGTAGAACAGATTCGGCTCGCTGACCAGGTAGATCGTGCCTTCGTCGTCCATGGTCACGCCTTCGGCGCGGGGAATGGTGTCCTTGAGTCCGTTCATGCCGCCCAGCAGGGTCATGAAGCTCCACTGCTTGCCGGTTTCGTCGTATTCCATGAGCAGGTGCGAGTCGGCCGAGAGCAGCAGGCGGTGACCGGTGCGCGGATCCACTGCCAGCGCCGAAAGGTTGCGCATGTCCAGGTCGGGCGCATCGAGGCGTTGCTTCTCGCCGGTGGGCAGGCCATCGCTGCCCAGCTTCAGCGAGAACAGCGCCGGTGGTCTTTCTTCGCCAAGCAACAGGCGCTGGTTGCGCGGATCCCAGGCCAGGGCTTCGAAAGCCTTGTTCTGGTCCGCCGAAGGGCCGAGGTCGAACGGCGCGAAGTCGGCGATGTTCAGCTCGCGGGTGTCGGCCTCGACCTTGACCACGGTCAGTTGGTGCTGGCGCTCGTCGATGATCGCCAGGCGCCCATCGGCGAGTGTGGTGATGGCCTCCGGATTGCTCCAGCCGGTCAGCGGCATCTTGCGCAGCACGTCGCCCTGCAGGCTCAGCTCGACCAGATAGGGGTTCTTGCCCATCACCGCGAACAAGGTACGGGTGCCGGGGTGATAGGTGATGTCCGAGGCTTCGTCGCCTTCCATGCCGGGCAGGGCCTTGGCGTCGATCACGGCTTCATAGTCAGGCAGCCAGACACTGGCCTTGCGCTCGGTGCTGTTGTGCGTCCACTCCTGCACCCACAGCTCGGCGCGGTCGTCCCAGTGCAAGACCACCGCGACGATGTAGGCGATCAGCAGCACCAGCAAGGTCCACAGGTACCAACGTTTATGCAGGGGGCGGGATGAATGCAGCGCGGCGCGGACCATGAAGTACCCTTGCTGGAGACGGATTCATACGGGCACATCCGAACAATGCACCCACTTGGGTGGGGGCATTATCCAGATCGAATGTAAAAAAAAGGTGAGGCGTGGGGCGACTACTGGACGCGGCTGGTGAAGCGGCTGACACCGGGCAGTTCCAGCACGATTTCGGCGCCGATTTCGAGCGGGCCTACCCCGGCCGGGGTGCCGGTGAGGATCACGTCGCCAGCCTGCAGCGAGAAGCACCCGGCCATGTACTGGATCATCGGCACGATGGGGTTGAGCATCAGGTTGCTGTTGCCGTCCTGGCGCACGTCGCCGTCGATGGTCAGGCGTATCGGGATGTCGGTGAGGTCAGGGAAGCTGTCGGCCGATACGAACGGTGCGATCACTGCCGCGCCGTCGAACGACTTGGCGATTTCCCACGGCAGGCCCTTCTCGCGCAGGCGCGCCTGGACGTCGCGCAGGGTCAGGTCCAGCGCCGGGGCGAAGCCGGAGATGGCATCGATGACTTCTTCGGCACTGGGCCGGGTGCTCAGTGACTTGCCCAGCAGCACCGCGATTTCCGCCTCGTAGTGCACCGCGCCGCGATCGGTCGGAATGGTGAAGGTTTCCTGCAACGGCACCACGCAGCTGCTTGGCTTGATGAACAGCAGCGGCTCGGTCGGAATCGGGTTGTCCAGCTCCTTGGCATGCTCGGCGTAGTTGCGGCCGATGCACACCACCTTGCCCAGCGGAAAGTGGATGCGGGTACCGTCGATGTACTGGTGCTGGTAGCTCATTGCTCGAACCTCTGCTCAGATGAACGTATCAAATGGAAAAGATCTTGCCAGGGTTCATGATCCCATTGGGGTCGAACACTGCCTTCATGGCTTTCATGTACTGGATTTCGACCGGCGAGCGGCTGTACTGCAGGTAGTCGCGCTTGACCATGCCCACGCCGTGCTCGGCGGAGATGGAGCCGTTATACCTGCGCACGGTTTCGAAGACCTCGGTATTGACCAGCGCACATTCGGCAAAGAATGCGTCCTTGTCCATATGCTCGGGCTTGAGGATGTTCAGGTGCAGGTTGCCGTCGCCGATGTGGCCGTACCAGAGCACGTCGAATGCCGGATAGCGCTCGCTGACGATGGCGTCGATCTCGCGCAGGAAAGCCGGCACCTTGGAAATGGTCACCGAGATGTCGTTCTTGTACGGCACCCAGTGGGAAATGGTTTCGGAGATGTACTCGCGCAGCTTCCACAGGTTGCGCAACTGCTGCTCGCTCTGGCTCATGACGCCATCGAGCACCCAGCCCTGCTCCATGCAGTGTTCGAAGGTGGCCAGCGCGGTGTCGGCGATGTCGTCGGTGGTGGCTTCGAACTCCAGCAGGGCATAGAACGGGCAGGCCGTTTCGAACGGCGCCGGCACGTCGCCGCGGCCCAGCACCTTGGCCAGCGCCTTGTCGGAAAAGAACTCGAACGCCGTGAGGTCGAGCTTGCCCTGAAACGCATGCAGCACCGGCATGATCGCATCGAAGTCGGTGGTGCCGAGCACCATCGCGGTGAGGTTCTTCGGCGCACGGTCCAGGCGCATGGTGGCCTCGACGATGAACCCCAGGGTGCCTTCGGCGCCGATGAACAACTGACGCAGGTCGTAGCCGGTGGCGTTCTTGACCAGGTCCTTGTTCAGCTCCAGTACATCGCCCTGGCCGGTGACCACTTTGAGGCCCGCCACCCAGTTGCGCGTCATGCCGTAGCGGATGACCTTGATGCCGCCGGCGTTGGTGCCGATGTTGCCGCCGATCTGGCTGGAACCCGACGAGGCGAAGTCCACCGGGTAGTACAGGCCGTTTTCCTCGGCCAGGTTCTGCAGCTGCTTGGTGATGACGCCTGGTTGGCAGACCACGGTGCGGTCGGTGGCGTTGAAGTCGAGCACCTTGTTCATGTAGTCGAACGACACCACCACCTCGCCGTTGGCCGCCACCGCCGCAGCCGACAGACCGGTACGCCCACCCGAAGGGACCAGCGCCACCTTGCGCTCGTTGGCCCAGCGCACGATGGCCTGGACCTGCTCGGTGGTCTTGGGAAAGACGATGGCGCTGGGTGCCGGGGCGTACTGTTTGGTCCAGTCCCGGCCGTAGGTGTCGAGGGAGGCGGCATCGGTGAGGACCTTGCCAAGCTCGAGCAGGGTCTTGAGTTCATCGATCAGGGCATGACGGTTCATGGACGCGACTCTGCAAGTGAAGGATTCACGAATCGGGCGATTCGCGGCCCGCTAAACCTCGGACCATTCATAGTCACCCTGAGAACGGCTCATGACCCAGGATGGGCGTACGACAGGGAGGCTATGCTAGCATACGCCCCCCGCCAATCGAGCCCTGGCCCGGTGTGCGCCGCTTCACTTCCTGCCATTTTTTTCGGGACACAGGTTTACGCAGATGAGCAAGACTTCCCTCGACAAGAGCAAGATCAAGTTCCTTCTTCTCGAAGGCGTCCACCAATCCGCCGTGGACGTCCTCAAGGCTGCCGGCTACACCAGCATCGAGTACCACACCAAGTCGCTGCCCGAAGCCGAACTCAAGGAAAAGATCGCCGATGCGCACTTCATCGGCATTCGCTCGCGCACCCAGCTGACCGAAGAGCTGTTCGACTGTGCGAAGAAACTGGTCGCCGTGGGCTGCTTCTGCATCGGCACCAACCAGGTTGATCTGTCAGCCGCTCGCGAACGCGGTATCGCGGTGTTCAACGCACCGTATTCCAACACCCGTTCCGTGGCCGAACTGGTGCTGGCCGAAGCCATTCTGCTGTTGCGCGGCATCCCCGAGAAGAACGCTTCCTGCCACCGTGGCGGCTGGATCAAGAGCGCGGCGAACTCCTTCGAGATCCGCGGCAAGAAACTGGGCATCGTCGGCTATGGCTCGATCGGCACCCAGCTGTCGGTCCTGGCCGAAGGCCTGGGCATGCAGGTGTACTTCTACGACACCGTGACCAAGCTGCCGCTGGGCAACGCCACCCAGGTCGGCAGCCTGACCGAGCTGCTGGGCATGAGCGACATCGTCACCCTGCATGTGCCTGAAACCGCCGCCACCCAGTGGATGATCGGCGAGAAGGAAATCCGTGCCATCAAGAAGGGCGGTATCCTCATCAACGCCGCGCGCGGCACCGTGGTCGAGCTCGACGCACTGGCCGAGGCGATCAAGGACAAGCACCTGATCGGCGCTGCCATCGACGTGTTCCCGGTCGAGCCACGCTCCAACGACGACATCTTCGAAAGCCCGCTGCGTGGCCTGGACAACGTCATCCTGACCCCGCACATCGGTGGTTCCACCGCCGAGGCGCAGGCCAACATCGGCCTGGAAGTGGCCGAGAAACTGGTCAAGTACAGCGACAACGGTACCTCGGTGTCGTCGGTCAACTTCCCGGAAGTGGCTTTGCCCGCGCACCCTGGCAAGCACCGTCTGCTGCACATCCACGAGAACGTGCCGGGCGTGATGATGGAGATCAACAAGGTCTTCGCCGAGAACGCCATCAACATCTCCGGCCAGTTCCTGCAGACCAACGAAAAGGTCGGCTATGTGGTGATCGACGTCGACGCCGATTACTCGGACCTGGCGCAGGAAAAGCTGCAACAGGTCACCGGAACCATTCGCTGCCGCGTATTGTTCTGATAGCGGCCGGATTGCGGTGTGCCTGGCACACCGCGTCCTCTGGTTCGCGGCTGCCAGCCGCTCCTACAATCAACCCAGATCCCCTGTAGGAGCGGCTAGTAGCCGCGAACCAGGCGACGCGGTGTATCAGAACGGCTCGTTGCCCCGACGGCGGAACCAGCCGGTCAGCGACAGCCGATTGCGCTGCGCCGGCATCACTTCGTGCGGCACTTCTCCGGAAAGAAACACCACCAGCGTGCCACCGATCGGCTGCACGTCGTACGCCGTGTCCCCGCGCAGGTACATGCGCAGCTGACCGCCATCCTCCTCGCCCCAATCCGCATCGTTCAGGTACAGCACCGCTGACACCATGCGCCGGTCATCGTCGCGAAAGCGATCCAGGTGGCGCAGGTAGACGCTGCCCGGTGGGTACAGGGCGAAATGGCATTCGAAGTCTTCCAGGCCCAGAAACAGACCACGATTGAGCGCCTCGCGCAGGCTGTCCATGATCTGCATGTAGGCATCGCACGGCACGGCTTCGCCCGGTTCGATCCACTGGATGCGGTCACCGCGAATGCCTTCGCGGATCTCCTGGGATGGACCGCGCCCGACGGCCGCCGGCGCCAGTTCGCCTTGGGCATGGCGGGTACGGCACTCGGCCGCCAGCGCCAGGGTCAAAGCCTGGGGCACGAAGAGTTCCTGCTGCGACCAGCCGTGCTCGGCCAGGTCGTCGACGATGCGCAGCAGCAGTGGATGATCAGAAGGTATTTGCATGCCCGGCATAGTATCCATACGCCTGCAAAACCGACAGAGGCTTGCACGAGGTCGCTGCGCAGTCGATGCATCGAGGCGCAGCGTGCATGTCACTTCTCGACAAAGCCAGGCAATGCCACGGACAATGGCCCCTTGCCGACAGGAGTCCCTATGCGCCGCGTCCTTGTGTTCTTGATGATGTTCAGTACGACGCCCGCCTGGGCCGACGACCACGACCTGCTGTACAAGGCCGCTGGCTGGCCTGAACAAAGGGCGCATTTCAGCGACGCCCTCAAGGCGGCCCAGCAGCGCTACCAGAGCAGCTTGCCACCGGCGGTTTTCCAGGCACTGGTGAGCAACAGCGACCAACGCTTCGCGGCGCAGGCCATGGACCAGCGGGCCGAAGCGCGACTGCGCCAGGGCCTGGCCGATCCCAAACCGGCCCTCGCCTTCTTCGAGTCTGCCCTGGGCCGCAAGATCGTCGCCGCCGAGCTGCTGGCCACCCGCAGTGATCAACTGGCCAAGAACGCCCAGGGCCTGCCGAAACTGCAGGTCGAGTCGACCCGCGCGCTGTTGATCGGCCATCTGGCGCAGGCACTGCCGGCGCGCCAGGCTGGCGCAGAGGTCAGCCTGGCGATCGCCGGGGTGGCCGCCGACAGCCTCAGCTCGATGATTCCAGGTCTGTTGGGGGGCGGCCAGGCTGCAGGTCTGCTCGATGGCCAGCGTGAGCGGCTGCAACAGCAGATCGCCATCGACCTGAACAATACGCTGCTGTACGTGTACCGCGAATTGTCCGATCCGGAACTGGAGGAGTTCGTCGGCTTCGCCGAGTCTGCCGCTGGCCAGGCTTATTATCAGGCGGCCCTGGAGGCGGTACGGGCTGGGCTGGCGGTTGGACAGACACCGGGCAAGGCGGGAAACTGAGGGGCGCCGTTCGCGGCCGCTGACCCACCCGCAGCAATGGCCCACCCCCGTAGGAGCGGTCAGCGGCCGCGAAGCAGACGACTCGGTTACAGATTCTGTTCGAAGAAATCGAAACACTTCGCCCGAATCGCAGGCAGCTCATTGACCAGATGATGCCGGGCCCCCGCCACCTGCAACACCCGCACCTCGGCGAACTTTGCGCGCAGCACCTTGAGGTTGTGCCGCCAATCCACGGTGTCGTCATCCTCTCCCTGCACGACCACCACCGTGCGCGGGCTGCGCGGCGCTGCTTCGATGTGCTGCACCCACTGCACCAACGCCCCCACCCACGCTGTCGGCAGGCGCACGGGCTGCAGCGGGTCCGCCTGCAGGAACGGCATGAAATCCGGGTCGTTGGTATTGGCGCTGAACCGCCTGGCAATGCCGTTGACGAACGGCTTCAGCACGCGATAGCTGAGTTTGGACAAACCCCATGCGCTGGGCCGCACCAGCGGCGCCATCAGCAGCACCTGCCCCTGCGCCGCGGACTGCGCGCCCTGGTGCAGCAGATGGTCGACGATGATCGCGCCACCGGTGCTCTGCCCCAGCAAGTGCCAGGGCTGCGGCAGCTGCAGGGTACATGCTTCGGCGAACAGGCCATCGAGCGTGGCCTGGTAATCGGCAAAGCTGTGAATGCTGGCTCGCTCGCCGCTGGACAGACCATGGCCCGGCAGGTCGCAGGAAATGACCGCGAAGCCACGCGCCAAGGCCCACTGCACGGCGTGCCGGTACAACCCCATGTGATCGTAGAAACCGTGCATGACGAAGAGCGTGGCGACAGGCCGCTCCGGCAGCCACACTTGGGCCACCAGGTCGAAGCCGGCGGCACTGAAGCGCCCCAGCCAGCTTTGTACGGGCAGGTCGAGCTGATAGAAGCGCTGGTAGGCCTGAGCCTCATCGGACAGCGGCTGTCGGGTGCCCAAGGGTGGCAGGGAATTTCGCAGGGTGTCGGGATGAAATGCAATGGGCATGGACGATTGTTCCAAGGCAATACGTGTGCTGGCCAGGGCGCTGGAGATCCAGCGCCCTGCCCTCATCACACCGACGCTGCCGGCCGTTGCGTCTTGGGCTGTTGCCAGGAGTTGGCGGCGCTTTCCTCGATGGCTTGCTGGATCGCCTTGCGACGACGCTCTTCGGCCCGACGCCCGAAATACCATACCAGGAACGTCACCAACGAAACGGCCAGCAGAATCAGGCTGGCCACCGCATTGATCTCAGGCTTCACGCCCAGGCGGACCGCCGAAAAAACTTCCATCGGCAGGGTCGTGGAACCCGGCCCGGAAACGAAGCTGGCCAGCACCAGATCGTCCAGCGACAGCGCGAAGGACATCATCCCGCCGGCCGCCAGCGATGGCGCGATCATGGGAATGGTGATCAGAAAGAACACCTTCCAGGGCCGCGCACCCAAGTCCATGGCCGCCTCTTCGATCGACAGGTCCAGCTCGCGCAACCGCGATGACACCACCACCGCCACGTAGGAGGCACAGAAGGTGGTATGAGCGATCCAGATCGTGGCGATGCCACGCTCCTGCGGCCAGCCGATCACCTGGGCCATGGCCACGAACAGCAGCAGCAAGGACAGACCGGTAATCACCTCGGGCATCACCAGCGGCGCCGTCACCAGGCCGCCGAACATGGTGCGCCCCTTGAAGCGACTGATGCGCGTCAGCACGAACGCCGCCATGGTCCCCAGGGCCACGGCCGTCACTGCCGTGTAGCAGGCGATTTCCAGCGAGCGCATCACCGCACCCATCAGCTGGGAGTTGTCCAGCAGGCCGACGTACCACTGCACCGACCAGCCGCCCCAGACCGTCACCAGGCGCGAGGCGTTGAAGGAATAGATGACCAGGATCAGCATCGGCGCGTAGATGAACACCAGCCCCAGCACCAGGATCAGTTTGGAGAACCCGAAACGCTTCATGCCTTGCCCTCCAGTTCTTTGGCCTGGCTGCGATTGAACAGCACGATGGGCACGATCAGAATCGCCAGCATCAACACAGCCAATGCCGAGGCAACGGGCCAGTCGCGGTTGTTGAAGAATTCCTGCCACAACACGCGGCCGATCATCAGGGTTTCCGGGCCACCCAGCAGCTCGGGAATCACGAACTCGCCGACCACCGGAATGAATACCAGCATGCAGCCGGCGATGATGCCGTTCTTCGACAGCGGCACGGTGATCTTCCAGAAACTGTTGAAGGTGCTCGATCCCAGGTCGGAAGCAGCCTCCAGCAAGCTGTTGTCATGCTTCACCAGATTGGCGAACAGCGGCAGGATCATGAATGGCAGGTACGCATAGACCACCCCGATGTACACCGCCAGGTTGGTGTTGAGAATCTGCAGCGGCTGGTCGATCACCCCCAGCCACATCAGGAAGGCATTGAGCAGGCCGTTGTTGCTCAGGATGCCCATCCAGGCATACACGCGGATCAGGATCGCCGTCCAGGTCGGCATCATGATCAGCAGCAGGAGCACGGTCTGCAGGTCCTTGCGTGCCTTGCTGATGGCATAGGCCATGGGATAGCCGAGCAGCAGGCAGATCAGGGTGCTGAAGAAGGCCATCTTCAACGAGCCCAGATAGGCCGAGATGTACAGATCGTCTTCGGTGAGCAGCGCGTAGTTGGCGAAATTGAGGATCAACTCGAACTTCTGTTCGGCGTAGCTCCAGATTTCGGTGTACGGCGGGATCGCCACGTCGGCTTCGGCGAAGCTGATCTTGAGCACGATGAAGAACGGCAGCATGAAGAACAGGAACAGCCACAGGAACGGTACGCCGATGACCATCTGGCGACCGTTGGGGATGATCCTCTTGAGCTTGCGTTTGATCTTGCGCAGCTTCATGAGCGCAGTACCACGCCGCTGTCGTCTTCCCACCAGACGAACACTTCGTCGTCCCAGGTCGGCCGGGCGCCACGGCGCTCGGCGTTGGCCACGAACGACTGCACCAGCTTGCCGCACGGCAACTGCACGTGGAACACCGAATGGCCGCCCAGGTAGGCGATGTCATGGACCTTGCCGCGCGACCAGTTGTGTTCGCTGTCGGGCTGCTGGGTGGTCACCAACATCTTTTCCGGGCGAATGGCGTAGGTCACGTTCTTGTCTTCGGCAGCGGTACTTACACCGTGACCGACATAGATGCTGCGCTCCAGCTCCGGGCTGCTGATCAGTGCGTAGCCTTCCATGTCCTCGACCACCTGGCCTTCGAACAGGTTGACGTTGCCGATGAACTCGCACACCAGGCGGCTGGTGGGGGTTTCGTAGATGTCGATCGGGCTGCCGATCTGCGCGATCCAGCCCAGGTGCATGATGGCGATGCGCTGAGCCATGGTCATGGCCTCTTCCTGGTCGTGGGTCACCATCACGCAGGTCACGCCAACCCGCTCGATGATCTCCACCAGTTCCAGTTGCATCTGCGAGCGCAGCTTCTTGTCCAGCGCGCCCATCGGCTCGTCGAGCAGCAACAGCTTGGGCTTTTTCGCCAGCGAGCGTGCCAGCGCAACGCGCTGACGCTGGCCACCGGACAACTGGTGCGGCTTGCGCTTGCCGTACTGGGTCATCTGCACCAGCTTGAGCATTTCCGCCACGCGTGCGTCGATTTCGGCCGCCGGCAGTTTGTCCTGCTTGAGCCCGAAGGCGATGTTCTGCGCCACGGTCATGTGCGGAAACAACGCGTAGGACTGGAACATCATGTTGATCGGCCGCTCGTAGGGCGGCATATCGGTGATGTCCACGCCGTCGAGGAAAATACGCCCCTCGGTCGGCCGTTCGAAGCCAGCCAGCATGCGCAGCAGGGTGGACTTGCCGGAACCGGACCCGCCCAGCAAGGCGAAGATCTCACCCTGGTTGATTTCCAGCGACACGTCGTCCACGGCCACCGTTTCGTCGAATTTCTTCGTTACCTTTTCGATCCGGACCAGCACCTTTTTCGGTTGCTGGCTGCCTTCGAGGGCTTTTTTGTAGGCGCTGGAGGCAACAGCCATTCACGAAACTCCCAAACTTGAGTGGGGGCGGCTCTGGATCGGGCCGCCCCGAGTATTTATTTGCCCGACTTGACCTTGGTCCAGCTGCGGGTCATCAAACGCTGCACCTTGGGCGGCAGCTCGACGTTGACGTAGAGCTTGTCCTGGATGGCCTGTGGCGGGTAGACCGCCTCGTCGTTGCGCACGTCCTGATCCATCAGCTCGCCAGACTTGAGATTGGGGTTGGCATAGCCGACATAGTCGCTGACCTTGGCAATCACTTCAGGCTTCAACAGGTAGTCGATGAACGCCAGGCCCTGCTTGGCATCCGGCGCATCGGCGGGGATGGCCAGCATGTCGAACCACAGGTTGCCGCCTTCCTTGGGAATCGAGTAGGCCAGCTTGATGCCCTTGCCGGCTTCCTCGGCCCGTGCCTTGGCCTGGAATATGTCGCCGGAATAACCCACGGCCACACAGATGTTGCCATTGGCCAGGTCGCTGATGTACTTGGAGGAATGGAAGTAGGTCACGTACGGACGGACCTTGAGCAGCTTGGCCTCGGCTTGCTTGTAGAGCTTCTCGTCGGTGGTGTTGGGGTCCAGGCCCATGTAGTTGAGCACGGCCGGGAACATCTCGTCGGGCGAGTCGAGAAAGGCGACGCCGCACTTGGACAGTTTCTTGATGTTTTCGGGCTCGAACACCATGGCCCAGGAGTCGATCTTGTCGACGCCCAGCACGGCCTTGATCTTTTCCACGTTGTAACCAATGCCGTTGGTACCCCACAGATAGGGAACGGCGTACTGGTTACCCGGATCGTTCTTTTCCAGGCGCTTGAGCAGCACCGGATCGAGGTTGGAATAGTTGGTCAGCTGGGCCTTGTCCAGTTTCTGGAACGCCCCGGCCTTGATCTGTTTGCCCAGGAAGTGGTTGGACGGCACCACCACGTCGTAGCCGGTATGGCCGGCCAGCAACTTGCCTTCCAGGGTTTCATTGGAGTCGAAGACGTCGTAGATCGGCTTGATCCCGGTGGCGGCTTCGAAATCCGCCAGGGTGCTCTCGCCGATGTAGTCGGACCAGTTGTAGATGTGTACGGTGCCTGCCGCTTGAGCATTGAGCGCCAGGGTCAGACCCGCACCGATCAGCATGGCCTTGCGAAACAAAGAGTGTGACAAGTGGAGGTCCTCTCAAGCGTTTGTTCTATAAGACAAACCGGCGCGCAACTTACAGCCCATGCGCGCGCGCCGCAATTGCTGATTCACCTGGCCCGAGCTCGCGGTGCGCCATTCGCGGCCACGGGCCGCTCCTACGGGGTATGTGTGGGAGCGGTCATCGGCCGCGAAAGGCGCATCGCAATACCAGCCCGGCTTACTTGCCCGACTTAATCTTGGTCCAGCTGCGCGTCATGATGCGCTGCGTCGCCGCCGGCAGGTCGGCAATGGCATACAGCTTGGCCTGCACATCGGCCGGCGGGTAGATGCCCGGATCGCCGCTGATGGCTTTATCCACCAATGCTGTTGCAGCCTGGTTACCGTTGGGGAACTGCACGCTGTTGGTGATCTCGGCCATGACTTCCGGTTTCATCAGGAAGGTCATGAACTTGTAGGCGCCTTCGACGTTCTCGGCATCCTTGGGGATGGCGACCATGTCGAAGAAGCTGCCAGCGCCTTCCTTGGGAATGTTGTAGCTGACCTTGACCTTGCCACCCGCTTCTTCGGCGCGCGACTTGGCCTGGTAGATGTCACCCGAATACCCCACGGCCACGCAGATATTGCCGTTGGCCAGGTCGGAGATGTACTTGGAGGAATGGAAGTAACCGATCGATGGACGCACCTTGAGGAACAGCGCCTCGGCCTCGGCAAGCTGCTTCTTGTCCTGCGAGTCCGTCGGGTAGCCCAGGTAATGCAGGGCGATCGGCAGCATCTCGGTGGGCGAATCAAGGAAGCTGATGCCGCACGACTTCAGCTTGGCCGCGTTTTCCGGCTTGAACAGCAGGTCCCAGCTGTTGGTCGGTGCATCGGCGCCCAGCGCAGCCTTGACCTTGTCGGCGTTGAAGCCGATGCCGATCGAGCCCCACATGTACGGGAAGGCATGCTTGTTGTCCGGGTCGCTCACCGAGACCGCCTTGAGCAGCGATTCGTTGAGGTTTTTCCAGTTCGGCAGTTTCGAGCGGTCCAGTTCCTGGTAAACACCGGCCTTGATCTGCTTGGCCAGGAAGTTGTTGGAAGGCACGACGATATCGTAGCCGGACTTGCCGGCCAGCAGTTTGGCTTCCAGGGTTTCGTTGCTGTCGAATACGTCGTAGACGACCTTGATCCCCGACTCCGCCTCGAATTGCTTGATCGTGTCCGGCGCGATGTAGTCCGACCAGTTGTACACGTGCAGAACCTTGTCGTCTGCCTGCGCAGCACTGGCCATCGCCCCCATCAGGGCCACGGCGAGGAGGGTCTTGCCAAATATCTTCATGCGTTGTGCTCCTAAATGTTCTTGGTCTTAACCTGATGCCAATATTGATCGAGTGCCGTGTTTTGATGATCCGTAGGAGCGGTCATTGGCCGCGAAGAAACCACTGCGGTATCAGTCGAGACCGCGTCGCAGCTTTCGCGGCCGGTGACCGCTCCTACGGAACGCCGTCGCATTTTGCGTACCGATGCTCCCGACGGGAGCAAGCCTAGCATCTAGCCCCCGAGTGCTTCGAGTGTCAGGTCCAGGCAAAGCCGTGCCTTGCTCACCAGCTCGTCGATCTCGGCGTGGCTGATGACCAGCGGCGGTGCAATGATCATGGTGTCACCGACGGCCCGCATGATCAGCCCGTTGTCGAAGCAGAACTGCCGACAGATCATACCGGCGCCCCGCCCTTCGTGACGGCTGCGAGTCGCCTTGTCCTTGACCAGTTCGATTGCGCCGAGCATGCCCAGGCCACGGACCTCACCCACCAGCGGATGGTCCTGCAGTTCGCGCAGACGCTTTTGCAAATACGGTGCCGCATCGGTCCGGACCGTGTCGACGATGTGCTCGTCGCGCAGGATGCGCAGGTTTTCCAGCGCCACCGCCGCCGCGACCGGATGCCCGGAATAGGTGAAGCCGTGGTTGAAGTCGCCACCCTGGTTGATCACCTGCACCACCTCATCGCGCACGATCACGCCGCCCATGGGGATGTAGCCGCTGGTGAGGCCCTTGGCGATGGTCATCAGGTCGGGCGCCAGATCATAGTAGTCGCTGCCGAACCAGTGGCCGGTACGGCCGAAGCCGCAGATGACTTCATCGGCCACGAACAGGATGTCGTAGCGCGCCAGCACTTGCTTGACCTTCGGCCAGTAAGTCTCGGGCGGAATGATCACGCCGCCGGCGCCCTGGATCGGCTCGGCGATGAACGCCGCGACGTTGTCTTCGCCCACTTCCAGGATCTTCTTTTCCAACTGATCGGCGGCCCAGATGCCGAACGCGTCCGGGGTCATGTCACCACCCTCGCCGAACCAGTACGGCTGGGCAATGTGCACGATGCCCGGGATCGGCAGATCGCCCTGCTCGTGCATGCCCGACATGCCGCCCAGACTGGCGCCAGCCACCGTGGAGCCGTGGTAGCCATTGATGCGGCTGATGATCACCTTTTTCTCGGGCTTGCCCTTGAGCGCCCAGTAATGGCGCACCAGGCGCAGCACGGTGTCGTTGCCCTCGGAACCGGAGCCGGTGAAGAACACATGGTTCATGCCCTCGGGCGCCAGGTCGGCGATGGCCTTGGCCAGCTCGAGAGCGGGCGGGTGGGCGGTCTGGAAGAACAGGTTGTAGTACGGCAGTTCGCACATCTGCTTGCTGGCTGCCTGCACCAGCTCCTCGCGACCGTAGCCGATCGCCACGCACCACAGGCCGGCCATGCCGTCGAGGATCTTGTGCCCTTCGCTGTCCCACAGGTACACGCCGTCGGCCTTGGTGATGATCCGCGGACCCTTCTGCGCCAGCTGCGTGTAGTCGCTGAACGGCGCCAGGTGGTGGGCGCTGCTCAAGTCTTGCCAATGCTGGGTCTGGGGGTTGTTGTTGCTCATCTGTCGCTCCTTTTTCTCACACCGCGAACAGCAGGAACTCACGTTCCCACGAGCTGATCACGCGTTTGAAGTTTTCGTGTTCGGCGCGCTTGACCGCAACATAGCCAACGACGAATTTCTTGCCCAGGTACTTCTCCACCGTCTTGCAGTTTTCCATGCGCTCCAGCGCATCCTCGATGGTCAACGGCAGCCGCAGGTTGCGCCGCTCGTAGCCGCGGCCCTGCACCGGCGCACTCGGGTTCAGGCCCTCGACCATGCCGATGTAGCCGCACAACAAGCTGGCGGCGATGGCCAGGTACGGGTTGGCATCGGCGCCCGGCAAGCGGTTCTCGACCCGCCGGTTCTGCGGCGTGGCGTCGGGCACGCGCAGGCCAACGGTGCGGTTTTCCTCGCCCCACTCGACGTTGACCGGCGCCGAAGTGTCGGGCAGGAAACGACGGAACGAATTGACGTTGGGCGCGAACAGCGGCAGCAGTTCGGGAATGAATTTCTGCAGGCCGCCGACGTGGTGCAGGAACAGCTGGCTCATCGAGCCGTCTTCGTTGGCGAAGATGTTCTTGCCGGTGGCCGAATCGACGATGCTCTGGTGCAGGTGCATGGCACTGCCCGGCTCGCCCGTCATCGGCTTGGCCATGAAAGTGGCGGCGACGTTGTGCTTGAGCGCGGCCTCGCGCATGGTGCGTTTGAACACCAGGATCTGGTCGGCCAGGTGCAGGGCATTGCCGTGCCGGAAGTTGATTTCCATCTGCGCCGTGCCGTCTTCGTGGATCAGGGTGTCGAGGTCCAGGTTCTGCGCCTCGCACCAGTCGTAGACGTCTTCGAACAACGGATCGAACTCGTTCGCCGCTTCGATGGAAAACGATTGCCGACCGGTTTCCGGGCGTCCCGAGCGGCCGATCGGCGGCTGCAGCGGGAAGTCCGGGTCTTCGCAGCGCTTGGTCAGGTAGAACTCCATCTCCGGCGCCACGATCGGCTGCCAGCCTCGGTCCGCATACAGCTTCAAGACCTTCTTGAGCACGTTGCGCGGCGACAGCTCGATGGGGTTGCCCTGCTTGTCGTACGTGTCGTGGATGACCTGCGCCGTGGGCTCTATGGCCCAGGGAACGAGAAACACCGCGTTCTCGTCGGGGCGGCAGATCATGTCGATGTCGGCAGGGTCGAGCAACTCGTAGTAGATGTCGTCTTCTACATAGTCGCCAGTCACGGTTTGCAATAGAACACTTTCCGGCAAGCGCATGCCTTTTTCGGCGATGAACTTGTTGGTCGGGGAAATCTTGCCGCGGGTGATCCCGGTGAGGTCGGCGATCAGGCATTCGACTTCGGTGATCTTGTGATCTTTCAACCAATCGGTGAGCTGGTCGAGGTTGGGACTCATAAATACCTCAGGAGGCCATTGACCTGGCTCGCGGCGAGCCGGGCACGTGTTGACGCGTGGGCGTCGTTGGGAAAGCGGTCAAGCGAGGGCGGCACACTGCCCACCCGGCCTCTCGATACCCGGCCGGAACGTGAAGCTCAGGGTAGCGGTTTCGGGGCTCAGGCAGTACAGGAGGGACAAAAAAACAGAGGCGCAACGCCGTGGGCTGTCAATTATTCTGGTCGCCGGCAACCGGTGGCTGCAGCGAGCTCCATCAGATAATGGCAGGCGTGCCATGACTCACCCTCGGTATTATTGAAATGGCGGGTTGAAAACGAGCTTAGCCTTGTTCATTTTTTTCCACAACTATCAGGCGGCAAACTTCCGCAGACACTTTTCAGGCAGTTGCAAGGCACCGTAATTGCCAGGCGCATGCGCCCTGATATGCAGCAAAAGAGGCTCAACAGCGCTCTTTCAGGGCAAAACCCGGCTCGCTTGACTTAGTGTTGGCTTTCGGATTGACTGAAACCTGTTCGACCCAATGATTGATATTTTTAACAACAAAGGTGTTGCATCATGTCGGTACCCCCGCGTGCCGTTCAGCTTAACGAAGCGAACGCATTCCTTAAGGAACATCCTGAGGTTCTGTACGTCGACCTTCTGATTGCAGATATGAATGGTGTGGTGCGTGGCAAGCGCATCGAGCGCACCAGCCTCCACAAGGTTTACGAGAAAGGCATCAACCTGCCCGCCTCGCTGTTTGCCCTGGACATCAACGGCTCTACCGTGGAAAGCACCGGTCTTGGCCTGGACATCGGCGATGCCGATCGTATCTGCTACCCCATTCCCGACACCCTGTGCAACGAGCCTTGGCAGAAGCGCCCTACCGCGCAGTTGCTGATGACCATGCACGAACTCGAAGGCGAGCCGTTCTTCGCCGACCCGCGTGAAGTGCTGCGCCAGGTCGTCGAGAAGTTCGACGCCATGGGCCTGACCATCTGCGCCGCCTTCGAGCTGGAGTTCTACCTGATCGACCAGGAAAACGTGAACGGTCGACCGCAGCCGCCGCGCTCGCCGATCTCCGGCAAGCGTCCGCATTCGACCCAGGTGTATCTGATCGACGACCTGGACGAGTACGTGGACTGCCTGCAGGACATCCTCGAAGGGGCGAAGGAACAGGGCATCCCGGCCGACGCCATCGTCAAGGAAAGTGCGCCGGCGCAGTTCGAGGTTAACCTCCATCACGTTCCGGATGCCATGAAGGCCTGCGACTATGCAGTGCTGCTCAAGCGCCTGATCAAGAACATCGCCTACGACCACGAGATGGACACCACGTTCATGGCCAAGCCCTATCCGGGCCAGGCGGGTAACGGTCTGCACGTGCACATCTCGATCCTGGACAAGGACGGCAAGAACATCTTCACCAGTGAGGATCCCGAGCAGAACGCCGCATTGCGTCACGCGATCGGCGGTGTGCTCGAGACCCTGCCCGCGTCGATGGCGTTCCTGTGCCCGAACGTCAATTCGTACCGCCGCTTCGGTGCTCAGTTCTACGTGCCCAACTCGCCCTGCTGGGGCCTGGACAACCGTACCGTTGCCTTGCGCGTGCCTACCGGAACCCCGGATGCCGTGCGCCTGGAACACCGCGTTGCCGGCGCCGATGCCAACCCTTACCTGTTGATGGCCGCAGTATTGGCCGGCGTGCACCACGGCCTGACCAATCAGGTCGAGCCCAACGAGCCGGTGACGGGCAACTCCTACGAGCAGAACGAGCAGAGCCTGCCGACCAACCTGCGCGATGCCCTGCGCCTGCTGGACGACAGCGAGGTGTTGGCCAAATACATCGATCCGAAATACATCGATATCTTCGTGGCTTGCAAGGAAAGCGAGTTGGAAGAATTCGAGCACTCCATCTCGGACCTCGAGTACAACTGGTACCTGCACACCGTGTAACGGCCGGGCGCCGCGGTATGCCTGCCATGCCGCGGTGTTCACGAACGCATTTGCTGGGCGGCGGTGCAGCAGATATGCCGCGTCGTCCCCGGACGCGGCTCGCGCCGCTGCTACGGGGGGATGTGTCGCATCTGGCCTGCGGTGCGAACGACATGGCGCGGCTGGCACAATCCCTGTAGCAGCGGCGCGAGCCGCGTCGGCGGTACGTGCGGATACCCGACGTACCGCGTCCGGATCAGCGTGCCCAGCGCAACTGGGTCGGCAACGGCGACGGCGGCTCGGGCTCCGGTGGATTGCCCGGCAGCGCCAATACTCGATTGAGCACTTCGCTTTCCAGCGCCGCCAGACGATGGGAACCGCGAGCGCGCGGACGTGGCAACTCGACGGCCAGGTCCAGACCAATGCGCCCCTCCTCGATCAGAATCACCCGGTCGGCAATCGCCACCGCCTCGGCCACATCGTGGGTTACCAGCAACACGGTGAAACCGTGCTTGCGCCACAGGCTCTCGATCAACTGCTGCATCTCGATGCGCGTGAGCGCATCCAGCGCCCCCAAGGGCTCGTCCAGCAGCAACAGCCGCGGCTTGTGAATCAGGGCCCGCGCCAGCGCCACGCGCTGCTTCTGCCCGCCGGACAACCCCGCCGGCCACTCATCGGCGCGCTCGGCCAGGCCCACCGCTTCGAGCGCCTGCAAGGCCTGCTCGCGCCAATTGCCGGACAGCCCCAGGCCCACGTTGTCGATCACTCGTTTCCATGGCAGCAGGCGGGCTTCCTGGAACATCAGCCGGGTGTCGTTGCGCGCATCGCTGAGCGGACCGGAACCTGCCAGCAGTTGTCCGCTGGTGGGTTGGTCGAGTGCTGCCAGCAGGCGCAGCAAGGTGCTCTTGCCGCACCCGCTGCGGCCGACGATGGCCACGAACTGCCCGGCCGGAATGTTCAGGTCGATCTCGCGCAGTACCTCGCGCTCGCCAAAGGTCTTGCGTAGCTGGCGAACCGCCAGTGGAATCCCGCGCCGCAGGTTCTGCGGCTGTTCCTTGAAAACGGTCATGCTGCACCTCCCTTGGTTTGGTAGGCCGGGTGCCAGCGCAGCCACACTCGCTCCAGCCCTCGCGCCGCCAAGTCGGCCAGCTTGCCGAGAATCGCATAGAGCACGATGGCCAGCACCACCACGTCGGTCTGCAGGAATTCGCGCGCGTTCATGGCCAGGTAACCGATGCCGGAGCTGGCGGAAATGGTTTCCGCAACGATCAGCGTCAGCCACATCAGGCCGAGGGCGAAACGCACGCCGACCAGAATGGAAGGCAACGCCCCGGGCAGAATCACCTGCCAGAACAAACGAAATCCGGACAGGCCATAGCTGCGTGCCATTTCCACCAACGCGGGGTCGGCGTTCTTGATGCCGTGGTAGGTGTTCAGGTAGATCGGGAACAATGTGCCCAGCGCGACCAGAAAGATCTTCGCCGACTCATCGATACCGAACCACAGAATCACCAGCGGAATCAGCGCCAGGTGCGGGACGTTGCGGATCATCTGCACCGAGGTGTCGAGCAGGCGCTCGCCCCAGCGCGACAGGCCGCTGATCAGCCCCAGTAGCAGACCGATGCCGCCACCGATGGCGAAGCCGATGCCCGCGCGCCAACCGCTGATGGCCAGGTGCGTCCAGATCTCCCCGGACTTGAATAGCGCGACGCCTGCCGCGAACACCGCGCTGGGCGCTGGCAGGATCCGCGTCGACAGCCAGCCGACGCTGACCGCCAGCTGCCAGATCAACAGCAGGCCCACCGGCAGCGCCCAGGGCGCCAGCCGGTGGACGATTTGCTCGTTGTACTCATGGCAGTTTCTCAGCGCTGGGCGGCCTTGGGCAAAATGTCGTTGGCCACCATCTCACCGAACGGGCTGACGTAGTTGGCGCCGGTCGGCGCTTCCGGGCGCTGCACGTCCAGGTGCGGGAACAACAGCTCGGCCACGCGGTACGACTCTTCCAGGTGCGGGTAGCCGGAGAAGATGAACGTGTCGATGCCCAGTGCGGCGTACTCCTTGACTCGCTCGGCCACCGTCGGGCCGTCACCGACCAGCGCAGTGCCCGCCCCGCCACGCACCAGGCCGACGCCGGCCCACAGGTTGGGGCTCACCTCCAGCTTGTCCTTGCTGCCGCCATGCAATGCGGCCATGCGCTGCTGACCCACCGAATCGAAACGCGCCAGCGAAGCCTGGGCGCGGGCAATGGTATCGTCGTCGACATGGGCGATCAGCCGCTCGGCGGCCTGCCAGGCTTCTGCATTGGTTTCACGCACGATCACGTGCAGGCGGATTCCGAAGCGCACGGTCCGGCCGAGCTTGGCGGCCTTCTCGCGCACCTGGGCGATCTTCTCGGCCACCGCTGCCGGTGGCTCGCCCCAGGTCAGGTACATCTCCACCTGTTCGGCGGCAAGGTCTTGAGCCGCATCGGAAGACCCGCCGAAGTACAGCGGCGGACGCGGCTGCTGCACCGGCGGATAGAGCAGCTTGGCGCCTTTGACGGTGAGGTGCTTGCCATCGTAGTCGACCGTCTCGCCTTCCAGTACGCGGCGCCAGATACGGGTGAATTCCACCGACGCCTCGTAGCGCTCCTCGTGGGTGAGGAACAGACCGTCGCCGGACAGCTCGTCAGGGTCGCCGCCAGTGACCAGGTTGAACAGCGCGCGGCCGTTGGACAAGCGGTCCAGGGTCGCTGCCTGACGCGCGGCCACGGTGGGCGAGATGATTCCAGGGCGCAGGGCAACCAGGAATTTCAGGCGTTGGGTGACCGGAATCAACGAGGCCGCCACCAGCCAGGAGTCTTCGCAGGAGCGCCCGGTAGGGATCAGTACGCCGCCGTAGCCGAGGCGATCGGCCGCCTGCGCGATCTGTTGCAGGTAACCGTGGTCGACCGCCCGTGCACCTTCGGAGGTGCCCAGGTAATGACCGTCGCCGTGGGTGGGAAGAAACCAGAAAATATTGAGGCTCATGGAGTTGTCTCCTGACGTGGCTCGGAACCGATGCGCGGGCACCGGTGCAGTTGTGCGGGGGCGGGGGCGCAGCGGATCACGGTGCCTTGGCAACGTTGGCTGGCGGTGTCCAGATCACATCCTGAATGCGCAGCGGCTTGGGGATCAGCTTGAGCTGGTGAAAGCTGTCGGCGATCTTCTGCTGCGCGGCGACGGTCTGCGGGTTGAGAAATTGCGCGCCGTAGCCTTGGCGTTTCACCGAGGTCAGGGTGATGTCCACTGGCAGGCCCAGCAACGGTGCGACCTGGGCGGTCACTTCTTCGGGATGCGCCTTGGACCACTCGCCCACGGCGCGTACCTCCTCGACCAGCGCGGTGATCACCTCGGGGTGCTGCTCGGCATAGGGTTTGGTGGCCAGGTAGAACTGCAGGTTGTCGACGATGCCCTGGCCGTTGCGCAGAGTGCGCGCCTGCAACTGCTGCTCGGCCGCTGCCTGGTAGGGATCCCAGATCACCCACGCATCGACGCTGCCGCGCTCGAACGCCGCGCGGGCATCGGAAGGCGGGAGGTAGACGGTCTGGATGTCGGAGTACTTGAGCCCGGCTTCTTCCAGCGCGCGCACCAGCAGGTAATGCACGTTGGAACCTTTGTTCAGCGCAACCTTCTTGCCCTTGAGTTCAGCGACCGAGCGGACCGTCGAATCCTTGGGTACCAGGATCGCTTCGCTGGTCGGGGCCGGCGGCTCGTAGGCCACATACAGCAGATCGGCCCCGGCGGCCTGGGCGAATACCGGCGGGGTTTCACCGGTCACGCCGAAATCGATCGAACCGACGTTCAGCCCTTCGAGCAACTGCGGGCCGCCGGGAAACTCGGTCCATTTGACGTCCACGCCCTGCGCCGCCAGGCGTTTCTCCAGCGTGCCCTTGGCCTTGAGCAGCACCAGCGTGCCGTATTTCTGGTAACCGATGCGCAGGGTTTCAGCCTGGGCCTGGGTGATGGCGCCGAACGACACAGCCGCAGCAAACAGTGCGACCACGCCACGACGCAAGAACAGGGTGCGCATGGCACTCTCCTTCTGCAGGGGGAATTGGGTTGCACCTGCTTGCCCGTTGGCGGGCCAGTAAGGTGGGTACAGCGAAAAGTGTCGCGGCCGCGAGCGGCGGTGAAATCAGATGCTCCAGCGGGCACTGCGCAGGCTTTGCGTGAGCAAGGCCGGGTCATGGGCCTGCGGTTTGCGCAGCAGGAAGGCATGAAACTCCTGCAGCGCATTTTCCAGGCGCTGCTCGAGCGCCGGCGCCAACTGGGCTGCATGACTGCCTTCGCCATAGGCGATCTGACTGTCATCGGCGAAGATACCCTGGAGCATTTCCTGGGCCTTGAGCGAAGCCAGCACCGGTTTCAGCGCGTAGTCCACCGCCAGCATGTGGGCGATGCTGCCACCGGTGGCAATGGGCAGCACCACCTTGTTGCTAAGGGCACGCTCGGGAAGCAGGTCGAGCAGGGTCTTCAGCGCACCGGAGAACGACGCCTTGTATACCGGCGTGGCAACCACCAGGCCATCGGCCTTGCCGACCAGTTCGTTGAAATGCAGTACGTGCGGGCTGTCGAAGCGGGCATGCAGCAGGTCTTCGGCCGGGAAGTCCCGTACCTGAAACGTCACCACTTCGACGCCTTGTCGTTGCAGCCACTGCTTGCTGCGCTCCAGCAGTACGCCGGAGCGCGAGCGCAGGCTGGGGCTGCCGCCCAGGGATACGACCAGCATGGGGTAAATCCTTGAATAGCGAAATCGGAGCGCTTCTGGAGAAGTCGCCGGAATGGAAGGAACAGTAGCAGGCAGGATTTATATCTTTAAATCATATTTATTCATTTGGTTATTCGATAAAAACATATACCTGCATTTTCCTATTCCTGCTGCGCACACCGCATGGATATCACCGTGATCCCCTGTAGCCGCGGCGCAAGCCGCGTCAGCGGGCCATGCGGTGCATTTGATACACCGCAACGTCCCGGACGCGGCTTGCGCCGCTGCTACAGAGGGCAAGTTGTATCAGGTTCAGATCAGCGGTTGGGCTGCGGGGTCAGGCGCAGGTAGGGTTTCACTGCCGTGTAGCCCTTGGGGAAGCGCTGCCTGATTTCCTCTTCGTCCTTGAGCGAAGGCACGATCACCACGTCATCGCCATCCTGCCAGTTGGCCGGGGTGGCAACCTTGTGGCTGTCGGTCAATTGCAGCGAATCGATCACCCGCAGGATCTCGTGGAAATTGCGCCCGGTACTGGCCGGGTACGTGATGGTCAGCCGCACCTTCTTGTTCGGGTCGATGACGAACAGCGAACGCACCGTAAGGGTGTCACTGGCGTTCGGGTGGATCAGATCGTAGAGCTGGGACACCTTGCGGTCGGCATCGGCCAGGATCGGAAAATTCACTGTGGTGCCCTGGGTCTCGTCGATGTCACCGATCCAGCGCTGATGGGATTCCACCGGATCCACCGACAGCGCGATGGCCTTGACGTTGCGCCTGGCGAATTCATCGGCGAGCTTGGCGGTAAAACCCAGCTCGGTGGTGCACACCGGCGTGAAGTCGGCCGGGTGCGAGAACAGCACCCCCCATTGGTCGCCCAGCCACTGATGGAAGCTGATGGTGCCCTGGCTCGAGTCCTGCTGGAAATCGGGGGCGATGTCGCCGAGTCGAATGGTCATGGTGATGCTCCTGGGCTGTTGTGCGCATGACTGTGCACTGACCGGCCAGGAAACAAAAAGAATGGATCGTGCTGGGGCTAGGCGAATCGGGAATAACGCCAGCGCAGAAAAGCAAAAAGCCCGCACAAGGCGGGCTTTTTCCAACGGCACGTATTACTTGAAAGCGTACGTGTAGTTGAAGATCAGACGGGTCTGATCGGTGTTGGTGCCGACGTCGCTGCGGTAGGTACCGTTACGCAGGGTGGCGCCGAAGTTCTTCAGCAGACCGCTCTGGATCACGTAGTCGACGCGCATGTCGCGTTCCCACTCGGAGTTGTTCGAGTCGCCGGTACCGGCCGCGCGGATGTCGTCGCCGTGCAGGTAGGCAACCGAGGCTTTCAGGCCAGGAACGCCGATGCGGCTGAAGTCATAGGAGTACTGGGCGAACGTGGTGTTTTCGCCAGCGCGGGTGAACGAGTTGACCATGCTGTCGGTGAACAGATAGACGCTGGAACCGCCGTTGCCTTCGTTGCGGTTGTTGCCATCGACAACGCTGCCGTTGTTGATGAACGGCATGCCGCCGTCATCGCCCACTTGCTGGTAACCGGCAAGGAATGCGTGGCCGGCGATGCTGTAGGTGAAGATGGCACTCCAGGTCTTGTTGTCGACTTCGCCTGGGTTCTTGGCGTAGCCGCTGTTGTTGTTGAAGCGGTAGCCCACATCGCCATTCTTGCCTTCGGAGCTGCTGTCGAAGTAGCGCAGGTCGGTCTTGAACGACTGGTCTTCACCCAGGGGCAGTACGTGCACGGCGCCGAGGAAGGTCTGCTTGTAATAGTCTTCCAGCTGCGCGTGATAGACCTGCAGAGTCAGGTCCTTGGTGGCTTTCCAGTCGACACCGGCGAACTGGAAGTTGTTCGAGTCCTGCGTACCGCCGTTCAGGCCCAGGCCCGAGTAGTTGCTGGTTGCACGGCCCGCAGACTTGTTCAGTCGGCCAACGGTGAAGGTGAAGTTGTCCAGATCCTTGGAGGTCAGGATACCGCCCTGGTAAACCGCAGGCAGCAAGCGACCATCGTTGGACACCAGAATCGGCAGGTTGGGCTGCAGCGCGCTACCCACCTTGAGTTCGGTCTTGGCGAACTTGACCTTGCCGTTGGCGCCTACACGCGACCACGACTTCTCGGCCGAACCGTCGGTGTCGCTTGGGAAGAAGCTGTTGTTGTTCGGGTGGTGACCACGGCCGCCGTCCAGGTGGATGCCGGTCATGCCCTGCACGTCCAGACCGAAGCCGACGGTGCCGGGGGTGTAGCCAGAGATGAAGTTGAAGAGGAAGCCTTGAGCCGATTCTTCCTGGTCGTTCGCCGTGCCTTCACGGGTATCGTTGCGGAAATACATGGTCCGCGAGCTCAGCGTTGCTTTGCTGGCTTCAAGGAAACCCGAGGGAGCCGGATCGGCGGCGTAGACACTGGTGGAGATGCTGGCGAGCGCGATGGCTGCGGCGAGCGACTGCTTGTACATGTGATGCTCCTCTGGTTTCTAATTTTTGTGGTGTCTTTGGTCGGGGGTCTGGCGCCCCTTGTCCGCCGATGCGCGATTAGCGCCAAAGCGTGACCGGTTAGTCAATGTTTACAAGCCGATTCGAGACCTTGGTCTAAGCCAAACTCTGGGTGCCGAGGTTAACGAAATTTTCACAAAACCAAAAAGAATTGTTTCAAGTTTTTTTAGAATTTAAACGCATAACAACCCTTACCTTCCAAACAAAAAAGTTCAATCCAGTTGCAAAACATAAGCTAATTCCCAAACGGTATTTCAAAGCCGTTTCTTATATCGTTTAGATTCGCCCTCATTCGCCCTTCCGACACCTGACGTTTCGTGCCTCAACAGCCCGGTTTCGAAGAGCCAAAGCCACCCGACCCTCGCAAAAGGCAGCCACCATGGCCAAGCAGCATTTCGCACGAAAACTGGTCAGCACCCTGGCCCTGGCCAGCCTGGCCATGGGCATCCAGGCCGCTACGTTGACCGTCGGCTACCAGACCGGCATCGACCCCAGCAAGGTCGCCCAGGCCGATGGCACCTATGAAAAGGCCATTGGCGAGAAGATCGACTGGCGGCGCTTCAACAGTGGCCCGGAAGTGGTCACGGCGATTGCCTCGGGCGATGTACAGATCGGCAACCTGGGATCGAGCCCGCTGGCAGCCGCCACGTCACGCAAGCTGCCCATTGTCGCCTTCATCGTTTCTGCACAGATCAATTCCGCCGAAGCCCTGGTGGTGCGCAACGGCAGCGGTATCGACAATCCGCAGCAGTTGGTCGGCAAGACCATTGCAACGCCTTTCGTGTCCACTTCCCACTACAGCCTGCTCGGCGCGTTGAAGCATTGGGGTCTGGAAGGCAAGGTCAAGGTGGTCAACCTGCAGCCGGCCGAAATTGCCGCTGCGTGGAAACGTGGCGACATCGATGGCGCCTTCGTCTGGTCGCCGGCCCTGGGCGAGATCCGCAAGAGCGGCAAGACCCTGACCGATGCCGCACAGGTCGGCCAGTGGGGCGCACCGACTTTCGAGGTCTGGGTGGCGCGCAAGGATTACGCCGAGAAGCACCCCGAGGTGATCGCTCGGTTCGCCAAGGTCACGCTGGATTCGTTCGCCGACTATGCGAAGAACCAGGCGCAGTGGACCGCCGATTCCGAGCCGGTACGCAAGATCGCCAAATTGACGGGAGCCAACGCCGCCGACGTCCCCGACCTGCTCGCCGGCTCCACCTACCCCGATGCCCAGGCCCAGGCCTCCGCCGCGCTGCTGGGTGGCGGCACCGTGCAGGCGGTGGCCAAGACGGCCGAGTTCCTCAAGGAGCAAGGCAAACTGGAAGCGCTGCTGCCTGACTACACGCCTTACGTCAGCGCCCAGTTCGTTCAATGATCGCGCGCACGCCAACCGGAGTTCGACCGTGGCCCAATTGATTCTCGACCGTATCGGCGCCCACTACCCGGGCGCCGCGCAGCCGGTGCTGCAGGACATCTCCCTGAGCCTGGGGCCACAGCAGCTGTGCGTCGCGCTGGGCCCATCGGGCAGCGGCAAGACTTCGCTGCTCAACCTGATCGCCGGTTTCGTGCCGCCCAGCAGTGGCCGCATCACGCTGGACGGCGTCGCGGTGAAAGGTCCGGGGGCCGACCGTGGTGTGGTCTTTCAGGATGACGCCCTGCTGCCCTGGCAGGACGTATTGGCCAATGTCGCCTTCGGCCTGCAACTGGCGGGCATTGGCCGCGCACAGCGTGAAGCGCGAGCGCGTGAAATGCTCGCCCTGGTAGACCTGGCAGGGTTCGCCGAACGGCAGGTATGGCAACTCTCCGGTGGCCAGCGTCAACGCGTGGGGCTGGCTCGAGCGCTGGCGGCCGACCCGCAGGTGCTGTTGATGGACGAGCCGTTCGGCGCGCTGGATGCGTTCACCCGGGAACAGATGCAGGAGCTGCTGTTGCAGGTCTGGCAACGTACCGCCAAGCCGGTGTTCCTGATTACCCACGACATCGAAGAAGCGGTGTTTCTGGCCACCGACCTGATTCTGCTGGCGCCCAACCCCGGCCACGTCGAGGAGCGCCTGAGCCTGGACTTCGGCCAGCGCTATGCCGCTGGCGAGAGCGCCCGGGCGATCAAGTCCGATCGCCGATTCATCGAAACCCGCGAGCACGTCCTTGCCCAGGTTTTCGCCCAGCGCGTTGTCACACAGGGCGCCATTGCGCGCAAGGAGCCGGCATGAGCCTCTACCCGACGCACGCTCTCGACAGCGCCCGCGCACCTGCCGCGCGCCGGCCCTGGCGCTTGAGTACGCGCGCCATCAGCACGCTGACCCTGGCAGGCGTGCTGGCACTGTGGTGGGCGGTGACCGCCACCGAGCTGATAGAGCCCCTGTTCCTGCCCTCGCCCGGCGCGGTACTGGACAAAGCCTGGCTGCTGGCAACCCAAGGCTATATGGACGCCACGTTGTGGCAACATTTGGGTGCCAGCCTAGGGCGCATCGGCCTGGCCTTGGCATTCGCCGTGCTGTTCGCCATTCCGGTGGGCATCGCCATCGGCCACAACCGCATAGCGCAAGGCATTCTCGATCCGCTGATCGAGTTCTACCGGCCCATCCCGCCGCTGGCCTACCTGCCGCTCATCGTGATCTGGTGCGGCATCGGTGAAACCTCCAAGGTGTTGCTGATCTACCTGGCCATCTTCGCGCCGATTGCCATCGCCACGGCCACCGGCGTGCGCAATGTCGATCCCGCCCGTTTGCGCGCCGCGCAATCGCTCGGCGCCACCCGGGCGCAGCTGATCCGCCACGTGATCATACCCAGTGCGCTGCCAGAGATCCTCACCGGTATCCGCATCGGCCTGGGCGTCGGCTGGTCGACCCTGGTCGCCGCCGAGTTGATCGCAGCCACCAGTGGCCTGGGCTTCATGGTGCAGTCGGCCGCGCAATTTCTGGTCACCGATGTGGTGGTGCTGGGCATCCTGGTCATCGCGCTGATCGCCTTCGCTCTGGAAATGGGCCTGCGCGCCCTGCAGCGGCGCCTGGTGCCCTGGCACGGCCAGAGCCACTGAGCCACCCACTTTGCCAACAGAGCTGACCAACATGACTCTGCATATCACCCCCTTGAGCCCAACTATCGGCGCGGTCATCGAAGGCGTCGACCTCAGTCGGGAACTGACCCCGGCCCAGCAGCGCGAGATCGACGCCGCGCTGCTCGCCCATCAGGTGCTGTTCTGGCGCGACCAGCCGCTGACCCCTTTTCAGCAGGCACGGCTGGCGCAGCAGTTCGGTGACCTGCACGTTCATCCGATCTATCCCGGTGTGCCGGGGCAACCCGACGTGCTGGTGCTCGACACCGCCGTGACCGACGTACGCGACAACGCCATCTGGCACACCGACGTGACCTTTCTGGCGGAACCGGCGATGGGCGCCATACTGACCGCCCAGCAGGTACCGCCCTTTGGCGGGGACACTTGCTGGGCCAGCGGAATCGCGGCATTCGAGGCGCTGTCCAGGCCCATGCAGGCCCTGCTCGACGGTCTGACCGCCACCCATGATTTCGCCAAATCGTTCCCGCTCGAACGCTTTGGCAACGATGCCCAGGCATTGGCGCGCTGGGAGCAGACCCGCCGGCAACATCCCCCGCTGTCACACCCGGTGGTACGGACCCATCCGGTCAGCGGGCGCAAGGCGTTGTTCGTCAGCGATGGTTTCACCACCCACATCAACGAACTTTCGACAGCTGAAAGTCAGGCGCTGCTCGACCTGCTGTTCGCCCACAGCACGCGTCCGGAGTTCTGCGTACGCTGGCAATGGCGCCAGGGGGACGTGGCCTTCTGGGACAACCGCGTGACCCAGCATTACGCGATAGACGACTACCGCCCGCAGCGACGCGTGATGCATCGAGCGACGATAATGGGGGATCGACCGTATTGAACGCACGGGGGGCGGCGATGGCCGCCCCCGCTGGCCGTCATTCGCCGATGGCGGCCTTGTAGCCGGCGGCGTCGAGCAGCGTGTCCAGCTCACTGGCAGCGCTTGGCTTGAGCTTGAAGAACCAGGCGCCATAGGGTTCGCCGTTGACGCTTTCCGGGCCATCGGCCAACGCTTCGTTGATCGCGATCACCTCGCCCCCCACTGGGGAGTAGATGTCCGAAGCGGCCTTGACCGACTCGACCACGCCCGCCTGATCACCGGCGGCGAAGACCTTGCCGACTTCCGGCAGCTCGATGAACACCACGTCACCCAAGGCTTCCTGGGCGTGATCGCTGATGCCCACGGTCACCGTGCCATCTGCTTCCAGGCGTGCCCACTCGTGGCTTTCGGCAAAACGGAGTTCAGCAGGGATATCGCTCATAACATTGTCCTCAACAAGGGTCAGCGGCCAGCCCGCCATACGATTCAGATCAGGGTTCTACCATGCCGGACGAAGGTCGGCTTGACCACCCGTACCGGGTACCATTTGCCACGTATCTCGACTTCCGCACGGTCCGCGGTCGCCATCGGTACACGCGCCAATGCAATCGACTTGCTCAGCGTAGGGGAGAAACTACCACTGGTGATCTCTCCTTCGCCAACTCCGGCGATGCGGACCACCTGATGCGCGCGCAGCACCCCGCGTTCTTCGAGCACCAGGCCGACCAGTTTCATCGCCGGCCCGGCGGCCCGTTCACGCTCCAGCGCCTCGCGCCCGATGAAGGCGCGCGCGCTCGGTTGCCACGCCACACTGCCGGCCATGTTGGACGCCAGCGGCGAATGCGCCTCGTCCATGTCCTGGCCATACAGATTCATCCCGGCTTCCAGACGCAGCGTATCGCGCGCGCCCAGGCCGATGGGCGAAATGCCCGCACCGATCAATTCGTTGAAGAAATCGACCGCCTGCGCGGCGGGCAAGACGATCTCGATACCGTCCTCGCCGGTATAGCCGGTGCGGGCAATGAACCAGTCGCGATGGTGACGGCCTTCGAAAGGGTTCAGTTGCAAAAGCAGCTCGCGGCGTTGGCTGCCCAGCAGGTCGGCGACCTTGCGCCGTGCCTGCGGCCCTTGCACGGCCAGCAACGCCAGCTCGGGGCGCTCGCGCCATTGCACATCGAAAGTGCCTGCCTGGGCGCTGAGCCAGGCCAGGTCCTTGTCACGGGTCGCGGCATTGACCACCAGGCGATAGCCTTCCTCGGTGCAGTAGGCGATCAGATCGTCCACGACCCCGCCCTCGGCGTTGAGCATGGCGCTGTACAAGGCCTGGCCAGGGCCGGTCAGGGTGGCGACATCGTTGGCCAACAGGTATTGCAGGAACGCCCGGGCGTCCGGCCCTTGGACATCGATCACGGTCACATGCGACACGTCGAAGACGCCGCAATCGCGACGTACCTGATGATGCTCTTCGACTTGCGAGCCGTAATGCAGGGGCATGTCCCAACCGCCAAAATCGACCAGCTTTGCGCCGAGGGCAAGATGCAGGTCATACAGAGGCGTGCGCTGTCCCATGGGTTTCTCCTTCCGGGCGTGGCGAAAGCGCAGGCGAATTGTCCTTGGTGCCTGCGCCGGATGCGGCGCATTGTAGCGACAAGGTCGCGGGGGTGATATCTGTAGCGACAAGGTCGCGGTGGTGATATCTGCAGCGACAAGGTCGCGTAGCCGGTCAGTGGTTTCGACCGACCTGGCGCGCCGAACGTCGAATCAACCCGATGACCGGCAGCAGGCCGACCAGCACCAGGGTCAGGGCCGGCAGCGACGCCCGCGCCCATTCGCCTTCACTGGTCATTTCGAATACCCGCACCGCCAGCGTGTCCCAGCCGAACGGGCGCATCAGCAAGGTCGCCGGCATCTCCTTGAGCGTGTCGACGAACACCAGCAGCGCGGCGCTGAGCGTGCCGGGCAGCAACAGGGGCAGATAGACCTTGAAGAACAGCCGCGGACCACCCACTCCCAGGCTTCGTGACGCCTCCGGCAGCGAGGGGCGAATCCGCGCCAGGCTGCTTTCCAGCGGCCCATAGGCCACTGCGATGAACCGTACCAGATAGGCCACCAGCAGCGCCGCCACGCTGCCCAGCAGCAATGGCCGCCCGGCACCCCCCAGCCAGCCGGACAACGGCACGACCAGCTCGCGGTCGAGAAAACTGAAAGCCAGCATCAGCGACACCGCCAGCACCGACCCCGGCAAGGCATAGCCCAGGTTCGCCACCGCCACACCGGCGCGAATGCCTCGCGTGGGCGCCTGCCGCCGCGCAAACGCCAGCAGCAGCGCTACCGTGACCGTGATCAGCGCGGCCATGGCGCCCAGGTACAGGGTATGCACGATCAGCTCACGGTAACGTTCGTCGAGGTCGAAGCGCCCGCGCTGCCAGCACCACACGACCAACTGCAGCATGGGCACGACGAAGGCGCAGGCGAACACCAGCGCACACCAGCCGCTGGCCACCCATGCCTTGAGCCCGCGCAGCCGATACAGCGCCTGCCCACGCGGGCGTTCGCTGGCCGCATGATCCTGACCGCGCGCACGCCGCTCGCCGTAAAGCACCAGCATCACGGCCAGCAACAGCAAGCTGGCCAGCTGCGCCGCGCTGGAGAGGCTGAAGAAGCCGTACCAGGTCTTGTAGATGGCCGTGGTGAAGGTGTCGAAATTGAACACCGCCACGGCGCCGAAATCCGCCAGGGTTTCCATCAATGCCAGTGCCACGCCCGCACCGATGGCCGGCCGGGCCACCGGCAAGGCTACTCGCCAGAAGGCTTGCCAGGGGGATTGGCCGAGCATGCGCGCCGCCTCCATCAAGCCCTTGCCCTGGGCCAGGAACGCGGTCCGCGCCAGCAGGTAGACGTACGGGTAGAACACCAGCACCAGAACGATGATGACCCCTCCCGTGGAGCGCACCCGCGGCAGGCGCAGGCCGCTGCCGAACCACTCGCGCAGCAGGCTCTGCACCGGCCCGGCAAAATCCAGCAGGCCGACGAAGACGAACGCCAGTACGTAGGCCGGAATGGCAAACGGCAACATCAAGGCCCAGTCGAGCCAGCGCCGGCCGGGGAATTCACACAGGCTGGTAAGCCAGGCGAGGCTGACGCCAAGCACCGTCACGCCCGTACCTACGCCCAGCACCAGGGTAAGCGTATTGCCCAGCAGGCGCGGCATCTGCGTATCCCACAGGTGGGACCATATCTGCATGTCGATGCTTTGCCAGGAAAGCACAAGCACGCTCAACGGCAGCAGCACCAGCCCGACCACGGCCAGGACCAGGACCAGCGGGTACCAACGGCGTTGGACGGAAGAAGACAATGGATTCACTCGTGGTTTTCAGGTTGCAGGCTTCTCGACGCCGTCCACTGCCGTGTGGAGCTTACTGCGCAGTGTCAGCATGTACGGTGGCGCGCCGTTCGCGGGCAGAGACCCGCTCCCACAGCGGAAGCAAAAAGGCACCAATAGCACCCGTTCTTCTGTGGGAGCGGGTCTCTGCCCGCGAAGGCCGCCCCACCGATATCAGCTCAGTTCCAGCCGGCACGGTCCATCAACCGGATCGCCTCGGCCTGACGCTTGCCGGCCACTTCCACGGGCAGGGTGTCGGCCTTGAACTCACCCCAACTGGCGACTTCGGCAGATGGAGCCACCGTCGGGTTGGCCGGAAACTCCTGGTTCACCCCGGCAAAGATCGCCTGCGCCTGCGGCCCGGTCATCCACTCGACCAGCGCAATGGCCGCCTGCGGATGCGGTGCATACTTGTTCAGGCCAATGCCCGACAGGTTCACATGAACGCCGCGATCGCCCTGGTTCGGCCAGAACAGCTTCACGCCCAGATTCGGCTGCTGCTTGTGCAGGCGCCCATAGTAGTAGCTGTTGACGATACCCACGTCGCACTGCCCGGCGTCGATGGCCTGCAGCACCGCAATGTCATCGGAGAACACGTCGGTGGACAGGTTGTTCACCCAGCCCTTGAGAATCTGCTCGGTCTTCTCTGCGCCATGGGTCTGGATCAACGTGGCGGTCAGCGACTGGTTGTAGACCTTCTTCGCCGTACGCAGGCACAACCGCCCTTCCCACTGCTTGTCGGCCAAGGCCTCGTAGGTGCTCAGCTCCTGCGGCTTGACCCGTTCGCTGGCGTAGGCGATGGTCCGCGCGCGCAGGCTCAGGCCGGTCCATTGATGGGACGCGGCACGGTATTGCGCGGGAATGTTGCCGTCAATGACGGCTGACGTGATGGGTTGCAGGATACCCATCTGCTCGGCCTGCCACAGGTTGCCGGCGTCGACGGTGAGCAGCAGGTCGGCCGTGGCGTTCTGCCCTTCGGCCTTGATGCGCTGCATCAACGGCGCTTCCTTGTCGGTGATGAACTTGACCTTGACCCCGGTTTTCGCAGTGTAGGCGTCGAACACCGGCTTGATCAGCTCGTCGATGCGCGAAGAATAGACGACCACTTCATCGGCAGCGTGGGCGTTGCCACCCAACAGACAGAGCGCCAGTGCAGCGAGAAGACGTTTGCGCGCCATCATGAGGGAACCCTTGCCATTCGAGTGAGGGCGAAATGGTAGTGAATCACATTTAGCTTCTCAACCGAACTTGGGGTCCAGCCGTTACCAAATGTTACCGGCCATCGATCACACCTTATGCCTACAGGCGTGCCAGCGCAGGCAGATCCCCCGTGAGGCCAAGCGCCTGGCGGACGAACAGCGCCTTGGCTTCGGGTAGCCGTTCCACCCATTTCAAGCCCGTGTTGCGCAGCCAGCGCAACGGCAGCTGATCGGCCTGGAACAGGCGCTCGAAGCCTTCCATGGCCCCCATCAAGGCCAGGTTGTGCGGCATGCGCCGACGCTCATAGCGGCTCAGCACGGGCAGGCCGGCGAGCCGTTCGCCTCGCTGTCGGGCATGTATCAGCTCTTCGGCCAGCACGGCGGCGTCGAGCAAACCCAGGTTGACCCCCTGCCCGGCCAACGGATGGATGGTGTGCGCGGCATCGCCGATCAGCGCCAGGCCGGTCTCCACGTAGCGCTTGGCATGCCGCTGGCGCAATGGTACGCACAGGCGGGCATCGGCAGCGACCACTTCGCCCAGACGGCCCTCGAAGGCCTGCCCCAGGGCTTTGCAGAACGCGGCGTCATCCAGCGCCATCAAGCGCTCGGCCTGCTCCGGCGTGGCCGACCAGACGATCGAGCACCAATGCTTGCCATCTCCGCGCTGCAGAGGCAGAAACGCCAGCGGGCCGTCATCGGTAAAACGTTGCCAGGCCGTATCGCGATGCCCCTCGCTGCACTGCACGCTGGTCACGATGGCGTGGTGCAGGTAATCCCACTCGCGCGTCTCGCAACCTGCCAGGCCACGGACCGCCGAATGCGCGCCGTCCGCGGCGATCACCAGCGGGGTACGCACGGTCTGCCCACCAGCCAGGGTCAACAGTCGGTCATCGCCCGAATAGCGCAACTGCTCCAGCCGGGCATTGGCCAGCAGACGGATTCCACTGTCCTGCAACTGCTCGAGCAGCGCGTCCTGAACCACGCGATTCTCGACGATGTGCCCCAGGGTGTCGGCATGCACGCTGGCCGCGGAAAAATTGATCTGCCCGGTACCGCTGCCGTCCCATACGCACATGTGGCCGTAGGGGTTGGCACGCCGCGCCTGGATACCGTCCCAGGCGCCCAGGCGCTGAAGAATGCGCTGGCTGGCCACGGACAGCGCACTGACCCTAGCCTCGAACGGCGCCAGTGCGTCGAACGGCTTGCCGGTCAACGGCCCGCCGTCGATCAGCAGGATGTCCAGGCCGCTGTCACGCAGGGCAAGTGCCAGCGCGCTGCCGACCATGCCCGCGCCGACGATGACCAGGTCAGCGCGCAGTTCATTCGTATGGGTCACTGTATTCATTGCCCTTCGATCTCCGACCGAGTGCCCAGGCCCATGGCCTGGCGTGCGAACCAGCGCTTGGCCGGCGGTAGCAGATCGAGCCCCAGCAGGCCCAGGTTACGGCCTACTGCAAGCCAGGGATCGGGCGTTGCGAACAGCCGCGTCAACTGGTCCGAAAAGCCCACGGTCAGCCGCTGGTCCAGGCGCTGGCGTTGCGCATAGCCACGCAGCAGGGATAGCTGCCCCAAATGACCAGTGCTGGCGAGCAAGGCCTCGGCCAACGCCTGCACGTCGCGCATCGACAGGTTGAAGCCCTGCCCGGCGATGGGGTGCAAGGCATGCGCCGCGTTGCCGAGCACGACCAGATTGGAGCGCACCTGCTCTTCGGCCTGCACCAGCGACAGCGGGTAGACGTGCCGAGCACCGACGCGCTGCAGCGTGCCCAGGCGATAGCCGAACACCGCCTGCAGCTCTTGCAGAAATGCCTGGTCGGGCAAGCCCTGCAAGCGTCGAATGTCGGCGGGCGTACGGGTCCAGATGAGTGCGCAGCGGTTGTCGGGCAACGGCAACAGGGCCATCGGCCCGTCATCGGTGAAGCGCTCGAACGCCTGGCCCTGGTGCGGATTGCCTGGGGTGACGTTGGCAATCAGGGCGTCCTGATCGTAGCGCGTCTGTTGCACGGCGATGCCCAGCTGCTCGCGCAACTCGGAACGACCGCCGTCGGCCAGCACGGCCAGGTCGCACTGCAGCTGGGTGCCGTCGTCCAGGGTCAATTCATGGCCGTCAGCCAGCGCCTGCATCCGAGTCACTTCCGCTGGGCACCGCCAGCTCACGACCTCTTGGTCCAGCGCCTGCCACAGGCACTGCCCCAGCCAGGCGTTCTCCACCACATAGCCCAAGGCCGGCACGCCCTCGTCATTGGCACGAAGCCGCGCGGTGCCGAAGCGACCGCGGTCGGACACGTGGATCTGGCGGATCGCTTCGGCGCGCTGGCTGATCGCCGGCCACAAGCCCAGGCGTTCGTAGATCTGCCGGGTGCCGAAGGACAGCGCCGAGGAGCGCGCATCATAGCTTGGCTGATAGGCATCGCCCGGCGCGAAACGCTCGATCAGCACGATCTTCCAGCCGCGCGCCCTGGCCCCGGCCTGCAACGCCAGGGCCAGGCTCGCGCCGACCAGCCCGCCACCAATGATGGCCAGGTTGAAGCGGCTCATGCGTCCGCCCGTGCGGCGGCCATCAGCGCCTCGATCTCGGCGACCGACTTGGGCACTGCCTCGGTAAGAATCTCGCAGCCTTTCTTGGTCACCACAACATCGTCCTCGATTCGTACGCCAATGCCGCGCCACTTCTTCGCAACGCTGAGGTTGTCGGGCGCTATGTAGATGCCAGGTTCGACGGTCAAGGTCATGCCGGGTTCGAGCACCCGCCACTCGCCGCCGACCTTGTACTCGCCGACATCGTGCACATCCAGCCCCAGCCAGTGCCCGGCGCGGTGCATGTAGAACGCGCGGTGCGCATCGCGGGCGATCAGCTCGTCGACCTCACCCTTGAGCAGGCCCAGCCGCACCAGCCCCCGGGTAATGACCTGGACCGTCGCTTCATGGGCCTGGTTCCAGTGCTTGTCGGGCCCGATGGCGGCGAAGGCCGCCTGCTGCGCCTCGAGCACCAGCTCATAGATGGCTTTCTGTTCGGGTGAAAAGCGGCCGCTCACGGGGAAGGTCCGGGTGATGTCGCTGGCATAGCAGTCGATTTCGCAGCCGGCGTCGATCAACACCAGATCGCCGTCGCGCAGCACCGCATCGTTCTGCTGGTAATGCAGGATGCAAGCATTGCGACCGGCCGCGACGATCGAGCCATAGGCCGGCATCTTCGCCCCGCCCTTGCGGAACTCGTAGTCCAGCTCGGCCTCCAGGCTGTACTCGTGCAGCCCGGCACGACAGGCCTGCATGGCGCGCACATGGGCGCGTGCGGAGATATCGGCGGCCCGGCGCATGACCTTGACCTCGGCGGCCGACTTGTACAGGCGCATGTCGTGCAGCAGGTGGTCGAGCGCCTCGAATTCATTGGGTGGCTGGGCGCCCAGGCGCGCCTTGGAACGGATGCTGTTGATCCAGTCCATCAGGTGCCGGTCGAACTCGGGGTGGCTGCCGATCGACGAATAGACGCGGTCGCGCCCCTCGATCAGGCCGGGCAGGATGTCGTCGATATCGCTGATGGGAAAAGCGTCATCGGCACCGAAATCGCGGATTGCCCCCTCCTGCCCGGCCCGCAGGCCGTCCCACAGCTCGCGCTCGGGATTGCGCTCGCGGCAGAACAGCACATACTCGCCATGCTCGCGCCCCGGAATCAGGGCAATCACCGCCTCGGGCTCGGCAAAGCCGCTCAGGTACTGGAAGTCGCTGTCCTGGCGGTAGACGTGCTCCACGTCGCGATTGCGGATGGCCACGGCGGCGGCAGGCAGGATGGCGATGCTGTTGGGCACCATCTGCGCCATCAGCGCCTTGCGGCGGCGGGCAAATTCCGATTTCGGGATGTGGCTCATGGGCAGGCAAAGGCTCCGGTCAATGCAGCGACGGCTTGGCGCTGGCTGCGGTCGGTTGCTTGGCCGATTCGGTGTAGAGCAGCAGCGGTGCTACCCGCAGGTATTCCATGACTTCCATGTAGTCGGCCTCGCCGTCTTCGGACTCCTCCAGCGCATCCTGCACCTGGGCGATGGCGGCCAGGTCCTGCAGCACTTCCATGGCTTCGGTGCTCAGCGCCGTGTCGCGCGCGGTCAGGCCGAAACCGGCGAGGAAGCCCTGGCACCACTCGCCCAGCGCGGCGGCGCGCTCGGGCAACGGCGATTCGTCGCTGGGGACCAGCAGCACCACGGTCATGTCGTCGCTGGTGAGTTCGCCCTTGACCATTTCCTGCAGGCCGATGAGCGCCTGGCGAACGTTGTCTGCGGCCGGTGTAGCAAGCAGATCGGCGGCATCCAGCAGCCATGGCTCGATCTCGAAGCCGGCACCGGCGCAACTGCGACCCAGCAACAGCCCGTGCAGTTCGGCGGGCGAAACGGTGTGGCCGCTGCTGGTGAGCAGGGCGGCGAAGGCGTGATAGGGAGAATTCTGAATAGGCATGGGCAACTAGGCGCCAGACGGCGCAATGACTAGAATGAAGGCCTTGTATCCTAGCACCGGCAACCGCGCCAGACTATCGACGCGGACAACTACGTGTTCATCTTCACCGGGCCCGCCAGTTCATCGGCGGGCAACATTTCCCAACCGTACCCACCGGGACTCCATGGAACACAACGACCTGCAAGCGCTGATGAGCCGACTCGAATCATTGATCGGACGAGTCGAGCAACTAAAACGACAAAACGGACTCCTATTAGCGCAGGAAAAAACCTGGCGCGAGGAACGCGCAAATCTCATCGAAAAGAATGAAATCGCCCGGCGTAAGGTCGAGTCCATGATTTCGCGCCTCAAGGCCCTGGAGCAAGACTCATGAGTTCAAGCAATAGCGTCACCGTTCAGATCCTGGACAAGGAATACTCGATCATCTGCCCGCCGCAGGAGCGCAGCAATCTGGTCAACGCCGCACGCTACCTGGACGGCAAGATGCGCGAGATCCGCAGCAGCGGCAAAGTGATCGGTGCCGACCGCATTGCCGTCATGGCCGCGCTGAACATCACTCACGATCTGCTGCATCGCCAGGACACACCGGAGCTGTCGGTCAACGGCACCACTCGCGAGCAGGTTCGCGACCTGCTCGAACGCGTGGACCTGGTGCTTGCCACCGATCCGGAAACGCCCAAGGGCTGAAATCCGCAAAGCTTTTCTGTATACTGGCATCACTCCCTGGAGTGCTTGCCAGTCGGTCATGTCCCTGAGCCGATACGCACAACCACGGGGGTTGCACGTGGGGTTGGTGTGCATGTCCGCTCGACGGAAAGCCTTAAAACCTCCTGTGATCTCCACCTTGAACTTTCGGGTTCAAGGGCTACACCGACAGCGGTTCGTCGGGGAGTACCTGAATTTCCAGCCCATGCCGGCAACACTTGGCGTGGGCTTTTTCATTCGTCGCCGGGCAGCACTGTCCCACGGCGCCCTTGATCAGGATCGACCGCGCCCATGACCGTATCCGCGCCGCTGCCTCGTCAAACACAGCCTCGTCAATCCCTGCGCCGCCAGCTACGTGCGGCGCGTCGCGCCCTTACCCCTGCACAGCAGCGCCTGGCCGCTCGCGATCTCTACCGACAACTGGCCCAGCATCCGCTGTTCCGCCGTGCCCGACACATTGCCCTGTACCTGCCCAACGACGGCGAGATAGACCCGCGGCCTCTGTTGCGTGAAGCTCAACGGCGCGGCAAGCGCACTTACCTGCCGGTGCTCAGCGATTGGCCGCGCACCAGGATGGTGTTTCAGCAGGTACGCCGAGGCGAAAAGCTTCGTCCCAACCGCTTTGGCATTCCAGAACCCCGTATCCAGCGCGCACGCCAGCGCACCATCTGGGCACTGGACCTGATCCTGCTGCCGCTGGTGGGGTTCGACGACGAAGGTGGGCGCCTGGGCATGGGCGGCGGCTTCTACGACCGCAGCCTGGCCTACCGCAATCGCCGCACGGCCTGGCAAGCCCCGGTGCTGCTGGGGCTGGCCCATGAGTGTCAGAAGGTGGAGCGCCTGGCGCAGGCCAGTTGGGACATACCGCTGCAGGGAACGGTGACGGACAAGGGTTGGTATCTGAGGTGAGCCTTGCGCCGCGGCGCCAACCTGCGGGAGCGGTCAGTGGCCGCGAACGGGCGCTACCGTTACCGCGGACTTGCCATCGAACCTTGTACCATCGAAGTCTGCACCATCGAAGCCTGCACCACGATCAGCTCTGCAGCGGTATCCGCCTTGCTCGCCCACAGACTCTGCGCGTATCCAGTGGTGACGATACCCAAGCCCAACAAAATCACCAATGTCCACAACAAGTCCGGCTTACGGCGCATCGACGTTGCCCCCCTACAGGCAATTAAAGAATCGACAGAACGATATTCTGGCGTGCCGAGCAGCAGCGTCGGGCTTAAATTTGCGCGCATTCTGGGGCAAGCTTGGTAGACAAGCAAACGTTGTTCACGACCAATTGTCGGGTGCGCTTGAATCCCACAAAAGCTGGCCATTTCACATTATTGAGGAACACTCGCCATGGCCTATTGGCTGATGAAATCCGAGCCTGACGAATTGTCCATCCAGGGCCTAGCCACGCTTGGCCAGACGCGCTGGGACGGCGTACGTAACTATCAGGCACGCAACTTCATGCGCACCATGGCCGTTGGCGACCATTTCTTCTTCTATCATTCCAGCTGCCCCGAGCCAGGCATCGCCGGCATTGGTCGCATCGTCGCGAGCGACTATCCCGACCCCACTGCCCTGGATCCGGACAGTCATTACTTCGATCCCAAGGCCAGCACCGAGAAGAACCCCTGGACTTCGGTGGATGTAGCCCACGTCGAAACCTTCGACCCCGTGCTCGGGTTGGCCTTGTTGAAGCAGCAGAGCGGACTTGCCGAACTTGCGCTGGTACAAAAAGGCAGCCGGCTTTCGGTGATGCCGGTAACGGCACAGCAGTGGGAAATTGTGCTGGGATTGCGATAGAAGGCTATGTCGAACTGGCCATGACGTTACGCTTCTGGCCCTTGCTCCACATAGCCGCAGTGCGCCATGCGTACCTGCATAGCGCGTTGTGTGCGCAAGGCTTAACCTTTTCAGCGTCTAACGATGCAGCCCCGTCTGCGCCAAAGAAAACACCCACTCACGTCCATCCTTGCGTTTCTGAAACAAACCTAAATCCACAAGACCGTTGAGTACCGAAGCTGCCGTATTGTACGAGCAGCCCAAGCTCTCTTTCAGGTTCACAGCCGTGAACTTCATCCCCTTCTCGTTGCTAGCCACCTGCAGTACGGTTTTCTGCTTGTCGCTCAGCTGTGCATACAAACCACTGTCGAACAGGAAGCGATTGAATGAGTTCATATCGGCCAGCGTTTTTTCGTAGGCTTCTTTGAAATCCGCGATGCCGCGAATGATCGTGCGACTTTGGTAGTCGACGAAATACGTCAGGTCCATATCGTCTGTTTCGGTATAGAGATAACTCTTGCCGTACTGCACAGGGGCGGCCTTGAGCAATTTGCTGATAGCTATGTAACGAAAGGCAGCGAAATCATGCTTGAACATGAACCAGTAGAACAATGACCGGGCCACCCGGCCATTGCCGTCGTGAAAAGGGTGCTCATAGCCAATGGCAAAGTGCAGGACGATCGCCTTGATCAGCGGATGCAGGTAACGATTGGTCCTGAACTCACCATGGTTGCTGTTGGCCCATTCGGCCAAGGCTTCCAGCCGCGACTCCAGACCGCGTGCTGGCGGTGGTGTATGCACCACATTGCCATCGCCGTCCTGGACCACTACCTCATCGTTAACGCGGAACACACCTGGGTGATAATGCTCGTCATCGATGTTCTCCACACCCACTTGGTGGATCTCGGCGATCAAATCAGCACTCAGCGGTCGTGTGCGATGCTCCCACACGAACTGCATCATCCGATAATTGCCCAGAATCATCTTTTCATCTGGAGTGCGCGGACCTCGCTGACGCCTGAGCAAGTCCTTGGCCACTTGGGTCGTGGTCGATGCACCCTCCAACTGGCTACTGCTGATGGCCTCGTCTTCTATGAGGTCGTTGAGCAGGTACGTCACGTGTTTCTGCTCACCGATCTTGTTGCTCATCCACTCCAATGCAGCACCCGTAGTGTGCCGGTCAGTCTCGGAGGTCGCGGCATGGATCGCTGGCGTCAGTAGCAGTTGGCATTGATGTGCAGGCTGACCCAGTACAATGACGTCGCTCAGTTGCCGTTCACGCGCCAACTTCACCAGCGACCACACCAGTTCATGGTTCAGTCCTTCAGGAATGCGGAAACGAAGCTTGTCGAAATGCTGATACCGGCCCTTGCCATCCAAGGGCGCGTTGAGAGCCAGGTATTCAGCTATGCGCTCCGGACAATCCCGAGCAATGCGTTGAAGCGGATCGCGGATAACGGCGGGAGGGATCTTGAACATCGCTGTCTCAAAACTCAGTGATTTTGAGACAGCCTACGCCAATGGCAATCTTCTGTCCGCCTTGCTGCAAAACAATCAGTTCACTGCACGATCAGGTTATTGAACAGCAGGTCTTCGACGATAGGCTTGCCCTCTTCGTCGTTCATCACCTGCTGCAATTGCTTGAGGGCTTCCTGACGCAGTTTCTCCTTGGCTTCGACGTTGCCCATCGATTCGGCGGTCTGCTGTGCGAACAGTGCTACCAATTGATTGCGCAGCAGCGGGTCCTGGCGCTTCACGGCAGCTTCCGCTTCCGCGCCGGTGACCTTCAAGGCGATGTCCGCCTTGTACACGTGCAGCTTGGGGCCGCCGTCCAAGGCGTAGTTGCCCACGAACGGTGGGGTCATGCCGATATAGGCAACTTTGGGCGCTGCGTTCTCGCCCTCTTTGGCTGCCTCGTTGGCCATCACGGCGGTCGGCAGGGCCAACGCCAGCCCTATGAATACCCAGGCTTTCATCACATATGTCTCCGCAAGATCGTGTGCTGACTGTATCGGCCAGCACGGGCGATTCAGTAGCTCGTTCGAATCCACTGGGCTGAAACGATTATGCAGAAGCGTCAAGCGAGTGGGTAAACAGAACTGAACCGCTTAAGTTCGCATTGCAACATTTTCGCAAACTCCGCTGGGCGGTAATTCGTTTTATTTTCGGTAACGAAACTGTAACATTCGAATCCGCAGCAAATAACAATAAATGGAGTTTGTGAATGTTCGCCTTCTTCCGCCCCGCCCCGCATCGTGCAGCCCTGCCCGATGAAAAGATAGACAGCACCTACCGTCGCCTTCGCTGGCAGATCTTCGCCGGGATATTCATCGGTTACGCCGGTTACTACCTGCTGCGCAAGAACTTCTCGCTGGCCATGCCCTACCTGATCGAAGAACAGGGCTATACCCGAGGCCAACTGGGCTTGGCGATGTCGGCCATCGCCATCTCCTATGGCCTGTCCAAATTCCTCATGGGGATCGTGTCCGACCGCTCCAACCCGCGCTACTTCCTGCCATTCGGGTTGCTGGTTTCCGCCGGCGTGATGTTCGTCTTCGGCTTTGCGCCGTGGGCAACGTCAAGCGTCACCATGATGTTCATCCTGCTGTTCATCAACGGCTGGGCGCAAGGCATGGGCTGGCCGCCGAGCGGCCGGACCATGGTGCACTGGTGGTCGCAGAAGGAACGCGGCGGCGTGGTGTCGGTGTGGAACGTGGCGCACAACGTCGGCGGTGGCTTGATCGGCCCGCTGTTCCTGCTCGGCATGGGCTTGTTCAACGATTGGCACGCAGCGTTCTACGTACCGGCCGCAGTTGCCCTGCTGGTGGCCCTGTTCGCCTTTGCGACCATGCGCGACACACCGCAATCGGTCGGCCTGCCGCCCATCGAGCAATACAAGAACGATTACCCGGAAGGCTACGATTCAAGCCACGAAGAAGAATTCAGCGCCAAGGAAATCTTCGTCAAGTATGTGCTGCGCAACAAGATGCTCTGGTACATCGCCTTGGCCAACGTGTTCGTCTATCTGCTGCGCTATGGCGTACTGGACTGGGCGCCGACCTACCTCAAGGAAGCCAAGCACTTCACCGTCGACACCACCTCATGGGCCTATTTCTTCTATGAGTGGGCCGGTATTCCCGGCACGTTGCTGTGCGGCTGGATGTCGGACAAGATCTTCCGTGGCAACCGTGGGCTGACCGGCGTGGTGTTCATGGCGCTGGTGACCGTGGCAACCCTGGTGTACTGGCTCAACCCGCCCGGCAACCCGACCGTGGACATGATCGCGCTGGTCTCGATCGGCTTCCTGATCTACGGCCCGGTCATGCTGATCGGCCTGCAGGCGCTGGAACTGGCACCGAAGAAAGCGGCCGGCACCGCCGCGGGCTTCACTGGTCTGTTCGGCTACCTGGGCGGCTCGGTCGCCGCCAGCGCGGCGATGGGTTACACCGTGGACCACTTCGGCTGGGACGGTGGTTTCGTCCTGCTGATCGGCGCCTGCCTGTTGGCGATCGTCTTCCTGATCCCCACGCTCTGGCACAAACAGGTGGCCAGCACCCAGCGTAACGCCTGACGCAAGGCGTGAAGCGCCGTCAGGGCAGGAATTGCTGCGAGGCTTGAGTGCAGCTGCCCTGGTGGCAACGCTTGAGCCTGGCTTCCAGGTTCTTGTCCGGCATTGCGTGATTGCGCAGGGCACTGATGGTTTGCTCGACGTAATCGCGGGTGCTGCCAAATCGCCCGCTGGCACTGTCGAGAATCTGCGTCAGCAGGTTATCCGGCAGGTTGCCTGCATAGCTGGGCAAATGCCGCTCCAATACGAACCCCAACGCCTGCACCTTGGTGCCGTCTTCAAGACGGCAGTTGAGCCAATGCGGGCGGTACGAGGGATAGGGCATCTCGCGCTTCCACAGCGCCAGCAGCGAATTCTCCAGATCTTCCTGAGGCAAGCGATAGGCGAACCCGGCGCATGAGCCGCCTCGGTCCAGACCGAATACCAGGCCGGGTCGCTCGGGTGTGCCACGGTGTTCGTGGGACCACAGGTACAGGCCCCGGTGATAGCCATGCACACGCGCCCGGCGCCGCTCGGCGGCGCTGCATTCGGGCCGCCAGATGAGCGAGCCGTAGGCGAACAGCCAGACCGGCCCGCCACGATGGCGCCGCATCGTGGTGTCCAATGAATGAAGAAGTTGCTCGTGGGTCAATTGCGGCCCGAGATCGAGCGACGGCGGATAGACCACATTCAAGTGCGCAGTTTCGAGTACCGACATAAGCAGTCGCCTGTTATCCCCGTAAGATTGCAATGAAGCCCAACTCTAACGCATTGCAACTGCCGCGTTCCTACCGTATGGCAGATAGATCAATAAATACAAGCGCTTATAATCAACTTCAAATAAATAAGTTATAAGCACCAAACAGGCTCACGGACACATCGACGTGCACGATTTCACAGCAATGCCACTGCGTCAGGTTCGACGCAGGCATCACGACAGCAGAAGCAGGCAACGAAATGACGCAGGGCCAGTGGCAATCAGGCGGGCCGCGGCGCGTAGGCAAAGACGTCGGCACGCATCTGGTGCGCATCCATCCCGGCGTTTACCAGGGCATCGAGCGTGGCGTAGATCATCGCCGGTGAACCGCTGCCATAGACATGCACGGCGGTCAGATCGGCTATGTCTTCGCAGACCGCTTCATGCAGCATGCCGCAGCGCCCTTCCCAGCCGCACAGGTCGCTCACCACCTTGTTCAGGAACAGGTTGGGCAACTGCTTCCATTGCTCCCAATGTTCCAGCGCATAGAAATCCTCGGGCCGACGTACACCCCAGTACAGATGCACCGGATGCTTGAACCCCGCGCGACGGCAGTGCTCGATCAGGCTGTTCATCTGCGCCATGCCCGTACCTGCAGCAATCAGCACCAGCGGCCCGTCCGGCAACTCGGCCAGGTGGGTATCGCCATAGGGCATGTACACACGGGCCATGCCATTGCGCTGCAACTGCTCGATCAAGCTCTGCGCACTGGCTTCGCGGACCAGTACGTGCAGCTCCAGGTCGCGCCCGCTGTGGGGTGCAGAGGCCAGGGAGAAGGCCGACTTTTCGCCGTTGTCGCGCTCGATCATCAGGTATTGCCCGGCATGGTAGCGCGGCGGCTTGCCGGCCGGCGCACGCAGGCGCACGCGCCAGACATCGCCGCCGATATCGACGCAGTCGATCAGCTGGCAGGCCAGGCTACGCACCGGCAGCTCGCCCTTGGCCAGTACGCCGTCCCAGAGGATCACGCAGTCTTCCAGCGGCTCGGCGATGCAGGTATGAAACTCGCCGCGGTCGATCACCGCGCCCTCCTCGCGAACACTGCCTTCCACCAGCACCGCGCTGCACACATGGCAGTTGCCATTGCGGCAGCTCTGCGGGCAGTCATAGCCCAGACGCTGCGCGGCCGCCAGAATCCGCTCACCGGGCAGGGTTTGCAGCACCACGCCCGAAGGTTGCAAGGTCACACGCATCAATCTATTCCCAACTGATTCCAGAGTTCATCGATGCGGCGGGTCACGGCCTCGTCCTTGACGATGACCCGACCCCATTCGCGCGTAGTCTCGCCCGGCCACTTGTGCGTGGCGTCCAGGCCCATCTTGGAACCCAGGCCGGACACCGGCGAGGCGAAATCCAGGTAGTCGATCGGCGTGTTGTCGATCAGCACGGTATCGCGCTTGGGGTCCATGCGCGTGGTGATGGCCCAGATCACGTCGTTCCAGTCGCGGGCATTGATGTCGTCGTCGGTGACGATGACGAACTTGGTGTACATGAACTGCCGCAGGAACGACCACACCCCGAGCATCACCCGCTTGGCGTGCCCCGGGTACTGCTTCTTCATGGTCACCACCGCCATGCGGTACGAGCAGCCTTCGGGCGGCAGGTAGAAGTCGGTGATTTCCGGGAATTGCTTCTGCAGGATGGGCACGAACACTTCGTTCAGCGCCACGCCCAGGATCGCCGGCTCATCGGGTGGCCGGCCGGTGTAGGTGCTGTGGTAGATCGGCTTGATCCGGTGAGTGATGCGCTGCACCGTGAACACTGGAAACTTGTCGACTTCGTTGTAGTAGCCGGTATGGTCGCCATACGGCCCTTCGTCGGCCATCTCGCCCGGATGAATCACCCCTTCCAGGATGATCTCGGCAGTGGCCGGCACCTGCAGGTCGTTGCCGCGGCATTTCACCAGCTCGGTGCGGTTGCCGCGCAGCAGCCCGGCGAACGCGTACTCGGAGAGGCTGTCGGGTACCGGCGTCACCGCGCCGAGAATGGTCGCAGGGTCGGCACCCAGGGCCACGGCCACGGGAAACGGCTGGCCAGGGTGCTTGTCGCACCACTCGCGGTAATCCAGGGCGCCACCGCGATGGCTCAGCCAGCGCATGATGACCTTGTTGCGGCCGATCACCTGCTGGCGGTAGATACCCAGGTTCTGGCGTTCCTTGTTCGGCCCCTTGGTGACGGTCAGGCCCCAGGTGATCAGGGGTGCCACGTCGCCCGGCCAGCAGTGCTGCACGGGCAGCATGCCAAGGTCGACGTCGTCGCCTTCCAAGACGATTTCCTGGCAAGGCGCGTCCTTCACCACCTTGGGGGCCATGGCGATGATCTTCTTGAAAATCGGCAGTTTCGACCAGGCATCGCGCAGGCCCTTGGGCGGCTCGGGCTCCTTGAGGAACGCCAGCAGCTTGCCGATCTCGCGCAGCTCGCTCACCGATTCGGCCCCCATCCCCATGGCCACCCGCTCCGGCGTGCCGAACAGGTTGCCGAGCACCGGGATATCGAAGCCGGTGGGCCTTTCGAAAAGCAGGGCCGGGCCCTTGGCACGCAGCGTGCGGTCGCACACCTCGGTCATTTCGAGCACCGGCGAGATGGGCACCTGAATGCGTTTCAACTCTCCGCGCTGCTCAAGCTGCTGCACGAAATCCCGAAGATCCTTGAATTTCATCGACCATGCCAGTTAGAAAATAAGCGTACATCCTACCTGCTCTGGCGGCCGCTGGCAGCCGCCGGCTGGGCTTTAATGGGAATTGCCAGGCGCTGGCGCGTGTACGGGCGCAAGCAGCGGGGCGAACAAGGGCGCCACGAACCCGGCCGCGTCGTCACCCAGGTGGTTGTCGTCCATGTACAGCGAACGCCCGGCAGACTCGGCCACGCAGGTCATGCCATCGGCGCAGAACAGCTGGGTCGTATCGAGGATGCGCACCTGGGGATCACTGGCCGCCAGCTCGGCGAACAGCCCCTGCATGACCGCCTGACGCTGTCGGTGTTCGCGCAGCGGGCGCCCGATGCCGTCGGTCGATCGCTGGAGCATGGCCAGGCGGCTCAGCCGGTAAGGTGCGTTGGCGTTCTGCAAAGGGACTTCATCGAGCAGCCAGACCCGGCTGCCCGCCTGGCGCAAGGCTCGGACTTCGCGCTTGAGCGCCTCGGCCATCTGCACCGGCGCATCGGTACCGGGCAAGCGATAGGTCAGGTCGCCATGCTCGTCGCCATACAGGTACAACGTCCAGCGCGCGACCAGCACCACGTCGCGCTGCGGCGCCTGTGCGATCACGCTCCGGACCTGCGCATTGAACTGCCGGCACAGGTCGTTGCGCTCCAGCCCCGCGACCGGTACGCAGCCGGCCGAGCTGGCCAGATCGAGTGCCTGCCCGGTGCGCTCGCTATGCACGCGCAGTGCCGGCATCAGCGCGGCTGCATGGCTGTCGCCCCAGATCAGCGGTGGCAGCACGTCTTTGCTTTGGCGTCCAAGGTGACAGATGAGGCGTTCGGGCGCAGTGGTTTTTTCGAACATGCAGTCACGCTGCCCGGCATGCCATTCGCCGGCCTCGGCGTAGGCCAATGCCTGCGCCGACAGCCGCGACGGTACGCCATCGCTCCAGCGCAGGGATTGCCCCGCCAGGCCCACCACCACCATGGCCAGCAATGCGGCCAACAGCGCCTGACGCGGCTGGGCCAGCCAGCGCCGACCGCGCAGGGGCGTTTCGACCCAGCGCCAGGACAGGTAGCCGAGCAGCAGACTGCCCAGGATCAGCGCAAGGTTTTCATGCCCAGCGATACCGTCCACGGCGGCATAGTCGGCGAATACGTGCACCGGCCAGTGCCACAGGTACCAGGAATAGGAGATCAAGCCCACCGCCACCATCGGCCGCGTGCCCAGCAGCCGTGACAGCCAGGTCGGCTGGCCGGCGCCGGACCAGATGATCGCCAGCGTGCCCAACACCGGCAGCAGTGCCGCCATGCCGGGGAACGCGGTACGCCAGTCATAGCAGGCAATGGCCACGCCCACGGCAGCGATCCCGGCGGTGGCCACGCCCTGACGCACGGCCACTGTCAGCGGGCGCTGGAACACCGGCGCCACCGCTAGCAGGCTGCCGGCCAACAGTTCCCACGCGCGCGCCGGCAATAGAAAGAATGCCTGCGCCGGGGCTTGCTGAACCTGCCAGACGCTCACCGCAAACGATGCCAGGGCAATGCCGAACAAGCCTCTGCGCCACGCCTTCACATACCGGCCGAGCACGGCCAGCAACAGCGGCAAGAGAATATAGAACTGCTCTTCCACCGCCAGCGACCAAGTGTGCAGCAGTGGTTTAAGCTCCGAATCGGTATCGAAATAGCCGTCCTGCCGGGCGAACAGCACGTTGGACATGAACATGGCCTGGTAGCGCGCCGAGCGCCCCAGCTCTTCATAATCACGCGGCACCAGCAGGAACCAGCCAACGACCAGACAGGCTACCACCATCACCACCAGGGCGGGCAGGATCCGCCGCGCACGGCGCCCCCAGAACTCCACAAAACTGAAGTGGCCCGAGGCACGCTCGCGGCAGATGATCGAGGTGATCAGATAACCCGAGATGACGAAGAACACGTCAACGCCGACGAACCCGCCGGCAAAACCCGGAATACCAAAGTGGAACAACACCACGGCAATGACCGCCACGGCGCGCAAGCCGTCGATGTCACGTCGATAGGCTAGGTGAGTCATAACAATCCTTGTCGGCCGAACGGGTCTGGCATGGCTATGCAACGTTGAAAATGCGAATGGCGCCGCAAGGGCGCCATTCGGATCAAGCAGCGGGTGGGCTTACTTGCGTTTCATCGACAGGAAGAACTCGTCGTTGGTCTTGGTCTGCTTGAGCTTGTCGATCAGGAACTCGATGGCCGCCACTTCGTCCATCGGGTGCAGCAGCTTGCGCAGGATCCACATGCGCTGCAGTTCGTCGTCGGCGGTCAGCAGCTCTTCGCGACGGGTACCGGAACGGTTGATGTTGATGGCCGGGAAGACGCGCTTCTCGGCGATCTTGCGGTCCAGGGGCAGTTCCATGTTGCCGGTACCCTTGAACTCTTCGTAGATCACTTCGTCCATCTTCGAGCCGGTTTCGACCAGCGCGGTGGCGATGATGGTCAGCGAACCGCCTTCCTCGATGTTACGCGCGGCACCGAAGAAACGCTTGGGCTTCTCCAGGGCATGGGCGTCGACACCACCGGTCAGGACCTTGCCGGAGCTCGGGATCACGGTGTTGTAGGCACGCGCCAGGCGAGTGATGGAGTCGAGCAGGATGACCACATCCTTCTTGTGCTCGACCAGGCGCTTGGCCTTCTCGATCACCATCTCGGCCACTTGCACGTGGCGGGTTGGCGGCTCGTCGAAGGTCGAGGCGACCACTTCGCCGCGCACGGTGCGCTGCATCTCGGTGACTTCTTCCGGACGCTCGTCGATCAGCAGGACGATCAGGTGGCATTCAGGGTTGTTGCGCGTGATGTTCGACGCGATGTTCTGCAGCATGATGGTCTTGCCCGCTTTCGGCGGAGCGACGATCAGGCCACGCTGGCCCTTGCCGATCGGTGCGCACAGGTCGATGACACGACCGGTGAGGTCTTCGGTGGAACCGTTGCCGGCTTCCATCTTCATGCGCACCGTAGGGAACAGCGGCGTGAGGTTTTCGAAGAGAATCTTGTTTTTCGCGTTTTCCGGACGGTCGAAGTTGATGGTATCGACTTTCAACAGGGCGAAATAACGCTCGCCTTCCTTGGGCGGGCGGATCTTGCCGACGATGGTGTCGCCGGTACGCAGGTTGAAGCGGCGGATCTGGCTGGGCGAGACGTAGATGTCGTCTGGGCCGGCCAGGTACGAGGCGTCAGCCGAACGCAGGAAGCCGAAGCCGTCCTGGAGAATCTCCAGCACGCCATCACCGGAGATTTCCTCACCGCTTTTGGCGTGCTTCTTCAACAGGGAGAAAATCACATCCTGCTTGCGCGAACGGGCCATATTTTCTATGCCCATCTGTTCGGCCATTTCGAGCAGATCGGTGATCGGCTTTTGCTTGAGTTCAGTCAGGTTCATAAGGGAATGACGTAATCATGTATGGAGGGGAGAAATTAAGCTTTGGGCTTAATGAGGCCGCGCCGCAGAGAAGGCGACAGGATCGCGTACTGATTCGAGTAGGAGTGCGTCGGCGACGGCTTGCAGGGGGCAGAGGAGAAACCAATGCGAGGCCGAATGTAACACCTCGATTTGTAGGCGTCCAGTATCGCGCCCAGAAAAAAGCCCCGACGAATGCGGGGCCTTTCAGGTATCAGATATTGGCATCCAGGAAGGCTGCCAACTGCGACTTGGACAGCGCGCCGACCTTGGTCGCCTCGACGTTGCCGTTCTTGAACAGCATCAGCGTCGGGATACCGCGCACGCCATGCTTGGCCGGGGTTTCCTGATTCTCGTCGATGTTGAGCTTGGCGACGGTCAGCTTGCCCTTGTAGGTTTCGGCGATTTCGTCGAGCACCGGGGCGATCATCTTGCACGGGCCACACCATTCGGCCCAGTAGTCGACGAGTACAGCACCGTCAGCCTTGAGTACATCTGCTTCGAAGCTGGCGTCGCTGACGTGCTTGATAAGGTCGCTGCTCATGGAGTGTCTCCGTGGTCATATTCGGAAAGAAAAACGTGGCCCATCATAGCGGCACAGCGCTGCTACAGGAAGCCGATGATCATTGATCATCACTATGAACATCGGTGATACAGGCAATGGAACCCCGCTCGGCGCACCAGGAATGACCGCAGGCACTGGCCAGTGCGCTCCGCAACGGTGCGCGGCCAGCCCGGCACAGAGCACTCGTGGCAGCTCGAACCCCGATCCCACGCCGCGGCGCCCGCCCCCTGCCCCATTCTGGCACGCGCTGTGCTACCTCCCTGGCAACCTCGACTCGATCGCAATCGGAGTATCGCCATGATTTCGCGCTGCAGCCTGCTGTTCACCACCCTGGTCGCCAGTTTCATGCTGGGCCAGGCAGCCCACGCCGATGGCCTGAGCGACATCACCGAGCGCGGCACCTTGCGCGTTGCCGTGCCGCAGGATTTCCCGCCGTTCGGCTCGGTCGGCCCCGACATGCAACCGCGCGGACTGGACATCGACACGGCCAAGCTGATCGCCGACCAACTCAAAGTGAAGCTGCAGCTCACTCCGGTGAACTCCACCAACCGCATTCCCTACCTCACCACCGGCAAGGTCGACCTGGTGATCTCCAGCCTGGGCAAGAATGCCGAGCGTGAACAGGTCATCGATTTCTCCAGTGCCTACGCGCCGTTCTACCTGGCCGTGTTCGGCCCGCCGGAAGCGCCGATCGCCACGCTGGACGACCTCAAGGGCAAGACCATCAGCGTGACCCGTGGCGCCATCGAAGACATCGAGCTGAGCAAGGTCGCGCCCGAAGGCCTCACCATCAAGCGCTTCGAAGACAACAATTCGACCATCGCCGCCTACCTTGCCGGCCAGACCGACCTGATCGCCAGCGGCAACGTGGTGATGGTGGCCATCTCGGAAAAGAACCCTAAACGCATTCCAGCCCTGAAGATCAAGCTCAAGGACTCGCCGGTGTACGTGGGCATCAACAAGCAACAGCCCGAGCTGCTGGCCAAGGTCAATCAGATCATCGCTGCGGGCAAGAGTGACGGCAGCCTGGAAAAGAATGCGCAGACCTGGCTGAAGCAGCCGCTGCCCGCCGACCTCTGATTGTCGAGCGCACCCAATGGCCTATCAGTTCGCTTTCGCCCCGGTACTCGCACAGGCCGACCTGCTGCTCAAGGGTGCGCTGTTCACCCTTGAGCTCACCGCCATCGGCGCACTGCTCGGGGTAGCCGTGGGCATCGTCGGCGGCGCCCTGCGGGCCTGGCAGATCAAGCCGTTCGCCGGCCTCTTCGGGGTCTACGTGGAGCTCATCCGCAACACGCCCTTCCTGGTCCAGCTGTTCTTCATTTTCTTCGGCCTGCCCAGCCTGGGCGTGCAGATCAGCGAGTGGCAAGCCGCGGTGCTTGCCATGGTGGTCAACCTGGGGGCGTATTCCACCGAGATCATCCGCGCGGGCATCCAGGCCGTGCCAAAGGGGCAGCTCGAAGCCTCTGCGGCCCTGGCCATGAGCCGCTTCGAGGCGTTTCGCTACGTGGTTCTCCAGCCGGCCCTGGCCAAGGTCTGGCCGGCGCTGAGCAGCCAGATCATCATCGTCATGCTGGGTTCGGCGGTGTGCTCGCAGATCGCCACGCAGGAGCTGAGCTTCTACGCCAATTTCATCCAGTCGCGCAATTTTCGCGCCTTCGAGACGTATCTGCTGACCACGCTGGTGTACCTGGTCATGTCGATCCTGATCCGCATGCTGTTGAACTGGCTGGGTCGGCGTTTCATCATTAGGAACAGCTGATGGATTTCACCCTGTGGGACATCGTGCGCAACCTGCTCATCGGCCTGCAATGGACCCTGGCCTTGAGCCTGGTGGCGTTCATTGGCGGTGGTTTGATCGGCTTGCTGGTGATGACCCTGCGCATCTCGCCCACGCATCCGCTGCGCACGCTGGCACGCTGCTATATCGAAGTGTTCCAGGGCACGCCTCTGTTGATGCAGCTGTTTCTGGTGTTCTTCGGCGTGGCGCTGATGGGCGTGGACATCTCGCCTTGGGTGGCCGCCGCCCTGGCCCTGACGCTGTTCACCAGCGCCTATCTGGCCGAGATCTGGCGCGGCTGCGTGGAGTCCATCGGCAACGGCCAGTGGGAAGCCTCCGCCAGCCTGGCGCTTACCCGCAACGAGCAGCTGCGCCACGTGATCCTGCCCCAGGCCTTGCGCATTGCCGTGGCGCCGACCGTGGGCTTCTCGGTGCAAGTGGTCAAGGGCACCGCGGTGACCTCGATCATCGGCTTCACCGAGCTGACCAAGACCGGCAGCATGCTGGCCAACGCCACCTTCGAACCCTTCATGGTCTACGGCTTCGTCGCCCTGGGCTACTTCGCCCTGTGCTACCCGCTGTCGCTCAGTGCCCGCTATCTGGAAAGGAGGCTGCATGCCGCTGCTTAGGATTTCCGCCCTGCACAAGTACTACGGCGATCATCATGTGCTCAAGGGCATCGACCTGAGTGTGGACGAAGGTCAGGTGGTCGCGATCATCGGTCGCAGCGGTTCGGGCAAGAGCACCTTGCTGCGCACCCTGAACGGCCTGGAATCGATCAACGACGGCGTCATCGAAGTCGACGGTGAATACCTGGATGCGGCGCGCGCCGACTTGCGCAGCCTGCGCCAGAAGGTCGGCATGGTGTTCCAGCAGTTCAACCTGTTCCCGCACCTGAGCGTGGGCGAAAACGTGATGCTGGCCCCTCAGGTGGTGCAGAAAGTGCCCAAGGCTCGCGCCTGCGAACTGGCCCGCGAGATGCTCGAACGGGTCGGCCTGGGCGAGAAGTTCGATGCGTTCCCCGAACGTCTGTCCGGCGGCCAGCAACAGCGCGTGGCGATCGCCCGCGCACTGGCCATGTCGCCCAAGGTGCTGCTGTGCGACGAGATCACCTCGGCGCTGGACCCGGAGCTGGTCAACGAGGTGCTCAGCGTGGTGCGCAAGCTGGCCGAAGACGGCATGACCCTGATCATGGTCACCCACGAAATGCGCTTCGCCCGCGAGGTCGGCGACAAGCTGGTGTTCATGCACCATGGCAAGGTGCACGAGGTGGGCGATCCCAAGGAATTGTTCGTCAATCCGCGCACGCCCGAGCTGGCGCAGTTCATCGGCATGCAGCCGGCATGAATGCCGTTCGGGCTCGCCAGAGCTCGGACCTTGGGGCAAAGATCAGGATGGCGCGTTGGCGCCGTCGCCTGATCGTGGCACGATGCGGGGGTTAACGACCGAGATCCTTTGACCATGCCGCAGACCAAAGCCAAGAACCTGTCCCTGATCGCCGCCATCGACCTGGGCTCGAACAGCTTTCATATGGTGGTGGCCAAGGCCCACGTCAATGAAATCCGCATCCTCGAACGCCTGGGCGAAAAGGTCCAGCTGGCCGCCGGCATCGACGAAGAGCGCAAGCTCAGCGAAGAGTCGATGCAGCGCGGTCTGGACTGCCTCAAGCGCTTCGCCCAACTGATCAACGGCCTGCCCCTGGGCGCGGTGCGCATCGTGGGCACCAACGCCCTGCGCGAAGCCCGCAACCGCAACGAATTCATCGTCCGCGCGGAGCAGATCCTCGGTCATCCGGTGGAAGTCATCTCTGGCCGCGAAGAGGCCCGCCTCATCTATCTGGGCGTCTCCCACACCCTGGCCGACACGCCGGGCAAGCGCCTGGTCGCCGACATCGGCGGCGGCAGCACCGAGTTCATCATCGGCCAGCGCTTCGAACCCCTGCTGCGCGAGAGCCTGCAGATGGGCTGCGTGAGCTACACCCAGCGCTACTTCCGCGACGGCAAGATCACCCCGGCCCGCTACGCCCAGGCGTACACGGCAGCGCGCCTGGAGATCATGAGCATCGAGAATGCCCTGCATCGGCTCAGCTGGGACGAAGCCATCGGCTCCTCCGGCACCATCCGCGCCATCGGCCTGGCCCTCAAGGCCGGCGGCCAGGGCAGCGGCGAGGTCAATGCCGAGGGGCTGGCCTGGCTCAAGCGCAAGCTGTTCAAGCTGGGCGATGTCGACAAGATCGATTTCGACGGCATCAAGCCGGACCGCCGGACCATCTTTCCCGCCGGGCTGGCGATTCTCGAAGCGATCTTCGATGCCCTCGCCCTGCAGCGCATGGACCATTGCGATGGCGCCCTGCGCGAAGGCGTGCTGTACGACCTGCTGGGCCGTCATCACCACGAAGATGTGCGCGAACGTACTTTGGGTTCGTTGATGACCCGCTACCACGTCGATGTCGAGCAGGCCGAGCGCGTCGAGCGCAAGGCGCTGCATGCCTTCGACCAGGTGGCGGCGGACTGGGAGCTGGAAGACGGGGTCTGGCGCGAGCTGCTGGGCTGGGCGGCGAAGGTTCACGAGATAGGCCTGGACATTGCCCATTACCATTACCACAAGCACGGCGCCTACCTGATCGAACACTCCGACCTGGCCGGGTTCTCGCGCGAAGACCAGCAGATGCTGGCGCTGCTGGTGCGCGGCCACCGCCGCAACATTCCCAAGGACAAGTTCGCCGAGTTCGGCGACGACGGTGTGCAGTTGATCCGGCTGTGCGTGCTGCTGCGCTTCGCCATCCTGTTCCACCACATCCGTGGTACCCAGGAGATGCCGGCGGTGTCCCTGCATGCCAAGGCCAAGAGCCTGGATGTGGTGTTCCCCGATGGCTGGCTGGAGAACAACCAGCTGACCCAGGCCGACTTCGCCCAGGAAGCCGAATGGCTGACCCGCGTAGGCTTCACCCTCACCGTGCGCTGAAGACCGCGCAGGCCCTTTCGCGGGCAGAGACCCGCTCCCACAGGGATCGCATTCCAATGTGGGAGCGGGCTCTGCCCGCGAAAGCCGCACCGCCGATCTCGCTGGCTGCTAGCGCACCGGCAGGATCGGGTTGCTCAGCCGCTCGAGCAGCGTGTCCTGCGCACTGCGGGCGTTCTGGTTGCCGGTCGGGGTGTTGCGCACGTAGCGCCCGTCGGCCTGCAGGATCCAGGAATGGGTATTGTCGGTCAGGTAGCTTTCCAGCTCCTTCTTGACCCGCACGATCAGCTTCTTGCCTTCCACCGGGAAACAGGTTTCGACGCGCTTGTCGAGGTTGCGCTCCATCCAGTCGGCACTGGACAGGAACATCTGCTCCTCGCCTCCGTTGAGGAAGTAGAACACCCGCGTGTGCTCCAGGAACCGCCCGATGATCGAGCGCACATGGATGTTGTGCGACACCCCGGGAATGCCCGGACGCAGGCAGCACATGCCGCGCACCACCAGATCGATGCGCACCCCTGACTGGCTGGCCTTGTACAGCGCGCGAATGACCTTCGGGTCGGTCAGCGAGTTGAACTTGGCAATGATGTGCGCCGGCTTGCCGTCGATGGCGTACTGGGTCTCGCGAGCGATCATGTCGAGCATGCCCTTCTTCAACGTGAAGGGTGCATGCAACAGCTTCTTCATGCGCAAGGTCTTGCCCATGCCGATCAACTGGCTGAACAACTTGCCGACGTCTTCGCACAGTGCATCGTCCGAGGTCAGCAGACTGTAGTCGGTGTACAGCTTGGCATTGCCGGCGTGGTAGTTACCGGTGCCAAGGTGTGCATAGCGTACGATCTCGCCCGCCTCGCGGCGCAGAATGAGCATCATCTTGGCGTGGGTCTTGAAGCCCACCACGCCGTAGATCACCACCGCGCCCGCGGCTTGCAGACGGCTGGCCAGCTGCAGGTTGGATTCCTCGTCGAAGCGCGCGCGCAGCTCGATGACGACGGTGACTTCCTTGCCATTGCGGGCGGCATCCACCAACGCATCGACGATCTCGGAATTGGCACCGCTGCGGTACAGCGTCTGCCGCACGGCCAGCACATGAGGGTCCTTGGCCGCCTGGCGCAACAGATCGACCACGGGCGTGAACGATTCGAAGGGGTGCAGCAGCAGGATGTCCTGCTTGCTGACCACGCTGAAAATGTTCTCGCTGTTCTGCAACAGCTTCGGAATCTGTGGCGTGAACGGCAGGTACTGCAGCTCGGGATGGCTGTCCAGACCGGTGATGCTGAACAAACGCGTCAGGTTGACCGGGCCGTTGACCTGATACAGCTCGGTGTCCGACAGGTTGAACTGCTTGAGCAGATAGTCGGACAGAAGCTTGGGACAGGTGTCGGCCACTTCCAGACGTACCGCATCGCCGTAGCGACGCGAGAACAGCTCGCCGCGCAGCGCACGCGCCAGGTCTTCGACGTCCTCGGTATCGACCGACAGGTCGGCGTTGCGGGTCAGGCGAAATTGATAGCAGCCCTTCACTTTCATGCCTTGGAACAGGTCATCGGCATGGGCATGGATCATCGAGGACAGGAACACGAAATTGTCGCCCGGCCCGCCTACGTCCTCGGGCACCTTGATCACCCGCGGCAGCAACCGCGGTGCCGGAATGATCGCCAGGCCAGAGTCGCGACCGAAGGCATCGACGCCTTCGAGCTCGACGATGAAGTTCAGGCTCTTGTTCACCAGCAGCGGGAACGGGTGCGTAGGGTCCAGGCCGATGGGCGTGATGATCGGCGCGATTTCGTCGCGGAAATAGCGACGCACCCAGGTCTTGAGCTTGGTTGTCCAATGCCGACGACGAATGAAGCGAACCTGGTGTTTCTCCAGCTCCGGCAACAGGATGTCGTTGAGGATGGCGTACTGGCGATCGACATGGCCATGCACCAGCTCGCTGATCCGCGCCAGCGCCTGATGCGGCTGCAGACCGTCGGCGCCGGCCTGTTCGCGGGCAAAGGTGATCTGCTTCTTGAGCCCTGCGACGCGGATCTCGAAGAATTCGTCGAGGTTGCTGGAAAAGATCAGCAGGAACTTGAGCCGCTCGAGCAGCGGATAGGATTCATCCAACGCCTGCTCCAGCACGCGGATGTTGAACTGCAACTGCGACAGCTCGCGATGGATGTACAGGCTGCTGTCGTCCAGCCCCGGCACGACGATGTGCGGCGCCGGCGCGAGGGCCTCGCTCGGGTGCGCGGGTTCGACGATGGCTTCTATGACCAACGGCGCTTCTACCGGGGTTTCGACCACCGGCTGATCTTGGGTGAGAGCGACTTGAGTCTGGGCTTCGTTGTTCATCTGGCGTTCCCGAGGGCGTAACTGCCCTTTGCAATTGAGCGGCACGGATCGCGTAATGCGTCAGGATGCCATTGACGCCTGCACGCTTGGAAGGGGGGCGCGACAGTTATAAGCATGGATTATGACGGTTGCATGACATGACCGGCCGCATCCACAAGGTGTCTGCGTTCTCAGGTTGACAAGCATTGTTCACGACAAGACACATTTGGACACTTTCATGTATGCCCATGACGGGTTAGGCTGCGCATTCACTTCGCCAGCATCGATAAAATGCTCCAACAATTCCTGAACGATTTTGGCTATTTCGCCCTGTTCCTCGGCACGTTCTTCGAAGGCGAGACCATTCTGGTCCTGGCCGGGTTTCTGGCGTTCCGTGGCTACATGGATATCAACATGGTTGTGGTGGTGGCCTTCTTCGGCAGCTACGCAGGCGACCAGCTGTGGTATTTCATGGGCCGCAAGCATGGACGCAAGCTACTGGCGCGCAAACCTCGTTGGCAGCTGTTGGGCGACCGTGCGTTGGAGCACATCCGCCGGCATCCGGACATCTGGGTCCTGAGCTTTCGTTTCGTCTATGGCCTGCGCACCGTCATGCCGGTGGCAATCGGTCTGTCCGGCTATCCACCACGGCGTTACCTGCTGCTCAACGGCATCGGGGCTGCAGTATGGGCCACGGCACTGGGCCTGGCGGCCTACCATTTCGGCTCGTTCCTCGAACACATGCTGGGCAACGTCAAGAAATACGAGCTGTGGGTCCTCGGCGCGCTGGTGCTGATCGGCGTCCTGCTGTGGGTACGGCGCCGCATCAAGGCCGCACGCATCGCCCGCCAGGCGCGCCTGGAAGCCCCTGCGGCGACGCCTGCGCCCGGTGACGAGCAGCCCTGACGGCCCGCTCGAACTGAACACACGCCGCCGAGCGTGATCCATGCTACTGAACACATGCCAATGAAGCAGTGGCCACAATCGGAGTTCGACATGACCAAGAAAATCGCGGTGATCCTTTCCGGCTGTGGCGTCTATGACGGCAGCGAAATTCAGGAAAGCGTGATCACCTTGCTGCGCCTGGACCAGCGCGGCTGCCAAGTGCAGTGCTTCGCGCCCGACGTTGCCCAGAAGCATGTGATCAACCACTTGAACGGTGAGGAAATGCCCGAGTCGCGCAACGTGCTGGTGGAATCGGCGCGGATCGCCCGTGGCGAGGTCAAGGACATCGCCCTGGCCAACGCCGATGATTTCGATGCCTTGATCGTTCCAGGTGGGTTCGGCGCGGCAAAGAATCTGTCTTCCTTCGCCAGCGACGGCGCTGCCTGCTCGGTCAACCTGCAAGTGCAGGCACTGGCCGAGGCCTTCGCCGAAGCGCGCAAGCCGGTTGGCTTGATCTGCATCTCACCGGCGCTGGCGGCAAAATCTACGGTCCCGGCGTGATCTGCACCATCGGTACCGATGCCGAAACCGCGCAGGCCATCGAGAAAATGGGTGGCACCCACCAGGAATGCGAAGTGACCGAGATCGTCGAGGACACCGCCCGCAAGCTGGTCAGCACCCCCGCCTACATGAGCGCCAAGACCATCAGCGAAGCCGCCGCCGGCATCAACAAGCTGGTGGACCGGGTGATCGAACTCACCCAGGCCTGACCGCCGATTTCAGGCAGGCACCCGCCGCAGCGTAGCGAGCAGGGTCGCCGCCGCCACGAACAAGCCGGCGAAGGTGCGGTTCATGCGTCGCTGCTGGCGCGGCGTGCGCAGCAGCCGCAGCACCTTCGCCGCCAACCCGGTATAGCCGGCCATGACGATCAGGTCCACGGTCACCATGGTCGCTGCAATGGTCAGGTATTGAACCAGCAGTGGCGCGTGCGGATTGATGAATTGCGGCAATACCGCCAGCATGAATACCAGCGCCTTGGGGTTGCCGACGTTCACCAGAAAACCGCGCAGCACCAGGCTCGATGCCTTGCCAGCCGGCTTTTGCCCCGCCTCCTCACCGATGTCGGCAGGCAGTGCACGCCATTGCTTGAACGCAAGATAGAGCAGATAGAGCACGCCAAACCACTTGATCGCCTGGAACGCCGTGGCCGACGCCGCGAGCACGGCCCCGACGCCAGCCGCAATGATCGCAATTTGCAGAAGCAGCCCCAACTGCAGGCCGATCGCATTCCAGTAGCCGCGCAGGAAACCGTGCTGCAAGCCACTGGACATGGACGCGATAGCTCCGGCCCCAGGCGAAAGACTGATGATCCAGCACGCCACCAAAAAGGCCAACCAGGTTTCCAGCAGCATACGGACCTCGACGCTCGAATAGGGACAGCCTAAGGTAAAACGGCGCAGCGAATTTGGCTATGGGCCCGTGCAGGCAGCTCGGCATCAAGCCCCAGTATCAGGCCAATGCCTCGAGTTGTGCCTGCATGTCTTCGAGCATTTCCAGCGCTTCCATCCACTGCTCTTCCAGCTCACCCTCGCGCACCTTGAGCTTGGCCTGTTGGGCAAGCTGGTCGCGCAGTTCATCCTTGCGCGCGGCCTCGTAGAGCGCACTGTCGGACAAGGCGGCTTCGATCTTCGCCAGCTTCTCGTGAACCTCGCCAAGGTCGCGTTCCAGCTTGTCGGCCTGGCGCTTGTGCGGCGCCAGTTGCTGACGCAGTGCGGCGGCGGCCTGCCGTTGGGCTTTCTTGTCGGTCTTGTCGAGGTTGACCGGGGTATTGCTGACTGGCGCGTGGCGCTGGCGATAATCCACCAGCCAGCGCGCGTAGTCGTCCAGATCGCCATCGAACGGCTCGACCTTGCCATCGGCTACCAACAGGAAATCGTCGGTGGTGCTCTTGAGCAGATGCCGGTCGTGGGACACCACCAGCACCGCGCCACTGAACTCCTGCAAGGCCATGGTCAGGGCCAGGCGCATCTCCAGGTCGAGGTGGTTGGTCGGTTCGTCGAGCAGCAACAGGTTGGGCCGTTCCCAGGCAATCAACGCCAGCGCCAGGCGGGCCTTTTCGCCACCGGAGAAATTCAGCACCGGTTCATCGATGCGCGCGCCACGGAAATCGAAGCCACCGAGGAAGTCGCGCAGTACCTGCTCACGCTCGCCCGGTGCCAGCCGCTGCAGATGCAGCAACGGGCTGGCCTTGCTGTCCAGGGAGTCCAGCTGGTGCTGGGCGAAATAGCCCACCACCAGGTTCTCGCCACGTACCAGGCGTCCGCCGATGGGCGTGAGCTCGCCAGCGAGGTTCTTGATCAGGGTCGACTTGCCCGCGCCATTGGGGCCCAACAGGCCAATCCGCGCACCGGGCGCAAGCTGCAGCTTGACCTTCTCCAGCACGGCCGTTTCGCCGTAGCCCAGCCGACCTTCGGACAGGTCGAGCAAGGGGCTGGAAATCTTCACCGATTCGCGGAACACGAAGTCGAAGGGCGAGTCGACGTGTGCCGCCGACAGCTCTTCCATGCGCTCCAGGGCCTTGATCCGGCTCTGCGCCTGACGCGCCTTGGTGGCCTGGGCCTTGAAGCGCGCAATGTACTTCTCCATGTGCGCGCGCTGCACCTGCTGCTTCTCGTACGCTTGCTGCTGCTGCGCCAGGCGTTCGGCACGGGCGCGTTCGAAGGCGCTGTAGCCACCACGGTACAGGGTCAGCTTCTGCTGTTCGACGTGGGCCACGTGATCGACGACTTCGTCGAGGAAGTCGCGGTCGTGGGAGATCAACAGCAGGGTGCCGGGATAGCCCTTGAGCCAGTCCTCGAGCCACAGAATGGCGTCGAGATCCAGGTGGTTGGTCGGTTCGTCGAGCAGCAGCAGGTCGGAAGGGCACATCAAAGCCTGAGCCAGGCTCAGGCGCATCCGCCAGCCCCCGGAAAAATCACCGACCTGACGGTCCATCTGCTCGTTGCTGAAACCAAGCCCTGCGAGCAGCTTGCGTGCACGTGCGTCCGCGGTATAGCCGTCGGCACTGTCGAGCTCGGCATGCAGGCGCGCCTGGGCCGCACCGTCCTGCGTGGCCTCGGCGTCCGCCAGTGCCTGCTGCACTTCGCGCAGACGCACATCGCCATCGAGTACGTAGTCGACCGCAATGCGTTCGAGGGTATCGACTTCCTGGCGCATGTGGGCGATACGCCAATCGGCGGGCAGGTAGCAATTGCCGGAGTCGGGCACAAGCTCGCCACGCAGCAAGGCGAACAGGCTGGATTTGCCAGCACCGTTGGCGCCGATGAGGCCGGCTTTCTGACCGGCGTGCAGGGTCAGCTCGGCGTCTTCTAGCAGACGCTGCGGGCCACGCTGTAAAGTGAGGTTCTGAAGTCGGATCATAATGGCGGCGAAGTCTACCAGCTTCCTTGCCCACTGGCGCGAGTAGCACGATGCATGATGAGTTGTGGAAGTTTGCCCTGGACCTCTATGCCCGACCAGGCATCGAAACCACCTGCCTGCAGCTGCAAGCAGATGGCGCCAACGTGTGCCTGCTGCTGTGCGGTGCCTGGCTGGATGCCAGGGGCGTGGCCTGCACATGCGAACGGGTGACGCTGCTGGAGGCGATCGCCACGCCTTGGCATGCGGACGTGGTGCGACCCTTGCGCGAATTGCGCCAGCAGTGGCGAGCCCAGGCCGTGCAAGACCCTGAGCTGATGCACCTGCGCGAATCGGTCAAGGCACTGGAACTGAACGCCGAACGCCAGTTGCTGCAGCGCCTGCACTATCAGGCCGCACCTTGGCCCCTCGCTACGCAGGGCTTGAGCATGACCTGGCTGCCTGCTTTGCTACCCGCAACGGCCGCGCACTCGAGCGCGGCGTTACACGTGCTGGGCGTGGCAGCCAGGGAGACTCAGGCTTGGCTCGAAGATGCGTCGCCCTTGTCGTCCTGAGCGCCAGTGGCGGGAGCACCGGACTCGGTCGCACTCGAATGCACGGCTGCGGCAAGCGACTTGGCGGCCGCAGGCTTTCTGGCCGGCCGCGCAGCCGGCTTGGCGGGTGCCTTGGCGTCAGGCTTGACCGCCGCGCCCGGGGCCGCCAGGGCCTTGCGGGTAGTGCTGCGGGAAACCGCCGGCTTGCTCGCAGTGGCTGCGGCAGCTACACGGGTGGTTTTGCTGGCTGCAGGCTTCGCGGCCGCACGTGCAGTCGACCCGGCTGGGGTGCTCTTGGCAGGCGTGCGAGCGGCAGGCTTGGCTGCCGGGCTGGCCGACTTGGCCGCGGCCGCAGGGGTTGCCTTGGGCTTGGCCGAACGGGTTTCGATTGCCTTGCTCGCCGCTTCCTGGACGCGCCCTACCCCGGCTGCCAGTTTCAGGCTTTCCTGGGCGTCGCGCTTGAGCTCGACGATGTAGGCGCGGGTTTCGGCCTGGCGGTCCTTGAGCTCGTCGAGCAGTTGTTCGAGTTCGCTCACCGAGTCGTGCGCCTTGGCTTGCTTCTTTTTCTTGCCGGCAGTAGCAGCGTCCTGCACTTTGGTGCGCGACTTGTGCAGTTTTTCCTGAGCCTTGCCGCGCTGCTTCTCGAGCTTGGCGAGCAGTTTTTCAGCATCGGCCAAGGCCTGGGAACATGCACTTTCGAGGTGCTCGAGCAAACTGCCGGAAAGCTGTTGAAGCAAATGCAACGGGGTGTTTACGGGCTTCTTGTTAGCCGACATGGGTTACCTCCTGGCCGATGGGTAGAGGCTCATACTAGACCTGTGGCTGTAGAGCCGCCAGAACATGTTGACTGTGTCCGCGAGGCCCCGTTTCCCGGTCGGTGGCATAATCGGTCCATGCTCGCCGTGTCTTGTCCTGGAGAATGTGATGTTGCCTCGCCTGCTGTTGTCGTTGTCCCTGGTGCCATTGTCCCTGGCCCTGCCACAAGCGCACGCGCACGCGCAAGCTGCGCCGGACGGTGCCCGCGACCTGGCCTACAGTGTGGGCGCCAGCCTGGGGGAACGCCTGCGCCAGGACGCCCCCGGGCTTCAACTCGACGCCCTGCTCAAGGGCTTGCAGGAGGCGTATCGACAAGAGCCGCTGGCATTGAGCGACGAGCGCATCGGCCAATTGCTGGCTCAGTATCAGGCACAGGCGGACAAGACGGACAAGCCTGACAAAGCAGCCGATACGGAACAGGCGCTGGCCGCCGAGCGCCGCTTCATGGCCGCCGAACGAGCCAAGGCCGGGGTGCGGGAGATCGCTGAGGGCATTCTGGTAACCGTACTGGAACCTGGCGCAGGGGCACCTGCCACCGCCGATGGGCGTATGCAGGTTCAATACGTGGGGAAGCTGCCCGACGGCAGCGTGTTCGACCAAAGCACCCAGGCGCAGTGGTTTCGCTTGAACAGCGTCATCGAGGGCTGGCGTACGGTGTTGCCGCAGATGCCGGTCGGCGCGAAGTGGCGTGTGGTCATTGCATCGGCGCACGCCTATGGAACAGACGGCGCCGGTGCCTTGATACCACCCAATACACCGCTGACGTTCGACATTCATCTGCTGGCCACGGCCCCTTAGGGCCGCGTCGACAGAGAGTCACGCCTGGGCGACGGACTCTTCCTTGTGTGCGTTGTGCAAGACCTCGATCAGGCAGTCTTCGAGCTCGAAGCGCTCGTGCAACAACCGACCCAGCTCCTTGAGCTTGTCCAGAATGACGGCGGCATCGGAGCAGTCGCCCTTGTCGCAGTAATCGTTGAAGTCGAGCGCTTTCTGGGTGATTTCGTCGATGCGTGGCCAGATCGTGTCGGCCAGTTCCAGACCACGCTTGTCATTGAACGCCTTGGCTTCGTCGGTCAACTGTTCGTAGATTTCAAAATGGCCGGCCGATGTGTAGTCGACCAGCAAGCCGCAGAAATCCTGCAGCCTCTTGCGATCTTCGACCAGGGCCTGGGGCGTGTCGCCCAATGCATCGAACGCCTTGATCAGCTCATTGCGCTCCTGCAGCCAGCGATCGATCAGCAGGTGAACTCCGCCCCAACGTTCCTGGGCATTCTGGCAACTTTCCAACATGATGAGTGCTTCCCTTGTGGGTCATGCCCGGCTTCGCGCTCCTGTACGACAGGAAGCAGGGCTCGGACCGATTCGCGGTCTGTGACGGCGAATGTCGATGTACATGCAGGGGGAGATTATGCCCGTGCGCCAATGGCATCAAGGTACGCATCGGATAAAGTTCATACAAGCGTTTAATCAGGGAGACATTGCGCCAAATGCCGGTTTTAGTGGCGCCTGCCCCTGCCTCCGGGTGCGCACGGGGGCAGAGCAGTGGCGCGGCCTCGTTCTACACGCGAAAGCGATTCAGAGCGTGCGCACCGAAGTGGGCAGGGGTGCAGCCAGCAAACGTTCGTCAAGCAGCCCGAGGCCTTCCTGGAACAACTGGTTGCTGCGTTCGGTATCGCCCAACTGGGCGAGCAGGCGTGCAAGTTCTGCGCAGGTTTCCGGGCTGCGCTGCAGGCGCAGGCTGCTTTCCAGGTAGTCGCGGGCCTTGCCCCACAAGCGGTTCTGCAGGCACAGACGACCCAGGGTCAACAACAACCCGGCATCGTGGGGATGCTGTTTGAGCCAGCCTTCGGCAGTCTGCAATTGGCGCGCAGGGTCGGTGCCGATCACCAGGCCATAGAGGCGAGCCAGGTGCGTGTCGTACTGACGCTTCTGCGCAGTCCGTAGCACGTCTTCAGCCTGGGCTTGCGCACCCACCTGACGCAGTTGCTCGGTATAGGCGAGCACCAATGCGGGTTCCTGGCGCTGTGCCGAGCTGAGTGCCTGCCAGGCGCGCTCCAGTGCAGCCAGGCCGGCCTCTCCCTGCCCTTGCCCTTGCTCGTGCACGGGCGCGTGCGCCGCCACGCTCAGGTTCTCGCCCCAGGCACGTCGCTCGAGTTCGGCGAGCTCGGCCGCCGGCAGGGCCTTGTCCTTGCGCAGTTGTGGCAGCAGCTTGACCACTGCGGGCCAGTCACCACGCTGCTGATGCACACGCTGCAGCTGCCGCAGCACCTGCACGTTACGCGGATGACGCTCGTGCATGGCCTGCAGGGTCTGCAGGGAACCGTCACTGTCGCCGCGATCGCTCTGCAACTGAGCATGGCTCAAGGCAATTGCCAATTCCGCTTGTGGCTGACGTGCCAGGGCCCGTTCGAGCAGGTTGTCGCTGTCTTCGTAGCGGCCCTGCTCATTGGCGGCGCGTGCTGCGCCGAGGTAATAGAGCAATGGCTGGCGTTCATTTTCGGCTGCGTGCTGCAAGTGCTTCTGGGCACTGGCCCAGCGCCCTTCGGCGAGGTCCAGCTGGCCCTTCTCGATGGATGTCTGCACGCGGCGGTTGCGATTGCGGCCCGACCATGGATTGACCACGCGGCCGGAGCTGACCAGCACGCTGATCAGCAGGTAGACGACGAACGCCACCAAGACCAGCACCAGCAACGCCAGCAGCGTGCTCCACAGGCCCGACTCGTAGCGCATCACATGGGGGTAGTCGATCAGTACGTAGCCGGGGTGTTTGGCCACGGCCAGGCCGAGGCCGACCATGGCGGCAATCACCAGAAACAGGATCACGTAGAACCGTTTCATGGTTGGCTCTCCACAGCGGCCGGCGCTGCTTCGGTCGACTTCTGCAGGCCTTCGACCGGTGTGTGACGATGTTGCAGGTAGGCCTGGATGGCGTTGAGGCTTGCATCCAGATCAGGTGTGGTGACCGAAACCGGCTGATTCTTCAGGGCAGTCAACTGTTCGATCATGGCCTGGGTCGGGCCATTCTCGCGATTGAAGCCCGCCACCAGAATACTGCGGGCGTCGTCCAGCGCTTGCGTATACACCTTGCCCTGACCATTGAGCGCAGCCCACTGGGCCTGCTCCAGCGCCAGGCTCAAGGCCAGGCGAACCTGACTCAGGCTCTGCCCGGCGAGCAACGGCCGGATGCTGTCGTCGGGGCTGAAATCGACCCGGAAGAAACCGGAAATCTTGTTCCACCACTGGCGCCAGCGGGTTTCGCCTTCTGGTGAGTTGCCCTGCGCAGCTGCCGCGGCCGCCTGGAATTCGGGCGCCAGCGCCGTCAGCTGCGTGGCCTGCTCGCGCAAGGCGCTCAGCTGCAGGAACAACCCGGTGCGATCCGGCTGGGTGGTGCCTTGCAGCGACGCCAGGCTGCGGGTCAGTTGCTCGCGTGCGGCGAAGGCCTGCGGGTCGTCCTGCTCGCGCAGGATTTCGTCGGCGCCCTGCACCAGCGCCTTGGCGCTGGTGACGTCCTGCAGAGCAGACAGGCGCAGGCTGGCCAGGCGCAGCAGGTGCTCCGCTTCGGCCAGACGCCAGTCCTTGCGGCTGGCGCCCAGCACGGTTTCCAGGCGCTGGCTCAAGCGCTGCTGATCGCCCTGCAACTGGGCGAGCAGGCGGTGGCGGTCTTCGAGTTCGTTGGAGTCGGGCAACTGCGCGAGATCGGCACTGAGTTGCCGTTCGTTGTGTTCCAGCGTCAGCGTTTGCGTGGCGAGCCCTTCGATCACCCGCGACTGCTGCTGGTGGCCGGCGGTCAGCGTGCGCACCTGCCACACGCCCCAGCCAGCTGCGGCCAGACCGGCAGCGGCAAGCAGCAGCGCAATGATCGCCAAGCCGTTGCCATTGGCCGAGCGCTGCGGGGGCAAGGCGGCTGGCTGTTCGAAAGGCACCTGTGGGGCGCTCTTGGGTTCGTCTTTGGGCAAGGCTGTTTCGCTCACGTGTCCATCCTTTGCATAGGGGCGCGGTCGCCTCGCTGGCGGTCGCGCCTTACGATCTGGGTGCGGCCTGCGTGCGCAGCGCCGCCAGCAACGCCGAGGTACTGGCACCTCGGCAATCCACAACATTCACCGCACCGGCTTCACGCGCCAGCGCAGCTACCCGCGGGCTGGGCACGAACAGCGGCAGGGTACGGATCACCGACCACTGCTCGCCTGCCAATTGGTGCAAGTGTTGAAAACCCTGCCCACTGCTGACCACCAAGGCGTTCAAGCGTTCCGATGCGATACGGGACACCAGCGCACCCGGTGGGTAGACCGGAATGCTGCGTCGGTACAGTTGCAGATACTCTACCGTCGCGCCCTGCTCACGCAAGTGCTCGGCCAGAGCCTCGCGTCCGCCTTCGCCACGGATGATCAGCACCCGCGGATCGGGGCTCGCCAATGCGGCGCGCAATTGGGCCAGATTCAGCAAGGCTTCGCTATCGTCTCCTGTTTCAGGATACGTCACGGTCAGCCCACGCGCTTCGAGAATGGCCGCCGTGCCAGCACCGACGCTGAACCACGAGGTCTGCCCGAGGTTGGCAGGCGCGCGGTCCAGGGCCAGGCGCGCGGCGGGCTTGCTGACCACGATCACGGCATTGTATCGATTCAGTTCGGCCAGCACCTGCCGCTGAGTGTCGCTGTCCGCTAGCGGCTCGATCGCCAGCAATGGCAGGCTCGCCGCGAACACGCCCTGTTCCAGCAGCGCCTGGGCTTGCAGCGCGCACTCGTGGCAGGGTCGGGTCAGCAACACTCGCCAAGGGTTCAAGGATGACCGGCCTCGCCGTACACCGCGCGCAGAATGTCGTCGGCGCCCTGCTCCAGCAGGGCTTCGGCCACCTGTACGCCCAACTGTTGCGCATCGGCCAGCGGCGCGCGTGCCTGAGCATGCAGCAGACGCTGCCCAGCCGGGTCGCCCACCAGGCCGCGCAGCCAGATCTGCTCCCCTTCGAGCACGGCGTAACAGGCGATGGGCACTTGGCAGCCACCGTTGAGGTGTTTGTTCAGGGCACGCTCGGCGCTCACGCGAAATTCGGTATCGCGGTGATGCAATGACCCCAGCAGCGCGTGGATCTCGCTGTCGGCCGTCCGGCACTCGATGCCGACCGCGCCCTGGCCGCCCGCAGGCAGGCTGTCTTCGACGCTGATGCTGGTGGTGATGCGCTCTTCGAAGCCCAGGCGGATCAGGCCGGCCGCAGCCAGAATGATCGCGTCGTATTCACCGGCATCGAGCTTGGCCAGGCGGGTGTTGACGTTGCCGCGCAGAAAGCGGATCTGCAGGTCGGGACGTCGCGCCAGCAGCTGGGTCTGGCGACGCAGGCTGGAGGTGCCGACGATGCTGCCGGGCGGCAGCGCCTCCAGGCTGTCCCAGGCGTTGGAAACGAAGGCGTCGCGAGGGTCTTCGCGCTCGCAGATGCAGTACAGCCCCAGCCCGTCGGGGAAGTCCATCGGCACGTCTTTCATCGAGTGCACGGCGATGTCCGCCGTGCCTTCGAGCAGGGCGGTTTCCAGCTCCTTGACGAACAGCCCCTTGCCGCCGATCTTCGACAAGGGTGAGTCGAGCAGCTTGTCGCCGCGACTGACCATCGGCACCAGGGTGACCTGCAGATCGGGATGCGCCTGCTCCAGGCGGGCCTTGACGTATTCGGCCTGCCACAGAGCAAGCGCGCTTTTACGGGTGGCGATGCGGATTTCGCGAATGGGCATGAATCGATCCGTATGAAGATTAGCGGACGATGATACCAGCTGTGCGCCAGGCCGCGCCCAGCCCGGCGGACTGGGCAGGCCTGCTGAGGGCTAGAGGTGCTGCATCATCTTGCGCACGCCGGCCACATGGCGTCGGCTGACGATCAGCGCGTCGCCGTTGAGCCCCTTCAGATAGAGCTGAAAGTGACCCAGGGGCGTGCGCTGCAAGCGCTCGATGCGCTCGCGGGCCACCAGGGCGTTGCGATGGATACGCACGAAGCGATCGCCAAACTCGTCTTCCAACGCCTTGAGCGGTTCATCGAGCAAGACCTCGCCGCCTTCGTGGCGCAGGGTGACGTACTTGTGATCGGCAATGAAGTAGATCACCTGATCCAACGGAATCAACTCGATGCCCTTGCGGGTTCTTGCGCTTATATGGCTGCGCGGACCGGTCCCCGCCTCGGCCGCCGGACGTGTCAGGGCGGCCAGTTGCACGCGGTTGGGTTTTTCCGCCTTCTTCAACGCTTCGAGCAGGTGTTCGGAGCGCACCGGCTTGACCAGGTAGCCCACGGCACTGACCTGAAAAGCATCCAGGGCAAACTCGTCATGGGCGGTGCAGAACACCACCGCCGGCGGCGTGTCGCGCTCGCACAGCCTGGCGGCGACCTGCAGGCCATCCAGGCCGGGCATGCGAATGTCGAGCAGGACTACGTCCGGCTTCTGTGCCTCGATCATGCTCAGGGCTTCTTCGCCGTTGCTGGCGCCGGGTTCGAGCACATGGTAGCCCTCGAGCTCGCCAACCAGTCGGCTCAAACGTTCGCGGGCAAGGGGTTCGTCATCAACGATCAGGACATTCATAGAGCGCTGGATTCCTGCGTGAGTCTCGCACATGGATAACGTAGACAAGTGAAGTGACGACCGTCACGGCGATTCACGCTAAGACTTGCGCGCGGACCGAAAAGTGCCGCAAGTCGAGCGCCAATGTTTGCCAGCGCCTGCTGGGTTCCGCCCGACGCCTGCGCTGTGGCGGCCTCTTGGTAGGGATTGCTGATGGTCAATATGAACTCTCCCCCTTTGTAGTCGGCCTCCACGCTGACCACCCCGCCCGAAATCAAAGGGGCGATGCCATGTACCAGCGCATTCTCCAACAACGGTTGCAAAGTAAGTTGGGGGATCGGCAGATCATCCGGGATTGTTTCGATCCTCCAGTGCAACTGTAGACGCTCGCCGAGACGATATTGCTCAATCGATAAATAACGTTTGGCCAACTCCACCTCATCACGCCACATCACCAGGCTGTTGGGCTGGGCCAGACTGGCACGAAACAGGTCGGACAGATTGAGCACCGCCTGCTCGGCCTTGACCGGATCGCTGACCACCAGGCTGGCGATGCTGTTCAAGCTGTTGAACAGGAAGTGCGGGCGAATGCGCGCCTGCAGGGCCTGGATACGCGACTGCAATTCGGCCTGTTGCTGGCGCCGCCACTGGCTCTGCAGGTAGAAGTAGCGCAGCAGCAAGGCCGACATGATCAGCCCGATCAGGGCGTGGCGCAGGTACCGATTGACCTCCACGGTCGGCGTGTCGAGCCCGCCCAACTGGAAGTAGTCGATCACCGCCGTGCCCGCGAGGGTCAGGCCCACTACCAGGGCGCAGCACAACCCACCCGCCATACCGGGGCGCAGGCGCGCCAGCCAGGGGCGCAGGGCACAGAGCAAGGCCGCCGAGAGCAGCACGATCCATTGCACGAACAGCGAAGTGAGGGCCAGGCGCACCCAGTTGAAGCCTGGGTTCATGGGTTCGGCCAGCACCAGCACGAACACCAGCAACTGCGCCAGCACGATCAGCATCAACAGTGCCTGGGGCAGGCATAGCTCGGGCAGGAAAAAGTCCGGCTCGGGAGGGTTCGACGGCTTGCTGAACATGTACGGTTCCCTGGCTGCTGTAGGGTGTCGCGGGCCTCTTCGCGGGCAGAGACCCGCTCCCACAGGTCAACGTGATCACTTGTGAGAGCGGGGGCGGGCGGCGAGCCCTCTGCCCGCGAAGGAGTGAATGCAGACAATAGACACCTGCACTATGCCGCCAACAGACCCGGGCCGCATTTGTTATTATTGCGGCAATTTCCCGTTCACGCCTTGCACGAGCCAATTCATGAGCACTGACAAGACCAACCAGTCCTGGGGCGGCCGCTTCAGTGAACCCGTCGACGCCTTCGTCGCCCGCTTCACCGCCTCGGTCGATTTCGACCAGCGCCTGTACCGCCATGACATCATGGGCTCGATCGCCCACGCCACCATGCTGGCCAAGGTCGGTGTGCTCACCGATGCGGAGCGCGACACCATCGTCGACGGTCTGCGCACCATCGAGCAAGAAATCCAGGCGGGCCAGTTCGACTGGCGCACGGATCTGGAAGACGTGCACATGAACATCGAAGCGCGCCTGACCGATCGCATCGGTGTCACCGGCAAGAAGCTGCACACCGGACGCAGCCGCAACGATCAGGTGGCCACCGACATTCGCCTGTGGCTGCGTGACGAGATCGACCTCATCCTCAGCGAAATCACCCGCCTGCAGCAGGGCTTGCTGGAACAGGCCGAGCGCGAGGCCGACACCATCATGCCGGGCTTCACCCACCTGCAGACCGCGCAGCCGGTGACCTTCGGGCATCACCTGCTGGCGTGGTTCGAAATGCTCAGCCGCGACCATGAACGCCTGGTCGATTGCCGCAAGCGCACCAACCGCATGCCGCTGGGCAGCGCCGCGCTGGCCGGCACCACCTACCCCATCGACCGCGAGCTGACCTGCACGCTGCTGGGCTTCGAAGCCGTCGGCGGCAACTCGCTGGATGGCGTTTCGGACCGTGACTTCGCCATCGAATTCTGCGCTGCGGCCAGCATCGCGATGATGCACCTGTCGCGCTTCTCCGAGGAGCTGGTGCTGTGGACCAGCGCGCAATTCCAGTTTATCGACCTGCCCGACCGCTTCTGCACCGGCAGCTCGATCATGCCGCAGAAGAAGAACCCCGACGTACCGGAACTGGTGCGCGGCAAGAGCGGCCGGGTATTCGGTGCGCTGATGGGCCTGCTGACCCTGATGAAGGGCCAGCCGCTGGCCTACAACAAGGACAACCAGGAAGACAAGGAACCGCTGTTCGACGCCGCCGACACGCTGCGCGACTCGCTGCGGGCCTTTGCCGACATGATCCCGGCCATCAAGCCCAGGCACGCCATGATGCGCGAAGCCGCGCTGCGTGGTTTCTCCACCGCCACCGACCTCGCCGATTACCTGGTGCGCCGTGGCCTGCCGTTCCGCGATTGCCACGAGATCGTCGGGCATGCGGTCAAGCATGGCGTGGACACCGGCAAGGACCTGGCGGAAATGAGCCTGGAAGAACTGCGCCGGTTCAGTGACCAGATCGATGCGGACGTGTTCGAGGTATTGACCCTGGAAGGCTCGGTCAATGCCCGCGACCACATCGGCGGCACGGCGCCTGCTCAGGTGCGTGCGGCAGTCGCTCGCGGCCGCGATTTGCTGGCGGCTCGCTAGGCGCTTGGCAGGTCCGGCCTCTTCGCGCCCTGCTCCCACAGTAGATGTTAGATATCCTGTGGGAGCGGGTCTCTGCCCGCGAAGGGCTCCCCCCAGAACCCGACATTGACCCCGATCGAGAACATCCCCATGAGCGACAACCTGCCAGACGACGACGAAGCATTTGCCGAAGCCACCCTCACCCAGGCCATCGAGAATCAGATCGAAAGCGACAACCCGCCCGCGGCCAAGGCCACGTTCAACAAGCTGACGCTGGTGGGCTATGAGCGCGAGGACATCCTCAACATGATGGCTCATGTACTGGCGATCGAGATCGATGCCATTCTGGAGCAGGATCGTGCGTTCGACACGGCCTGGTACGAAGCCGCTCTGCGCGCCTTGCCCGAGCTGCCAGCGGAAAAAGTCTGACGCTGAACAGGCGCGTTCGCCTGCGGCTGACTACACTGGAAAAACCCCGCTGCCACGGTGTCGGGGTACAGCGTTCAGCGCCCCTCGGTGCTGTCGTTCATTCCATAAGAAAGTCGGGAGCGCCTATGTCGTCCTACACCCCGGAACTGGTTGCCGAGCTGGAAATCCTTGCCCTGTTCAACCTCGGCAACACCATGGAAGGTCTGAAAATCCACCACACTGCATCACCTGCGGCCATTGCCGCCGCGACTCGCCTGCATGAAAAGGAATTGATCACCAAGCCCGATGGCGGCTACCTGACCAGCCTGGGCCATGAGGCTGCCGGGCACGCGCAGTCATTGCTCACCATCCTGACGGTGGCCGAGCCTGCCTGAGCATCGGGGCTTGATGGAAGCAGGTGCTGTCAGTCGCCAGCAGGCGCCGACAGCGCCTGCGAGCGGCGCTGCTCGGCCACAGCGATGATCTGGCGCCGCGTATCGTCATCGGCCGAGCGCCAGGCGCGGATATCCTCGACATGGCGGAAACACCCTTGGCAAACGCGTTCTTCGTCCAGCCGGCACAGGCTCACGCAAGGTGACTGTACCGACGGGCTGACGTTGCTGTAGAGCGGCTTGGGGGCGCGTGCGGGCTGGCTCACCATCAGATCTCTTCGAAATCCAGCTCGACGCCGGCCTGTTCCTCGGTCGCCCGGGCCAGTACCTCGCCCAGCAATTCCTCGGATTTCTCGCAGCGCCACTTGCCCGACTCTTCGTCGTAATCGAAGTGATAGCCACCGGAGCGCGCGGCAAGCCACAGCTGGCGCAGCGGCTCCTGGCGGCTGATGATCAGTTGGCTGCCGTTGTCGAACTTGATGGTCATCATGCCGGCGGAAATTTCGATGTCGTCGGCGTGGTCTTCGAGCAACTCCTCCAGCGCCTGCTGGGTGGCATCGACCAGGTCGTGGAAACGGGCTTCGGTCAAACTCATTGCAGGAACCTCGGAAAGTGTCTGTTCGCGCTACGGGCGGCAAGATACGAGCAGCCAGCGGTTTATGCAAAGCATAATGCACCCGTCTGGATCGGTGGCACCGCTGGCGGCCCACCTGCATAGCCACCATGCCGGGCGCTGGGTATACTCGGGCGCAATTACTGCTTATACAAAGGATTTCGCCATGAAGCGCCTGATCTCTTCCCTGGCCGCGCTCGTCGCCGTTGCCTGCCTGGTGTCCGCCTGTGGTCAAAAGGGCCCGCTGTACCTGCCCGATGACAGCAAATCTCCCGAGGACCAAGCCAAGTCGTCGCAACCGCACAAGCACTACTAAGGGAACACCATGGACGCTTTTCAACGCCGCGACGGTGAACTGTTTGCCGAAGGCGTAGCCCTGTCGGCCGTGGCCCAGCGCTTCGGCACGCCGACGTACGTCTACTCGCGCGCCCACATCGAGGCGCAGTACAACGCCTACGCCGATGCCCTGCAGGGCACCCCGTCGCTGGTCTGCTTTGCCGTGAAGGCCAACTCCAACCTGGCCGTGCTCAATGTCCTGTCGCGTTTGGGCGCCGGTTTCGACATCGTCTCGGGCGGCGAACTGGAGCGCGTGCTGGCCGCGGGCGGGCGCGCCGAGCGCGTGGTGTTTTCCGGCGTCGGCAAGACCCGCGCCGACATGCGCCGCGCCCTCGAAGTAGGCGTGCACTGCTTCAACGTCGAATCCACCGACGAGCTGGAACGCCTGCAGGAAGTCGCCGCCCAGCTAGGCGTGCGCGCGCCTGTGTCGCTACGGGTCAATCCGGACGTCGACGCGGGCACCCACCCGTACATTTCCACGGGCTTGAAAGAGAACAAGTTCGGCATCGACATCGCTGCAGCCGAAGACGTCTATGTACGTGCCGCGCAGTTGCCCAACCTCGACGTGATCGGCGTGGATTGCCACATCGGCTCGCAGCTGACCACGCTGGCACCGTTCCTCGACGCCCTGGATCGCTTGCTCGACCTGGTCGATCGCCTTGGCGACTGCGGCATCTACCTGCGCCACATCGACCTGGGCGGTGGCCTGGGCGTGCGCTACAGCGAAGAGCAGCCGCCATTGGTTGCCGACTACATCCAGGCCGTGCGCGAGCGCCTGGACGGTCGCGAGCTGACCCTGGTGTTCGAGCCGGGGCGGTTCATCGTGGCCAATGCCGGGGTCTTGCTGACTCAGGTGGAATACCTCAAGCATACCGAGCACAAGGATTTCGCCATCGTCGACGCGGCGATGAACGACCTGATCCGCCCGGCCCTGTACCAGGCATGGATGAACGTCAGCCCGGTCAAGCCGCGGGAAGGTCAGGCACGTGCCTACGACATCGTCGGGCCGATCTGCGAAACCGGTGACTTCCTCGCCAAGGAGCGTGAACTGGTGCTGGCCGAAGGCGACTTGCTGGCCGTGCATTCGGCCGGCGCCTACGGTTTCGTCATGAGCTCGAACTACAACACGCGCGGCCGCTGTGCCGAGGTGCTGGTCGATGGTGACCAGGCATTCGAAGTACGCCGCCGCGAAACCGTGGCCGAGCTTTTCGCCGGCGAAAGCCTGTTGCCGGAGTAATCCCATGCTACTGCGTTTTACCAAGATGCATGGCCTGGGCAACGACTTCATGGTGCTGGACCTGGTCAGCCAACATGCCCATATCCTGCCCAAGCATGCCAAGCAGTGGGGCGATCGCCACACCGGCATCGGCTTCGATCAATTGCTGCTGGTCGAAGCGCCGAACAATCCCGATGTCGACTTCCGCTATCGCATCTTCAATTCCGACGGTTCGGAGGTGGAGCAATGCGGCAACGGCGCGCGCTGCTTCGCCCGCTTCGTGCTGGACAAGCGCCTCACGGCCAAGAAGACCATTCGCGTCGAAACCAAGGGCGGCATCATCACCCTGGACGTCCGCAGCGATGGTCAGATCAGCGTCGACATGGGCCCGCCGCGCCTGGTGCCGGCCGACATCCCGTTCCAGGCCGACTCCCAGGCGCGCAGCTACGAGCTGTCCGTCGATGGCCAGAGCGTCGAGATCGCCGCCCTGTCCATGGGCAACCCCCACGCAGTGCTGCGTGTCGACGACATCAACAATGCGCCGGTGCACGCACTGGGGCCGAAGATCGAACACCATCCGCGCTTTCCGGCACGGGTGAACGTGGGCTTTCTGCACGTAGTCGATCGCACCCGCGCGCAGCTGCGTGTCTGGGAGCGTGGCGCCGGCGAGACCCAGGCCTGTGGCACCGGCGCCTGTGCTGCCGCAGTCGCAGCCATCAGCCAGGGCTGGATGGATTCGCCACTGCTGCTCGACCTGCCAGGCGGCCGCCTGTCCATCGAATGGGCCGGGCCAGGCCATTCGGTGATCATGACCGGCCCTGCGGTTCGGGTCTTCGAAGGACAAGTGCGTTTATGACCGAGTACAGCCAATGACCGACCAGCCTCAAGTACCCGCGCCTGCGGAGGTCCTGGAGGCTTCGGCCGTGGCCGACTTTCTAGCCGCCAACCCGGCGTTCTTCGAGCAGCATGAGGAATTGCTGACTCAGCTGCGCCTGCCCCACCAGCGCGGCGACACGGTGTCGCTGGTGGAACGGCAGATGACGCTGCTGCGTGACCGCAACGGCGAGATGCGCCAGCGCCTCTCGCACCTGATGGAGCTCGCGCGCGACAACGATCGCCTGTTCGAGAAGACTCGCCGCCTGATTCTGGCCATGCTCGATGCCGCGTCCCTGGACGAGCTGGTGATCAGCGTCGAAGACAGCCTGCGCGAAGACTTCCAGGTGCCCTTCGTCAGCCTGATCCTGTTCAACGACATTCCCGCCCCGGTAGGCCGCAGCGTGACCAGTGGTGAAGCGCAGCAGGCCATCGGTGGGCTGTTGTCGGAGGGCAAGTCGCTCAGTGGTGCCTTGCGCGAACACGAACTGGCGTTCCTGTTCGGCAGCGACCAGGCCTCGCAGGTCGGCTCGACCGCGCTGGTGCCATTGCTGCATCAAGGCCTGCACGGCGTACTGGCCATCGGCAGCCGCGACCCTGCGCACTACAAGAGTTCGGTGGGCACGCTGTTCCTCAGCCATATCGGCGAAGTGCTCAGCCGGGTATTGCCACGCTACACCGGCGCGCTGCGCTCGGTACGTTGAGGTGCGCGAACAACTGGATGCCTACTGCACGCACCTGCGCAGTGAGCGCCAGGTGTCGGTGCATACCCTGGATGCCTACCGGCGCGACCTGACCAAGGTCGTCGAATTCTGCGAGAAGGAAGGCCTGGCGACCTGGCAGGCACTGGACATCCAGCTGTTGCGGCGTCTGATCGCTCGCCAGCATCAGCAAGGGCAGTCGTCGCGCAGTCTGTCGCGCCTGCTTTCGGCCGTGCGTGGCCTGTATCGCTACCTCAATCGCGAAGGCCTCTGCAGCCACGACCCGGCCAATGGCCTGGCGCCGCCCAAGGGCGAGCGTCGCCTGCCCAAGACGCTGGACACCGATCGCGCCCTGCAGCTGCTCGAAGGTGCGGTGGAAGACGACTTCCTGGCCCATCGCGACCAGGCCATTCTCGAGCTGTTCTATTCTTCGGGTCTGCGCTTGTCGGAGCTGACCAGCCTCGACCTCGGGCAGCTCGACCTCGCCGACGGCCTGGTGCAGGTGCATGGCAAGGGCAGCAAGACCCGTGTACTGCCCGTGGGTCGCAAGGCGCGCGCGGCGCTGGAGCAGTGGCTGGCGCTGCGCTCGATGAGCAACCCCATCGACGATGCCGTGTTCGTCAGCCAGCAGGGCCGCAGGCTCGGGCCGCGTGCCATCCAGGTACGGGTCAAGGCCGCCGGCGAGCGTGAGCTGGGGCAGAACCTGCATCCGCACATGCTGCGTCATTCGTTTGCCAGCCACCTGCTCGAGTCGTCCCACGACCTGCGTGCCGTGCAGGAGATGCTTGGCCACGCCGACATCGCTACCACGCAGATCTATACCCACCTGGACTTCCAGCACCTGGCCAGTGTCTACGACAGTGCCCACCCACGGGCAAAACGCAAAGGCGGCGACTCATGAGCATCAAGCTGATCACTTTCGACCTCGACGACACCCTGTGGGATACCGCCCCGGTCATCGTCAGCGCCGAAGCCATCCTGCGCGACTGGCTGGCCGACCAGGCGCCGAGACTGGGCCCAGTGCCGGTCGAGCACCTGTTCCAGATCCGCCAGCGCCTGGTCGACGCCGACCCTTCGCTCAAGCACCGCATCAGCGCGCTGCGCCGTCGTGTGCTGCGGCACGCCATGCAAGACGCTGGCTATGCCGAGGATGAAGCGGCCTCGCTGGCCGACAGGGCCTTCGAGGTATTCCTGCACGCTCGGCATCAGGTGGACATCTTTCCCGAGGCCCAGCCAGCCCTGGAGATCCTTTGCCAGCGTTATACCCTGGGCGTGGTTACCAACGGCAACGCCGATGTGCGTCGACTGGGCATCGCTGATTTCTTCACCTTTGCGCTATGCGCCGAAGACCTGGGCGTGGGCAAGCCGGATTCGCGGCCCTTTCTGGAAGCCATGCGCCTGGGCGATGCGGGCGCCCACGAATCGGTGCACATCGGCGATCACCCGGGCGATGACATCGCCGGCGCGCAGAAGGCGGGCATGAAGGCCATCTGGTACAACCCGCAAGGCAAGCCATGGGCCGCCGAAGGCAAACCCGACGCCGAGGTCGCCAGCCTGGCACAGTTGCCTGCACTGCTGCTGCAACTGGGCTAGCTGTGGGAGCGGGCGAGCGGCGAGTTCTCTGCCCGCGAAGAGGCCGTCAGTGTCTACCCCGCACCCACAAAAAAGCCCGCAGCGACCGCGGGCTTTTTCTATGTTGCTTCGAGCGACGAGCCTTCAGATAGGGCGGCTGCCGTACTTGTTGTCGGGCTTCTTGGGTGGATCGGCCACCACGTTGGGCTCGACTTCCTGCACCTTGCCGCCGCGCGACAGGAACTCTTCCATCGCCCGAGCCAGCGCATCGCGCTCTTTGTTCTTGGCTTCGATACTCGGCAGTTCATCCACCGATACCGCCGCCTTGGCCTTGCCCTTGGCAGCGGGTACGGGTGTGTCGCCACCGTCGTCCTCCGCAACGTCTTCGGCAGCCGCCTCGAGGGTTTCTTCGGCCTCGTCTTCTTCGCCTACTTCGAGGTCGTCGTTTTCCAGATCATCGTCGCTCATGTTCTACCTCATGACTTGCGAAAGCAGATTATTTATAGCCCAGCTTTACCTTATGTCGACGGTTGCCGGAAAAAATTCACATCCACTGGTAACCAGCGGTCAAGCGTCCTCGCCATACAGCGTGGCAAGGACCCGACGTGCGCCGCCATGATCGCGATGCTCGCCCAAATAAATACCTTGCCAGGTACCTGTCGCCAGCCTTCCCGAGGTCACCGGAACGGTCACCTGGCAGCCCAGCAAGCTGGCCTTGAAGTGCGCTGGCAGGTCGTCGGGCCCTTCGTCGTTGTGTTCGAAACCGTCTGCACCCTGTGGCACGAGGCGGTTGAAGAAACGCTCGAAGTCCCGGCGAACGGCCGGATCGGCGTTTTCGTTGACGGTCAACGACGCCGAAGTGTGTTGCAGCCACAAATGCAGCAGGCCCACGCGGCATTCGCGCAGGCGCGGCAGTTGTGCGAGCAACTCGTCAGTCACCAGGTGAAACCCGCGAGGCCTGGCTCGCAAGGTGATGAGGGTTTGCTGCCACATACCGTTCTCGTCCGTTCGGGGCGCATTCTAGCGCGCTCTGGGAAAAAGCAAAGAGCCTGTTCGCGACTGTTTTGCACTGAGCCGCCGCGCGCGATCGCTACGGCAGCCGACAGCCCCGGCGGCAAACCCGCCGGACCTGAAGCAGATGACAAATCGCAGGCAAAAAAATGCCCGGCAAGCCGGGCATTTTTTTCCGAACGGTTACAAGTTGTAGCCGCGCTCGTTGTGCTGCGCGAGGTCAAGGCCCACCGCCTCTTCTTCCTCGTTGACTCGCAGACCCATCACCGCATCCAGCACCTTGAGGATGACGTAGGTCACGATACCGGTGTAGACCACGGTGAAGCCGACGCCCTTGAGCTGGATCCAGACCTGCGCGCCGATGTCTTCGACGGTGCCGAAACCACCCAGCGCGGGCGCTGCGAACACGCCGGTCAGAATCGCGCCGACGATGCCGCCGATGCCGTGTACACCGAAGGCGTCCAGGGAGTCGTCGTAGCCCATCTTGCGCTTGAGCGTAGTAGCGCAGAGGAAGCAGATGACACCGGCCACCAGGCCGATTGCCAGTGCACCCATCGGACCGACAGTACCAGCCGCCGGGGTGATGGCCACCAGGCCAGCAACCACGCCCGAAGCGATGCCCAGTGCGCTTGGCTTACCGTGGGTCAGCCACTCGGCGAACATCCAGCCCAGCGCCGCAGCGGCGGTGGCGATCTGGGTGACCAGCATTGCCATGCCGGCAGTGCCGTTCGCCGCTGCAGCCGAACCGGCGTTGAAGCCGAACCAGCCGATCCACAGCATGGCCGCGCCGATCAGGGTGTAGCCCAGGTTGTGCGGCGCCATCGGGGTGGTCGGGTAGCCCTTGCGCTTGCCCAGCACGATGCACGCAACCAGACCGGCAACACCGGCGTTGATATGCACCACGGTGCCGCCCGCGAAGTCCAGCACGCCCCAGTCCCACATCAGGCCGCCGTTGCCGGACCAGACCATGTGCGCGATGGGTGCATAGACCAGGGTGAACCAGATGGCCATGAAGATCAGCATCGCGGAGAACTTCATGCGCTCGGCGAAGGCGCCGACGATCAGCGCCGGTGTGATGATGGCGAAGGTCATCTGGAAGGTGATGAACACTGCCTCAGGGAACAGTGCCGCCGGGCCGGTGACGCTGCTCGGCGTCACGCCGCTGAGGAAAGCCTTGGACAGCCCGCCGACGAAGGAATTGAAGTTGACGACGCCCTGCTCCATGCCGGTGGTGTCGAAGGCCAGGCTATAGCCGTAGACCATCCACAGGATGCTGATCAGGCCAGTAATGGCGAAACACTGCATCATCACCGAGAGCACGTTCTTGGAGCGCACCATGCCGCCGTAGAACAACGCCAGGCCAGGAATGGTCATGAACAGCACGAGGGCGGTCGCGGTCAGCATCCAGGCGGTATCGCCGGAGTTGAGAACGGGGGCTGCCGCCTCGTCCGCCAGGGCAAGGCCTGGCATTGCGAGGGACAACAGGGCTCCTAGCCCTGCGAATTGACGCAGAGTCATATTGTTTACTCCTGGGGCGTTGGGTTGTGTCGGCTTTTTTTTAGATTGCGTCGGTATCGGTTTCGCCGGTACGAATGCGAATCGCCTGTTCCAGATTGACCACGAAAATCTTGCCGTCGCCGATCTTGCCGGTGTTGGCGGCCTTGGTGATGGCTTCGATGACGCGATCCAGATCCTTGTCATCGATAGCGACGTCGATCTTGACCTTGGGCAGGAAGTCGACCACGTACTCCGCGCCGCGATACAGCTCGGTATGGCCTTTCTGCCGACCGAAACCCTTGACTTCGGTAACGGTGATGCCTTGCACGCCGATTTCCGACAACGACTCGCGCACGTCGTCCAGCTTGAATGGCTTGATGATGGCAGTGACTAGCTTCATGAAACTCTCTCCCGAATTGGTGGACTTGCCCCAGGAAAACAAACCCGGATCAAGTCTAAGCGCAGTGCCTGGCTTTGTAACGCGTCGTCGACCCCGCAGCCCGGACCGACAACCGATAAACAACTGCTGACGAAACACTTCCCTTGAAGCTGCGCACCGTTCTCGTCACGACGAGTCCATCAGTGCATGGGTCTCTTGGCTCTAAGCAGAAAGCTTGCCATGTCGCGCAAACCGCGAGATTTGGCCACCCTGCGCGGCTTTTGTGCAGCGGTTTGAGCAGGCAGCGCGGGCAAGCGCACAACAAGGGTGCAGCGCTGGGCACACCTGTGCGCGAAAACCGTGCGCTGCGGCTCGGCTTTTCAGCGCATGGCTGCGTGATACACTGCGCATCACTTTGTCTCAGGAAATTTCCCATGCTCCCGCCCAAAGCGTTCCTCGACACCCTGAGCGACCACGCCTCGCGCTTGTTCAGCGGTGACACCGCACAGCCGCGCGCGGAGCTCGAAGGTCAGTTCAAGGCATTGCTGCAGTCCGGCTTCAGCAAGCTCGACCTGGTCAGCCGCGAGGAATTCGACAGCCAGATGGTCGTGCTGGCGCGTACCCGCGCGCGCTTGGAGAGCCTGGAAGCCAAAGTCGCCGAGATGGAAGCCAAGGCAGCACCCAAGGCCGAGTAATATCTGAGACGCAGCTCGGTTGCCGATCGGCTGCACCGCTTTGTGCCACGCTCGGCATTGCCATTGAACAGCAGGGACGTGCTTCGATGAACCGCAACGAGCTGCGCAAGGCCGATATCAACCTGATGGTGGTGTTCGAAGCCCTCATGCTCGAGCGCAACGTCACCCGCGTCGCGGAAAAGCTGTTCCTCGGCCAGCCTACGGTCAGTTCAGCGCTGAACCGACTGCGCGCCCTGTTCAACGACCCGCTGTTCATCCGCATCGGCCATCGCATGGAACCCACCGCGCGCGCCGAGGAAATCATTCGGCACCTCTCCCCCGCGCTGGACGCGATGTCGGTGGCGCTGAGCCTGACCCATGATTTCGATCCGGCCGTAAGTACCATGACCTTCCGCATCGGCCTGTCCGACGACGTCGAGTTCGGCCTGCTGCCGCAAGTGCTGCGCGCACTGCGCACCGAGGCGCCGAAAGTGGTGATCGTGGTGCAGCACGTGGATTACTGGCGCATTCCCGACCTGCTCGCCTCCGGCGACATCACCGTAGGCATCAGCCAGACCCGCGGCCTGCCGGCCAATGCCAAGCGTAAACTACTGCGCCGCATGCGCCCGCGCGTGCTGCGCGCCGACAAGTCGGCTACCCCACTGACCCTGGACGAATACTGCGCCCGCCCCCACGTACTGGTGTCGCCGACTGCGCACACCAGCGGTATCGCCGATGAGTGGCTGCAGGAAATCGGCCGCACCCGCCAAGTGGTGCTGTCGGTGCCCCAATTCAGCTCGCTGCCCGCCCTGCTCGCCGGCACCGACATGCTCGCCGGCCTGCCCGACTACGCCGCCACCGCGATGGCCGCTCACGGCAACCTGTTCGACGAACCGCTGCCGTTCGATGCGCCGACGCTGGATTTGTCGATGGTGTGGTTGAGCATCACCGATACGGATCCGGCGGAGCGGTGGTTGCGGTCGCGGCTGGAGGCGTTCATGGGGGATCGCGGCGGGGTGGTGTAGGGTCGCAACAACGTGTCATCCATCTCACACACTCGCCTTGGTGGCGGGTTTGTTGCTGAAAAGCAATCTCTGGAAACCATGACCTGCGTGCTGCTGCCATCCGTAGCACCGTGAATCATTTCTCCACTGGCGCCCCCTTCCCCATCCACTACCCTCGCACCACCACCGCAGGAAGCGGTTCCTCTTTCAACGCATGGAGCACGCATGTCTCTCGCTATCGTTCACAGCCGAGCCCAGGTGGGCGTGGGTGCGCCTGCGGTCACGGTCGAGGCGCATCTGGCCAATGGGCTGCCGGCGCTGACTTTGGTGGGGCTGCCGGAGGCCTCGGTCAAGGAGAGCAAGGATCGCGTGCGCAGCGCGATTCTCAATTCGGGGCTGGAGTTTCCGGCGCGGCGGATCACCCTGAACCTGGCGCCGGCGGATCTGCCGAAGGACGGCGGCCGGTTCGACCTGGCCATTGCGCTGGGTATCCTGGCGGGCAGCGGGCAGATTCCGGCCCTTACCCTGGATAACGTGGAATGCCTGGGCGAGCTGGCGCTGTCGGGCGCCGTGCGGCCGGTGCAGGGTGTCTTGCCCGCTGCCCTCGCTGCTCGCGATGCAGGGCGAACGCTGATCGTGCCCAGGGATAACGCCGAAGAGGCAGCGCTGGCCTCGAACCTGACGGTGATTGCTGCGGATGATCTGATGCAGCTGGTCAGTCATTTCAATGGGCGCAATCCGATCAGTCCTTTCAATGCCAATGGCCTGTTGCTGTTGAGCAAGCCTTATCCGGACCTGAGCGAAGTGCAGGGCCAGGTTGCGGCCAAGCGTGCGCTGCTGGTGGCCGCCGCTGGCGCGCACAATTTGTTTAAGTTGTGTAACAATACACCAACATGAGTTAGGACCAGACCGATGAAGCCCAAAGCCTACAGTTACATTCGTTTCAGCAGCCCTGAACAGGCGAAAGGCGATAGCTACAGACGGCAGCGATCTGCGGCCTTGGACTACTGTGCGGAAAACGGCTTTGAACTGGCGGACACGAAGGAATACAGATTCTTTGACTCCGGTAGGTCTGCCTACACCGGTAAGCACGTTGGAGATGAAGGCGAACTTGGTCGCTTCCTCACGCTGGTAAACGACGGCGCGATCAAACCTGGATCTGTTCTGCTAGTTGAATCACTTGATCGACTGTCCAGGGACAAAGTGCCCATTGCACTCGGGCAGCTGCTCAATCTGCTGGGGACCGGCATCAAGGTTGTCACCCTTTCAGATAGACGCACTTACTCAAACGACTCACCTGACCTTGGCACAGAATTGATCGTGAGCATCGCGGTGATGATGCGAGCCCACAACGAGTCCAGCGAGAAAGGCAACCGAGTAGCGAAAGCTTGGCGTAACAAACGTGACCTCGCACGAAGCGATAAAACCCCACTCGGTGCTGCGTGCCCATACTGGTTGAAGCTTGTGGAGGGCGTTTACCAGCCAGTACCAGAACGTGTTGAGGTAGTCCGCCGCATCTTCGATATGACAATCCAGGGCTACGGCCAAGCGGCGATTTCCCGGCGGCTGAACCAAGACAACGTCCCCGTGTTCGGCAGCACGCGATCTACGAAGGAGAAGCCGAGGAACAAAAGCGGCTTATGGGGCACAAGCTCAGTGGAGAAGATTCTGAATAACCGGGCTCTGCTGGGGGAATACCAACCAACGCACCTTGTAGGACGCGTGCGAGAGAATGACGGCGAGGCTGTCGAAGGATTTTACCCTGAAATCGTTACCCCGGATGTGTTCCTGCAAGCCAAGGCCGCACGAGCACAGCGGCAGACCACTAAGTCTACCAAGCAATCGAAGAACTTCAACATCTGGCAGGGCCTCGCGAAATGCCGAGCGTGCGGCGATGCAATGCACCTAATCAACAAGGGGCGCCCACCCAAAGGATACACGTACCTACAGTGCTATAGAGCCAAGAAAGGTCAGTGCCAAAGCGGCAGTATTCGGATTGAGCAGACCGAAGCCGTGTTCAAGGAGGTCCTAGCGAACGTGGATAGCATGTCGCTAATCAACGGGAAAAGTGTGGGGATCCGCAAGAGCCTCGAAGCGGCAGATGGCAAACTCGCACTCATAAGTGGGAAGCTTGAGCAGGCAACCGAGGCTCAAACAGCGTTCCCTTCGCTTGCTGGTGCTAAGCTGCTTCACGACCTCGAACAGGAACAGGCCCATTCCTTGGCGAGAAGGGACGAACTCCGGCAAAATCTTGCATCGCACCGCGTTATCAGCCGGGAAGACTTTTTCATGCAGATCGACCTTGTAACCTACGAAGGCAGGGCCGCTGCCAACAGCCTGCTCAAACGTCTGGGGCTACAGGTTCTGTTCAAGCGTTACAATCCGAGCCGCTTCCAATGCTGGGTATTGGATAAGACTGACGAAGCAGTAACCGAAGAAATCCAGCAGATGCTATTCAGCGTGCTTTACGAGGTCGACTGCGTCACTACCCAGCCGCTCGACCCTGATATCTATGACAGGCAGATTGAGCAGGGGTTAACCACAACCGCCACCATACGCAAGCAGGAAGAAGACGGTATCGGCTGGGAATGGTTCGGCGGCAGACTAACCAAACCCCGGACATCCTGAATTTTGCTGCGGCACCTCGCCTGCTGACGAAAGTACCCTTATCTTGCTGGCCAACAATATCGCAACGGGGGTTGGGGCAAACTGTAAAAGCTGGCCGTCTGTGGGTCGGTACTAAGCGCCATTCCCGTACCAGCTCACTATCGACCGGCCAAATCGGCAAATATGGTGGGCAGAGATAAGCCCTGTCATTGACAAAGCTCGGTTCGCGGCAGTGTTAGCTCTGTTATTCGTCAATTACCTATCCAGCCCTATGCAATGCATCTTTCGCATCCATCCAGGACCGTTAATCTGCCTCTCTAAGGTCACGCTCGTTCATCTTGAGGAGACTATGCGATCTTCTCGTCAAGCGGCCCATACGCCTTCCTGAATGGTTCTTAGGCTGCGTCCAGGACGTTCATCTGCTTCACCTTCTGTACTGTCGTAGTACTGCATTTCAACAGCTCGGCTACCTTCCGGATGCTTTTACCGTCCCCCAGTAGTTCACTGACTCGCTTATGCAGATCCAGGTCAGTCGGACGACCTTTGTAAGTACCCTTTGCCTTGGCCGTAGCAATTCCCTCTGCCTGTCGGCGACGGCGGTCTTCATAGTCCTTGCGGGCTACAACGGCCAGCATATCCAGCAGCATCCCGTTCACAGCAGCGATCATGCCCTTGGTGAAGTCATCCATGCCCCCGGTAGGCTTCAAGGCTGCGTGACTGGTGCTAAGGTCCATGGATACGACTGTCACCTTCTTCGCTGCAATCAATGCTTTCAGCTCGTCCCAGTCGTCTTGCTTGAGCCGGGATAGACGATCCACCCCTTCGATCAACAGCACGTCACCTTGATGGCTGTCGTCCAGCAGCTTAAACAACTGGGGGCGGTCCAGTCGGGCACCACTCACATTCTCTACGTAGAAGGCTGCGATCTTGTGCCCCTGATTGGCGGCGAAGGCAATTAGTGCCTGTCTCGCACGGGTGGCGTCTTGCTCAGTTGTTGACGCTCTTAAGTAGGCACGGACGAACATGGCGTAGACTCTGTGGCATTTTGGGTGTGCCACATTCTACTGTGTTACTTAAGGTGGGTAAAGTCATTTCCTGACACGTATGCATGGGCTGTTTTACGCTATTCCAGTGTGGCACCTGCCGCATACCCATACTGACACGATAAGCATGCTACCGGTCGGCCATCTTCTAGCAGAGCTTGCAGAATACATATGGAACTCCGTATATTCGATTTGCCATATGCGAGGAGTGCCATTAATGATCACGCCATCAGAAGTTTTCAAGAGCCTTGCAGATGAGACTCGTACTCGTGCCACGCTGCTGATTGCCAGCCTAGGTGAGCTATGTGTATGCGAGCTGATGTGCGCCCTGGACGATAGCCAGCCCAAGATCAGCCGACACCTAGCTCAACTGCGAGGAAGCGGCTTGCTGCTTGATCGTCGTCAAGGGCAATGGGTGTATTACCGGCTCAATCCCGAACTACCTAGGTGGGTGAACGAGATGTTGTTGGTAACTACCCACGCTAATGCCGAGTGGTTAAGCGTCAACGTATCCCGCTTGCAGAACATGGACGACCGCCCGGTCCGTGTTGCTGCGTCCTGCTGAGCCCTATTAAACGCTACCCGCGAGGCTTCCATGCTAGTTGCATTCGCCGTCTTCGTGTTCACTCTGACTCTCGTTATATGGCAACCCAAGGGTCTTGGCGTTGGTTGGAGCGCCGCCTTAGGTGCAATCATTGCGTTAGCAGTTGGCGCTGTATCTCTACACGACATCCCGACCGTGTGGGCCATCGTGTGGAACGCCACGGCGACGTTCATTGCAGTAATCATCATCAGCTTATTGCTGGACGAGGCAGGCTTCTTCGAATGGGCCGCATTGCATGTAGCTCGATGGGCGAATGGTAGCGGATACCGATTGTTCGCCTTCTGCGTGCTACTCGGAGCGGCAGTTTCAGCACTGTTCGCCAACGACGGTGCGGCACTGATCCTGACACCAATAGTCTTGGCCATGCTGCTGGCCTTGCGGTTCTCTCCTGCAGCGACACTGGCATTCGTTATGGCGGCAGGGTTCATTGCGGATACAGCGAGCCTACCGCTAGTGGTGTCGAACCTGGTTAACATCGTCTCCGCTGACTATTTCAACATCGGTTTCAGCGAATACGCTTCGGTCATGGTGCCAGTGAATCTAGTCAGCATCGCCGCCACGCTGGGTATGCTGCTGTGGTTCTTCCGCAAAGACCTACCACGCACTTACGATCTCGATGATTTGAAGGCCCCCGAAGCCGCTATTCGCGATAATGCGACATTCGTTGCCGGTTGGTGGGTATTAGCGCTATTGCTGGTTGGCTTCTTCGCCATCGAGCCGCTGGGCGTTCCGATCAGTGCCATCGCTGCCATCTGTGCGTTGATCCTCTACCTGATAGCCGCGCGCGGGCATGTCATCTCTACCCGCAAGGTACTCAAGGAAGCGCCTTGGCAGGTCGTGGTGTTCTCGCTTGGTATGTACCTCGTGGTCTACGGATTGCGTAATGCCGGACTCACCGACTACCTGACGCAGGCTCTCAATGTCTTTGCTGGCTATGGAGTCTGGGGCGCATCCCTCGGGACAGGCCTGCTCGCCGCTGGCCTGTCGTCAGTCATGAACAACATGCCCACTGTGCTGGTGGGCGCCTTGTCCATTCATTCTGCCGAGGCTACTGGCATCGTGCGAGAAGCCATGGTCTACGCCAACGTCATCGGCTGTGACCTCGGCCCCAAGATTACTCCCATTGGCAGCTTGGCCACCTTGCTATGGCTGCACGTCCTGGCCCGCAAGAACATCGTCATTACCTGGGGCTACTACTTCCGCACCGGTATCGTGCTAACGCTGCCGATCCTGCTTGCCACCTTGGCCGCACTGGCCATTCGCCTGAGCTTTTGAACCGGAGATACCTGATGAAAGTCTTGTTCATGTGCACCCACAACAGTTGCCGCAGCATCTTGTCCGAGGCACTGTTTAATCACCTCGCCCCTGAGGGAATGCAAGCCGTGAGCTCGGGCAGTTTCCCCAGCGGAAACGTCAATCAGCGGGCACTAACGACCTTGGAATCCGCCGGTATCTCAACTGCTGGCCTTTCGAGCAAGGCTTCGGACGCTTTTGAAAGCGCTCCCCCCGACATCGTCATCACTGTTTGCGACCGCGCCGCTGGTGAGGCTTGCCCAATATTCTTCGGCCCGTCACTCAAGGCCCACTGGGGCCTGGCTGACCCTTCGGCTGTTACCGGGAGTGAGGCGGAAATCGAAGAAGCGTTCCAGACCACGCTAGCGAAGATCGATGAGCGTGTACGCACATTCATAGCACTGCCTTTCCAGCAGCTGGGCCAGGACGAGTTAAAAGCCGAACTAGCTCGCATTGGCTCGCTCTAGTTCTTGGATCGATGGAGACCGAGATGAACAACAACCTGCCGAACTTTCAGCCAGAATTGATCGATTTGCCGTCACTGCACGGAATGGAGCCGAATACCCCTTCGACCCATAAACCACGCATCCTGCTGCTTTATGGATCGACCCGCGAGCGTTCCTTCAGCCGCTTGATGGTCCAAGAGGCTGCGAGGTTGTTGGAAGAGTTCGGCGCCGAAACTCGCATCTTCGATCCTTCAGGCCTGCCGCTGCCTGACGACGTGCCTGTCGAGCATTCCAAGGTGCAAGAGTTGCGCGATTTGGTGCTGTGGTCGGAGGGCCAGGTGTGGTGCTCACCTGAGCGTCACGGTGCGATGTCTGCAGTGTTCAAGGCTCAGATCGACTGGATACCACTAGCCCTTGGAGCCGTGCGTCCTACTCAGGGCAAGACATTGGCGGTGATGCAGGTGTGCGGCGGCTCTCAATCCTTTAACGTGGTCAACCAGTTGCGAGTTCTTGGCCGGTGGATGCGCATGTTCACCATCCCCAACCAGTCATCTGTACCCAAGGCATATATGGAGTTCGATGACGAAGGTCGCATGAAGCCATCGGCCTACTACGACCGGGTTGTCGATGTCATGGAAGAGCTGGTGAAACTTACCGTGCTGTTGCGTGATCGCCAAGAGTTCCTAGTGGACCGTTACTCGGAACGCAAAGAGAGCGCCGAGCAGCTATCTGCACGGGTGAACCAGCCTTCGATTTAAACGCCACACCTATTGTTACTTGATGACGACTTCTCCACCGATGCGCAGCTCCGCCCATTACAATAACCTCGCAAAACCTATGGCTATATTGTGAGTGGGGCAATCTGCTAAGCCCCGCCCGCTGCAATGCCAGGGATTCCGGGGGCTGCGAGTCGACAAAGAGTTAGCAAGCATCCGCTACACGGGGATAATGAATAGTTTCCTATTAGTTATGCACTAGTTAATCCGACGTCCTGATGATGACCCGTACTACGCCGCCATCGGCACTGGCTCGACTACAACGGGGGAAAACTCCAGCCACTTCGGATATCGGTCAAACGGCATGTTGTAAACGGTAAACCGCTTATGCTCCCGGTACTGCTTGCGAGCCTCATCGACGGCTTCATCTAGGCTTACCAACACCGCATCTTGAGCATCCAGAATCTGATCTTCAGTACAGAGGCCAATGCCCACCAACGCGTGCCAAGTCGGCTCTAACGTAGCGTATAGGCTATCGATATATGCCAGCCAATCTGATCCACTGGCTTCCCAGCTCCACTGGTCAGGTGCCACTACTGCCGGGGCCAGGGTTTGAACCGATAGGCGCTTCAGAAGGCGGTTGGAGATGTAATCTTGGTCGATCTCCAGCCCCTGGAGCGCGTTCTGAGCAGAAGGAATGACACCTGGCTTGATCACCTTGCCCTTCGTGTCGCATACCCCGAGAACGAGGTTGTCCAAGTCTTCTGCCAGCAGTTGAGATGGTGTACGCCAAGGGCGATCATGATAGAGATGCACTAGTGGTGACCATGCATTACACCCTGTCCTGAGAAACCGGCTACGAGCTGTACCTTGTTGGTGATCGACTTGAACCAGATAGATGCCAAGAACCTGAACCACCTTCAGCATAAATCGGCAATTGTCCTTGTGCTTGCCTTCCGGCAGAACGCCCGAGAAGCGTGCGAGTTCGTCATGCAACACCCCTAGTTGCGAATCCGTCGAACAGCTGCTAACCGCGAAGGCATTGACTGTTGTTCGCCCCTGCTGCTTGGCGTCCAGGGATTGCAATTCCTCCAGCTTCAATGATTGCAGCTCTGCTTCTGTGTAGCGGCGGTCAAGCCGTTCGTATTGCTCGTCCCCTTGGTGCTTGAATACGGCCCTGGCAAGTCGAAGGCGTACCGTCCGCTGAGGCATCCGATCCAGCTCATCAAGATACGTGTCCAGTTCATGGCCGAGGAAGTCGGCGATCTTCTGCAATACCTGGGCTCGCGTAGTTCCCTCAGCGATGCTCCACTTCCGCTTGAGGGCAGATGCAGGAATCGAAGCGCCAGCCCATGCATTAACAGGCTTGTTACCCTGCTTCTGGTTCAGCAATGCAACGCCAGTGAACACGTTTTCCGGCGTAGTCAGTCCAACGCTTCCATCACGGCCTACAAGCGGCTGTACGTGACAAAGCTGGAACAAATCCTTGCCCTGCCCCCTATCTACCCAGCCGAAGCGCTTCTTGGTATAGGCGTACTGAGCATCCATGCGGTGTAGACCATGGGCATCAATGCCTTGATATGTCTGTACAGTTCCAGCTCGGATGGCTTGGTCGATCAGCCAGCCTCCGAAGGCGCTTTCCAGTTGACGCTCCTTCCTCCGGGCAATCTTCTTCTCTCGGGGAGTCAGGCTCGGAGACTTTCGATGCCGCTCCAACGCCTTGGCACAGGCGCTGCTACAAGTTGCTCTACCTCCCGGCCTACGCCGGAACATGCCGTGGCAGTTGAAGCACTGATACTCACGTTGCTGCGTATTGCTGGTTGTTGCTGTGGTCATAAACATCCTCGGGGACTGGAACTCGTTGCTGCATGGCCGCTTCATTAAGGAGCGGGCTGATTATGTGGGTTGGGTTGGTGACGCCAGGCTGCGACATGATTCGAAGCAGGCGAGATGCTGATGTTGAATTCAGGGTAATCCTCATCGGATTGGCTCCTTTTTCTATTGGTATTGATGAAGACGAATCGAGTTGAACCCGCGTGGGAGTAAGGCTGCAGCTAAGTAGCGCGACAAATCTGTACCTACCTCGACCCGCTAGCGCCACATTCCGGACGGCACAACGTTGACGTGTTCTGCCGGGTGGCAGTAATCGCAATGAGTCACTGGACATTAGGTGAGGTGGTGCGAGCTTCAGGTGATGCGCATTGCTGAAACGACGCCACTGGCCATGCACGAACGTGCATATATGCCTGTAACTGTTAGCAGGGATCGCAACGGGAGGTAACGGAGGGAAGCCGGGTTCTTCGGCTCGGTACGATTGAACCATGTTAGTTCGAGCTCGTCAAGTCACATATCGATCTCGAATGCAAGTAGTTTACGAGAAACTGGATAAGCAGCGTTTCACAGACAGATTTGCCAATGGTGTAATTGGTTACAACCTGTTGTTCAGCGGCCCACCGGGCACCGGCAAGACTTTGCTCGCCAGCCGCTTGCCCGGCCTGTTGCCGCCGCTGGACGAGCGCGAAGCGCTGGAAGTGGCGGCCATCCAGTCGGTGGCCAGCCATGTGCCGCTGAAGAATTGGCCGCAGCGGCCCTTTCGGCATCCTCATCATTCGGCCTCGGGCGCTGCCTTGGTAGGCGGTGGCAGTCGGCCGCAGCCAGGAGAAATCACCTTGGCACACCATGGCGTGCTGTTTCTCGATGAGCTGCCGGAGTTCGACAGGAAGGTACTGGAAGTCTTGCGCGAACCCTTGGAAAGCGGAGAGATCGTGATTGCGCGGGCGCGGGACAAGATCCGTTTTCCGGCGCGGTTCCAGTTGGTGGCGGCGATGAACCCGTGCCCGTGTGGGTATCTGGGTGACCCCAGTGGCAAATGCCAATGCGGCAGCGACCAGATTCAGCGGTACCGCAACAAGCTGTCCGGGCCGTTGCTCGACCGGATCGATCTGCATCTGACGGTGGCGCGCGAGGCGACGGCGCTGAGCCATGTGCCACAGGCGGGTGAGAATACGGCCAGCGCTGCCAGCAAGGTGGCCGAGGCGCGCGAGTTGCAGAGTCGGCGTCAGGGGTGTGCCAATGCCTTTCTCGATCTGCCGGGGTTGCGCGAGCATTGCAGGTTGTCGGCCGAAGATGAGCGCTGGCTGGAAACCGCCTGTGAACGGTTGACGCTGTCGCTGCGGGCGGCGCATCGGTTGTTGAAGGTGGCCCGCACCTTGGCGGATCTGGAGCAGGCGAAAGACATCGAGCGGGCGCATGTGGCGGAGGCGTTGCAGTATCGGCCTTCGGCGCAGTGAGCGATAAGGCGCCAGGCGTCATTGCGTTTCAGCAGGCCCATCGGGGATACCGCCGACGCGGCTTGCGCCGCTGCTACAGGGGATTGGGTATTCATACATCACCGCGTCGGCCATGGATGCGGTGGTCGTGCATCACCACGTCGGCCATGGATGCGGTGGTCGTGCAGCACCACGTCGGTCATGAATGCGGTGTTCGGGCATCACCACGTCGGCCACGGATGCGGTGGTCGGGCATCACCACGTCGGTCGTGAATGCGGTGGTCGGGCATCACCACGTCGGTCGTGAATGCGGTGTTCGGGGCTCACCACGCCGGCGGGGGATTGCGATACCTCCGTAGCAGCGGCGCGAGCCGCGTCGGCGGTGGGTGCGGTGTGGCTGTCGGAACGCGATCGGGGCCAACGCGGCTTGCGCCGCTGCCACAGGGCTTGGAGGCTACAAAACCACGCGCAGGACTTGGCCGGCGTGGTAGAGCGAGAAGCCGGTTTCATAGACGCCGGTGCGCAGGCTCGGTACCGACACGGGTTTATCCGTGCAGAACGGCAGGGGCAGCCTGTCGGCCTGGCCATGCAGCAGAAACTGCGCCAAGGCCTTGCCCACGACGGTGCCGGTGGTGTTGCCGCGGCCGTTGTAGCCGGTGACCGAGACCAGCCCCGGGGCGGGTTCGAACAGGCGCATGAGGTGGTCGGGGGTAAAATCAATGCAGCCGGTCCAGTGCATTTCCCATTCGACCGTGCCCAGTTGGGGAAAGTAATGGGTCTGGATGCGGTCGGCCCAGCGGCGGATGAACCAGGCCGGCTTGTTGTCCACGCGGCCCATGCTGCCGAGCAACAAACGGCCATCGTCGTCACGGCGAATGCTGCTCAGTACCAGGCGGGTGTCCCAGGAACCCTGTCCGTGTTTGAGCACAGCGTCTGCCGCGGCAGAGTGCAGAGGCTTGGAAGCCACCTGGTAGTAGTAACCACGGAAGAACTGGCCTTGCAGGTTGCACCAGTCGCCTTCGGTGTAGGCGCCGGTAGAGATCAGCACCTTGTCGGCGTTGACTTCGCCTTTGGCAGTCTTGACCAGCCAGCCACCACCCTGCTGTTCCAGGCCCAACACCGGCGAGTGCTGGAACACCTGCCCGCCCAGGCGCTCGACGGCCGCGCCCAGGCCACGGGTATAGGCCATGGGGTTGATGGTACCGGCGCGCCGATCGAGCAAGGCGGCCTCGATCTTTTCGGTGCCGCAGTAGTCGACGCATTGCGCCCCGGTGAGCAGCTCGACGTCGGCGCCGCGCCGTTGCCATTGCTCGCAGCGCGATTTCAGGTCGGCCATGCCATTGGCGTTGTGGGCCATGTGCAGGGTGCCGTCGTTGTGCGCCTGGCAGTCGATGCCATAGCGCTTGATCAGCGCGAACACTTCAGCCGGCGCGCCGCCGAGCACGCTGTTGAGGCGACCGCCCACGGCACTGCCCAGGGTCTGCTCGACTTCGTCGGGCGGAATCCAGGTGCCAGCGTTGACCAGTCCGACGTTGCGGCCCGAGCCGCCGGTGCCGATTTCACTGGCATCGAGCAGCACCACACGCTTGCCCTGCTCCAGCAACTCGATGGCAGCGCACAACCCGGTGATGCCGCCGCCGATCACGCAGACGTCCGCCTTTACCGCACTGGCCAGGGCCGCTGTGTGAGGGGGCCTGGCGGTGATGTGTTCCCAAAGACATTGTTGCCGTAGTTCGCTCATGACTCATTCCAAGCCAGGGAAATCGGGTTCGGACCGCGCCGTCGTCATCGCGGGCAGAGCCCGCTCCCACATCACTCAACCATCAATCAAACACGATGCCCTGGGCCAGCGGCAGTTCGCGCGAGTAGTTGACGGTATTGGTCTGGCGGCGCATGTAGGCTTTCCAGGCATCGGAGCCGGATTCACGTCCGCCGCCGGTTTCCTTTTCGCCGCCGAAGGCACCGCCGATTTCCGCGCCGCTGGTGCCGATGTTGACGTTGGCGATGCCGCAGTCGCTGCCCGCTGCGCTCTGGAATCGCTCGGCTTCACGCAGGTCGGTGGTGAAGATGCACGAGGACAGGCCCTGTGGCACTTCGTTGTTCAGGCGCAGGGCCTCGTCGAAGTCTTCGTAGCTCAATACATACAGGATCGGCGCGAAGGTTTCGTGGCGCACGACATCCGACTGACCAGGCATTTCGACGATGGCGGGCGCGACGTAATAGGCATTCGGGTAGCGGTCGGCCAACTGCCGCTCGCCACCGAACACTTCACCGCCTTCATCGCGAGCCTTGGCCAGGGCACCTTGCATGGCTTCGAACGACTGCTTGTCGATCAGCGGGCCGACCAGGTTGTCCTGGCGCGGATCGCCGATGCGTACTTTGGCGTAGGCGGCTTTGACCCGAGCAACCACTTCGTCCTTGATCGAGCTGTGCACGATCACCCGGCGCAAGGTGGTGCAGCGCTGGCCGGCGGTACCCACGGCGCTGAAGAGAATGCCGCGCACGGCCAGGTCGAGGTCGGCGCTGGGGGCCAGGATCATGGCGTTGTTGCCGCCCAGTTCGAGGATGGTGCGGCCGAAGCGCGCAGCGACCCGTGGACCCACTTCGCGACCCATGCGGGTGCTGCCGGTGGCGCTGACCAGGGCGACGCGCGGGTCATCGACCAACGCCTCGCCCGCTTCGCGATCGCCGATGATCAATTGCGCCAGGCCTTCGGGCGCATCGTCGAACTGCTGCAGGGCCTTGTCGAACAGCGCCTGGCAGGCCAGCGCGGTCAGCGGGGTCTTTTCCGATGGTTTCCAGATCACCGAATCGCCGGCCACCAGGGCCAGGGCAGTGTTCCATGCCCACACCGCCACCGGAAAGTTGAAGGCGCTGATCACACCAACCACGCCCAGCGGCTGCCAGGTTTCACGCATGTGGTGGCCTGGGCGCTCGGAAGCGATGGTCAAGCCGTACAGCTGGCGAGACAGGCCGACGGCGAAATCGCAGATGTCGATCATTTCCTGCACTTCCCCCAGCCCTTCCTGGGTGATCTTGCCCGCTTCGACCGAGACCAGCTCACCGAGCTGGGCCTTGTGTGCGCGCAGGACTTCGCCGAACAGGCGCACCAGCTCGCCACGACGGGGGGCCGGCACCGTACGCCAGGCCAGGAAAGCGCTATGCCCCAGCTCGATCTTGGCCACGACCTGCGCCTTGGATTCCAGGCTCACCGAGGCGATCTGGCTGCCGTCGATTGGGGTGTGAACAGGATGGTTGCCATCCTTGAATGCACTCGCCGCAACACCCAGGCTTTCGAGCAGGCCATCGACCATTGTTTTCTCCTCACAAGGCTTTAACGATAAGAACGGATTGAGATCAGTATTAATCCGCAGGCCAGACCACCACAACGGAGCAATATTCCATATATCATTCCCTCACCTCATGACCTTGCGGCGATGCCTCCATGTCAAAACGCCTTGTTCCTTCGATGACGGCCTTGCAGTGCTTCGAAGCGGCCGCCCGCCACCTGAGCTTCACCCGCGCAGCGGAAGAACTGCACCTGACCCAGAGCGCGGTCAGCAAGCAGGTTGCGCAGCTCGAAGACATGCTGCGTCACCACCTGTTCCTGCGCATCCGCCGACGCCTGCAATTGACACCGGCCGGCTCGCTGTACCTGGCCGAGGTGAACAAGATCCTCACCCAGGTGGATATTTCCAGCCGCTACATCCTGTCCTACGGCGATGAAACCGAAGTGCTGACCGTCGCCACCCAGCCCAGCTTCGGCGTGGGCTGGCTGATCCCCAAGCTCAAGGGTTTCGGCAAGGCGCACCCCAATATCCATCTGGACATCCGCAACGAACTCGAGCCGTTCGCCTTGCTGCAGGCCAAGGCCGACGTGGGGTTTTTCTTCGGCCAGGGCACCTGGCCCGGAGCGACCTGCATCGAGCTGTTCGACGATCAGGTGGTGCCGGTGTGTGCGCCCGACCTGCTCGATCAGCCGCTGACCCACGCCGAACAGTTGGCCGAGCTGGTGTTGATGCAATGCACGTCGCGCCCCGAGGCGTGGCACGAGTGGTTTCTGGAGCAGGGCCTGAGCGCCCAGAACAGCTACCACGGCCCGCGCTTCGATACCTTCTACATGTGTCTGAGCGCTGCCCTGTCCGGCTGTGGCGTGGCCCTGGTGCCGCGCTACCTGGCAGAGAACCACCTGGCCAACGGCAACCTGGTCATGCCCTGGCCGCACACCATGAGCAGCCAGGGCGCGCATTTCGTCGCCTTTGCCGAACACGCCGCGGAAGTGCCGAAGGTGCGCGCGCTGGTCGACTGGATTCTGGGGCAGATCGCCCACTAGCGGCGCAGAATGAACGACAGCGAAGCCGACCTGCAGGAATGACCCCCGCACTTTTTTTCGCTTGATCGCGCAGGTCATTCCCCGCTTTCATACTCCCAGCCCTTTGCGCCAGGAGTTCGCCATGCCTTTCGTCAGCCCCGACCAGACCCGTGCCGCGTTTTCCCGCGCCATGTCCGAGATGTACAAGAACGAAGTGCCGTTGTATGGCGACTTGATGACCCTTGTCGGCGAAGTCAATCGCCAGGGTCTGGAACGACAGCCGGATTTGGTCGCGTCCCTGGCGCGCACCGGCGAGATCGAGCGTCTGGATGCCGAGCGCCATGGCGCGATTCGGGTCGGCACCGCCGCAGAGCTGGCGACCATCGCTCGGCTGTTCGCGGTGATGGGCATGCAACCGGTGGGCTACTACGATCTCACCTCGGCAGGTGTGCCGGTGCACTCCACGGCATTTCGCGCGGTGCACGAACAGTCTTTGCAGGTGAGCCCGTTTCGCGTGTTCACGTCCCTGCTGCGTCTGGAATTGATCGAGGATGCCGCATTGCGCGAACAGGCCACGCAACTACTGGCGCAGCGGCAGATATTCACCTCGCCGTGCCTGGCCCTGATCGAGCGATTCGAGCGCGACGGCGGCCTCGACCAAGCCGACGCCGATGCGTTCGTCGAGCAGGCCCTGGAAACCTTCCGCTGGCACCACGATGCCACGGTGACAGCGGACCAGTATCAACGCCTGCACGACGCCCATCGACTGATCGCCGATGTGGTGGCGTTCAAGGGGCCGCACATCAATCACCTGACCCCGCGCACGCTGGACATCGACAAGGTGCAGGCGCTGATGCCCGCGCGCGGGATCACACCCAAGGCCGTCATCGAAGGGCCGCCGCCGCGTCGCCATGCCATCCTGTTGCGGCAGACCAGCTTCAAGGCGCTGCAGGAAAAGGTCGCCTTCACCGATCAGGCCGCTGTCGCCGAAGGCAGCCACACCGCGCGCTTCGGCGAGATCGAGCAACGCGGCGCGGCGCTGACGCCCAAGGGGCGTGCGCTGTACGATCGCTTGCTGAACGCCTCGCGCAGCGCGCTTGCCGGGTTCCCCAGCGAGACCAATGCCGACGAGTACATGCGTCTGCTGGGCGAGCAGTTCAGTGAGTTTCCGGATGATCTGGCGCAGATGCGCGAGCAGGACCTGGCGTTCTTCCGCTATTTCGCCAGCGGCCAGCCCAGTGCGGGCCAGACGACGCTGAAAGGTCTGCTGGACAATGGCGCGATTCGCTGCGAGCCCTTGGTCTACGAAGATTTCCTGCCGGTCAGCGCCGCAGGCATCTTCCAGTCCAACCTGGGCGACGATGCCCAGGCCGACTATGGTTTGGGGTCGAGCCAGGAGGCTTTCCATCAGGCCCTGGGCCGAACGGTACTCGACGAGCTCGCGCTGTACGCCCAGACCCAGCAGCGCTCGCTGGACGACTGCGCCCGCGCACTGGGCCTTGCCGCGCTGAACTGAGGCCGGTCGCGCCGAAGCCTGCCGCTAGCGGGCACCGCCTACACGGAAACGGTTCACTTCCTGGCGCAGCTCCGCGGCCAGGCCTTCCAGCTCGCGGGCGGTCTGGGCCAGGTTGGACACCACCTCGCGCTGCTCGCCGTTGGTCATGGCAATGCTCTGCAGGTTGCTGCTGAGCATGGTGGCCGTGCTGCTCTGCTCCTGGGTGGCGGTGCTGATGGCATCGAACTGATTCCCGGCCGAACGGCTCTGCTCGTCGATCTGCGCCAACGCCTGGGCGACCTTTGCGTTGCGCGTCAGGCCTTCGCGCATCAACACGTTGCCTTGGTCCATGGTGCTGATGGCGTTGGCGGTTTCCTTCTGGATGCTGCTGATCATGCCGGAGATTTCATCGGTGGCCTGACGGGTGCGCGAGGCCAGGCTGCGCACTTCGTCGGCGACCACGGCAAAGCCCCGACCCTGCTCGCCGGCACGGGCCGCTTCGATGGCGGCGTTGAGGGCCAGCAGGTTGGTCTGCTCGGCAATCGAGGTGATCACGCCGACGATGCCGCCGATTTCCTGCGAGCGCTGGCCCAACGTGTTGATCACCCCTGCGGTGCTGTTCAGCGCGCCGGCGATCTGCTCGAGAGAATTGGACGCCTCATCCATGGAGGTTCGACCGATGCGGGTCTGCTGGGCGTTGTCCTGGGCCATCCGCTGGGTGTGGCCCATGTTGTCGGCGATATCCAGGGACGTCGCACTGAATTCCTCGACTGCGCCGGCCATGCTGGAAATCTCGCCGGACTGGTGTTCCATGCCCTCGTAGGCGCCCGCCGACAGGCTCGACAACGTTTGCGCGCGGCCACTGACTTCATGGGCGGCATTGCGGATGTGCACGACCATGTTCGACAAGGCTTCGCCCATGTGGTTGAAGCTGCTGGCCAGCTGGCCTATTTCGTCATGGCTGGACACCTTCAGCCGTGCATCGAGGTCACCCGCGCCCAGGGCTTCGGCCTGGCGCACCAGTTCGCCCAGAGGCCGCAGCTTGCTGCGCAGCAGCCAGATGGCTGCGCCCACGGCGATCAGCATGGCCAGCAGGCTGCCGATCGCCAGTTGCGTCCCCACGCTCCAGGTCACGGCATTGATTTCCGCCTTGGGCATGCTCGCCACGACGCTCCAGGGCCCGCCCGGGAATGTCACCGCTTCGGAGAAGATGTCCTGCTTGCCGTCGTTCCACAGCCGGCCCTTGCCATCCAGCAGGGCCAGGTCGGCCAATGCCTTGGCGGCGGCGTCCGGGTCATTGACGTTGGCTGGCGCTACCAGCCAGCGATTCTGCTCGTCGAGCAAGGCCAGCGAGCCGGTCTGGCCGATGCGGAAGCGCTGCAGGTTGGCGAACTGGGTGTTCTGCGCGTCGGTGTAGTCGAAGCCGACGAACAATACCGCAATCACTTGGCCCGAGCCGTCGCGCACCGGTGTGTACTGGGTCATGTAGGAACGTTCGAACAACACCGCACGGCCGACGTAATTCTGGCCGTCGAGCAAACGCTGGTAGGCGGGATGGGCATGGTCGAGCGCGGTACCGATCGCGCGGCTGCCATCCTGCTTGGTCAGGGAAGTACTGATGCGCACGAACTCGGCGCCGCTGCGCACGAACACCGTAGCGACACCCGCTGTCAGCTGCTTGAAATCATCGACTTCCTTGAAGTCGTTGTTCAAGGTCTGGCTGCCCAGGCGCAGGCTCGGTGTCTGCTGGTTGGCCACGGTGACCGGGCTGTTGGCGTCCACGCTCAGGCCGCCGGCGAAGCGCTTCTCGAACAGCCCGCTCAAACGCTGGGTGCTGTCGCGCAGGGTGCTGTGGAAGGTGCTGAGCTGGTCGGCCAGCAGCCGCGCCTCGCTGGCCATGTGCTGTTCGCGGATGGCCAGGTTGGCGATGTCCAGCGAACGCAGGGCGAAGGCGGTGCTGCCGGTGATGACGATCGCGAGGATCACGGCCAGGGCAATGCCCAGTTGCGTGGCGATACGAGCGCGAGGTTGAGACATGTGAAGCTCCTGGGAAACGTGTACGTGGCAGGCAGTGCCAGGGATGGTCCAGACCTTTCTTGCACCTGCCATCCTTGATTTTATTGGTACTGCTACATCGGCGATCCAAACGAATACTTGAGCGCAGCACTGCGACATGAACGTTACACATCACATTTGCGTTGCGCTGCCACAAGGCTGAGAATCCTGCGTCCCACCCCTGAGCCGACCGAGCCGGATTCATCATGCAGCCCACCGTACGTATCGAACTTCAGGCCCTGCTTCGGCTGGCGGGGCCGCTGATCGCCTCGCAGCTGGCACACATGCTGATGGTCCTGACCGACACCCTGATGATGGCCCGCCTGAGCCCCGAGGCGCTGGCTGGCGGCGGCCTGGGGGCGGCCAGCTATTCCTTCGTCTCGATTTTCTGCATCGGCGTGATCGCTGCAGTCGGCACCCTGGTGTCGATCCGCAAGGGTGCCAACGACCAGCAAGGCGTGGCGCGCCTGACCCAGGCCGGGTTGTGGCTGGCATGGGGCATGGCGGCGGTGGCGGCGGTACTGCTGTGGAACCTGGGGCCGGTCCTGGCCATGCTCGGGCAGACTCCGGCCAACGTCGCTTTCGCCACCCAGTTCCTCTTGCTGCTGCCGTTCGCGCTGCCAGGCTTCCTGAGCTTCATGGCGCTGCGCGGCTTCACCGCCGCGCTGGGTCGGGCGACGCCGGTGATGGTCATCAGCATCATTGCCACGGTAGCCAACTACCTGCTCAACCATGCGTTCATCGAGGGCCTGTTCGGCTTGCCCAAATTGGGCCTGGTGGGCATCGGCATGGTCACCGCGATCGTCAGCAACCTGATGGCCATCGCGCTGGCGCTGTACATCCGCTATCACCGTGCCTACACGCCCTACCCGCTGCTCAAGGGTCTGGTCCGGCCGAACCTGCCGGCCTTGCGCGAGTTGTGGCGATTGGGGCTGCCGATCGGTGGCACCTACGCCGTGGAAGTCGGCCTGTTCGCCTTCGCCGCGCTGTGCATCGGCACCATGGGCAGCACGCCTCTGGCGGCGCACCAGATTGCCCTGCAGATCATCTCGGTGGCTTTCATGGTGCCTGCCGGCATGTCCTACGCGGTGACCATGCGCATCGGCCAGCACTACGGCGCCGGGCACTTGCTGGCTGCGCGCCTGGCCGGGCGGGTCGGCATCGGTTTCGGTGCGGTGGTAATGCTCGGCTTCGCCCTGCTGTTCTGGCTCGCACCGGGCCCTTTGGTGGGCGTCTTTCTGGACCGCGCCGATCCGGCCTTCCACGGTGTCATCGAGCTGGCCATCAGCCTGTTGGCGGTGGCGGCCTGGTTCGAGATGTTCGACGGCATCCAGACCATTGCCATGGGCGCCATTCGCGGCCTCAAGGACGCCAAGACCACGTTTCTGGTGGGGCTTTTCTGCTATTGGGCAATCGGTGCGCCAGCGGCCTGGAGCCTGGCGTTCCACTTCCAGCTGGGTGCGGTGGGCGTGTGGTGGGGGTTGGCGCTGGGCCTGCTGTGCTCGGCCTGCACCTTGACCTGGGCGTTCGAGTGGCGCATGCGCCGACTGCGCCGCCTGGCCGGGCCTACGGCGCTGGCGACCTGATGGCCTGGGCCTGGCCGAATCGCAGGAATGCCTGCAGCTGCTCCAATGGCAGGGGCCGGCTGATCAGGTAGCCCTGCACCTGATCGCAGCCGAAATCGCGCAGCAACGCCAGCTGCTCGGGGGTTTCGACGCCCTCGGCGACGACCTTGAGGTCGAGGTTGTGCGCCAGGTTGATCATGGCGTGGACCAACTTGCTGTTTTCCGGACGCTGTTCCATGCCACTGACGAAGCTCTTGTCGATCTTGAGCAAGGCGATCGGCAGGCTGCTCAGGTGGACGAACGAGGAGAAGCCGGTGCCGAAATCGTCGAGGGAGAAACGCACGCCCAGGCAGCCCAAGGCGTCCATGGTCCGCTTCACCAGGTCGTTGCGGCGCATCACGGCGGTTTCGGTGAGTTCGAATTCCAGCCAGCCGGCGTCGATGCCGCGCTCGGCGATCAAGCGCCCCAGAGTGCTGAGCAGCTGGCTGTCCTGGAACTGCCGGAACGACAGGTTGATTGCCATGTGCAATGGTTCGAAGCCACCATCGCGCAAGGTCTGCATGTCGCGCAGGGCGCGGGCAATCACCCAGTAACCCATCGGTACGATCAGCCCACTCTGCTCGGCCAGGGGCACGAATTCGCCGGGGGCAAGCACGCCACGCTCGCGGTGGCGCCAGCGCACCAGGGCCTCGAGACCGACGATGGTATTGCCGCTCAGGTCCAGCCGCGGCTGGTAGTGCAGCTCCAGCTCGTCACGCCGCAGGGCGCGGCGCAGCTCGCTTTCCAGGTCCGCCAGGCTGCGCGCGTGACGGTTGATGCGTTCGTTGAACAGATGATAGCTGCAGCCTTGGGTGCTCTTGGCCTGCTGCATGGCGATGTGCGCATGCCACATCAGCGGATCGGCGCCCGCACCGGCGCGGGCATGGGCGATGCCCAGGCTGCAGCCGATCAGCAGGCTCTCGCCGTCCACGTAATACGGCTCGGCCATGGCCTCGATGATGTTGGCGGCCAGGCGTTCGGCGCGCGATGGATCGCGCCGGGTGTCGAGCAACAAGGCGAACTCGTCGCTGCCCAGGCGAGCGACCTGATCGCCCGCCTCGAGCTGCTTCTTCAGGCGCGCCACCACCTGCAGGATCAGCCGGTCGCCGGCCTGGTGCCCGAGCGCATCGTTGGCATGGCGGAAGTTGTCCATGTCCAGGTGGCCCAAGGCTACGCCACGGCCCTCCTGCTCGGCCAGGCGCGCGGCAAGCAGTGTCTGGAAACCGGGGCGGTTGGCGATGCCGGTCAGCGGGTCCTGCTCGGCCAGGCGCTGCAGGGTGTCCTGCAGCACGCCACGCTCGCGCACATGGCGCAAGCAGCGGCGCAGCGTGTCGCTGGTGAGTTCGTCCAGCACCAGCCAGTCGCTGGCACCCGGCGGCGGCTCGTCCGGCTCCTGGGTCAGCAGCAGCACGATCGGCAGCGCGCAACGGCCGGGCGCCGGCAGCAGCGCGGTGGTGGTCAGCAGCAAGGTGCCGGGCTGGTTGTCGAAGTGCGCGGCCACAGGATCCCAGGCGGACGCCTCGATCAATGTGGCCACATTGCCAAGGGTCGCCAGACACTCACGCAGCGACGTGGCCCAGGTGCGATCCTGGGCCAGCAGCAACAGCCGCGCGGGTTCGACAGGCGTAGACAAACGAGCTCCTTGGGACAGTTTCACAGTCATTCGATAGCGCTTAAAAACGGCCTCGCCAGCAGCTCGGGGCAGACCCAATCCACAGTACGTGTCAACGTGTAACCACATCCTGCTGCAAAGTCGGCAAACCGGCAAATTTTAATGGATCTGCGGTCGCGGCACAGTTGAACCAGCGGTGCTAAAATGCGCGGCCATTTCGTCAGTGACTCCCGTCATGTCCCGACTCAACCCCCGGCAGCAAGAAGCCGTGAACTACGTCGGCGGCCCTCTTTTGGTGCTCGCCGGTGCAGGCTCCGGCAAGACCAGCGTGATCACCCGCAAGATCGCCCATCTGATCCAGAACTGCGGTATTCGTGCCCAGTACATCGTCGCCATGACCTTCACCAACAAGGCGGCGCGCGAGATGAAAGAGCGCGTCGGCAGCCTGCTGCGCGGCGGCGAGGGCCGCGGCCTGACCGTGTCGACCTTTCACAACCTGGGTCTCAACGTCATCCGCAAGGAACACGCGCGGCTGGGCTTCAAGCCAGGCTTCTCGATCTTCGACGAAGCCGACGTGAAAGCGCTGATGACCGACATCATGCAGAAGGAGTACTCGGGCGAAGACGGCGTCGACGAGATCAAGAACATGATCGGCGCCTGGAAGAACGACCTGGTCCTGCCGCCCCAGGCGCTGGAGCAGGCACGCAACCCCAAGGAGCAGACCGCCGCCATCGTCTACAGCCACTACCAGCGTACGCTGCGCGCGTTCAACGCGGTGGACTTCGACGACCTCATCCTGCTGCCGGTCAAGCTGTTCCAGGACCACCCCGACGTTCTCGAAAAATGGCAGAACAAGGTCCGCTACCTGCTGGTGGACGAATATCAGGACACCAACGCCAGCCAGTACCTGCTGGTGAAGCTGTTGATCGGCACGCGCAACCAGTTCACCGTGGTCGGCGACGACGATCAGTCGATCTACGCCTGGCGTGGCGCGCGCCCGGAAAACCTGATGCTGCTCAAGGACGATTACCCGTCGCTGAAGGTGGTCATGCTGGAGCAGAACTATCGCTCCACCAGCCGCATCCTGCGCTGCGCCAACGTGCTCATCTCGAACAACCCCCACGCGTTCGAGAAGCAGTTGTGGAGCGAAATGGGTCACGGCGATGAAATCCGCGTGATCCGCTGCCGCAACGAAGATGCCGAGGCCGAGCGGGTGGCCGTCGAAATTCTCAGCCTGCACCTGCGCACCGACCGGCCCTACAGTGACTTCGCCATCCTCTACCGGGGCAACTACCAGGCCAAGCTCATCGAGCTGAAGTTGCAGCACCACCAGATTCCGTATCGCCTGAGCGGCGGCAACAGCTTCTTCGGGCGTCAGGAAGTGAAGGATCTGATGGCCTACTTCCGCCTCATCGTGAACCCGGACGACGACAATGCCTTTCTTCGCGTAATCAACGTGCCGCGCCGGGAAATCGGCTCGACGACCCTGGAGAAACTCGGCAACTATGCCACCGAGCGCAAGATCTCGATGTACGCGGCCACCGATGAGATCGGCCTGGGCGAACATCTGGACGCACGCTTCACCGATCGCCTGGGTCGCTTCAAACGCTACATGGACAAGGTCCGCGAGCAGTGCGCCGGCGAAGATCCGATCGGCACGCTGCGCAGCATGATCATGGACATCGACTACGAGCAGTGGCTGCGCACCAACAGTTCCAGCGAGAAGGCCGCCGACTACCGCATGAGCAACGTGTGGTTTCTGGTCGAGGCCTTGAAGAACACCCTGGAGAAGGACGAAGACGGCGCCATGACGGTCGAGGAAGCGATCGGCAAGCTGGTGCTGCGCGACATGCTCGAACGTCAGCAGGAAGAAGAGGACGGCGCCGAGGGCGTGCAGATGATGACTCTGCACGCCTCCAAGGGGCTGGAGTTTCCCTACGTGTTCATCATGGGCATGGAAGAGGAAATCCTGCCGCACCGTTCCAGTATCGAGGCCGACACCATCGAGGAAGAACGCCGCCTGGCGTACGTGGGCATTACCCGCGCGCGGCAGACCCTGGCGTTCACCTTTGCCGCCAAGCGCAAGCAGTACGGTGAGATCATTGATTGCGCGCCCAGCCGCTTCCTCGACGAGCTGCCGCCCGACGATCTGGCCTGGGAAGGCAACGACGATACGCCCACGGAAGTCAAAGCCGTGCGCGGCAATACTGCATTGGCCGATATCCGCGCCATGCTCAAACGCTGAATTCAACCCTGCCCGGGCCACAGCCGGCCCGCGCACATTGGTACATCGAGGAACCACCGTGGAAGCTCTGCACAAAAAGATTCGCGAAGAAGGCATCGTGCTTTCCGATCAGGTATTGAAGGTCGATGCCTTTCTCAATCACCAGATCGATCCGCTCTTGATGCAGCAGATCGGCGACGAGTTCGCTCGCCGCTTTGCCGATGCCGGGATCACCAAGATCGTCACCATCGAGGCCTCGGGTATCGCGCCGGCGGTGATGGCCGGGCTGCGCCTGGGCGTGCCGGTGATCTTCGCGCGCAAGCATCAGTCGCTGACGTTGACGGAAAACCTGCTGGTGGCTTCGGTGTATTCGTTCACCAAGCAGACCGAAAGCACCGTGGCCATTTCGCCGCGTCACTTGAACAGCAGCGATACCGTGCTGGTGATCGACGATTTCCTGGCCAACGGCAAGGCGTCGCAGGCATTGATTTCGATCATCAACCAGGCCGGTGCCAAGCTGGCCGGGCTGGGTATCGTCATCGAAAAATCCTTCCAGGGCGGCCGCGCCGAGCTCGATGCACAGGGCTATCGCGTAGAGTCCCTGGCGCGCGTGCAGTCGCTGGCCAACGGCGTCGTGACCTTCCTGGAGTGACCTGATACACCGCATCCAGCCCTTCGCGGCCGATGACCGCTCCTACGGCGAGCATCATCGGCCTGCGTAGACGCGACCCATGACCGCTACGGCGAGCATCATTGGCCTGCGTAGGAGCGGTCATCGGCCGCGAAGGGAGCCACGCGGTGTAGCGCCTAGAACACCGGGGTTTCGGTCTCCTGCAGGGCGGCCAGTACCAAACGCTGGTAAAGCTCTTCGCGCAAACCCTGCGGCTGGTCCAGCGCCATGCGCTGCAGGTGCAGCGGGTAGCGGTTGGCCGGGGGCGCTTCGAGCGCCGCCTTGCCCAGCTCGAGCATTTCGCTGAGCTTGAACTTGCTCTTGAGCCAGTTCAGCGCCCGCAGCAGGTCCTTTTCTTCATCGGTAAAGTCACACCCCAGCGGATACTCCGGAAACAGTGGAGCATGCCGCTCGCGAATCGCCTGCAGACGCTCGCTGGTGTTGTTCGCGAAGCGCGGATCGAGCACGAAATCCCGGCTCAACTTGCCGGCACGCTGGGCCTCGTCGATCAGGCTGGGCTGAAAGCGCGAATCGCTGATGTTGATCATCGCCTCGATCACCTCGGCATCGGTACGCCCACGCAAGTCGGCGATGCCGTACTCGGTCACGACGATGTCGCGCAGGTGCCGTGGAATCGTGCAATGGCCGTAGTCCCACAGCACATTGGAACTGATCACCCCCGCCGACTCGCGCCAACTGCGCAAGATCAGCACCGAACGCGCGCCTTCCAGGGCATGCCCCTGAACGACGAAGTTGTATTGCCCGCCGACCCCGCTGATGACCCGACCGTCTTCGAGCTGGTCCGACACCGCCGCACCCATGACCGTGGCCGTGAACACGGTGTTGATGAAGCGCGCATCGCGCCGTTGCAGACGCTTGAGTTGCTCGTCGCCGTACAACTCGTTGATGTAGCTGATCGCGGTCATGTCGAACTGCGCAAGGCTGGCCGGGGGCAGCTCGCGCAAGCGCTCATAGAAACTGTTCGGCCCGAGGAAGAAACCGCCGTGCACCACCACCCCGTCCCGGTCCTCGTCGGCGTGCAGCACACCGGCGTTGGCCGCCGCCTGGCGAGCCACGTCGGGATACACCTTGCGGCGTATCACGCCTGCTTCGGCCAGGGCCAGCAGGCCGTTGACGAACATCTCGCTGCAGCCGTACAGGCCGGTAGCAAAAGGCTCCACCCCACCTTCGGCCTGGATCAGCGCCTGCCAGGGCGACAGATCGAGCTCAGCGAGCAGCGCCCGGTAGCCGCCGTTGTCCGCCTGGCGCGCGAGCAAGGCAGCGCTCAGCGCATCGCCCATTGCACCGATGCCGATCTGCAGGGTGCCGCCGTCGCGCACCAGGGTGCTGGCATGCAGACCGATGAAGTGATCCTGCAGTCCGACCGGCATGTTCGGCGTCGAGAACAGCGTCGAGCGCTCTGCGGTATCGACCAGCAGGTCAAAGGCCGCGCTGTCGATTTCGGCACTGCCCGGCATGAACGGCAATGCCTCGTGGACCTGGCCCAGCACCAGGATGGTCTCGCCGGCAGCGCGACGCTTTTCGATCATCGGCAGCAGGTCCAGAGTGATGTCCGGATTGCAGCTCAGGCTCAGGCGACCGGCCTGCTCGGGATGCTGGCTGACCAGTTGCGCTACCAGGTTCAGCCCCTTGGCATTGATGTCGCGAGCGGCGTGGCTGTAGTTGCTGCTGATATAGCTCTGCTGCGCCGTCGTGCTGCTCAACAAACTGCCCGGCTGCATGAAGAATTGCTGCACGCTGACGTTTGCGGGCAGCTCGTCACGGCGCAGGTCGGCGAGAAACTCGAACTCGGGATAATCACCGAAAACGCGCTCCACGAAGGGTTCGAGCAAGCGCTTCTGCAAACCGTCGCCCAAGGGTGGCCGGCTCAGCACCAGTGCGGTGTAGATCGTCAGACGTCGCTGGGGAAGGCTCTTGATCCGGGCATACAGCGCGTTGACGAAGCGGTTGGGTTTGCCCAGGCCCAACGGCATGCCCATGTGAATGTGGGCAGGCAGTCGTTCGAGCACCTGGTCCACGGCTGCCTCGATGGAACATCGCTGGACCATGCACAGGCTCCCTAGAAATTGGCCGGTGTGGCGGCGCTGATAAGGCGTGCCGGCGTATCGAACGGATTGCGGAAGCGATGCGGCTTACTGCTTTCGAAGTAGTAGCTGTCGCCCTCTTCCAGCACATAGGTATCCTGGCCAACCACCAATTCCAGGCGCCCCTCCACCAGGATGCCGGTCTCTTCGCCTTCATGCATGAGCATTTCCATGCCCGTGTCGGCGCCGGGTGGATAGACCTCGCTGAGAAAGGCAATGGCCCGGCTTGGATGGGCCTTGCCCACCAGCTTCATGGTGACCGCGCCGTCAGAGATATCGATCAGCTCACTGGCCTTGTAGACCACCTGGGTCGGCCGTTCGGCTTGCAGCTCTTCGGAAAAGAACTCGACCATGGACATCGGGATCCCGCCCAGCACCTTGCGCAGCGAGCTGATCGAGGGGCTCACGCTGTTCTTCTCGATCATGGAAATGGTGCTGTTGGTGACGCCCGCCCGTTTGGCGAGTTCACGCTGGGACAAACCCTTGAGTTTGCGAATGGCTTGCAGTCGTTCGCCGACGTCCAATGCGTAAGCCTCCTGGAATGCTGTGCAGTTCATGATGGCCGGTATCATGGCAACAGCGTTCGGGATTTACAACACATTGGCAGGCGCCGCCGCGGCACATGGGCGCAACGCGCCCCGACCGTGGCGCCAGCGGTTGCGCTAGAGGTACTGCAGAGGCACCCGGCGCAGGTTGCAGAAGATCTGGTAGGCGATGGTCCCGGCGGCATGGGCCACGTCGCTGGCCAGCACCTGCTTGCCCCACAGTTCGACCGTGCTGCCGACGCCGGCATGGGGCACATCGGTCAGGTCGACATTGAGCATGTCCATCGACACCCGCCCTGCCAACCCGGTGCGTACGCCGTCGACCAGCACCGGCGTCCCGTTGGGTGCCAGGCGCGGGTAGCCATCGGCATAACCCATGGCCACCACGCCGATTCGGCTCGGCCGCTGGGTGACGAAGCGCGCACCGTAGCCCACGGCCTCCCCGGCAGGCAGCTCACGCACGCTGATGACCTTGGATTGCAGGGTCATCACCGGCTGCAGAGCGGCGCTGGCAGGCGTGGCGGTTTCGAACGGTGTGGCACCGTAAAGCATGATGCCCGGACGCACCCAGTCGCTGGGGATCTGCGGCCAGCCAAGCACGGCCGGGGAATTGCGCAGGCTGACTTCGGCTGACAGGCCTTGGCGCGCCGTGTCGAATACCGCCAATTGCTCGGTACTGCTCGGGCAGTCCAGTTCATCGGCGCGGGCGAAATGGCTCATCAGCACGATCTTGGCCACCTTGCCGCTGGCCAGCAGGCGCTGATAGGCGCTCTGGTAATCCTTGGGGTGCAGGCCCACGCGGTGCATGCCCGAGTCGAGCTTGAGCCAGACCTGCAGCGGCTGGCTCAACCGCGCCTGCTCGATGGCTTCGAGCTGCCACAGCGAGTGCACCACGCACCACAGCCCATGCTCGGTGATGAGGGGCAATTCACTGGCTTCGAAAAAACCTTCGAGCAGCAACACCGGTGCCTCGATGCCAGCCGCGCGCAGTTGCAGGGCTTCCTCGATGCAGGCCACGGCGAACCCGTCCGCTTCGCCCTCCAACGCCTGCGCGCAGCGCACTGCACCGTGACCGTAGGCGTCGGCCTTGACCACTGCCAGCGCCTTGGCCCCGCTCATTTCACGCGCCAGGCGATAGTTGTGGCGCAGGGCCGAAAGGTCGATCGAGGCGCGAGCTGGACGCATGGCGGGCTTCTTGTGCAAAAGTTGACGAAGTCGCCCGGTTGCATACCGAACCGGGCGAGGAGCAGGTGTGAAACTTACGAGTGCGCCGGCGCTGACTGGCCTCGGCGAACCGTGTCGTGCGGCTGGCCGTAGCGCGATATGTCGAGACCGGCAGCGCTGATCTGCGGCGTTTTACGCGCGATCAGGTCGGCAAGCAAGCGCCCCGAGCCGCACGCCATGGTCCAGCCCAGGGTGCCGTGACCGGTGTTGAGAAACAGGTTCTTGAACGGCGTGGCACCGACGATCGGCGTACCGTCGGGGGTGGTAGGCCGCAGCCCGGTCCAGAAACTGGCCTGGGCCAGATCGCCGCCCTGCGGGTACAGGTCATTGACGATCATTTCCAGGGTCTCGCGGCGACGCGGGTTCAGGCTCAGGTCGAAACCGGCGATTTCGGCCATCCCGCCCACGCGGATACGGTTGTCGAAACGGGTGATCGCGACCTTGTAGCTCTCGTCGAGAATGGTCGAGGTCGGCGCCATCGCCGGGTGGGTGATCGGCACGGTCAGCGAATAGCCCTTGAGCGGGTAGACCGGCGCCTTGATGCCCAATGGCTTGAGCAACTGCGGCGAATAGCTGCCCAGTGCCAGCACGTAGCGGTCGGCGGTTTCCAGCTTGCCGTCGATCCAGACACCGTTGATGCGGTCGCCGGCGAAATCCAGGCGCTCGATGGCCTGGCCGAAGCGGAACTGCACACCCAGATCCTTGGCCATCTGCGCCAGGCGGGTGGTGAACATCTGGCAATCGCCAGTCTGGTCGTTGGGCAGGCGCAGGGCGCCGGCCAGAATGCCGGTCACCGATGCCAGGGCCGGCTCGACGCGGGCAATGCCCTCGCGGTCGAGCAATTCGTAGGGCACGCCGGACTGTTCCAGCACGGCGATGTCCTTGGCCGCGTTGTCCAGTTGCGCCTGGGTACGGAACAGCTGAGTGGTGCCCAGGGTGCGGCCTTCGTAGGCGATGCCGGTTTCCGCGCGCAGTTCGTCGAGGCAGTCGCGGCTGTACTCGGACAGGCGCACCATGCGCTCCTTGTTCACCGCATAGCGGCTGGCGGTGCAGTTGCGCAGCATCTGCGCCATCCACAGGTACTGGTCGACATCGCCGGTCAGCTTGATCGCCAGCGGTGAATGACGTTCCAGCAGCCATTTGATTGCCTTGAGCGGCACACCCGGCGCCGCCCAGGGCGAGGCATAGCCCGGCGATACCTGCCCGGCATTGGCGAAGCTGGTTTCCATGGCGACGGCCGGCTGGCGATCGACCACGGTCACATCCATGCCCTGCCGAGCCAGATAATAGGCACTGACGGTGCCGATCACACCACTACCGAGTACCAGAACGCGCATGTGTGTCGCCCTCATCGCGGAAATCCGCTGACGTAAGATGTTAGGTCCGAAGATGTGGGCAGTATAAAAAGGTCCAGCCAGTGCTTTTCACTGTATGCAAGGCTATATTTGGCGACAATTCTCGGCCATCAGCGCTTTAACGGAGGGGCATCGCCTGTGCGTACCCAGCACCAGAGCAAACGCGAACTCGACAAGATCGACCGCAACATCCTGCGCATCCTGCAGGCCGACGGGCGCATGTCGTTCACCGAACTGGGCGAGAAGGTCGGCCTGTCGACCACACCGTGCACCGAGCGAGTCCGCCGCCTGGAGCGCGAAGGCATCATCATGGGCTATTACGCCCGGCTCAATCCGCAGCATCTGCGCGGCAGCCTGCTGGTGTTCGTCGAGATCAGCCTGGACTACAAGTCGGGCGATACCTTCGAAGAGTTTCGCCGCGCCGTGCTCAAGCTGCCCCATGTGCTGGAATGCCATCTGGTGTCGGGTGACTTCGACTACCTGGTCAAGGCACGTATCTCGGAGATGGCGTCCTACCGCAAGCTACTGGGCGATATCCTGCTGAAACTGCCCCACGTGCGCGAATCCAAGAGCTACATCGTCATGGAAGAAGTGAAGGAGAGCCTGAACCTGCCGGTGCCGGACTGATCCACAGACGCTTCAAACCAGCACCTGACGCGTACTGGCGATCAGCTTGTGCACCTGATGTTCCACGGCAGGGTCGATCAGCTCGGTGGGGCGCCGTCCGTTGGGGCACGGCAATGTCGGCGTGGTCCCGAACAGCCGGCAGATCAGCGGGCGCTCCTCGTACACCGTGCATCCCTGCGGCCCCAGGTGCACACAGTCGAGGCGGGCCATCGCGGCCTCCTGCTCGGCGGCCGTCTTGCGCGGCAGCCGGGCCATTTCCTCGGACGATGTGGTCACCGGACCGCAGCAGTCGTGGCAGCCCGGCACGCATTCGAACGAGGGAATCTGCTCGCGAAGAAAGCGGAGCTTGTGGCTGTTGCAGCTCATGACGGGTCACCTGGTGGGCAAGGCGCCATTGTGCCGCGCGGTTGCCGCCATGGGAAACCCCGGCTTATGCTGCGTCAGGTTTTCCACACACTGCCATCAGGACCCTATCCATGAATGCTCACGCCGAGCACGCCGCTTCGTACTACGCCGCCAGCCTGCACCGGCAGCCGGTATACCCGCCCCTGCTGGGTGAGGTCAGCGTCGACGTCTGCGTGGTGGGCGGCGGTTTCTCCGGGCTCAATACCGCGATCGAGCTGGCTCAGCGCGGGCTCAGCGTCGCGCTGCTCGAAGCCCACCAGATCGGCTGGGGCGCCAGTGGGCGCAACGGCGGGCAATTGATTCGTGGGGTCGGCCACGGCCTGGAGCAGTTCCGCAAGGTCATCGGCGACGACGGTGTGCGCGACCTGACCCTGATGGGGCTGGAAGCGGTCGAAATCGTGCGCCGGCGCATCGACCAGCATCGTATCGAGTGCGACCTGACCTGGGGCTACTGTGACCTGGCCAACAAACCGGCCCAGTTGCAGGGCTTTATGGAAGAAGCCGAGGCGCTGCGCAGCCTGGGCTACGCGCATGAGTTGCAGATCGTCGAAGCGCAGGACATGCGCAGCGTGGTCGGGTCGGATCGCTACCACGGCGGCCTGGTCGACATGGGCTCCGGCCACCTGCATCCGCTGAACCTGGCCTTGGGCGAAGCCGAGGTGGCGCGCCAGCTCGGCGTGCAGCTTTTCGAGCACTCGCGGGTGACACGCATCGAGTATGGCCCGCAGGTGCGCGTGCACAGCGCTCAGGGCCAGGTACGGGCACGCTACCTGGTGCTGGGCTGCAATGCCTACCTGAACGATCTCAACCCACAGCTGAGCGGCAAGGTGCTGCCTGCAGGCAGCTATATCATCGCCACCGAGCCGCTGGATGCCGAGCAGGCGCGGCAGTTGCTGCCGCGCAACACGGCGGTGTGCGACCAGCGCGTGACGGTCGACTACTACCGATTGTCTGCCGATCGGCGCTTGCTGTTCGGCGGTGCCTGTCACTATTCAGGGCGTGACCCGAAGGATATCGCCCAGTACATGCGGCCCAAGATGCTCGAGGTGTTCCCGCAACTGGCGGATGTGCGCATCGACTATCAGTGGGGCGGCATGATCGGCATCGGCGCCAACCGTTTGCCGCAGATCGGCCGGCTGAAGGAACAGCCCAACGTGTTCTATGCCCAGGCATACTCCGGGCACGGCCTGAACGTTACCCATCTGGCCGGCAAGCTGCTTGGCGAGGCCATCAGTGGCCAGGCAAGCCGCGGCTTCGACCTGTTCGCCAAGGTCCCGCACATGACCTTTCCTGGTGGTCGTCACCTGCGCTCGCCGCTGCTGGCGCTGGGCATGCTCTGGCACCGGTTCAAGGAACTGGGCTAAAGCTGCGAACGCTCCAGCTGCCCAGGACCCGGCACCACTACACGCGCCAGAACGGCTTCAAGCCTTCGCTACGCGCCTGCTGCGCATCCAGGCCGATATCGCGCAACTGGTCCTTGTCCAGTTCCAGCAAGGCTGGCCGTGTGCGCAGGCGATGCAGCATCAGCGCCCAACGTCCCAGGTCTGCCGGTGCGCGCTCGGCGCAGGCGCGCAGCCTCGGCTCTTCCAGCAATTCTTCGGTGCGCAGCAGCAGACGTACATCAGTCAAGCCGTTCATGGCCGTTCTCCTTGAAGTGTTTGGACAGCAAGGCCATGGTGCCGCAGCCGAGGGCATCTCATACAGATTCAAAAAGGGCTTATGTTTTCCATACAGCCAGCTGACCTACCGGTCTGAATGCTGTATTTTGGGCGCATCTGTATGGTTACCCGCGCGAGCGACCCTATGACCCTGTACATGAACCTCGCCCAGCTGCTCACTCAGCGCATCGAACAGGGCCTCTATCGCCCCGGCGATCGACTGCCCTCGGTGCGCGCCCTGAGCATCGAGCACGGCGTCAGCCTGAGCACCGTGCAGCAAGCCTATCGCCAGCTCGAAGACCACGGCTTGGCGGCACCGCGGCCCAAATCCGGCTATTTCGTGCCCACCGTCCGTGAGCTGCCGGCGCTGCCAGCGGTAGGCCGGCCCATGCAGCGTCCGGTGGAAATCTCGCAGTGGGACCAGGTTGTCGAACTGATGCGCGCCGCGCCGCGTGATGATGTGGTGCAGCTGGGCCGCGGCATGCCCGATGTCAGCAGCCCGACCCTGCGCCCCCTGCTGCGCGAGCTGGCCCGCCTGAGCCGACACCAGGCCATGCCAGGCCTGTACTACGATTCGCTGTACGGCACCCAGGCCTTGCGCGAGCAGATCGCCCGGTTGCTGGTGGACGCCGGTTGCCAGTTGAGCATTGGCGAACTGGTGGTCACCACTGGCTGCCACGAGGCGCTGTCGGCCAGCGTGCGCGCCATCTGCGAACCCGGCGATATCGTCGCCGTGGACTCGCCGAGCTTCTTCGGCGCCATGCAGACGCTCAAGGGCCTGGGCATGAAGGCTCTGGAAATCCCCACCGACCCGCTGACCGGCATCAGCCTGCAGGCGCTTGAACTGGCATTGGAGCAGTGGCCGATCAAGGCCATACAGCTGACGCCCAACTGCAACAACCCATTGGGCTACGTCATGCCCGAAGCCCGCAAGCGCGCGCTGCTGACGCTCGCCCAGCGCTTCGACGTGGCGATCATCGAGGACGATGTGTATGGCGACCTGGCTTTCAGCTACCCACGTCCGCGCACGATCAAGTCGTTCGACGAAGACGGCCGAGTGCTGTTGTGCAGTTCGTTCTCCAAGACCCTGGCGCCGGGTCTGCGGATCGGTTTCGTTGCCCCGGGCCGCTACCTGGAACGGGTGCTGCACATGAAGTACATCGGCACCGGGTCGACATCGACACAGCCGCAGCTGGCCATCGCCGAGTTCATCAAGGGCGGCCACTACGAACCGCATCTGCGGCGCATGCGCACCCAGTATCAGCGCAGCCGCGACCTGATGATCGACTGGGTCACTCGTTACTTTCCCGCCGGCACCCGCTGCAGCCGCCCGCAAGGCGGGTTCATGCTGTGGGTCGAATTGCCCGACGGCTTCGATACCCTCAAGCTCAACCGCCTGCTGCTCGACCAGGGGGTGCAGATCGCGGTGGGCAGCATTTTTTCGGCGTCGGGCAAATACCGTAATTGCCTGCGCATGAACTTCGCCAGCAAGCCCACGCCGCAGATAGAGGCCGCGGTGCGCGCGGTGGGCAGCTGCGCACGGCAACTGCTGGTGGAAAATCCACACCCCGATGCCGACCTTTGACGGCCTGCCAGGGTCGAACTGCACGTCTCCCCCTCTGCCAAGGATGATCGCTTTGCCCTGCCCCAGGCTGTTACCGCTGCTGTTGACCTTGATCCTGGCCCTGCAAGGCTGCGCCAGCGTGAACGCGCCGCGGGACTACAGCGAGATGTTACCGGCCGAACAATCGGCCTTCGGCAGGTCGGTGCAGGCTCAGGTACAGGCCCACCACGGACAATCGGGGTTCCGCCTGTTGTCGAGCAGCGATGAGGCGTTTCGCGCACGCGCCGAATTGATCCGCAACGCCCAGGGCAGCCTCGACCTGCAGTACTACATCGTCCACGACGGTTTCAGTACCCGGGCGCTGGTCGACGAGCTGCTCAAGGCCGCCGACCGCGGCGTGCGCGTGCGCATCCTGCTGGACGACACCACCAGCGATGGCCTGGACAAGACCATCGCCACCCTGGCCGCGCATCAGAACATCCAGATCCGCCTGTTCAACCCGACGCACCTGGGCCGATCCACCGGCGCCACGCGTGCAGTGGGCCGCCTGCTGCAACTGTCCCGGCAACACCGGCGCATGCACAACAAACTGTGGCTGGCCGACAACAGCGTGGCCATCGTCGGCGGGCGCAACCTGGGCGACGAATACTTCGACGCCGAGCCGGACATGAACTTCACCGACATCGACCTGCTCGGCTTCGGGCCGGTGGCCCAGCAACTGGGCTACAGCTTCGATCAGTACTGGAACAGTGCGCTGAGCCAGCCGATCGCCAACTTTCTGTTCACCGTTCCCACGGCCAGGCACCTGGCATCCACGCGCGTGCGCCTGGAGCAGTCGCTGCTTGAATCCAGACGCCAGCACCATGTCCTCTACGAACGCCTGATGACCTATCAGAGCGCGCCACAGATGGACATCTGGCGGCAGCAACTGATCTGGGCCTGGGGCCAGGCGCTGTGGGATGCGCCAACCAAGGTGCTGGCCCGCGGCGAGCCCGATCCGCACCTGCTGCTGACCACCCAGCTCGCGCCTGAGCTGACCCGGGTCAAGCATGAACTGATGTTGATCTCTGCCTATTTCGTACCGGGCGAGGCTGGCCGCGACTACCTCACCGGGCGCGCCGACGCCGGGGTCGACGTCAGCCTGCTGACCAATTCACTGGAAGCCACCGATGTACCCGCAGTACACGGCGGGTACGTGCCCTACCGCAAGGCGTTGCTCGAACATGGCGTGAAGCTGTTCGAACTGCGTCGCCAGCCAGGTGACGATGGCGACGTGTCCCTGAGTTTCACCGGCAGTTCCGATTCCAGCCTGCACAGCAAGGCGATGATCTTCGATGCGCGCAAATCCTTCATCGGCTCGTTCAATTTCGATCCGCGTTCGGTGCTGTGGAATACCGAGGTCGGGGTGCTGGTCGACAGCCCGGAACTGGCAGCGCAGATGCGCCACCTGGCCCATGAGGGCATGTCGCCTGCGCGCAGCTATCAAGTGCGCCTGGAAAATGGCCAGGTGGTATGGGATACCGAGGACCACCAGCAGATGCATACCCTGCATCGCGAACCGGGTGACTGGTGGCGAAGGCTGAACGCATGGTTCAGCGAGGCAGTGGGGCTGGAAAAGATGCTTTGATTCCCCAGCCCCCCTGGCGATGGATCAGAGCTTGATCCAGGTGGCCTTCAATTCGGTGTATTTGTCGAACGCGTGCAGCGACTTGTCACGGCCGTTGCCCGACTGCTTGAAGCCACCGAACGGCGCGGTCATGTCGCCACCATCGTACTGATTGACCCACACGCTGCCGGCACGCAACGCCTTGGCCGTCAGGTGCGCCTTGGAGATGTCCGCCGTCCATACCGCGGCGGCCAGGCCATAGGCGCTGTCGTTGGCGATGCGCACGGCCTCCTCGGCAGTATCGAAGGTAAGCACCGACAATACCGGCCCGAAAATCTCTTCCTGGGCGATCTTCATGGCATTGGTCACGCCATCGAAAATGGTCGGTTCTACGTAAGTGCCGCCGGTTTCCTCGAGGATGCGCTTGCCGCCCACCAGCAGCGTTGCGCCGCCTTCCTGACCGGCCGCAATGTACGACAGCACGGTGTTCATCTGCTGGGTGTCCACCAGCGCACCGACGTTGGTCGCCGGGTCCAGCGGGTTGCCGGGTTTCCAACCCTTGAGCGCCTCGACCACCATCGGCAGAAAGCGCTCCTTGACCGAACGTTCCACCAGCAGGCGTGAACCGGCCGTACAGACTTCGCCTTGGTTGAAGGCAATGGCACTGGCTGCCGAATCGGCCGCGGCCTGCAGGTCCGGCGCATCGGCGAACACGATGTTGGGGCTCTTGCCACCTGCTTCCAGCCAGACGCGCTTCATGTTCGACTCGCCAGCGTAGATCATCAGTTGCTTGGCGATCCTGGTCGAGCCGGTGAACACCACGGTGTCCACGTCCATGTGCAGAGCCAGCGCCTTGCCCACCGTGTGGCCGTGGCCCGGGAGCACGTTGAGCACACCTTTGGGAATGCCTGCCTCGATCGCCAGCTGGGCGATGCGAATGGCCGTCAGCGGAGATTTTTCCGAAGGCTTGAGAATCACCGAGTTGCCCGTGGCCAGGGCCGGCCCCAGCTTCCAGCAGGCCATCATCAGCGGGAAGTTCCACGGCACCACTGCGGCGACCACGCCCACGGCTTCGCGGGTGACCAGGCCGAGCTGATCGTGCGGGGTCGGGGCGACTTCGTCGTAGACCTTGTCGATGGCCTCGCCGCTCCAGGCCAGGGCATTGGCCGAACCAGGCACGTCGATGTTCAGCGAATCGCTGATCGGCTTGCCCATGTCCAATGTTTCCAGAAGCGCGAGCTCTTCGGCATTTTCCCGCAACAGGCTGGCGAAACGAATCAGGGTGGCCTTGCGCTTGGCCGGTGCCGCCTTGGCCCAGACGCCGGAGTCGAACGTGGCGCGGGCATTCTCGACCGCTCGCTGGGCATCGGCAGCGTCGCAGCTGGCCACCTGGGCCAACAGCCGGCCATCGACGGGGCTTACGCATTCGAAGGTCTGGCCCGACACGGCGTCGGTGTATTCGCCGTCGATGAACGCGCGCCCTTCGATCTTCAGCTGCTGGGCACGTTGTTCCCAGTCAGCGCGAGTCAGAGTGGTCATACGGATCTCCTGTGATTGAATGCAAAGCCCGGCCGTGCAAGGCTGGACGGGATGACATCGAACCACCCTAAACCACCGGTGTGACGCTTTTCAATATATTTGACACTTGGCGCACAGAGGCCCACGGATGTGCGTTTTATCCAACAAGCGAGGGGTTTCCTGCATGAACATCACCAGCATCGTCGATTTTGCTCAACACAGCGTCGCCCCGGAACGCTACCGGCCTGCGCCCGAGAAGATCCTTGGCGGCGACCCCGAACAGACACTGTTCAACCACTACCAGAGCCCCTGCGGGCAGATGAACGCGGGAGTATGGGAAGGCCAGGTAGGGCAATGGACAGTCAACTATACCGAGCATGAATACTGCGAAATCGTGCAGGGCGTCTCCGTGTTGCGCGACAGCCAGGGCAACGGCAAGACGCTGCGCGCCGGCGACCGCTTCGTGATCCCCGCCGGTTTCAGTGGCACTTGGGAAGTACTGGAAGCCTGCCGCAAGATCTACGTGGTGTTCGAAGCCAAGGATTGAGGCTGCTCCACACACCCCCTGTAAGAGCGAGTGCACCTGTGGGAGCGGGTTCTACCCGCGAAAGCACCCCCGCGATCCAGAATTCACACCAAAAAAAAGGCCCGCATCTTTCGATACGGGCCTTTTTCTGGTCGCCAAAATCAATTACTTGATTTTGCCTTCCTTGTACATCACGTGCTTGCGAACAACCGGATCAAATTTCTTGATCTCGATCTTGTCCGGGGTAGTACGCTTGTTCTTGTCGGTAGTGTAGAAGTGACCAGTACCGGCGCTCGAGATCAAACGAATCAATTCACGCATGATAAAGCTCCCTTAAACCTTGCCGCCATCGCGACGGATTTCGGCCAGCACGACAGTGATGCCACGCTTGTCGATGATACGCATGCCCTTGGCGGATACGCGCAGACGCACAAAACGTTTCTCTTCTTCAACCCAGAAGCGGTGATGCTGCAGGTTCGGCAGGAAACGACGACGGGTTTTGTTGTTTGCGTGGGAAATGTTATTCCCAGTCACCGGACCCTTACCGGTAACTTGACAGACTCTCGACATGCCTCAGCCCTCTAAAACCACATGCCCAACCCGGCATGGGTTGGCCGCTTATCTTTCAGTCATTTGGCGCACGGCGCCGCGTTTCTTCAGGGTCTTACCCACCTCACCGTAAAGGCAGAGGAACAGGGCCCTAGAAAAGAGCGCTGCTTTATACCAGAAAGCCTTGGGCGCAACAACTGCAGATGCACAATCAATGTGTCGCGCAACACAGCTACTGGCTCACGCGCAGCAGTGGCGGGCGTGCTGCGGCACGACCACTCGTCGCGCAAAAAAACGATTTAGGGATAGTCAACGCTGCCGGACATCTCTAGGGTAGGACTTTTCTCCAGACTGCATAGGCAGATGGGCCCTCGACACGCCAAGGAACACACCATGCGTCTTGCGACTTTGCCGTTCTTGCTTGCTCCCCTGTTTGCCTCTGCGCTGGCTCATGCCGCGCCGCTGACAGTCTGTACCGAGGCCAGCCCCGAAGGCTTCGACGTGGTCCAGTACAATTCACTGACCACCACCAACGCGTCGGCCGACGTGCTGATGAACCGCCTGGTGGAGTTCGATGCCAAAGCCGGCAAGGTCGTTCCCAGCCTGGCGGACAGCTGGGCCGTATCGGCCGATGGCCTGACCTACACGTTCAAGCTGCACCCCGGCGTCAAGTTCCACGGCACCTCGTACTTCAAGCCCGACCGCGAGCTGAATGCGCAGGACGTGCTGTTCAGCTTCCAGCGCATGCTCGACCCGGCCAACCCCTGGCACAAGGTCGCGCAGAGTGGCTTTCCGCACGCCCAGTCGATGCAGCTGCCGGGGCTGATCAAGAAGATCGAGGCGCCTGATCCGCTGACCGTCCGGTTTACCCTGGATCATCCCGATGCGACGTTCCTGGCGACCTTGAGCATGGGCTTCGCCTCGATCTATTCGGCGCAATACGCCGAGCAACTGATGCAGGCCGGTACTCCGGAAAAACTCAACAGCCAGCCGATCGGCAGCGGCCCGTTCATCTTCGTACGCTTCGAGAAGGACGCCGTGGTGCGCTACAAGGCCAACCCGGACTACTTCGCCGGCAAACCTGCGGTCGACCCGCTGCTGTTTGCCATCACCCCGGACGCCAACGTGCGCCTGCAGAAGCTGCGGCGCAATGAGTGCCAACTGACCCTCTCGCCCAAGCCGCTGGACATTGCCGCAGCCGCCGACGACAAGAGCCTTCAGATGATCAAGACCGAGGCCTTCATGACCGCGTTCCTGGCCATCAACAGCCAGCACCCGCCGCTGGACAAGCCCGAAGTGCGCCAGGCGATCAACCTGGCGTTCGACAAGGACAGCTACCTCAAGGCCGTGTTCGAGGGCACTGCGGAGGCGGCCAATGGGCCCTACCCGCCCAATACCTGGAGCTATGCGCGGGACCTGCCGGGTTACCGGCAGGACACCGCCAAGGCGCGCGAATTGCTGGCCAAGGCCGGCCTGAAGGACGGCTTCAACACCACCATCTGGACCCGCCCATCGGGCAGCCTGCTCAACCCCAACCCCAGCCTGGGGGCGCAGCTGCTGCAGGCGGACCTGGCCAAGGTCGGCATCAAGGCCGAGATCCGCGTGATCGAATGGGGCGAGCTGATCCGCCGTGCCAAGGCCGGTGAGCATGACCTGTTGTTCATGGGCTGGGCTGGCGACAACGGTGATCCGGACAACTTCCTGACGCCGCAGTTTTCCTGCGCGGCGGTACAGTCCGGGACCAACTTCGCGCGCTATTGCGACAAGACCCTGGACAAGCTGATCAGTGATGGCAAGGCGGTGACCGATCAGGCCCAACGCAGCAAGCTGTACCACCAGGCCCAGATGCAGATCCAGCAGCAGGCGCTGTGGCTGCCACTGGCACACCCGACGGCGGCCGTGCTGGCCCGCAAGGGCGTCGAGGGGTACAGCGTCAGCCCGTTCGGCCGGCAGGACTTTTCCAAGGTGTCTGTAGGTAAATAGGACGCAGCGAGGCCACTCACATCCAGCCATGCTCGACCATCGACAGCGGCTCGCCTTCGCCGATGATGATGTGATCGAGCACGCGCACGTCGACCAGTGCCAGTGATTCCTTGAGGCGCTGGGTCAGCGCGCGGTCGGCCTGGCTCGGGGTCGGGTTTCCGGAAGGGTGATTGTGCGTCAGGATCAGCGCCGCGGCGTTCATGGCTATGGCCCGCTTGACCACTTCGCGCGGATACACCGCCGCGCTGTCGATGGTGCCGCGAAACAGCACCTCGAAACCCAACGGCTGGTGCTTGGTGTCCAGGAACAGGCAACCGAACACTTCCTGGCGCTCATGGCGCAGCTTGGCCTTGAGGTAGCGGCGCACCGACTCGGGATCTTCCATGGCCGGTCCGCGGTTCAGCCGCTCGGCCATGTAGCGGCGGTTCATCTCGATGGAGGCCTGCAGCTGGGCGTATTTGGCAGGCCCCATGCCGAAGTGCTGACTGAAGGTTTTCTGGTCTGCCTCGAGCAGGGCCCGCAGGCCGCCGAAGCGGATCAGCAGGTTGCGCGCCACGTCCACGGCGCTGTGCCCGGCCACGCCGGTACGCAGGAATATCGCCAGCAGCTCGCCATCGGAAAGACTGCCCGGACCATGCGCCAGCAGGCGCTCACGTGGCCGCTCGGCCTCGGGCCAATCGCGAATACTCATCCCCACTCCCTGTCTGTGAGCCTCGCTGTTCCATAGCGAGCGCTGTGCTATCTTAGCGCAACTTTTTGCACGGCGACCCGGCCCCGGGAGGCGGTTTCACCGTGGTGTTATTACCAGATGATAAAGGCAGGCCTATGCAGCGGCTGTATCGAAAACGCATCATTCTGGGCGTCGGCGGCGGCATTGCCGCCTACAAGAGCGCCGAGCTGGTACGTAGGCTTCTGGAGCAGGGTGCCGAAGTACGCGTGGTAATGACCAAGGGCGGCAGCGAGTTCATCACGCCGCTGACGCTGCAGGCGCTTTCCGGCCACCCGGTACACATGGACCTGCTGGACCCCGCGGCCGAAGCCGCCATGGGCCATATCGAGCTGGCCAAATGGGCCGACCTGGTGCTCATCGCCCCCGCCACTGCCGACCTGATGGCGCGCCTGGCGCAGGGCATGGCCAACGACCTGCTGACCACGCTGGTACTGGCTACCGATGCCACCGTGGCCATCGCGCCGGCCATGAACCAGGCCATGTGGCGCGATCCGGCCACCCAGGACAACCTGCACCTGCTGCGCAGCCGTGGCCTGAAAGTCTTCGGCCCGGCTGCGGGTAGCCAGGCCTGTGGCGACATCGGCCTGGGCCGCATGCTCGAAGCCACCGAGCTTGCGCTGTGCGCGGCCGACTGCTTCGAGCACCTGGCCTTGACCGGCAAGCACGTGCTGATCACCGCCGGCCCGACCCAGGAAAACATCGATCCGGTGCGCTACATCACCAACCACAGCTCCGGCAAGATGGGCTTTGCCCTGGCCGAAGCGGCCGTCGAGGCCGGCGCCCGCGTCACCTTGATCTGTGGCCCGGTGCACCTGCCCACGCCCGACCGCGTGACGCGCATCGATGTGGTCAGCGCACGCGATATGCTCGCTGCCTGCGAAGCCGGCATGCCCTGCGACGTGTTCATCGCATCCGCCGCCGTGGCCGACTACCGCCCCGAAGTGGTGGCCGCGCAGAAGCTCAAGAAAGACCCGGCCAGCGGTGACGGCCTGTTGCTGCAGATGGTGCGCAACCCGGACATCCTGGCGACCATCGCCGGCCGCGCCGACCGCCCATTCAGCGTCGGCTTCGCCGCCGAAACCGAACACCTGCTCGACTATGCCGCGCGCAAGCTCCAGGACAAGAACCTGGATTTGATCGTGGCCAACGACGTCGCCAACCCCAGCATCGGTTTCAACAGCGAAGAAAACGCCTGCAGCGTGATCGACCGCCAGCTGCAGACCACTGCTTTCGCCCAGACCAGCAAGGGCAAGATCGCCCGCCAGCTGGTTTCCTTCATCGCCAAGCGCCTCGATCAGGTTTAACGACATTCATGCACGCCCTTCAAGCCAAAATCCTCGACCCACGCCTGGGCCGGGACTTCCCGCTGCCGCACTACGCCACACCCGGCTCCGCCGGCCTGGACCTGCGCGCCATGTTGCAGCAAGACACACTGCTGGCACCTGGGCAGACCTTGCTGATTCCTACCGGCCTGTCGATCTACATCGGTGATCCGGCCCTGGCGGCGCTGATCCTGCCGCGCTCGGGCCTGGGCCACAAGCATGGCATCGTGCTGGGTAATCTGGTCGGCCTGATCGACTCCGATTACCAGGGCGAACTGATGGTTTCGTGCTGGAACCGTGGCCACACCGAGTTCACCCTGACAGTGGGCGAGCGCATCGCCCAACTGGTATTGGTACCGGTGGTGCAAGCCCATTTCGAGCTGGTCGAAAGCTTCGACGAAAGCCAGCGCGGGACCGGCGGTTTCGGTCACTCCGGCACCCAGTAAACGGCCATGCAGAGCAGGCGGCCGTGGCGAGACCATGCCGTTCCAACGCGTTCAATGCGGAGATGACAGGTGAAAGGATTTCCTCGCAATGCCAAGACGGCCGAGCACGGCCAGGCTTCGAACGCACGGCCCAACGCCGGCAACCAGGCGTTGCTGCTCGCCATTGCCGGGGTGCTTGCCGCCCTGCTGCTGATCTGGTTTCTGGTGGTTGCACCGCTGGCCGGCCGCGCCTTCCAGAACGCCGAGGCGAGCGCCGCCGCGCCTTTCACTGCGGGCCTGGACGCCGCGATCGCGCGTCAGGCCGGCCAGGCCGCCGCCCTGGCTCATTCACCTGCACTCATGGCCGCACTGGCCAGCCAGGACCCTGCGGGCATCGCCCGGGCTGCCAGTGCAGTGCCGTTGATCGACGGCCTGCAAGGTGTGCGCCTGAACCTGCCGGGACAGGCCAAGGTCGACCAGCAGGGCGCGGCCCCGATCAATTTTGCCGTACTGGACATGCTCAGCCGCGCCGAACGCGGCGTTGCCACTGCGCCTGAAGCCTACAAGGTCAACGGACGCTGGTGGATCTACACCGTCGCGGCCGTCCAGCAAGGCCCGCAGTCACCGGTGCTGGGCACGCTGCTGCTGGGGTTCGACATGCAGCCATTGGTCAAGGCGCTGGCATTGCCCGACGCCGAGTTCGGCCAGTTGCGCCTGCAACAAAGCGTACTGGGCAGCCCACCGCAACTGCTGGTCGAGCAAGGCAGCAACGCGTCTGCCACCCGCTATCCGTATGCGACCTCCAACCCCAACTGGCGCCTGGAATTCAGCCCGGGGCCGTTGTTCCAACCGCCCTTCGCCTGGAGTTCGCTGGGCCTGATGATGCTGGCGGCGGCAATTGCCATTGGCTGCGCGGCGCTGGCAGTGCGTCTTGCCCAGCGCCAGCTGTATGCGCGCATCGAGGCCGATGCGCGGCAACTCGAGCAGTTGCTCGACGAGTTGTCCGGCGGCAAGGCGGTCAAGGCGTTCGGCCTCAGCCTGGCGCCGCTCAATGGCCTGGCACAGGGCCTGGCGCGGCTGTCGCTGCGTGAAGGCAGCGCGCAACCCACCGACGGCACTGCCGCTGCGCCAGCGCCTGCTGCGGACAATTGGACCAATCCGATCTTTCAGGACACCGACATGCTCGAAGTCGACGCGGCGGAACCTGTCGCCCACCTGGGCACCCTGCCACCGGCGCTGCCCCACGGGATCTTTCGCGCCTATGACATCCGCGGCATCGTCGGCAGTACCCTGAATGCCGACACGGCCTACTGGGTCGGCCGCGCCGTCGGTGCGCAAAGCCTGGCCATGGGCGAGGCCAACGTCAATGTCGGCCGGGACGGACGCCTGTCCGGGCCGGAGCTGGTGCAGCCGCTGATCCAGGGGCTGGTCGACGCCGGCTGCCACGTCAGCGACGTGGGCCTGGTGCCGACACCGGCGCTGTACTATGCCAACCACGTGCTGACCGGACGCTCCGGGGTGATGCTCACCGGCAGCCACAACCCGCCTGACTACAACGGCTTCAAGGTGGTGATCGCAGGCGACACGCTGGCCAACGAACAGATCCTGGCATTGCACCAGCGCCTGCTGCACAACGACCTCAGCCAGGGCCAGGGCAGTGTCGAACAGGTGGACATCCTGCCGCGCTATGTCGCGCAGATCCGCGATGACATCGTGCTCACCCGTCGACTCAAGGTGGTGGTCGACTGCGGCAACGGCGCCGGCGCGGTGGTAGCCCCGGAACTGATCCAGGCCCTGGGGTGCGAGGTCATCCCGCTGTTCTGCGAGGTCGACGGGCATTTCCCCAACCACCACCCGGACCCGAGCAAAGCCGCCAACCTGCAGGCGTTGATCGCCAAGGTGGACGAAAGCGGCGCCGACCTGGGCCTGGCCTTCGATGGCGACGCCGACCGTGTGGGCGTTGTCACCAACACCGGTCGCATCATCCATCCCGATCGCCTGCTGATGCTGTTCGCGCGCGATGTGCTGTCGCGCAATCCCGGTGCCGACGTGATCTACGACGTCAAGTGCACGCGCCGCCTGGGCCCGCTGATCAAGGAGCACGGCGGGCGTCCGGTGATGTGGAAGACGGGGCATTCCCTGATCAAGAAAGAGATGAAGCGCACTGGCGCGCTGGTAGCCGGGGAAATGAGCGGGCACATCTTCTTCAAGGAGCGCTGGTTCGGCTTCGACGACGGCATCTACAGCGCCGCGCGACTGCTGGAAATCCTCAGCCGAGAAAACCTCAGCGCCGAAGAGGTGTTCGCTGCATTCGCCGACGACGTGTCCACGCCCGAACTGAATATCCCGGTGACCGAAGACAGCAAATTCAGCCTCATCGACGCCTTGCACCAAAGCGCCCAGTGGGGCGACGCGCAGCTCACCACCATCGATGGCGTGCGCGTGGACTACCCTAGAGGCTGGGGCCTGGTCCGTGCCTCCAACACCACGCCGGTGCTGGTGACACGCTTCGAAGCCGAAGACGCCGAGGAACTCGAACGAATCCAGGGCGTCTTCCGTACCCAGCTGTTGAAAGTCGCACCTGACCTGCACCTACCGTTCTGACCACTTGTTTCACTGGAGCCCCGCATGACCCTCGAACGTGATGCCGCCACCAACGTCGCCAAGGTATTGTCCGAAGCGCTGCCCTATATCCGCCGCTTCGTCGGCAAGACCCTGGTGATCAAGTACGGCGGCAACGCGATGGAGAGCGAAGAGCTCAAGACCGGTTTCGCCCGTGACATCGTGTTGATGAAGGCTGTCGGCATCAACCCGGTGGTGGTGCACGGTGGCGGGCCGCAGATCGGCGACCTGCTCAAGCGCCTGTCCATCGAGAGCCATTTCGTCGACGGCATGCGGGTTACCGATGCGCAGACCATGGACGTGGTGGAGATGGTGCTGGGTGGCCAGGTCAACAAGGACATCGTCAACCTGATCAACCGCCACGGCGGCAGCGCAATCGGCCTGACCGGCAAGGACGCCGAGCTGATCCGCGCGCGCAAGCTCACGGTGACTCGCCAGACGCCTGAAATGACCAAGCCGGAAATCATCGACATCGGCCACGTCGGGGAAGTCACCGGGGTCAACACCGATCTGCTGAACATGCTGGTCAACGGTGATTTCATTCCGGTGATCGCGCCCATCGGCGTCGGCCCGGACGGTGAGTCCTACAACATCAACGCCGATCTGGTGGCGGGCAAGGTGGCCGAGGCGCTCAAGGCCGAGAAGCTGATGCTGCTGACCAACATCGCCGGCTTGATGGACAAGGAAGGCAATGTACTGACCGGCCTGACCACCGAGCAGGTCGCCGGTCTGATCGCTGACGGCACCATCTATGGCGGCATGCTGCCCAAGATCCGCTGCGCACTGGAAGCGGTCCAGGGCGGCGTGACCACCTCGCACATCATCGACGGCCGCGTTCCCAACGCCGTGTTGCTGGAAATCTTCACCGACAGCGGTGTCGGTACCCTGATCAGCAACAAGAAAATCGGTTGATCCGACAGCGGTGCGCCAAACGCACCGCATTCATCGCCGACGCGGCTCGCGCCGCTGCTACAGGGGATTTTCGAGAAGCTTGACCAGTTGGGTTCGCTGCTGCGCAAAGCCGGCGTCGGCTTCGCTGCGCGATTGCTGCAGCCTGGCGATGCGGGTTTGCAGCTCGGCGACTTGAGCGTGCACATCACGCAGCTGGTCGAGCATCGACGTCGACACCTCCTGACCTGCGCGTTCCTGGGCGGCAGCCTGCCCCTGCAATGTCGCCTGCTGACCCTGCAAGGTCTTCACGTTCGCCGTGGCCACGGCAATCAGCGCATCGATTTCCGCCCGACGACGGGCACTGGCCTTGTCCAGCTCTTCCAGCGATGGATAGCGCTCGAGCAGCTGCGCATCGGCCTGCGCCTGCACATCGGCCTGCTGCTTGAGACGCAGTTCCTCGGCCGTGGGTGCAGGCGGCACTGTCTGCACCACCCGACCGGTCTGGTTGAGCACCTGGTAACCCTTGCCCACGTACTCCGGGGGCACGCCCTGGCGATCCAGTACGGTCACGCCGCGGCTATCGACGTAGCGATAGAGCAGCATGCCCGGCGCCTCGGCCGCCGTCGCCGCCAGCACCGGCAGCAGGCTGATCGCCGCCACCGCCAGGCGCAGACGCACGTGCTCAGATACCGTATTGCGCACGGTAGGCTTCGACCGCCGGCAGATGCTGCTTGAGCTGCGCATCATCGGCGAGAAATTCCAGCACCTGGTTCAGCGAAACGATACTGACCACCGGCACGGCGAAGTCACGCTCCACCTCCTGGATGGCCGACAGCTCGCCGTTGCCACGCTCCTGGCGATTCAGGGCGATCATGACTCCAGCAGCAGTGGCACCCTGCTGCTGGATGATCTGCATCACTTCACGGATGGCCGTACCGGCGGTGATCACGTCGTCGATGATCAGCACGTTGCCGGCCAACGGCGAGCCGACCAGGCTGCCACCTTCGCCGTGCGCCTTGGCTTCCTTGCGATTGAAGCACCAGGGCACGTCCAGCTGGTGCCTTTCGGCCAGTTGCACGGAAGTGGCGGCCGCCAGGGGAATACCCTTGTAGGCAGGGCCGAACAACACGTCGAAGGCAATGCCGCTGTCAACGATGGCTGCGGCATAATAGCGCGCCAGTTCGGCCAGTGCGGCACCGGTATTGAACAGGCCGGCATTGAAGAAATAAGGGCTGGTACGCCCTGATTTCAGGGTGAATTCGCCGAAACGCAGAACGCCTCGATCAATGGCAAAACGAATGAAGTCGCGCTGATAGGCCTGCATCGAAAAAGTCCCGGATACCACGGATTTAGCTAATTAGGTAGAGCTCGGGTATCATACACGCACAAGATTTTTGGGGCCATGTATGCGGATCATCAGTGTGAACGTCAATGGTATTCAGGCGGCAGTCGAGCGCGGGTTGCTCAGTTGGCTGCAGGCCCAGAATGCCGACGTCATCTGCTTGCAGGACACCCGTGCTTCCGCCTTTGAACTGGACGACGCCGCCTTCCAACTGGACGGCTACTTCCTTTATGCATGCGATGCCGAAGTGCCCGCCCAAGGCGGCGTGGCGCTGTACTCGCGGTTGCAACCCAAGGCGGTCATCAGTGGGCTGGGTTTCGAGACAGCCGACCGCTACGGGCGTTATCTGCAGGCAGATTTCGACAAGCTCAGTATTGCCACCCTGCTGTTGCCCTCGGGCATGAACGGCGATGAAGACTTGAACCAGAAGTTCAAGCTCATGGACGACTTCGGCAAGTACCTGGACAAGCAACGGCGCAAGCGTCGCGAATACATCTACTGTGGCTCGCTGTATGTAGCGCAACAGAAACTCGACATCAAGAACTGGCGCGACAGCCAGCAGTCGCCGGGTTTCCTGGCACCCGAGCGCGCCTGGATGGACGAAATCGTCGGCAACATGGGTTACGTCGACGCACTGCGCGAAGTCAGCCGCGAAGGCGACCAGTACAGCTGGTGGCCCGACAACGAACAGGCCGAGATGCTCAACCTGGGCTGGCGCTTCGACTACCAGCTGCTCACACCTGGCCTGCGCCGTTTCGTGCGCAGCGCGCGACTGCCGCGCCAGCCGCGTTTTTCCCAGCATGCGCCACTGATCGTGGACTACGACTGGACCCTGACGATCTGATCGCCAGGCACAAAAAAGCCGACCCTTCGAGGTCGGCTTTTTTGTTTGCTTCTTGCAGAGCTTGAAACACCACAAAAGGCCCTCTTCCACAAAAGGCCCGTTGCTATGAAAAGCTCGCCCCTGGAGAGAGCCTGCCCCCCCACAGAGGTTTGCATCACTCGCCCAAGGCGACTTTCTGCAAGGCGAAGATTTCTTCCATGCCGTGCTGAGCCAGCGCCAGCATGGCGTTCAGCTCGGCGGGCTGGAACGGCGCGCCTTCGGCGGTGCCCTGCACTTCGATGAAACCACCGGTGCTGGTCATCACCACGTTGAGGTCGGTCTCGGCGGCGGAGTCTTCCAGGTAGTCCAGGTCCAGGACCGGCTCGCCCTGATACATGCCCACCGATACCGCCGCGATCATCTGCTTGAGCGGATCGCCGCCTTTCAGGCCGCCGCGCTTCTTGACCATTTTCAAGGCATCGACCAACGCCACCATGGCACCGGTAATGGACGCGGTACGGGTACCGCCATCAGCCTGGATCACATCGCAATCGACGTAGAGGGTGATGTCGCCCAGCTTGCTCATGTCGAGCGCTGCGCGCAGCGAACGGCCGATCAGGCGCTGGATTTCCAGGGTGCGACCGCCTTGCTTGCCACGGCTCGCCTCACGCTGGTTACGGTCGCCGGTGGCGCGTGGCAGCATGCCGTATTCGGCGGTCAGCCAGCCTTGGCCCTGGCCTTTGAGGAAGCGCGGAACGCCGTTTTCGACGCTGACGGTGCAGATCACCTTGGTGTCGCCGAACTCTACCAGCACCGACCCTTCGGCGTGCTTGGTGTAGTTGCGAGTGATGCGGATCGAGCGGAGCTGATCGGCGGCGCGACCACTTGGACGTTTCATCGGGATACCTGTACTGGACTCAAATCTGACGGGCATTATAGGGCGTCCGACCACGAATTGCCCGCGCGGGGTCTGAGCGGGACATTGCAGATGGCCTCTGCGCCGGCACAGGGCTCACCGCCCGCCCCGCTGCCACAGTGTGTGCAATGCCATGCGGGGATGGACAAGGCAGCATTGGGAGCCAGCGCCAGGTTGCGCTACAATCCTGCGCCTCGATTCATCCTCCACCGCCTGCGAGGTTTCCCCCCCATGGTGCACAGCATGACCGCCTTCGCCCGCTGCGAACGCGCCGCGGCCCAGGGCACCCTGAGCTGGGAGCTGCGCTCGGTCAATCACCGCTACCTGGAACCGCACCTGCGCCTGCCCGAGGCCCTGCGCGACCTCGAAGGCTCGGTGCGCGAAGCACTGCGCCAGGGACTCTCGCGCGGCAAGGTCGAATGCACCCTGCGCTACACCGAGGAAACCGGCGGCCAGCCCCTGCAGGTCGATCGTGAACGCGCCACCCAACTGATAGCCGCCGCCGAGACCATCGCCGGCTTGATCAAGCAGCCTGCGCCACTCAACCCGCTGGAAGTGCTGGCCTGGCCTGGCGTGCTGGTGGCCGATGCCAGCGATCCGCAGGCCTTGAGCACGGCGGCCAACGAATTGTTCGCTCAGGCGCTGGCCGAGCTGAAGCATGGCCGCGTGCGCGAAGGCGCCGAACTGGCCCGACTGATCAACGACCGGCTCGATGCCATGAGCAGCGAGGTCGCCACCCTGCGCAGCCTGGTACCGCAGATGCTCAGCACGCAACGGCAGAAGATCCTCGATCGCTGCGCCGACCTGCAGGTCGAACTCGATCCGCAGCGCCTGGAGCAGGAAATGGTCCTGTTGGCGCAGAAAAGCGACGTGGCCGAAGAGCTCGATCGCCTCGCCACCCACGTTACCGAAGTGCGTCGCGTGCTCAAGGCCGGCGGCGCCGCCGGCCGGCGCCTGGATTTCCTCATGCAGGAACTCAACCGCGAAGCCAACACCCTGGGCTCCAAAGCCTTCGACCCACGTAGTACGCAGGCTGCCGTCAACCTCAAGGTGTTGATCGAGCAGATGCGTGAACAAGTGCAGAACATTGAGTAAGGCCAACCCGTCATGAACCACAGCACCGGCACCCTGTACATCGTTTCGGCCCCTTCGGGCGCTGGCAAGACCAGCCTGGTCAAGGCCCTGATCGACGCCCAGCCGTCCATTCGCGTCTCGGTCTCGCACACCACCCGCGCCATGCGGCCAGGCGAAGCCTGCGGCGTGAACTACCACTTCGTCGACCGCGAAACCTTCATAGACATGATCGGCCATGGCGATTTCCTGGAGCAGGCCGAAGTGTTCGGCAACCTCTACGGTACGTCCCAGAGCCACCTGCAGCAGACGCTCGACGAAGGCCACGACCTGATCCTGGAAATCGACTGGCAAGGCGCCGAGCAGGTGCGTCGGCTGATGCCAGGGGCGCGCTCGATCTTCATTCTGCCGCCTTCGCAACTGGCGCTGCGCCAGCGCCTGACCAACCGCGGCACCGACAGCGACGAGATCATCGAGACGCGCATGCGCGAAGCGGTCAGCGAGATGAGCCACTATGTGGAATACGATTACCTGATCATCAACGACGACTTCGCCTCGGCCCTCGAAGACCTGAAAGCGGTGTTTCGCGCCAACCGCCTCCAGCAGCAGGCGCAGCAGCAAAGGCACGGCAATTTGCTGGCCGAGCTGCTTGCCTGAAAACAAAGCTTCCCTAAACGCTGGTGATTTTTTAAACTGTCTAGTCCGCTCGCCCATCCGGGCTGCGCGCATAATCGCATTTGCTACGAGGAAGACCATGGCCCGCGTAACCGTTGAAGACTGCCTAGAACACGTGGATAACCGTTTCGAGCTGGTCATGCTCTCCACCAAGCGCGCTCGCCAACTGGCGACCGGCGGCAAAGAGCCGAAAGTGGCGTGGGAAAATGACAAGCCTACCGTGGTAGCCCTGCGTGAAATCGCCGAAGGCCTGATCGACTATGCTGCTATCGCTGAAGCTGAAATCGTTGAAGACGAGCCCCTCTTCGCAGCGTTCGAAGACGAGGCCAACGAGGCCGTCTGAGTCCATGCCCGGTCGACGCTGTACGGCGCGAGGTTCTATCCCACATCGGCAGGAGGTTTTCCCTTGCCGAGCATAGACGCCCTCGCCGATCGCCTGTCGACCTACCTCGGCAAGGAACAGGTCAACCTGGTCCGCCGAGCGTACTTCTACGCCGAACAAGCCCACGACGGCCAACGCCGTCGCAGCGGTGAAGCCTACGTCACGCATCCGCTGGCGGTGGCAGGCATTCTCGCCGACATGCACATGGACCATCAGAGCCTGATGGCGGCCATGCTGCACGATGTGATCGAAGACACCGGTATCGCCAAGGAAGCACTCAGTGCCCAGTTCGGCGAAACCGTGGCCGATCTGGTCGACGGGGTCAGCAAGCTGACCCAGATGAACTTCGAGACCAAGGCCGAGGCCCAGGCGGAAAACTTCCAGAAAATGGCAATGGCCATGGCCCGGGATATCCGCGTCATCCTGGTCAAGTTGGCCGACCGCCTGCACAACATGCGCACCCTCGAGGTGCTGTCCGGTGAAAAGCGCCGGCGCATCGCCAAGGAAACCCTGGAGATCTACGCGCCCATCGCCAACCGCCTGGGCATGCACAACGTGCGTGTCGAATTCGAGGACCTGGGCTTCAAGGCCATGTACCCGATGCGCTCGGCGCGTATCTACCAGGCCGTCAAGCGCGCCCGAGGCAATCGCAAGGAGCTGGTCAACAAGATCGAGCAGTCCCTGGCCCATTGCCTGTCGGTGGATGGCATCGAGGGCGATGTCAGCGGGCGGCAGAAACACATCTATGGCATCTACAAGAAGATGCGCGGCAAGCGTCGTGCCTTCAACGAGATCATGGATGTGTATGCGTTCCGCATCGTGGTCGACAAGGTCGACACCTGCTACCGCGTGCTCGGCGCCGTGCATAACCTGTACAAGCCGCTGCCGGGTCGCTTCAAGGACTACATCGCGATCCCCAAGGCCAATGGCTACCAGTCGCTGCACACCACCCTGTTCGGCATGCACGGCGTGCCCATCGAGATCCAGATCCGCACCCGTGAAATGGAAGAGATGGCCAACAACGGCATCGCTGCCCATTGGCTGTACAAGTCCAGCGACGACGAACAGCCCAAGGGCACCCATGCCCGTGCCCGCCAGTGGGTCAAGGGCGTGCTGGAAATGCAGCAACGTGCCGGCAACTCGCTGGAATTCATCGAGAGCGTGAAGATCGACCTGTTTCCGGACGAGGTCTACGTGTTCACCCCCAAGGGTCGCATCATGGAGCTGCCCAAAGGCTCCACCGCGGTGGACTTCGCCTATGCGGTGCACACCGACGTGGGCAACAGCTGCATTGCCTGCCGCATCAACCGACGCCTGGCTCCGCTCTCCGAGCCGCTGCAGAGCGGCTCGACGGTGGAAATCGTCAGCGCGCCCGGCGCCAGGCCCAACCCGGCCTGGCTCAACTTCGTGGTCACCGGCAAGGCCCGCACGCACATTCGCCACGCCCTGAAGCTGCAGCGCCGCTCCGAGTCGGTGAACCTTGGCGAACGCCTGCTCAACAAGGTGCTCAATGGTTTCGACAGCGCTCTGGACACGATCCCCGCCGAGCGCATTCAGGCGATGCTGGCCGAGTACCGCCTGGAACTCATCGAAGACCTGCTCGAAGACATCGGCCTGGGCAACCGCATGGCCTATGTAGTGGCTCGACGCCTGCTGGCGACCGATGGCGGCGAGCAGCTGCCCAGCCCCGAGGGGCCGCTGGCCATCCGCGGCACCGAAGGCCTGGTGCTCAGCTATGCCAAGTGCTGCACGCCGATTCCCGGCGACCCGATCGTTGGTCACCTGTCGGCGGGCAAGGGCATGGTGGTCCACCTGGAAAACTGCCGCAACATCAGCGAAATCCGCCACAATCCAGAGAAGTGCATCCAGCTGGGCTGGGCCAAGGACGTCACGGGCGAGTTCAATGTCGAACTGCGCGTGGAGCTCGAACACCAGCGTGGCCTGATCGCGCTGCTGGCCAGCAGCGTCAACGCGGCCGATGGCAACATCGAGAAAATCAGCATGGACGAACGCGATGGCCGCATCAGCGTGGTCCAGCTGGTGGTCAGCGTGCACGACCGCGTGCACCTGGCCCGCGTGATCAAGAAACTGCGCGCCCTGGCAGGCGTCACCCGTCTCACGCGTGTGCGTGCGTGAGGCGCAGAACCTTCATTTCAAGGAGCTGTTCATGACCAAGACCGTAATCACCAGCGACAAGGCCCCGGCCGCCATCGGCCCCTATTCCCAAGCCATCAAGGCTGGCAATACCGTCTACATGTCCGGCCAGATCCCACTGGATCCCACTACCATGGAGCTGGTCGAAGGGTTCGAAGCCCAGACCGTGCAGGTCTTCGAGAACCTCAAGTCGGTGGCCGAGGCGGCCGGTGGTTCGTTCAAGGACATCGTCAAACTCAACATCTTCCTGACCGACCTGGGCCATTTCGCCACGGTCAACGAAGTGATGAGCCGCTATTTCCAGCAGCCCTATCCGGCCCGTGCCGCCATTGGCGTTGCCGCCCTGCCCAAAGGCGCGCAGGTTGAAATGGACGCTATCCTGGTCATCGAATAAGCCGCTTCGCGCGCTGCGGCCACTGGCTGCAGCGCCGTTCGCCAGCAAGGACTTCCTTCATGCGTCACGCGCTCGCCCTATCTCTGGCCGCCCTGTTCCTGGGCGGCTGCGCCAGCCACGAAAACGTGGACCCCAACGGCGTCTGGATCAATCAGAAAGCCATCGATGCCGCGGCCAAGGGCGCAAGCCTGCGCCAGGCGCTGCTGGCCAACGGCCCGACCCTGGAGTGGTCGATCGACACCGTGGCCGGCCAGGCCCGGTTCAGCAATGGCTTCGAAGAGGGCGAAGGCAAGCTGCTGCCCCAGGCCGACGGCCAGCTCAAGGTGGACTTCTACGGTAACGGCGAAGACACCCTGAAGGTCGACGGCGATACCCTGCAGCAGGCAGCGAGCGATAACACCCCGGTGCAGACGTTCAGCAAGTCGGCGACGCCCGTGCGTGCGGACACGCCAGCGGGCAGCACCTTCGAGCAGGCACTGTACACCGCCTACATGGGTGGCGACTGGAAAGTGGTCGAGGGCCCGGGCAAGGGCGGCGTGGCGCATTTCCTTCCCGACGGCCGCATCGACGGGCTGGCCGGCCTGGATCGCTATGCGCTGTGCCTGGCGGGCGACTGCGCCGCCATGAGTGGCGAGTTCGACAGCATGTGGCTGGAACAGCAACAGCGCGGCAATGCGTTCATCTTTCGTCGCAACGGCAACCAACTGGAAATCCTGCAGGCGCTCAACCAGGCCCAGGATGACGAAATGCCCAACCTGGTGCCCGGCACCCGGCGCTGGTTGCTCAGCAAGTAACACCAGGCGAGTGCACGACTATCGTTCCAGCAAGGCCGCGTACCCTTCACGGTAGGTAGGGTACTGCGGCTTCCAGCCGAGCGCCTTGGCGCGCGCGTTGCTGCACCGCTTGGAACCGGTGCGGCGAATGCTCTGGGTCTGCGACCGATGGGTGACGCCAAGGTAGCTGCGCAGCCATTCCACGACCTCGTGCAGGGCCGTCGGGGCATCGTCGACACCTATATAGCAATCATCGAGCACCTCACCCCGAGCATCCGCTTGCAGCAGAAACGTCAGCAGGCCGGCGGCGTCATCTGCGTGAATGCGGTTGCCGTACAGCGGCGGCTGCGAGGCGACCTGATACCCCTCGCGTACCTGAGCGGCCAACCGCTCACGGCCAGGACCATAGATGCCGGTCAAGCGCACGACGGTTGCGGGCGCCGGGGCATTCAGCGCCAGTTGCTCGGCCTTGCACATCAGTTGCCCGGAAAATCCGCTCGGCGCTACCGGCGAGGTTTCATCGACCCATTCCCCCTCGGTCTGTCCGTACACACTGCTGCTGGACACGAAGAAGATTCGTCTGGGCGTCTGCTGGTTGTCTGCCAACCAGGCCAATACGTGACGCAGACCGTCGACATAGGCGGCCTGATATCCCGGCTCGTCATGCTGCGTGGCGGCCACGCAATACAGCAGGTAATCCAGGGGCTCCCGTGGCCAGGCGTCAGGGCATCGAGCCTGGTGCAGGTCGGCGGCGACGCCAAGCACGCCAGTGGGCAACCGCTCGACCTGTCGCCGCAGGCCGTGCACGCGCCAGTCCAACGCCAACAGGCGGCAGGCAACGCGACTGCCGATATCGCCGCAACCGGCAATCAATACAGTGGGTGAGGTCATGCGCAAGGCTCCTGAAAGTCAGGCGTCGAGCCTACCTGCGCCGGGGCTTTTGCGGCCAGCGGAATTAAATAAGTTACATTATTACTTTTGCTAACAAGAATTACTTGCAATAATACTCCCCCAATCTGTTCTCGGTCTTTCGCGAGGCCTTGAAGAACGTTGACCCCTTTTCTCTCTCTTCTCAGGTCCGGCCAGCATGATTCGCAAACACCCTTCCGCTTCGCCAAACCAGCCACGCGCATGGCGCGCCATTGCAGCGTTGCTGCTGGGCCTGGCCATCGCCCCGCTGTCATTCGCCGACGCCACCGCTCCGAACAATGCCCCCAACACGGCGCCCGCCAGCACCGCAGCACCGGTACCGGCCGCACCGGCCAATGCAGTGCCTGCCGCAGCTCCTGCACAGGGATCGGAGCAACTGGCGCCGGCGCCGGCCGAGCAGGCGCTGGTAGAGGACACCACCTTGGGCATGGGCCACGACCTGTCGCCCTGGGGCATGTACCAGAACGCCGACATCGTGGTGAAGGCGGTGATGATCGGCCTGGCCATCGCCTCGATCATCACCTGGACCATCTGGATCGCCAAGGGCTTCGAGCTGTTGGGCGCCAAGCGTCGCCTCAAGGGTGAAATTGCCGCGTTGAAGAAGGCTGCCAACCTCAAGCAGGCGAGCGAAACTGCCACCCGCAAGGGCACGCTGGCCAACCTGCTGGTACACGACGCGCTCGAAGAAATGCACCTGTCGGCCAATGCCCGCGAGCGTGAAGGCATCAAGGAGCGCGTGAGCTTCCGTCTCGAGCGCCTGGTAGCTGCCTGCGGCCGCAACATGAGCATGGGCACCGGCGTGCTGGCCACCATCGGCTCCACCGCACCCTTCGTCGGCCTGTTCGGCACCGTGTGGGGCATCATGAACAGCTTCATCGGCATCGCCAAGACCCAGACCACCAACCTGGCGGTGGTCGCACCCGGCATCGCCGAGGCCCTGCTGGCCACGGCACTGGGCCTGGTGGCGGCCATTCCCGCGGTGGTCATCTACAACGTTTTCGCCCGCTCCATCGCCGGCTACAAGGCGCAGGTATCGGACGCTTCGGCGCAGGTGCTGCTGCTGGTCAGCCGCGACCTGGACCACCAGCCAGGCGAGCGCGCAGCTCAGCCGCAGATGGTCAAGGTGGGCTGACCTATGGGCCTGCACCTGAACGAAGGCGGCGATGATCTCGCCGAGAACCATGAAATCAACGTGACGCCGTTCATCGACGTCATGCTGGTGCTGCTGATCATCTTCATGGTCGCCGCCCCCCTGGCGACTGTGGACATCAAGGTCGACCTGCCCGCGTCCACCGCCAAGCCGGCGCCGCGGCCCGAAAAACCGGTATTCCTGAGCGTCAAGGCCGATCAGAACCTGTACGTGGGCGATGACCGGATCGAGCGTGCGCAACTGGGCCAGATCCTCGACGCCAAGACTCACGGCAACAAGGACACGACCATCTTCTTCCGGGCCGACAAGGGCGTGGATTACGGCGACCTGATGGAAGTGATGAATACCCTGCGCGGCGCGGGCTACCTGAAGGTAGGCCTGGTCGGACTCGAGACGGCAGCCAAGCAATGATCACGACGCGCCAGAAAACGACGCGTTATGGTGCCAGCCTGGCGGTAGTCCTCGGCGTGCATGCAGTGGCCGTGGTGATTGCCTTGAACTGGCCCGCGCCGCAGCCCATCGAGCTGCCGCCGCAGGCCATGATGGTGGAGATGGCGCCGCTGCCCGAGCCTGCGCCACCGCCGCCACCCCAGGTCGTCACACCCCCTCCACCGCCCGAACCGGTGGTAGAGGATCCGTTGCCGAAGCTGGCCGAAGCGCCCAAGCCAACCATCTCCGTGCCCAAGCCGACGCCGCCCAAGCCCAAGCCCAAACCGCAGCCGCCCAAGGTCGAGAAGAAACCCGAACCGCCCAAGGAGCAACCGCCGGCCGAACAGACCGTCGACAGCCGCCCTGCTCCCCCGCAACCGGCCAAGCCGGCAGCGCCCGCGCCAAGTGTGCCATCCAACAGCAATGCGCTGCCCAGCTGGCAGAGCGACCTGCTGCGCCATCTGGCCAAGTACAAGAAGTACCCCGAAGACGCACGTCGTCGCGGCATGACCGGGGTCAACCGCTTGCGCTTCGTGGTGGACGCCGACGGCAAGGTGTTGTCCTACTCCCTGGCCGGCGGTTCAGGCAGTGCCGCACTGGATCGCGCGACCATGGAGATGATCCGTCGAGCGCAACCCTTGCCCAAGCCGCCGGCCGAGATTCTGGTCAACGGCAGCCTGGAAGTGGTCGCACCTTTCGTCTACTCGCTGGACAAGCGCTGAATCGCGGATATTGATGCGTTTCAGCACGGTTGATAACGTGCGTCTATCGGTTGCAGCCGCTATGCTGGGCTCGCAACTTCATGGACGCACGTTATGACCCTCACAGAATTGCGCTACATCGTTACCCTGGCCCAGGAACAACACTTCGGCCACGCTGCCGAACGCTGCCACGTCAGCCAGCCTACCCTGTCGGTAGGCGTCAAGAAGCTCGAGGACGAGCTCGGCGTGCTGATCTTCGAACGCAGCAAGAGCGCCGTGCGCCTGACCCCGGTGGGTGAAGGCATCGTCGCCCAGGCACAGAAGGTGCTCGAGCAGGCCCAAGGCATTCGCGAACTGGCCCAGGCCGGCAAGAACCAGCTGACGGCCCCGCTCAAGGTCGGCGCCATCTACACCGTCGGCCCGTACCTGTTCCCGCACCTGATTCCGCAGCTGCACCGCGTTGCGCCGCAGATGCCGCTGTACATCGAGGAAAACTTCACTCACATCCTGCGCGACAAGCTGCGCAACGGTGAGCTGGACGCGGTGATCATCGCGCTGCCGTTCAACGAAGCCGATGTACTGACCCTGCCGCTCTATGACGAGCCGTTCTACGTGCTGATGCCTGCCGACCACCCGTGGACGCGCAAGGAAACCATCGACTCGGGCCTGCTCAACGACAAGAGCCTGTTGCTGCTGGGTGAAGGCCACTGCTTCCGCGACCAGGTACTGGAAGCCTGCCCCACCCTGACCAAGGGTTCGGAGGGTGCCAAGCACACCACCGTCGAGTCCAGTTCGCTGGAAACCATTCGGCACATGGTCGCGTCGGGCCTGGGTGTTTCGATCCTGCCGCTGTCGGCAGTCGACAGCCATCACTACGCCCCCGGCATCATCGAAGTCCGCCCACTGACCCCGCCGACGCCGTTCCGCACCGTGGCCATCGCCTGGCGCGCCAGCTTCCCGCGGCCCAAGGCGATCGAGATCCTCGCCGACTCGATCCGCCTGTGTTCGGTGGCCAAACCGGTGGGCCGCGACGCGCCATGACCGAGCTGGCTCAGGTAGCGGTCACCGCGCTCAAGGGCGTGGGCGAGGCCATGGCGGAAAAACTCGCCAAGGTTGGTCTTGAGAACCTGCAGGACGTGTTGTTCCACTTGCCCCTGCGCTATCAGGACCGCACCCGCGTGGTGCCGATCGGGGCCCTGCATCCCGGCCAGGATGCGGTCATCGAGGGGGTGGTCAGTGGCGCCGACGTGTCCATGGGCAAGCGACGCAGCCTGCTGGTACGCCTGGGCGATGGCAGCGGTTCGTTGAGCCTGCGCTTCTATCACTTCAGCAATGCCCAGAAGGAAGCGCTCAAGCGCGGCACGCACCTGCGTTGCTACGGCGAAGCGCGGCCCGGCGCTTCGGGGCTGGAGATCTACCACCCCGAATACCGCGTCCTGACCGGTGAAGAAGACATTCCGGTCGAACAGAACCTGACGCCGATCTACCCGACCACCGAAGGCCTGACCCAGCAGCGTCTGCGTCAGTTGTCCCAGCAGGCCCTCGACCTGCTGGGGCCGCGCAGCCTGCCCGACTGGTTGCCCCTGGAGTTGGCGCGCGAGCATCGACTGGCGCCGCTGGACGAAGCGATCCGCTACCTGCATCGTCCACCACCGGACGCCGATCTCGAGGAGCTTGCGGTCGGTCATCACTGGGCTCAGCACCGCCTGGCCTTCGAAGAGCTGCTGACCCATCAGCTTTCGCAGCAACGCCTGCGCGAAAGCCTGCGTGCCCAGCGCGCACCCGCCCTGCCCCTGGCCAAAGACCTGCCGGGGCGCTACCTGCACAACCTTGGTTTTGCACCGACCGGGGCGCAGCGTCGGGTCGGTGCGGAAATAGCCTACGACCTGAGTCAGCCGGAGCCGATGCTGCGCCTGGTGCAGGGCGACGTCGGCGCCGGCAAGACGGTGGTGGCTGCGCTGGCTGCGCTGCAGGCGCTGGAAGCGGGCTATCAGGTTGCCCTGATGGCGCCGACCGAGATTCTCGCCGAACAGCATTTCATCACCTTCCAGCGCTGGCTCGAACCGCTGGGCATCGAAGTCGCGTGGCTGGCCGGCAAGCTCAAGGGCAAGGCGCGGGTCAGTGCACTGGAGCGTATCGTCGGCGGCGCGCCCATGGTGGTGGGTACCCACGCGCTGTTTCAAGCCGAGGTGCAGTTCGCCCGCCTGGCCCTGGTGATCATCGATGAGCAGCATCGTTTCGGCGTGCAGCAGCGTCTGGCGCTGCGGCAGAAAGGCGTGGGCGGCACCCTGTGCCCGCACCAGTTGATCATGACCGCCACGCCCATCCCGCGGACCCTGGCCATGAGCGCCTACGCCGACCTCGACACCTCGGTGCTCGACGAGCTGCCACCCGGGCGCACGCCCGTCAACACCGTGCTGGTGGCCGACAGTCGTCGCCCGGAAGTGGTGGAGCGGGTGCGCGCCGCCTGTGCCGAGGGCCGCCAGGCCTATTGGGTCTGCACCCTGATCGAGGAATCCGAAGAGCTGACCTGTCAGGCCGCGCAGAGTACCTTCGAAGAGCTGACCCTGGCCCTTGGCGAGCTGCGCGTCGGACTGATCCACGGGCGCATGAAGCCGGTCGAGAAGGCCGCGGTGATGGCGCTGTTCAAGGCCGGCGAACTGCAGCTGCTGATCGCTACCACGGTGATCGAAGTCGGGGTCGATGTACCCAACTCCAGCCTGATGATCATCGAGAACCCGGAACGTCTCGGGCTTGCCCAGCTTCACCAGTTGCGCGGTCGGGTCGGTCGCGGCAGTGCCGCCAGCCACTGCGTGCTGCTCTACCACCCCCCACTGTCGCAGATCGGTCGGGAACGGCTGGGCATCATGCGCGAGACCAATGACGGCTTCGTGATCGCGGAAAAGGACCTGCAGCTGCGGGGCCCTGGCGAGATGCTCGGCACCCGGCAGACCGGACTGCTGCAGTTCAAGGTCGCCGATCTGATGCGCGACGCCGACCTGCTGCCGGCCGTGCGCGACGCTGCTCAACTGCTGATCGAACGCTGGCCTGGGCACGTCACGCCGCTGCTGGAACGCTGGCTGCGCCACGGGCAGCAATACGGTCAAGTCTGACGCGCGCCGGAAACTTGCGCGATAGAGGTCTCGGTTTCCCAGACAAGCTGAGTATACTGAGACGAATGTAGGACAATGGATGCAGACCATGAATGAATATGCGCTGGAAGCCGTCACTCCGCACGCCGCCTCGGTGATCCAGAAGATGCTCGACGATTTCGGCATCGCCTGGAGCCAGGTGGACGCACAGCACGTGACCGCTGCCGATGCCAGTCGTACGATCCAGGCCGTGCTGCTGGCCGATGCGATCGGCGCGCTCATGGTGCTGTTTCCACAGAGCAAGCTGCTGGACCTCAGCCGCCTGGCCGAATTGACTGGGCGCAAGCTCACCGCGGTGCCCGAAGAGCGCCTGATGAAGATGCTGGGCAAGCACCAGCTGACCGTGCTCCCGGCCCTGCCGATCCTCACCAGTTCGCCGTGCCTGTACGATGAGCGCCTGATGCTCGAACCCACGCTGCTGATCAGTTCCGGGGAGCCGGGTACATGGCTGGAGATCAGCGGCGACGATTTCCGCAAGATGCTCACCAAGGCCAGCTCAGGCGTGTTTGGCGAACCACTGGCCAATGTTCGCCCCAACCTCGATCGCCCCGACGACGACAGCCAGGAAATCGACCGCGCCGTGCAGAATTTCACTGCACGGCGAATCCAGCAGCGCCTGGAGTCGACCATCGAGATTCCACCGCTGGCGGCCACTGCGCAGAAAATCATCAAGCTGCGTGTCGACCCCAACGCGACCATCGACGACATCACCGGCGTGGTCGAAACCGACCCGGCGCTGGCCGCGCAAGTGGTCAGCTGGGCCGCTTCACCCTACTACGCGTCACCGGGCAAGATCCGTTCGGTGGAAGATGCCATCGTCCGCGTGCTGGGTTTCGACCTGGTCATCAACTTGGCGCTGGGCCTCGCCCTGGGCAAGACCATGAGCCTGCCCAAGGATCATCCTCAGCACGCCACGCCCTACTGGCACCAGTCCATCTACGTCGCGGCGGTGATCGAAGGCCTGACGCGTGCCATGCCTCGGGCCAGTCGTCCGGAGGCAGGCCTCACTTATCTGGCCGGTTTGCTGCACAACTTTGGCTACCTGCTGCTCGCCCACGTCTTTCCGCCGCATTTTTCCTTGATCTGTCGCCACCTGGAGGTCAATCCGCATCTGCAACATGACTTCGTCGAGCAGCACCTGCTGGGTGTCACCCGCGAGCAGATGGGTGCCTGGCTGATGCGCTATTGGGAAATGCCGGAAGAGCTGAGCACGGCGCTGCGCTTTCAGCATGACCCTGGCTACACCGGCGAGCACGCCGCCTACGCCAACCTGGTCTGCCTGGCCATCCGCTTGCTGCGCAGCCGCGGTATCGGCAGTGGCGAGCAACACATTCCGGACGCCCTGCTCGAACGCCTGGAGCTGAGCCGAGACAAGGCCGAAGATGTCGTGAGCAAGGTGCTGGAAGCCGAAGCGCTGTTGCGCGAGCTGGCCCACCAGTTCGACTGACAGGTGCGCGGGTGCCTCAGCGCTTTTTCGGCCTGAGGTACTTCATCGCGCCCTGGAACCACACGACCAGTGCCGGATTGCCCTTGATCTGAATGTGCTTGTCCTGGATGCCTTGCATGAAGGCCAGCTGTTTGTTGCTGGCCTGCAAGGTGTCGTAGCCGTATCCGGCATCCCTGAACGCAATCGCGAAGGCCGGCTGCGCCACGCTGCCGCTGCGGCTGGTCACGCGTTGATCACGCACGGTGAAGTGCCGGGCGATCTTGCCGTCCTGTGTCTGCAGCTGGAACACCAGGTCCTTGTCCTTGAGTTGCTGGGCGAATGCCGGATTGTTGCGGCTGGCGCGGGCCATCATCAGGCCCATGGCCCAGAGCAGAAGGCGGAATTTCATGGCGAAGTCTCGGCACGGGAAAGTGCCGGCGAGTGTACCGGCAATGTCTTGGCCAAGGCAGCCCGGCTACGCCTGGGCACGATGTTTGGCAGGTATGCCGGCAGTGGCGGCGGCGCGTACGTCGCAGGCACCCGGCGAACCGGGTGCCATGGGACTGCGCTCAGCGGCGCGGCAGCAGACACCTCACTTGGTGGTGTTCACGCTGTCCTTGAGAGATTTCCCAGGCTTGAAGGCAACGGTATTGCTGGCCTTGATCTTCACCGGCTCGCCGGTCTGCGGATTCTTGCCGGTGCGGGCGCCGCGGTGACGCTGGATGAAGGTGCCGAAGCCCACCAGGGTGACACTGTCCTTGCGATGCAGTGCGCCGGTGATTTCTTCGAGTACGGCATTCAAGACGCGGTTGGCCTGTTCCTTGGTCAGGTCCGCTTTTTCAGCAATGGCATCTACGAGCTCTGGTTTACGCATGGTGAAGCCTCTCATTGACGGTTTTTGTTTTTATTGGCGGCTGCCTGGAGGACGGCGACGCCCAACTCGCCGCAGGCTCTACGCTGCGGCAGACGGAGTGAGAATGGCACGCTGCACGAGGGCGCGCCAGTGTCTGCCACGGGTTTGTTGCGGCCAGATGCCGGTTATTCCGACAGAACGGCGCCGATCCGCACGCCGGGCCTGCCTGTGGGTAGCAATCAGCCGATCTCGATCATTTCGAAATCCATCTTGCCCACGCCACAATCGGGGCAAAGCCAGTCTTCGGGCACGTCTTCCCAGCGGGTTCCGGGGATGATCCCGTCCTCGGGCCAGCCATCGGCTTCGTTATAGATCAGGCCACAGACGATACATTGCCACTTCTTCATCATTTCCCCTTGGTATTCAGGCGGTCTGGCGGGCGCTCGATGGTGTGACGTTGTCGCCCGGCTCTCGCGGTTTGTACTGATCAACGCCGTGCGATGCAAGCTTCATCAGGCGCGGGCAGCCAATCGGCGTTGGCAAACATGATAAGCTCGGCGTCTTTCCGGCCGACCCGATCCACTACCGTGCCCCACTCAGGATACCCCTCCCCCGACTGGCAATGCCTGGCCGATGCCGAACCGCTGGTACACGACTGGCTGTTCGACCCAGGCTCCCTGACCCGCCGCTTGATCCAGCTCAGCGATGATCATTTCGGCGTCACCGTGCTGCTGCAGGACTGGCAGCCGCTGCGCGATGAAGAATGCCTGGCGCTGGGGGTGCCGCCTGCCAGCCAGGGCTGGGTGCGCGAGGTCTGCCTGCTCGGTCATGGCCAGCCATGGGTGTTTGCCCGCAGCGTGGCGGCGCGCAGCGGCCTGCAGGCCAGCGACCTGGATCTGCAGGCGCTGGGCAACCGTTCGCTGGGCGAGCTGTTGTTCTGCGACCCGGCGTTCGTCCGCGGTCCCATCCAGACCTGCCGCTACCCGGCCCGCTGGCTGCCCGCGCAGCAGGCTGGCGAGGGCCTGTGGGCGCGGCGCTCGCGTTTCGACCGCGGCCCGTTGGCGGTGCTGGTTGCCGAAGTATTCCTGCCGCCGCTGTGGCAAGCCGTTCGTACCCAAGTGGAGAGCCGTTGATGTACCAGAGCCTGCTCAAGTCGCTGAACCGGCTGAACCCGCGCGCCTGGGATTTCGTCCAGCTCACGCGCATGGACAAGCCCATCGGCGTCTACCTGCTGCTCTGGCCGACGCTGTGGGCCTTGTGGATCGCCGGCGAAGGTCGGCCTTCGCTGGCCAACCTGGCGATTTTCGTTGCCGGCGTGGTGTTGATGCGTGCGGCCGGCTGCGTGATCAACGATTTCGCCGACCGCAAGGTCGACGGACACGTCAAGCGTACCGAAGCGCGGCCACTGGTCAGCGGCAAGATCAGCAGCAAGGAAGCACTGGTGTTCTTTGCCGTGCTGGTCAGCATCAGTTTCATTCTGGTGCTGTGCACCAACGCGCAGACCATCGGCCTGTCGGTGGGCGGTCTGGTATTGGCGGCGAGCTACCCGTTCATGAAGCGCTACACCTACTACCCACAGGTGGTGCTGGGCATGGCGTTCTCGTGGGGCATGCCGATGGCGTTCACCGCCGAAACCGGCGAGCTGCCAGCCGCCGCCTGGCTGCTGTGGATCGCCAACCTGCTGTGGACGGTGGCCTACGATACCTATTACGCCATGACCGACCGCGACGACGACCTGCGCATCGGGGTGAAGTCGACCGCCATCCTGTTCGGCGCTGCCGATCGGTTGATCATCGTCATTCTACAGGGGCTGGCGCTGGCCTGCCTGCTGCTGGCCGGCGCGCGGTTCGGCCTCGGCGGCTGGTTTCATGCAGGCCTGGCGGTAGCCGCCGTGTGCTTCGGCTGGCAGTGGTGGCACAGCCGCGAGCGCGAGCGGATGGCCTGCTTCAGGGCGTTTCTGCACAACCACTGGGTGGGCCTGGCGATTTTCGTCGGTATCGTGCTCGACTATGCGTTGCGTTGAGGGGGCCTTGCGTTGACGGGCTCTGCGTTGAGGCGCGTTGCGTCGATGCCGTCCCTGGCAGCTGCAGCGTAGCGCGCGAAGCGGATCAGTCTTCTACAGGGCGCGCCACCTGCCAGGCATTCTCCTTCTTGCCATCGCCACTGGTTTCGCCGGGCTTCTTGTCGCCCTTGTAGGTGTACAGCGGGCTGCCCATGTAGGCCCATTGCAGGCTGCCGTCGTCGCGGCTGAGCACGGTCCAGTCGCCATCGTCGCTGGCGCCCTTGTCGGCCATCAGCGGCGGCCAGTTCTTGGCGCAGTCGGCGTTGCACGTCGATTTGCCGTCTTCGTCCTCGGCGTAGGTATAGAGCGTCATGCCGCGACCATCGACGAATGCCTTGCCCGGTTCCAGGCGCGGATGATCGGCGGCCATCGCCATGCCGGACAGCGTCAGCGCCAGGGCGCCACACAGGGCCGTCCAGGCCGAAGTCGTGCGAGTCTTCATGAGTGCTTCTCGTCTTCAATGAACAGGGATTTACAGCTTAGTACAGTCTGACTAATTTGATACGCTCGAACACCTGTCACACGACTGCAATAATTGCGTTATCTAATGCGGCGCATGACAGGGTAATGACAAGAGGTTCGCACAATGGCTGGCAGGAGCATTCTCATCGTCGACGATGAGGCACCGATCCGCGAAATGATCGCCGTGGCCCTGGAAATGGCAGGCTACGACAGCCTCGAGGCGGAGAACGCGCAGCAGGCCCACGCGATCATCGTCGACCGCAAACCCGATCTCATCCTGCTCGACTGGATGCTGCCCGGCACCTCGGGCATCGAATTGGCCCGGCGCCTCAAGCGCGACGAGCTGACCGGCGATATCCCGATCATCATGCTCACCGCCAAGGGCGAGGAAGACAACAAGATCCAGGGCCTGGAAGTCGGTGCCGACGACTACATCACCAAGCCGTTCTCGCCGCGCGAACTGGTGGCCCGGCTCAAGGCCGTGCTGCGCCGCGCCGGCCCCAGCGATGGCGAATCGCCGATCGAAGTCGGCGGCCTGCTGCTCGACCCGATCAGCCATCGCGTCACCATCGACGGCAAGCCCGCCGAAATGGGCCCCACCGAATACCGCCTGTTGCAGTTCTTCATGACCCACCAGGAGCGTGCCTACACCCGCGGGCAGCTGCTCGACCAGGTCTGGGGTGGCAACGTCTATGTCGAGGAGCGCACCGTGGACGTGCATATCCGGCGCCTGCGCAAAGCCCTGGGTGACGCCTACGAAAATCTGGTACAAACCGTGCGCGGCACCGGTTACCGCTTCTCCACCAAGAGCTGAACCGGCAGGCTTTCACAGCAAAGGATGCGCGATACGTGAAACAAGACTGGTATGCCACCCTGGTGCGTCACATGCTGCTGCTGGTGGCGGGGTGTCTGTTGGTCGGCATGCTCACCGGCCACTACGGCTGGTGCCTGGCAGCGGGGCTGGCGGTGTACCTGGCCTGGACCCTCAAGCAACTGTTGCGCCTGCACCGCTGGCTGCGCGAGCACCAGCCCGACCAGCCGCCGCCCGACGGTTATGGCCTGTGGGGTGAAGTGTTCGACAGCATCTATCACATGCAGCGCCGCGATCAGCGCGCGCGGGGGCGGCTGCAGGCCGTGATCGACCGCGTGCAGGAGTCCACTGCGGCGCTGCGCGATGCAGTGATCATGCTCGACGCCGACGGCAACCTGGAATGGTGGAACCGCGCCGCCGAAACCCTGCTGGGGCTCAAGACCCCGCAGGACAGCGGCCAACCGGTGACCAACCTGATACGCCATCCACGCTTCAAGGAATACTTTGCGCACGAGCAGTATGCCGAGCCTCTGGAGATCCCCTCGCCGGTCAATGACCGCCTGCGCGTGCAGTTTCTGATCACCCGCTACGGCAACAACGAACACCTGATGCTGGTGCGCGATGTGACCCGCATTCATCAGCTGGAGCAGATGCGCAAGGATTTCGTGGCCAACGTGTCCCACGAGCTGCGCACGCCGCTGACGGTGATCACCGGCTACCTGGAAACCCTCCTGGACAACGTCGAAAACGTCAATCCACGCTGGACCCGGGCCCTGCAGCAGATGGAGCAGCAAGGCGTGCGCATGCAGACCCTGCTCAACGATCTGCTGTTGCTGGCCAAACTGGAAGCCACCGACTACCCCTCGGACAACCTGCCGGTGGCGGTCACGCCTCTGCTGCAGAGCATCGTCAGCGACGCGCGGGCCTTGTCCGGACCGCGTAACCAGACGATCAGCCTGGACATCGAAAACGATGTACTGCTCAAGGGCAGCGAAGCCGAGTTGCGCAGTGCGTTCTCCAATCTGGTGTTCAACGCGGTGAAATACACGCCGGAACAGGGGACCATCCGCGTGCGCTGCTGGGCCGATGCCCAGGGCGCCCATCTGCGGGTCCAGGACTCGGGAATCGGCATCGACGCCAAGCACCTGCCGCGCCTCACCGAACGCTTCTACCGAGTGGACTCGAGCCGGGCTTCCAACACCGGCGGTACCGGACTGGGCCTGGCCATTGTCAAGCACGTGCTGCTGCGCCATCGGGCCACGCTGGAGATCAGCAGCGTGCCGGGCCGTGGCAGCCTCTTCACCTGCCACTTCTCGGCGGTGCAGGTAGCGATTCGGTAACCGCGCAGGGCGCGATCCTGTCGCAGGAGCGGCCATTGGCCGCGAAGCAGGCGCTGCAGTCTGTTGGGAGAACGCTGCATATGGCAGCCTTATCGGCGCACCCCACTAGGCAAGTGCCCGCCCAGCCGTTACATTGCCAAACACATTACCCGCGCCGGGTATCGCCTCACTTCCCTTCCAGCACACGGACACCGTAAAACGCCACCATGGACCCTTCCACAGGCATCTCCCTTTCGTCATTGTTCGCCGACTTCGGCATGATTCTTTTCGCTCTGTTCCTGGTATTGCTCAACGGCTTCTTCGTTGCCGCCGAGTTCGCCATGGTCAAACTGCGCTCGACCCGCGTGGAAGCCATCGCCAAGAAGCATGGATGGCGCGGCAGCATCCTGCGTACCGTGCACAGCCAGCTGGACGCCTACCTGTCCGCCTGCCAGTTGGGTATCACCCTGGCCTCGCTGGGCCTGGGCTGGGTCGGTGAACCGGCGTTCGCGCACATACTCGAACCCCTGCTGGGCGCAGTCGGCGTGCAGTCGCCGGAAGTGATCAAGGGCGTGTCGTTCTTCAGTGCCTTCTTCGTCATCTCCTACCTGCACATCGTGGTCGGCGAGCTGGCGCCCAAGTCCTGGGCGATCCGCAAGCCCGAGCTGCTGTCGATGTGGACGGCTGTGCCGCTGTATCTGTTCTACTGGGCGATGTACCCGGCCATCTACCTGCTCAACGCCAGCGCCAACGGCATTCTGCGCATCGCCGGCCAGGGCGAGCCCGGCCCGCACCACGAACATCACTACAGCCGCGACGAGCTCAAGCTGATCCTGCATTCGAGCCGAGGCCAGGACCCCAGTGACCAAGGCATGCGCGTGCTGGCGTCGGCGGTGGAGATGGGCGAGCTGGAAGTGGTCGACTGGGCCAACTCCCGCGAAGACCTGGTGAGCCTGGAATTCAACGCGCCGCTCAAGGAAATCCTGGCGATGTTCCGCCGGCATAAATTCAGCCGCTATCCGGTGTACGACACCGAGCGCGAAGAATTCGTCGGCCTGTTGCACATCAAGGACCTGCTCCTGGAGCTGGCCGCACTCGACCACCTGCCGGAGTCGTTCAACCTGGCCGAGCTGACCCGCCCGTTGGAGCGCGTGTCGCGGCACATGCCGCTGTCGCGCCTGCTGGAGCAGTTCCGCAAGGGCGGCGCACACTTCGCCCTGGTGGAGGAAGCCGACGGCAAGATCATCGGTTATCTGACCATGGAAGACGTGTTGGAAGTGTTGGTCGGCGATATTCAGGACGAACATCGCAAGGCCGAGCGCGGCATCCTCGCCTATCAGCCCGGCAAGTTGCTGGTGCGTGGCGACACGCCGCTGTTCAAGGTCGAGCGGCTGTTGGGCGTGGACCTGGATCACATCGAGGCGGAAACCCTGGCAGGCTTGATCTACGAGACCCTCAAGCGAGTGCCCGAGGAAGAAGAGCTGCTGGAAGTCGAAGGGCTGCGCATCATCATCAAGAAGATGAAGGGGCCCAAGATCATCCTGGCCAAGGTGCTCAAGATCGAGTGATGTGTGGCAGGTCGGTGCTAGCTGCGAGCAGGCCGGGCACTGTGCAGTGACCTTGCTGGCCTCTTCGCGGGTAGAACCCGCTCCCACATGGGTCAGTAGCACAAAGGTCTGCTCACGCAGGGGGTGGTTCCTGCGACGAGGCTACTGGCCGCCGACGGCGAAGTTGGGGAGCACGCCCAGTGGCCGGTCGAACTGGTAGGGGATCGATTCCAGCGCCAGGCCGACGTTGCGCTGCACCACGAAATGCAGGTGCGGGCCGGTGCTGTTGCCGGTGTTGCCCGAGCGCGCCAGCGCCGAACCGACACTGACCTGCTGCCCCTCCCTGACGCTGACCGAACCGCGCATCAGGTGCAGATAGACGCCCATGGTGCCGTCCTCGTGGAGGATGCGCACGAAGTTGCCCGACGGGTTGTCACCGCGATTGTCCTGCTCGTTTTCCACCTTGATCACCGTGCCGCCGCGCGCTGCTATGATCGGCGTGCCTTCGGGCATGGCGATGTCCATGGCATAGCGCCCCTTGGCGCCGAAATGGCTGTATTTGCCATTCGGGCCCTGGGTCAGGCGGAAAGGTCCGCCGCGCCATGGGAACGGATAGCGATAACCATGCGCCTCGCCCTGCGGGTCGCCGATCGAGGACACCAGCGTCTGCGCATAGCCCAACGGCTTGCCGGCCTGCTGGGCTGTGAGCACCACCAGGCTGACGCTGCTGCGCGCGGGCACCACCCGGCGGATGCTGCTGGGCGGCAGGCCTTGCACGTTGCGCAACTTGCTCAGCTTGAGCTCGACCTCGACGGGCGCGTAGAGATCGTTGCGCACCATGAAATTGGCGCTGCCCTTGCCTTTCTTCACCTCCAGACGAACCTGCCGGTCGATGCGCTCGACGATGCGCTCGCGCAGCACGAAGACCCGCGCGCCGGGCACGGGCCGGTCGGTATAGGAGGTGACGCCATCGGCATTGGTGAACTTGTAGACGGTCGCCGCCTGAGCCATGGGGGCGGCCGCGAGCAGGCCGCAGATCAGCAGGAGGCGATAGACCATGGGGGCGATGTCTGAAGGGGAACGAGCGCCAAGATTAGCAGGTATCGGCGCAGCGGCAATGTGCCATCTGTCAGGCGCCTGGCACGAAATGTTTCTGCACCGATCCACGGGCGATCAAGCGCGAAACGTAGTCGAGCTTCTGCGCATCCTGATCGAGAAAACGGAACGTCAGCTGCAGCCAGTCGCTGTCGGGCTTGGGCTCGAAGGCGGCGACGGCGTGCAGGTAGCCGTTGAGGCGAGCCACCTCGGCATTCTCGCCCTGCTCAAGGTCCAGGACAGCCAACTCCAGCACCTGGGGCAACACGGCTGCGCGGCGTACCACCAGCAACGCTTCCTTGAGGCTCAGGGCCTTGATCACGCACTGCTGGCTGCCACCCGGCAAGCGCAGTTGGCCCTGCCCGCGGCCCATGGGCGCTGAAGCTCGCGGGGGCGGCGGCGCTGCACCTGCCAATAGTGGGCTGGCAGGACGAGACGCCGGAGCTGCAGCCCGTGCAGGCTCGGCACGGCCCGAGGTCAACGCACTGAGTGAATCGTTGGCAAAGGCCGAAGCGGCCTGCTGGCGAGTCGGCGCCCCGGCGGCCAATGCCTGCAGCTTGCCGACCTTGGCCAGGGCCTTCTTGACCTTGGTCATCAGCTGTTCGTTGGTGAACGGCTTGCCGATGTAATCGGAAACGCCGGCCTGGATCGCCTGCACGACGTTTTCCTTGTCGCCTCGACTGGTCACCATGATGAAGGGCAAGGTCTTGCTGTTTTCCTGCTCGCGGGTCCAGGTCAGCAGTTCAAGGCCTGACATTTCCGGCATTTCCCAGTCGCACAGCACCATGTCGTAACTGTTGTGCATCATCAAGGACTGCGCCTTGCGTCCGTTGACTGCATCTTCGACGACGATGCCGGGAAAGGCATTGCGCAGGCATTTCTTCACCAGATCGCGGATGAACGGCGCGTCATCCACTACCAGTACACTGATCTTGCTCATCGACCGCTCCTGAAAACCGCGCAGGCATTACCGCTCGCCAAGGGCCACGTGCCACGTGGCGTGGCTGGCCACACGGCTGCCTCGCTTCGACCCACAATGAAAAACGCCCGGCAAAGGCCGGGCGTTCGTGTCGGGCCACCTTACTTATCGTCAGGTTGGTCCAGAACATTAGCGCTGTCGAGGGTGCCTTCGACTTCCTGCTTCATGCGCTTGAGGCCCATGTGCCTTACATCGGTACCGCGCACCAGGTAGATCACCAGTTCGGAGATGTTGCGCGCATGGTCGCCGATGCGCTCCAGCGAGCGCAGCACCCAGATCACGTTGAGCACTCGGGAGATGGAGCGCGGGTCTTCCATCATGTAGGTCACCAGCTCGCGCAGCGCCGTCTTGTACTCGCGGTCGATGGTCTTGTCGTACTGCGCCACCGACAGGGCCAGGTCGGCGTCGAAGCGGGCGAAGGCGTCGAGCGCGTCGCGCACCATGATGCGTACCTGGTCGCCGATGTGCCGCACCTCGACGTAGCCACGCGGCGACTCGCCCTCCTCGCACAGCTGGATGGCGCGACGGGCGATCTTGGTCGATTCGTCGCCGATGCGCTCCAGGTCGATCACCGACTTGGAAATGCTGATGATCAGCCGCAGGTCGGAGGCCGCGGGCTGTCGACGTGCGAGGATGCGCAGGCATTCCTCGTCGATGTTGCGCTCCATCTGGTTGATCTGCTCGTCGACCTCGCGCACCTGCTGGGCCAGGCCGGAGTCGGCCTCGATCAGCGCGGTGACCGCGTCGTTGACCTGCTTCTCGACCAGCCCGCCCATGGCCAGCAGGTGGCTGCGCACCTCCTCGAGTTCGGCGTTGAACTGCTGCGAGATGTGATGGGTGAGGCCTTCTTTACTGATCATGGGTCGAATCCTTGGTGCGTCCACTCGGGATGATGCCAGCAACCGCTGCGAAGCCCTAGCCGTAGCGACCGGTAATGTAGTCTTCGGTCTGCTTCTTGGCGGGATTGGTGAACAGCGTGTCGGTATCGCCGAACTCCACCAGCTTGCCCATGTACATGAACGCCGTGTAGTCCGACACCCGCGCGGCCTGCTGCATGTTGTGGGTCACGATGACGATGGTGTACTTGGACTTGAGCTCGTAGATCAGCTCTTCGACCTTGAGCGTGGAAATCGGGTCGAGCGCCGAGCACGGTTCGTCGAGCAACAGTACCTCGGGCTCGACGGCGATGGTGCGGGCGATCACCAGACGCTGCTGCTGGCCGCCGGACAGGCCCAGCGCCGACTCGTGCAGGCGGTCCTTGACCTCGTCCCACAAGGCTGCGCCTCTGAGCGCCCACTCGACCGCTTCATCGAGGATGCGCTTCTTGTTGATGCCCTGGATGCGCAGGCCGTAGACCACATTCTCGTAGATGGTCTTGGGGAACGGGTTGGGCTTCTGGAACACCATGCCGACGCGGCGACGCAGCTCGGCGACGTCCTCGCCCTTGCTATAGATGTCGTGGCCATAGAGGTTGATGGCACCCTGTACGCGGCAGCCATCGACCAGGTCGTTCATGCGGTTGAAGGTGCGCAGCAGGGTCGACTTGCCGCAGCCCGACGGGCCGATGAAGGCGGTCACGCGCTGCTTGGGAATGTTCATGCCGATGTCGAACAGCGCTTGCTTGTCGCCGTAGAACAGGCTCAGGCCGGGCACTTCGATGGCCACGGTCTCTTTCGCCAGGTTCAGGCTCTGCTTGTCGCGCCCCAGGGCCGACAGGTTGATGCCATGGGATGGGTTTTCATGCTGCATGGCAGACTCCAGAGGCTGTCAAATTCGGTTCAACGTTGGAATATTCCGGCGGCTGTGATGACCCGTTCGCGGACGGAGCGCTCACCGCCCTTGCGGGAGCGGGCTCTGCCCGCGAAGGGGCCATCACTGACACACCCCTCAACTGTCCAGCGCCTTGTACTTCTCGCGCAAGTGGTTACGAATCCATACCGCCGACAGGTTCAGCGTAGCGATCACCAGCACCAGCAGCAATGCGGTGGCATACACCAGCGGTCGCGCGGCCTCCACGTTGGGGCTCTGGAAACCGACGTCATAGATATGAAAGCCCAGGTGCATGATCTTCTGGTCCAGGTGCAGGTACGGGTAGTTGCCGTCCAGCGGCAGCGACGGCGCCAGCTTGACCACACCCACCAGCATCAGCGGCGCCACCTCGCCAGCAGCGCGGGCCACGGCCAGGATCATGCCGGTCATCATTGCCGGGCTGGCCATGGGCAGGACGATCTTCCACAGGGTTTCCGCCTTGGTCGCGCCGAGGGCGAGCGAGCCCTCGCGCACGGTCCGCGGAATCCGCGCCAGGCCCTCCTCGGTGGCCACGATCACCACCGGCACCGCCAGCAGGGCCAGGGTCAGCGACGCCCACAACAGCCCCGGCGTGCCGAAGGTCGGCGCCGGCAGGGCCTCGGGAAAGAACAGCCGATCGAGCGAGCCACCGAGCACATAGACGAAGAACCCCAGGCCGAACACGCCATAGACGATGGCCGGTACACCCGCCAGGTTGTTCACCGCAATGCGGATCAGACGCGTGAAGGTATTCTGCTTGGCGTACTCACGCAGGTAGACCGCCGCCAGTACGCCGAACGGCGTGACGATGACGGCCATGATCAGGGTCATCATCACCGTGCCGAAGATGGCCGGAAAGATCCCGCCCTCGGTGTTGGCTTCGCGCGGGTCATCGCTGAGGAATTCCCACATCTTGCTGAAATAGAAACCCAGCTTGGTCAGCGTATTCATGGCATTGGGCTGATAGGCGTGGACGATCTGGCCCAGCTGAACCTCGATTTCCTTGCCGTTGGCGTCACGCACCGTGACGCTGTCGCGATTGACCTGGGCATGCAGCGCGCCCAGGCGGGTTTCGATGTCTTTGTAACTCGCGTCGAGCTCGGCGCGCTCGGCGTCCATGTCGGCCTGGGCCACGGGCGTGAGGCGGCCTTCGAGTTCCAGGCGACGGGTCTGTAGACGCAGCCTTTCCAGGTCGGCGTTGACCTTGCCGATATCGGACTTCTCCAGCCGCCTCAGTGCCTCCGCCAAGTCGCTGACCCGGGTGATGCGGCTTTGCAGTTCCGGCCAGGCAGTTTCGCCCTCGGCCACGACCTTGCCTTGTTCCTTGATATTGACCAGGTAGCCATAGAAATTGCCCCACTCGCGCCGCTCCAGCGCCATGAGCTCGGGCGGGCTGCTCTGCTCGGCCAACCAGTCGCCGACGATCCAGGTGAAATCGGCACCGTTGATGTCGCGGTTGCCGACCTTGACCAGCTCGCGGGTCATGAATTCGGGGCCGCTGTCCGGCACCGGCAGGCCGGCACTTTTCAGACGTTCGCGCGGCACCTCTTCCTTCTGCACGATTTCGCCGATGACCAGGTGGTTGGCCATTCCCGGGACGTTGTAGCTGGCGTGTATCAGGTCGGCCGGCCAGAAATGTGCCAGGCCACGCACGGCGATCACCGCCAGCAGCCCCAGGGTCATGATCACCGCGATGGACACGGCCCCGCCGCTCAGCCATACGCCGGGCGAGCCGCTCTTGAACCAGCCTTTCAGGGAGTTCTGCTTCACAGCTGGCTACCTTTTCTCAAAGCGATGAATACTTTTTGCGCAGGCGCTGACGAATCAGCTCGGCCGCGGTGTTCATGACGAAGGTGAACAACAGCAGCACCAGGGCCGAGAGGAACAGCACGCGGTAGTGACTGCCGCCCACTTCCGACTCGGGCATTTCCACCGCGACGTTGGCCGCCAGGGTGCGCAGGCCTTCGAACAGGTTCATTTCCATGACCGGTGTGTTGCCGGTGGCCATCAGCACGATCATGGTTTCGCCCACGGCCCGGCCCATGCCGATCATCAGCGCCGAGAAGATGCCTGGGCTGGCGGTCAGAATCACCACCCGGGTCAGGGTCTGCCAGGGTGTGGCGCCCAGCGCCAGCGAACCCAGGGTCAGGCCGCGCGGCACGCTGAACACGGCGTCCTCGGCAATCGAATAGATGTTCGGAATGACCGCGAAGCCCATGGCCAGGCCCACCACCAACGCGTTGCGCTGATCGTAGGTGATGCCCAGGTCGTTGCTGATCCACAGGCGCATGTCGCCGCCGAACCACCAGGTTTCCAGGAACGGGCTCATGTACAGCGCAAACCAGCCTACCAGCAGGATCACCGGGATCAGGATCGCGCTTTCCCAACCGTCCGGAATGCGCAGGCGGATCGACTCCGGCAGGCGACTGACCACGAAACCTGCGCTCAGGATGCCCAGCGGGGTAAGCAGGAGCAGGCTGAAGATACCGGGCAGGTGACCTTCGACATAAGGTGCCAGGAACAGGCCGGCGAAGAAGCCGAGGATCACCGTAGGCATGGCTTCCATCAGCTCGATGACCGGCTTGACCTTGCGGCGCATGCCGGGGGCCATGAAGTAGGCGGTGTAGATCGCCGCGGCAATGGCCAGCGGTGCGGCCAGCAGCATTGCGTAGAACGCGGCCTTCAAGGTGCCGAACGTCAGCGGCGCCAGGCTCATCTTGGGTTCGAAATCGGTGTTGGCTGCGGTCGACTGCCAGACATAGGCTGGTTTGTCGTAGTTTTCGTACCAGACCTTGCTCCACATCGAGCTCCAGGACACTTCCGGATGCGGGTTGTGCAGGGTCAATGGCTGCAACGCGCCGTTGGCTTCGACCATGAGCTTGTTGGCCCGCGGCGCCATGGCGTAGATACCCGCACCATCGACCACGGGCTCGATCAGCAGGGTGCGGTGCGCAGTGCTGTGGAAAACTCCCAGCTGACCGGATGCATCCAGGGCGGTGAAGCCCTTGCGTCGCTGCTCGGAGCTGATCTGGATGATCGGCGCGTGCCCCATCTGGAAGGTACGGATCTGCTTGAGGCGTGGTTCGCCGTCTTCGTCGCGAGCCATGAACCATTGGGCCAGGCCGCCCCTGGAGTCGCCGATGATCAGGGAGATACCGCCGACCAACTGGGCGCTGGCGGTGATCTGGGTGTCGGCGTTTTCGCTGAGCTTGTAGCGGCCGTTCATGCTGCGGTCGCGCAGGCTGAAAACATCGACCTGGGCACGGCCATTGATCACATAAAGCCACTGCTGGCGCGGGTCGATGAAGATCGCCTTCACCGCCTGGTTCATCTGCGGCAGCTCGATACGCTTCTGCTCGTTGGCGACCTCGCCGGTCATCATGTTTTCTTCGCGGGTGAGCTGCAGCACGTGGAGCTGGTCACCGGTCGAGCCGGCCAGGATCAGGCTGGAATCGCTGGCATTGATGCTCACCCGCTCCAGCGCGCGGCCCTGGGGGTCGAGCTCGATGGGGGCGTTGCCGTAGGGGTATTCGATCGCCGGGGTGACGGTCTTGTTGCCATCCGGGTAAGTCACCCGGTAGGTGTGGCGAAACACCAGAGCCTGGCCGTTGGACAGGCCCAGTACCACCAGTGGCGCACCTGGCTGGTCCTTGGCGCTGGCGGTCACGGTCACGCCGGCGGGAATCGGCAACGCCGTGCGCGACAGCTCTTCCCCGGTATGAGCATTGAAGAACAGTGCCGTGCCCTGCTCCGAGACGCGCATGCCCGCCTCGTTCTGCTCTTCGAGCGCATACACCAGAGGCTTGCCGGCATCCTGCAGCCAAGCGGGATGCAGCGGCGGCTCGACCGTCAGCTCTGCCCCTTTGAACAGCGGTACCACCACGTAGGCGAGAAAGAAGAAGATCAAGGTGATCGCGGCCAGCACGGCCAGGCCACCGACCAACACATACCAGCGCGTGAAGCGATCCTTGAGCGCGCGAATACGCCGCTTGCGCTGCATCTCGGGGGTGTTGAAATCGATGCGCTTGGGTGGAGAAGTCGGGGTCATCGGGGAATTGGCCAGATCGTTCATGCGCACACCCTAGCGATCCTGTATGACAGAAACATGACAATGAGGTGACGCGACAAAATTGCCGGCCGGCTCAGGGCCGTCGGCGAATGGATGTAGGTTAATCCCGTAGGAGCGGTCTGTGGCCGCGAACCTGTCACTGCGGTGCATCAGGTGTACCGCGGCGCTCATTTCGCGGCCACCGGCCGCTCCTACGGGGTGGCGATGTTTATTGCTTGGCGACGTCTGCGCCTTCCTTCAGACCCAGGTCGGCCAGGGCCTTGGCGGCGACTTTGGCCGGCAGGGGAATGTAGCCATCCTTGACCACGACTTCCTGACCCTGCTTGGACAGCATCAGCTTGACGAACTCGGCCTCCAGCGGCGCCAGCGGCTTGTTCGGCGCCTTGTTGACGTACACATAGAGGAAGCGCGACAACGGATACTTGCCGTTCAGGGCGTTTTCCTCGGTGTCTTCGATGAACTCGCTGGTGCCTTTCTTGGCCAGCGGGACGGTCTTCACACTGGCGGTCTTGTAACCGATACCCGAGTAGCCAATGCCATTGAGCGAGCTGCTGATCGACTGTACCACCGAGGCCGAGCCTGGCTGCTCGTTGACGTTGGCCTTGTAGTCACCCTTGCACAGGGCCTCTTCCTTGAAATAGCCATAGGTACCGGACACCGAGTTGCGCCCGAACAGCTGCACCGGTTTGTTGGCCAGGTCGCCGGTCACGCCCAGGTCGCCCCAGGTCTTCACATCGGCCTTGGCGCCACACAGGCGAGTGGAGGAGAACACCGCGTCGACCTGTTCCATGGTCAGGTGCTGGATCGGGTTGTCCTTGTGCACGAACACGGCCAGGGCGTCGACGGCCACCGGAATGGCCGTGGGCTTGTAGCCGTATTTCTGCTCGAAGGCCGCCATTTCGGTGTCCTTCATCTTGCGGCTCATGGGCCCCAGGTTGGCGGTGCCTTCGATCAGCGCCGTGGGCGCCGTGGCCGAACCTGCTGCCTGGATCTGGATGTTGACGTTCGGGTATTCCTTCTTGTAGTTCTCGGCCCACAAGGTCATCAGGTTGGCCAGGGTATCGGAGCCCACACTGGACAAGTTGCCCGACACGCCAGTGGTCTTGACGTAGGCAGGGATGGAAGGGTCGACGGCGGCTACCGCATTGGCAGTGGCAACGCCTGCGGCGACGAAGGTCATGGCGGCCATCAAACGCGTGAGTTTCATGCCTTGCTCCTAGCAAATCCAGAAAAGGGTGTTGACTCGGCGCTCGGTATTGGCGGGCCGTGGGGACACTCTATGAAAGGATTGTGACAGTAGGATGAATGGCCATCATCCTCCGTGCGGGCCTCGTTCGCAGGCTCTGCCAGCGAACGAGGCCAACGGATTCAGCGCTTCTTGGCCATCAGGTACAACCCGCACAGGAAGCCGATCACACAGATCGCCGCCACATAATAGGCCGGCCCCATGGGATTGGACTTCATCAGCAGGGTCACTGCCATCGGCGTCAGGCCGCCGAAGATGGCATAGGCCACGTTGTACGAAAACGACAGGCCGGAGAAACGCACCACCGCCGGGAACGCCTTGACCATCACGTAGGGCACCGCGCCGATCACGCCCACGCACAGGCCAGTCACCGCATACAGCGGAAACAGCCAGTCGGGATGCGCGTGCAGGCTGTGGAACAGGGTCCAGGAGGTGGCCAGCAGCGCCAGGCTGCCGACCACGAACACCTTGCCGGCGCCGAAGCGGTCAGCCAACGCGCCCGAACCGATGCAGCCCAGGCTCAGGAACACGATGGCCAGGCTGTTGGCCTGCAGCGACTGCTTGGGGGTAAAGCCGTAAAGGGTCTGCAGAATGGTCGGGGTCATCAGGATGACCACGATGATCCCCGCCGAGAGCAACCAGGTCAGCAGCATGGAAATGGCCACGGCCCCACGATGGTCGCGCAGCACCGTGCGCAGCGGCACTTCGGCGGCCAGCGCCTTGCGCTGCTGCAGTTCGGCGAAGACCGGGGTTTCATGCAGCCAGCGACGCAGGTACACCGACGCCAGGCCGAACACACCGCCGATCAGGAAAGGAATACGCCAGGCGTAGTCCGAAACCTCGGCCGGGGTGTAGATGCTGTTGATGGCAGTGGCCATCAGCGAGCCCAGCAGGATCCCGGTGGTCAAGCCGCAGGTCAGCGTGCCGCAGGCATAGCCGACGTTGCGCCCCGGCACATGCTCGGAGACGAACACCCAGGCACCGGGTACTTCGCCGCCGATGGCCGCGCCCTGGATCACCCGCATCAACAGCAACAGAATGGGCGCAAAGATGCCGATCTGTGCGTAAGTGGGCAGCAGGCCCATGATCAGGGTGGGCACGGCCATCATGAAGATGCTCAACGTGAACATCTTCTTGCGCCCCAACAGGTCACCGAAGTGCGCCATGATGATGCCGCCCAGCGGCCGCGCCAGATAGCCAGCGGCGAAGATGCCGAAGGTTTGCATCAGCCGCAGCCACTCGGGCATGTCGGCAGGAAAGAACAACTTGCCCACCACCGCCGCAAAGAACACGAAGATGATGAAGTCGTAGAACTCAAGTGCACCGCCCAGGGCGGACAACGAAAGTGTCTTGTAATCACTGCGGGTCAGCGGACGCGAAGGCGGAGCGATACTCGAAGGCGCGGCGGTCATGTGATGTTCTCTTATATACAAATCCACAGCTTTGTTGCTGTTTTGGGTTTGGCAGTGCAGGCACGATAGCAAATTGCTAGAAAAAGCACATGGCCTGTATTGGCAATCGCAGTAATTGGACAGCGAACGGTCGTTATGGCGGTTCTGCGCCTATATACTGGCCTTAATTAAAGGGTGTTGTGCGAAAACGCAGCTAGCGTTGTAGCCGATTTCGCAGAGGTACCCTGTGTGCGCCAGTTGAAAGAAAAGCCGTGTAGGCTTTTGTCATTGGCGCCGATCAATGCGCCACTCCAATAAAGCGTCACGGGTCAGAGGCCCCCCCGGCATGATTGAACTCGAACAAGAAGATCCCATCCCCCAAGGCGACCTGGCCTTGCAGATCACCGCGCTGCCGCGCGAAACCAACGGCTTTGGCGATATTTTCGGCGGCTGGCTGGTCGCCCAGATGGATCTGGCCGGAACGGCCATGGCCAGCAAGGTCGCCGGTGGACGGGTGGCGACGGTAGCCATCGATCGCATGGCGTTCCTGGTCCCGGTTGCCGTCGGCGCGCAATTGTCCTTCTATACCCAGACCCTGGAGATCGGCCGCAGCTCGATCCAGATGATGGTCGAGGTATGGAGCGACGATCCACTGTCGAGCGAATGGCGCAAGGTCACCGAGGCCGTCTTCGTGTTCGTCGCCATCGACGGCAGCGGCCGTACGCGCGCGGTACCACCGCGGCGCTGATGTACCACCGGCGCATCAGCCGACTTTTTGAACCCATAGCGAGAACTCTTCATGTCTGAGCCGCAGGTCGAATCGGTCAAGCTCGATGAACTCAATTGCTGGCGCATCAGCACCGATCAGGCTGAGCTGCTGATCGCGCAACAAGGCGCCCAGGTGATCAGCTATCAGCGTCACGGTCAGCAGCCGCTGATCTGGCCCAACCCGGCCGCCCTCTACAAGCCGGGCAAGGCCGTTCGCACCGGCGTGCCGGTGTGTTGGCCATGGTTCGGCAACCTTGGGCGCAATCCCGAGGCGGTACAGGCCATGCGCACCGCCAGCGACGAGGCACCTGCCCACGGCCTGGTGCGGACGCTGGACTGGGAGTTGCTGGGTATCGACCAGCTCGAATCGGGCATCAAGGTCGAATTGAGCGTGCCGCAGGCAGCTCGCGGTGAATTGCCAGGGTGGCCGCACAAGGTCGAGGTCAGGCTGTGCGTGGTACTTGGCGAGGCGCTGGAGATCACCCTGCACAGTCGCAACCTGGACGACCATCCCGTCAGCCTGAGCCAGGCGCTGCACAGCTACTTTGCGGTGAGCGACGTGCGTCAGGCCACCGTCGAGTGCCTGGGCGGCCTGACGTACATCGAAACCCTGGACGGCTGGCAGCCCCGCCAGCAGGCTGGCGTGCTCGGGTTTGCCGGCGAAACCGACCGGATCTACCTGAATACTCCAGCGCAGCTGAGTTTCGTCGACCCAGGCTGGCAACGTCGGGTGACCCTCGCCTCCACCGGCTCGCGCAGCGCAGTGGTGTGGAACCCGTGGGTCGAGCGCGCCACGGCCTTGCCGGACATGGCCGACGACGGTTGGCAGGGCATGTTGTGCATCGAGACGGCGAACGTCTGGGATGACGTGGTGACGCTGGCACCCGGTGCGGCGTGTGCCATGGGTGTGAGGTTTACAGCTTCAGAGCTTTGATATTTGCAGGCAGGTCCGGCCTCTTCGCGGGCAGAGCCCGCTCCCACATGGACGCTGTATGCCCCACTGTGGGAGCGGGGCGGGCGGCGAGCCTTCTACCCGCGAAGAGGCCAGACCTGCAGAATCACAAATCCGACTCCTCTACCACCCGCACTTTCTGCGCATCCAGCGCATAAGCCGCATCGGCCAGGTCGTTGCTGACCTTCTCCACCTTGACCTTGCCCGTGACCCACAACGGCGTGTAGATATCGGCCAGCTTCAGCCCCTTGGGGTAGCGCACCAGGATCAACTGGTTCGGCGGCGGCGGCGGAACGTGAATGCACGCGCCTGGGTATGGCACCAGGAAGAACAGCGTGCTGTTGCCCTTGGCATCGCTTTCCAGCGGAACGGGGTAGCCGCCGATGCGAATGTCCTTGCCGTTCATGGCCGCCACGGTCTTGGTGGAATACATCACCGCCGGCAGACCCTTGGCTTGCTTCATGCCACCCTTTTCGGTGAACGTGCCCTGCGCCTCGGGTGAGTCGTGGTCGATTTCGGGCATCTGCTCCAAGGCCTGCTGGTCTGCCTTGGGCATCAGCTGCAGCCAGTCGGTTTCCGGCAGTTCAGCGTGCGCAGTGGCTGCGGCGAACATGAAGCAGAGCAGTAGAAGTCGGCGCATGGCAGGGCCCAGAGTGGAAAGTCGGCCATTCTAACCACAGCCCAGACGTGACGCAGCCCCCATCGAGGCAAGCTCGAGGGGGGCTGCGGTGCAACCAGTCAGGTACCTGCAGGGCTGCCGCAGGTATCAGGCGCGTTGAATCAACGCTTCTTGCTGACCATGCCGTAGATCACCAGCAGGATGATCGCGCCGACCAGCGCGCCGAGGAAGCCGGCACCTTCGCCAGCCCGGTAGATACCCAGCGCCTGACCACCGTAGGTCGCAGCCAGGGAACCGGCGATACCCAGCAGAATGGTCATGATCCAACCCATGCTGTCATCGCCAGGCTTCAGAAAACGCGCCAGCAGACCAACGATCAAGCCGATGAAGATAGTCCCGATGATTCCCATGATATTCCCTCTGATATGAACAGGCTTGATGCCAAGCTGCGATAGCAGCCTTGGCGTACAGCCATCAGAGGGTTGATGGTCGGCAATGGTTCCTCAACCCTGGATAAGGGCCTGCACTTCGGCGATCTGGCGTTGCAACGTGGCGCGATCGGCACAGCGCACGGTGGCATGACCGACCTTGCGGCCGACCTTGAACGCCTTGCCGTAGTGGTGCAGATGACAGTCGTCGATGGCCGCGACCTGCGCCACTGCCGGCACTTCGCCGATGAAGTTGAGCATGGCGCTTTCGCCGACCTTGGCGGTCGAACCCAATGGCAGCCCGGCCACGGCGCGCAGGTGGTTTTCGAACTGGCTGCACTCGGCGCCTTCGATGGTCCAGTGCCCGGAGTTGTGCACGCGGGGCGCGATTTCATTGGCCTTCAAGCCACCGTCCACTTCGAAGAACTCGAACGCCAGTACGCCAACGTAGTCGAGCTTCTCCAGCACACGACCAGCGTAGTCTTCGGCCAGCCCCTGCAGTGGATGCGCGGTGCTTGCCACCGACAGGCGCAGGATGCCGGCCTCGTGGGTGTTGTGCACCAGCGGGTAGAAGCGGGTCTCGCCATCGCGTGCGCGCACGGCGATCAGCGACACTTCGCCGGTAAAGGGCACGAAGCCTTCGAGCAGGCACGGCACGCTGCCCAGTTCGGCGAAGGTCCCGGCCACATCAACGGCGCTGCGCAGGACCTTCTGGCCTTTGCCGTCATAGCCCAGGGTACGGGTTTTCAGCACGGCGGGCAGGCCGATGCTGGCCACCGCGGCGTCGAGATCGGCCTGGGACTGGATGTCGGCGAACGTCGGCGTCGGCACGCCCAGGTCCTTGAACATGCTTTTTTCGAACCAGCGGTCACGGGCGATGCGCAGCGCGTCGGCGCTGGGATACACCGGTACGAATTGCGACAGGAACGCCACGGTCTCGGCCGGAACGCTTTCGAACTCGAAGGTGACCAAGTCGACTTCGTCGGCCAACTGGCGCAGGTGATCCTGGTCGCCATAGTCGGCCCGCAGGTGCTCGCCCAAGGGGGCGGCACAGGCATCGGGCGCCGGGTCCAGGAAAGCGAAATTCATCCCCAGGGGGGTACCGGCCAAGGCCAGCATGCGGCCCAGTTGGCCGCCACCGATTACACCGATCTTCATGTCAAAGAACCTCAGGCCTGGCGCGGGTCGGGATTGTCCAGAACGTTGTCTGTCTGCTCGGCGCGGAACGTTTTCAGTGCAGTGTGGAACTGCGGGTGCTTGGCGCCCAGGATGCTGGCCGACAGCAGCGCGGCGTTGATCGCGCCGGCCTTGCCGATGGCCAGTGTGGCGACCGGAATGCCCGCCGGCATCTGCACGATGGACAGCAGCGAGTCGACGCCCGACAGCATGGACGACTGCACCGGCACACCCAGCACCGGCAGGTGCGTCTTGGCCGCGCACATGCCTGGCAGATGCGCCGCGCCGCCGGCGCCGGCGATGATCACCTCGATGCCGCGGCTTTCGGCCTCGTCGGCATACTGGAACAGCAGGTCCGGGGTGCGGTGGGCGGAAACCACCTTGACCTCGAAGGGAATACCGAGCTTTTCCAGCATATCGGCGGTGTGGCTAAGGGTGGACCAATCGGACTTGGAGCCCATGATCACGCCAACCAATGCACTCATCGTCGAGCCTCTTCTCTTGGGCGCCCGCAGGCGCGTCAAAAAACAACGAGCCACGCAGGAAGACCGGCGTGGCTCGTTATGCGAATAATGGCCGGAACAGACCGGCCGAAGGCCGCGCAGTATACCGTAAGAATGAAGATTTATTGCAGCCATCTCGACCGACCGTCAAATGGCTGCGAAGCACGGGTTTGTTGACTTTCAGGTCAGTGAAACAGGTGCTGGATCCTTCGCGGCCACTGGCCGCTCCTACAGAGATCGCGATGGCCGCGCCTATGGAGATCACGATGGCTCTGCGTAGGAGCGGCCAGTGGCCGCGAAGGCAGCACCGCCGAATCGAGTCAGGCGCTGCCCGCCGCCGCACCCTCCAACCGCTTCCACAACAGCCGCACATTGGCCTTGCGCACCAACGCACAGCGATACACGCGAATCTCCAACGGCACGTGCCACTGCTGCCCGCCACACACCACCAGCTCGCCGCGAGCCAGCTCGGCGCGTACGCTCAGGCGCGGCACCCAGGCGATCCCCAGGCCTTCGAGCGCCATGCTTTTCAGGCTGTCGGCCATGGCGGTTTCGTACACCGTGGTATAGCGCAGGCTGCGCTGGCGCAGCAGCAGGTTCACCGAGCGCCCGAGAAACGCGCCTGCAGAATAAGCCAGCAGTGGAATGCTGCCCTCGCCTTCCAGGTCGAACAACGGCTGGCCCTGGGCGTCGCTGGCGCAGATGGGCAGCATCTCGGTGGTGCCCAGATGCAGGGACGGAAATATCTCAGGGTCCATCTGCATCGCCGAATCGGGGTCGTAGAACGCCAGCATCAGGTCGCAGCCGCCCTCGCGCAACGCATGCACTGCATCGCCGACGTTGGTGGCCACAAGACGCGTGGCGATGGGCAGGCCGTCGTTGCGCAGCTTCGCGATCCAGCCCGGAAAGAACCCCAATGCCAGCGAGTGCGCTGCAGCCACCTGCATGACTTCACCCTGCCCGCCTTCCAAGTGATGCAGATGACGCAAGACCTCGCCCAGTTGGTCGACCACCGTGCGCGCCGTGACCAGAAACAACTGACCGGCCTCGGTCAACTCGACCGGCGTGCGCGATCGATTCACCAACGTCAGGCCCAGCGCAGCTTCCAGGCTGCGGATACGCCGGCTGAACGCAGGCTGGGTGACGAAGCGGCGTTCAGCCGCCTGCGAAAAGCTGCGGGTGGCCGCCAGGGCGCTGAAGTCTTCCAGCCATTTGCTTTCCAGGTTCATGTCGGTTCTCGGTACGTTGATTCGGGCAGCGTGTAAAGCCGGACGCGGCTCGCGCCGCTGCTACAGGGATCCCTTGTAGCAGCGGCGCAAGCCGCGTCGGCGGACAACACCGACGTCATTGGAATACGCCTGATCGCCCTTGCGCGTCACATGCGCCATTATGCCGATTATGCATACCCCAGCAAGCATCAGCATTAGCCGCAAATCTGCTACAGGCCTAGCATTGCAAGCATTCCGGCACTTGCCGGGCCTCTACAGAGATTATCTCTATCATGTCCTCCGCTGCATCACTGCGCACTGAAAAAGACCTGCTCGGCGTTCTCGAAGTCCCGGCTGAAGCCTACTACGGCATTCAAACCCTGCGCGCCGTGCACAACTTCCGCCTCTCCGGCGTGCCGTTGTCGCACTACCCCAAGCTGGTCGTGGCCCTGGCCATGGTCAAGCAGGCCGCCGCCGATGCCAACCACCAGTTGGGGCATCTGAACACCGCCAAGCATGCGGCAATCAGTGAAGCGTGTGCCCGCTTGGTGCGCGGCGATTTCCACGATCAGTTCGTGGTCGACATGATTCAGGGTGGCGCCGGTACGTCCACCAACATGAATGCCAACGAGGTGATCGCCAACATCGCCCTGGAAGTCATGGGCCATCAGAAAGGCGAATACCAGTACCTGCACCCCAACAACGACGTGAACATGGCGCAGTCGACCAACGACGCCTACCCGACGGCCATTCGCCTGGGTCTGCTGCTGGGCCATGACGCCCTGCTGGCCAGCCTCGACAGCCTCATCCAGGCATTCGCCGCCAAGGGCGTGGAATTCGCCCACGTGCTGAAGATGGGTCGGACCCAGCTGCAGGACGCCGTGCCGATGACTCTGGGCCAGGAATTCAAGGCCTTCGCCACCACGTTGACCGAAGACCTCAACCGCCTGCGCAGCCTGGCTCCGGAACTGCTGACCGAAGTCAACCTGGGTGGCACCGCCATCGGCACCGGCATCAACGCCGACCCGGGCTATCAGGCCCTGGCCGTGTCGCGCCTGGCCACCATCAGCGGCCAGCCGCTGGTGCCCGCCGCCGACCTGATCGAAGCAACCTCCGACATGGGTGCCTTCGTGCTGTTCTCCGGCATGCTCAAGCGCACTGCGGTCAAGCTGTCGAAGATCTGCAACGACCTGCGCCTGCTGTCCAGCGGCCCGCGTACCGGCATCAACGAGATCAACCTGCCGGCGCGCCAGCCGGGCAGCTCGATCATGCCGGGCAAGGTCAATCCGGTGATTCCCGAAGCGGTCAACATGTGCGCCTTCGAGATCATGGGCAACGACCTGGCCCTGACCATCGCCGCCGAGGGCGGGCAGTTGCAGCTCAACGTCATGGAACCGCTGATCGCCTACAAGATCTTCGACTCCATCCGCCTGCTGCAGCGCGCCATGGACATGCTGCGTGAACACTGCATCGTCGGCATTACCGCCAACGAACAGCGCTGCCGCGAGCTGGTGGAGCACTCCATCGGCCTGGTCACCGCGCTGAACCCCTACATTGGCTATGAAAACGCCACCCGTATCGCTCGCATCGCCCTGCAGACAGGTCGCGGCGTGCTGGAGCTGGTACGTGAGGAAGGCCTGCTCGACGACGCCATGCTGGCCGACATCCTGCGCCCGGAAAACATGATCGCGCCGCGCCTCGTGCCCCTCAAGGCCTGAGCCGGCCGTACGCTCACCAGGTCGAGGGACTAGACACCTCTCACCTTTTGAGGGCTCCGAGAGCAATTTCGGAGCCCTTTTTTTGTGCCGCTGTAACGCCCTGGGTCAAACATCCCACAAGATGAATATGCCCAGTCCTATGCACCAAAAAGCTGCGCGGCCTTACACCTATGGGTATAGTGCCGCCCTTTTGAACTTGACGAGGTAACCCCCATGCTTGAAGTCATCAACGACTTCCTCTCGGGAAAAGTCCTGATCGTGCTTATCGTCGGCCTCGGTGGCTATTTCACCGTGCGCTCGCGCTTCGTCCAACTGCGCCACTTCCTGCACATGTTCAGTGTGTTCCGCGACAGCCTGCGCAACAGTTCAGACCAGCTCAGCTCGTTTCAGGCACTGATGCTCAGCCTGGCCGGGCGAGTCGGCGCCGGTAACATTGCAGGCGTCGGCATTGCCGTGACCCTGGGTGGCCCGGGCGCGGTGTTCTGGATGTGGGTCACCGCCCTGGTGGGCATGGCCAGCAGCTTCTTCGAATGTACACTGGCGCAGGCCTACAAGCGCTGCGACCCCGACGGCCAATACCGCGGCGGTCCTTCGTTCTACATTCAGCACGGCCTGGGCAAGCGCTGGCTGGGCATGGTCATGGCGGTGCTGTTGCTGCTGACCTTCGGCTTTGCCTTCAACGGCCTGCAATCGCATGCGGTCACCAGTTCGCTGAACGATGCCTTCGGCCTGTCCACCACTTGGACCGGCGTCGGCCTGGCCGCGTTGCTGGGCCTGGTGTTCTTCGGTGGTATCAAGCGAATCGCGGCGGTCGCCGACCTGCTGGTGCCGGTCAAGACCCTGGCCTACATCGCCGTCAGCCTCTATGTGATCGTGCTGCAGTTCGATCAGGTTCCGGAAATGCTGGCGACCATCGTGCGCAGCGCGTTCGGCCTGGACCCGGTATTCGGCGGTCTGCTCGGCAGCGCCATCGTCATGGGCGTGAAACGTGGTGTGTTCGCCAACGAAGCGGGCCTGGGCAGTGCGCCCAACGTGGCCGCCGTGGCGCAGGTCGAACACCCGGTTGCACAGGGCGTGGTGCAGGCGTTCAGCGTCTTCCTCGACACCTTCGTGATCTGTACCTGTACCGCACTGGTGATCCTGCTGTCGGGCTTCTACACGCCGGGCTTCGAGGGCGATGGCATTGCTCTGACGCAGAACTCGCTGGCCAACGTGGTGGGTGAATGGGGCCGGGTGTTCATCAGTGTCGCCTTGTCGCTGTTCGTATTCACCTCGATCCTCTACAACTATTATCTGGGCGAGAACAGCCTGCGCTTCCTCATCGGCGACAACCGCAAGGCGGTGCTGGTGTACCGCGCGATCGTGCTGTTGCTGATCTTCTGGGGCGCCATCGAAAACCTGGAAACGGTGTTTGCCTTCGCCGACATCACCATGACCCTGCTGGCCTTCGTCAACCTGATCGCTTTGGCCATGCTGTTCAAGACCGGCCTGCGCCTGCTGCGCGACTATGATGCGCAGCGCAGTGCCGGGATCAAGGTACCGGTGTTCGATTCGCGGCAGTTCGCCGACCTCGACCTGGATCTGAAGGCCTGGCCGGTACCAAATCCGTCGGCAGCCGATGAAAAGGCCCAGGCACCCCTGCCCGTCCAGCGTTAAGGAGCCTTCTGCATGAGCATCGCATCCCCTGCCCGTCATGTGCGGGTGCTGTACACCGGCGGCACCATCGGCATGCAGGCCAGTGCCAATGGCCTGGCTCCGGCTTCGGGCTTCGAGGCGCGCATGCGCGAACAACTCGATGCCCAGCCTGAGCTGGTGGTGCCGCAATTCAGCTTCGAGGAGCTGCTGCCGCTGATCGACAGCGCCAACATGACGCCGGCCTACTGGCAGCGTCTGCGCGAAGCCGTGGTTCGAGCGGTGGATGAGCAGGGTTGCGATGCCGTACTGATCCTGCATGGCACCGACACGCTGGCGTACAGCGCGGCGGCCATGAGCTTCCAGTTGCTGGGGCTCCAGGCACCGGTGCTGTTCACCGGTTCCATGCTGCCTGCCGGGGTGCCCGGCAGCGATGCCTGGGAAAACGTCAACGGCGCCCTGGCAGATCTCGCTCGGGGCCTGGAGCCGGGTGTGCACCTGCATTTCCACGGTGCCCTGCTGCCGCCGACCCGCTGCGCCAAGGTGCGCAGCTCGGGGCGCAATCCGTTTGCCGCATTGCGGCGCACAGGTGGCGCCGCCAGGGTCGCACCGATGCCGGCGGCGCTGGATTATCGCCAGCCACGTCAGCCTGCCAGCATCGGTGTATTGCCGCTGTACCCCGGCCTCGGCGTGCCGCTGTTGCAGGCGGTCGTGGACAGCGGGGTGCAGGCCTTGCTGCTCGAATGCTACGGCAGCGGCACCGGGCCGTCCGACAACGCGCCGTTCCTCGACGCGCTGCAGGCAGCCCAGGCGCGGGGTATCGTGGTCGTGGCGCTGACGCAATGCCAGGAAGGCGGCGTCGAACTGGATGTGTATGAAGCCGGTAGCCGCCTGCGCGATGCAGGCGTGCTCTCCGGCGGCGGCATGACCCGCGAGACGGCATTGGGCAAGCTGCACGCATTGCTGGGTGCAGGCTTGCCGGTGGAAGAAGTCCGCCGCCTGGTAGAACTCGACCTGTGCGGCGAACTGGCCTGATCGAAACCGCGGCGCGCCCTTCGCGCTGCTGCAAGGGTTGCGCACATCCGTAGGAGCGGTCAGCGGCCGCGAAACAGGCGCTGCGGTGCATCAGACAGACTGCGGCGCGCCCTTCGCGGCCACGGACCGCTCCTGCGAAGCTTGCACGATCCCGTAGGAGCGGTCAGCGGCCGCGAAGCAGGCGCCGCGGTGTCACTGTCACTCAGCAGCCGGTCAGGCGTTCCACGCGCGCTTCGTTGGGAAAGAACAACGGACGCAGGCGAACGCCAACGCTGTTGCCGATGAAGGCGGCGACCAGCCACAGCCAGCCATGCAGGCTGCCAGAGGCAATGCCGCTGAAATACGCACCGATGTTGCAGCCATAAGCCAGGCGCGACCCATAGCCCAGTAACAACCCGCCAATCACGGCCGCGATCAGTGACCGGCGCGGGATCTTCAAGCTGGGCGCGAAATGCCCGGCCAACCCCGCCGCCAGCAGTGCACCCAGCACGATACCGATGTCCATGACGCTGGTGATGTCCTCCCACACCGGCGCAGCCAGCGCCTTGGCGTTGGATGCGGTTTGCCAGAACGCCCAACTGCCCACGTCCACGCCCAACCCACTGGCCACTTTCGCCCCCCACAGGGCGAACGCCGACGTGATGCCCCAAGGCCGACCGGCCAGCGCTAGCGTGGCGAAGTTCAGCAGCGCCAGCGCGACTGCTCCCCACACCAGGGGCCACGGCCCGCGCAGGAACCTGTTCGAACCAGGCGTCGCCCGCACATCGGGTGTTTCCAGCGCCCCATGCCGACGCCGTTCCAGGCCCACGGTCACCCACGCGATCAGCGCGAACACGCCCAGGCTCAGCAACAGCGCCGGCACCACGCCCAGGCTCTTGACGATCGAGATCGCCGGCAACGATGGCAAGGCAAACCACCAGTCCACATGGTGGGTCGCGATCAGTGAGCCACAGATGAAGAACAGCAGGGTCACCAGCATGCGTGCGTTGCCACCACCGACGGTGAACAGCGTCCCCGACGCGCAACCGCCACCCAGCTGCATGCCGATGCCGAAAATAAAGGCACCGAACACCACCGACAAACCGGCGGGCGCGACCAGCCCCACCACCGGCTGGCCGAACAGGCTGCCTGCACCCAGAACCGGAAAGAACAGCAGCACCGCCAGCGCCAGCATGACCATCTGCGCCCGCAGCCCTGCGCCTCGGCGATCACGGATGAAAACCCGCCAGGCAGACGTGAAGCCGAAGGCTGCGTGATAAAGCGTCAGACCCAGGGCCGCACCGACCGCCCACAACAGCACCTGGCGCGAACCCACCGCAGCGGCGAGAAACACCCCGCCGAGCACCAGCAGAGAGATCGCCACCAGCGGCGCACCCAGTGCACGCCGTGGGGCAACAGAAAAGGTCGAACTCATGGCAGCATCCGAATAGAGAGACAAGACAGCGCAGCAGTATAAAACCTAAAGCCAGGTGTTGATGCGTCTCTGCGACCAGAGCGACTTCAGGCCGCAGGTGATCGGTGCCAGGCACCCGCAGGATTTTGTGAACAACCTTCTTGCAACGTTCCCTCGACGCGCCGGTCAGAAACTGTCCAACCGCAGCTGAGCAAGCCATTTCACTGTATGTAATACCAGACGCTTAGGGCGATCTGTGGATAAACCTGTGCATAACCGGGGGTATAACCCTGTGGATACCTGTGTGGATAATCTTCCGAGTGCTGTTGGATGCACTCGCTCGCACAAGATGCCAAGATGACCGTCACGACCCACCGGAGCACGACCATGTCCGACCTCGCCATTCGTCCTGTTACCGCAGCCGACCATCTTGCCTGGCTGAACCTCTGGCGGGCCTACCAGCTTTTCTACCAGACCGAGATTCCCGACGCCGTGACCCAGGTCACCTGGCAGCGCATGCTCGACGACGCCGAACCCATGCACGCGGCGCTTGCCTGGCGCGACGGCGTGGCCGTCGGCATGGTTCACTACATCTATCACCGCTCGTGCTGGACCATTGAAAACTCCTGCTACCTGCAGGATCTGCTGGTGGATGCTTCGGTACGCGGTGGGGGCGTGGGTCGCCAGTTGATCGAGTTCGTCTACGCAACCGCCAAGACCGCCGGTTGCGCCAAGGTCCACTGGCTCACCCATGAAACCAACAGCACCGCCATCGGGCTGTACCGGAATATCGCCGAGCAGCCCGGTTTCATCCAATTTCGCAAGCCACTCTAGGAGCTGCCATGCCCACATCCGCCTCCGCATCCGACTGGAAGCCCGTAAAGGCACCCGTGGCGACCACCATGAACGGTCGCTTCATCCGCCTGGAGAAACTCGATCCCAAGCGCCATGGTGAAGACCTCTGGGAAGCCCTGCAGGGGCCGCAGTCCGACGCGCAGCTGTGGGACTACCTGCCCTACGGCCCCTTCAACGACCTGGAGCTGTTCTACATCTGGCTCGACGGCTATGCCATCAGCAACGATCCGCTGGGCTTCTGCGTGGTCGACCAGCACACCGACAAAGCCGAAGGCATCCTCAGCCTGATGTCCATCGTGCCGGCGCACGGACGCCTGGAAGTGGGCCACGTGGCCTTTGCCGCCTCCATGCAGCGCACGCCCAAGGGCACCGAGGCGATCTACCTGGCGCTCAAGCTGGCATTCGGTCAGGGCTATCGCCGGGTCGAATGGAAGTGCGACAACGCCAACAAACGTTCGCGCCGCGCCGCCGAACGCGTCGGTTTCAGCCTCGAAGGTGTGTTCCGCCAGCACATGGTGGTCAAGGGTCGCAACCGTGACACGGCGTACTTTTCCATCACCCACAGCGAGTGGCCGGCAATCGAGGCAGCGTTCGAGGGCTGGCTGGCGGTAGACAACCAGCCTTCTTCCGGCCAGCGCAAACCCTTGGAACAGTTTCGCGTCGGCGTTTAAATAATTCTGTAAAGACCAGGGGCTATACAGGACGACCTCACTGCAATCAGGTCGTCCGCTCATGCCGTACTCTCCGCACCGCCTCGCCCTTGCCATCGCTCTGCTCGCCCCGGGCACGCCGATGTCGGCGGCCTTCGCCAAAGACCTGCAGATCGATACCGCCATCCAGGCGACGCAAAGCCTGAGCGATACCGATCGCCTGACGGTGAGCAAGGCTGGGAGCATCACGGCCAGTGCCGAGGCGATCAAGCTCAAGGGTTCGGCAGCGGGTACTGGCGTGGTTGTGGATAACTCGGGCCGGCTGATCTCCACTGCCGATCGAGCCATCGACAGCTCCAGTAGCGGCGCAGTGCGCAACTACACCCTGATCAATCGCGCGGGTGCGCTGATTCAAGGCTCGTCCGATGCCTTTCGCATCAAGGACGATTTCAGCCGTGGCGCCATCGCCATCGACAACAGTGGCACGCTGCGCTCGCTGAACAAGCGCGCTATCGATCTGGAAGCCCTGGAAAGCGCTGGCATCGCCACCACCCTCGACAACCGCGCCGGCGGGTTGATCCGCAGCGAAAAGAACGACGCGATGAAAACCGGCATCAATGCCACGATCATCAACCACGGCGAGATATCCACAGGCGACACCTTCAGCCTCGACGACAAGTACGACGGTATCGACGTGGCGGCGGCCACTGGCGTGTCCGTGTACAACCATGGCTTGATCAGCGGCGGCCGCCACGGCCTGACCACGGACGAAGGTGCGCTGCTGTACAACGAAGGCACGCTGATAGGCCGCAATGGCTCGGGCTACGGTTCGGACGGCAATGGCACGGTCATCAACCATGGCCTGATCTCCGGCGATGTGTCCGGCCTGCAGGCCGTGGGTGATGGCGACGGTGTGGACATCGACTACATCGGCCATATCGAGAACTACGGCACCATTCGCGGCACCGGTGCATCCGGTGCCAAGCCAGGCGATCCCCTCAATGCCAGCGAAGGCATCGCCATGGGCGGCGGTTATATTTTCAATGCGGCAGGCGCCACCATCAGCGGCGCCGACAATGCCATCCTGATCGACGATGGCAGCAATGGCTCGGCCCATGGCGCCACCTATCTGGAGAACCATGGCAGCATCAGCGGGCTCAACGGCTTCGGCGTGCAGCTCAATGGCGCCTTCGCCGACACCGTCATAAACGCCGGCTCCATTGGCGGCAGCAATGGACAGGCCCTGCAAATGGGCGCAGGCGATGACCGTTTGACCGTACTTAGCGGTGGTCGCTTCAACGGTGTGGTCGACGGCGGCAGCGGCCGCGATCGTGTGATCCTGGAGGGCAACGCCGGCGGCAGTTTCGGCAACAGCCGCCACTTCGAAACCCTGGAAGTGCAGAGCGGCACCTGGACCCTCACCAGCATCGGCGACTTCAGCGCCGACAGTCGCATTGCCAACGGCGCCACGCTGATCAACCAGGGCAGTATTGCCGGCAACCTCAGCGTTGACCCGGGCGGCGTCTACGCCGGCGGTGGCGCAGTGGGCAACCTGCTCGTCAACGGCACCTTGTCGAGCAACAGCCAACTGGGCACTGCCTTGGTCAACGGCGACCTGACACTGGCACGCGGCGCAACCCTGGCGTATGGGGTGAACGCCGATGGCAGCAGTGCGCCGCTGCAGGTCGCAGGCGCGGCCAATCTCGACGGCGCCACCCTGGCCGTTGTCCCGAGCAGTGGCGAATACCCCTGGCAAAGCCGCTACACCGTGCTGCAGGCGGGCAGCGTGAACGGTCGCTTCGGTACGGTGACGAGCGACTACGCCTTTCTGACCCCGACCCTGAGCTACGGCGCGACCGCGGTCGACCTCGACTACACCCGCAACGACATCGCCTTCGCCGACTTCGCCAGCACCACCAATGGCGGCAATGCGGCCCGCAGCCTGGCTGCCGCAAGCAGCGGCACCTTGTACAACGCCCTGCTCGGCACCAGTACCGCCAGCGCAGGGGCGGCCATCGAGCAACTGGCTGGCAGCAGCAACGCCAACCTGGCTGCCGCAACCCTGGCCGGTACCACCCAGGTCGGCAGCAGCATGCTCTCGGCCATGCGCCAGATGGGCAGCGGCAGCGGCCTGCTGGTGGGTCTGGGCGCACAAGACACGCCGGTGCTGGCCGCCAGCGGCATACCCGACCAGGCCCGCAACCTCAACGACCCCAACGCACAGGGCCGTGTCTGGGTCCAGGCACTGGGCAGCTACGGCAAGCTTGATGGCGAACACGGCAGCGATGGCCTCGAACAACGGACTTCGGGCGCCGTGCTGGGCACCGAATGGGCACTGACCCCGGACTGGCGCGTGGGCCTGCTGGGCGGTTATTCGCGTACCGACCTGGACGCATCCGGCGCGGACGGCAAAATCGACAGCTGGCACGCAGGCATCTACGCCCTGCGCCAGAACGGTCCGCTGGCCCTGCGCCTGGGTGCGGCCTACAGCCAGCATGATGGCAACAGCAAGCGGAGTGTCGACTTCGCCGGCTTCAGTGACCGTTTGCGCGGCGACTACGACGCCGACAGCCAGCAAGCCTTCGCCGAACTGGGCTACGACCTGGGCAGCGGCCGGCTCAGCGCCGAACCCTTCGCCAACCTGGGCTACCAGCGCTACAGCCGCGACGGCTACCGCGAAAAAGGCGGAGCCGCCGCCCTCGCCGTGGACGCCCAGACACAGGACAACTTCACCAGCACCTTCGGCGTGCGCCTGGCTCACTTGAGCCAATTGGACAACGGCATGAGCCTGACCCCGCGTGGCAGCCTGGGCTGGCGTCATGCCTATGGAGACGTCGACAACAGCACCCGGCAGGCGTTTGCCAGTGGTGGCAATGCGTTCAGTGTCGAAGGCAGCGCCCTGGACCGCGACAGCCTGATGGTCGAAGCCGGCCTGGACCTGGGTGTCAGTGCGCGGCAGAGCGTCGGCATCGGTTACACCGGCGAGCTGGGTAGCAACAGTCGCAACCATGCTGTGGTCGGCCAGTGGCAGATGCGCTTCTGATCAGTCTCGCGGCTGCCGGGTGGACAAAAAAAGGGGGCCACCCGGCCCCCAGAGGAAAACCTTGAAACCTGAGATCAGCCCTCGATCTCGATCAGTATCTCGCCGGGGTTCACGCGGTCGCCCTTGGCCACGTGGATCGCCGTGACCTTGCCTGCCACACCGGCCTGGACCTCGGTTTCCATCTTCATCGCCTCGGTGATCAACAGCGCCTGGCCGGCCTTGACCGAGTCACCCAGCTTGACCAGCACATCGACGATATTGCCGGGCATGGCGGTGCTGACATGGCCGGGTTCGCTGGCCTGCTTGCGTTTGCCGATACCGCTGCCGACGAACTCGTTCAACGGCTCGAACACCACCTCTTCAGGCATGCCGTCGATGGACAGGTAGAAGTGCCGCTTGCCTTCGGCCTTGACCCCGACACCGGTGATGTCGACTCGATAGCTCTCGCCGTGCACATCGATGACGAATTCGGTCGGTACCCCTTCACCGCTGCGCGCAACCTGCGCTCCGGCCTCGGGGATCGGCAGCAACATCTCGGGCACCAGCGTGCCGGCGGCACGCTCTTCGAGGAACTTGCGCCCGATGTCGGGGAACATCGCAAACGTCAGTACATCCTCCTCCGACTGGGCCAGCTCGCCGATGTCCTTGCGCAGCTTGTCCATCTCCGGCTTGAGCAGGTCGGCGGGACGTACGTCGATGACCTCCTCGCTGCCGATCGCCTGGCGCCGCAGTTGTTCGTTGACCTTGCCCGGCGCCTGGCCATAGCCGCCTTGCAGGTACAACTTCACTTCGTTGGTGATGGTCTTGTAGCGCTCGCCGGCCAACACGTTGAAGAATGCCTGGGTACCGACGATCTGCGAGGTGGGCGTGACCAGTGGCGGGAAGCCGAGGTCTTCGCGCACCTTGGGGATCTCGGCCAGCACCTCGTTCATACGGTTCAGCGCGCCCTGCTCCTTGAGCTGGTTGGCCAAATTGGAAATCATCCCGCCCGGCACCTGGTTGACCTGCACACGGGTATCGACCGCGGTGAATTCGCTTTCGAACTGGTGGTACTTCTTGCGCACGGCGTAGAAATACAGGCCGATTTCCTGCAGCAGTTCCAGGCTCAGGCCGGTATCGAATTCGCTGCCCTTGAGCGCCGCGACCATCGACTCGGTGCCCGGATGGCTGGTGCCCCAGGCGAAGCTCGAGATGGCGGTGTCGATGTGATCGGCGCCATTTTCCACGGCCTTGAGCTGGCACATCGCGGCCAGGCCTGCCGTGTCGTGGCTGTGGATGAACACCGGCAGCGACTGCTCGGCCTTCAACGCCCTGACCAGTTCGCCGGTCGCATAAGGCGTCAGCAAGCCCGCCATGTCCTTGATCGCCACCGAGTCGCAGCCCATGGCTTCCATCTGTTTGGCCTGGGCCACGAACGCGGCCACGGTATGCACCGGGCTGGTGGTATAGGCGATGGTGCCCTGGGCGTGTTTGCCGGCTGCCTTCACGGCCTCGATGGCCACGCGCAGGTTCCGCACGTCGTTCATGGCATCGAAGATGCGAAACACGTCGATACCGTTGTCGGCCGCCTTGGCCACGAAGGCCCGCACCACGTCATCGCTGTAATGCCGGTAGCCGAGCAGGTTCTGCCCGCGCAGGAGCATCTGCAGACGCGTGTTCGGCAGCGCCTCGCGCAGCTTGCGCAGGCGTTCCCACGGGTCTTCCTTGAGGAAGCGCACGCAAGCATCGAAGGTGGCGCCGCCCCATACTTCCAGCGACCAGTAGCCCACCCGGTCGAGCTTGTCGCAGATAGGCAGCATGTCTTCGGTGCGCATGCGCGTTGCCAGCAAGGACTGGTGGGCGTCGCGCAGGATGGTGTCGGTAACGAATATTCGCTTGGAAACAGGCGTATTGGACATTGTTGTGTTCCTCACAGGCCGGCGTGGGCGGCGATGGCGGCGGCGATGGCCAGGGCCAGCTCTTCGGGTTTGCGCTTGATCGAGTACTGGGTCAGCTCAGGGTGGCTGTCGACGAAACTGGTGTTGAACTGGCCACTGCGAAACTCGGGGTTGCGCAGGATTTCCTGGTAGTACGCCGCGGTGGTCTTGATGCCTTGCAGGCGCATGTCATCCAGCGCACGCAGGCCGCGGTCCATGGCCTCTTCCCAGGTCAGCGCCCAGACCACCAGCTTCAGGCACATGGAATCGTAGAACGGCGGAATGGTGTAGCCGGTATAGATCGCCGTGTCGGTGCGTACGCCCGGCCCACCAGGCGCGTAGTAGCGGGTGATCTTGCCGAAGCTGGGCAGGAAATTGTTCTTCGGATCCTCGGCATTGATGCGGAACTGCAGGGCAAAGCCGCGGTGCACGATGTCTTCCTGCTTTACCGAAAGGGCCAGCCCCGAGGCGATGCGGATCTGCTCACGGACGATGTCGATGCCGGTGATTTCCTCGGTGATGGTGTGTTCGACCTGCACCCGGGTGTTCATCTCCATGAAATACACCTCGCCCTCGGCGAGCAGGAATTCCACGGTGCCGGCGTTCTCGTAACCCACCGCCTTGGCCGCTCGCACCGACAGGTCGCCGATGTAGGCGCGCTGCTCGGGGGTCAGCTGCGGGCTGGGCGCGATCTCGATGAGCTTCTGGTTACGCCGCTGAATCGAGCAGTCGCGCTCGAACAGGTGCACCACATTGCCGAAGCTGTCACCCAGAATCTGTGCTTCGATGTGCTTGGGATTGACGATGCATTTTTCCAGGAACACTTCGGCCGAACCGAAAGCCTTGGTCGCTTCGGAAATCACCCGCGGGAACGCCTGCTCCAGCTCCTCGCGGCTGTTGCAGCGACGAATGCCGCGCCCGCCGCCACCGGAAGTGGCCTTGAGCATGACCGGATAGCCGATGCGTTCGCCCTCCTCCAGCGCTTCGCGGATGTCGGCCACGTTGCCCTCGGTGCCGGGCGTGACCGGCACGCCCGCCTTGATCATGCTGCGCCGGGCTTCGGTCTTGTCACCCATGCGGCGGATGACTTCGGCAGACGGGCCGATGAACTTCACCCCTCGCTCGGCGCAGATATCCGCCAGCTCGGCGTTCTCGGAAAGAAAGCCATAGCCCGGGTGCAAGGCATCGCAGCCGGTTTCCACCGCCAGGTTCACCAGCTTGCGTGGGTTCAGGTAACCGGCCAGGGGCTCGGCACCGATGCTGTGGGCTTCGTCGGCGCGCTTGACGTGCAGCGCGTGGCGATCGGCTTCGGAGTAGATCGCGACCGAACGAATGCCCATTTCGGCGCAGGCTCGTACGATACGTACGGCAATCTCACCTCGGTTGGCGATCAGGATCTTTTTTATCACTTGGAATTTCCTCGACCGATGAATCCATTCGGGTCGGTGCGTGGCCGACCCTTTGGGTAACCAGTTGTTTCCTGGTCGCCCCTGCAAGCTAGCGCGGCATGAGGATTAATAAAAATAAATCTTTGTTGGGTTACATATTAGTAAAAGCTTATATTTGAGGAACTGCCCACCGCACATCGGATTGAGAAATGCGTAAGTCATTGATGCGCCTGACGTTGCGTCAGCTGCAAGTGTTCAACGAAGTATGCGACCTGCGCTCCTACAGCCGCGCGGCGGAAGAAATGTCGCTGACTCAACCGGCAGTCAGCTTGCAGATTCGTCAGCTGGAAGAGCTGGTGGGCCAGCCATTATTCGACTATGTGGGCAAGAAGCTCTACCTGACCGAGGCAGCGCAAGCGCTGCAGGCCGCCAGCCGGGATATCTTCGGCCGCCTGGAAAACCTCGACATGCAGCTGTCCGACCTGCAGGGCTCGCTGCAGGGGCAACTCAAGCTGGCGGTCGAATCCAGTGCCAAATATTTCACGCCACACCTGTTCGCCGCCTTCCGCACGCTGCATCCGGAAGTCAATCTGCAGCTCACGGTGGTCAACCGTGCGCAGGTCATTCGCCGTTTGAGTGACAACCGCGACGACGTGACCATCATGTCGATGGTGCCGCAGGACATGGGGCTGGACTTCATGCCCTTCCTCAACAATCCGATCGTGGCGGTGGCTCCGCCCGAGCACCCGCTGTGCCAGCAGGAACGGGTGAACCTGCAGGAGCTGCAAGCCTATACGTTGCTGGTACGCGAACAGGGTTCGGGCACACGACGAGCGTGCGAGGAATATTTCAAGGAGAAGCGCGTGCATTTTGCGCAGACGCTGGAAGTGTCTTCCGCCGAGGCTCAGCGCGAATGCGTGATCGCGGGGCTGGGGCTGGCACTGCTGACACGCCACGCCGTCGCCAGGGAGTTATCCACAGGTACCTTGTGCGAATTGCGTGTGGAAGAGCTGCCGTTGCAGCGCAGTTGGTGCGTGGTGCAGGCCAAGGCACGGCGTCAGTCGCCGGTGGCGTTGGCCTTTGCCGCATTCATCCGCGCCGAACGTGCACAGATCACGGCGCTGGTCGAGCGCTTTGCCGGGAACCCGTCGATGCCGCCTGCCAGTAATTGAGCTCGGCATCGTCGCCGATTTCCTGGAGCAAACGACGCTGCTCGGAATAGCTCTCGATCGCGCGGCGAAACTCCATGCGGCGCTGATCTTCCTGCTGACGCTTGGTACGGGTCGCGCTGTTGCCCTGCGGTTGCGAGCCATCGAAGTAACGAGCCATTGCGTGTCTCCCAGTTCGAGTTCGGGAGTACAGGGTGGCGTGGCTATGTGAAGGTTTGGCGACGAGGCGGTGAACATCGGGTTAAACCGCAGCGGTCGCTCAGTCCTCGTGAGCCTCGTGGGCCTTCAACGACTTGGGCGACAGGCGCAGGCTGCGCAGACTGCGCTTGACGCTCTTCAGGTGATTGACCAGGTCTGGGCCGCGGGCCATTGCCACGCCCATGGCCAGTACGTCGATCACCACCAGGTGGGCGATGCGGGAGGCCAGCGGGGTGTAGATCTCGGTGTCTTCATGCACGTCGACCGCCAGGTTGACCGTCGCCAGTTCCGCCAGCGGCGTCTGCCCCGGGCACAGCGAAATCAGGGTGGCGCCGGTTTCACGCACCAGGTTGGCGGTGATCAGCAGGTCCTTCGAGCGCCCGGATTGGGAGATGCACACGGCCACGTCGGTCGGCTTCAGTGTCACTGCCGACATGGCCTGCATGTGCGGGTCCGAGTAAGCCGCCGCCGTCAGCAGCAGACGGAAGAACTTGTGCTGGGCATCGGCGGCCACTGCGCCGGATGCGCCGAAACCATAGAACTCGACGCGCTGTGCGGTAACCATGGCGCTGATCGCCCGCTGCAGGGCTTCGGGGTCGAGCTTCTCGCGCACCTCCATCAGAGTATGCAGGGTGGTGTCGAAGATCTTCAGGCTGTAGTCGGCCACCGAGTCGTCTTCGTGGATGGCGAACTGACCGAAACTCGCCCCCGCCGCCAGGCTTTGCGCCAGCTTGAGTTTGAGGTCCTGGAAACCGGTGCAGCCGATCGCCCGGCAGAAACGCACGATGGTCGGCTCGCTGATGCCCACGCTGTGCGCCAGGTCGGCCATGGAGCTGTGCATCACCGCCGCAGGGTCCAGCAGCACATGCTCGGCAACCTTGAGTTCGGATTTGCGCAGCAGGTGGCGAGACTGGTCGATGTGTTGCAGCAGGTTCAAGGGACAGCTTCCGCTAAAGGGGTCGAAGGGCCGGGATGTAGCTAGTCTGCAGTTATACTACAGGCCTCTGTGATCGCCCAGTTAAACGTCTCAGCAAGGATGATCGGCCGCCAAATCCGGCCCTTTGCGAATGTCATCGGTACCCATGAGTCTCACCTGCGCGTACCCCGGCCCAGGCTAGGGGTGGTCACCGGTACGCGCCGACACGTCGGTGACCAGAACGATGGTCTGGTGAACTTCACCTCGGGCATTTCGCACGCCGATCAGTTGTAGCCATTGACCATACTGCTCCCCATTCAGTCGCGTCTCGGTCAGCGCTCCCTGCCATGAACCCTCGACGTCCATGGCATGCCGAATCGACGCCTTGCACCTGCGCGCATCGCGACTGCAAGGCAGTTGCCACCAGGATCGCCCGCAGAGTTGATCCGCAGCCAGCCCGGTAATACGGCTGAATGCCGGATTCGACGTCAGTACTTTGCAATGAGCGTCGAGCACCAGGATGCCCTCGTTGGAATGGTCGAACACCAACCCCGCCAGCTCCAGCTGGCCGCTCAGGGCGATGTCGCGGCTGGCGTCGCGGCGGGTGCCGACCATGCGCAGGACACTGCCATCCGCCGCACGCTCCACGGCCCGACCGTGGTCTTCGATCCACAACCAGTGGCCTTCATGGTGGCGGATCCGGTACTGCACCAGGTAGTCGTCGCTGCGACCCTTGAGGTGGTCGATCATGGCGCGCTTCACCCGCGGCACGTCCTCCGGGTGCATGCGCGGGCGCAGTTGCTTGAGCATTGCCTGCATGAATTCCGGCTCCAGGCCGAACAGCTCCTTGAGTTGGGTGTGGTAGACCTCGTCTGTGCTCAGGTTCCAGTCCCACAGGCCCAAACCGCTCGCCTCCAACGCCAGGGCCAGACGCTGCTCGCTCTTGCCCAGCGCCTGGTTGGCCTGATCCAGTTCACGACTGCGCTGCTGCACGCGATTTTCCAGCTCCGCATGGGCCTGAGCCAATTGCTGCTGGGCCTCGCGGCGCTGGCCAACTTCGGTGGTCAGGGCCTGGTTCAGGCGCTCGCTGCGGCTTTGCGCCAACTGCAGGGTCTCGATCAGCTCCTGGTTGCGAAAGCGCCGCAACAGGCTGCGGTTGGTCAGGCGATTGACCTGCCAGGCGACCACCAGCAATGCCCCCAGGAAAATCAGCCCGAACCAGCCCCAGCCGCGCTGGGCGCCGTCGTTCCATACGAACAGGTAGGCGGTGGGCGGCAGCAGGCACGGCAAGGTATAGGCAAGAAAGGCCGGCAGGCTGACGGCGTAGGCCACGCTGGCCGACAGCGTCGCCGCGCCGAGCAGGCCGAACACCCAGGCCTGTTGGATGAGGTTGTCTTCGGACACCAGCATGATGGCCGCCGCCGCCAGGGTCGCGCCGCTGACGGCCGAGCCGAAGATGAACATGCGCCGCCAGTGGGCCTGGGCCTGCCGGTCCGGCATGGCCGCATCGAACGCCGCCACCTGGATGACCCGTCCGGCCACCAGCAGCAACAGCCACAACAACCCGATGCTGACCCCCAGGTAATGCTGCGGAGTCCATAGCAGCCAGGCGCACAGGCCGCCGTTGAGCAGCATCAGCAAGGTCGGCAGCAACGAGCCCTGGTACAGCAGGCGCGTGCGCTCGGCGGCCAGTTGCGCGGCGTAGCGCTCCTGCAGGGCCTGCTGCTCCAGGGGCGAGTCCAGCGGGTTGAGGTTCGGCGTCATGGGCAATGTGCTTGTCGTGAGGTGCCATCCGTCGAGCCAGAATACACAAGCACAGGCGGCGCACTTGCACCTTATGTCCGACTCTGCAGGTATTTATCCAAAGACGCGCAACTCTTGTTTGCCCCAACTCCATCGCGCACCCTAAAATGCCCGGATGCGCGATGACCTCTCCCTTCTGCTGAACTCCCTCAACGATGCCCAACGCCAGGCCGTAGCGGCCTCCGTCGGCCGTCAGTTGGTCCTGGCCGGTGCTGGTTCCGGTAAAACCCGAGTGCTGGTGCACCGTATCGCCTGGCTGATCCAGGTCGAAAACGCCTCGCCGCACTCGCTGCTGTCGGTGACGTTCACCAACAAGGCGGCCGCCGAGATGCGCCAGCGCATCGAGCAGCTGATGGGCATCAACCCGGCCGGCATGTGGGTCGGCACCTTCCACGGCCTGGCCCATCGCCTGCTGCGCGCGCACTGGCAGGAAGCTGGCCTGAACCAGAACTTCCAGATTCTCGACAGCGACGACCAGCAACGCCTGGTCAAGCGGGTCATGCGCGAGCTGGGCCTGGACGAGCAGAAGTGGCCCGTGCGCCAGGCGCAGTGGTTCATCAACGGGCAGAAGGACGAGGGCTTGCGTCCGCAGCACATCCAGCCCGGTGGCGACCTGTTCCTGGCGACCATGCGCTCGATCTACGAAGCGTACGAGGCGGCCTGCGCGCGGGCGGGGGTGATCGACTTCTCCGAACTGCTGCTGCGCGCCCTCGACCTGTGGCGCGACAACCCTGGCCTGCTGGCGCACTATCAGCGCCGTTTCCGCCATGTGCTGGTCGACGAGTTCCAGGACACCAACGCCGTGCAGTACGCCTGGCTGCGGTTGCTGGCACAAGGTGGCGACAGCTTGATGGTGGTAGGCGACGACGACCAGTCGATCTACGGCTGGCGCGGCGCCAAGATCGAAAACATTCACCAGTATTCCGCTGACTTCCCTGATTCGCAGCTGATTCGTCTGGAACAGAACTACCGCTCCACCGCCGGCATCCTCAAGGCCGCCAACGCCCTGATCGCCAACAACAGCGGGCGTCTGGGCAAGGAGCTGTGGACCGATGGCGGCGATGGCGAGCCGATCAGCCTGTACGCCGCGTTCAACGAACACGACGAGGCGCGCTATGTGGTCGAAACCATCGAGAGCGCGCTCAAGACCGGCCTGGCGCGCAGCGACATCGCCATTCTCTACCGTTCCAACGCCCAGTCGCGGGTGCTGGAAGAGGCGCTGTTGCGCGAGCGTATCCCTTATCGCATCTATGGCGGGCAGCGCTTCTTCGAACGCGCCGAAATCAAGAACGCCATGGCGTACCTGCGCCTGCTCGAAGGGCGCGGCAACGATGCCGCCCTGGAGCGGGTGATCAACGTCCCGCCACGCGGCCTGGGCGAGAAGACCGTCGAAGCCATCCGTCAGCATGCCCGTCATGCCGAAGTGTCGATGTGGGAAGCCGGCCGCCAACTGGTGGCCAACAAGGGCCTGACCGGGCGCGCCGCCAATGCCCTGGGCGCGTTCATCGAGCTGATCGAGAACCTCGCCGCCAAGGTCATGCAGATGCCGTTGCACCTGATGACCCAGACGGTCATCGAGCAGTCCGGCCTGATCATCTACCACCAGGAAGAAAAGGGCGAAAAAGGCCAGGCACGGGTGGAAAACCTCGAGGAACTGGTCAGCGCTGCGCGCAACTTCGAAAACGGCGAGGCAGAAGCCGACCTGACGCCGCTGGCGGCATTCTTGGGCCATGCCTCGCTCGAGGCCGGCGACACCCAGGCCGAGGAGCACGAGGACAGCGTGCAGCTGATGACCCTGCACAGCGCCAAGGGCCTGGAGTTTCCCTACGTGTTCCTGGTGGGCATGGAAGAAGGCCTGTTCCCGCACAAGATGAGCCTGGAAGAGCCTGGCCGTCTCGAGGAAGAGCGGCGCCTGGCCTATGTCGGCATCACCCGGGCCATGCAGCAGCTGGTCATGACCTACGCCGAAACGCGCCGCCTCTACGGCAGCGAGACCTACAACAAGGTGTCGCGCTTCGTGCGCGAGGTGCCCGCCGGGCTGATCCAGGAAGTGCGCCTGTCCAACAGCGTGAGTCGTCCTTTCGGCGGTGGCCAGGCGCAGAACTCGAGCAGCCTGTTCGGTGCGGCCAATATTCCGGAAACCCAGTTCAACCTGGGCCAGCGCGTGCAGCACTCTGTGTTTGGCGAAGGCGTGATCCTCAACTTCGAAGGCTCCGGCGCGCAGGCGCGAGTGCAGGTCAACTTCGCCGAGGGCAGCAAGTGGTTGATGCTGGGGTACGCGAAGCTCGAGCCAGTGTAGCCACTGGCTGCAGGGCTTTGTCGCGGTGCCCGGCGGCCGCGAAAAAGCCGACACGGCCTTTCCAAGGAGCAACGAATTTTCCTACGCCGTGCTTCGCATTTACGCAAAAGCTCGAAACATGTTGTCACTAGCTATGTACAGCACACCTGTGCAACATGACTCGCGTGCAATCCACCTAACGGAATGAACCTATGCAACGTTTTCTCAGCATGGCCCTGGCCCTGTGCATCGGCCTGACCATGAGCCTCGATGCCAGTGCCAAACGCTTCGGCGGCGGCAAGAGCATGGGCGCAGCCCCGACTCACCAGACTCGCCAGGCCGCGCCCACCACTCCAGGTGCCGCAGCAGCCGTCCCAGGCCGTGCAGCCCCAGCCGCCAGCGGTGCCTCGCGCTGGTTGGGCCCTCTGGCCGGCCTCGCCGCCGGTGGCCTGCTGGCGTCCATGTTCATGGGCGATGGCTTCCAGGGCATGCAGATCTTCGACTTCCTGATCATGGCGGTCATCGCCTTCCTGATCTTCCGCTTCATCGCCGCTCGCCGTCGCAAGCAGCAGCAGGGCCCGCAAATGGCCGGCGCCGGTGCTCCGTACCAGCGTGAAGCGATCGACCAGGCACCTGCCCAACCGTCGATCTTCGGTGGCGCCAGCGGTGCTTCCGCAGCCCGTCCGGTGATCAACGCGCCGGCCTGGTTCAACGAAGAAAGCTTCCTGAACGCAGCCCGCAGCCACTTCCAGTCGCTGCAGCAGCACTGGGACGCGAACGAGATGGACAAGATCGCCGAGTTCGTCACGCCGCAGATGCTGCAATCGTTGAAGCAGGAACGTGCCGAGCTGGGTGATGGCTTCCAGTCCACCTATATCGACGATCTGCAAGTGCAGCTGGAAGGTGTCGATGACCGCGCCGAGAAAACCATCGCTACCCTGACATTCGTCGGCGTATCGAAGACCTCGCGCTTCGACAAGGGCGAACCCTTCAGCGAAAGCTGGAACATGGAACGCGCCCAGGGCGAAAATCAGCCTTGGCTGGTCGCGGGTATCCGCCAGAACTGATACACGTCACGCTTTGCAAAGCCCCGGCCCTGGTCGGGGTTTTTGCATTTTGAACGTTGCATCCATTTCCAGCTAAGGTATAAACCGCAGCGCGTATTCTGGTCAGAGGAAAACATCGTGGAAGAAGTGATCGAGCAGCTCCGAGAAGCCAACGAACCGGTACCGGTTCCCCTGGAACTGCCAGACGAAGACCTGCTGGTCGAGATCGAAGAGCAGTTGTTCATCAATATTCCGTTCGTCTTCAAGGAGTATCTGCTCACCGTCAGCGACGTCGTGTATGGCAGCCTGGAACCGGTCACCGTGACCGACCCGCAATCGCATACGTATCTGCCGGAGGTCGCCGCCAGCGCCTGGGACATCGGCGTACCACGCGAGCTGATCCCGATCTGTCAGGACGGCGAGGACTACTACTGTGTCGAAGAAGACGGCACCGTGGTGCTGTGGTCGGGCGAAGAAGAGCTGGTAACCGAAGAAAGCTGGGAGTCGGTCTGGCACTGGGTGCGAGACGTCTGGCTGGAAAGCTGATCGGTAGAGGCAGGTGTGACCTTTTCACAGCTCGACGGCGCGCCGCCAACCCTGTGGGAGCGGGTTCTACCCGCGAAAAGGCCAAACCTGCCTACCCAAATTCAATGCTCGACGTTGTTATCCAGGGTTTCCAGTAAAGCCACCTGCATCCGCGTATGCACGCGAATGAACCAGCGCCACAACACGGCCACCACTGCTGCTGCAACCACCGCAATCAACAGCAGTAATTCCATGGTCGGCAATATGCTCGCCGACAGTGCCGCCAGCAGCACGAAAATCACCAGCAGCGACAGCAGCGGAATGACTTCGGCGATGACGCGCCGCACCCGCTGGGTATGCCTGCCAGCCATTTCCGGCTTCACGCCCATTTCCGCCAGCAGCATCGACAGTGCCTTGAGCTTGCGATAGGCGGCGATCAAAAACGGCAGCGACAGCAGCAAGGCTGCGCCCCAGATCAACGCCTTCTGCCCGCCGGGCTCGGCCACCCAAGTCGTCAGGTGACCGCCGATACGTTCGGCAAAATAGGCGCCAGCCAGAAAGATACCGATCACCAGCGCCAGGTTGACCCCTACCTGCAGGAGGATCTTGCGGATCATCGATGCCAGCATGGCGCCCTGCCCGCGCGGCTGGATGCTGCGCAGCCATTCCCCGTACATGCCCAGCACGCGTGCGACACGTTGCGGCACGATAGCGCCGAGGCGATGCGACAAGGGATCGGCTGCCCGGATCAGGTACGGCGTGGACAGCGTCGTCAGCACCGACACGGCCACGGCAACGGGATAGAGAAAATCGCTGGTGACCTGCAGGGTCATGCCCAGCGCGGCGATGATGAACGAGAACTCGCCGATCTGCGACAAGCCCATGCCCACCCGCAGCGATGTCTTGCCATCGTTGCCGGCAATGAACGCGCCCAGCCCGCAAGAGACGATCTTGCCGAGCACCACGGCCAAGGTGATGACTGCAATCGGCCAGGCATAGTCGAGCAGGATGGCGGGGTCGAGCATGAGGCCGATGGCGACGAAGAAGATCGCGCTGAACATGTCGCGGATGGGTTCGATCAGACGCTCGATCTTCAGCAATTGCCGCGACTCGGCCATGATCGCCCCGATCAGGAAAGCCCCGAGCACCATGCTGTATTCAAGCTTGACCACCAGCAGGCAAAAGCCGAAGCACAGGCCCAGCACGGTCACCAGCAGCATCTCGTTGCTTTCGAAGGTGGCCACATAGGCCAGCAGTCGGGGCACCACCAGGATGCCCACGACCAGGGCAATGACCATGAACAGCGAGAGCTTGCCGACCGTCGAGAAAACCTCGCCCGAACTGACCGCGCCGCTGACGGCAATCCCCGACAGCAGGGCGATGATACCGATACCTAGAATATCCTCGACGATCAACACGCCGAAGATCAACTGGGCGAAGCGCTCGTTTTTCATCTTCAGGTCGTTGAGCGCCTTGACGATGATGGTGGTCGAGGAGATTGCCAGGATAGCCCCGAGGAACAGCGAGTCCATGGTGCCCCAATCGAACCAGCGGCCGATTTCGTAGCCGATCCAGATCATCAGCACGATTTCCAGGAACGCAGCGATGAAGGCCGTGGCACCGACCTTGAACAGTTTGCGCAGGCTGAATTCCAGGCCCAGGCTGAACATCAGAAAGATCACGCCCAGTTCGGCCAGGGTCTTGATGGTGTCTTCGTCGTGGATCAAGCCGAACGGCGGCGTATGGGGGCCGATGATGAAGCCGGCAACGATGTAGCCCAGCACCACGGGTTGCCGTAGCCGGTGAAACAGAATCGTCACCACGCCGGCTACCAGCATGATCACCGCCAGGTCCTGGATAAAACTGATGGCATGCACGGTGATAGCCTCCATTGCTATTCAGAATTGCTGTACCAATTGTTTCAGAAAGGCAGATTAACACCGGCCATTGCAGGCGAACGTCGGTGCAATATGCGGAAACAGATCGCCGCTATGCCCTGCGTAATGGCACGATAGACGTGACGGCGCCCGTCCGTTCGGCGTCCGCTTCTGGATGCAAGCCTTTGAAAGCGGCAAACGCCAATATAGGCGACGCCCCTGCACTTCTGCCAACCAACCGTGAGTTCACTATGGAACCTGGAAACGCCCAGCTGTCGATGACGGTGCTGATGACCCCCGACATGGCCAATTTTTCCGGCAATGTGCACGGAGGAACCCTGCTCAAATACCTCGACGAAGTGGCTTACGCCTGCGCCAGCCGCTATGCCGGCCGGTATGTGGTGACCTTGTCGGTGGATCAGGTGATCTTCCGCGAGCCGGTGCATGTCGGCGAACTGGTGACGTTCCTGGCTTCGGTCAATTACACCGGCAATACTTCGATGGAAGTGGGCATCAAGGTGGTCACCGAGAACATCCGCGAACGCTCCGTGCGCCACACCAACAGCTGTTTCTTCACCATGGTGGCAGTGGATGACCAGCGCAAGCCGGCCAGCGTACCGCCCCTGCAGCCGCAGGATGCCGAAGGCTCGCGGCGCTTCATCCAGGCACAGCAACGTCGACAGATTCGCCAGGAGCTGGAAAAGCGCTACCGCGATCTCAAGGACGAGCCGATTTAAAGCGCCACGGCGTCGAAACGCAGGCGCGGGTGCACGATGCGGTCCTGGGCACGTACCAGTTCCAGCTCGTAGCTGGCACAGGCCTGGGTTTCCAGCAGTACTTCATGCACCGCCGCCGCAGTGAATTCGAAAGCGGCCAGCCAATCATCGCCCAGCAGCAGCCGGGCGAGGAACAAGCCACTGGTCAGGTCACCCACACCGACCGGTTGGCGCGGAAACGCCAGCAGCGGACGACGCAGGTGCCAGCTGCCCGCGGCAGTGACCAGAAGCATTTCGAAGTCTTCGGCCGATTTGCCCGGATAGGCCAGGTGCTTGACCAGCACCGCCTTGGGCCCGCGCGCCAGCAACGCCCGCGCCATGGCCACGCAGTCCGGCAGGGATTGGGCCTTGCGCCCGCTGAAGCTGTCGAGCTCCAGCTGGTTGGGACACAGTACGTCGGCAGCGGCAACGGCTTCATCGAGCAGAAAGTCGCTGACCTCGGCCGGCACCACGCAGCCTTTTTCCGCATGCCCCATCACCGGGTCGCACAGATACAGGGCCTTGGGATTGGCCGCCTTGACCCGACGTACCACGCCCAGGATCGCTCGCCCCTGCGCGGCGCTGCCCAGATAGCCACTGAGCACGGCATCGCAGTTGCCCAATTCGCCAATCGTCGCAATCCCTTCGACCAGTGCGGGAATGTGTTGCGGCGCCAACACTTCTCCCGTCCACTGGCCATACTGAGTGTGATTGGAAAACTGCACCGTATTCAGTGGCCAGACCTTGACCCCCACCCGCTGCATCGGAAAAACCGCCGCGCTGTTGCCGGCGTGGCCGAACACGACATGGGACTGGATGGCGAGCAGGTGTGGTGTACGTTTCATGCAAGGATTCCGGACCGGTGACAGGACTTCATGGCGCGCAGTATCGCGCGAAATGCAGCCTGTACGACAGACCGGAGACACAGTTAAGCTGCGAGCAACCGGTTGGAGCGCACTTCGATGTTGACCCTTGGCAATATGTTCATCCTGATGTTGATGGCCGCAGGTGCGGCTTGGCTGTGGCACAACCATGGCCTGCGTGAAAAAGCCCTGGCGCGGGTCAAGCAGCATTGCAGCAAGCTCGATCTGGAACTGCTCGACGACAACGTGGCCTTCAAGCGTTTTTCCTGGCTGGCCGATGCCAACGGCCGCAAGCGTCTGGCGCGTGTGTACAACTTCGAATTCACGGTGACCGGCGAGCAGCGCCATGCAGGCATCGCCACCCAATTCGGGCCACACGCGGTGCAGATCGAGCTGGCGCCCTACCCGTTCGAAGTGAAAACCGCGACCAGTGCCGAAGTCATCGAGATGAGTCAGTGGCGTCAGGAACACAAGCGCTGGCGTCCCTGAGCGACGTCAGCGCTGCGATGGGTCGTACACGCGTGCCTGCTGCAAGTGGTCCTGAAGAGCGGCTGCGTCCTGCGGCGTATCGAATATCAGCTCCAAACGTGAATCACGACGCCATTCACTGGTTTTCCACTGTACCGACTGCCCCGCCAGCAGGTTGCTCGAAAACCATCCATTCGGGCTGTGGATAACCAGCTTGGCCCGTCGCCAAGACCAAGTGGCCAATGCGCGCTCCACTGTTGGCAAATCGAACTGCGTTCGGGCTTGCCATCGCCAGCCGATGCTCCAGCCATCGCGGTGATCCTGCACCTGGCATTGCGGCTGGGACTTATCCACCCAGATTTCGCCCATGGCTTGCGGGAGCTTCCTCAGCCTGTCCACAACCAGTGGCGCTGAATTATCCACAAGGGGCAATTGCTCGAATCGCACCTGATCGACATCGAGCCACAGCAGTCGGTCTGTGGGTAACCCTGAAGTTATGCACACTTCTGGCGTCGGCTTTGCCTTGTTCATGATCAACAAGCCTGCCACTTCAGCGGCTTCGCGCTGTGCAGCTGGCAGCGCGACGCCTTTCGCAAGGGTCAGCGCGTCGAGCACCATCACCAGCGGTTGCACCGCCAGAACGCCGCGCCAGGGCGCTTCGCTCAGTTGCGAAAGGATCTGCAACGGATGCCCCAGGCCCGAGGGTTCGATGAACAGGCGATCCGGCCGGGCTTTGCGCAGCAGGCGGCCCAGGCCGATCTGAAACGGCGCACCGTTCACGCAGCACAGACATCCTCCGGCGATTTCGCCGATTGCGATACCATCATCGGTGGTGGCAAGCAGCGCGGCGTCGATGCCCACCAGGCCGAATTCGTTGATCAGCACGGCCCAACGCTGGTTTGTCGGCTTGCACGCCAGCAGACGACGAATCAGGCTGGTCTTGCCGGCGCCCAAGGGGCCTGCGATGACATGGGTGGGGATGTTCTGCAGCATGGTCGGATATCTATGGAGGTTGAGCGATGCGTGTGTGGGGTTTGCTGGGGCTGCTGGCCAGTACCCAGGTGTGGGCCGAGGCCTGCGTGGTGCACAGCCAGGCAGAACGGGTAAGCGTCGAAGTGTGCCAGCAGAATCGCACTATACCGCCGAAGCTGTTCAAGGAAGGTTTTTGTCGACCCAACCTGCCGGGGCAGCAGGTCGAAGTGCAATTCCTGGCGCAGTGCCCACAAGGCGCCTACGGCATCTGCCGCGGCGCTCGGGTCGAGCGCATGCCCTATGAACAGGACATCCACTACTACGGTGTGGCGAGCGACGCCGCCTACCTCAAGCCGTTCTGCGAACAGAACAGTCAGGGACAATGGATCTTGCCCTGAGCAATCTGGATCACGCGTGCTGGCCTTGATCGTGCCACTCGCCGAACGGATCCGGCCAGTGCACCCAGGCCTGTGCGCCCTGGGCCAGTTCCTCATCATCCAGCAGACACTGGTCCAGGGCGTGGCCTAACGCTGCGAAATCCATGTTCTGCCCGATGAATACCAGCTCCTGGCGGCAGTCTCCGGTGTCGGCGTGCCACGTCTGCTGGATGGCAGCCACACTCTCGGCCTCCTGCGGCCATTGCGTTTGCGGCACGAAACGCCACCAGCGGCCAGCGAAGCCATAGCGCATCAACCCACCCGCCTGGGACCAGCTTCCTGCTTCCTGGGGTTTGCTGGCGAGCCAGAAAAAGCCTTTGGAGCGCAGCAGCCGACCATTGGTCCAGGGTTTGTCGATGAAGTCATGGAAGCGCTGTGGGTGGAACGGACGCCGGGCGCGGTAGGCCGTGGATGCAATGCCGTATTCTGCGGTTTCCGCAACATGCTCACCCCTGAGCACCTTCAGCCAGCCTGGCGCTTGCGCTGCGCGCTCGAAATCGAACAGCCCGGTGTCCAGAATACGTGCCAGCGGCACCTGCCCCATGACCATGGGCATGACCTGCGCGCTGGGGTTGAGTGTGTGCAGTACTGCCATCAGCTCGGTGCGTTCAGCCTGACTGATCAGGTCGATCTTGCTGACGAGGATGACGTCGGCAAATTCCACCTGTTCCACCAACAGATCAGTGATGGCTCGCTCGTCGTCCTCTCCCAGAGTTTCGCCGCGCGTCGCCAGGCTTTCCGCTGCCTGATAGTCGAGCAGGAAATTGACCCCGTCGACCACCGTGACCATGGTGTCGAGCCGGGCCAGATCGGCCAGGCTCTGGCCGTGCTCGTCGCGGAAGGTAAAAGTCTCGGCCACCGGCAGCGGCTCGGAGATGCCCGTCGATTCGATCAGCAGGTAATCGAAACGCCCCTCGGCGGCCAGCTTGGCCACTTCTTCGAGCAGGTCTTCGCGCAGCGTGCAGCAGATGCAGCCATTGCTCATTTCGACCAGTCTTTCTTCGGCCCGGTTGAGGCTGACGTTACGCTGCACTTCACTGCCGTCGATGTTGATCTCGCTCATGTCGTTGACGATCACGGCAACGCGCAGATCTTCCCGGTTGCGCAGGATGTGATTGAGCAACGTGCTCTTGCCGGCCCCCAGGAAGCCGGACAGCACGGTGACGGGTAAACGGTTGGGCATGACGGACCTCATCGGTGACGAATGCAAAGAACACTGCATCGCTTATGTTGTTATAACATAACATATAAGTCACCGCTTGCCTGGTCTCGTGGTGCTTTTTGCGGCAAGTGCATGATCGAGAAACGCGTGTTCCACGTGGAACACGCATTGCAGCTATCAGGTGCGAGGCTTCACTGACCCACAGTTATTTCCCAACCAAACGGCGCGAGTGTTCATGCTGCCCTTCTGCGCGACGCCGGAGGCATTGAACGTGCCGTTGACCGTGGTAAGAAACTCTCTATCGCTGAGAAACTGGGCTTGTCCGGTCCCCTGGGCCTTGGGGCAACTGAACTGAAATTTCCAGACATTGCCATTGCGCTCAGTGATCTTCTGCGTGCAGCCGGACTTTGCATCTTGCAACGGAATGTCGTTGGTCTTCACCTGTTCAGGCGTCAGGCACGAGCGAATGCCATTGCCGCCCACCGTAATGCCCTGGTTGGCAAGCACGCCTTCCATCATTGCCCTTTGCTCGGGTGGAAGCATCTTCAGCTGGCCCAGCATCACCTGCATGTCAGGCAGCGGCTTGCCATCGACTTGCATGTTACTGGTGGTCATTTCCCATAGGCCCGGCTGGAGCATCTGCGCCTGTGCCCCGGTTGCCGAAAGGCCCACTACCAATGCAGCCATCGGCCATTTAAATCTCATCTGATTCCACTCCTCAAGAACGTTGGGAAAAGTGCGGGCATGGGTCTTTGACGTCGAAACGGGTGCCGAGTTGCGCGGTAATAAAAACGCGACAACCGCCACTGAACGTGGTCTGTTTAGCACAGCGCATCAAGGAGCCGCCGTGCAATGGATTATCACAGTCCGATTTTTTTTGGGTATCTATTTGGCCTGCTGCACGTGTTGGGCATCGCTGCCGCCGTTCATGCAGTTCTTACCGTACGCACCGCGCAGGGTTCGATTGCTTGGGCCTTATCGCTGTTGTTCATTCCCTACCTCACGTTGATCCCCTACCTGGTGTTTGGCCGCAGCACGTTCGACGCATACATCAAGGCCCGTCGGCATGCCAACAAGGAGATGCACACCGCGATCGCCGACATGGATTGGCGCCCCTGGATAGAGGAAGCGCTTGCCGCACGCAAATCCACGTCATATGCCTCACTCCGGGCCATGCCCAAACTTGGCCGGATGCCATGCCTGGCCAACAATCGGGTCGGTCTGCTGATCAATGGACACGCCACCTTCGATGCCATCTTTGCAGCCATCCGCGAAGCCCGGCGAGCGATACTGGTGCAGTTCTTCATCATCCACGACGATCATATCGGCCGGCAGCTGCAAGGCTTGCTGCTGCAAAAGGCCTCCGAGGGGGTCGAGGTCTACGTGCTTTACGACCGAGTGGGGAGCCACGCCCTGCCCCGCGAATACGTCGAGCGGCTGCGCGAGGGTGGCGTCAATGTGAAAGCATTCGCTACCCAGAGCGGCTGGTTGAACAGGTTCCAGGTCAATTTCCGCAACCATCGCAAGATCGTCGTGGTGGACGGAGTAAAAGGCTTCATCGGTGGCCATAACGTCGGCGACGAATACCTGGGCGGCAACCCCAAGCTCTCGCCTTGGCGCGATACCCATGTGAGCATCAGCGGGCCGGTGATCGCCTGCCTGCAAGAGTCGTTTGCCGAAGACTGGTTCTGGGCAGCACGGGAATTGCCACCCTTGATCCTCCCCGAAGCGTATGAGGAAGACGGCGTGTTGTGCCAAGTGCTGGCCAGTGGCCCGGCCGACCCCTATGAAACCTGCTCGTTGTTTTTCGTTGAGTCGATCCACGCCGCCAATGACAGGGTCTGGATCACAACCCCCTATTTCATACCGGATGAGGCCGTCTTTGCCGCACTTCGCTTGGCGGTACTGCGCGGTGTCGATGTCCGTATCCTGCTGCCGTCTCGCCCGGATCACAAAGTGGTGTATGCCGCATCCAGCCTGTTCGCGTTCGAAGCAGTACGCGCCGGGGTGAAAATGTATCGCTACGGCCCGGGCTTTCTGCATCAGAAAGTGGTGCTGGTTGACGATGAAATCACGGCAATCGGCAGTGCCAATATGGACAACCGCTCGTTTCGTTTGAACTTCGAAATCATGTTGCTGACCGTCGATAAGGCATTCACCAGCGAAGTGGAACAGATGTTGCTCGATGATTTCGCCCAGTCACGAGAAATAGATGTCCGTGATAGCAAAGAGACACATCGTTTGGAAAAGCTCGGTATGCGAGTGGCGCGCTTGATTTCGCCTATCCTGTAGCGCGCAGTAGGCGAATTTGTCAGCTGATCGGCAACGAAGCCTGCCTTTAGACATATAAGGAAACATTGGAAACGCTTCGTGTACCATGAGCGGGCTTCGATATTACTAAAGGGAAGTGGACCTGCATGAACGCAGAGAAAGAGAGATTCATCGGTTTGGAATGGCTGCGGTTTTTCCTGGGCGTGTATCTGGTGATGTTCCACACGCTGCCGTTCTACGAGGAATACACACAGCTGAGTGGGTTGGTGGAATTCACCGAATTGGGTTTCTTTGCCACAAGCAGCTTTTTTGCGTTGTCCGGTTTTCTCCTCGCGCACGTCTACCTCGACGGTAACAAACTGCGGGAGCCGCCGGTCTCCTTCATGACCAAACGATTTGCCAACCTCTATCCGATCCACATATTCGGCCTCGCCAGCTGCGTGGTTCTGATATCGCTGACAGGCCTGTTCGACAGCAACACTGACCTGAGTGTGGCGTATCGTTCCGATGACCTGCTCAAGCGTACCGCGCCCGAGCTGCTCAAATACAAACTCAGCGATTTCCAGATAGCCGTGAATGCTGTGCTGCAGGTTACCCTGCTGCAGGCCTGGAACCCGGTTTACCTGGCCTACAACGGCCCGCTGTGGTCGATCTCGGCGCTGTTCTTCTTCTACCTGACATTCCCCTGGTTTGCGCCACGCCTGGCAGCCGCCAAACATAAGGTAGGGTTGCTGCTGATCATCTGGGCCGCCTGCCTGATCCCTCCATTGCTGGTGGTCCTCAATGAAGACTACAGCTCGATCTGGATTGGCTTCCTGCACCACTTCCCGTTGCTGCGGCTGCCGGTCTTTTTAGCAGGCATCGTCGCCTACCTGCTGTTTCGCGATTATCGGCTGATGGGTACCGGCCTGCGCGGGCCTCGCAAATTGATGGCGGTGATTGCCCTGGGGTTCGGTGTGGCGATCGCCGCCGAGGTCAACTGGCGAGGCGAGAGCCATTGGTATGTGCTGCTGCACAATGGCTTGCTGCTGCCGATGGTGCTCAGCGTCATCATCCTGTGCGCCATGGCCTCGAGTGCGCAAAGCGAGCGGCATATCAAATGGGCCCGCCGTCTGGGCGCCGCGTCACTGCCGATGTTCGCCCTGCACACGCCGATCTTCATCGTCTTCCGTCGCTTGGAAATGCTGGCGAACATCGACGTGAACCTGTGCTTCACCAACGCGGCGGCGTGCGTGGCAGAGGCCAAGGGGCATCCATTGTCGCTGACTTATTACCCGCTGCTGCTGCTGGCGTGCATCATTCTGTGCGTGATCTTTCAGGAGCAGATTGGCAACCGTACGCGACAGTGGCTGTTGCAGGGTCCGTTGAGTCGCTGGGTGGTGAAGAGCAAGCGTGAGACGTCGGGCAACACCAACGCCCTGCGCGCAGCCTGAACATCGGGTGACTGTCCTTGCAGTTCAGGCGCTGGCTTGACCTGCGAGGGACCCAGGCGCCGTTCCTAGCCCTGTACAGACTTCCAAAGGGCAAGCTGCAAAGGCTGATGTTGCAGGCACTGGACAGTTCGCCCGACAAGGTGGACATCCAGCTGCTGCGGTTCAGCCCACCCTGTCCAACTCAACCACGCACACCTGCGCGTCCGTACCCTCCAGGCTGTAACGCTGGCGCCGGCCGCTTGCGTTGGTGCAGCGCAACGTTGCTCGCGAGCTTAACTCGTGTCTGCGTCCATCACTCGCGTCGGTCACCTGGACGGCATCTGAAGAGGCGTTGAAGAAGAGCACCTCGGCCGCCACCGAGCTCAACACCACCACCGGATGGCAATCCACCCAGCGCAACGATGCCTGAATCCGATCGTGACGGTAGATCAGGTTGAAGTCCTCGATGGGTGAACCCAGCAACCGACACCGTACCTTCGCCCCACCGTCGAAACTCATAGGCTGGATGGGACCCAGCGCCCTGCTCTCCACCCCGTTCACTTCCAACACCATGCCATCGCCGTGCAGCACGGTGATGATCCGGCTATAACCGGCGAACACGGAGAAGGGTCCGTCGGCGCTGATCTGGGCAATCGACAGGCGCCAGTCATACCCGCTGTCATCGACGGAGCGCTGCCGGACAATTTCCAGGGTACTGCCGCCGCCGTTCTTCCACGGCATGGACGCGTAATCTTCGGGGCGGTATACGTGCGCATCGGTCATCGGAATCTGGCTACCAAAGGAATGTCAGGCAGGCTTGAACGCCATGAATCGCTCGATCAGTGCACGCAGTACCGGCTGGAGAGTCTCGACCTTGTCTGCTTGCAACCCATAGGGGGCGGTTTCCTGCATGTAGGCTCGCTGCGCCAGCTCCAGCTGTACGGCGTGAACCCCTTGGGCCGGGTGGCCGTACTGGCGAGTGATGTAGCCGCCTTTGAAGCGGCCATTGAGTACCGCCGGCAACTGCGGAGCCAACCGCTCGGTCACGGCGAGCAGCTGCTCCCCGATGCCGGCTGCGCAGGCGCTGCCGTTGGCGGTGCCGAAGTTGAACACTGGTAACTGGCCTTCGAACAGGTGCGGGATGACCGAGCGGATCGAGTGCGCGTCCCACAGCAGCGCGTAGCCATGGATCGCCTTGATTCGCTCCAATTGCTGCTGCAACGCTCGATGGTACGGCTGCCAGTAATGCTCCAAGCGCTGTGCGATTTGCGCATCGTCTGGTTCGTGCCCCGGCTGGTACAGCGGTACGTCGTCGAATGTCGTCAGCGGGCATAGCCCGGTGGTGTTCTGGCCCGGATACAGGCTGGCGCCATCGGCAGGCCGGTTCAGGTCGATCACGTAGCGCGAAAATCGTGGACGCAACGTCGACGCGCCCAGAGCGGCAGCGAAGTCGTACAACTCATGAATATGCCAATCGGTGTCATCCACCGCCTGGCCGACCAGGCTGTAATGCGCTTTCAGCTCGTCCGGCAGCAAGGTGCCGACGTGAGGCATGGATATCAGCAAAGGGCCGACGCCCTGATGCAGCTCGAAGGTAGGTTCCCGACTCATAGCGTATGCTCCAGTAAATCGGCCAGGGTGGCGCGGTAGCCTTGCAGGGCCTGCACTTGCAGGGCGTGCTGGCCGTCATCGATGACCTGCCTGCCGCCGACGAAGACGTCGCGTACCAGATTGTTGCCGTGCTCGCAAAACACCAGCGAGGACAACAGCTGGGCTGGATGGGCCGGGGCGATATTGACGGCGTCGGAATCGATGACGACCAGGTCGGCACGCTGCCCCACCATCAGCCCGGCTACCGAGCGGCCGGTCGCCTGGGCCCCGCCCTTGACCGCCTGATCGAACAGGCGATCCGCCACCACCGGCGCGTCGGGGCTGGCCAGCACATTGCGCCGACGGTGCAACAGGCGCTGGCCGTATTCCAGCAGGCGTAGCTCGGCCCAGGGGTTGACGGCTACGTTGCTGTCCGAACCGATACCCCAACGGCCCTTGTCTGCCAGAAACCGCTGAGCGTCGAACAATCCATCGCCAAGATTGGCTTCGGTGCTCGGGCATAGCCCTACGGTGGCACCACTGCGCGCCAACGCTGCGTATTCAGCGTCGTCCATGTGGGTGGCGTGCACCAGGCACCAACGCGGGTCCAAGGGTTGGCGGTCCAACAGCCACTGCACCGGTCGCTGGCCGAGGATTGCCTCGCATTCCTCAACCTCGCGGGTCTGCTCGGCAATATGGATATGCACGGGCGCGCGCGGATCGTCGGCATCCAGGCCATCCATCAGTCTCGACAGGGACGCTTCGCTCACGGCACGTAACGAATGCGGTGCCACGCCATAACGCCGATTGCCGTTCTGCGGCATGGCTTTTTGCAGGTGCTGACGCAGCTCCAGAATCCACTCCGGTGAATTGATGAAACGACGTTGGTGCGGCAAGGGTTCTGCCTGGCCTAGCCCACCGTATTGGTAAAGCACCGGAAGCAGGGTCATGCCGATGCCTACTTCTTCGGCCGCCCGCACCACGCGCAGGGACAATTCGGCGGGGTTCGCGTAGGGCTGGCCGTCAGCGCCGTGGTGCACGTAATGAAACTCGCACACCGAGGTGTACCCGGCCTTGAGCATTTCGATGTACAGGTGCCGACCGATGGCCTGCAAGTGCCGAGGCTGCAGGCGCTGGGCAAATCGATACATCAGGGTACGCCAGCTCCAGAAGGAGTCGGCGGGGTCGCCCAGGGTTTCGGTCAAGCCGGCCATGGCGCGCTGGAACGTGTGGGAGTGCAGGTTGGGCATGCCACTGATCACCGGGCCACGCGCCACCGGCGTGCCAGCCAAGGGCACGGCATCGCAGGCCACGGTGGTCAGATCGCCAGCGGCGTTCCAGCTCAGCAGTACATTGCGCTGCCAGCCACCAGGCAGCAAGGCGCTGTGGGCAAACAGACTGCCATGAGCTTGGCTGGCAACTGAATTGATTGGTATATCCACAAAAACCTCTGGGCAGTGGCGCAAGCGCAAGCCATCAAAGAACAGGCGCTGCGTCTCGCGACAGCACGCTGTGCAGGAAACTGCGGGTCCGCGCTTCACGCGGTGCGGTGAACAGCTGCGCCGGTGGCGCGGCCTCGACAATCGCGCCTTGATCCATGACCACCACCACGTCAGCCACTTCCCGGGCAAATCCCATTTCGTGGGTAACGATGATCATGGTCATGCCTTCGCTCGCCAGGGTCTTCATGACCTGCAATACCTCGCCCACCAGCTCCGGATCCAGTGCCGAGGTAGGCTCGTCGAACAGCATGACCTTGGGCTCCATGGCCAACGCGCGGGCAATCGCAACGCGCTGCTTCTGCCCACCGGACAAAGTGCCGGGGTAGACCTGCGCCTTGTGCTCCAGGCCAACCTTGTTCAACAGGCGCAGCCCCTGCTCTTCGGCCGCTTGGCGCGATCTGCCGCGCAGGGCCATGGGCGCCAGGATGATGTTGTCCAGCACGCTGAGGTGCGGGAACAGGTTGAACGACTGGAACACCATGCCGACTTCGCTGCGCAGGGCGTCCAGTTTGCTCTCCGACATCATCCTGCCCTGCTCCACCACGGTATGGCCACACGCGCGCAGCGTTCCGCCTTCGGCGGTTTCCAGGCCGTTCATGCAACGCAGGAAGGTGCTCTTGCCCGACCCGCTGGGACCGATCACCACCACGACCTGGCTGGCCTGTACGCTGAAGTCGATGTTGTGCAGCACCTGATGAGTGCCGAACGATTTGCTCAGGTTTTGAATATCGATAATGGCGGTGCTCATCACACTCTCCCGTCGGCGCGCAGCACCTTCTCGGTGCGGCGCAGGATCAAGGTGGTGATGCTGGTCAGCATCAGGTAGATGACGGCAATGGCCAGGTACACTTCGAGCGAACGGTAGGACACGCTGATGATCTTCTCGCCTTCGTGCATCACGTCGGCGATGGTGAGCAGTGACACCAGCGCCGAGTTCTTGATCAATGCGATGAATTCGTTGCCCAGGGCGGGGATCATGCGCACGAAGGCTTGGGGCAGGATGACCTTGCGCATCGCCAGTTTGTGCGGCAGGCCCAGCGAGCGGGCGGCTTCCATCTGGCCCTTTTCCACCGACTGGATCGAACCCCTGACAATCTCCGAGACATAGGCCGCACTGTAGATGCCCAGGCCGAAAATTCCGCACACATAAGCGGGTAACTGAATGCCGAAGTGCGGCAGGCCAAAGAACAGAATGAACAGCTGCACCAGCAGCGGCGTGCCGCGGACCAGCGTCAGGTAGGTGGTACACAGCCCGTAGATCAGCGTGCGCTTGGGATTCAGCCGCCCCAGCCCGATCAACAGGCCCAGGACACAGCCCAGCACCAACGCGGCAGCGGTGATTTCGATGGTGGTCAGCGTGCCGGAGGCGAGCGCGCGCCAGCCGTCCCAGACCGGGGAAAAGTCGAGATCCATGAGGTACTCCGCAGAGGCTTACGGTTGAAGGCGTAAAGTGTGCAGGCTCGTCGCAGCATCGGCCGAACCTGCAGCGGCGGTTTATTCTTTGGTGGTGCCGAACCACTTCTGGGTCAGTGCGGCGTATTCGCCATTGCTGCGCAGGGTCTGCAGCGCCTGGTTCATCTGCTGTTGCAGCGCGGTGTCATTCTTGCGAACGGCAAAACCGTACAGTTCGGTGGTCAAGCCCTCGTCCAGCACGCGGACCTTGGGCTGACGCTTGGCATATTCCACCGCCGCCGGGCGCCCGGTCACTGCAGCGTTCACCCGGCCAATGGCCAACAGGTCGAACATGGCCTGGTTCTTTTCCACTTCCACCACGCTCACTGCGGGGTAGTTGGTTTTCAGAAAGTCGATCGACTTGGTACCTACCTGGGCTGAAACCTTCTTGCCCGCGACCAGATCGCCGGGTTTATCGATGCTGGTGTCATCCTTCAGGACCAGCACAGCGAGGCCGCCGCGATAGTAGGAATCAGTGAAGTTGACCACCTTCTGCCGTTCTTCGGTCATGTAGATGGCCGACGCCGCCACGTCGAAGCGGTTGGAAATCAAGCCGGGGATCAGCCCCTTGAAGCCGATGTCGATCCACTCGACCTTCTTGTTCAGTTGCTTGCCGATGGCTTCGATCAATTCGATATCGAAGCCGGTGCGCTTGCCATCCTGCACGAATTCCATGGGTGGAAAGGTCGCATCGGTGCCGACACGCATCACTTCATCGGCTGCCTGGGCCGAGGTGCACAGCGAAGCCATCAGCGTCAGCGCGGCAGCCAGGGGGGTGAATAACTTCAACGCTTTCATCACGAATTCCTTCGGCAAGGGTAGGTCCGGTCAGGACCTGAAACATGGATTGGGCGGCAGTTAGAAGCGATTGCAGATGCGGCTGGCTGCTTTTCTGGTGAGGCTGATCAGTTCAGCCTCCCGTGGGCCAACGCGCAATGACGGCGCCATCAACGTAATGGTGCCTTCCAGGGCACCGTCCGCTGAAATCAGCGGGACGCTCACGCCCCAAACACCCAGATCGACCTCACTGTCACTGGTGGCATAGCCATTCTTGCGAATTCGGGCGATCTCCTTTTCCAGCGCCGCGACGTCCACGGCGCCCTGTTGCGCTTGCTCTGCGAGCAACTGGCGCTGCACCGGCTCGGTCAGAAACGCCAGCAAGCTCTTGGCCGATGCATCCTGCATCATGGAATGCGCGCGGCCCTTGGTGAACGAGCAACGCAGCGAGCTGCTGCTCTCCTCCATGGCGATGCACACCATCTGGCCGTTGCTGTACACCAACAAGCCGACGCTTTCTCCCGTGCGCTCAGCCAGGGCGCTGATCTCGTCGCGGCTCTGGCTGATCAGGTTGGAGGTCTGATCGAAACCCCACGCCAACTGCACGCCGGTCGCGCCTGGCTCGTACAGCCCCGTGGTCATGTGTTCTTGCAGCAGACCCCACTTCTTCAACGACGCCAGGTGCCGATAGACCGTGCTCAACGGCATCTGCACCTGCGCGGCAATGCGCTTGGCCGCAATCGGTTGCCCAGCCTTGGCCACGCAGGTCAGCACCTGCAGCACACGGTCGACAATGCTGGTGGTTCGTGGGTCGTTCATGACTGCACTATAAGAACAAATTCTCGATTCTGAAGGGTGATTCTCATTGGGTGGGAAAAAAACCTCCATGTCGCTGACATGGCACTGCATGGGCCACTGGTGAAATTTCACCGAACGCGCGGTGCCACAGGCACATCCGAGCATTCAGCGCTGCCGAATTCCATGGGATAGTGTCCGTCTTCCTCCCCTTCTGAAGACCCTGCCCCATGGCCACCAAGCACACACTTGAACCTCTGGCTCAACGCTTCCTTGGCAAACACCCCCATCAGCTCGAACCTGAAGAAATACATGTTCTGGAGCAGATGAAAAAGCGTCTGCCCGTCAGCCGCGATGCCAGTGACGCCTCCGACGAAGTCGCAACGTTCGGCGAAAGACTGTCTGATCGGGTTGCGGCGATCGGCGGCTCATGGGCGTTCATCATCGCCTTTACCATCATCCTGTTCGGCTGGATGCTGCTCAATACCGATGTGCTCGATCACTTCGGCCTGGCCTTCGACCCTTACCCGTACATCTTTCTCAACCTGATGCTCTCTACCGTCGCGGCCATCCAGGCGCCGGTGATCATGATGAGTCAGAACCGCCAGTCGGCCAAAGACCGCCTGGCCGCGAGCCTGGACTTCGAGGTGAACCTGCGCGCGGAGCTGGAAATCATGCGGCTGCATGAAAAGATCGACAAGGAGATCCTGGAGCGGCTGGATCGGATCCTGGCGAGTGTGGAGCCCAAGGGCAGCGTGTGAATGTGCGCTTGGGCGTCCGGGGGTAGGATCGGCTGATTTCTACGATGACGGCGCTTACCGCCTCACACCCCTCTCACTCCACCGTCACCGACTTCGCCAAATTACGCGGCTGATCCACGTCCGTACCCTTGAGCACCGCCACATAGTACGAAAGCAGCTGCAAGGGAATGGTGTAGAGGATCGGCGCCAGTGCATCGATGATGTGCGGCATCGCCACCACATGGGTGCCGGGACCATTGCTCAGTTGCGCCTGCTCGTCGGCGAAGACCACCAGCTCACCGCCGCGGGCACGGACTTCCTGCAGGTTGGACTTGAGCTTTTCCAGCAGCTCGTTGTTCGGCGCCACGGTTACCACGGGCATGTCCTTGTCCACCAGCGCCAGCGGCCCGTGCTTCAACTCACCGGCCGGATAGGCTTCGGCATGAATGTAGGAGATTTCCTTGAGCTTCAGCGCGCCTTCCATCGCCACCGGGAATTGCGCACCGCGGCCCAGGAACAGCGTGTGATGTTTCTCGGCGAACAGCTCGGCGATGCGCTCGATGGTGGTGTCCATGGCCAGGGCTTCGCCCAGGCGTGTCGGCAGGCGGCGCAGTTCGGCCACCAGCTCGGCTTCTACGCCCTCTTCCAGCGTCCCGTGAACTTGGCCAAGCGACAGCGTCAGCAGCATCAACGCAACCAGTTGAGTGGTGAAGGCCTTGGTCGAAGCGACACCGATTTCCGGACCTGCCTGGGTCAGCAAGGTCAGGTCGGACTCGCGCACCAAAGAGCTGATGCCGACGTTGCAGATCGCCAGGCTGCCGAGAAACCCCAATTGCTTGCCATTGCGCAGCGCGGCCAGGGTGTCGGCCGTTTCACCGGACTGTGAAATGGAAACGAACAGCGTGTCGGGCTGCACCACGACCTTGCGATAGCGGAACTCGCTGGCCACTTCGACCTGGCAAGGGATGCCGGCCAGGCCCTCGAGCCAATAGCGCGCAACCATACCGGCGTGATAGCTGGTGCCGCACGCCACGATCTGCACATTGCGCACCTTGGCGAACAGCTCGGCGGCCTGCGGACCGAAGGCCTGCACCAGCACCTGGTTCTGGCCCAGGCGACCTTCCAGGGTGCGCTGTACCACGGTGGGCTGCTCGTGGATCTCTTTCATCATGAAGTGGCGATACTCGCCCTTGTCGGCCGCCTCGGCGCCTTCGTGATACTGCACGCTTTCACGTTGCACAGGCATGCCGGCGGCATCCCAGATCTGCACGCTTTCACGGCGGATCTCGGCAATGTCACCTTCCTCCAGGTACATGAAACGGTCGGTCACCTGCCGCAGCGCCAACTGGTCTGAGGCGAGGAAGTTCTCGCCCATGCCCAGGCCGATGACCAGTGGGCTGCCGCTGCGGGCGGCCACCAGACGGTCGGGTTGGTGCACGCTGATGGCCGCCAGGCCGTAGGCGCCATGCAGTTGCTTGACCGTCGCCTTGAGGGCGTCGGCCAGGTCGGGCAATGCCTTGAGGGTGTGATGCAACAGATGCGCGATGACTTCGGTATCGGTCTGCGACGTGAATACGTAGCCCAGCTCCTTGAGCTGGGTGCGCAGGACTTCGTGATTCTCGATGATACCGTTATGCACCACTGCCACTTCAGCAGTGGAAAAGTGCGGGTGGGCGTTCTGTTCGGTCGGCGCACCGTGGGTGGCCCAACGGGTATGGGCGATGCCCAGCTTGCCGAGCAGAGGCTCATCCGCCAGCGCGGCCTGCAGTTCGGCAACCTTGCCGACGCGACGGCAGCGCTGCACGCTGCCATCCTCGCTCAACACAGCTACGCCTGCGCTGTCGTAACCGCGATATTCCAGGCGCTTGAGGCCCTCGACCAGAATGGCAGTGATGTTGCGCTCCGCGATGGCGCCGACGATTCCACACATGTTCGCTTCTCCTAGCTGGTAGCGGCGAGCACGAGATCTATCCCGCGCGCCTGAATCTGATCGCGTGCTTCGAGGGGCAGGCGATCATCGGTAATGAGGGTGCTGATGCGGCCCCAGGGCAGCTCCAGATTGGGGATCCTGCGTCCGACCTTGTCGGACTCGACCATGACGATCACTTCGCGAGCGACTTCGGCCATCACCCGGCTCAGGCCCAGCAACTCATTGAAGGTCGTGGTGCCGCGCTCCAGATCGATGCCGTCGGCACCGATGAACAACTGGTCGAAGTCATAGGAGCGCAGCACCTGCTCGGCCACCTGGCCCTGGAACGATTCGGAGTGCGGATCCCAAGTGCCGCCGGTCATCAGCAATACGGGCTCATGCTCCAATGCACTCAGGGCATTGGCAACGTGCAGCGAGTTGGTCATGACCACCAGGCCCGGCTGTTTGCCCAGCTCGGGAATCATCGCAGCGGTGGTGCTGCCACTGTCGATGATGATGCGCGCGTGCTCCTTGATGCGCATGACGGCGGCGCGGGCGATGGATTGCTTGATGGCCGAGACGCGCTGGCTCGGTTCGCCGATCAGCTCCTGCGGCATGGTCACCGCGCCGCCATAGCGACGCAGCAGCAGGCCGTGGCTCTCGAGGGCAGCGAGGTCCTTGCGGATAGTGACTTCTGAAGTAGCGAAATGCCTCGCCAAGTTATCCACAGTCACTTCGCCCTGTTCATTGAGCAGGGCAAGAATGCTGTGACGGCGTTGGGGGGTATTGCGCTTTGACATGACGGCCTAAGTTTCGATTCGAAAGATAACGAAGGCAATAGAAACCTAAACTGAAAGGTTCGTCAATGGTGTCATCGTATTTCTCAGGGCCTCTTAGCGGGCAGAGCACGCTCCCACAGGGTCCTACTTGAAACCTTGTGGGAGCGGGCTCTGCCCGCGAATGGCCTTATACAATGGCTACACCTGTGGATAACTAAGGCTTCTTGACCTTCACCGGCCGCTTCCACCCTTCGATGTTACGCTGCCGCGCACGTGCCACGCCCAGTTGCCCTTTCGGAACCTCCTGAGTGATGGTCGATCCCGCAGCAGTCGTCGATCCCGCCAAGATATCCACAGGCGCGACCAACGCATTGTTGGAACCGATGAAAACATCCTCACCAATGATCGTCTTCCACTTGTTGGCGCCATCATAGTTGCAAGTGATGGTACCGGCGCCGATGTTGCTGTTGGCACCGATGTCCGCATCGCCCAGATAACTCAAGTGACCGGCCTTGGCGCCCTCCCCCATCCGGGCGTTCTTCAGCTCGACGAAGTTACCCACATGCGCTCGAGCTTCCAGTACCGTGCCGGGTCGCAGGCGCGCAAACGGGCCAGCATCGCTGCCTTCGTGCAGCACTGCACCGTCGAGATGGCTGTTGGCCTTGACCACCACGCCTCTGCCCAGCGTACTGTCCTTGATGTAGCAGTTGGGCCCGATGACCACATCGTCTTCGATCACCACCCGCCCTTCGAGCACCACATTGACGTCGATCAACACGTCCCGACCCACGCTCACGTCACCGCGCACGTCGAAGCGCGCCGGGTCGCGCAAGGTCACGCCCTGGGCCATCAAACGGCGCCCTTCGCGCAACTGGTAGTGACGCTCCAGTTCCGCGAGTTGACGACGGTCATTGGCGCCCTGCACCTCCATCGGATCCTGGGCGGTTTCGGTGGCCACCACCAAGCCATCGCCGACAGCCATGGCAATCACATCGGTCAGGTAATACTCACCTTGAGCGTTGTTGTTGGACAGGCGCCCCAGCCACTCGGCCAGACGCTTGCCAGGCACTGCGAGAATGCCGGTGTTGCCTTCGCGAATGGCTTTCTGTGAATCGTTGGCGTCCTTGTGCTCGACGATGGCCTGCACCTGGCCATCCGCATCGCGCACGATGCGGCCGTAGCCCGTAGGATCGGCAAGCTCGACGGTGAGCAGGCCTAGCTGGTCGGCACTGACTTTCTGCAGCAGGCGCTGCAACGTCGCCACTTCGATCAGCGGAACGTCGCCGTAGAGAATCAATACGTTATCGGCAGTCAGGCCTGGGACCGCCTGGGCAACCGCATGGCCGGTGCCCAGCTGCTTGTCCTGCAGCACGAAATTGAGGTCGTCGGCGGCCAGACGTTCACGTACCGCATCCGCACCGTGGCCAATCACCACGTGGATGTTCTGCGGCTCGAGTTGGCGCGCGCTGTGGATAACATGGCCGAGCATTGAATTGCCGGCGACCGGGTGCAACACCTTGGGCAAGGCCGAGCGCATGCGCGTGCCTTGGCCGGCGGCGAGAATGACGATATCGAGAGACATGAACGGCTACCAGTCCGGAGAATGGCCAGCAGGCTGACCGGGGGAGAAATTGCTGAAAAAGAAAAAGGGTAGCCGAGGCTACCCTTTTACTCAATCGCAAGTGAGTCGACGCATCAGCCGCCGAATTTCTTGCGGATCTGCTGGACGGTGCGCAGCTGGGCTGCAGCCTCGGCCAGGCGTGCGGCGGCAGATCCGTAGTCGAAGTCTGCGCCTTTTTCGTTCAGGGCCTTCTCGGCAGCCTTGACGGCTTCCTGAGCGGAAGCTTCATCCAGGTCGGCAGCACGCTGCACGGTGTCGGCAAGAACCTTGACCATGTTCGGCTGAACCTCGAGGAAACCACCAGAGATGTAGAACACCTCGGCTTCGCCACCCTGCTTGATCAGGCGGATCGGACCTGGCTTGAGATCGGTGATCAGCGGGGCGTGGCCTGGAGCGATACCGATATCACCCAGGTTACCGTGCGCAATCACCATCTCGACCAGACCGGAAAAGATTTCTCCTTCCGCGCTGACAATATCGCAATGGACTGTCATAGCCATACTTGCCTCAACCTGATTAGCGCCCGTCGCCGGGCGCCAGGATTACAGTTTCTTGGCTTTCTCGATCGCTTCTTCGATGCCGCCGACCATGTAGAACGCTTGTTCCGGCAGGTGGTCGTAGTCGCCGTTGAGGATGCCTTTGAAGCCTGCGATGGTGTCTTTCAGGGAAACGTATTTACCCGAGGCACCGGTGAAGACTTCAGCCACGAAGAACGGCTGCGACAGGAAGCGCTGGATCTTACGAGCGCGGGATACCAACTGCTTGTCGGTTTCCGACAGCTCGTCCATACCCAGGATCGCAATGATGTCCTTCAGCTCTTTGTAGCGCTGCAGCACATACTGAACGCCGCGAGCGGTGTCGTAGTGCTCCTGGCCGATCACGTTCGGGTCCAGCTGGCGCGAAGTCGAGTCCAGTGGATCGACCGCTGGGTAGATACCCAGGGAGGCGATGTCACGGGACAGTACGACGGTGGCGTCCAAGTGGGCGAAGGTGGTCGCAGGCGACGGGTCGGTCAAGTCATCCGCAGGTACGTATACCGCCTGGATCGAGGTGATCGAACCTTCCTTGGTCGAAGTGATGCGTTCCTGCAGAACGCCCATCTCTTCGGCCAGGGTCGGCTGGTAGCCTACTGCCGATGGCATACGGCCCAGCAGTGCGGACACTTCGGTACCGGCCAGGGTGTAACGATAGATGTTGTCGACGAACAGCAGAACGTCGTTACCTTCGTCACGGAATTTCTCGGCCATGGTCAGACCGGTCAGGGCGACGCGCAGACGGTTGCCCGGCGGCTCGTTCATCTGGCCGTAGACAAGGGCTACCTTGTCCAGAACGTTGGAGTCCTTCATCTCGTGGTAGAAGTCGTTACCCTCACGGGTACGCTCGCCCACACCGGCGAACACGGAATAACCGCTGTGCTCGATGGCGATGTTACGGATCAGCTCCATCATGTTCACGGTCTTGCCGACACCGGCACCACCGAACAGACCGACTTTACCGCCCTTGGCGAACGGGCAGACCAGGTCGATGACCTTGATGCCGGTTTCCAACAGGTCGTTGCCGCCTGCCTGGTCCGCGAAGGAAGGTGCCGGACGGTGAATGCCCCAGCGCTCTTCGGTGTCGATCGGGCCCGCTTCGTCGATCGGGTTGCCCAGTACGTCCATGATCCGGCCCAGAGTGGCCTTGCCAACGGGTACGGAAATGGCTGCGCCGCTGTCGAGTACGTTCAGGCCGCGTTTGAGGCCTTCGGTGGAACCCATGGCAATGGTACGAACCACGCCGTCGCCCAGCTGCTGCTGGACTTCGAGGGTGGTTTCAGCGCCTTGTACCTTCAGCGCGTTGTAGATGCTCGGTACGCTGTCGCGTGGAAATTCCACGTCGATAACGGCGCCGATGATTTGAACGATACGTCCGCTACTCATAGCTGGATCCTCTGAATATTTGAACCGTTAAACCGCGGCAGCGCCGCCGACGATTTCCGAGATCTCTTGGGTGATCGCAGCCTGACGCGCCTTGTTGTAGATCAGCTGCAAATCGCTGATCAGGTCGCCGGCGTTGTCGGTTGCATTCTTCATCGCGATCATCCGCGCCGCTTGTTCAGCAGCGTTGTTCTCGACCACCGCCTGGTACACCTGCGACTCCACGTAACGCACCATCAGGCCTTCCAGCAGCTCTTTGGCGTCGGGTTCGTACAGGTAATCCCAGTGGTGCTTGAGTTCTTGATCCGGGGTTGCCTCCAACGGGATCAACTGCTCCACCGTCGGTTGTTGCGTCATGGTATTGATGAACTTGTTGGACACCACGGACAGGCGGTCGATACGGCCTTCCAGGTACGCGTCCAGCATCACCTTGACGCTGCCGATCAGATCATTGATCGACGGCTCTTCGCCCAGATGGCTGATCGCTGCCACGACGTTGCCGCCGAAGTTGCGAAAGAACGCTGCACCCTTGCTGCCGATCACGCACAGGTCGATTTCGACGCCGCGTTCGCGATTGGCCGCCATGTCCTTGACCAGGGCCTTGAACAGGTTGGTGTTCAAGCCGCCGCACAGACCACGGTCACTGCTCACCACGATATAGCCGACGCGCTTGACGGCGCGTTCGATCATGAACGGGTGGCGGTATTCCGGGTTGGCGTTGGCCAGATGTCCAATCACCTGGCGGATACGTTCCGCGTAAGGACGGCTGGCTGCCATGCGCATTTGTGCCTTGCGCATTTTGCTGACCGCCACTTTTTCCATGGCGCTGGTAATTTTTTGCGTGCTTTTGATGCTCGCAATCTTACTGCGAATCTCTTTTGCGCCTGCCATGTAACACCTATCAGGTTAGCAAGCAGGGGCCTTGCGGCCCCTGCTGCGGCTTACCAGGTTTGGGTGGCCTTGAACTTCTCGATACCGGCCTTGAGGCCCGCGTCGATTTCGTCATTGAAGTCACCCTTCACGTTGATCTTCGCCAACAGGTCGGCGTGATCGCGGTTGAAGTAAGCAATCAGGGCCTGCTCGAAGCTACCTACCTTGGCGATCTCGACGTCAGTCAGGAAACCACGCTCGGCGGCATACAGCGACAGCGCCATGTCGGCGATCGACATTGGCGAGTACTGCTTCTGCTTCATCAGCTCGGTCACGCGCTGGCCGTGTTCGAGCTGCTTGCGGGTGGCTTCGTCCAGGTCAGACGCGAACTGGGCGAATGCCGCCAGTTCACGGTACTGAGCCAGAGCGGTACGGATACCACCGGACAGCTTCTTGATGATCTTGGTCTGAGCGGCACCACCTACGCGGGATACCGAAACACCGGCGTTCACTGCAGGGCGGATGCCCGAGTTGAACATGGCCGATTCCAGGAAGATCTGACCGTCGGTGATGGAAATCACGTTGGTCGGAACGAACGCGGAAACGTCGCCAGCCTGGGTTTCGATGATCGGCAACGCGGTCAGGGAACCGGTCTTGCCGGTCACTGCGCCGTTGGTGAACTTCTCGACGTACTCTTCGGAAACGCGCGAAGCACGCTCCAGCAAGCGGGAGTGGAGATAGAACACGTCGCCTGGGTAGGCTTCACGACCTGGTGGACGGCGCAGCAGCAGGGAAATCTGGCGGTAGGCCACTGCTTGCTTGGACAGATCGTCGTAGACGATCAGTGCGTCTTCACCGCGGTCACGGAAGAACTCGCCCATGGTGCAGCCGGAGTAAGGCGCGAGGAACTGCAGCGCAGGAGATTCCGAGGCACTGGCAGCCACCACGATGGTGTTGGCCAGGGCGCCGTTTTCTTCCAGCTTGCGTACCACGTTGGCGATGGTCGACTGCTTCTGACCGATGGCGACGTAGACGCAGAAGATACCGGAGTTCTTCTGGTTGATGATCGCGTCGATCGCCAGAGCGGTCTTGCCGATCTGACGGTCGCCGATGATCAGCTCGCGCTGGCCACGGCCGACAGGGATCATGGCGTCGACGGCCTTGTAGCCAGTCTGCACAGGCTGGTCTACCGACTTACGCCAGATAACGCCCGGTGCAACCTTTTCGACCGCGTCGGTCTCGGTGTTGCCCAGCGGACCCTTGCCATCGACAGGGTTGCCCAGTGCGTCGACGACGCGACCCAGCAGTTCCTTGCCAACCGGAACTTCCAGGATGCGGCCGGTGCACTTGGCGCTCATGCCTTCGGCCAGACTGGTGTACGCGCCCAGTACCACGGCGCCTACGGAGTCCTGCTCCAGGTTGAGTGCCATGCCGAAGACGCCGCCTGGAAACTCGATCATTTCGCCGTACATGACGTCGGCCAGACCGTGGATCCGTACGATACCGTCGGAAACGCTGACGACGGTGCCTTCGTTACGGGCTTGGGAAGTCACATCGAGCTTGTCGATGCGACCCTTGATGATTTCACTTATTTCGGAAGGATTGAGTTGCTGCATTGCTCTGCTGCCCCTTCAAACTCAAGATTTCAATGCTTCGGCCAGTTTCGCGAGTTTGCCGCGAATCGAGCCATCGATAACCAGGTCGCCGGCGCGGATGACGACGCCACCTATCAGGCTGGCATCCTCCGCAACTTGCAGGCGCACTTCCCGGTCGAGTCGTGCACTGAGAACCTTGGCGAGTTTGTCTTGCTGTTCTTGGTTCAATGCGAAGGCACTGGTGACTTCCACGTCGACCGATTTTTCCTGCTCGGCCTTGTACAGGTCGAACAGCTCGGCGATCTCCGGCAACAGCAGGAGACGGTCGTTTTCGGCAACGACGTGGATGAAATTCTGTGCCTTGGCATCGAACTTGTCGCCGCACACGTCAATGAACGTGGCGGCCTTGTCTGCGCTCGTCAGTCGCGGGGCCTTGAGCAGGCTCTGCATGGTGGCGTCTTGCGCCACCGCTGCAGCCAGGCCGAGCATGGCTGACCAATTGGCCAGCTGCTGGTGGGCCTGAGCGTGCTCGAAGGCCGCCTTAGCGTAAGGTCGGGCCAACGTGGTCAGTTCTGCCATGATCGCCCTCGCTTAGATTTCAGCAGCCAGTTTGTTAACCAGCTCCGCGTGCGCGTTTTGATCGATTGTGGCGCCCAGAATCTTCTCGGCACCGCCCACGGCCAGCATACCCAGTTGGGCACGCAGCGCGTCTTTGACGCCGTTCAGTTCCTGCTCGATCTCGGCTTGAGCCTGCACTTTCACACGGTCAGCGTCGATACGGGCCTTTTCAACGGCCTCTTCGACGATCTGGTTGCCGCGTTTCTTCGCCTGCTCAATGATTTCGGCTGCCTGAGCTTTCGCTTCGCGCAGTTGATGACCCACTTTCTCTTGGGCCAACTCCAGGTCGCGAGCTGCTCGGCTGGCAGCGTCCAAACCATCAGCGATCTTCTTCTGACGTTCGTGCAAAGCCGCGATGACCGGAGGCCACACGAACTTCATGCAGAACAGCACAAAAATGAAGAACGCAACGGTCTGGCCAATCAGGGTTGCATTAATGTTCACGCCAACACCTCGCTCGTTCTTTGTCCATCACACCAATCCACTCGAAGGTTCGAGAGATCAGCCAGCGAGTTGACCAACGAAGGGGTTCGCGAAGGTGAAGAACAGAGCGATACCAACACCGATCATGGTCACGGCGTCGAGCAGACCGGCGACGATGAACATTTTCACTTGCAGCATCGGAACCATTTCTGGCTGGCGAGCAGCGCCTTCCAGGAACTTGCCGCCCAGCAGGCCGAAGCCGATAGCGGTACCCAGTGCGCCCAGGCCGATCAGCAGAGCAACAGCGATAGCGGTTAGACCAACTACAGTTTCCATCTTTCCTCCCGACTTTTTACGTCGTCTTTTGCTTGGTTTTTAGGTTTTAAAGCGGTGTTACAAACCGGTGTTTCGGCCCGGAGGGGCCTCCCTCGCGCCAGGGCGCGAGGGGCATCAGACTCGCCAGGCGGGTCTCAATGATTTTCTTCGTGTGCCATCGAAAGGTAGACGATGGTCAGCATCATGAAGATGAATGCCTGCAGCGTGATGATCAGGATGTGGAACACGGCCCACGCCCACTGCAGCACGACGCCCAGGCCGCTGAGCCACAACAGGCCGCTGCCGAACATCACGGCGATCAGGATGAACACCAGCTCGCCGGCGTACATGTTGCCGAACAGTCGCAGTGCCAGCGAGATCGGCTTGGCGATCAGGGTGACGAATTCGAGCAGGAAGTTCACCGGGATCAGCAGGATCTTGGCGAAGATGTTCTTGCTGCCGAACGGGTGCAGGGTCAGCTCGCCGATGAAGCCGCCCAAGCCCTTGACCTTGATGCTGTAGAAGATGATCAGCGCGAACACCGACAGGGCCATGCCCAGGGTCGCGTTCGGATCTGTGGTCGGCACGGCGCGGAACGGGATGTGCGAGTCGCCGGAGATCCAGGCCGCAGCCATCGGGATCCAGTCGACCGGAACCAGGTCGATGGCGTTCATCAGGAACACCCAGACGAAGATCGTCAGCGCAAGCGGCGCGATCACCGCACTGCGGCCGTGGAAGCTGTCACGCACGCTGCCATCGACGAACTCGACCAGCACCTCGACGAAGTTCTGCAGGGCGCCCGGCTGACCGGACGTTGCCTTCTTCGCCGCCATGCGGAAGATCAGGATGAAGATCAAGCCCAGGGCAACCGACCAGCCAAGGGTATCGACGTGGAACGCCCAAAACCCCATTTCCTTGGCTTCTGCAGCGGTGTGGGCAAAGCCCCAGCCGCCTTCTGGTAGCTGACCGAAGGTCAAGTTCTGCAAGTGGTGCTGGATATAGCCCGAAGCGGTTGTTTCTGCCATGGTTGCCTCAAACGCCCTAAGGTCTCGAAAGTCTTGTTTTCATGAGCAGGGGTGCGAACCAGCTGACCAGTTGGGTCAACCCGAAGACGCCGAATACAGCCAGCGGCGCCAGTGGTTTCACTCCTGCGAACGTCAGTGCGAACAGCACTGCCGTCAAAATCAGCTTGCCAGCCTCGCCGGCGTAGAACGACCGGACGATGGCTTGTGCGGCCCGGGCTCCGGTGAACCGGAATGCCTTCCAGGCGAAATACAGATTGGGCAACCAGGCGATCAGGCCTCCGCAGAGACCCGAATAACCGCTGACCACCCCGAGCCATTGCCACAGCACCAGAGCTGCCAGCAACGCGACGACACTTTGCGCCAACAACATCGGGAAAACGACCCATTGATGGAACGGCAGGCGGTTTGGCGTGCGGGTTTCCATCGTGGCGACTCCTCAATGGTCGACGTGCCATAAGCCTTAACTTGGCATAAATTGTGCCGACAAAATGCGCGCAGAGTATAGGGGCGCTTCCGCCCCTATTCAACTGCCGGGTAGTGATTTCCGACTGCGCGCTACATAGGGAATTGTTTCAGCGAATGTGTGCGAGCACACCCTGCAACTCGTCCAGCGAGTTATAGCGGATCACCAACTGGCCCTTGCCCTTCTGTCCGTGGCGAATCTGCACCGCAGAGCCCAGCCGCTCGGCCAGGCGCTGTTCCAGCCGGGTGATGTCCGGGTCGGCCTTGGCCGGCTCCACGGGCTCGGGTTTGCCACTGAGCCACTGCCTGACCAGGGCTTCGGTCTGGCGCACGGTCAGACCGCGTGCGACAACGTGTCGCGCCCCTTCGACCTGCTGTTCGTCCGGCAGACCGAGGAGCGCGCGCGCATGCCCCATTTCCAGATCGCCGTGGGACAGCATGGTCTTGATCACTTCAGGCAAGGCGATCAAGCGCAGCAGGTTGGCCACGGTGACCCGCGACTTGCCCACCGCATCGGCCACCTGCTGCTGGGTCAACTGGAACTCGTGCTGCAGGCGTTGCAGGGCAATGGCCTCTTCCACCGGGTTGAGGTCTTCGCGCTGGATGTTTTCGATCAATGCCATGGCGATCGCGGCTTCGTCGGGCACATCGCGAACCATGGCCGGAATGGTCTCCAGGCCGGCCTGTTGCGCCGCGCGCCAGCGGCGTTCCCCGGCGATGATCTCGAACCGCGAGTTGGCCACCGGCCGTACCACGATCGGTTGCATCACGCCCTGGGTCTTGATCGAGTGCGCCAACTCTTCGAGCGCCTGCGGGTCCATGTCCCGACGTGGCTGGTATTTGCCGCGCTGGATGACGTCCAGGGGCAAATGCTGCAACTCGTTCTGGTCGACCGTGACGGCCTGCTCTTCGAGCGCACTGACGGTCGAACCGCTGAGCAGCGCATCCAGTCCACGCCCGAGACCACGTTTCTTGACGGCCATTGGATTCCTTAAATGACTGCAGCGGTGCGAGATTGGCGACGCTGCCGACGAACCATCTCGCCAGCCAGTGCCAGGTAGGCCAGGGCGCCGCGTGACGATTTGTCGTACGTGAGCGCCGGCATCCCATAGCTGGGAGCTTCGGCCAGACGAATGTTGCGCGGGATGACGGTATCGTAGAGCTGGTCGCCGAAGTGCTCCTTGAGCTGCGCCGACACATCGTTCATCAGGCTCAGGCGAGGGTCGTACATGGTCCGCAGCAAACCCTCGACCTTGAGGTCCGGATTCAGCAGTTCGGCGATGCGCTTGATGTTGTCCACAAGGTCGCTCAGCCCTTCCAGGGCGAAATACTCGCACTGCATCGGAATGATCACGCCATCGGACGCCACCAGCGCATTGAGGGTCAGCATCGACAGCGAGGGCGGGCAGTCGATCAGAATGTAGTCGTAGTTGTTGCGCACCGGCGCCAGCGCACTGCGCAGCCGGCTCTCTTTCATCTGCATTTCCAGCAGGACCACCTCGGCCGCCGTCAGGTCGCGGTTGGCCGGCAGCAACTGATACCCGCCGTGCTCGGAGAAGTGCATGGCCTGGGCCAGGTCGCACTCGCCGATCAGCACGTCGTAGATGGAGTTTTCAAGTGCATGCTTGTCCACTCCGCTACCCATGGTGGCGTTGCCCTGCGGATCGAGGTCGATCAGCAGCACGCGGCGCTTGGTCGCGACCAGCGATGCTGCGAGGTTGATGCAGGTGGTGGTCTTGCCCACACCACCTTTCTGGTTCGCTATCGCGAATACCTTAGCCATTATTGCTCGTGTTCCCAATCATGCCGTGCGGCGCAGTATCAGCAGATGGCGTTGGCCTTGGCAACCGGGGACGGCCAAGGCGTGTTCGCTATCAAGGTGGAAGTCCGCTGGCAATGCTACCAGTTCGTCAGCTGGATGCAGCCCTTTCATCGCCAACCAGCGTGTGTCGACGTTGCCCAGGTGGCGTGTCCAGTGGGCAAAATCGTGCAGGCTGCTGAACGCGCGGGAAACGATACCGGCGAAAGGTTGCTCGGGGACGAAGGTTTCGGCGCGGCTGTGGATAACTTGCAGGTTGGCCAATCCCAGCTCCAGTTTCACCTGGGTCTGGAAGCGGGTTTTCTTGCCATTGCTGTCGAGCGTGGCGATCCGTTTTTCAGGAAACATGATCGCCAGCGGGATGCCTGGCATGCCGCCGCCGCTGCCGACATCCAGCCAGCTGTCGGCCGTTGCCAGGTGCGGCAGGATGCTCAGGCTGTCGAGCAGGTGCCGGGAAACCATCTCGTCGGGATTGCGCACCGCCGTCAGGTTGTACGCCTTGTTCCATTTGATCAACAGGGCCAGGTAGGCCAACAGCTGGTCGCGCTGGCCTTCGGACAGTTCGACGCCCAATTGCCGGGCGCCTGTGGACAACTCTTCGCGGTGCTGTTCGGTGACCATGGAACTCAAGCGCTTTGCTCCAACTCACGGCCTGCGCCGCGTTTTTTCAGATGAATCATCAACAGCGAAATGGCAGCGGGCGTCACACCCGGTATACGCGATGCCTGACCCAGGGTTTCAGGACGAGTAGCACCCAGCTTGCCCTGGATTTCCTTGGACAACCCGGAGATGCCGACGTAGTCGATATCCGCAGGCAGACGAGTGTCTTCGCTGGCACGCAGCCGGGCGATCTCGTCCTGTTGACGATCGATGTACCCGGCGTACTTGGTCTTGATCTCGACCTGTTCGGCCACCTGTGGATCCTGCGCGCCGCCACCGGTGACTTCGACCAGACCGACATAGTCGATTTCCGGACGGCTGAGCAGGTTAAGCAGGTTGTATTCATGGGTCAACGGCGTACCGAATTTCTCGGCAAGCGCATCGCCCACGGCAGTGTTCGGTCGGACCCAGCTGCTCTTGAGCCGCTGTTCCTCGATTTCGATGGCTTCGCGCTTGGCACTGAACGCTGCCCAACGGGCGTCGTCGACCAGGCCCAGCTCGCGACCCTTTTCGGTCAGGCGCAGGTCTGCGTTGTCCTCGCGCAGGATCAGGCGATACTCGGCCCGCGAAGTGAACATCCGGTACGGCTCCTGGGTGCCCAGGGTAATCAGGTCATCGACCAGCACGCCGATGTAGGCCTCGTCCCGGCGCGGGCACCAGGCGTCTTTGCCCTGTGCACGCAACGCCGCATTGGCGCCGGCCAGCAACCCCTGCGCGCCGGCCTCTTCGTAGCCGGTGGTGCCGTTGATCTGCCCGGCGAAGAACAGACCGGCGATCACCTTGGTTTCGAGGTTGTACTTGAGATCGCGCGGATCGAAGTAGTCGTATTCGATGGCGTAGCCGGGACGCATGATGTGTGCGTTTTCCATGCCACGGATCGAACGCACGATCTGCAGTTGCACATCGAACGGCAGGGACGTGGAAATTCCGTTGGGGTACAGCTCGTGGGTGGTCAGCCCCTCCGGCTCGATGAACACCTGATGGCTCTGCTTGTCGGCGAAGCGGTGAATCTTGTCTTCGATCGACGGGCAGTACCGTGGACCTACGCCTTCGATTTCACCGGCTGCCGAATACATCGGCGAGCGATCGAGGTTGGCCGCGATGATTTCATGGGTGCGCGCGTTGGTATGGGTGATCCAGCAACTGACCTGGCGCGGATGCAGTGCCTTGGATCCCATGAACGACATCACCGGGACCGGGGTATCGCCCGGCTGCTCGGTCATCACCGAAAAGTCCACGGACTTGCCGTCGATGCGCGGCGGTGTACCGGTCTTCAACCGGCCTACTCGCAGGGGCAGTTCACGCAGGCGATGGGCCAGCGCGATCGACGGCGGATCGCCCGCACGCCCACCCGAATAATTCTGCAAACCGATGTGGATGAGCCCGCCGAGGAAGGTACCGGTGGTGAGCACCACGGAATCGGCCATGAAGCGCAGGCCCATCTGGGTGACCACGCCCTTGACCTCGTCCTGCTCGACGATCAGGTCGTCTGCCGGCTGCTGGAATATCCACAGGTTGGGTTGATTCTCCAGGATTTCGCGGATCGCCGCCTTGTACAGGACCCGGTCGGCCTGGGCACGGGTGGCCCGTACCGCTGGGCCCTTGCGGTTGTTGAGCACGCGAAACTGAATGCCACCCTTGTCGGTAGCCAGTGCCATGGCACCGCCGAGCGCATCGATCTCCTTTACCAGGTGGCTCTTGCCGATGCCGCCAATGGCCGGGTTGCAACTCATGGCACCGAGGGTTTCCACGTTGTGCGTCAACAGCAGGGTCTTTGCACCCATGCGTGCTGAGGCCAGTGCTGCCTCGGTACCGGCATGACCGCCGCCGATGACGATCACTTCAAAACGGGAAGGGAAATCCACCACGCACCTCGTGCCTGTTCAATGTGGGTAATTGGGATAGCGGCGCAGTATAGGGAATTTGCCTCGGCTAAAGAACCCTTCTGCACAAAAAATAACCAGCTGTGGATAGACCGAGTAATAGAAATTAAAAGAGAGAGATTTATTAAAGCTTTGTTTTTATGTTTATTACTATGCAACGAAAAATCTGTGGATAAGGTTCTGAAAGCCTCTTTACACGTGCTGTACAGAGAAATTAAAGGTTGTGTTCACCTGTTCATGAGCCCGGTGTATAACCGAAATTAACCTGTGGGTAACGCGGTTGCTTACCCACAGGCGGATTTATCATCAGCTTTCGGACCCGCTTATCAACCTGGCTCAGGCGGGCTTTTCCACAGGGCTCCTGAAGCATGTATAAAAAAAAGCCGCCTTGAAAGGCGGCTGTTTATCAGTTTCACGCGCGGGTGGTGGCGGTGCTTGCACGCCTACTTGCCGATGCAGAAGCTCGAAAAGATGCGTCCCAGCAGATCATCTGAACTGAATGCTCCGGTGATTTCACCCAAGGCTTGCTGCGCCAGGCGCAGGTCTTCGGCCAACAGCTCGCCGGCCCCGGCCAGGGTCAATTGATCACGTCCATGGTCAAGGTGGTCGCCGGCATGGCGCAAGGCTTCGAGGTGACGTCGACGTGCGCTGAAGCTGCTTTCTGCGGTCTGTTCGTACCCCATGCAGGCCTTGAGGTGTTCGCGCAGCAACTCCAGCCCCTCGCCCGCCCCCTTGGCAGTCAAGCTCAAGGTGACGTGTCCGTCGCCGTCCTGCTGCAGGCCGATGGGTTCCCCACTCAGGTCTGCCTTGTTGCGAATCACCGTGACTTTGCCGATATCGGGCGTGAGCTCGAGGAACTCCGGCCAGAGCGCAAACGGGTCGGCCGCTTCGGCGGCCGTCGCATCCACCACCAGCAGGATACGATCGGCCTCGGCAATGGCCTTCAGCGCTCGCTGCACGCCGATCTGCTCGACTTCATCGGCCGTGGTGCGCAGCCCCGCGGTGTCGATCACGTGCAACGGCATGCCATCGATGTGGATATGTTCGCGCAACACGTCCCGGGTCGTGCCGGCAATCTCCGTCACGATCGCGGCTTCGCGTCCGGCCAGCAGGTTGAGCAGGCTCGACTTGCCGGCATTCGGTCGACCGGCGATGACCACGTTCATGCCATCACGCAGCAAGGCCCCCTGCCCGGCTTCCCGCAGCACGGTGGATAACTCGCCACGTACCTTGTCGAGCAGGCTCAGTACATGACCATCGGCGAGGAAATCGATTTCCTCTTCGGGAAAGTCGATGGCGGCCTCGACGTAGATACGCAACGCGATGAGCTGCTCGGTCAAGTTATCCACACGGCGGGAAAAAGCCCCTTGCAGCGAACGCACAGCGTTGCGCGCCGCCTGGGCTGAACTGGCTTCGATGAGATCGGCAATAGCCTCGGCCTGGGCCAGGTCGAGCTTGTCGTTGAGGAATGCACGCTCGCTGAATTCGCCCGGACGTGCCAGGCGGCAGCCCAGTTGCAGACAACGCTGCAGCAGCATGTCCATCACCACAGGCCCACCGTGGCCTTGCAGCTCGAGCACGTCCTCGCCGGTGAACGAATTGGGCCCGGGGAAGTACAGGCTCAGGCCCTCGTCGATGACCTGGCACTGCGCGTCGAGCATCGGGCCGTAGTGAGCGTAGCGAGGCGTTGGCACGCGGCCGATGATCGCCTGGGCAGCCGCGCTGGCCAGTGGTCCGGAGATACGCACGATCCCCACTCCACCGCGACCCTGGGCCGTGGCAATGGCAGCGATGGTTTCGCGAACGACGTTCATGCAGATACTCCGGTCGAATTTCAGATAGCAAAACGCCCCACGAGGGGGCGCTTTGTGCACAGGTTAGTCGAGCAACCCGTTAAACGGCAGGTTTGTTTGCCGCAGCTTTCTCGATACCGCGCGTGATGTACCACTGCTGGGCAATCGACAGGGTGTTGTTGGTTACCCAGTACAGTACCAGGCCGGCCGGGAACCAGAGGAAGAAGAAGGTGAACACGATCGGCATCATCTTCATCACCTTGGCCTGCATCGGATCCGGAGGCGTTGGGTTCAAGCGCTGCTGAATGAACATGGTCGCGCCCATGATGATCGGCAGGATGAAGAACGGATCCTTGATCGACAGGTCGGTTATCCACAGCAGCCAAGGTGCCTGACGCATCTCGACGCTTTCCAGCAGTACCCAGTACAGGGACAGGAAGACCGGCATCTGCACCAGGATCGGCAGGCAGCCACCCAGCGGATTGATCTTCTCTTTCTTGTACAGCTCCATCATGGCCTGCGACATCTTCTGGCGATCGTCGCCATGCTGCTCCTTGAGCAATGCCAGTTTCGGCGCAACGGCGCGCATGCGCGCCATCGACCGGTAGCTGGCGGCCGACAAGGGGAAGAACAGCAGCTTGATCAGGATGGTCAGGCAGATGATCGAGAAGCCCCAGTTACCCAGGATCGCGTGGATATGCTTGAGCAGCCAGAAGATCGGTTGCGCGATGAACCACAGGATGCCGTAGTCGACGGTCAGCTCCAGGCCTGGGGACAATTCCTTGAGCTTGTCCTGTACCTTCGGACCGGCATACAGGGTGGCTGTGGTTTCGACCTTGCCACCTGGTGCGGCGGACAACGTCGGACCGGTGTAGCCGATGATGTAGTTGCCCTGGTTGTCCTTGCGCGTCATGACGTTGTTGCTGTCACCGGGGGCAGGGATCCAGGCCGTCACGAAGTAGTGCTGCAGCCAGGCTACCCAACCACCTTGCACGGTTTCCTTGAGGCCGGCCTTGTCCATGTCCTTCATCGACACTTTCTTGTACGGCTCGCCACTTGTCCACAGGGCAGCACCCAGGTAGGTCGCGGTACCGGTGGCCGTAGTCGACGATGGATCGGCGCTGTTGTCTCGCTTGAGCTGGGCGAACATGTTGCCGCTCCAGTTCTGCGCGCTCTGGTTATCCACAAGGTAGCCGACTTTCAGGTCGTATTCGCCGCGGTCGACCGTGAAGCGCTTGACGTAGTTGACGCCGTTGTCGCTGTAGGTCAGGTCGACTACCAGCTGGTTCTGACCCTCGGCCAGTTGATAACTTTTTTGCGTGGCGCTGTACACGGGGCGCCCAGTGGAACGCGCATCCGGGCCGTTCGCACCGGTCAGGCCACTCTGGGCCAGGTAGGTCAGTTCACCACCGTTGTCGAACAACTGGAATGGAATGTTCGGCATGTCCTGGCGCCGAGGGTACTCGGGCAGGTTCAGCTGGACGATATCACCACCGGTAGGATCGATAGCGAAGTTGAGCACGTCGGTCTTGACCCAGATCAGGTCCTTGCTGACCACGACAGGGGTCGGCACAGGCAGATTGGCATCAGGATTGGCGCTGGGTACATCGGCACTGGCTTGAGTGTTGGTGCCCGGTACCGTTTCCGGCAATGCCGGGGTCGGGTTCTGGGTAGCCATATTCTGAGTCGGCAAGGCGGCTTGACCGTAGTCCTGGTTCCATTTCAGGACCATGACGTAGGCCACGACTGCCAGGGCGACGATCAGGATCGTGCGTTTAATATCCATGATTACTCGGCTATCGAAGAAGAACGGGGTGATGGGGCGTCTGGAACCGGGTCGAAACCACCGGCATTCCATGGGTGACAGCGGCCAAGGCGACGAACGGTCAGCCAGCTTCCACGCAAGAGGCCGTGGATCTCGATGGCTTCGAGCGCGTAGCAAGAGCAACTGGGATAAAAACGACAGTGATTCGCCATGAGAGGGCTGATGGCGTAGCGGTAGAACTGGATCGGAACGATTGCCAGTTTACGCATCTTGACTGTCCACTCCTGCAGGTTCGGTCTTCACCACTGGAGCGGGCCGGTTACGTGCAAGGCGCTTCCAGAGCTTGCCAAAATGCTCATGCAATTCAGGGTTTTCCACGTCGCCCAAACCTTTACGCGCGACGATGACGATGTCCCAGCCAGCCAGTATGTCCTGGTGCAGACGGAACGAGTCACGCATCAAACGTTTCAAGCGATTGCGTTGAACGGCGAGCTTGACGCTCTTTTTACCGATGACCAGCCCCAGACGGGGATGTTCGAGGCCGTTCTCACGCGCAAGGAGCAGCAGGTTCTTGCCGGGTACCTTGCCAGACGGCGAGTCGAAGACTGCTTTGAAATGCCGGGCTGTCAGCAGACGCTTTTCCCGACCGTAGTCCTGACTCACCACCTGTGCCGAAGGATCAAACTGCCAGACGCTTGCGGCCCTTGGCGCGACGACGCGACAGGACGGTACGGCCGTTCTTGGTAGCCATGCGGGCACGGAAACCGTGAGTGCGAGCGCGCTTGATGGTGCTGGGTTGGAAAGTACGTTTCATGGTTGTTACCTGGTTCGTCCACAACGGGCCGGAATGGACCCCGTTTTAAGAGACCGGCGATTCTAGTGAAAGCGCGGCAGAAGGTCAATTTCCAACCAGCTATTACTTTTGCATCGTTTATCAGAACCCTGCGCTGCACGTAGACATCGACCCTCACCTTCGATTCATCCGCCTCCTGTTTCCAAGCCTGCGTATGACACACCAGAGCCGATCAAATATAGAAATAGAGAAGGGACTTATTTAAAGCTTTTCTGTAATGCTTATAGATCTTAGTGCGGCCCTTTTCTGTGGATAACTACCTTCAGCCCTTGCTGCCCGTACGTCCTGGGGATTCGCAACCCTGTCCAGAAGAGGTGCTGCGCCTGTGTCGATGCTAAGGACAACCTGTGGATTAAAGACGAGGATATCCACAGGACTGTTATCCACAGATCTCGACCCCCACTTGTGCATAGATCTCAAGCCAGGTTATCCACAGAGCTCAGGAATCAGATTTCGAGGCATTGAACAGCGGTTTTTTCACGCTTTCCAGGCCAGTGGCCGGACCTACATGTGGATAAGTGTGCTGAGCGTCGGTACAATGGGGGTTGTTTTTGCCTTGCCGGCTTTCAATTCAGGGGATACCTGTGTCAGTGGAACTTTGGCAGCAGTGCGTGGAACTCCTGCGCGATGAACTGCCTGCCCAGCAATTCAACACCTGGATCCGTCCGCTACAGGTCGAAGCCGAAGGCGACGAGTTGCGGGTCTACGCGCCCAACCGCTTTGTGCTGGACTGGGTAAACGAGAAGTACCTGACACGACTTCTCGAACTGTTGGGTGAGCACGGCAACGGACTCGCGCCGGCGCTTTCGTTGCTGATCGGCAGCCGCCGCAGCTCGACGCCCCGCGCTGCATTCAACGCCCCGCTGGCAGCCTCTGCAGCGGCAAGCCAGGCG